>CBDDEC010000001.1:0-298003 GCA_965226785.1 Dehalococcoidia bacterium
TCGTCGAAGCGGGCGACGGCGGCCGGGTTCTGCCCGGGGTGCTCGACCAGGCCCCGGATCCGGGTCTCCTGGGCGCCCGCGATCTGGGAGATGTCTTCGGCCCAGTGCTCCATGTAGCGGCGGTCGCCGACCTTCTCGACGATCCGCGCGTAGAGGGCGTCGCGCCACTCACCCAGATCGGGGAACGCGAGCTGCGCGGTGTCGAGGTCTTCCGCTGTGGTCGTGACGCCAGGCTCGTCGGGGCGGTCGCCGCCGTCGAGCCCGACCCCGATGAAGCTGATCGTCGACGACGTCCCGTTGAGGCCGATCTTGTTGATCTCGGCGGCCAGGCGCTCGTCGTGAGAACGCAGCGCCTGCAGCACCTGCCAGACCACCTGGTATGTCTTGTGGTCGCGCAGCGCCACTTCCGGCGCCACGCCGGCCGGCACCCCGACCGGCAGGATCACATAGCCGAAGTCCTTGCCCTCGGAGCGGCGCATCACCCGGCCCACGGCCTGGACGACGTCGACGATGCTCTTGCGCGGCTGCAGGAACAGCACGGCGTCGAGCGCGGGCACGTCGACGCCCTCGGTCAGGCACTTGGCGTTCGAGAGCACGCGGCAGACGCCCTGCCCGGGCGGGTCCCTGAGCCACGCCAGGGCCTCGGAACGGACCTTGACGTTGGTCGTGCCGTCGATGTGGTCGGCCTCAATCCGCACCGCGTTGGCGTCGCGGCGATCCTCGAGCGCCTCGTTCGCGATCACGGGGAAGGCCTTCGTGAATGCCTGCGACGCCTTGATCGTGGTCGAGAACGCGACCGCGCGCTGCATCGCCACCTGGTCGCCCGCGAACTGCGGGCCGCGCTTGGAGAGTGCGTGCCAGCAGCCGACGATGCGGGCGAGGTCGTTGAGCGCGAGACCGGACTCGGGATCAGCCAGTTGCCGCTGGAACGCGCCGTCGACGGCCTCCTCATTCACCGCGAGCACGATCACCCGGTAGTCGGTGAGCAGGTTGCGGGCGACGGCATCGCCGAACAGCAGCTCGTGGAAGACCGGGCCGAACGTGGCCTCGTCGTCCATCGAGGCCAGCACCACATCGGACTCCTGTGCCCGCGCCTTCGTCTGGTCGCCGTAGACCCGCGGCGTCGCCGTCATGTAGAGCCTGCGCGCGGCGGCGACGTATGTGTTGTCGTGGACCCTCGTGAACGCGGACTGGTCGCCTGCATCCCGGAAGGCGCCGGTGGTGCGGTGCGCCTCGTCGCAGATGATCAGGTCGAACGCGTCCAGTCCCTGCTGTTGTGCGCGCGTGATCACGTCCAGTGACTGGTAGGTCGCGAACACCACCGTCATCGCATCGGGCTCGAACCGCGCCGCCACGCGAGCGACCAGTTCGTCCGGGCTGGTGGACGCTGGAAACGCGAGGTCGTTGACGCTCATGTCCTCGTCGCGGGTGCGCTTCCCGGCGTGGATGTCTGAGCACACCGCGAAGGTTGCCAGAGGGACCGCAGCGTCGTTCGCCCACTCCCGGACCGACTGCGAAAGCAGGTTGATGGAGGGCACCATGAACAGCACCGACCCACCCGCGCCCACGAGCCGCTCGGCGAGCCGCAGCGAGGTGAACGTCTTCCCGGTCCCGCAGGCCATGATCATCTGGCCACGGTCGTGATCGCCGAAGCCTGCGGTTACATCGGTGATCGCATGCTCCTGGTGCGCGTAGAGATGCTTCTCGGGGCGCAGCGCGAGCTCGGTCTGGCGGTCGATGCGGAATCGGTCCCAGTCGACGTCGGAACCCTCGAAGTCGTCGACGCGCCAGATATGCACGGGCTTCGCGTGGCGTTCGATGTTGGAGTGGACGTTCTTGGACTCTCCACCCGCAGTCGAGACGATCATGCCGGACGCGAACTCCGGCTGGCCGAGCATCCCGACGAACGTCGAGACCTGCGGCCATGCCAGGGTCGCGGTGGGTGCGTAGAACTTGCACTGGATGGCGACGAGGTCGCCCGAGCCTGCCTCGCGCGCCACGAGGTCGATCCCGGTATCCCCGCGTTCGCCCCTGCCCGGCCAGTCGTTCCACGCCCAGACCTTGTCGAACTCGTAGCCGGGGATCGCGGCCAGCCGGAAGAATGCCTCGCAGAACTGCTCGAAGTGGCGACCCTGCGCGACACGCGTCTTCGCCGACTCCTCGAACCCGCTCAGCAACTGGCGGAATGTGGTCATCGTTTGCACCTCGGCTGTGGCTCAGCGGGTTTGTCGTTAGGTCGTCCTGCTGCACGCATGGTAGCTAGCGCGGCCCGCTGATCGGCGCCACGGCCACCGCACCCCGGCCGCCGTCCGCCAGGTCGGGATACCGTACGGTGAACGGCGATCCAGCCGCATTCGAGGCCCACGCCGCAGGGGCTCGCTCATCGCGCAGGGCGGGTGCGAGCCGTCCAGGCGTGAGCGGTTCTGGTGTTGCCTGCGGCGCTGGCGGCCGGTATCCAAGCGAGCTGTGCACTCGTTGACAGTTGTCGGCGCCGTCGAGATACTCCCGCCGGCGCGTTTCGCCGGAGGGGCGCCGTGGCAGAGCGAGTCCTCCGCGGAGTCGGTATCGCACTGCTCGCACTTGGCCTGGGCTGGCTGGTCCTCTCGTGGGGGCTGTCGCCGGCCAGCGCGGATGGTCCCCATGTGGCCGTCCTCAGAATCGACGGGGCAATCGATCCGATCAGCGCCCGCTTTCTGTCCAGGGCGATTGGCAAGGCAACGGACGACGGAGCGGTGCTCATCGTCTTGGAGTTCGACACGCCCGGGGGGCCGTGGGACGGCAAAACTTGATCCGTGCGGTTCGATGCTGAGATAGCAGAGTATCGGCGAGCCACGAGAGGCTCGTCTGTGCTCTACCTCCGTCTGCTTGTCGCAGCACTCTTCGCATCGGTCCGCGCCCGCCGAGATCTCGTCCTCGAGAACTTGGCGCTGCGGCATCAGCTCGCCGTCTACACAAGGGGCCGTCGTCGACCGCGGCTCCGTCGCCACGACCGCCGACTCTGGTCACTGCTGGCACGTGGTTGGTCCGGCTGGCGAGGCACGCTCGTGATGGTCGAGCCGGACACGGTGGTGCGGTGGCATCGTTCTGCTTGGCGCGCCTACTGGCGCTGGAAGAGTCGTCGCGGACCTGGGCGTCCCCACATTCCCGCCGAGTGGCAGCGGCTGATCCTGCGCATCGCCACTGAGCATCCACGGTGGGGCGCCGTCCGCATCGTCGGCGAGCTGCGTGCCCTTGGCTTCGAGGTCAGCGCCCGCACCGTCAGTCGCTACCGCCGACAAGCGCTGCGGCGACCCCCGAGCCAGTCGTGGCGCACGTTTCTCCGCAACCACGCGTCCAGCATCTGGGCCGCCGATCTGTTCACGGTCCAGACCCTCACCTTCCGCACGCTCTACGTGTTCGTCGTGATCGACCACGGCCGGCGCCGCATCCGGCACTGGAACGTCACGGAGCACCCGATCGCGCCCTGGATCTGGAGGCAGATGATCGAGGCGACCGCCTGGGGTCAGCAGCCAGGGTTCCTCATCCGAGACCGCGACCGTAGCTATGGCGGGGACTTCATCGCACGCGCTCGACGGATCGGGATCGAGACGATTCTGACTCCGGTGCGCGCGCCGAACGCCAACGCCATCGCCGAGCGGGTGATCGGGACGCTCCGGCGCGAGTGCCTCGATCACGTCATCGCCGTCAACGAACGGCATCTGAGGCGGGTGCTTGGTGAGTACGTCCAGCACTACAACGCGATGCGGCCGCATCGGTCATTGGCGCTCGACTCTCCGGAGGGACGCAAGCCGGTGCAGCGGATGCCGAGCCAGCGAGTCGACAGCAAGCCGGTCGTGGGGTGGCAATATTCCATCCAGCCCATGATTTCAGCGTTTCGGAGTCAGCGGCGCGCCTCGCGGATACGGCGGATGAGGTTTTCGTGCCCCACAGGGGCGTGCTCTGGCGGTCTCTGCGGGCTCGCGTATCCGACGAGTGCTATCGCGATGGCGTGGCGCTCACTGATCTCAAGCAGGTCTCCGATGGGGTCCGCGCGGCCTTCACCGACGGCAGCACGCGCACATTCGACGTCCTCGTCGGAGCAGATCGTCACGGTACCGCTCGGCTGTCCGAGGCCAGCTGCACCCGAACTCGCGCCCTGAGTACGCCGGATACGTGCTGTGGCGCGGGAACTATGCGGAGTCCCGTCTTGAGCAACGCGAGGCGATCGATCGCGCGGACGGCGAGAACGCCTGGTGCACGGTCTGTTTGGAGGGTGGTCACGGAGTCGTCTACATGATCCCCGACTTCGACGACGGTACCGCGATCGGCCATCGCCGCGTCAACTGGGCGATCTATGCACCACAGCCAGCTGGCCTCGAGTTCGACGAGCCCACCTCGATCGCGCTGGGCGATCTCGATGCGGCGACCTACTCCCACCTCGAGCGTCTCCTCACGCAGGACTTCCCGGACGACCAGCAGGCGATCGTGCGCGCCTCTCCTAGGGAAGAGGTCTCGATCCAGCCGATCTACGACGAGGCGGTCGACTCCTACGTGTCTGGACGAGTGATGCTGATCGGGGACGCCGGGACGGTCAGTCGGCCTCACACCGGGAGCGGCGCGACAAAGGCGCTCCAGGACGCATTGTCCCTCGAGCGTCTGACGCACGAATACGATGACTGGGACGCGCTCCTGACCGCGTGGGGCGGCAATATTCCATCCAGCCCATGATTTCAGCGTTTCGGAGTCAGCGGCGCGTCTCGCGGATACGGCGGATGAGGTTTTCGTGCCCCACAGGACGCCTACTTTTTTGCGTCAACAGTGGCGGGACGGCGCGTACGACGTGAGCGACTCGCTCACGCCGTGGGACGGCAAAACTTGATCCGTGCAGGTCTGTCCTGAGATAGCAGAGTATCGGCGAGCCACGAGAGGCTCGTCTGTGCTCTACCTCCGTCTGCTTGTCGCAGCACTCTTCGCATCGGTCCGCGCCCGCCGCGATCTCGTCCTCGAGCACTTGGCGCTGCGGCATCAGCTCGCCGTCTACACAAGGGGCCGTCGTCGACCGCGGCTCCGTCGCCACGACCGCCGACTCTGGTCACTGCTGGCACGTGGTTGGTCCGGCTGGCGAGGCACGCTCGTGATGGTCGAGCCGGACACGGTTGTGCGGTGGCAGCGTTCTGCTTGGCGCGCCTACTGGCGCTGGAAGAGTCGTCGCGGACCTTGGCGTCCCCACATTCCCGCCGAGTGGTAGCGGCCGTCGTCGACCGCGGCTCCGTCGCCACGACCGCCGACTCTGGTCACTGCTGGCACGTGGTTGGTCCGGCTGGCGAGGCACGCTCGTGATGGTCGAGCCGGACACGGTGGTGCGCTGGCATCGTTCTGCTTGGCGCGCCTACTGGCGCTGGAAGAGTCGTCGCCGCTCCGGACGTCCCCACATTCCCGCCGAGTGGCAGCGGCTGATCCTGCGCATCGCCACTGAGCATCCGCGGTGGGGCGCCGTCCGCATCGTCGGCGAGCTGCGTGCCCTTGGCTTCGAGGTCAGCGCCCGCACCGTGAGTCGCTACCGCCGGCAAGCGCTGCGGCGCCCCCCGAGCCAGTCGTGGCGCACGTTTCTCCGCAACCACGCGCCCAGCATCTGGGCCGCCGATCTGTGCACGGTCCAGACGCTCGCCTTCCGCACGCTCTACGTGCTCATCGTGATCGACCACGACCGGCGCCGCATCCGGCACTGGAACGTCACGGAGCATCCGAACGCGCCCTGGATCTGGCAGCAGATGATCGAGGCGACCGCCTGGGGTCAGCAGCCAGGGTTCCTGATCCGAGACCGCGACCGTAGCTATGGCGGAGACTTCATCGCACGCGCTCGACGGCTCGGGATCGAGACGATTCTGACTCCGGTGCGCGCGCCGAACGCCAACGCCATCGCCGAGCGGGTGATCGGGACGCTCCGGCACGAGTGCCTCGATCACGTCATCGCCGTCGCCGATCTGAACTCCGACCGGCGCGAGGTGACGCCCGGGCGTGCGTCGGCGACTTAGAGCGAGCTGCAAGCGCTCTGGATCTGTTCGGTCCGGAAGTCAAGCGTCGAACCGGCAAACGGGCGGCCGATCTGGTCGACATCTCCGCGACGATCTTGATGCCCCAGAAGACGCCCTCCATGATGCGCACCTGCGCGAGCGTCAGATCGCGATAGTCGGTCAGGTACACGACCCAGACGGCGAGGAAGGGGATCAGACCCGCAAAGACCTCGTACGCCGTGAGCAGGCGGACATTGCGGCGCACCGTTGCGACGCGAGGCGGAGGGGCGGTCGTGGTGGTCAACGTCGGATCAGCGTGCGGCCTGGGCGGCGCGGCGGCCCGCGGGGCGCGACGTGTTCGTGGCGCGCAGGCTGCTCCGTTCGGATAATGGGAGCGATCCGGGTCCAGGGTCCGCTCGACAGCCGGAGGCCGCAGTGGGCAGGAACCGCAGACGACGCAATCGACGGCAGCGCCGCGAGCAGGAGGAGGGGCAGCAGCCCTCCGACTCCGGTCGCGCCGGTTGGCGCAAGACCATCGATTCGTGGGGCGGGTTCACGGTGATCGGGACGCTGGCCGGCGGCGCTGTGGCGGTCGGCGTGCTGATCTTCTTCAACCTCCCCGGCGACGAGGACCCCAGCGGTGACCCCTACGTTCCGATCGAGCGCAGCCAGGTCTCGGGGCGGATCGAGGGCAACCCCGCGGCGCCGGTGCGCATCATCGAGTTCTCCGACTTCCAGTGCCCGTTCTGTGGGCGCTTCACGCGTGACACCGCTCCGCTGCTCCTCGAGGAGTACGTCGAGACGGGCCAGGCTTCGCTTGAGTACCGGCACATGGCGTTTCTCGGTCCGGAGTCGCTGAGCGCGGCCTCAGCGTCCGAGTGCGCGCTCGACCAGGGACGGTTCTGGGACTACCACGACCTGCTGTTCCTGCGGCAGAGCGGCGAGAATCGCGGCGCGTTCTCGGATGGCAACCTCAAGCACTTCGCCCGCGAACTGCAAGTGGAGTTCCCCGATTTCGATGTCGACGCGTTCGACCGCTGTTTCGACTCGGGCGTGAAAGACAGTGTCGTACAGGACCTGACGGCGGAGGCCCGCGACCTGGGTGTGCAGTCGACGCCGTCGTTCTTCATCAACGGGCAGTTCCTGAGCGGCGCGCAGCCCATCGAGAACTTCCGCGAGGTGATTGACGCCGCGATCGGTGAATAAGGCCGAGGATGGTTCGCCGCGCCGCTGAGGCGACCGCGGTGAGATAGGGTCGGAGATGCGAGTTCTAGCCCGCGAAAACGTGCTGCTGCTCCTCGCCGTTGTCGGCATGCCACCACCTTCACGGAACCAGCGTGCTCCGACGGCTGGAGACACACCGGCCGCCGCAGCGGCATCCTCGCTCGACAACCCTTCTGAGATCGCCAGCCAGAACCGTTGGCGATGCTCACGACGCGCAACCGGTGGACGGCCTGGAGATCGCATCGCCGGCCTTCCTGTCGCCTTCGCCGCCCACCCCGGTGACCTTCCCATCACAACCCCTCACCTCGAGGCGTTGCGATGACCACTTGAATCCGCCCTGCGATCCCCGGTCCCGGGCGTTAGCAGGCGTCGGCCTCGGCGATCAGCCCACGCGCCATCTCCGTCGGGATTCCGTAGTGGATCGCCGCGACATGGGCACAATTGTCAGCTGCGTCCTCGCCTCTCGATAACTCGGCCACGCATCGGTTGCGCTCGACCACCAGCAACTTGGTCAACTCGGCCTGGGCCTGAACTCCATTGCGTATCCGCTCAATGAGCCTGCGGCCGACATCTATCTCAGACATCCCAAGCCTTCAGCTATAAACGCGAGAGAGGCGCCGTAGGCGCCGCAGACTCTCGACGACACCGGATCGTGCGAGGATGCGTCGGGCTTCGTCCGAGACCTCTTTGCGCCCCGAGATCTCCCGATGACGGTTCAGTTCGACCAGTAGCATCTGGGCGCTGTCGTTCATGTAGTGCGCGGCCTGCGCCAACTGCGATGTGAACACGGGGTGTAGCGTCTCGGCCATCCCAACCTCCTTCTTCTTCCGAGCGTAGCCCAGCAGGAGGGCTCCGGGATAGGGTTCGGATCGCATCATTCTCGGCGGCGAGGCTCCTTCCGCGTGAGCGCGCTCGTGCTCGGCGCCAGCGTGTTCGGGCCGTCACCAGGGGACCACGGCAACGCGCCCGTGGGACGGCAAAACTTGATCCGTGCGGTTCGATGCTGAGATAGCAGAGTATCGGCGAGCCACGAGAGGCTCGTCTGTGCTCTACCTCCGTCTGCTTGTCGCAGCACTCTTCGCATCGGTCCGCGCCCGCCGCGATCTCGTCCTCGAGAACTTGGCGCTGCGGCATCAGCTCGCCGTCTACACAAGGGGCCGTCGTCGACCGCGGCTCCGTCGCCACGACCGCCGACTCTGGTCACTGCTGGCACGTGGTTGGTCCGGCTGGCGAGGCACGCTCGTGATGGTCGAGCCGGACACGGTGGTGCGCTGGCATCGTTCTGCTTGGCGCGCCTACTGGCGCTGGAAGAGTCGTCGCCGCTCCGGACGACCCCGGATTCCCGCAGAGCTGCGACAGCTGATCGTCCGCATCGCCACTGAGCATCCGCGGTGGGGCGCCGTCCGCATCGTCGGCGAGCTGCGTGCCCTTAGCTTCGAGGTCAGCGCCCGCACCGTGAGTCGCTACCGCCGGCAAGCGCTGCGGCGCCCCCCGAGCCAGTCGTGGCGCACGTTTCTCCGCAACCACGCGTCCAGCATCTGGGCCGCCGATCTGTTCACGGTCCAGACGCTCGCCTTCCGCACGCTCTACGTGCTCATCGTGATCGACCACGACCGGCGCCGCATCCGGCCGTGGGGCGGCAATATTCATCCGCGCGATCCTGACTGAGCCTGGCCCCCCAGGAGGAGGATCGGCTGAGTCTCTCCTGGAAGCTCCCTGGATCGCTCACGATCTAGTTTTGCCTCCCCACGACGTCCAGCACTACAACGCGATGCGGCCGCATCGGTCATTGGCGCTCGACTCTCCGGAGGGACGCTCGCCGGTGCAGCGGACGCCGAGCCAGCGAGTCGTCAGCAAGCCGGTGCTAGGAGGCTTGCATCATGAGTATCGGTGGGCCGCATGAGGTTTTGCCGTCCCACGGGTTGGCTCTCATCAGTCTCGGTTTCACGGCGCCTCCTCTGCTGCGCGTTCGGCCTCCTCGGCCTCCTCGGCTGCGAGCTCGGCCAGCGTGCGGGCGTGCTGCTCGGAAGGCCGCACGAACTCGAACGTGACCTTGCGGTCGCCCGCGATCTCCATGCCGCCCGAGTGCTCCACCGCGACGTTGTCGCGGTACATAGTCGGCCGGTGCGCCTTGAGCAGAAACATGAGCAGCGCGTCCGAGTAGACGCGCTCCGACCCCACGACCCTGCCGGCGTACCAGACATCGCGGTTCATGCCCGTAGCACGCCGCCGGGCCTCGCCGGCGAGCAGATCCACGGCCTGCTCGAGCGCCTCGTCCCACTGGCGCCTGAACTTCTTGTTCCGGCTACGTGTCTGATAGGCGTTCTGGCGGGTCACGCCCGCCCCGGTGGCTGCGAGCGCGACATTGGCCGTAGCCTTGAGCCGCTCGAGGAACACGTCCCGCCAGGCTACAGTCGTCGGCATCGGTTCTCGCCATTCCCCTCTTTTATAGTGTCAACATGGTGTCAATGGGCCAATTCCCCTCTTTTATAGTGTCAACATGTGTCAACACGCGCGCCGCCCGATCGCGGTCGTCTGGCCCCTCGGCGGGCGGATCATTCCACTGACTATTCCTAGAGCCATAAGGCTTTTCAGGCATCGGCCGGCTGCTCGTCGTCATGCTGTCGAGGTGCCGCCACCTCGAGGCCTCCGAATGGGTGCTCAGCCCGGGATTCGCCCGGAACGGGGCTGGACTGGCCCGGATCGGCCCGTCTGCTCATGCTTTTGTCGAAAACGGCGCCGGTTCCGATCGTCGCCTGGTCCCAGAGGCGACAGAGTGCGCCACGCACTCCGTACCAGCAGCGTTGCGAGCGCCTGCGCCGCTGTTCCACGAGCCCCAACTCCACCAGCATGGCGGCCTCCTCCGCTGCGGACGGGATCGTCCACCGGGAGGGGCCATCGAGCAGGACCAGGAAGAGAAGCCAGGTGTCGCCCGGCTACCGGAGCCAGTGTCGCCTGCGTACCGGAGCCGCGTCCGCGAAGTGTCGTGCAGGTACCGGCGCCAGGGTGTCGCCTAGCTACCGGAACCTCACACTCCAGCAAGTGTGGTCGAAGTTGGAGCGGGAGAAGGGATTCGAACCCTCGACCCTCTGCTTGGGAAGCAGATGCTCTACCCCTGAGCTACTCCCGCTCGCGCGGCAGTGTACCGCGCGCCGCGTCCTGGAGTCCGCGCCCATGCTCGCGATCGGCGTGGCCGACCGGGCTGCGCTGGCAAGCCGAGGAGCCGTTCGCGCGGAGCTGGTGGCGAACGGCCACCTCAGGGTTTCCCCGGTAAGCGAACCCCACACGCGGCCGACGATCGAGGTTAGTGGCTGACTAAACGGTCAACCTGTTTTGCACTTCAGAAGCGACTCTCGCCTTCGAGGAGAAGTGTCGATGGATCGATCTCTGGCCAATCTGGGGCTCTCCCGACGCGCCTCGATCTGGGTGCCCGCCGCTCTCGGTCTGCTCGGCGTTGCTGTCACCCTGTTTGTCTGGCACGCGCAGGTCGAGCAAGCACGAGGATCGCTCGAGGATCGGTTCGCGGCCGCTGCGCAGGACCGCGCGGATGCGGTCGAGCAGCAGTTGAACGCCAGTCTGGCGATCGTCCAGATGCTTGGCGGGGTGCTGGACGCGGACAACGTCATTGATGAGACCGTCTTCTCGGGCGTGAGCCAGTCAGCCCTCGATTCGGGCATCGCGCCGATCCAGGCGCTCGAGTGGATCTCCGCAGTCTCCGCGGAGGAGCGCGAGGCGTTCGAGGCTGAGGTTCGACTCGTCCATCCGACGTTCAGCATCCAGGAGAGCGATGCGGATGGAGCACTCCGAGTCGCAACGAACCGAGACATCTACTACCCCGTCACGTTCGTGACTCCACTGGAGGGCAATGAGGCAGCGCTCGGATTCGACCTTGGCTCGAACGCGGTCCGGCTTCAAGCGGTGGACCAAGCGGCGGACAGTGGGACGCTCCAACTCACCGAGCGGATTCGGCTCGTCCAGGAGACTGGCGAACAGTTCGGCTTCCTGGCGCTCCAGCCCGTCTATCGCCAGGGCGCGACCGTGGAGACGACAGCCGCTCGACGCGAGAGCTTGCTCGGGTTCACGCTCGGGGTCTATCGCGCGGGTGACCTCGTTGCTGGCGCTCTCTCGGTGTTCCCAGCGGAGACGGTCGAGGTGGCACTGCTCGATCCCCGCGCGGAGACCGGCAGCCAGCTACTGGCCACGGTTCCGCACATGGGGCAGCCCCCGATCTCGGACGGAGGTGCGCTCCAGGCGTCGCACTCGATCGATGTGGCTGGCTCGGAGTGGCGGGTTGTGGCCACGGCCATGCCCGCGTTCGGCTCTGCCGGTTGGAGTTGGGCCACGCTGGGCGGCGGTCTGGCCATTACCGCCTTGATGGTGGCACTCGTTCGGACGGTGTTGCTCCGGACGGCGCAAGTCCGGCGGATGGTGGCGGTGCGCACCGGCCAGCTCCGTGCCCAGCGAGACCAGTATCAGAACATCTTCGATCACGCGGAGGTTGGAATCTTCACGACGACAGCGGACAACCACTTCCGCACCGTGAACCCATCCGGGCTCCACATGCTCGGCAAGCCGCTGGGCGAACTCACCGCGCTCACGCCGCTGGATCTGGTCGCTCCAGACCACCGCGAGCGCATGGTCGAATGGCGGGCGCGTCGAGACGCGGGGCTCCCCGTGGAGCGCGAACTGGAGCTTCCAGTGACGATCGGTCCGAGCGGCGAGCGCCGCTGGCTGTCAGTGCATCTGCACCCAATGTTGACCCCGAGCGGCAGCTTCCGAGGGATGCAGGGGGTCTTCCACGACATTACCGCGCAGATCCAACTCCGAGACCAGCTCGAGCGAGACGCGTCAACCGATTCGCTGACGGGACTCGCGAATCGACGAACACTCGAGGAGTTCCTAGGTAATCAGATGGCGAGCGCGAAGTGGAGCGGAGCGTCGCTCAGCCTGCTCCTCATCGACCTCGACCGCTTCAAGTCAACGAACGACACGTATGGACATCCGGCCGGCGACGCCGTGCTCAGAGCGGTCTCCTCGATGCTGTCGGAGGTGTCTCGCGATACCGATCTGGTCGCGCGCATCGGCGGCGACGAGTTCGTCGTCGTGCTGCCGCGGACGGACGTGCCGGACGCCCTCGACGCGGCGGAGCGATGCCGTGCCCGCGTCGACAGTGCAGGCATCACCTGGGAGGGTCAGAGCCTGCGAGCGAGTGTGAGCGTCGGCGTTGCGACGTTCGTCCCGACCTCTCACACGGCGGCGGGCGATCTCCTCGCGGAGGCTGACCGTGCGCTTTACACCGCGAAGCGCGCTGGCCGGAACACCGTCCGTCAGGGCGAGCGCGCCGCCTGAGTCTCTGAGGCGTTCTCTCGCGCGCCTGAACCGGGTTGCGGTGGCCCCTAGAAGTCCGCCCACTCCGGGTAGCTCTCGGACCGAAAGAGCTCGGGATGCCAGCGCGCGAGCGAAGCGCCGGCGAGCCACCACGATCGGTAGATGAGCGACTTGCACTGCTCGCGGCTGAACTTGTTCAGCGATGTCTCGACGGCGGCTAACTCGTTGCCCCACGCGTCGGCGGTGACGTTGCCGGCCCAGTCTGGGACCTCCGGAGCGGTGTTCTGCCACTCCGCGGGCGCATCCGGGAGCCGGCTGTGCAGACCGAACAGCACGCCACGGCGGGTCCACTCGGGCGGATCGCCCTGGCCACCAGCTGCATGCCAGTCGCGCCATCCCCGGAAGCGCTCGACCATCACCTGAATCCGCTCTGTGGAGTTCACTCGATTCATCATCTCGCTGGAGCGCATGTATGCCGTTGCCTGGCCGGCAAACGGCACGAACGCCAGCAACCGGCTCCGTCGTCCGGGCTTGTTGAACACGCCACCGGCATCGACGGAGATGATCATCGCGTGAGACTCAGGGTGATCGATCGCATCGAGGCCGAGCGTGTCGTATACGCCGCCGTCCACCAGTCGAGGTTGCGCTTGTGGATCCTCCTTCACCTTTAGCTTGATCGCCGCGAACACGCCGGGGACAGCGCACGACGCAGCTACGGCCTGTGACAGCCGAACACCCTCCGCGGTGAAGCGTTTGTCTCCCCACTCGCCCATGTCCGTTTGCCGGAACCCGAAACGACGCCCGGTGCGGATGTCCGAGGCGTTGAAGATGAACCGAATGCCTGAGTGTGTGTCTTCGGAACCAGGTGTCGGCGGAATTTCGTCGAGCTTGACCCCGTCGTAAAACCACTCGTCGAGCTTCGTTGACATGACGTCGCTCAGGGAACGCGGCCCAATGCTTCTCCAGGTGTTGAGCAGTACCGACCGCTGCAGGTTGCCTGTACTCACCTTCTCGACGATCGGGAACAGGACCAGATTGTTGAACGCCGCGGGCTCGAAGTCTTCCGCCTCCAGCTGACTCCAAGTCTTGGCCAACATGCCGCTGGCGATCGACCCGCCGGAGACGGAGGAGACCGCTCGAACGTCGCTGAGGAGCCCGGCATCCGCCAGGAAGCGCATCACGCCCAGGGCGCTCAGGGTGGCGCGAAAGCCACCGCCCGAGAGCGCGAGAGCGATCGGTGGATTCAGCCCAGCCGGATCTGGGTTGTGCACAAGCCCGGGCGCGGCGCTCTTCAGTTTCTCGAAGTCCTGGTTCAGGAGCGCGCGATCTGGAGCCCGCGGCTGTTGGAAGAATCTGCTTCTCAAGGACTGCATGAGACACCCTCGCGATGCAGCTTTTCGTGAGCGACAGCAGTATAGGCACGTCAGGTATCCCTATACGACAGTCACGGGCATTCGAGGGGTTTGAGACGAGTAATCTGCCGCCTTTGGCGGAATTCTATCGAAGACGCGGAGCTACACCGCTCAATAGAGCGCGGCTACGCCGCCTCCGTCAGGCGTCGAAGGCTCTGGGTGGCAGGCCAGGCAAGGGCCAGCTCGAGGTCGGCAGTTGCTTCCGAGACCGACCCGGGTGACGCCATCGTCACGGTCGCTGCGGCGTATTGATCGAAGAGCCGTACCGCCTCGCTGCGGAGCGCCGTCGCGTTGCCGGCCTGCGAATTGGCGTGCTCTTCAAGGGCGCTGCGCACCGCATCTGCTGCTCCGGCTCCAAGGAGCAGGGCGAACTTGGAGCGATCAGCGAGCCGGGTGCGCATCGGCGGGAAATCGAGCCAATTCGCTTCGAGGAGCCGGCCGTCGGTGGGTTCTCCGCTTGGCCACAGGACGGCGCTAGGGTCGTCCCCTCGTTCGATCGATTGCACGGCGAGGGCGAGACGGTCGGAGGCCGAGAGCGGCCCGATCACCATCGACGCGTTCAGGTCGTTCCACACAGGATCACTCGCCCAGTCGCGTCCGGCGTCGAGATCGATCAGCAGGGCTGCGGTTCGCTCGTCGCGATCGGTGGCGAGCGCTGCGATGTTCCGGAGTGCCGCCTGAGCCGCATCGTCGGCGGCGAGCGGGTCGACTCCTGTCTTGGAGCGGAACAGAGCGACCCGACCCGAGCCGCCAGTCTCATCGAGGAATCTTGTGACCAGGTACTCGACGAAGTTGTGGGGGCGCATCGGGGATCCTCGTTGGCGTCGCTACAGCTCGACCTACCGCGGCTGGGCAAGTATCGACACGGCGAGCCGAGATTCGTAGTCGTCTGACAACCGTCGTGCCGCAGGAGCGACGAGATACGCTCAGATAACTTCAGATATAGTCTGACGTGTGTTGGGATGGCATAGCGGTACGATTCTGCCTCTCAGTCGAATGACGCCGAAGGTCTCCCGCCGCATGCTCAGATCACTCGCATTCGCCTTGGGCGCGGTGTTCGTCGCTGCCGCCGGCGTGGTGCTGTGGTCGTCGGCGAGCGCCGAGCCGGCCGCCTATACGCTCGATTTCGAGGGCGTCGACGAGGGGTTCACGGGCAGCGCGTTCTCAATAGGCGCCGGCGTGAGCGGTCCTGCGCATGCCGGACTGATCACAGTTGGCGGCGGCGCGATCACGTTCGACGCGGACTGCGATCCGTCCTGCAGCGGCGGCGATCCGGACCTCTTCGCGCCCGGGCAGGGGAACATCCTCGTCATCTCGGACGGCAACCCATCCGACCCGGGTGACTCCGCCGCCGGTGGGACGCTGGTCTTCAACTTCAACGCTTTCGCCCCCGTGCGCGTTAACTCAGTCGGACTGATCGACATGGAGTCAGGTGCGACCGTTCGCGTGTTCGACGTAACGGGCGAGGTCGGTGATCCGTTGCCCTTCCTCAGCGGCGATGGAGTTGCCGGAGTCGTCGCCCTAGGGCGCGATGGCATCACGCGCCTGGAGATCGAGATCAACGGCTCAGGCGGTGTGACGGGCGTTTCGTTCGAGGCTGAGCCTGATCCTCCGCCGACAGTCACGCCTGGCACGGTCACCCCTATCCCTCCGTTGCCGGTGCTGACCATCGATCTGGCGACGTCAGACGACGAGACCCGCAGCTTCCTCGTGACCGACGGCGCGCTCGCCCGCCAGCGAACCGTAACGCTCGAGCCGGGCGAGCAGCAGACGCTTAAGCTGGCCCTCGGTGCCTGGGGCGTCGAGGGCGTCGGTCAGGCTGTCACGCTCGACTTCGACGGTTGCAGCGCGGATGGTGCGAACTTCTCTGACGAGTTCGCTTGCACTATTACTGGCGATCCGATCCAGGCATCGACCATCGCGATCCAGTTCGCGCTCATCTCGCCGGCGGCCCTTGTGGTGGGCGACACCTTCACGGTCCGTGCTGGCGTCGAGATCACAGGCAGCCTTGGCGGCACGATCGGGCTCGTCGTCAGCTTCGACGATCGAGCGCTCTCTTTTGCCGGCGCGAGCAACCCGGGGTGCCAGCTCTTCGACGGGCTGCCCGGTCTTGCGCGCGTTGCGTGCGAGGTCGGTGTGGGCGCACTGGAAAGCAATGGGGACCCGGAGACAATCTCCGGCGGCGCTTCAGTGAACTTCCAGGCGCGGCGCGCCGGCGCGACGACGCTGATCGCGCATGCTTCGTTCGACGGAGCGACCGTTGGTCCGGCGACGCTCGACCTCGATATCGAATCACCACCATCCCCGCCGCCGCCACCACCACCGCCCTCCCCAACGCCGACGCCTACACCGACGGCGACGCCTACCGCGACGCCCACCGCGACGCCCACCGCGACGCCCACCGCGACGCCCACCGCGACGCCCACCGCGACGCCCACCGCGACGCCGACTGCGATGCCACCGTTGACTCCCGAAAGCGTCGAGCCCTCGCTAGCCCTCGACGGCTCGCTTCGCGAGTTACCGCTCGCGGCGGCTGGGTTCGTACTCGTTGACGAGCTGGTAGTGCTCAAGGTGAGCTTCGAACTCCCGATGGTGGAGGGCGGCCGCGGCGAGCGAGTCGAGGCGATCCTTGAGTTCCCGCCGGGCCTCGTGCAGCCTGACGAGGAGATGCTGCGAGCCGCCGGTTGCGAACTCTCAGGCCGCGGCGTCATCACCTGTGAAATCGAGCCGACCGAGGGCAACCTCGTCATGCGTTCGCTCGGGTTCCGCACCGTCGCGACCGGAGATCAGAGCGAGGCGAGCGCCTGGCTGCAGATCGACGGTCGCCGCACGCTCAAGAAGGTCGTCACCCTCCCCCGTATCGTCGACGAGGACGCGGTGGCGGGACATCTACGCGCCAACCTGCCCAAGCTGAACGCCGGCGATCGAGAGACGCTGCGCATCTGCGTGGCGCTCGACCTCACGTTGCGAGAGCAGCCAGCGCTGCTCGCCGGCGCCTGTGGGGGAGATCCGATCGAGCTCTCGATCAGCGATCAGGACGCGCAGAGGCTGCAGGCGGATCTCGCCTCGGCGGCCGCAGCCGCCGTCGAGGCGGGCCAGCCCGCTCCGACGGTACCGTCGGTCGAAGATCTGCTCAGTAGGGAGGACCCATTCACGTTCCCGGTGCTACTCACTGAGAGCATGGCGGTCCGCGTGACCCCGGCTCAGGAGGGGAGCTTCACGATCACCCCGGACGAGTCGGTCTTTGACCAGATTCAGACCGTGGTCGGGGGCGAGGACGTCGTGATCTGGGAATTCTCGATCGACGTACCTCAGAGCACGACACCCGACCGCTACGCGGTGAAGATCGAGTTGTTGAGCTGCACGCCGGGTGCCTCCTCGCAAACTGCCGCGGACTGCAAGCCCATTGGCGGAGACTCAGCCCCAGTGATCATTGGCGCCGCGTCGGTCGGCGCGCCGATCGTGCGGATCGCGGCCGCCCTGGGGATTGGTGCGATCGCGGTGGGCGCCCTGGGCTGGTGGCTCGGCTGGTTCGCTGTCCTCTTCGGCCCGCCGAAGGGTCCTGGCATCTTCATCAGCTACCGGCGAGCGGATCTGCAGGACCTCGCAGGGCGCATCCGTGACCGCCTCGTGCAGGACTACGGCGCGAGGCGTGTATTCATGGACGTGGAGAGCATGGCCGCCGGTGAGGACTTCGTCGATGCGATCGAGAGCACCCTCGAGGAGTGTGGCGTGTTCATCGCCCTCATCGGCGATCAGTGGCGCGGTCCCGACCAGACTGATGGCGTCGATCGCATTCTCCGGGACGGCGACTGGATCCGTCGTGAGGTCGGTCGCGCGCTCGCACGCGACGGTCTCGTGGTGATCCCGGTGCTCGTCAACGGCCAGGAAATGCCCGGCGAGGATGAGCTGCCGGCCGAACTCAGCTCGCTGCCGCGGCAGAACGCCTACGTGATGCGTGCCGATCTCTTCGATCGCGACATCGAGGGCCTGATCACGGATCTTAACGAGGCGTTCGGGCGACTCACGACCGAGGCGGACGCCGCGGCGGACACCGCGGCGGTCGAGGAGTAGCACTCCGCGACTAGGGAGGGGCCCCGATGCCCGAGCGGATCGCCGGAAACCGCTGGATTGGTCTCTGGCGGGCGACCACGAGTGCTGTTCGTCGAGATGCAGGACTCGGCCTTCGTCGTGGCGATGAGCGACCTTAACGCGGCTGGCACGATCCTAGCGGGCGATGGAAGGAAGCTGGAATGACCGAAGACGTCGGCCTCAAGGCGTACCGTCAAGAAGATGCGGACGCGGCGCTGATCTTTTTGCACGGTTTCAACGGCCAGCACGAGCAGTGGTCGCAATTCGCATCACTGGTGGCCAGGGCCCCCGAGCTCGCGAGTTGGGACCTCTACAGCCTGGGGTACAGCACGAGCTCCAAGCTGGACTTTCTCAGCAGTTGGAACATCCTCTCTCCGCACCAATCCGCCGACCCTTCCATTGATTTGTTGGCCGACTATCTCCTCACGCAAGCCGGTGTGAAGCCGCTCAGTCGCTACCGGGCGCTGACGATCGTTGCGCACAGCATGGGTGGGCTGGTCGCGCAGCGGGCCATCGTGGAGAGCGAGGCGCTCGCTGGTCGCCTGAGTCACCTGCTGCTCTATGGGACGCCGAGCAACGGACTCCAGAAGGCCGGCGTCTTCTCTCCTCTCAAGCGCCAACTAGCTAACTTCACTATCGGTAGCGCGTTCATAACGGATCTGCGCGGCCGGTGGGACAAGGAGGTCGGCGCGGAACCTGAGTTCGGGTTCCGCGCGGTCGCCGGCGACCGAGACCGGTATATCCCTCCTACGACATCGCTCGATCCGTTCCGGCGCGAGTACCAAGCCGTGGTGCCCGGTGACCATCTGACGATGATCCATCCGGAAAGGATCGACGCTTTGAACGTATCGCTGATCGTCGATCAAGTGGCCGACACGGGCCGCCCCCCCGGCGGTCCCTGGAACTCCGCTCGCGTTGCGGTCGAGCACGGCGATTTCCGCGAGGCGGTCGAGCAGCTCCTCCCGCACGCGGAAGAGCTCGACAGGCCTCATCTGGTCGAGTTGGCCCTCGCGCTCGAGGGCATCGGCGACCAAGAACAGGCGATCGACGTGCTGATCCGCTACGCAGGCGAGGACACTGACGCGCGCGGCACTCTGGGTGGGCGCTTCAAGCGTCGGTGGCTGCAGAGCGGGCGAGCCGAGGATGCGAAGCTGGCTCGTGAGCTCTACGAGGGTGCATACAAGGATGCCGTGAGCGCGGACAACGCTGAGCAGGCGTTCTACCACGGCATCAACATCGCCTTCATGCGGCTGGCCGGTGACCGCGATCGGGGTGCCGCAGCCGCGGTCGCGTCCGACGCCCAGGCGTTCGCCGAGCGTGCGCCGGAGGACTTCTGGAGCCTGGCAACGCTAGCGGAGGCGCTGCTATACCAAGACAAGGTCGAGGAGGCGCTCGCCATGTACGCCCGTGCCCTCAAGAGCGACCCGCCCGATCCGTGGCAAGCCGGTTCGACATACGATCAGGCGATCGCGGTGGCGGACCAGTTGTACGGAGACACGGTTGTCGAGCGGCTCGGAACGCTCTTCGCCGCGGGTGGCGGCGGGGCCGACACTGGTCGACCGGACGGCCCCACGATCAGCGAGAGATCCTCCGAAGGTGAGCCGCCAACTCCCCCAGCGAACGCGGCGGCTGGTGGCAAGTCACGACTCCTGCTGGCGTTCGGGGCCGTTGTGGCGATCGGCCTGTTCGTCGGTGTCGTCGCTGCGCGTCGTCTTCTCAGGCGCTAGTCCTCGCCGCGCGCTCGAGCGTCACCTCTTCCGACGATGATTGGCGCGATGACATCTGGCGAAGAGCAGCGCACGCGCACGCGGCGAACCGAACCAGGGTGGTCACCTCGGTCGCGGACCTCGCCCCCTCGCGACAGCTTCATCTAAGCGTCGTCGCCTGTGACGGTCGTAGGCAGCCCGGCTAGGGAGAGCGCAGCAATCGTCGACGCGTCGCTGATCTGGCCAGTGGCGATGAGCGTTGGAAGTTCCTCCGGGCGTGTTGGGACTATCTCGATCTCGTGCGCCTCGTCGCCTGGAAGAGGATCCACTTCGAGACGGGTTCCGACGAAGACATGCAAGCGTGAGCGGACGTACTTCACCATCGGTGCTACCGAGCCGGCACGGCGGAGATCGGCGCGGAGGCCGATCTCCTCGCGCAGCTCGCGATTCGCGGCTATGTGAGGGATCTCTCCCTCCTCGACCACGCCGCCGGGCAATACGAGGACTGGTGTCCCGTACGCGAGCGAAGGCTCACGAACGAGCAGCACTTCGCCGCGCTCATTGATGGGGACGACCAAGGCCGCGTCCTGCATTTGGACGAAGAGCTCGCCGCCGTCTGTGCGCCAGAGCTCAATCCAGCGGTCACCGCTAATCCGTTCTGCCATGTAGCTCCTCGGCAGCCCCCGCCTGATTCACCGTCTTCTTCAAAATAGTCGGCGGTGAGTTCGGCCGATCTAATGTCGCCGCGAAGCCGGCGACCCCGCAGCATCCCTCGGAGCGGGATGACCGACAGTGAGCATCGAAGCTCCGAACTTCCCACTCCATGACCGTTTCGGGAAGGCTCTTGAACTATGAATGATGATCTACGGTCCCGTCTTTGAGTGTGTTGTCGCCCGGCTCCCCTCTGCCCCACCAGACACGAATGTTAGCTGCCTCGTGCAGTTCGCCGCCCTCTTCGTCTGAACGGGTGTCAATGGCGGCGCGACCGGGGATGAAACTGTCACGCCCCTTCTCCCCCTCGCTTCTCGTACTCAGAGGCGCTCGCTGACCACGGCGGACGCCAGCGCCCGCATGCTATAACCACGGCACGAGGGCGATGCGCAGCCGCGCCGTGACAGCGTCCTCCCGCGACACGTCGAGGAGGGACAGCCATGGCGGACGACCGCATCGAGTTGATGGCGCATCTCATGCGCCGCGTCGGGGTCGGCGCCAGCCGCGACGAGCTCGAAGAGCTGGCCGAACGACCCTACGAAGAGGTCGTCGAGGACTTGCTCCACCCGGAGCACCACGACGATCCGGATGTCGACGCCCTCGACCGCTACTACCCCACCTCGTTCAGCCCGGACACGCCCATGATGTGGGCGTCGCGCTGGATCTACAGCCTGGCCAACACCGAGCGGCCGCTGCGCGAGAAGATGGCGCTGTTCTGGCACCACGTCTTCGCGACCGGCTGGTTCAAGAGCGAGAACGGGCCCGCGATGGTGAGGCAGATCGACCTGTTTCGCGAGAACGGCCTCGGGAACATGCGACAGATCCTGATCGACCTCTCGCACGACCCGGCGATGATCCACTGGCTCGACAACAGCGAGAACCACGGCGTCTCGATCAACGAGAACTACGGCCGCGAGCTCCTCGAGCTGTTCTCGATGGGCATCGGCGCCTACACCGAGGACGACATCAAGTCGGCGGCGCGGGCCTTCACCGGCTGGACCTTCAAGCAACCGATCCCCCTCTATCCCTACGGCGGCTACGGCTCGGCGTTCGTCTTCGACGAGGAGGATCACGACGCCGAGGAGAAGCTGTTCCTCGGCGAGAAGGTCGTCGACGGTGAGGACGTCATCGACGTGATCGTGAAGCAGGAGGCCTGCGCACGATTCATCTCGCGCCACCTCTACAACTTCTTCGTCGCTGACGAACCGCAGGTGCCCTCGTGGAGCGAGACGCCGCCGCAGGACGAGGCCGCGGTCGACGCGCTCGTCGCCTCGTTCATGGAGTCAGACGGCGACCTGCGCGAGGTGATGCGGACGCTGCTCAGCTCCGACTTCTTCAAGGCTGCTCGCTTCAAGCGCGTGAAGAGCCCAACCGAGTTCGTCGGTGGCGCGATCAAGCTCGCCGGCTCGCCGCAGTTCCCCGACCCCTCGGTCGCTCGCCTTGCCGGCGCGGCCATGGTGATGGGTCAGAAGCTGATGGACCCGCCCTCCGTCGAGGGCTGGCACACCGGCAAGGAGTGGCTCGACGCCGGCACACTGACCGAGCGCGTCAACTTTGCCGTCGAGCAGGTCATGGACACTTCGAAGCCCGGCGTGGCCGCCATCATCGACCGCGTCACGGCGGCGGGCGATGCCTCGCCCGAGGAGTTCGTCGACCGCTGCCTCGACCTGTGCGGTCCCCTCGACGTCAGTGCAGAGACGCGCTCAACGCTCGTCGAGTTCGCCGAGGAGCAGGGCCCACTCTCGTTCGACAACGGGGCGAGCGAGGACGCGCGGGCTCGCATCGGACGCATGGTGCAGCTGATCGTGGCAGCGCCCGAGTACCAGTTTGCCTAGGGAGGGCTGACGATGACGACGAAGCTGCACAAGGATCCCGTAGTCGTGGTGATCCAGCTCAGCGGTGGGCTGGACTTCATGAACACATTGATCCCGTACCAGAGCGGCATCATCCGCGACGCCCGCCCCACGGTGAGTGTGCCCCTGGAGGACACGCTGCCGCTTGATGACACGCTCGCGTGGCACCCTGCAGCGAAGGCGTTGAAAGAGCTCTACGACGCCGGCAATGTCGCCGTCGTGCAGGGCATCGGCTACGGGAACTCGAGCCGCTCCCACTTCCGCGCCATGGACATCTGGCACACCTGCGAACCGAACGAGATCGCGACCGAGGGTTGGCTGGCCAAGGTCACCCGCGAGTTCGACCCGACCTCGGAGAATCCGCTGACGGCCGTCAGCTTTGGCCGCGGCCTGCCCAGGGCGCTCGCAGCGCCGGGCGTCACCGCCACCTCGATCGGCAACCTCGACCAGTTCGGACTGATGACGAAGGTCGAGGCGGAGGAGGAGCGCGCGCAGGACCTCGACATCTTCAAGCGTATGTATACGCCGGGGGTCGGCACCGGCATCGTGCAGGACTACCTGGCGCAGACCGGCCGCGACGTGCTCAGGGGCGCGGACATGCTGGCCGATGTGCCGTCCGGGTACTCCTCGGACATCGAGTACGCGGACAACCCGATCGCGCAGTCGTTGCGTGACGTGGCCCGCGTGCACACCGCTGGGCTCGGCACGCGCGTCTTCTATACGCAGCACGCCGGGTACGACTACCACTCGCACGAGCCAGTGATGCACCCGAAGCTGCTCACCGAGCTGACGGAGGCGATTGCCGACTTCCTGCAGGACCTGCGCAACCACAACGCGTCCGAGGAGGTAACGATCCTTGTCTTCACCGAGTTCGGACGTCGCATCAAGGACAACGGCTCGGGGACCGACCACGGTTCTGGCGGCGGCGCCTACATCATCGGCGACAACGTCGAGGGTGGGCTCTACGGCGAATACCCCTCGATCGACCCGGCGGACTGGCTGTACGGCGAGGATCTGCGGCACACGATCGATTTCCGTGGCATCTACGGCACGGTGCTCGACCAGTGGATGGGCGTCGACCCGACCTCGATCGTGGGCGGCACCTTCGAGCAGATCAACCCGTACAAGACGGTCGCTTAGCGGAGGCGGCACGATGGCCGACAGCAACGGCGCGAGCACGAACGGAGCCAGCAGCAACGGCGCAGCGGCCGAGGCGCCGGCGGCACTGCTGCGCGCAGGCTTCCCCTACGAGAAGACGATCGGCATGCGCCGCGTCACCTGGTACCCGATCGACATCGCCCTCGGCGACGAGGGGCGCGTCTACTGCCTCGGACGCTTCGATGTGGGTGGCGTGATCCGCGTCATCAACTGGGAGGACGAGGACCTCGGCGGCCTGGGCGGCGGCTGGGTCTGGCCGGTCGGCATCATCCGCGACGAGGACGAGCGGCTCTTCGTCTCGGACGAGGGCGGCCACACCGTCACGATCCTGAAGCGCGACGGCGAGCAGGTCGCGAAGTGGGGCGAGCACGGCAGCGAGCCGGGCCAGCTCGACCGCCCGGCGCACATGGCCCTCGACAGCGAGGGACGCCTGCTGGTGGTCGACACGATGAACCACCGCGTGCAGCGCTTCACGCCCGAGGGCGAATACATCGACGGCTTCGGTTCGTTCGGCGACGGTCCGGGCGAGCTGAACATGCCCTGGGGCGTCACGCTCGACGCCGAGGGTTGCATCTACGTCGGCGACTGGCGCAACGACCGCGTGCAGAAGTTCAGCCCCGCCGGCGAACCGCTGATGTCGATCGGCACCAGCGGCGACGGAGAAGGTCAGCTCAGCCGTCCGGCCGGCGTGGCCGTCGACGAGCACGGCGACATCTACGTCGCCGACCGCGGCAACCATCGCGTGATGCTCTTCGACCGCAGCGGACGCTACGTTGAGCGGTTCATTGGCGACGCCACGATCTCCTCGATGGGCAAGACCTACATCCTCTCGAACCCGAAGGTGCTGCGGTTGCGCGAGATGACCACCCTCGAGCAGCAGAAGCGCTTCCGCGCGCCCGCGTCCGTGCGCATCCTGGGCGACCGTCTGTACGTCGGCGACTTCGGTTGCCACCGCGTACAGATCTACCGCAAGGAGGCCTACCCGCTCACCGAGGCGGAGATCATGCCGCACCCCGGCGCGCCGAACCTGTCGACGGTGTAGCCACGCGATGCCGATCATGATCGGCTTCGCGCGGCAGCGGCAGCAGCTGATCGAAGCCGAGATCGCACGCTTCGCCGAGGAACTACCCAAGCTCGGCGTGCTCCGCGCCTGGGTCACCGGCGACTTCGCCCGCGGCCAGATCGGTCCCGACACGCCGCTCGACCTCGTCGTCGTACACGAGACGGCGCAGGAGCCGCATCGGCGTTCCGACTTCTTCGTCGACCACCTGCGCCCGCAGCTCGACACCCGCTTCAGCGTCTACACACCCGAGGAGGCGGAGACGCTCGAAGACAGCGATCGCGTACTCGTCCAGGCAACGCGCCTCGGCGATCCGATCGTCGGTTGAGCCCGGTGCTTCGTGCCTGACAACGACGGCACGGCTCGCGAAGCGGCGCGCTGGATGGCGCAGGCCCGCATCGACCTCGACGACGCGCGCGGCTCGGCCGAGGCCGGTCGCGACGCCCTCGCCTGCTTCCTCTGCCATCAGGCGGCGGAGAAGGCGGTCACCGCCTTCCTTTACTCGCGCGGCGTCGAGCTGGTGTGGGGCCACGCCCTGACGGACCTCTGTGAGGACGCGATGGCGCTCGACCCATCGTTCGACCTGCTCAAGTCGAGCGCGGCGCAGCTCGACAAGCACTACCTCGGCGCGCGCTACCCCTCGACCCTCCCGGGCGGCGTGCCCGGCGAGGTTTACGCCACCGAAGACTCCTCGCGCGCGCTCGAGATCGCCTCCGACGCGCTCGAGTTCGTCACCATGCGCCTCGAGGACGAGGGCTAGCCCGCGCGGACCTCGCCTGTCGCACCGTCGACCGTGACTACTGCGCCGTCCTCGAGGGTTGTCGTGGCAATGCTCGTGCCCACCACCGCCGGTACGCCGAGTTCCCGCGCGACGATGGCGGCGTGCGACAGCGGTCCACCGGCGTCCGTGATGATCGCGCCACAGATGTTCATCACCGAGGTGTAGCCGGGGTTCGTCGCAATCGCGACCAGCACGTCGCCAGCCTCAACGCGCGTGATGTCGCCGGGGCTCATCACGAGGCGTGCCGGACCCGTGTAGCTGCCGGCGCTCACGCCCGCACCCGTGAGGATGATGGCGCTCGCCGTTTGCGAGGGCTCGCCGGCCAGCGCGCCGATTCCTGCCTGCGTGGTCGCCGCCGCTCGCGCGACACGTGACGCGGCATCCGGTAGCCACTCAAGCGGCGGCGGCTCCTCGATCGCTGCGCCGAGCCTCTGTGGTGCGTCGTTCGAGGTGTAGGTCGACCGGAACTCATAGCGCCCCGCGAGCTCCTCGCTGAGGTCGACGGAGCCTGCGATCAAGCGTTCGAGCTCCTCGACGCTCGCCTCGGCCGCATGCTCGGCGTCGGCCAGCTCGCCGCGCTCCTGCAGTCGGCGGCCAGCGTCGATGAACGAGCGACGCACGAGGCCGGCGACGGGTGTGTTGGCGAAGAGTGCGCGCTCGTCCTTCACACGGAAGGTGAGGCGGGTCTCGGCAAGCATCGCGTCAAACTCGCCACGATGTGCGGCGGGGACAGCCTCGCGCGCCGACTCGATCGCTTCGCGTGCATCAGACAGCACCGGGTCGCTCTCGATGGCGTCACGGATCGTCGCGATCAGGCCGGCGGGATGCTCGAGGGCGTATTCGTCCATCGGATCGAAGCCACCCACGACCCGATAACCGACGGTGTAGATGTAGTTGCGTGCCGCCGCCCCGACCTCGCCGTCGAGGACGACGAGGTCATCGAGCGCTCCCGCTGCATCCCTCCCGTCATCGACGAGTGTTCGCGCAGTGGCGTTGATCCGGAGCAGTCGTACGAGCTCGGTCAGCTCGGAGACGATGCCTGCCGATGCCGGCGAAGCGCCCTCGAGGGTCGCCGCCAGGGCTCCCGGCGGCTGTCCGGTCCAGTCGCTGGCGTGTGCGAGGAAGTCGCCGAGGGGGATCTGCCAGGTTCCGTTGAACTCGTGGTGCAGCGACATCATCGCTCGCAGGTGCTGGATGCAGTCTCGGACGTGTGTCATCAGCGCTCCATCGTCGAGCGTGCCCACCTCGATGGCGGCGAGTTCACGCGTATGCGCCATGGCCGCCGGCTTGCGCCGTTCGTCCCATTCGACGAGGTCCGCACGCCAGATGCGCTCGGGGAACACATGCTCGGCCGCAGCCAGGCGGGCTGACGCAACGGGGTGCTCCCGAGCAGCGCGCAGCCACGCCTCGCGCGCCTCCGCCTCGTCACCTGGGGGGCGTGGCACCAGGTCGCGCGCGCGTGAGTAGGCGAAACGATTGACCGAGGCACGGTCGCGACGCCCCGACAACACTCCGTATCGTGCGTCCGAGAGATCCCGACCGTCGAGGGCGCTCGCGCCAGCCTGAACGCCGATCGCCGTCCCTGGCCGGAAGAAGTGCACGCGGTCGTTGGTCCAGAGGCCGGAATCCGGCGCCTCGAATGTCAGCTGTGCTCGCTCCACAGGCTCCTCGCTCCCCTTCGACAGCCGTCGAGGCACGTAACGCTAGCACTGCAAGCTGCACTGCATACACATTCGCGAGGCTGAGGGACGACAGCGCGTCTCAGTCCTCGACGCGCTCCGCCTCCGCCTGTCGGGCGTACGCGGGCGCCTCCAGCGGGAGCGAGCGGCTGTAGCGGAAGCCGGCGCGCGCGAGGTGCCAGAGGTAGGTGGCGAGGAAGCTCGGCACGCCCATCTCGCTGTATTGCGCGACATGCACGAGCTCATGTGCAACGAGCGCGCGGTCCTCGAGGTGTTGCGGCTCGCGGAACCAGACCGAGTGGCCGAGCGTGATCGCGCGCTTCTTGACGAGCTTGAGGTACCGCGTCGGCGGACCGCCGACGCGCAGGCGGACCCGGTCGAGGTCGACCGAGTCCTCGATCAGGCTGTGCTGCGTGAGCCAGTCGCGAGTCGTCGGTGGGACGGACATCGCTCTCTCCTAGATCACCCCTGCGGCGGCCAGGTCGGCGATCGCGTCGGCATCGTACCCGAGCTCGCCGAGGACGTTGGCGTTCGCGTCGCCCAGCTCCGGCGCCGGGCCCTGCACGCCCGGCTTCGTCTCGCTGAAGGCGACCGGCACGCCGACCGTGCGGTGGCCCTCGAACAACGGGTGATCGATCTCGACGAGGTAGTCGTTGTCCCAGAACTGCGGTTCGGTGGCGACGGCGGCGTAGTCGTGGACCGGGCCGCTCGGCACGTCCTGCTCCTCGAGGGCGCGCAGCCACTCGTCGCGTGGCCTGGTGCGGATCGTCGAGGCGAGTTCGTCGACGAGCGCATCGCGGTTCTCCAACCGCGCGAACGGCTCGGCGAAGCGCTCGTCCGTCGTCAGGTCGACGCGGTCGAGGGCCGTGCAGAGGCTGTCCCACCACTGCGGCGTGAGCACGCCGATCGTGAGCCACAGACCGTCCGAGGCCTGGTAGGCCGTGAATATCGGGTTCTTGAAGCGAGTGCCCTGCTGTCCGGTGTGGAGGTAGCGCACGATGCTCAGCGTCTGCAGCGTCGCCATCGCGCCCATCTGCGAGACGTCGATGCGCTGGCCGACGCCGTGCAACTCGCGTGCGGCGATGCCGGTGACGATGCCGTACGCGAACACCATCGAGCCCACCTGGTCGGCCAGTCCCCAGGGGATCTGGACCGGGACGCCCTCGGCGTCGGCCATCCCGACCATGGCGCCGGAGATGCCCTGCGCCACGATGTCGAACGATGGCAGCCCGGCCATGGCCCCGACCGGCCCGAAGCCACTGTTCATCGCGTAGATGATGCGCGGGTTGCGCTCTCCCAGTCGTCGAGAGTCTGTTCCCACATCTTGAGCCGCTCGCCGCCCTCCTCCGGGCGCGGACCGAGATCTGAACGGGCGACTACGCCGGCGTTGTTGCAGACCACGTGGATCGCGCCGTACGCGTCAAGGGCTTCGTCCCGCAGTCGCTCGATCGCCGCCGCGTCGGTCACGTCGGTGACCACGCCGATCACGTCTCGCTCCTGCTGCGTGAGCTCCTGCACCGCGATCTCGAGCGCGGGTTCCTCGACGTCCGCTAGGACGATGCTCATGCCCTCGGCGGCGAAGCGCTCCGCGAAGGCGCGGCCCATGCCGCTGGCGGCGCCGGTGACGACCGCGACCCGTCCGCTGAACTCGCGCATGCGCTCCTCCATCCCCGGCCCGTCGAGGCCGCAGCGAGGCGAGTGGTACCACACTGCGATGTCCGTGGCCGCGATCGAGGCGGCGCGCTTCTCGTCGGTACCTTAGTGTCCGACACATCGAGCGAGGCGACCTTGACCGACCGACCCGCCCCATCGTCGACGTCTGGAGACACCGCCGACGAGGGTGGCGGAGGGTTCCCGCACGTCAGCATTGCCTCGCTCGGTCTCGTCACGATCGTGACCTACGGCGCCGCGTTCTACGCCTTCGGTGTGCTGCTGGGACCGATGGTCGATGACACCGGCTGGTCCGAGGCGCTCATCGCCGGCGCGTTCTCCGTCTCCACGCTGATCGGCGCCTTCGGCGCGGGTTTCGCCGGCCGCCTGGCGGACGAGCTGGATGCGCGACGAGTCATCTTCATCGGCGGTGTCGGCGGAGCGCTGGCGCTGGCCGCTGCCGGTCTGGCGCCCAACATCTGGCTCTTCGTCGTGGCGTATGGCCTCGGCGGCGGCGTGCTCGCGGCGGTCGGGTTCTACCACATGACCCAGGCGGCGGCGGCGCGGCTGGCGACCTCGGACCCGGCGCGGGGCATCATGCTGCTCACGCTCTACGGCGCGTTCGCCGGTCCGATCTACCTCCCGCTCACAGGCGTGCTCGTCGAGGCGACATCGTGGCGCACCACCCTCGTGATCCTCGGTCTCAGCGCCGTCATCGGCCTGATCGTCAGTGTCATCCCCCTGCGCGATGGGCCGCGCGGCGGCGTGCCCGGCCAGGCGCCGACTCCCGTGCGCGAGGCGCTGCGCGAGCCTCGGGCGCGGGCGCTCCTGGGGGCGGCGTTCGTCGGTGGGATCGGCGTCAGCGTGCTGCTGGTCTACCAGGTGCCGCTGATGGTGTCGGCCGGGCTTTCGCTGAGCGCCGCTGCCAGCATCTCCGGCATCCGAGGGTTCGCGCAGTTCGGTGGCCGCGTCGCGATGGTGCCGCTGCTCCCTCTCGTGGGAGCCCGGCGCTCGCTGGTCCTCTCCTACTTCTGTGCCGCGGCGGCCGTGGTGCTGCTGGGCTTTAGCGGCACGGTGCCGGTGGCGTTGGTGTACGTCGTCGTTGCGGGGATCGCCGTCGGCGTCGTAGCGCCGGTGGCCGGCGTCTATGCGCACGAGATCTTCCCGCCCGAGCGTGTGGCCACGCTGATGGGCACCGAGCGCATGTTCGGGGGCCTCGGCGGCGCCATCGGGCCGCTGACGGCGGGCGTGCTGGCGGAGACGGCGGGCACCCGCGCCCCGATACTCGTGATGGCGTTCGTGTGCGCCCTGGCGGCCGGCGTGGTGCTGATCATAGGCGAGGCGCTTCGGAGCTCGACCGTCCGTCAAACGTAACCGACCGTTATGATGCGGCTTGGAAATCGTTTCGACGTACGACACTCTGGTGACAACAAGGGAGCGAAGTGGGTCCGAAGCCGCCTGTACTGCTCCGCCTGATCCGCCTCGCGTTCCCCTATCGCGGGCAGATCATCCTCGCGCTCTTCATCCTCAGCGCTACCAGCATCCTCACCCTTGCCACGCCGTTCCTGGTGGCGTTCGCCATCGACAACGGGCTGGGCCTCGTCGACGAGGCCGGCGCGACGGCGACCGAGGCGAACGGCAACATGCGGACGCTGCTCTTCGCCGTGGCGTTGATCCTCGTCTCGGCGGTTCTGCGGGGGGCGTTCGCGTTCGCCCAGACGTACATCGGCGAGCGCATCTCGCAAGCGGTCGCGTTCGATCTGCGCAACCGCATCTACGACCACTTGCAGCGGCTCTCGTACGCCTATCACGACACCGCCGAGACCGGCCAGATCATGTCCAGGGCGACCCAGGACGTCGAGGGTGTCCGCTTCTTCATCACCTTCGCGGTGTTGCGCTTGGTCGGGATCATCCTGCTGATCGTCGCGGCCTACACGCTGATGCTCTTCACGAACACAAAGACCGGCCTCGCCGCACTCGTCTTCCTCCCGTTCGTCGCCGCCTCCGCGATGTTCATGTCGACCAAGCTGCGCCCGATCTGGGCTGACGTGCAGAACCTGCAGGGCAACATGGCGAACGTACTGCAGGAGAACCTGACCGGGCAGCGCGTCGTGAAGGCGTTCTGGCGCGCGGATTTCGAGCAGGAGAAGTTCGACACGCAGGTCAACGCCCTCTTCCGCCGCTCCTACGACGCTGTGCGGTGGGAGTCGATCAACGAGCCGCTGATGCTCACGATCTGGCTGCTGTCCAGTGCCGTCGTCTTCTGGGTCGGCGTGACCGAGGTGCAGGCCGGCGCGATGGGCCCGGGCCAGCTCGTCGGCTTCCAGCTCTACCTCACCATCCTGCAGGTGCCGCTGCGCATGCTCGGCTTCATGGTCAGCCTCTTCGCGCTCGGCCACTCCGCGGGCACACGCGTCTTCGAGATCCTCGACGCCGAATCCGCCGTCGAGGAGCCGCCGGACGCGATCGATCTGCCGCCGGGCGCGGGGCGCGTCCGTTTCAACCACGTCTCCTTCGGCTACGAGGCGTTGTCACCGGTACTGCGCGACCTGGACCTCGAGATTGAGCCCGGCCACACGGTGGCGCTGCTCGGTCCAACCGGGTCAGGGAAGTCGACGGTGGTGAATCTGCTGCCGCGCTTCTACGACGTCACGGAGGGCTCGATCACCATCGACGGCCACGACGTGCGCGAGCTGAAGCTCGATTCGTTGCGCTCGGCGATCGGGACGGTGCAACAGGACGCGTTCCTTTTCCACGCGACGATGCGCGACAACATCGCGTACGGGAAGCCGGACGCGACCGATGAGGAGGTCGAGGCCGCGGCCCGCGCCGCGATGATCCACGACTACATCATGTCCGAGCCCGATGGCTACGACATGGAGGTCGGCGAGCGCGGGGTCACACTCTCCGGCGGCCAGCGTCAGCGTGTCGCGATCGCCCGCACGATCCTGCTCAACCCGCGGATCCTCGTCTTCGACGACTCCACCGCCGCCGTCGACATGCGCACCGAGTTCCTGATTCAGCAGGCGCTGCGGAACCTGATGGCCGGCCGCACGACCTTCGTCATCGCCCAGCGCCTGCGCACAGTGCAGGAGGCGGACCAGATCCTGGTGATGCAGCGCGGCAGCATCGTTGAGAGCGGCACGCACGAGGAGCTGCTCGAGAGCGGCGGCTTCTACCGCGACATCTACGACCTCGAGCTGCGCGATCAGGAGGAGTCGGCGGCCGCAATGCCGGATTCCACGGACGACACGTCCGAGGAGTAGTCGCTACGCGAGCACTCGCAGCGCGTCGTGATCCTCGATCGCCGCGACGCCGCGCTCGCTGATCACCTGCATCAGCTCCTCGGACGCAGAGAGTGCGGTCTCGGACTGGTCGCGCACCGGACCCGCCGGCATGCCCGCGACCTGCAGGCGTATCGTCGCGTTCAGGCCAGCCCCGCCGATGGGGATCACCATCGACCTCAGCAGCCCAATCGCAACGTCCCGGCGGAGCCGCGCGTCGTCGTACCAGGGTTGGCCCAGCTCATCGAGGTACAGGCCGAGCCATCGGTCCTCGTGCTCGCGCCGGAGTTCCGTGGGCGCGCTCTGGCCGAGGAGGTAGCCGACGTCGTAGCCTCCCGACCCGCGGTGCAGGAGCTGCCAGTCGAGGATCACGAGCGGCCGATCGCCCTCCGCTTCCGAGTGCATCGCGTTGTCGAGCCGATAGTCTCCATGAACGAGCGTGGTGGCATCCCGTGCTGCCTCATCGCCCAGCTCACCGAAGCGCTCGATGGCGGTGTGGATGCCGCTTCGTAGCCGAGCGCTGTGAGCCGATCCGATCCCACCTTCCCATACCGGGAACCCCTCGAGTGCCCGGCGCTGCCATGTGAGCGGCCCCGGATCCGAGGCGCCGGGGATGCGGGGGTGGCTGAGCAAGCGGTCGTCGTTCCACCACGCGCGATGTAGGCGCGCCGCCTCGACGACCATCGCGGTCACGAGTTCAGGGTCGACGTCATCGCCGGTCTGCCCGCCGACCGAGTACCCATCGAGATCCTCGAGTACCAGCATGAAGTCGCCGGACTCGATGTCGGACGCGTTCCAGATGCAGGTCGGTACGGGAGTTGGGGTGCCTTCGAGTAGCTCCGCGTAGAACAGGCTCTCGAGTTCGTAGCCTCGTATCTCGGCGAGCAGGGCGAGCATCTCCGCGACGGGGGATGGGGTCTTCGCGATCAGGCTGGCTGGCGCGCCGTTGGCCGAGCCCTCGTAGGTCGGCCGCAGCCGCAACACGCGGCCGGCGAAGCCGGTGCCGATGTTGATCTGCTCGACGTCGAGGGCGGTGATCGACGGTGCCTCGAGGCCCACCTCGGCGAACACTTCGGTGAGCCACTCGGGCGTCATCTCGCGGACACGGCGCGGTATCGATGCGGGCATGACGGGCATGATAGCGGCGAGTGGGCGTTGCGGCGCTACTTCACGCGGCGCAGCGGTGTCGCGACGTGGCTCGGCGTGACGAAGCCGATCTCATAGGCGAACACGGCCGCCTGGGTGCGGTCGCGCAGGTCGAGCTTCCCGAGCAGTCGCTTGACGTGCGTCTTCACGGTGCCCTCGCTGATCACGAACGCCTCCGCGATCTCCGCGTTCGAGTAGCCGCGCGCGATCAGCTGCAAGACCTGCGTCTCGCGGGGCGTGAGATCGTCGAGGGAAGTGCCACCGAAGGGAGCCGCCGCGACCTCGCGCGGCGGCTCCTCGTCGGCTGGGGTGGACGGAACGTCGATGGGCGGCGCGTCGGGCGCTGGCGCGGACTGGGGTGTCCCACCGTCCGGCGTCGGCGCGGGCGAACCCGGGTCCGGGTCGGTCGTCAGGTCCGGCACGCGCTGAGCGCGGCTGCCGAGCATGAGCCGGGCCCACGAAGCGTGAACCGCCGAGGCGATGTTGAGGACGTGGATGCCCACGAACAAGGCGAGCATGCCGACCGGCACGAGCCAGAGCGCCTCGGTGCTCGTTTCGAGGACCGTGAACCCGAGATCGATCTCTTCGCTGCCGAACATCAGGGCGAACGGTGCGCCGATGAACGCGGCCGAGACGGCGCCGACCACCACCACGGTCACGAAGGCGGCGATGCCGATGGGGAACTGCACCAGGAGGTAGACCACGCCAGTCCACGTCGTGGGGTCGATCAGGCGCGTCCAGACCTGGCTGCGGAACGATTCGCCTCGTTCGATCGCGGTCGGCGGTCGGCGTAACTCGATCGGTGTGACATGGCGGACCATCCAGGCTTCGATGTCGCCCGCCCAGCGCGTCAGGAAGAGGGCCGCCAGGAGCACGACCGGGCCGACGATGGTCCAGATCAGCGCCCCGCCGACGGCGAAGCTGACGACGAGACCGACGAAGTAGGCGATCCCCACCGGGAACATCAGAAGCAGGTGGGCCGTGCGGAGGTACGTGCGCGGCGAAATGATCGGACCGAAGAGCCGGCGGGCCAACGACCGGTCTCGTCCGTAGACCGCTGCAAATGCGTCATTCATGAAAGTGATTCCTCGAGGTTGACTCTGCGTTGATGATTGCAGACTCGCGCGCAGAACCCCGAGCGGCGTCTCCCCAAGGGATGATCCGCGCTCGCGCTACCCCCTTCGAGATACCCCTGCGCGGTACGCGGCTCAGTCCGTGACCACGTGCTCCAACGGTGAACCGGCGAGGTAACGGGTGAGCTGTGCAAGGAAGAGTTCGGTCGTGCGACGTGGGGTCGCTACACTCTCGCCGGAGGCGTGTGGCGAGACGACACAGTTTGGCAGCGACCACAGCGGTGAACCCGGCGGTAGCGGTTCCTCCTCGAACACATCGAGGGCTGCGCCTCGAATGCGACCGGCGCGCAGGACCTCGACGAGCGCCGCTTCGTCGATCAGGGCGCCGCGACCGACGTTGATCAGCACGGCGTGCGGGCGCAGCCGAGCCAGCCGGCGCGCATCGAGGAGGCCCCGCGTCTGCTCGGTCAGGGGAGCGCAGAGCAGGAGGTAGTCCGCCGCGTCGACCAGTTCGTCGAGCGCCGACGGTGGCAGCCAGCGATCGAGGTTCGGGTCGCCTTCGATGCCCGTCTCGACGCGTGAGCGTCGCGTGGCGATCGTCTGCATCCCGAAGGCACGCGCCAGCTTCGCCACCGCACGGCCGATCCCGCCGTAGCCCACGATACCCAGCGTGCGGCCGTGCAGCTCCTCGCTGGGTAGCAACTGCCACTCGCGCGCCTCCTGCTGCGCGCGGAAGTCGTCGACGCGGCGCGCGAAGTGGAGCATCTGCGCGAGCACCCACTCCGCCATCGGGATCGCATGCATGCCCGGTGAGTGGGTGAAGATGACATCGAGGGCGCGCAGGCGCTGGTAGAACGGCTTGTCGGTGCCGGCGCTCGAGGTGTGCAGCCAGCGCAGCTCCCCCGCCTCGGCCAGCGACAACAGCGTCTCGCGTTCCAAGCCGACGTCTTCGGACTTGAAGGCCACCTCGATACCCTCCGCTGACGGCGTGATCGATCCGTCCGGGTGCAGCGACGCGACCTCGATCGCGGCGTCGAGGTCACGAATGCGGTCCGCGAACGCCTCGGCGATGGCGGCGCTGACCAGGACCTTCATGCGAGGGGCGTCGCTGGCAGGCGGGCGGCGAGGAACTCGGCTGCGTGCATGACCTCCACCGGCAGCTTCGCCGCGTCGGCGCCGCCGCGCAGGTGCAGCAGGCAGCCCGGGTTGTCGGTCAGGAGCACCCGCGCCCCGGAGCGGCGCACGTTGCGCAGCTTGCGGTCGAGCACGCCGGCGCTCAACTCCGGCGCGACCAGCGAGGTCGATCCGCCGAAGCCACAGCACATCGCGGCCTCCTCGAGCGGCACCACCTCGGCGCCGGTGAGCGCCGCAATGAGGTCGTCGAGCATCGCGCCACGGCCGAGCGTGTTCTCGCCCTGGCAGAAGCGGTCGACCGCCACGGTCGCCGGAGCCCCCTCGGCGAGTGCGCCGTCGGGCAGCCGGGCCGGGCCGGCGAGGTAGGCGGTGAGGTCGTAGACGCGGCCGCGCAGCCGGCGGGCGCGTTCGAGCCAGAGCGGCTCCTCCGCGAAGAGGCGTTCGTAGTCGTGCAGCATCGCGATCGCGCAGGAGGGTGCCGGCGTCACGATGTCGTCCGTGCCATCGAACGCGCGCAGCGTCTGCCGGGCCATGCGCCGCGCCGCCTCGTCCTCACCAGCATCGATCGCGGGCAGGCCGCAGCAGTGCTGAGCCATCGGCACGTCGACCAGGCAGCCGGCGGCGCGCAGCAGGGCGGCCGTCGAGGTTACGACCTCCGGTGCGAGCCGATCGCTGACGCACTGCATGAACAGCATGACGCGCCGGCCGCTGGCGTCGGTGTGCGCGAGCGCGCGCTGCTGCGCGTGCAGCTCCCGCCGGGAGCGCGCGGATGACCACGGCAGCGCCGGTGGCGTTCGCCAGGCCGTGAGCCGCCGCGGGAACGGCACGCGGGTGAACCGGCCTCGACGCAACGGCCACGAAGCCGCCGCCAGGACGCGCGCTGCCACCTCGACCAACCGCCGCGAGGCGAAGGCGCGGAGCCCGAGGCTCCGGCGGCGCGATGGGTTGACCGCGGCGGTCACCCGCCGGCGGACCTGGAGGATCTGTTCGGGGAGGGGGATCTCGACGGGACAGACGGTCGCGCACGCCCCGCAGGAGAGGCAGAGCGACTGCGGCCCCGCCGCTGCCTCGATACCGTGGTGGAACGCGGTGTTCACGAGGCCGATCGGGCCGGTGTAGACGTGCCCGAACGCATGGCCGCCGACGACCTGGTAGGCCGGGCAGACATTGGCACAGGCGCCGCACTTCACACAGCGCAGCGCCGAGGCGGCCCACTCCTCCTCGGCCATGGCGCGGCGGCCGTTGTCGACGAGCACGATATGCAGCTCGTGGCCCGGCGCCGGGCCGGTGAAGAACGAGGTGTACGTCGTGATCGGCTGCCCGGTCGCGGACCGTGCGAGCAGCCGCACCTGCCGCATCGCGTCGGTCATGGTCGGGACGATCTTCTCGATGCCGGCGACCACGACGTGTACCGGCGGCAGGCTGGCGCTCATCTCGCCGTTGCCCTCGTTCGTCACGAGCAACGTCGAGCCGGTCGAGGCGACCAGGGCGTTCGCCCCAGTGATACCGACGCCGGCCGAGAGGAAGCGGTCCCGCAGTGCAGTGCGGGCGCTCCGCACCATCGCCGGGATGTCGTCGTCATCGAACGGTCGCCCCAGCTCACGTTCGAGGATGCGCGCTACTTCTTGCCGGCGGCGATGGATCGCGGGCATCACTACGTGGCTGGGCCGGTCGTCGTCGAGCTGGAGTAGCCACTCCCCGAGGTCGGTCTCGACGGCGGTGATGCCCGCGGCGGCCAGGTGTTCGTTGAGGAACAGCTCCTCGGTCACCATCGACTTGCCCTTGACGACGGTGGTGACTCCTCGATCGGCGCAGAGCTTCGCGACATAAGTATTCGCATCGGCCGCGCTCGTTGCCTCGTATACCGTCGTGCCTGCGCTCTCCGCGCTCGCGCGGAACTGCGCGACGAGCGCAGGCAGATTGGAGATCACGCCGTCCTTGACCGCTGCGAACTCGCGCCGCAGCGAGTCGAAGCTCACGCCGCGCGAGTCCTCGAGGTCCGCGATCTGGTCGTCACGCGTTTCACGCCACGCGCGCTGGAAGTCGAGGAGGGAAGCGCCGAGCGTCTCGTGCGCCAGCGCGCCCTCGTAGCGCTCGTCGAACGGCGCGGGCGCGCTCATCCGACGAGCACCAGTTGCACTTCGGACGGCCCCTGCACGCCGATCGTCAGCGAGCGCTCGATGTCCGCCGTGCGGGACGGGCCCGTCACGAGCGTCGCCAGCGACACCGTCGAAGCGTGCTCGTCGAGCCACGCCGCCGCCTCGTCCAGCGTCGGGACGATGCGGTCTACTTCAACGACGTGGAGGCACGTCTGCGACAGGGCGCCCACCGCGCGGTCGCCAAGTTCATGCTGCGATAGCAGTACTGACCCCGACTCGGCGATGGCCAGCGCGCCCTCGATGACCCCGACCGCCACATCGGCGACCGAGGCGAAGGGGTCGGCGGGGTCGGGCGTCAGCAGGCGATCGCCGAGCGCTGCCCCGAGGTCCGGTCGCAGCGCCAGCAGCGACGGCGCGACCGCCACCTGCCTGTCGCCGGCGACCTCGATCGCGAGCGCGGCGACGGCCGCCCAGTCAGCGACCTCGACGACGACGCTCGCGGCCGCCGTGGCACGCGCGCGCAGCTCCTCCAGGAAGCGGCCGTCGGGGTCGCCCTGGTGCCGGTTCGTCATCTACAGTCGCCTTCCATCGCGCGTGAGATGGTACGTGGAGACTGCGGAGCGCGGCTGTAACGCGTTTCGTTGACGCATGATCGATATCGGGGTCGCGCGCGGGCGCTGCCGAGTCGGAAGGGAACCAGATGAAGTTCGGATTGTTCTACGAGCTGCAACTGCCGAAACCGTACGGCGCTGACGACTGGGACCCGGAGGACGAGCACCGCATCTACAAGGACGCGCTCGCACAAATCGAACTGGCCGACTCGCTCGGGTACGACTACGTCTTCGAGGTCGAGCACCACCACCTCGAGGAGTACGCGCACTCCTCGGCGCCGGAGATTCTGCTCGCCGCCGCCTCGCAGCGCACCGAGAACATTCGGCTCGGCCACGGCATCGTGCTCACGCCGCCGCCCTACAACCACCCCGGCCGCATCGCCGAGCGCATCTCGGCACTCGACCTCGTCTCGGACGGTCGTGCCGAGTTCGGCACCGGCGAGTCGTCCTCGTCGGCTGAACTCGACGCCTATCAGGTGCCGTGGGACGAGAAGAAGGCGATGTGGGAGGAGGGCACCCGCACCGCGATCCGGATGATGACGGAGAGCCCCTTCACCGGCATCGACGGCGACTACGTGAAGTTCCCGGCTCGCAACGTCATCCCTAAGCCGCTGCAGAAGCCCCACCCGCCGCTCTGGGTCGCAGGCGGCCGGCGCGAGACCGTGCTGACGGCGGCCCGACTCGGCATGGGCAGCCTCGGCTTCTCGTTCGAGACGCCGGAGGAGTCGGAGGAACGGGTCAGCACCTACTGGCGCATCATGCGCGAGGAGTGCCGGCCGATCGGCGAGGCCGTGAATCCTGGGCTGATCGTCCTCAGTCAGTTCGCCTGTGCGGAGACCGAGGCGGAAGCGCAGCGCAAATCGGGTGATGGCGGCCAGTTCTTCAGCTTCGCCCTCAACCACTTCTACAGCCCGCTGACCGGTCCCTCGCACGACCATGCGAAGACGAACCTGATGACCGAGTTCACCGACACGCCGGAGGAGGAGCGCCTGGCCCGCATCCAGGCGCGCTCACGTGACCAGCTCGCCGACCTCGCCAAGGCGGAGCTCACGGTGGCGGAGCAGGAGCCCGAGGACGAGAACGCCCGCGCGCTCTGGCGCGCAGCGCGCGCTCGCTCCGCGGTCGGTACGCCCGACATGCTGCGCGAGTACCTGGGGCAGTACGAGGACGCGCATCAGGACATCATGCTGTTCATCGCGCAGGCCGGCAGCCGCAAGCATGACGACATCATGGAGTCGATCGACCTCTTCGGTCGGAAGGTGCTGCCGGAGTTCAAGGAGCGGCACGAGGAGATCCACAAGCCCTGGCGCGAGCGCCAACTCGAGGGCTTCGAGTATGAGGTGAACTCCTCGATCTGAGCCTCGGCTCTCGCTCGACCTACCCGGCACGAGCCTGATCCTCGATCCGCCCGCGTCGCCGGTGCGGAGGGTCGTCGGCGACTCCGTCGGTCACTTTACATTTGTGGTGGCGAGGTGGGACTGTCCGACATGACCCGATCAGCCTGGGCTTGTGGGAACACCCACCGAGGAGGAAGCGATGAGCGACGAAGAGAGCACGGCACCCGGCGACGAGACGAATAGTTCAGGCCTCGACGCGATTACGGGCAGGCTGAGTTCGCCGGGCGAGTTGCTGCTGGCGCTGGGCGCAGCGCTCGTGGTCTTCGTCGACCTCCTGGGCAACGTCATCCTGGAGGAATACTCGTTCGGCCGCGTCCCCTGGGTGGCGTCGTTGCTGATCCTCCTCGCTGTCGCAGCCCATCGCTGGGGCGAGCGGCCGCTGTTCGCCGCGTATGGCCGAGCGCTGGTTGTGCTGGGGCTCGTTGCGGGCGCGACGGTCGCGCGCGAGCTTGTGGCAGACGTCAGCAACAACTACCTGGACGGTGGGGCCACGACCCTGATGGCGCTGATCTTCTATGTCGGCGGCGCACTCCTGCTGATCGGCAGCTGGCAGAGCTGGTCCAGCGACGAGGGCGACGCCTAACGCCGCGCCCTCCACAGTCGATTGGCTTTAGCCGCCCTCGAAGGGCGGCCGGGACGCGGTCTGAGGGTCGGCCTGCGCCCTTCCCTGGCGGTCGGATCACGGCTACTCATCGGGATGGAGGCGCGCTCGGAAGCTGCGCCCGGATATAATAGTAAGAAGCCGGGCACGATCTATCAGAGACACTTAGCGATCGGCCTTACATAGAGGCTTGCGCGCGTTAGTAGTCACTCATGCCGCGGGGACATGGTAGGGCTCATTTGCGGCCGAATTCCACATCACGTATTAACAATGCACCAGAGTGCTCAATTCACGTTGGGCAAGCACCACGACCAATCGTCCTGGTGGCGATTCGGCATTCGTCCGAGGTTTGTGGTGCGTGAGGGGGAACTGTGACTGAAAGCAACTATTGGGGGCGCACGCTCAGACATCGGATGTCTCGACGTGGCGTACTCCGCGGTGCCGGCATCGCCGGCGCTGGTCTCGCAGGTGCGGCCCTCATCGGCTGCGGCGATGACGACGATGACGACGATGACGGTGGTGCAGGCACGCCCGCGCCGACGGCGACCGCCGGCGGTGGCACGGCTACACCGGCGCCGACGGCGATTGACCCGTTCGCCAACGTCAACCGGGGCGGCACCCTGAGGTTCACGCGCTCCGGTGACCCGCCGACGATCGACGCCTACGGCAACCTGTCGTTCGAGGCGAAGACGGTGTCGCTCTACGCGCACAGCCGTCTCTTCAAGATCGGCGCTCGCGCGGACATCAACCCGAACGCGGCCCTCCCGGAGGAGGACGTGGCGGAGTCCGCGGAGACGAACGACGGTCAGAACTGGACCGTGAAGCTCAAGCAGGGGGTCAAGTTCCACAACAAGGCCCCGGTCAACGGCAAGGAGCTCACGACCGCGGACATCATGTTCTCGTGGGACAAGCTCACTGCACCGGAGTCGCCGAACGTCTCGATGACGACGCACGTCGACAAGTTCGAGGCGGTGGACGACTACACCCTGAACGTCGAACTCAACGCGCCTTCAGCGACGTTCAAGGACTTCCTGGCTGACGCCAACGTTCTGCACATCCAGCCGACCGAGGCGGATGGTGGGTACGACCCGCTGCAGGACATGATCGGCTCTGGCCCTTGGATCTTCGATCGCTACGACCCGTCAGTTCAGCTCAAATACTCGAAGAACCCGGAGTGGTTCGTCGAGGGCAAGCCGTTCGCTGACGCCGTCGACTTGATCATCATCCCGGAGTACCAGAACCGTCTCTCGCAGTTCAAGGCGGCCAACACGACCGGTGCGGGCATCAACGCGAACGACGTGCTGGGCCTCAAGGATGAGCAGGGCGATGTGCAGTGGCGCGGCCTCCAGCCGGCGCTGCTGTCGTTCGTGTACTTCTCGAAGCCCGAGAGGGACCCGGATGCTGCCTGGCAGGATCCGATGTTCCGCCAGGCGCTCTCGATGACCTACGACCGAGACGCGCTGACGGACCTCGGTTACAACGTGCAGGCGCTCAAAGAGGCCGGCCTCGATGTGATCGAGAGCTGGAACAACCTGGTTCCTGCAGGCTTCACGCGCTGGTGGCTCGACCCGACATCGGCCCGCCAGGGTGAGAGCTCGAAGTTCTTCGAGTACAACCCAGAGGAAGCTCAGAAGATCTTCGCGGCCAATGGCTGGGAGGGCACGAGCTTCACCTGGCAGTACACGACGAACCGTTACGGTTCGACGTTCAACTCCATTGCGGAGGCTATGGGCAACTACTTCATCGAGTCTGGTCTCGACCCTCAGACTGAGGGTCAGGACTACTCGTCGAAGTACATCACGCAGACGTTCCGCTCCGAGTTCAACGGCGTGGCCTTCGGCTACGAGACGCCGTTCCCGGAGGTGGGTGGGTACTTCCCGCGCATGTTCGGCGACGACCCGGCCAACCACAGCCGGATCTCGGACCCGGTCATCGACGAGATCGCGGCCAAGCAGGCCGTCGAGCTCGACGAGGAGACGCGCAGGGAGCTCATCTACGACGCACAGGTGCACAACATGGAGATGGGATACTACCTCCCGTCCCAGGCTGGCGCCGGTACCGGATGGACCGCCTACCGGCCGGAGGTTCGAGGCATCGTCCAGACCCGCTCCTATGGGTTCGGAACCGAGGCCGCGCCTGGCTTCTGGCTCGACGTGTAGCCAATCTCGAGACTTCCCGAAGCGAGCATCGTCTCGGGATTGCGCACAGAGGGGCGGAGCCTTCGGGCCCCGCCCCTCTTGCTATCCAGAGAACGGAGAACCCACGGACACGAGCGCTAGGCGCCGTCCGTGTAGGTCCCGAGCGTGACCGAGTACATGCCGAAGTCGTCCGAATTTGACCGCAGTTCGAGTTCACCGTCGCGGAGCGCTGGCAGCTCGACGACCTGGTGGACCGAGGCTTGTCGACCACGAAGATGCTCCGCCCCTCCCGATTGGAGCGGATGTCGGCGCCGCCTCGTGTGGCGACAGCGGTACACCATCGAGTCTGACGACAACCTCGTTACGCTCCCGCAGCACCATCCTCGCCACATCACGACGGTCACCGAGCGTGCGCTGAAGCGGAACGCCAGCGATGCTCTCCCGCTCCACCGCCGCCTGGGCGTTTTCGGGCAGCCACCCGAACTGGAACTCCAGCGTATGCGCCACGATCACCAGTCCGTGTTCCGCGCACCGCTCGTGTCAGGCCCGGAGAAAGGGGGGGCGTCTGCAGGCAGCTGATGCAGGAGTACGTGTAGAAGTCGACGAGGACGCGCTCTTCGTCGATCAAATCGGCCGCGCTCGGCTCCGGACCTGTTCCAGCCACTCCGTCAGACCCTGGAACTCAGGCAGCGAGCCACTCGAGGCTCGCAGGGATCGTGTCACCCGCCACTTCCGGATCATCTCGAGCCGATCTCGATCGGTGAGCGGCCACACCGCGACTTCTGGCGTCTCGGGCGCGGAGGGCGGGTCGGTGGAGAACGTCGAGGCAGTGCCAACCGCGGACCCGCTCGGATCGCCATCTCAGCTGCCATCGCCCAGCACGAGGAAGGCGACGGCGATGCGATCACAACGACGGCAGCAACAATCGAGGCCGCCATTGGAGTCGGTCCACGGAGCTCTGAAACGCAGTCAACTTCTCCTTTTCAGCGAGCATTAGCAGTGTAGAGGGACGGCGCCTGCCGTCCGTAATGCGGCACACGAGCGACGAGACCAGGGGGATGAGTGCCCCGCCAGTTCACGCGCCGCACGAATGCTCGTCCGCTCGGATCGATGCTGTCACCTGGATGAAGAACACGGCGTACCGGCGCGTCAGCTCAGGATCGCCCTCGCGTGCGGCATGCAGCGCCAGCAGGTAGTCGCCATAGACGACGGCAGCCGAATCAGGCACGCTCGACCTGTTGGGCAACAACTCGTACGCCTCGCGGGCGGCGTCCTCATACCGCAGCACGCTCGCGACCGGGTCGTCGAGGCCCGTCATGATGCCGTTGGCGATGCGATCGAAGCGCGCGACGGCGACGGTGTAGTAATCGCACGGGTCGGGGTCGCGGGTGAGCGATACGATCTCGAGACGCCCGCACGCCGACAAGAGCACGAACGCGAGCAACGCCGTGAGCAATGGCCGCCAGAGCGAGCGTGCCTGCATGCGCGCATGCTACGCCGCGGAGACCACCACGCAGGAGCTCAAATGACGCGCCGTTCTCAGCACGAAACAGCCGCCCTCTCGGTCGGGTGAGTTAGACGGGTATGGCGACGCCGAACGCCATTGAGTCACTCGCGCACCCGCCGGACTCGCCGACCAAAGCCTAATCGGTCAGTCGTATCGCCCCGAGGCGGACGTCGAGTCACGAACCAGCCCCGAGAATCGCCTGTGCTACCGTCCTGACAGGCGCGAGCCTAGGGGTAACGATGGCCTTCCGTGAGTACTCGACGGACGACATTGTGGTGCGCTGGGACTCGTCCCGTTGCATCCACACCGCCATGTGCCTGCAGGCGCTCCCCGGCGTCTTCGATGTCACGAGGCGCCCATGGATCGACCTGGCGCAATCTGACGCGGAAAGCGTCGCGAGCGCGGTTCGCCGCTGTCCCACCGGCGCGCTGCAATTCGAACTCCGCGGTGAGCCTGAGGTCGGCGACACGCCCACCTCGCTCATGCCAGTGCTCGGCGGGCCGCTGATTCTGCGTGGACGGATGACGTTCCGCGGCCCCGGTGGCGAGACGGTCAATGAGACTCGGGTCGCGCTGTGTCGCTGTGGCGCGAGCGCCAACAAGCCGTTCTGCGACAACTCCCATGTCCGCATCGGTTTCTAGGGGTTGCGACTAAAGGACGCATCCGATCGTGAAGCCGCCGAATCACCGGCGGACATTGCAGAGCGTCAATCGGAGGCCGGACGGGACCTCGGGTGACCTCGGTCTGAGACTTCATTCGGGGACGGGCCCATTGGTGGTCGCAACCTTCTGCATCAGAACAAGGAATCACGCGAGCCATCGGCAGGCGCGAGGCGGTGCCCAACGGGCTAATCGAGCCGAGAGCGCGGTCGACGGTCGATAGCGGTCGATTGATTGTACCTGCGGAGCTCCACGGCTCGCGCAAGCCGCCCTTGCGGGCGGCTGAGTTAGAAAAGACGCGTATGGCGACCCCAAGCCTGCCGCGGTGGACCACGCGAGAGGGCGATGGCGGTACGGTGAGAGCGATGCACCAAATCGACCGTGAGACATTCGGGGCACTGCTCGTCGAGGCTGTGGCCGCGCTACCCGAGGCGTTCCGCGAGCGCATCGAGAACTTGAGCTTCATCGTTGAGGAAGCGGCTCATCCAGACGACCTCCGACGCACCGGCACTACCCGCGGCCATACGTTGCTCGGGCTCTACCGCGGGGTCCCGTTGACCCGCCGTACGTCCGGCTACAACCTCACGACGCCTGACGTCATCGTCCTCTTCCGGCAGCCGCTCCAACGAATGGCGCGCGACGCCGAGCATCTCGCAACGCTCGTGGAGCACACGGTTCAGCACGAGGTGGCGCACTACTTTGGCATCAGCGACCGACGGCTGCGGGAGCTTGGCTCGTACTAGCGCCCTCGGTCCGTCGGGCCCTCAACGCGCGCCTAGCGTGACGCTCGAGCCGTCCTCGCCGACCACGAGTTCGCCCTCGAATCCACTCCGACGGACTGACTCTTCGTAGCGCCTCACGCCGTCGTCGATGACCTCTGGCGGCGGGATGAGATGTGTGAGCATGAGGGTAGTGACGCCGGCCCGCGCGGCGATGGCCCCGACCGCCTCGCTATCCGAGTGGTAGTGCATGACGCGCTCACGGGGTGTGCCGAGCAGCGCGTCGCTGAGCATCGCCTCGTGCACCAACACGTCCGCGCCTGCGCTCAGTCGGCGCATCTCCTCGGAGGGTTTCGTGTCGCCGCTGAAGACGACAGAGCCATCCTCGGAGTCCACGCGGTACGCGACGGCAGGTACGACCGGCTCATGACGAACGACTGCGGCCGTCACCGATAGGCTGCCACGCTGCCAGACGACCTGAGGCTCATCCTGCGGCCGGAAGAAGGTCGGCTCCAGGGCAGGCGAGAATTTAGTGTCCATGTCGTGGCGCCTGACCTGGAAGTCAGACTCCCAGGGGTCGAGGAGTGATTCGAGCAACGGGCGCAGCGGTCCGTCCGGCGCAACCAAGGGGAGGGGGATGTGGTCGGGCGGTTCGTCTTCCATAACGGCAGTCACCCACCGACTGAAGACCAGGTCGTCCAGCCCCTGCAAGTGGTCAGAGTGGTGGTGTGTGAGGAACACCGCGTCGAGCATCCCCGCCGTGACGCCGAGGCCCGCCAGTCGCATGGCTGTCGCTCGTCCAGCGTCGAGCTGCAGGTACCGGCCGCCTGCCTCAACGAGCACCCCGGCACCCGCGCGTTCGGGGCGCGGTGTAGGTGTGCCAGTCCCAGTCAGCGTTACGGTCGTCATCAACTCTCCGTCCATGGCGGCTCACAGCAATCGCGATGGTAGCTGGCACGACGCCTCGCCGGTCCGAAGACATGACGAAGCCGCCCTACGAGGCGGAATCGCTGCTGGTGAACAGGCGGGCGGGGCGGGGCTTCTGCGTACAGTGCGACACATGAACGAAAGCTCGACCTACGTGCTGCCGGATGGTCGGACGCTGGGGTACGCAATCTTCGGCGACGACGCGGGCACTCCGGTCTTTAGCTTCCACGGTTGGCCCGGATCACGGCTCGAGGCAGCGGGGTTCGCGGACGCAGCTGGGGCCGCGGGCGTGCGGCTGATCGCGCCCGATCGACCAGGAATCGGGCTGTCTGACTACCAACAAGGCCGTCGCCTCACCGACTGGCCAGCGGATATCACAGCCCTTGCCGAGTCACTTGGAATCGATCGCTTTCGCGTGCTCGGGTTCTCAGGCGGAGGCCCTTACGCGCTGGCCTGTGCCGCGCTGCTCTCGAAGCGGGTCATCGCGGCAGCGCATGTCAGCGGGACGGCCCCGCCCTGGCCGAACCAGCCAATGAGCCTGCAACGTGGTGTGCGCGCCACCTTCGCTCTGGCAGCCCGTGCACCGTGGGCGCTGCGTGCACTGCTGACGGTCGGCGCCCTCGGCTTCCGTTACGCCCCGGACTGGATGACGGCGCAGATGACAGCATCGTATGGGGCGGCAGATCGCGAAGCACTGACGCAGACCGAATTGCAGCAAGTCTCACGACGCGCTCTCCCTGAGGCTTTTCGCCAGGGGGCCGCCGGTCTGACCACTGACGGGCGGCTCTATACACAGCCATGGGGCTTCGAGCTCGAACAGATCCGCGTGCCGGTCCTGCTGTGGCATGGAGAGCGTGACGAGAACGTGCCGCCTGCTGCGGCGCGACGTGTAGCGGAGGCGATCCCTGGCTGCGACGCCCGGTTCGTGCCCGGCGGTGGGCATCTGTGGGCGTTCGAGCACGCCGTGGAGATCCTGGGCGCGCTACGGGACGCGGGTGAAGCCTAGCTCCCAACAACCTTAACCGACGGTCGCAGCACGGGGTCGGCAACGTTCCACGAGCCGAGTGCCATCTTCGCTCGACGTATTGCGGATCACCGGGCGTTCCATCAGCCTCGGAGGGGGGCGCGCCCCCAGGCGAAGGCCAGAGGCATGGATCTTGGCAGATTCTGCTGACCGTTGACCTTCCAGCAACGGATCGCAGATCCAAGAGCAGACAAACTGGACGAGTTTTTGAGCCAGGCCGCGTCTGCGCTAGAAGGGCGGCCTGACGACAGTTGCGCGCCGCCGCACTTCGCACGCCTAAAGAGTTTCCCGACCACCAGAAACCGAGGAGAAGCCGTCCGCGCAACCGTGCCTCACCGGCCATCCGACGCCGAGTCAGCGGTCGACGGTCGATAGCGGTCGATGCATTGCTACCTTGCGTCGCTGCACGCCACGAGAAAGCCGCCCGGTGGGCGGCTGAGTTAGACGGGTATGGCGACCCCGAACGGGTTCGAACCGTCAATCTCAATTTCTATTTTGCGCGACCCCCTAAGGGGGAGGCTGCGAATTGGAAATTGGCGGGCGGCGGGCGATGGCGGGCGATGTCTCGCAACTTTGCGGGCGGGCGGGATATGGTCAGGGAGGCCGGCCTCAGTCCTTCTCAGCCGGCGACATCGCGACCGCACCGGCGACGAGCTCGAAGGAGCGAACTCGATCGGCGTGAGAGTGGACGGCCGTGGTGATGATCAGCTCATCGGCGCCTGTTTCATCCATCAGCGCGGCGAGTCCGATCCGGACCGTCTCCGGAGTGCCGACGATCTGGGAGCTCGCGCGCGACTCCAGCAGCGCTCGCTCGTGTGGGGAATACTCGTAGGCTGCGGCCTCCTCTGGCGTCGGGAATCGCCCCCGCTGACCGGTGCGCGAACGGACGAACGACAGCCTGCCCGGAGCCGCAAGCCAGGCCGCGCGCTCATCCGTCTCGGCGCAGACGACGGAGACGCCGAGCATCAGATACGGCTCAGCGAGCACATCACTGGGGCGGAACCCATCGCGGTACGTCTGGGCGGCGGCCATCGTGCTCTCGGATGCAAAGTGATGTGCGAAGGAGTAGGGCAGGCCGAGGACGCCAGCCGCTTGGGCACCGTAGGTCGATGAGCCGAGCATCCAAAGCGCCGGACGGTACCCCAGGCCTGGCGTGGCGACGATCTCGCGGAAGGGGTGATCCGGGGACCACTCGCCATCGAAGTAGCCAAGGAGCTCGACCATTTGCTCAGGGAAGTCGTCGGCGGCTGTGCGGCCGCGACGCAGGGCGTATGCGGTGAGCTGATCGGTACCCGGAGCGCGGCCGATACCGAGGTCGACGCGTCCCGGATGGAGCGCCTCGAGCATGCCGAACTGCTCGGCAACGACAAGGGGCGCGTGGTTCGGCAGCATCACTCCGCCAGAACCCACACGGATCGTCGAGGTGACTGATGCGACATGCGCTAGGAGCACCGCCGGGGCCGACGACGCGATGCCGAGGGAGTTGTGGTGCTCGGCGACCCAGTACCGGTTGAACCCGAGTCGTTCCACGCGCGGCGCGAGGTCCAGCGAATTCTGCAGTGCATCAGCCGGCGTGGAGCCCTCGACCACGGGTGCGAGATCCAGGACGGACAGCGGGATGCCGAGGTCAGTGCTCACGACGTGAGCGTACAGCCCCGCGGGGCGGCAGTACTCAATCCAGCCTATGACTGCGACGTTTCTGGTCGGATGAACATGTCGCGAAACGAGCTGGATCGAGTAAAGCGGCTCGGGTTCCGGGACGCCGGAGAGGGGCCTTGCTTGTGCTGTCACCCATGGTGAGCCGCAGGGTGGTGTCTAGCGGGGGCGCTCCCCGTAGTCCTCAAACGGTGCGTCGCGACGCCGGATCGTCTCCCGAAAGCCCAGCTCACCGAACTGCTCGCGCCAGCGCAGGGCCTCTTCAGTGTGGCGGGTAACGCCATCAAAGAGGGTCCCAAGCAGCTGAGTCGTCCGCAGACCCATGTTCTCGTACGCCTGGTTGATCAGTAGCTTGTTCAGCGCCAGTTGATTGGCGGGGATCTCGGCGAGTCGCCGCGCGTATGTCTCGACCTCATCGGCCAGTTCGTCCGCGGGGTAGACGCGAGAGACCAGCCCAATGCGCAGCGCGGTCTCCGCGTCGATCTGGTCGCCTGACAGGAGGAACTGCTTCGCGTGCTCGAGCCCTACTCGGTACACCCAGAGCATCGTGGTTGGCGTGCCGTACACGCGAGACGGCGGGTAGCCAATGATCGCGTCCTCAGCCATGAAGATCTGGTCGGCGCAGAGCACGAGATCCGTGCCGCCGCCCAGCGCATAGCCATGGACCTGGGCGATCACCGGCTTCGGGCACTCCCACAACTTCATGAAGCGCCGCATGTTAGCGCCCATGAATTGGAGGTCCTGCACGGGATCCCAGGCGCCGTCGCGGCGCTCGACCGACGGTGCGCCCCAGCGCCGAGGCCGTTCGCGCGGCGCGCGGGGATCGGGGTTGAGATCGTAGCCCGCCGTGAAGGCGCGGCCAGCGCCTCGGATCACGATCGCGCGCGCCGTCTCAGATGCGGTCGCTTCGTCGATGCCATCAGCGATGCCCTGGATTACGCTCTCGTTTAGCGTGTTCAACTTCTCGGGCCGGTTCAGGGTGATGAAGGCGAGCGAGTCGGACTCGTGGTAGAGCACCGGCGCTGCTGGTGATGTCATCGCGAACCTCCTCGAAGCACCCGGATAGTAGCGGGCCACAGGTCGATCGAAGGCCGCACCCCTCTCTCCACCGGCCGCCTTGTCCCGATCTGTTAGAACCAGCGCGGACGAAGGAGCCCACGTGATCGATACCCACGCCCACTACCATCCTCGCGCGTACATGGACGCCATCGCCGCGTTGCCTGCGGTCCGCCGAGGCGGCGCGATGGCGCCGCACCCAGACACCGATACAGAAGAACACATCGCCCGCCGACTCGAACACATGAACGAAGCCGGGGTCGGTCTCCAAGTGCTTTCGCCCGCGGCGGCGCGGTCGCCTTATTCACCCGACGAGACAGCATCCGTGGCCGCGGCACGGCTCTGCAATGACGAGCACGCAGAGTTGGTCGCCCGACATCCTGATTCGTTCCGAGCGCTGGTGACGCTCCCGCTGCCACACATTGAGGCCTCCCTGCGCGAACTGGAACGCGGGTTCGATGAACTCGAGATGATCGGGCTGAGCCTCCACATCTCAGCCCTCGATCGCTCAGTCGCGGAGGACGAGTTTCTGCCCATCTACGAGGAGCTCAACCGCCGCCGAGGCGTGCTGTTCTTCCACCCCTGCGGCGATGGCATTCGGTCGCCCATGATCAACGAGTTCGGGCTCGCCGCGGCTGTCGGCACTTCCCTTGAGGATGCGTCCATCGGACTGCACCTGATCTCTCGACGCATCCCGGAGCGGTTCCCCGACATCACCTACGTGATCCCGCACCTCGGCGGGCCGCTGCCGATGCTGCTCGACCGTCTCGACAACCAGTTCTCGATGGAGCAGTTCGAGCTGGCGGAACCACCGAGCGTCACCGCGCGCCGATTTTTCTATGACACGGTCGCGCATGGATCACACGCCGCGTTGATTTGCGCGGCGCTGGCGTTTGGCGCCGATCACATCCTGCCGGGGAGCGATTACCCGGTTCTGCTCAGCTTCGAGTCGTACGAGCGCACGTTCTCGTGGATCCGCGAAGTGGACCTCCCTGTCGACGACCTCACGCAGATCCTCGAGCGGACTGCGCCTACCGTTCTGGGCCTGAACTGATCCGAGACGAGGGCGATGGGATCCGAGTCAGGCGACCTTGGAGGTGCGAACGCTTGGGCCGGTCGTGCTCCGGCGTCGATCTAGCTCTGGTGTCGGAGACGCGATCGAGCGCAGTCGTCGCTTCTGTTACCGTCTCAGCCTTCAAGAGCGAAAGGGATTTGAACCGCCCCGGGAATGTTGGAGGCTCCAGTCCTTGAGAGGATGGAGCGATGACACGACCAGGCAGATACCCAGCGGAGATCCGCGAGCGGGCGGTCCGGATGGTGTTCGAGCACGAGCGGGACCACTCGTCGCAGTGGGCAACGATCAGCTCGATCGCCTCGAAGTTCGGGATGACGCCGGAGACGTTACGGAAGTGGGTGCGACGGGCTGAGGTCGACGGCGGCGCACGGCCGGGGCAGACGACGGAGGAGCAGACGCGGCTGCGGGAGCTCGAGCGCGAGAACCGTGAGCTGCGCCGGGCGAACGAGATCCTCAAGGCCGCTTCGGCTTTTTTCGCGCGGGAGCTCGACCCGCGACTGCCGAAATGACTCGCTTCATCAAGACCCACCGCGAACGCTTCGGGGTCGAGCCGATCTGCCGGGAACTGCAGGTCGCCCCGTCCAGCTACTACGCCGCCCGGAGCCGACCGCTCTCGGCGCGGCGGGTGCGTGACGAGGCGTTGAAGGTGAAGCTGCAGCACGTCCACGCCGAACAGTTCGGGGTCTACGGTGCGCGCAAGCTCTGGCGCCAGCTGCACCGCGAGGGCATCCCCGTCGCGCGCTGCACCGTGGAGCGGCTGATGCGGGAGCTGAGTCTCTCTGGGGTGGTACGTGGGAAGGTCAAACGGACGACCGTGGCGGACGAGAGCGCGCCCAGACCGGCGGACCTCGTGGAGCGGGACTTCCACGCACCAGCCCCCAACCGGCTCTGGGTAGCCGACCTCACCTACGTGCCCAGCTGGTCGGGCTTCGTCTACGTCGCCTTCGTCATCGACGTCTACTCGCGCTCGGTCGTCGGCTGGCAGGCATCGCGCTCACTGCGGACCGAACTCGCGCTCGATGCCCTTGAGCAGGCGCTATGGGCGCGGAACGGACCCTTCGACGGGCTGATTCATCATAGCGATCGTGGGGTGCAGTACCTCTCGATCCGCTACACCGAGCGGCTCGCCGAGGCCGGGGCCGTGACCTCGGTCGGGAGTCGTGGTGACTCCTATGACAACGCGCTGGCGGAGTCGGTGATCGGGCTCTACAAGGCGGAGTTGGTGCACCGCCGGGGACCGTGGCGCGGACTCGACGACCTCGAGCTGGCGACGCTGGAGTGGGTGGACTGGTATAACCATCGGCGGTTGCATAGTGCGCTCGACTACCTGCCACCCGCCGAGTACGAGCGCAACCAGGAACGTGAGCTGGTCTCGGCAGGTGCCGGGACTCAATGAACCGAGTCTCCACTAAACCCGGGGCGGTTCAGATTTGAGATGTCCGTAGTAGCGGTGATGCGCGCTCCGGTGAGCAACTTTGATGAATGGAAGTCGTCTTTCGATGCCGACCCGAGCATCCGCGAGAAGCATGGCATGTCGGAGGTGTTCGTGGCGCGCGATGTCGAGGCGGAGAACGTCGCGATAATAGTTGCCACGTTCGAGAGCGCTGATGCGGTGGGTGCGATGCTCGCCGATCCCGTCGTGCAGGCACGCATGGCTGAAGGTGGCGTCACCGGCCCACCGACCATCTGGATCGGCAACATCGAGGCCGACGGGCGGTAGGCGCGAACTTACCCTGGCGAGAGCAAGAAGACCGCAACCTTGATGGCGAGGACAAGACGACGCCGCCCGAGAGGGCGGCTGAGTTAGACGGGCATGGCGACCCCGAACGGGTTCGAACCGTCAATCTCAATTTCTATTTTTGCGCGGCCCCCTATGGGGGAGGCCGCGACTTGCGTTGACACGCCACAATTCATTCCCGCGCGACACCCTTTAGGGGCGGCTGCGAATTGGAATTTGGCGGGCGCCGCCGCGACTCATGCTCGTCCCTCCTCGCGTTGCCGACTACTAGACGCCGAGCTCCTGCGGTTGCTCCTGGACAGAGTTGACGGCCATCGCACCCTCATTCACGGTGATGTCGCGCCTCAAGAGGACGTCAGCGGCGTCCCCGTCGCGGCCAGAGGAACCCCAGCAGCCTCCCGAACAAGCCTCGACCTTCGAGTTCTTTCCATTGCTGCGCTGCTGTGCCGCCCGGCCGTTTCGCACGATGTGCCGCCTGCATCGGATCGTTGGGATTCACACTCTGGGCCCGCGATACGTACGCATGATCAAGCAACCACTCATTGACGTCTTCGTATCGACCTTGGTCGTCTCGATCGTCGGGCCATCGCGAAGCTAGCTCGACGATGCCCTCCACGACGCGCTCAGAGAAGAAGATCGACCAGCGAGGGTACTGAGCCGACCAGTACTCATCGGCGAAGGACGAAAACTCTGCGATCGTCCCGATCCTCCAGCTATCAGAGGGTCCAAAGCGCGCGAGCGCACCCACTGGTAACCCCGGCGTGGGGATCACCGCCACGTCTGCGGACATCAGCTGCTTCTTGACATCGGTTTCGATGTTCGTGACGCAAATGCGCAGTGCGCCATGTTCGATGTAGATGCCTTGCCGGCCCTCGAAGTGGTTCTTCACGAACTCGAGGTTTGCGGCGAGTTCCGCGCTCATCTGCGCAACTCCAGCGGGTCGCCTGAGTCCGGGCCAAAGGGACGCTTCGCCTCGAGTGTCCTCAAGAGGGTTGACACCTCGCAACGTTGGCTGTTCGCCGCGCGGGGTGAGCGTCAGGATAAGCCAGATGAATTTCTATATTGCGCGGCCCCCAAAGGGGGAGGCCGCGAGTTCGAATTACATTGCTTCGCGCCGAATGATTCCGCGCGGCACCCCTCAGGGGCTGCTGCGAATTGGAATTAGGCGGCCGGCGGGCGATCGCGGGCGATGTCTCGCAGCTTGCGGGGCGGGGGGGATATGGTCGGGGAGGCCGGATTCGAACCGGCGACCACTTGACCCCCGGACAAGTGCGCTGCCAGACTGCGCCACTCCCCGACCGGGGCCGGGATCGTAACAGTGGTGGAGGCCGGCGTCAGGCGAGCCCGTTGCTGCGCGCGACCACCACGAGGGCGATTCCGATGGCTGCGACCACAGTGTGCTCGACCGTGGTCAGGCGGGTCAGGTGCCTCGTCAGGTGGGCGTGCAGCAGGCCGGTGACGAGGAAGAACGCGATCAGCAACGTCAGGCCCGCCAGGTAGGTGTCGAGGTCGAACCACCAGAGGAGCAGCCGCGCCTGGCCAACCACGATGCCGGCGATACCAGCGAAGACGAGCGTCTCGAGCGGATCGACCTCACCCTCGCGCAGCACCTCGATGGCAAGCATCACGGCGACGATCGCGACGGCGATGACCGCGGCCGTGAGGTCGAGGTCCAGCACATACACGAGCGAGAACAGCGCGAACGCGACGAAGTAGGTCACGACCGTCGCGAGGATCCTCGAGGTCTGGTAGATCGGCGCGTGCGGGCGGACGGAGCCGACCGAGGCCAGCAGCATGACGCCAAAGCCGGCGCTGGCGGCGAACGCCGCGAGGATGATCCAGGCGCCCCGCACGTTGTGCTCGATCAGCACCGGCGTGGCGATGACGTAGAGCGCGGGGAGGAAGACGTACGGCGCCGCCTCGCCGATCTGCCGGAAGCGGTCGGGCCACGCCGAGCGCAGCGCGCCGTCCGTGCCGAGCACCGCGACGATCGCGCCCACGACGAGGACCCAGCGCGGCGTCGGCTCGATCAGCAGGAACATGAGGAAGACGATGGTCGCGAGCACAGTGAGCACGACCATCTGCGCTGTGACGGGAAGCGGCCGGCGCGCGACCGCCTGCGATCCCGACCCCGTGCCGCGCGCAGACTCGATCGAGGTTGGCTCTGCCGGTGACGACTCGGCCGGTGACGACTCAGCCGACGCGGAGCCCTCCGTGGTCTCGTCGAGGGTGGCGGCCGGAGGCTCGTCGCTCATCGGATGCTCGCTACTCCGCTGCGAACGTGGGCTCCTCGAGGCCGAAGATCTCCGCGGCGTTGTGCCAGCGGATGCGGGAGGCTTCGTCCTCGCTGAGGTTGGTGTCCTCGAAGATGCGCTCGAGGTTGGCCAGGTGGTCCGCGATCTCATCGTTGCCGCAGTCGGAGCCCCAGACCAGCTTCTCGGCGCCGATCTCCACGCCGACTAGTTGCCGCTCGACGGCGTGACGCTCGATCGTGTCACCGCCGGACAGGTCGAAGTAGACGTGGTGTCGCCAACGCGCGACCGAGGCCGCCTCGTCGTAGTTGCCAGTGCCGCCCATGTGCGCACCGATCAGGCGCAGCTCAGGGAAGTTGTTGGCGATCGTGTCCATGTGGAACGGCCGCATCCGCATCGCCGACACGTCGCGTGGCATGCGGCCGCGGAACTGGCGCATCCGTTCGATGTTCTGAGCCGCCTCCGGGTCGCGTCGCGGGTGGGTGATCGAGTAGTCGACGCCGCCGCCGATCACGCCCATGTGCATGAGGATCGGCATCCCCAACTCCTCGGCAGCCTGGTACACCGGGAAGTACTTGTAGTCGTCGTAGTTGCGGCGCACGCCGATCATCTTCAGGCCCGCGTAGCCCAGCTCGTGCAGCTCTTTGACGCGTGCGCCGCCGATCTCCTCCGGGTCGACCATGGCCGAGGGGAGGAACAGGTCTTCGTGCCGTCGCGAGTGCTCGATCGCCTCTTCGTACTCCATGCCGAAGCGCCCGCCGCAGAGCAGGTTGGCCTTGACCACGCCCGAGGCGCGGAGGGCGTCCGCGCGTTCGTCCAGGGCGCGCTCGTGGTCCGGGTTGTCCGGGTCTTCCCAGTTGCGCGGGAAGTGGCAGTGGGCATCGAAGATCACTCGTGGCTCCTCGGGTGTGCGAACGAAGGTGTTGCGGCTGACACCGATCGTACCGCGCGACCGTCCTGAGAGCCCTCCGAGGTACGTGTCGTGTTCGGCTACGGTCGGCGCGCCGTCTGCAGCATCTGCACCTCGAAGCCGAGCGAGGCCCAGAACGCGCGGGCCGCCGCGTTCTCGCGCATGATGTCGGCCTCGACGAGCCAGGTGCCTCGTTCGCGGTGGAGCGCCAGCCACGCCTCGACGGCGGCGCGTCCGATCCCGCGGCGTCGATGCTCGCGCAGCACGTAGAACTCCGAGATCGAAGCCATCTCGTGCTCGCCGCCCGGCCAGTCGGCGTAGCGGCGTGAGAGGAGGAACCCGGCGCGCTCGCCACCGTCGAGGATCCAGAACGGCTCTCGCTCCTCGCCGTTGTCGGAGTCGAGGTCGGCCTCGTAGCGTTCGCGCATCGCCTCGGCGTAGCCCGGCCCCGCCGGCTCCAACGGGTCGAACTCATCGAGCTCCTCGATGTAGGGGCCGACGAGGGCGAACAGATCGTCGAACTCATCGCGAGCGATCGCGCGCAGCTCTACGCTCGGCTCCGCCGCGGCGGTCACGGGGGCCACTCGAGCGGGAGGTCGAGCAGGCTCGTGACGAGGACTGCACCCTCGGGCGGCTCGGCCGGCGTGTCCGAGCGGTCGATCAACACGGGCCGGAGACCGACGGCGCGGCCGCCCTCGATGTCGGCACTGATGTTGTCGCCCACCATCAGCGTCTCCTCCGGCGTGCCGCTGCCGAGGCGCAGCGCGGCCTCGAAGATCGCGGGATGCGGCTTGCGGTAGCCGACGCGGGCACTGGTCACGACGCCTTCGAAGCGCGCGTGCCCATCGAGCTGGCGCAGGATCTCCGGCAGCGTCCAGACGTGGTTGGAAACGACGATGCAATCAACACCGTTGCGCCCAAGCCGCTCGATCGCCGGGAGCGTCTCCTCGTACAGGCTGTAGTGCTCCGGCTCCTCCTCGAGGATCGCGATGCGCTGCCCGATCGCTTCGAACGACTCGTCGTCCGCCTCGACACCGGCCGCTCGCAGGCGGTCGATGGCGATCTCTGCACGGAGGGTGCGGAAGTCGTCGTGCGACCCGGAGACCTCGCGATGGTCCGGGCCCAGCGGCGTGTTGAAGCGCGCCCAGGCGTCGTCGAGCTCGAGCTCCGCCAGTGCCGCTGTCGCCGCCGCGGCCACGACCTCCCCAGTCGGGGTCACCTCGGGGGACGAGACGGCCACGCCGTGCTCCGCGCAGGCGCGCACGTAGAGCGCATAGTGCCCCGCGGCCATCCCGCCGAGCGTGCCGTCGAAGTCGAGGAACGCCGTGCGGATCCTCGTGCTCACGCCGGCACCGCCTCGCGCTCGCCGGCGAGCAGCCGCAGCAGGGCTCCGATCGGCTCGACGAGGTGTTCGCCCAGCTCGCTCGCTTGCAGCCGCAACTGCGTGCGCCCCACGCGCACGCCCGAGGGCAGGCGTGGCAGCGTCCGTGTCGCGAATGGCTGGCCGTCTGCCGCGGTGACGATGACTTCACCTCCATCGACCCGCACCGAGGCGATGCCTGCTTCCAGCGCGCTCAAGCGCAGCCGCACGAGGTCGAGCAACGACAACAGCGCGGCCGGCAGCTCGCCAAAACGATCCACCGTCTCACGTGCGATCGCGTCCAGGTCTCCCGCGCCACCGATACCGGAGATGCGCTGGTAGAGCGCCAGCCGCGCCTCGATGTCCTCGATGTACGACTCAGGGATGTAGGCCGGGATCGGGAGGTCGATCTGGGTCGAGCGCAGCGCGTTGCGCCGCTCGTGTGGCAGTGGCTCCGGCGCGCGTTGTTCGTGCGCCGCGCGCAGCTCCTCGACGGACTCGCCGAGCATCTGGGTGTAGAGGTCGAACCCGACCGAGGCGATGTGGCCGCTCTGCTGGGCGCCCAGCAGGTTGCCTGCGCCACGGATCTCGAGGTCACGGAGCGCTATCTGGAAGCCCGCTCCGAGCTCGGAAGCCTCGAAGATCGTGCCCAGACGCTGTTGCGCCACCTCGGTCAGCACGTGTTCTCGCGGGTGGAACAGGTAGGCGTAGGCCTGGTTCGTGCCCCGCCCGACCCGACCACGCAGCTGGTACATCTGCGCCAGGCCGAGGCGGTCCGAGCGGTCGACGATCAGCGTGTTCACGTTCGGGATGTCGATGCCCGACTCGATGATCGTCGTGCAGACGAGCACATCGAAGTCGCCGTCGGCGAACCGCTCCATCACCCGCTTCAGCAGACCCTCGGGCATCTGCCCGTGTCCGATGACCACGCGTGCCTCCGGGACCAGCTTCTTGATCGCGTCGGTGAAGAGGTCGATCGACTGCACGCGGTTGTGTACGAGGTAGACCTGCCCGCCGCGTTCGAGCTCGTGGAGGATCGCTTCGCGCACCGCTGGCTCGTCCCACTCCATCACGTACGTCTGCACCGGCCGCCGGCCCTCGGGCGGCGTGTCGATCGTCGACATGTCGCGGATGCCTGTCAGCGCCATGTGCAGCGTGCGAGGAATCGGCGTCGCCGAGAGCGTCAGCACATCGACCTCGAGCCGCATCCGCTTCAGCCGCTCCTTGTGCGTCACGCCGAAGCGCTGCTCCTCGTCGATCACCACGAGGCCCAGGTTCTGGAACTCGATGTTGGCCTCGAGCAGGCGGTGCGTGCCGATCAGGATGTCGATCTCACCGCTGGCGGCGCGGCGGATCACATCGCGTGCCTCGGCGTCCGTGCGGAAGCGCGAGAGCACCTCGATGCGCGTCGGGAACGCGGCGAGGCGTTCCGAGAAGGTGCGCAGGTGCTGCTGAGCGAGCACGGTCGTGGGCACGAGGACGGCGACCTGGAACCCGTCCTGGATCGCCTTGAACGCCGCACGCACCGCCACCTCGGTCTTGCCGAAGCCCACGTCGCCACAGATCACGCGGTCCATTGGGCGTTCCGACTCCATGTCGGCCTTCACCGCGGTGATCGCCTCCAGCTGGTCCTCGGTCTCCTCGAACGGGAACGAGGCCTCGAGTTCCCGCTGCCAGTCGCCGTCGGCGCCGAAGGCGTGGCCCTGCAGCAACTGCCGCGCTGCGTACAGCCGCACGAGATCGCCCGCGACGACCTTCACCGCCTCGCGCACCCTCGAGCGCGCGCGCGACCACTCCTGCGTTCCGAGCCGGGTCAGCCGCGGCGCATGCCCGGAGGGACCGGTGTAACGCGAGACGCGATCGACCTGCTCAACCGGGACGTACAGCTTGTCCTCGCCGGCGTAGCGCAACTCCAGGTAGTCGCGATCCTCGCCGGCCACGGGCCGCCGTACGATGCCGCCGAAACGCGCGATGCCATGGTCGGCGTGGACCACGAAGTCGCCCGGGCGCACCTCCGCGAGGAACTGCGAGCGGTGGGTCGCGCGCTGACGCAGCCGCCGCCGCCGCTTCACGAAGCCGAACAGCTCGCGGTCGGTGACGAGGCCGACGATGCCGTTCGGCGTGGCCACCGACCAACCCTCGGGCAGGCTGCCCTGTACCAGCGCTACATCGCCGGCGTCGAGGTCCGGCGTCGCGTCGACGACCTCAAGGTGCGCACCGCGGCCGAGCTGTTCCTCGATCACCTCGCCCAGGCGCTGCGCCTGCTGCGTGGCGATGACCACGCGGTCGCGGCGCTGCCGGCGTCGGCCGATGTCCTGCACCGCGTCGGTGAGGAGGCCGGCATAAGCGTCCGCCGGTTGGAACGGCAGCCGCAGCGCTCCCGGTTCGCGGCCCGTGACCCAGCGCGCGAACTCGACGCGCCGCGGCCGACTGTCGAGCGCGACGCGCATCTCCTGTCGCGTCGCATGCGGAAGCGGCGCCTCCGGGTCGAGCTGGCCGTGTCCGGCGAGATCGGCTCGGCGCTCAAGCGTCAGCTCCTCGAGGTCGCTGAGCGCCGCATCGACCCCCTCGCGCTCGTCGATCAGCAACAGCGCGCCGGGCGAGAGGTGATCCAGCAGGGTGTGTTCGACCGCGAGCGGACCGTACAGCTCGGGGACCACCAGCTCGCCGCTGCGCAGGCGCAAGAGCTCCGCCTCCACCTCTTCGCCTCGCACCCGATCGAGGCGGTCGGCGACCCGGATCAGCTCCTCGTGTGTCGGGAACCATTGCGAGGCCGGTCCGACGTCTACCTCGTTCAACTGCTCGACCGTGCGCTGGTCCGCCACGTCGAAGCGACGGATCGAGTCGATCTCCGACCCGAAGAACTCGATGCGGAGCGCCGTCTCGTCCCCGGCCGTGAAGACATCGAGGATGCCGCCGCGGCGGGCGGCCTGTCCCGGTTCCTCCACGAGTGCGCCGAAGACATACCCGGCGTCGACGAGGCTGAGCGCGAGCGTATCGAGCTCGATCTGGTCGCCGCGCCTGATGTGGCCGGGTCCGCGGCCCAGGTCGGCCGGGCGCATGGTGCGCTCCGCTACGGCCGCCGCCGAGGCGATCACGAGCGGCGCTGGGTCACCCGAGCTGGCGCGGGCCATGCGACTGAGGACCGCGATGCGGCGCTGCGCGTTTTCGTGCGCCGCGACCTCGCGCTCGTACGCCATCCCGCCGCGCGAGGGGTAGAGCACCGCCGCATCGCCGGCCCAGCCAGCGAGTTGCTCCGCATAGGCCTCGGCGTCTGACTCCCGGGCGACGATCAGGAGTGTCGGCGTGCGGTGCCGACGCCACAGCAGGGCAGCGGTCACCGCCTTCGCCGCGTCGATCACGCCGAGGCGAACGGTCGCGTTGCTGTCGAGGCGGCGGTACACCTCGGGCAGTGGCTCGACGCTCTGCAAGGTCCGGAGGAGGGAGTCGAGACGCATCACCAGTCCTGCTCAGCGCTCCGCAGGGCGCAACTCGATGGTCACGCACGCCCAAGCGGGGCCGCCCCGTTTGGAGTGGCCCTCGAACTGTCGTGCTCGTGTCGCGATCAAGTTTAGCGCGGCGCCGGGTCGAGGTGCTGAGGGAACGCCCTGACAGCGCTCCGTCGAAACTTCAGGGCGCGTTGGCGATGCGCATCGCGGCATCGATGCCGTCGCGCGCGGCCGTCTCTGCCACATCGACTGCGTTCCGCGCGGCCGCTTCGAGTGTCTCGCGCTCCGCCCTCGAGGGCTCCGACAGCACCCAGGCGGCGACGCGCTCCGGGTCGCGCACGGGCTCACCGTCGTCGTATGGCCGGTCGATGCCAATACGGAGACGGGGGAACTCGGTGGAGCCACCCAGCGCGGAGATGATCGACTTCAGCGCGTTGTTTCCGCCGGAGCCACCGGAGGCGCGCAATCGCAGCCGCCCCACGGGCAGATCCAGGTCGTCGTAAATCACCAGCAGCTGCTGGGGCCTCAGCCCGAGGCGTTTCAGCTCGGCAGCGATCGGCGGACCGGACACGTTCATCATCGCCCGCGGTCGGGCGATCGTCAGCGCGTGCCCGTCCACCTCCACGGCGGCGCGGTCGACTCGCCCGTGGCGCGTCAGTTGCACGCTATGACCGTTGGCCAGTCGCCGGACGCACCAGGCCCCAACGTTGTGACGCGTGTTGCCGTACTCCGCACCCGGGTTGCCGAGGCCGACGACGAGGGCCGTCGTGACCTCGCCACGTTCGAGCTGGTCGTCGAACGTTTGCGTGTCATCGCGACCGCCACGGAAGCGGCGACGGAACTGCTGGAAGCGGCGTGACAGGCCCATGGGCCGATCCTCGGTGCGGTCGTGGTCCGAGCGCAACCGCCGTGGCACGACATCCGCCGGACTGGCGTGGTTGTCCACCTGAATTGTGGCCAGGTTGCAGCGCTTGTTCACGACGCTGTGTATAACAGCCGTACTCGTTCGGCTCGCGCTGGCTATGGTGGCCGTGGCCTGGGCGGGGAATCCGGAATTCGCACTCTGTAGGTGACTTCCACGGATTTGGCAGAGACCCAGACAGGCAAGACGCCCCGCTCCGTTCGATCGAACGGAGCGGGGCTTCGTCTTTCGACCCGGGCGGCGGTCGTGCGCGCGGAACCGCCTGCCGGCGATGCGAGCGCCGCCCAGGTCGTCACACCAACTGTCCAGGACCACTGTCGAGGCCCCGCGAGAGCGGGGTCTTTCGATATCGCCCGCGGTCTACGAGCAGAGCGTGCCGTCACTTCTCTGTGTGAGTTGTGGCACGAACTTATCGAACCGTATCCCCGATTTTGTGCCTTGCTTGTGCACGACCTTGTTGAGAAGTAAGCCATCGAGGGGGTTGCGGGGCCTACATTCTCCTCGGCTTAGGCGGGGGCGTCGCCAGAAACCGACTCTGTAGCGGTTCTTGGGGGCGGGCAGAGACCCGACAAGCAAGAGGCCCCTTCTTCGGGACGATCGCCGAAGAGGGGGTTTCGTTTTGCCCTTTTCCGCCACCCCTCAGCCTCCACCCCTCAGCTCCCACCGAGAGATTCGCTACGCCTCAGGGCATTCCGATCGTCAGCGCAACCCGACGGGCTCTCCGTCCTCGACGGCATCTTCCAACAAGATCCGGAACGAGACGACGATCTCGTCAATCGTCGACTGGCTCACCTCGTCGTACCGCGTGAGCAGCTGCGAGACCGGACCGGCCACCGTGTTACCCCCGCCCAGCAGCCGTTCGATCTGCGCCAGTACCTCCGAACTGAGCACGCGGTCCAGGTCGTCGAGGTCGCTCGCGAGCAGCGCCTGTAGGACACGATCGAGGGGGTCGACGTCCGTTCGGCCCATCACCAGCGATGTCAGCGCACTCGCCAGCCGACGCTGCCGCCGGTCGACCGTGACCTCGAGGCCCGCGAGCGCCGCCTCAGCGTCCGCCACGAGCTCGAAGCGTCCACCGAGCGCCAGGTCACCGCTGGTGGGCTCCTCCTCGCCGACCGTGCTCGGCAGTGCGTCGATCGCGGCGAGGATGCGGGCGAGGTTCGCCGTCGCTCCCTCGCCATCCGGTGCACCGAGCGCCTCCACGCTGTCCAGCCGGCTCAGCATCGTCAGCTGCGGGTCGGCTGCCGCCAACATCGTTCGTGTCACCTCGAGGTCCTCGAGGGCGTGCCGATACCAGCGTTCGTAGGCGACGCGGTAACGCCTGGCCCAGGCGCGGACGGCCGGCCACGCCGCCGCCAGATCGTCGCGCTCGTAGTGTCGCCAGGGCGTCGCCTGCTCCAGCAACGCTCGGAGATCGACTGCGAGCTCGACGCGCTCCGGAGTGTCTTCGACGATGCGCGCGCCGCGGAGGTAGCGCAGCAGGCGGACCGCTTCCATCTCGCCGTCCGCGTCGAGCCGTTCGAGGAGCACCGTGTCGGCGAGAGCGTCAGGTTCCTCGAACGACAGTTGGACCCAGCGTTCGATCGCCTCTGGCTCATCGGCGCTCGCCAACGTGCTCCAGGGCTCGCGCTCGCGTCGTGCTAGGGCGAAGCTGCGCAGCTCCGCGAGCGCTGCGGCCTCTGAACGGAGCAGGCCTTCAGGCGGCGTCTCCGGCGACAGCAGCGCCGCCAGCGCGGCGTCGAGGTACCCGCGGAGGATCGGGCGCTGCGGCCGCCAGTGGGGTGAAGCCTGCCAGAGCTGCCGTTCGATCGTGCTAGCGGCGGTCGGGGCACGGTCCACGATGTACGGCGCCTCGATGTCCGCGACCCCGCCGACGGTCGTCTCGATCATGAGCCAGCCCGGTCGCGACGCCAGGTTCGGCGCCACGCGCAGGCGCACGATGCGCACATCCGCCCTAGCGGGAGCAGGCGGCGCGAGGAACTCGGTGCGCCACGCGGACGCCTCGATCAGCGTTCCGGACGTGTCACGGTGGTACTCGACGGAACGCACCTCGAAGTCAGACATGCGCTGCCGGTCGCTCCCGGATACTCGTGGTTTGGACCCGCATCGCGCGTGGTTGTACCACGACTCTCCGGGCGTCGCATCCGAGGCTGTCAGAAAGCAGGCCGGGCGATATTTCTATTGCGGGTCCGCGGGACCGCACCTACGATGCCGGAGCCGCGCCGCGCCGCCCCAACAGTGGTTCGTGCCGGCGCGACCGCGCATCTACCCACGGGAGATGACCGATGCCTGATCCGATCGCCACTGCGCGCGCCGAGGGCCGAACGCTGCTGAGCGAGGCCGAAGCCAAGGAGCTCCTGGCTGCGGCTGGAGTACCCGTCACGGAGACGCGCGTCGCCGTCTCGGCCGACGAGGCGGCAGCACTCGCGGAGGAGTTTGGCTACCCCGTCGTCCTCAAGATCGTCTCGCCCGACATCGCCCACAAGTCAGACGTCGGCGGTGTCGCCCTCGGCTTCGAGGATGCGGACGCCGTCCGCGAGGGCTACGAGACCATGCTCGCGCGCGTGCAGGATGCTGCTCCCGGCGCCGCGCTCGCCGGCATCTCCGTGCAACGGCAGGCGGAATCTGGCACGGAGGTCATCATCGGCTCGACGACCGATCCACAGTTCGGGGCGGTCATGATGTTTGGCCTCGGCGGCGTCTTCGTCGAGGTGCTGAAGGACGTTGCCTTCCGCATCGTCCCGCTCGAAGAGCGCGACGCACGGCAGATGGTCCGGGACATCGCCGGTTTTGCCATCCTCGAGGGCGTGCGCGGACAGGCGCCTGCTGACGTCGAGGCGCTCGAGCGCATCATCCTGCAGGTGTCGGACTTCGTCGCCGCTCACCCCGAGGTCGAAGAGCTCGACCTCAATCCGGTGCTCGCCTACGCAGACGGCGCGATCGCCGTCGACGCTCGGATCGTCCTCGCCGACGCGAATGGCGACAGCGCATGAGCGCGATCGACAGCGCCCGGTTGCACCGCGCCCTCAACCCGAACCGCATCGCCGTCGTCGGCGATAAGGGCCCGAACTACCAGTGGATCAGCAACCTCTCAGAGTTCACCGGCGATGTCGTCTCCGTCCAGCTCGACGAGAAGGAGATCCCGGGCATCGAGAAGAAGGGGATCGTGAACTACTCGTCGCTCAAGGAGGTCCCCGGCGACATCGACCTGGTGATCTGCGCCGTGCCGAGGCAGGTCACGCCCTTCATCGTCGCCGACGCGGCGGAACTCGGCGTCGGTGGCATCTCGATGTTCACGAGCGGGTTCGCCGAGACCGGCGAGCCTGAGGCGATCGAGCTGCAGGATCGCCTCGTCGGCATGTGCCAGGACGCGGGCATGCCCCTTGTCGGTCCGAACTGCATGGGCGTGTACAACCGGCGGCTCGGTGTGAAGTTCATGGCCGGGCAGGAGCAAGGCGACGGCGGCGACATCTCGATCATCTCGCAGAGCGGCACCCACGGCATCGGCATCACGCTCGGCGCGCAGCGCCTCGGCGTGAAGGTCACACGCACGATCTCGATCGGCAACGCGGTCGTGCTCAACGAGGCCGACTACCTCGACTACCTGCTGCACGACGAGGACACGCCGGCCATCGCCATGTACCTGGAGGGCGTCCGTGAGGGACGCCGGTTCTTCGAGCTGCTGCGCAAGGCGACGAAAGTGAAGCCGGTCATCATCTGGCGGGGCGGTCGCACGGCTTCCGGCGCGCGCGCCGTGCAGTCGCACACCGGATCGCTCGCCTCCAATGACGCCGTCTGGGAGGGCATGGTGCGCCAGACCGGTGTGATCTCGACCCGCTCCATCGACGAGACCGTCGACGCCATCGCCGCGCTCGTGCACACGCCGCCGTCGAGCCAGCGCGGGCTGGGGCTGATCGCGATGACCGGCGGCCAGTCGGTCGCGATCACGGACCAGTTCGAACGCGCCGGCTTCGGCGTCCCGCAGCTCTCGAAGCGCTCCTACGACCGCCTGGGCGAGTTCTTCATGACGATCGGTGGCTCCTACCGCAACCCGTTCGACGCAGCGTCGACGATCGGGATGGAGACCGAGAACCTCAGCAAGATCCTCGAGATCCTCGCGGAGGACGATGCGATCGACGGCGGCGTCGCCATCGAGCTCGGCGCACGGGGCTACGACAAGCACCCGGAGCGCCTGGACGCCATGCTCGACCGCCTCGATCAGTACCGGCAGGACACGGGGCTGCCCGTGGTCGCGATGATGCCGTCGGGCGGCGCGATGGGTGACATCGAGGAAACGATGGTGCACGCGCGTCGAGCCGTCTCGCAGCGTGGGTTCCCGATCTACCCCAACTTCCAGCAAGGCGCCGAGGCGTTCGCGCGCGTGGTCGACTACTACGCGTGGCGCGCCGACGCCGGATAGCCAATCAGCGCCCGAAGACGAGAGCAGCAGGGAACGCGCAACGGAAATCGAGACGCCCCAATGTGCGCTGTAGCATTTACTGTGGGTACCCCCGTGGGGTACCCTGACGGCCATGCCTGATCCCCGGCCGATCCGGCCCGAACCCATCTATCTCGACCACGCGGCCTCCACCGCCGTGCGTCCCGAGATCCTGGCGGCGATGCTGCCGTACTTCGGCGAGGCGTTCGCCAACCCCTCGGCTCACCACGCCGGCGGCCTCCGCGCGGCGCAGGCGCTCGACGACGCGCGGCAGACCGTCGCGGACATCCTCGGCGCGATTCCAGAGGAGATCGTCTTCACCTCGGGCGGTACGGAGAGCATCAACGCCGCGATCAAGGGCGTCGCCTTCGCACAAGCCGATGCGGGCGCGGGACGCCATGTCCTCAGTACCGAGATCGAGCACCACGCCGTGTTGCACTCGCTGCAGTACCTCGAACGCTTCGGCTTCGATGTCGAACTGCTGCCTGTCGACGACACGGGTTGCCTCTCGCCCGCCGAGGTCGCAGCCGCTGTGCGCGAGGACACCGTGCTCCTGTCTGTTGGCTATGCGAACAACGAGGTGGGCACGGTGCAGCCGATCGCCGAGATCGCGTGTGCCGTGCGGGCACGTGCCGACGAACTCGGTCGCCGCATCCCGTTCCACACCGACGCTGTGCAGGCCGCTACTTCGCTCGGCCTTGATGTCGACGAGCTTGGTGTCGACCTGCTCTCGCTCTCCGGGCACAAGTTCAGCGGTCCGAAGGGCACGGGTGTGCTCTACCTGCGGCGAGATGTCCCGTTCCTCGAGCAGGCCTCGGGCGGCGGGCAGGAGCGCCAGCGGCGGTCCGGCACCGAGAACGTCCCGGGCATCGTCGGCATCGCTACGGCGCTGCGGCTGTCCCAGGAGGAGCGCAGCGACTTCGCCCTCCGCACCGATGCTCTGCGCACGCAGCTCCTCGAGGCGTTGACCGGCGCGCTCCCCAACCTGCGACTGAATGGCCACCCGACGCAGCGGCTGCCGCACAATCTCCACGTCTGCTTCGAAGGCGTCGAGGGTGAGTCGCTGGTCGAGGCGCTCAGCCGGGCGGGAATCGAATGCTCGGCGGGCGCCGCCTGCACCTCCGCGACCTGGGAGCCTTCGCACGTGCTGCTCGCGATGGGCGTCCCGATCGACCTCGCCATCGGCTCACTCCGACTCACGCTCTGGCCCTCGCTGAGCGAAGCGCAGATCGACCGCGTCGGCAAGGAGATCCCACGCGCCGTCGAGGAGTTGCGTGCCGCCGAGGTGTCGGCCGACTAGGCCTCTAACAGGCTCGCGATCACCTCGTCGGCCACGCCCTCCGCGATCGCGGGGAGTTCCAGCTGATCGAGCCGACCGAGCGCCGGGATCACCGCGTAGCCATACCCCGCGATGCCATCGCCGCCCGCCGAGGAGCGGAGACGCGTCGCCGGGTACTCCCAGAGCGTCACCTCGAGCTCCCCGACGCGAACGCGATCGCCGGCCCGGGCGCCCGCGAGCCGGAGCGCCCGGTGGAAGCCGAACTTCTCGAAGCGCTTCGCAGCGACCTCGACCCGGCGCGGTGAGCGCTCGGGCAGCCGCGCCCGTCGCGCTCGAGGAGGTAGCCGGCGGCGAATTCGATCTCGAACGCTCCGTCGCGGCGGCGTACGAGAGGGGCGCGTCCGGCGGTGTCGACCCACGCCACCGGCAGCTCCAGCGCCTCGAACTCAGTCACGTCGTGCAAACTGCACGCGCTGCCGTGCCCTCAGTCGCCGGGCCCGACCACCACGCCCTCCGCACCTTCGAGGAGTGCGGAAACGAGCCGCTGTGGCTGCGCGCGGTAGACCGACGACTTCTCGTGGTGCGCCACCTTGACGCCGGGCTCGCGACGAACGACCGCTTCCGCCAGCGCTCGCATGAATGCAGCGACGTTGCGCTTGCGGTTTCCGATGAACGCGATGCGCGCACCCTCAAGGGTTGCAAGCCGAGGGGCGAGCCGCGATTGGGCGCGAATCGACATGACGCGTCGAGCCTAGCAGAGCTGCGCGATGCCACTGTCGGCGGACGTGCCGCAGTCGCATCGCTAGTAACGCTTTACAGCGGCAAGAACGGTCGGGTACGGTGTATACGCAGTTGAACAGTTGTTCAGTGCAGCAGCCCAGGGACGGAACCGTGCCTGACTCCCCCTTCGACAACTACCTGGATCTGGTTGAAGCCGCGCGCGTACTCGGCATTCATCCGCAGAGCCTGCGACGCCTGATCAAGCAGGGTCGTGTGCCCGCGACGCTCTTCGCCGGCAAGTACTTGATCGAGCGTGACAAGCTCGAGATGTTCAAGTCGAGCTACGATCCGCGCCCGGGCCGAAAGCCAATCCGCCGCCTGCTCTAGCGCGTTTACTCGAACTCCGAGTGCGGCTCGCCTTCGCTGCGCAGGTACGTGATCGTGCGCGCGAAGTCCTCGTCGCTGACGTGACGCGCCTCGTGCAGGTATGTCAGCAGCACCTCCAGCGTCAGCAGCGGATGTAGGCGCACCCCCAGCTCCTCGAGGCGGCGCGCGGCGCCCTGCTCGCGGTCGAGCAACACGATCGCGTCCTGCACGATCAGCCCCGCCTGGCGCAGGACGAGCGCGGTTTCCACAAGCGATCCACCGCCGGCCGCCAGATCGTCCACGATGATCGCGGTCTGCCCGGGGCGGTAGATGCCCTCGATGTGGGGCGAGCCGATCTCGTTCTCGCGGCGCGCGCCGCGGATGTACAGCAGCGGCACCTGCATCTCCAGCGACAACGCGGTGGCCACGTGCAGCCCGCCGATCGGCACGCCGGCGAGCATGTCGAAGGCCGCGAACTGCTGGTTGCGGCGCGTCAGGCCGAGGAGTAACTCGTCCTCGATCAGCTTCGCGGCACGCAGCATCGCGTCGGGTCGACTGATCAGCAGCTTGGCGTTCACGTACACGGGCGAGTTGCGCACGGTGCGTCCGAGGCTGAAGTCGCCGAACTGGATTGACCCCAGCTTCCACAGCGTCTCCGCCAGCCAGAGCCGTCCCTCGGGCGAGTTGGTCACGCGCGACCTCGCGCCTGCGCGGCCTCGAGCGCCTCCGGGTTGACCAGGTGGTCCGGTCGGCGACCGGCGAGCGCAGCAAGCAGGCCGTCCACCGCCAGGCCGGCCATGCGGGCGCGCGTCGCCTCCGTGGCGCTGCCGAGGTGTGGCGAGACGATGAGGTGAGGCGCGTCGAGCAGCGGATCGTCGGACGGCAGCGGCTCGGGCGTCATCACATCGAGCGCCGCGCCGTCGATCTCACCCGACTTCAGTGCCGCGATCAGCGCGGCCTGGTCCACCACGCCGCCTCGTGCGGTATTGATGAAGATGGCGTGCGGCTGCATCCGCGCGAAGGCCGAGGCATCGAACATCCCCGCCGTCTCCTCTGACAGCGGCACATGGGCCGAGACGAAGTCAGCGCGTGCATACAGCTCATGGAGGGTGACACGGTCGCCGGGGAAGTCGGGCACCTCGCGGCGGCCCGCGTAGATCACGCGCATCCCGAAGGCCAGCCCGCGCCCGGCGACCGCCGCGCCGATTCGCCCGGGACCGACGATCCCCAGGGTCGCTTCGTGGAGGTCGCGACCCAACAGCCACGTAGGGTGCCACTCGCCCCACTTGCCTCGACGGATCGCGGCCTCGCCCTCCGAGAGCCGTCGCGCGGCCGCGAGGAGCAGGGCGAAGGCGAGGTCGGCCGTGGCGTCGGTCAGGACGCCGGGGGTGTTCGTCACCAGCACGCCACGCTCGCTCGCCGCGTCCACATCGATGTTGTCGTACCCGACGGCCATGTTCGCTACCGCGCGCACCGTCGGGCAGGCGTTCAAGAAACCTTCGTCGACCTGTTCCGTGATCATCGTCAGCAGGCCGTCGCAGTCCTCGGCGTGGGCGCGGAAGTCGTCGGGGGGTGGCGGGTCGGCGCCCGGCCAGACATCGACATCGGTCGCTGCTTCGAGCCGTGCCAGGGGTTCGCCGCCGGGCAACTCCCGGCTCACGAAGACGCAGGGGCGCGCCGGGGTCACGATCGCAACCGCTGGTCCGGCTCCGCGCCGCCGGCGTAACGCGGCTGGTAGTCGGACGACTCGCCCTGGATCTGCGCTGTGTGCATGCGGTCGTGGCGGTAGTAGGAGCGCAGCCACTGCATCACAGTCAGCTCGCCAAAAGCCTGGGTCGACGCCGTGCGTTCGTACTGCTCCGGCTCGATCGTTGCGATCACCTCGAGCGTGCGTCCGCGCTGCATGACCAGCTCGGCGATGTGTCCGGATACCGGGTGCTCATGAGCCTCCGCGAGGGGAATCGCCACCGGATCGGTCGTCGTGCCCGTGCCCACGTCGGGGCGGTCCTCAGCCAGCGCGCGCTCGACCCAGGCGCGGTATGACACTTCCATCTGCGCGAGATGGGAGAGTTGCTCCTTGGCCGACCAGCCGGCCTCGCCGTCCGCCTCCGGGTCACGCACCTCGGCGGCTGCCTCTTCGAGCCCACGCGCGAGGTCGAGGAGCCGCGTCCGCTGCTGCTCCATCTTCGTCGTCAGTTCGGTGATCTGCTCCGGTGTCGCCATGCGGCGATTGTACTCGCGGCCTCGGCCCCTAGCGTTCGACGCCAAATCGCGCGCGGTCGGGGAGCACGAGCGGCACGGGCACACCGGGCCCCATCTGCTCGGTCCCGCCTTCGAGGTACATCCAGGCCGTGAGAGCGCACGTGATCGCGTCGTACTCGTCGTGGCTGACACGCCGCCCTCGCGGGATGCCCAGCACGCCCTGCCGCTTTAGCCCTCGACGCAGGCCGTCGATGCCGCGCCCCTTGCGCGGGATGCCGAGAACGTCCTGCGTCATGCCCGGGTACACCTCCACGATGTCAGAGTCCCGGGCGGTCAGCCGCTCCCGCAGCGCGATGCCGCGCAGGGTGAGCTTCACCATCGAGGGCAACAGCGTTGGGAAAGGCCGGTAGCCAGCGGCTGCGCATGCGCGGTCGACTTCGCGCATGATGCCGAAGCGAGCGCACTCGCAGCTCGGATCGGCGCAGCAGCGGCCCTCCGGCAGCGCCAGCGGCGCGTCGATGGCGATGAGCAGCGGCTGAGTACGCTCGACCAGGTCGCAGATCTCCTCGTCGGTGCGAACCGTGCCGAGGTGTCGCAGTCGGCGGTCGACGCTCATCGCCGCGACACCAGTGGGATAGCGCGGCCCGCTGCGCAGGTCGATGCCGAGCGTCAGCGCCGGCTCTGGTACATTTGAAGGCACAGGCACCTCGATCGCCGGCGACACCTCGCGGGGAGCGCCGAGCGACGAGCGTCTTCCCTGAACCGACGTCCGCCCGACCCTAGCGGAGGATACGACCTTGGCGGTGAAGAACCCCGACGAGCCGTTCACCCGGATCGACGTGCAAGAGGCGAAGGAGATGATCGACAACGGTGACGTTCAGGTCATCGACTCTCGCGAGATGCACGAGCACGCCGAGGGCCATGTGCCCGGCTCGTTGCAGATCGCGCACATGGCGACCCTGCCTCGAGTCTCTGAGCTGGCGACCGACAAGCCGATCCTCTTCATCTGCAAATCGGGTCAGCGCTCTGCCGTGGCGGCAGAGTTCGCCGCCGCCGTCGGCCTGACCGATATTTACAACGTCGAGGGCGGCCACGACGCCTGGATCGAAGCGGGCTACGAGGTCGACACCGAGTAACGCCCTCCGCGACTACCCATTGAGGTTCGCGAGCGCATCCGGCAACGTCGCCGCCAGTTGTGCGCGCGTCACGCTCGGGCGAGGCGAGCTCACGCGTCCGCGGTGACGAGGATGATCCGGCCGGTGAGGGCGGGGGTCTCCGCCTCGATGACCTCAGCGAACTGTCCCGCCGGGTCGAGCCCCGCGTCGAGGATCAGCGCGACGTACCGCACGGCGCGAGCCTGCGCGCGTGCGCCATCGGCGGTCGGGACCGTGTCGGCGGCGTAGCCCGCGCTGGTCAGCACCTCGTGGGCGAGTGTGACGAGCGGCGCATCGCTCGATGCGAGGAGGACTCGCGGCGCCTCCGCGGGTGCGGCGAGGGACGAGTCCGACTCGGTATCCGCGGCTGGCTGCTCGCGGCCGAAGGCGAGCAGGTTGCGCACCATACGCGCAGCACGTTCGGCCTCCTGCTCGATCGTCGTCAGCGCGGCGGCGCGATCCTCTTCCGGCAGCGACGGGAGCAGCTGCGCGTAACCCAGGATCGAGGTCAAGGGGTTGTTCAGCTGGTGCGCGACCTCTGCGACGACCTCGTCGAGCGAGGACGGCTGACCCTCCGCCGCGGATTCGCCGGGCGTCGACGCGGACGGTGGTGCCTGGGGAGGCACGTCCGATGGCGCGGCGATGCGCTGGGCCATGCGCTGTCCGAGGCGCTGTCCGAGGCGACGCGCGAAGCGCTCGACGCGCAGGCCATCGATCGGCTGGAAGGCGCGCTGCGGCGGCGCGTAACAGACCACGGCGCCGACGACCGAGGCACCCTCGAAGAGCGGAATCAGCAACCTCGAGCTGAGTCCGAACGCCGGGAGGCGTTCGAGCGGCGACGGCGAGCCGGGTGAACGCCCGAGCACGACATCGAGGCGCGGCTCGCGGTCGGTCACCAGCGCGGCCTCGGCGGCGTCGAGCGGGCTCCAGACGCTGCCCGGACCAACCCCGGCCATGGCGGTCGGGAAGGCGCCCACGACTTGTGCCGCCTCGGCGCGGTCGAATCGCAAGACGGCAGCCCAGTCGAACCGCACAAGCTGCGCGAGCGCCTGTAGCACGGCATAGGCGGCGGCCGCATCGTCGGCGATCGCGCTCTCGGCATCCAGCGCCACGACAAGCGCGGCCGCGTCACGCGAGTCCTCGGCCGTGTCGGCGGCCCCCGGTGGTGGCGCGGCCGGCTCGAGGCGAATCACGAGCATCGGCGAGTCGCCGCCGCTGGGCGCGAGCTCGACGTGCAGAGGCGTCGTGTCGAGGGAGAAGACGAAGCGCAGGCCACCGGACCATGGCGAGCCCTCGGCGGCAGCCGCCAGGGCGGTCTCAGCGACGCGGCGATCGGACGAGGCGACGAGTGATGGCCAAGTGCGTCCGATGAGGGCGTCAGGGGACGGGGCGTGCAGGAGCGTCGCGGCCGCCTCATCGGCAGCCACGATCAGGCCGTCGGCGTGCGACAGCAGCCAACCCGCGTCCGGGCGGCCGGGTGTGTGAGCGTCAGTCAGCCCCGCCATGTTGTGGTCATAGTCCGCGATCAGGTCGGGTTTGCCCGTAGGTGTTTACCCCAATTCGCGCACCCCGGCGCTCAGTTGAGCCGCTCTGGCGCCGCCCAGTGCGCAGCCACCGTCGTACGAGCCTGGTCGTGCGCCACCTCGAGGAGTCCCGAGAGCAGCTCGTTCGCGAGCTCGAGCCGCCAGCGGACATCCAGCGCCTCGACGATGCGCTGTAGCGCCTCGCCCGGCGCCAGTCCCGCCGCGCGCGTCGCGATCGCGTCGGCGAGGTCGCCGGGCGCCTCCGGCACCGTTGGCGTTCGCTCGTAGCTCATGCGGGCGGCGGCACGCAGCCGCTGCAGCTCCGCGAAGCGCTCGCCCGCTTCTGCCACCAGCGTCTCCGGTACCGCGTTCACTTCGTCAACCGGGTAGTCCACGTCCGCCCAGGCGTACGAGCGGTCATCGTGCAGCTCGACGATGCGGAAGCGCCGTCCGCCGACCGTCCGCACGAGAAGCCGCCCCTGCGGCAGCGGCGCCACCTGCTCGATCTCCGCGGTCGTGCCCATCGGGTACGGATCGGCCGAACCGCCGACCTCGACCCCCTCGCGAATGAGCGCCACGCCGAAGGGCTCGCCCGCCTGGCGGCACTCGCTGATCAGCTCGTGGTAACGCGGCTCGAAGACCTGCAGCGGCAACTCCATGCCCGGGAACAACGGACTGTTAAGCAGGAACAGCCGAAGCTCGCTCACCGCGTCACCCCACGAGGTTGCGCGTCACGACGAGGAGGATCGCCACGCCGATCGCCATCACCGCGCCTTTGAGCAGCATCTGCGTGCTCACGCCGCGGTCGCCGCTCGGCCGCCAGCCGGCATCGATCAGCGCGGTCGCCGCCTGGTCACGCTGATCGTGCGGGACGAAGATCTGGTAGACGAATTGCAACGAGGCCGCGCCGACCGCCGTCAGCGGCGAACTGCCGGGCTGCGCGGACTGTGCGTCGTCGATACGCACGGCGACTTCGACGCCCGCGTCCTCCAGGGCCTCGCGCCACTCCTGCGCCTCGTCGCCATCGCGCGCGACGGCGAGTCGCAGCCAGTAGTCGCGTGGGAGGTCGTGTGGGGCGTTCATAGAGCGATCGTACGGCAAGGGTGAGCCCGCCGGAGGAGGCTTACCTCAGGCGTTCGAGGGCGCGCGCAGCGCTACCGTTGCCGGCCCAGCGCCGTTCGTGTCGAGCGCCAGCAGCCGCATCGGTGCGCCGCCGTCGTAGTACTGAGGCACGTAGAGCGTGCCCGCCGCGATCCCGTCGTCGAGCTGCACCTTGATCCGCACCTCGGCGTCGCCCCTCGCGAGCACGGCGTCATCACCGCCACGCAGTCCGGCCGCCTCCGCGTCCTCCGGGTGCACGAGGACGGTCTCCTCGCGGTGCAGCTTGTCGGCATCCTCAGTGCCCGCCGACGCGCCTTCCCACATCGTGAACAGCGAGCGTCCGGTGAGCAGCGCCAGCCCGTCGCCGGCTTCGCCCAGCATCTCGAGTTCCTGCGCACTCGAGCCGGGCGCGTCGGCCTCGGTGTCGAGCGCGCGGTACTCGCCGCCGCTGTTCCAGACGGTAGCGGCGTCGGCATATCCGGGCACCTCGGCGGCGACGAGGTCGGTGATGGCGAAGGGGGTGTCGACGCTGAGCCCGGCGGCACCGGCACCGGCGAGGGCATCGCCCAGCGCGCCGATGATCGCCACGCCGGCGCGCTCGTCGCTCTTCGCGCTCGTCGCGGCGCGGTGCAGCAAGATCCGGCGGTCGGCGTTCGTGATCGTGCCATCCTCGCCGTGGAACGGCAGCTCCGCGAGCACGACATCGGCGTGCTCGGCGGCGCTCGACCGCACCGAATCGATCACCACGAGCGCGTCGAGGGCGCGCAGGGCCGCCTCGGCGGCGGACCGGCCGGGCGCACTCAGCAGCGGGTTGTCGGCGTGGATGACCAGCGCCTTGATATCGCCGGCGATCGCACCCTCGATGATGCGGCTGTAGCCGCGCCCGCCCTCGGCCGGGCCGACGCCCACGTCCGCAAGGCCGATCACATTCGCCTCGGTCGGCAGGTAGTGCAGGTGCTGGGCAGCCTCGTCGCCGTTCGCGGCGATCGCGAGGTTGGCGGCGGCGCGAGCGCCGTTGCCCGCCTGAGCCGCCGAGGCGACATCGGGCGCGAACACGACCTCGAACGCAGCATCCTCTCTGGCGCCGGCGCGCACAGTCGCCACCGCCTGCGCCATCGCCTCGGCGTCGACACCGGGCACCTCGGTCGGCGCGCTCGAGGCATCGGAGACGGCGGTCGCGAGCGCCTGGACCGCTGCTGCCTCGTGGCCCGGCGTCGGGCGCAGCCAGGCGGCGGCGAATGGAACCAGCTCGCCCCAGCGCGCCGAAACAACGACGAGCTGCGCGCTGGTCTTGACGGCCGCGTCCTTGATTCGAAGCGAGGCGATCTGGTGCGACTCCTCGAGGTCGCCGGCCAGGGCCACGATCGTGCCCGCGTGCTCGAGCTGCGTCAGTGCCGCCGGCAGCCGGTCGCTGCCGAACGCCCCCTCGAGTGCGCCTGCCACGGCGCGATGCACCGGGCCGTGTGAGCTATCGAGGTGCGGCGTGCCGATCACGTCGGTCGCCAGACGGCGGAGGAGGTAGGCCTCCTCGGTCGTGGCGAGCGGGGAACCGAGGACCGCGATCGCTTCGGCTCCGGCCGAGTCGCGCACGCCTCTGATCATCTCGGCGGCGCGCGTGATCGCATCCTCGGGCGAGGCGGGCAGCAGCCGGTCGCCGGCGCGCATCAGCGAGCGCGACAGGCGGTCACCGTCGCTGACGGCGTCGTAGCCGAAGCGGCCACGCACGCAGATCTGGTCGCGGCTCACCGGGTTGATGCGGTCGGGGCGCACGATCACCGGCCGGTCGTCCACCGTTCCGTAGGAGATCGTGCAGCCGATCGAGCAGCCGTTGCAGACGGAGCTGGTCCAGTCCTCGGCGCGGCCGACCCACTTGTTGGGCTTCTCCATCAGCGTCGCCGTGGGGCAGACATCGATGCATGCACCACAGAAGTCGCAATCGGACTGGTGGATCGCGCCGCCCGTGCCGAATGCGATCATCGTCTCGTAGCCCTTGCCAGCGAGCGAGATCGCACCCGTGTGCCGAAGATCCTCGCAGGCGCGGACGCAGCGCGTGCAGATGATGCACATCTGCGGATCGAACTCGAGGTAGGGGTTGCCGCGGTCGGGGTCGGGCGGCGGCGTCTCGTAGTAGGAGCGGACCTCACCCACCCACGGCTCCTCGAAGTCGCCCATATCCACGATCTCGCAGGAGGTCTGCAGTTCGCAGCGGTAATTCTTCGAGCAGGTCAGACAGCGGTGCGTCACCACGTCGTCGCGGAGGCAGATCTCGCCCGGCGCGCAGTGCACGCGGCGGTGGCAGCTCAGGCAGCGGTCGGGGTGATTGGCAAGGATCATCGACATCACCGCCTGGCGTGTCGCCTTCACCTCGTCGGTGTCGGTGTTGACGACCATGCCATCGGCGATGGTGGCGGTGCAGGACAGCTGCAGCTCCGTCGGCCGCGCGCCTTCGATCTCGACGACGCAGGTGCGGCAGCCAGCGTAGGGCGGCAACCCATCGAGGTAGCAGAGGTTGGTGATCGCGACGCCGTGCTCCTTGATCACCTCGACGAGCGGGCGACCCTCATCGGCCTCGACGGTCTGCCCGTTGATCGTGATCTGCGCCAAGACATCCTCCATCGACGGCCGCCGAGGGCTGCCACCCTCGGCAGTCGGTGGCCTGCTAGCTGCCGTCGCCCGTGTCTGCGGTCGCGCGGTCGAGCTTCCCGGGGAGCTTCTGCGGGCCGAATGGCCCCGCATCGCCCGCCACCTCGACGCGCGAACGCGCTGTCGGCATCGCCGTGCGGAGCGGGATCAGGTCCTGTTGCTGGCCGTTCGGGTAGATGCCGTCCGATTCCTGGAGGTACTGGTCCGCCTCGCGGGTCAGCGCCTCGCGGTCGCGGTACATGTTCTCGAAGACGTAGACGGCGTCGTTGTAACGCCCGCCGGACTGGATCGCCTGGTAGGGACAGGCCTCCGTGCAGAGACCGCAGTACATGCAGATGCGGAAGTCGATCTCGTAACGCGTGATGTTGAGGGTGCCATCGGCACGGGGCGAGGTCTCAACGAGGATGCAGCCGTCGGGACAGGCCTGGGCACAGGTCGAACAGCCGGTGCAGCGCTCCTCGAACCAGAGCAAGTTCGTGCGTGCGCGCGTCGGAATAGCGCGCTTCTGCTCCGGGTAATTGACGGTGATCGCCGGTCGGAAGACGTGCTTCAGCGTGAGTAGCATGCCCCGCGCCACGCCCATGCCGTAGGCCACTCGGCGTCCCTTCCCCGGCACCGCTGGCGCCGGCGGCAGCATAGCGGACGCCCCCCCGAAGGGCATAGACGACCGCACTTCGTGAACACTAGCACAAGCGACGAGACGGTCGAGTTAGCGGCCGAACTCGTACGTGTCGAAGTCGACGCCCAGCGTGATGCCTTCGATCGCCGCGATGTCCTCGGGCACCGTCGTCGCGTCGTAGTGGGTGATCAGCATCGCCGTCGAGGCGGGGAGCTGCGTCCGCAGTTCGCGCAGGTCGTCCCACGAGCAGTGGATACCGGTGAAGGCTCCCCCGCACTCCACGATCAGCACGTCCGAGCCCTCGGCCAGTCGCAGCAGGTGGTCGCCCGGCGACGTATCGCCGCTGTACGCCACGACCCCGCCGTCGAGGTGCACGCGGTAGCCGTTGTCCGGCACCGAGTGCTCCATCGCCACCGCCTCTACGCGCGCGCCGGCGTGTTCGAACGTGTCGCCGTCGCGTGGGTCGAACCACTGCACCGCCTCGTGGTCGCGTCCGAAGAAGTGAGTGCTGTCGCCGAAGTTGTTCTCCAGGCGCTCGTAGACGCCCTCGGCGACGGCGATGCCCAGGGTGTGGTCGAGCTCGCCGAGCAGCCGATGGTGCAGGTCGAGCATGACCGCGTCGACGCCGCTCACGTGGTCGTTGTGCTCGTGCGTGAGCAGCATGAGCTCGATGTCCAGCGGCGAGCGCCCGAGGCGGTAGAGGTGGACCAGTGTCTGCGCCGGGCAGTCGAGGAGGATGCGCCCGTCGAGCAGCCAGCCGTTCCAGTAAGACCCCGTTGAGAACGCCCAACCGCTGCCCAGGCAGTCCAGGCGCACCGTCATCGGCCGGTCACTCCGCTGCCGCGAGCTGCGCGCGCGCCCGTTCTAAATCATCCGGCGTGTCGAGGTCGATGCGCACGATCGGGTCGTCGAAGGGGATACGGCGCGGCGGGTGCGCCGCGAGGACGGCACGCAGGCCGAATGTCGCCTCCTCGACGGCCGCGAGTTCCGGCAGCAGGGCGCCGCTCACCACGACCGGATGGCCCCCGTGGCCATCGAGTTCGGGCTGTACCGCCTCGGCGTCGCCCCGCTCCTCGAGGAGTCGCGAGACGACCCCCGCACGCGTCGGCTGGTCGACGTTCTGGATCACGATCGCATCCGGCGTTTCGTCACCCCCGAGGAGGGCGCGCGCGCCGGCGACGAGCGAGGTCGATCGGCCCTGCGGCCACTGCGCATTGAAGACGGTGCCGTGGCCCAGCGTTCCCAGCTCGGCCCGCACGATCTGGGCCCGAGCGCCGAGGACGACCACGATACGGTCGATGCCGGCATCCTCGAGCGTCGCGATCTCGGCGACCAGCAGGGGGCGGCCGCCCCAGTCGAGCAGTGGCTTCGGCGAACCCATCCTCCGCGAAGCGCCGGCGGCGAGGATGATCGCCGCGTGGCTCACGCCGTGGCCTCGGCGCTGGTCTCGCCGCGGCGGTAGGCATCGACGGCATTGCGGACCGCCGCGGCGGCCAACACGGAGCAGTGCACTTTCGAGCGGGGCAGCCCGCCGACAGCCTCGGTGTAGTCGTCTCTCGTCAGCGCGACCGCCTCATCGAGCGTCAGCCCGGCGATCAGCTCCGTTGCGACGGACGAGGTGGCGATGGACGCGGGGCAGCCCGACGAGAGGAACGACGCCGCCTCGATGTGCTCGCCGGCCTCGTCGAAGCGCAGGAACAGGCGCACGGAGTCGCCGCAGACGGGATTGGTGACATAAGTGTCCACATCGGCGTCTGCGAGCGCACCCGCGTTGCGCGGGCGTTCGAAGTGGTCGATCAGCGTCGCACTGTAGTGCTCCGCGGAGAGCTGTTCGCTGCTGCCGATCGTCATACCGTCATTGTCGCATGCGACTACAGCTCAAGGCCGAGCGCCGTGAACACCTCGGCGAACTGCGTCATGTCCTGCGGCTGGTAGTGCGTGTTGGCGCCTGCGATCGTGCCGTCCGAAGCGATCACGAACACCGCGCGCCGCGCGCGGCGACCGTCCTCGTGGACCACGTCGTAGCGCCGCGCCAGCTCGAGGTCGGTGTCGACCGCCAACGGGAAGCCGAGCCGCTCCGCCTCCGCGAACCGCTCGTGCGAGGCGAGGTCGTCGGAGGAGACGGCGAGCACGTTCGCGCCCAACTCTCGGATCGTCGCGAACTCGTCGCGGAAGCCACGGAGTTGCGTGGTGCAGAGCGGCGTTGCGTCCTCCGTGTAGAAGACGAGCACCAGCGTGCCCTGCGCCAGCAGTTGCTCAAGGCTGCGCATGCCCTCGGTCGTCTCGATCTCGAAGGTGGGTGCGGGCTGTCCCAGCTCGAGCGTCACGACGCACCGCCCGGTGGCGGCAGCGGGGCGAGGCAGCGCATGCCCTGGAGGTCGGCATCGCGTGCCAGCGCGAGGACGCGAATGCGACCGAGGCCCGTTGGGTCGACTAGCGTTTCCGCCGCGCGCCGGTCCGAGACGTAGCGGCCGGCATCGTCGGCGGCCCGTTCGCCCGCGGCTCGGAGCGCGTCGGCGATGCCGAGCGCGGTCAGCGCCTCCGCTTGTGACTTGGTCGGCGCGGCGGTCCAGCCTTCGGCGGCGGCCGCCAGCGAGGTGAAGTCGACGTGGTAGGTGAGGTCGAGCAGGCCCGGCGCGGCCAGTGGGTCCGGCTGCGGCGAGTGCTGGCGGAAGGCCATCAGGGTCCCCATCCGCCGCCAGGGCGCGTACAGCTCGGCGGCCTCGTACCCATAGTCGATCGCGAGCACGTAGCCGCGCCCGGCACGTCGCGCGATCGCCTGCATCGCGCCGACCGCCGCCAGAGACACCTCGGCGCGGCAGTGGTCCCCGGGCGTCACGCCGAGACGCTCGAAGTACGCCGCGAGCGCCGGATCGTTGGGCTCGGCCAGCTCGAGGCGCAGCGCGCCCTCTTCGTCAGCGGCGACGTGCCACTCGTGCAGCTCCTCGCCACGGCGCTCGACGAGGTGCGCCGGGAGCGCGTCGAAGAACTCGTTCGCGATCACGATCGCCGCCCGCGAGGGCTCCTCGGCGAGCCACTCGTCGAGCAGCGCGTGCCGCGCCTTGAATCCCGCGTCCCGGAGACACACGCGCTGATCGTTGATGCGGTTCGCGTGGCCATCGAGGACGGTCGGGCGGGCCGCGGCGAAGCACTCGGGCGCGCGCCGCTGGAGCCAGGTCAGCATCGCGGTCATGAACGCCCCGGAGCCGGCGCCGGGCTCCACGAGTTCAAACGAGCTCGGCCGCCCCAGGCGCTCCCAGCATTCGAGGATCTGCCGCGCCCAGAGGTAGCCGAAGATCGGATGCACCTCCGGCGAGGTCTCGTAGTCGCCGTTCCGGCCCCAGCGCAGGTCGCGCCGCGCGTAGTACCCGTGCTCCGGATCGCCGAGGGCGATCGCCATGTACTCGGCGAACGTCACGCGACCGCCACCGGCCTCGATCGCGGCATCGATCGTCGGGCGCAGCGGCGCCGCCTCCTCGGCGATCGCGAAGTCGTCCGCCAGGGCGAAGTCGTCGGCCATGTCGTGACGCGTCTCGGTCATGTTCCCGATCGTAGCTGCGAACCCGGAGGTCGGCGCGGAGCGCTCAGATCGCGTTGAGCACGGTGAGACTATTGCTCGTCAGCTCATCGACGCCCCACGAGACCAGCTCGATCGCCCGGTCGACGTCGTCAATCGTCCAGACGCCGACCGCGCCCGCCAGCTCGCGCAGCTCGGCGACGTGGTCGGCGGACTCGATCAGCGTGTGGCGCACGACGATCGCCGTCTGCGCCATCGTGCCGGCGCGGCGCTCCGCCACGTACTCCGCCATCTGCTCCTCCGAGCGTACGGAGTAGGCGACGCGTAACGAGGGCATCCAGACGCGCACTCGATCGGCGATGCTCCACGACTCGCAAGTGACCTTCAGGTGCGATCGGTCCTCGACGCGCGCGACCTCGCGGATCAGCTCCGGCGCCGGATCGCCGAAGAGCGAGCGCAGGTCGATGTAGAGGCCGGCGTGGTCCTTGACGACGTTGAGCAGTTCGTCGAGCTGGATCTCGTTGCGCCGCCGCCGCAAACCATCGCGTCCAAACGTGAACGGCAGCGGGCCCAGCGGCCGGTCGTGGTGGGCAACGAGGCGGCCGTTCCAGACCCAGATGTCCGCCTCGATCGCGTCGACGCCCGGATGCCTTGCGAGGTGCAGCGACTCACGGAAGTTCCCAGCACGGTGGAGGATGCGTGTGACGGCCATCGAGGCAGCGCGGACGCGCCCTCAGCTCGGGAGCTGACCGACGCCGAGCGCCTGCACGAAGACCTGCCGCTGCCGCGCGTGGTCGAGCTCGATCAGGAACAGGCTCGACCATTGTCCGAGGACGGCCGCCCCCTCGTGGATCGGGACGTGCTCGCTCGCGCCGAGCAGCAGGTGCTGGCAGTGGGCGTGTCCGTTGGCGCACTCCTCGTCCGTCATGTTCACCGTGCGCTTCGAGAAGTCGTTGTGCTCGTAGTAGTTGCCCGCCGGAGCGAAGCGCGAGAGGACGCGACCCATGTCGTTCAGCAGCCCCGGCTCGTGCTCGTTCAGCACGATGGCGGCGGTGGTGTGCTGTGAGAAGACCGTGAGCTGGCCGAACTGCACCCCGGAGCGCGCCACGACGTTCTGCACGTCTGCGGTGATGTCGATGAACTCATGCTGGTGCGAGGTGTGGTAGTCGAGCGTCTCAGCGAAGGCAACGAGGCCGCTCGCCGGCGCTTCGACGGCGTGGAGCGCATGCGTCACCGCCTGCGCATCGTGACGAATTGTCGCGTCGACCACATGCCCTCCTCGGACGGACGCGCCCTCGTCAGCGAGGGTACCAGTGCGTTCGAGGGGGGTCGAGACGCTTGCTTGCCGTCTCAGTTGGCCCCGTCCGCGTGGCGTCGCAGCGACCGCACCGTTTCAGTCACCGTCTGGATATCCCGCGCCCCCGGCCGGTACTGCACGTACTGCTCGAGGTCCGTCAGGGCCTCCGGGTACGCGCCCAGCCGCTCCCGCAGCATCCCGCGATCGCGGATCTCGTCCAGGTCCCACGGGAACAGCGTCAGCAGCAGCTCGATCACCCGTTGCGCTCGCTCCTCGTCGCCGCGCTGCAGGTAGCCGGCCTTGAGATTGTGGAGCAGGCGCTGCAGCACCTGCCGGGGCGTCAGCGCGGTGAGGTAGTGAGGCTTGAACTCCGCGCGTGCGCCGAAACGGTTGCGCACCATGACCTGGCAGTCACGCTGAGTCAGCGGTCGCCCGCCTGAGAACACGTCCAGCAGCAGCGCGTCGTAGTCCTCGGTCGTGCCTTCCGGCTGGTAGCGGACGATGACATGGCCCGGCAGGCCCACCGGCGCGATGTCGAGCCCCACCCGTTGGGCGATGTCGGCGTAGATGAGCGCCAGCGTGACGGGGATGCCCAGCCGCTCGTCGAGGACGTAATCGAGGTAGAGGTTACGTGGATCATCGTAGCGTTCGGTGTTGCCGCGGAAGCCGAGCTCGCGGAAGAGCAGCTGATTGATCGTGCGCGTGATCAGGCGTGGTGTGCTGCGGCGGCCGCGCTGGGCGAGCTGCTGCTGGAGCGTTTCGGCAATGTCCTCCAGCCGCCGCTCGTAGCTATCGATATCGAGACCGGGGCGCTCTGTCTGCGCGACCAGCAGCGCGGCGCGGACGACCGGGATGTCCTCGGCGTTCCCGCCGACCGCCTGGCCGAACGCCGACAGGGTCTGTTGGTACGCGTCGTCGTTCATCGTCATTTCGGCGGCCGGTAGCGCTTGGGTGTGAGCCCCTCGAACCGAATGACCTTGATCGCGACGCCCACGAGGAGGAGCACCACGCCGAGCACTTTGACCTGTTCGTAGCCCAGTGCGAACGCCACCGCCGGGACCAGCAACAGTCCCACGGCGCCGATCAGACGCTTGCGGGTCGACACCTGGTACGCCGCGATGGCGATGCCGATGATCGGCAGCACGGCCAGCGGAACCAACGCGACCATGCCGCCGACGGCCGCGGCGGTGCCGTTGCCACCACGCAGGCGGAGGAAAATCGAGAAGTCGTGCCCGATCACGGCGGCGAACGCGGCCGCGACCGCCTCGCCGTCGCCGAAGCCCATCAAATACGCGACGCCGACCGCCGCTGCGCCCTTGCCGATGTCGCCCAGGGCGACGAGGAGGCCGGACCCGAAGCCGACGTTCTCCCAGACGTTCATGGTCCCGGGATTGCCGTCCCCGACGTTGCGGACGCTCACGTGCGCCGTGAGATAGACGACGATGTACGACGTGGGAATCGAGCCCAGCAGATACGCGATGACGAGCGTGACCCCGAGTTCCATTGCGCCATCGCTCCCTACGGGCTGCTCAGGAGGGTCCCCGATATGAGGCGAGGATAGCGAGCAGCCGCCTCGCTGGACAAGCCCGCCCCTACAGCACCCGCGCGCGGCGCCCTGTGTCGAGCTCCCAAGTAGAGGTCAGAGTCGAGGTCGGAGTCCCCCCTCGGGGTGGCGTCGCCCTGCTACTCGACCGTGATCGTCCCCACCATCTGCGGGTGGATTGAGCAGAAGTACTCGAAGGTTCCGGCTGCTGCGAAGGTGTGCCCGAAGCGGCTCCCGTCCGGCATCGAGCCGGAGTCCCAATCTCCGTTGCGCCCGGTTGTCGTGTGCGCCGCGCCGTCGATGTTCGTCCAGCGGACGGTCGCGCCGACCGCGACCGTGAGGTCGACATGGCTGAAGTTCACGATCTGGAGGTCGTGTGTGCTGCCGTCGTCCGCGGGCTCCTCGGTCGGCGCAGCCGTGGGCTCTGGCGTCGCTTCCTCGGTCGGCTCGGCTGTCGGCTCCTCGGTCGGCTCGGCCGTCATCGTCGCAGCCGGCGTCGAGGTGCTGGCTGCAGGCTCCGCATTGCTGTCATCGTCATCATCGTCGCCGCAGGCGGCGGCGATCAACAGCAGCGCTGCGAGGGCCGGCAGCAGCCAGCGTCGGTCAAAGGTCATGAGGCGTCTCTCGTTTCCAGCTCTGTGCGCGATGCGCGCCCTTGTCGAAGGAACGAGCGAATCCGGTCGTCAGATTCCTCGACGTTGCGCATCGAGGCGAGGGTAGCCCCGATCACGCCGCCGATCCGGAGCGGTCTCGTGGCTCGCCAGTGCGTCCTAGAAGGCGCTGGACTCCGTCTCGCTGGGCTCCTCGTCGGCGGCCGGCTCGGTCGCGTGCCACTCGGGGCCCGCGTCGCCGTTTGAGTGTGCCGCGCGGTACTGGGTTATGAACGGCGGCATCTCGCCGCGTTCAGCCATCTCGCGCAGGCGCTGCAGGTCGCTGCCGACCGCGCCGACGGCGAAGTTGACCGCGAAGGCAGCGAGCCACGAGGGGACGCGCAACAACGACCAGGGCTTGTCGCGCACCCGCATGGCGGCCACGATGCCGGGGATCAGGTCCTGCGGTTTCAGTGTCACTGCGCCCGGCTGGAAGGGCTCGCCGGCTTCACGTTTACGTCGTGCGTCTGCGGCCATACGGCCCGCGACCGCGCCGCCGACCGCGGCGATGATGACGAAGAGCAGTGTTCGGATCCGTCGCATGGCGACCTCCTGGGTTATGGGCGTCGGCCCTGACTGCGCGACCCTATCCGTGTGCGAGCCGGCGGGTCAACCGCGCTAGACTCGGCGCGAACCGCACGTTCCGGGGGCGTGCGACGCACCGGAAGTGAGGCGCTCGTCTGCCCGCTCTCTCTGGAGGATCGACCACCTCTGACGCCGGCTTGAGCCGACCGCCGGGATCACAGCGGCCGCGACGGCCGCGGTTCTTCTACGGATGGGTGATCGTCGCCACCTCATCGGTCGCCGCGTTCGGGTCGGTGGTGTTCTTCAACCCCGTGCTGGGCCTGTTCTCGGAGCCGCTGCGCGCGGAGTTCGGCTGGAGCAGCGCCGAGGTGGCACTGGCGATCACCTTCGGCAGCGCCGGCGCAGCGCTGACCTCGCCGCTGACCGGCTGGCTGATCGATCGCTGGGGCGGGCGCTGGGTGATCACCGCCTGCGCGCTGGCGCTGGGCGGCTGCATGTTCGCCCTCGCCGGGATGAACGCGCTCTGGCAGCTGCTGCTCTTCTTTGCGATCGGTCGCGCCCTCTCCGTGGGAACGATGAGCCCCGCCGCCTTCGTCAGCGTGAGCAACTGGTTCGTGCGCCGTCGCGCCTTCGTCGGCGGGATCGTGGGTGCCGCGCCGAGGGTGGGCATGGCGACGTTCCCGCTGCTCGCCGCGGTGGTGATCGATGTCAGTGGCAGCTGGCGCGCCGGCTGGGTCGCCCTGGGCATCGTGATCCTCGTCGTGGGCGTCCTGCCGCCCTCGCTGCTGCTGCGCCGCCGACCCGAGGACATGGGGCTGCTGCCCGATGGCGACCTCGAGTCGGACGACCTCGAGGGCCTGGAGGGGCCGGAGGAGGTGAGCTTCACGCTCCGCGAGGCCGCCCGCACGAGGGCGTACTGGCTCCTCGGCGTTGGGCTCTCGCTCGTGCTGTTCGCCGGCGGCTCGGTGAACTTCCACCAGATCCCACACCTCGTCGATCAGGGCATGCCGATCACGCAGGCGGCGCTGGTCGTGACCGTGTTCGCGGCCGTCGGCGCCGTCGGCGCGCTGGTCGGCGGCGGCATTGCTACCAAGATCACCATGCGCTGGACGATGGCGTTGTCGCTGTTCGGTATGGCCGCCAGTATTCCGCTGCTGATCATCGCTTCGAACCTGGCGCTCGCGATCGTCTACGCGATGATCTACGGCACGCTGTTCGGCTCGATGGTGGCGCTCAACCAGGTGATCTACGCCGACTACTTCGGCCGCGGCCAGATGGGGCTGATCCGAGGTTCCGTCCAGCCCCTGCAGCTCGGTATGAACGCCCTCGGACCGTTCGCGACTGGCCTCTGGTTCGATGCCACCGGGTCGTACACCACGCCGTTCTTGGCGTTCGCCTTGTTGTTCCTGGTGGCGGGGCTCGCGTTCGCCTTCTCGCCCTACCCGCAGCTCTCGAGGGCGCGCTAGCGGCAGATGTCAGTGATGGCGTGCTCCGGATTGGCGAAGCCGTAGTCCCAGATCAGGGCAAACAGATCGGCCACCGGCAGCAGCACACCCTCGGCGGCGGCGCAGGCTGCGGCTGTTGTGCTGCCCGCGTTGATCACCGCGAGGTAGGCGCCCGCCGCGGCGCCGTGCAGCGCCCCGCTATTGCGCGTCGCCGCCTCTGTGAGCAGCGCCAGGAAGCTGGCCTGGTCACCCGCGCGCTGCGCAGCGAGTCCTGCACGGAACAGCGAGTACGCGCGCAGCTCAGCTCGCCCTCCGGCCTGACCGTTCTCAAGCTTCCAGTCACGCAGCAACTGGTCGCTCGCAGCGCGCAGGTAGAGCTGACGCGCTGCCGCGAAGTCGCCGCTGACGAAGGCGGTGTCCGCGTCGAACACCAGGTGCGCGAGGAACTCCGGCTCACCCGGCGTGCTCGAGGCGTCGAGGTCCCGCCCGTCCCAGCTCAGCACCGTCACGGACGTTCGCGGCGGCCCGGCGCCCGGTGAGGCGACGGCCCCACCTTCAACCACGATGTCCGACACCCCATCGCCCGTCGCATCCTCGACGCTGATCAGCGTCACGCTCCCGACCGCGGCGTTGGCGGGCACGAGGTCGCGCAGCAGCCCGCCCTCCGTCGAGGCGACGACGAAGTCGCTGCTGCACAGATCGCCGGTGCAACGCTCGAACGTTGCGATCACCTCGGGCGAACCGTCGCCGGAGAGGTCGGCGCTGGGCAACAGTTCGAGGCTCGACAACACTTCGTTCGCCAGCGTGCGAATCGATGTGAGGAAGTTGAAGCTCTCGTTCGCGTCGTCGAACAGCCAGATGTCAGCCGGTGGTGGCGTGCCATCGAGCGTTACGAGGTAGGCGAACTCGTCGAGGCCGTCGCCGTCAAAGTCCGCGAAGACGCAGCGCTCGCCGCGGGTCGGCGGCATGTTCCAGCCCACGCGCAACTCTTGCACGCAGCCCTCGAACTCGGCCAGCCCGCCGGCGAGGTAGGCCGCCACCTCGCGGCTGCCCGCGAAGGGGTTCTCGGGACGGTCGGGCAGTGGCACCGGCTCGCTGGGCGGTGGTGTCGCCTCGGGCGTAGCAGTGCCCGCAGTGCCGCCCTGGGCGGCGCCCTCGGTGGCGGTAGGCGTCGCCGTCAGCGCGATGATCTGCACGCCGCCACCGTCGCCACAGGCGGCAATCCACAGTGCAAATACAGCCGCCGGCGCGGCGAGGAGGGCAAAACGGCTGCTTCGCATCAGCATCAGCGAGCGTAGCACCGGACGTGCGTCCCGGGTCAGGAAGTGAGCAAGGGTGTTGACGGCTTAGCAGTTTCATGCTTCCATCCGCTCGAGGTGGCCGGGACGGCCGCTAGGCGGGGACTTTGATGGATAGCATCAACGTCGATCCCAGGAAACTGGTCGCTGAGGCGATCGGAGCCTTCACGCTCGTCTTCGCTGGTGCCGGCTCGATCATCGTCTCCGCAGGCACCGTCCAGGGATCCAACCTCGTTCCGATTGCCCTCGCGTACGGGCTGGCGATCGGGCTCATGGTCGTGGCGCTCGGCCACATTTCGGGCGGTCACTTCAACCCGGCGGTCACGATCGGGTTCTGGGTGACCCGCCGCATCGAGACGATCCTCGGGGCCTCCTACATCATTGCCCAGCTCGCCGGCGCCATCATCGCCGCGATCGCCCTCGCCACGCTCTTCCCTGACGCGCAGTCCGATCTCGCCAACCTGGGCACGCCCGCGCTCGGAGCTGACACGACCGTGGTGCAGGCGATCGTGATCGAGGCGATCCTCACCGCCTTCCTCGTCACCGTGATCTTCGGCTCCGCGGTCGCGGCTGTGCCACCGAAGCTGGCCGGTCTCGGCATTGGCCTCGTGATCTCCCTCGACGTCCTGGCGGCCGGGCCGCTCACGGGTGCCGCGATGAACCCGGCGAGGGCGTTGGGGCCGGCCCTGGTCAACGGCAGCTGGGACGACCACCTCGTGTGGTGGATCGGGCCCATCGTCGGTGCGGTCGTTGCCGCCCTCATTTATCACTACCTCTTCCTCGACGAGGAAACGTAGCGAGCCAATCCCGCGTGGCAGCGCCGCGCCGTCGTACAGACGCCACATCATCTGCCGAATCCATACCCCCGCCGCACGGCAGATGTTGGCGAGGAAGCGGGCCGCAAGGCCCGCTTCCGCTTTGCCCGGAATCGTAACCATCGAGGCCTAGCGCAGCCCGGTCGACCCGTGGCCGCCGCTGCCCCGTTCCGTGTCGTCGAGTTCGTCGACCTCGACAAGCGTCATCGGCGCGAGGTGGGCGACGACGAGCTGGGCGATGCGGTCGCCGTCGGCGACGGTGAACGAGCCGAGACCGGGGAGGCAGAAGAGCGTGACGAAGACCTCGCCGCGATAGTCGGCGTCCAGTGTCCCCACCGTGCCGATCACGCCTCGGGCGAACAGGCCGCTGCGCGGCCGCACCTGCGCGTCATAGCCCGCCGGCACGGCGAACGCGAGACCGGTCGGCACGCGCGTGGGCATCTGGCCGAGGACCACCGGGTCGTCGAGGCAGGCGTGCAGGTCGTAGCCGCTGGCCAGCGTCGACTGCTGGCGCGGCAGCCGCGCATTCGTGCGCAGACGGCGCACGGAGACGGTTGCTGACGATTCGTTCATGCGACGTGATCCCTGAGCCATCGCCGGATCGTTCCCACGAGGCGATCCGGGACCTGTGCGTTCGGATAGTGACCAACGCCGTAGAAGACGTGGAGACTGCGCAGCGCCTCCGGTAGCTCATGGTAGTAAGCGAGCGGGACCGGCGGCCGGAGCACATCGTCGGAGTCGCCGAAGACCACAAGCACGGGGATCTCGAGGTTGGGTGCGATCTCCTCGATACCCGGGAAGGGCGAAGCCTGACCTTTGCGACGTTCCGGGGGGTTGTTGTCGATGTCGGCGCGCAACTGCGTGCGCGTCGCCTCCGACAGGCCGAGGTGCTGTTCACGCCAGTGCTCAAGCGCCTCCTCACCCATCCCTGAGGTGAACCCCGCGCGGGCGCGATCCGGGACCGCCCGTAGCGCCGCGAGCGCGCCGTCCGCAGCCGTCCGGAATTTGGGTTGTTGCGCGCGCGGGTTCACGCCCGCGAGGTTCACGTGCCCGATCACTCGTTCGCCGAGCTCGTTGATCAGGTACGACGCCGTCGCGTTACCGAGCGAATGCCCGACGGTGACGAAGCGATCAACACCGCGCTCGGCCAGGCCGGCGATCAGGCTCTGGGCGTACGCCGAGGGGTGATAATCGTCGGTGTTCTTCGTGCGATCGGACCCGCCTGCGCCGAGGGTGCTGAACGCGATCGTGTGAACGCCAGCGTCGGCCATGAGCTGCTGCACGGTGTCCCAGATGCGCGCCGAAGATCCTGCACCGTGGATCAGCAGCAGCGTTGGGCTGCCGCCCTCGCCGTCCTCGAAACATTCGAGGCGGTGGTCACCGGCCTGGACGAAGTCGTGGGTCACCTCGGGCACGGCGCCTCCCTCAGTTCGATCGAACCTCAGACGCCGCGCATGGTAACGAGGCCGGCACGAAGACGCCCGCTAGGAGGGCGGGCGTGGTGGTCGCTGCGTCAGGGTACTGGCGTTACTCGGCGGCGGCGGCGGCGGCCTTCGCCTCCTGCGCTCGCTGCAGGCCCTTGCCCTTCTTTGGCGTCAGGATCTCGATCGGGTAGACCTTCTTCTTCAGCATCTCGCGCGGTGGGTCGATGTAGATCGCGCTCCAACCGCAGGCCTCTTCGCAGAGGCGGCAGCCGACGCACTTGCGGTCATCGACCACGGCCATGCCGTAGTAGTCGTGGTGGTTCGGCGCATCGGCCAAGGACAGCGCGTCGAACGGGCAGATGTTGATGCAGAGCTCGCACCCGGAGCCGATGCAGTTCTCCTCGATGACCTTCGCCAGCGGAAGCTCACGGCGGGGGAAGGTGCGGCAGACGTCACCGACCTCGTCGAGGATGGATTCGGGCGGGCAGACCGCGCCGCACGCGCCGCAGTCGATGCAGAGCGTCGCGTCGATCACGTGGATCTCGTTGCGAATGCCCGTGATCGCCTCGACGGGGCACTTCTTGATGCAGGCGGTGCACCCGATGCAGGTCTCGATGATCTTGTAGGTCAACGCCGGACCTTCCCTCGTCTGCGCCTATGGCGACTCTAGCAGCGGCCCTCAGCAGCAGCAATCGAGCCCAGGTGCGGGCGATGGGACGCGAAAAGCGGCGCCGGACCGAAGGTCCGACGCCGCTGACCGGGGCTGCTGCGAAGCAGCCTCGTGCGTTTCTCATGTTCTGAGCCTAGCGGCGGCGCGTTGCCAGTCCGCCCGCCCCGACGAGGACGATCGTGCCCGCGAGGAGCGCGAGCCACGGCGTCATGCCGAAGCCCTCGAACGCGCTTGCCAGACCAGCGTTGCCGGTGTCGGCGGCGGCCGGCGGGTCTGCCTGCGCCGGAGGTGCGACCGGCGCCGCCGCCACGCTCACCTGCATGCGGAACACGAGCACGCCACCGAAGGAGGCGTTGCCGGCGTCAGCGTCGACCACCGGCGGATCCGTCGAGGGGTCGTCGTAGAGGCCGTTGCCGTTGCCGTCGGTGTGCAGCATCGGCCACAGATGCTCGCCATCAACGATCGCGCGGTCGAGCTGGATGCGGTGGTTCGCGATCGAGCCCGCCGGCAGCAGCGCCGAGGAGCCGACGACGCCGCCGAAGCCATCGCCGTCGCTCTCGTGGATGACGATGTAGAACTCCTCGCCATGCGAAGCGCCGGGCACGACGATGATGCTCGGGCCGAACGCCTCGTTGTCCGCGACTTCCAGGCTGGTCGCGACCTGCGCGAACAGCGCCGTCGGTACCAGCGCCGCCAGCGCGGCGAACGTGAGCAGCGCCGCCAGGCGCTTCCGGGTGATTCTCAAGGTGTGTTCCCTCCGATGAGTCACAGTTGGCCGGGAGCGGTCACTGCGTGGCGCGAGCCTAGCGATTGCCAGTGCTGTCGGGGGCCACCTCACGTAAGCCTTTCGTAACATCTGAAACATCGCTCCCTGACGGTCCCGCGGGGGTGCGCTGCTACGATGCAGCCGCTGCGCAGACGCGGCGACGAACCAGAGCTGGACCGGAGGGTGGCGCGTGGCGGACTTCCAGGTGGGGGCCCACGTCTCCTCGTCCGGTGGGGTGTTCAAGGCCATCGGCAACGGCGAGGCGATCGAGGCGGAGGCCATCCAGATCTTCGTCGGCTCGCGCATGACGTGGCGTCCGACGAACCACAAGCCAGAAGCCATCGCGAAGTTCCGCGAGTTGCACGAGGCGTCCCCCATCGACGAGGTCTGGGTGCACAGCATCTACCTGGCCAACCTCGCGGCGGACGACCCGGAGCAGCTCACGAAGTCGATCGACTCCGTCGTTACCAGCCTCACCGTCGGCAGCGAGCTGGGCGTCAACGGAGTCGTGCTCCACACCGGATCGCACAAGGGTCGAGGCTTCGACGCCGTCGAGACGCAGATCGTCGAGGCGCTGACCACCATCCTCGAGCGGTCGCCGGACGACGTGGTGCTGGCGCTCGAGAACGCCGCCGGGCAGGGCGGAACGATCGGGACGGAGTTCGAGGAGCTGGGCCGCCTGATCACTGGCGTCGGATCGGACCGACTCCAGGTCTGCCTCGACACCTGCCACGCCTTCGCCGCCGGTTACGACCTGCGCACCGTCGAGGCGCTCGACATCACGATGCAGCAGTTCGACGACGCGATCGGCCTCGATCGCCTCGCGGTCGTCCATGCCAACGACTGCAAGGTCGATCTGGGCGACCAGCGCGACCGCCACGACAACATCGGTGACGGGTTCATCGGCAACGAGGGCTGGGCTGTGATCGCAGCGCACGAGGCGTTCAGGGGCCGCGCGCTTCTGCTCGAGGTGCCCGGCATCCCGGAAGAGGAGGGCGCCAAGGGCGGTGGCCCGGACCTCGAGAACATCAACCGCCTGAAGGCGATCCGCGACACGAACTGACCGCCGGCGGGACTACGAGGAGGCGCGCACCGTCCGCGGTTGACCCGCCATCGCCAGGAACTCGTCCTCCCAGTGCAGGATCTCCTCGAGGAGCATGGGCGTGACAGCGCCCTCCTTGACCGGGACACCCTCGGCCTCGAACAGCGGGATCAGCTTGGCGGCCATCGTGTGATGGTCGATCGCGGGGTCGTTCTCGGCCGCGCGGATCTCGCGCTCTTTGAGCATCAGCATGTCGACCAGTTCGGAGGGGACGAAGCCGCCGAGGTCATCCGAGACCATCTCGGCGATCCAGTCGGCGCCCTCTTCGGCGAGTTTCTCGTCCATCGACATCGGCACATCCACGAAGCTGCACTGAACCGCACGCTGCGCCGAGGTTCACCTGGCGTCGAGGCTGAGGCTACGTAACCCGCTCGATGTGAACAACGGCGACCGCATGGCGGTGCTAGTAGAGCACCTCTTCGGCGATCAGCTGCGCCACCTCGTCCGGGTCCATACCCAACACTTCCGTCGCCACCTCGAAGGTGTGCTCGCCAAGGAGCGGAGCGGAGCCGCGCACCTCGTTCGGCGTCTTCGAGAGGCGGAAGCCAGCGCCGTCGTAGGCGCGCGGGCCGGCCTCGGCGTGGTCCGGGTAGACGTAGTAGCCGCGCTCCGCGAGCTGCGGATCCGCGAGCACCTCCGACGCCCGCAGCACGATGCCGGCCGGCACCTGCGCCGCTTGCAGCGCTGCCAGGGCGGGCTCACCGTGCTGCGTCGCCGCCCACTCGCCGACGAGCGCGTCCAGGGCGTCCTCGTTCGCCTTGCGGTCGGCCAGCGTCGCGAAGCGCGCGTCGTCCGCCCACTCTGGATGGCCCATGACGCCCGCTGCGGATTGCCACTGCCCGTCCGTCAGGCAGGCGATCACGATCCAGCGGTCGTCGCGCTCCTCGACGCCGTCGACCACGCGGTAGGGCGCGTGCGGCGCAGCGAACGGCACGCGATTGCCGGTGCGCTGGTGCGGCGGCGCGCCGTTGTCGTGCGCGAACACCGGCGCCGACATCGCGGCGACCGAGGACTCGAGCTGCGACATGTCGATCAGCTGGCCCTCGCCAGTGCGATGCCTGTGGTGCAGCGCCGCCATCAGCGCGATCGCCGCGTGGATCGGGTTCACGACGTAGTCCGGGTAGTTGGTGCCGACGCCGATCGGCGCCTCGCCCTCGCTGCCCGCAAGGGAGTTGACGCCGCAGACCGCGGAAAGCACCGCGCCGAAGCCGACGAACTCGGAGTGTGGCCCCGTCAGGCCCTGCATCGGCTGGTACATGCCGATGATGCCCGGGTTGGTCTGGCTCACGGTGTCCCAGGTCATCCCGATCTTGCGCACGGCTCGGTTCGTCATGTTCGTCATCATGACGTCGGCCCACTTCACCAGTTCGAGGCCGACCTCGTGCCCCTGCTCGGTCGTCAGGTCGATGGCGATGGAGCGCTTTTCGGCGTTGAAGTTGTTGTAGTAACCGGAGAGGTTGAGGCTCGTCGTGCCCTCCGGTCGCGGGCCGCCGATGCGCAAGCCGTCCGGTCGCTTCGCCGTCTCCACCCGCACGACGTCTGCGCCGAGCGAAGCGAGCGCGCGCATACCAATCGGACCGGCGCCGTACCACGTCAGGTCGAGGACCTTCACACCCTCGAGGGGGCGAGGGCGAACGTCGTTCGCGCCGTTACTGGTCTCGCTCATCGTCTCGCTCCCCTCATCCGACCGTTGAGACGCTCGCCAGCTCCGCCGCGGACAGCCCCGCTTCCGTCAGCACCTCGACGGTGTGCTCGCCGAGGAGCGGTGCGGGGCGCCTCAGTGTGGCCGGCGTGCCGCGGAGCTGCCAGGGCGGGCCCGGGTAGCGCAGCGTGCGCCCGCGCGCCAGGTCCTCGATCTCGACGAACCAGTCGCGCGCCACGAGCTGCGGGCTCTCCGAGATCGCCTGAGGCGAGTTGACCGCGCCCACGAGGACGCGCAGGCGCTGCCCGCCCTCGTACAGCGTCAACGTGTCGTGGCGCTTGAAGAATCCGATGACGAATGCCTCCATCGCGTTGAGCATCTTGGCGAGGTCCGCCGCGCCCTCCGGGTCCTGCATGATCTGCAGAATCAGCCCCGTATTCATCTGCGTCTGGATGAACGTCGCGTACGGCTCGTCGTTGAGGAAGTCCGCATCGTCGATCTCGTTGATCAGCTCGACCATCCCCGGGAATCCCGTCCCCGCGGTTCCCGTGCACATCGAGTAGATGTGGCCGTCTTTCGTCTCGTAGACGCCGAGGCCCGGCAGCGCGATGCCGAAGGCGCCGGCGCGCCCGGAGCCGCCTGTGCGTTCGCGGTCGACGCCGTTGATGTCGGCGCCCTGCATCGCCGTCTCCTCGGCCATCGGCAGGGATTCGTGCATCGAGACCTCGACCGCCTGGCCCTCGCCCGAGGCGTCACGGTGGAGCAGCGCGGCCAGGATGCCCGCCGTCGCGTTGATCGAAGCGCAGTGGTACCCCTGCTCGTCCGGCAGCTGCGTCGGTGGTCCCTCGATGAAGCCACTGAGGTTCATGACGCCGGTCATCGCCTCGCCGACGATGTCGGCGTACGCCCACTCGGCGTAGGGACCGCTGAGTCCCCAGCCGGTCACGGACGCGCGCACGAGGTCCGGCCGCACATCCTCGAAGGCGTCGCCCTCGAACCCCAGCGCCGTCCGTTCAGCCGCCGACCACGACTCCATGAGCACATCGGCGGTCGCAACCAGCCGTCGGAACGCCTCGCGGTCCTCGGGCTCTTCGAGGTCAAGCCGGACGCTGCGCTTGTTGGCGTTGAGGAGCAGGAACTGGACCGATCGCTCGCGCTCGTCGAGGTCGTCCGCCAGGTCGTCGAAGAACGGACCGTAGCCGCGGGCCGGGTCGCCCGCGGCCGGTTCGACCTTGATCACGTCCGCGCCGAGGTCAGCGAGCAGGCGACCGGCGTAGTGGCCGATCGGCCCCGAGGCGTCGAGGACGCGGATGTCGTCGAGGGGTCCTGTCACGAGCTCCTGACCGTGTCTGCCGAGGTGGCCAGAGTGGGGAGGTGGCTCAGCACTTCGGCGGCCTGCTCAGCCATCTCGCGAACGATCTCGCCGGCGGGTCGCTTCGCGTTGATCAGCCCGGCGGCCTGGCCGCCGGCGTTGCGGATCAGATCGATGCGTCCCGCCTCGCGGGCGGCGCGCTGGATCGGCTCGGCGACGGCGCCCTGCGCGCCCATCGGCAGCGCCTGCAGGCCGCTCGACTCCCAGAGGTCGATCAGCGGGTTGTTGATGTTGCGCATCGTCTTGCCGCTGTAGAGCCGCGTGATGCGCGTGTCCTCGTCGTTGGCCGCCACGATGCGGTCCTTCAGCTCCTCTTCGAGCGTCGCTTCGGGCGAGGCGAGGAACGCGGTGCCACACCACACGCCCTCCGCGCCGAGGGCGATCGAGGCGGCGAGGCCTCGGCCGTCCGCGACGCCGCCGGCCGCCACGACCGGAATCGGCGCCACGGCATCCACGACCTGGGGGATCAGCGCCATCGTGCCGATGCGACCGGTGTGACCGCCGGCCTCGGTGCCCTGGGCGACCACGATGTCGGCGCCGCCCTCTGCGACACGTCGCGCGTTCTTGGTGTTGCCGACGAGGGCGATCACGACCATCCCCGCCGCATGCAGCTTCTCCTCGTACGGCGCCGGGTTGCCCAGGCCGGAGGCGAAGACGGGCACACCCTCCTCGATCATGAGGTCAATCTGGCGCTCGACGAGCTCGGAGCCGAGACCGCCGCCTCCGCCGCCGCCGCGAGGACGTGGCGCAAAGGGCTTCACCGGGATGTTCAGCTCCTCGGCCGCCTGCGCCTGGAAGTCCAGGTACTCCTGCGGCAGACCACCGGCCTCGCGACCGCTGCTCGCCGGCTGCCGCAGGTCCGCCAGCGTCGCTGTGGCGTTGGGCAGCAGCAGGTCGATGCCGAAGGGCTTGTCCGTGTGCTCACGCACCTCACGGATCTGCGAGCGGAGCATGTCGAGGGGCATGCCAGCGGCGCCGATCACCCCGAGCCCGCCCGCCTCCGAGACCGCCGCGGCGAGCGGCGCACGGGAGACCGGGCTCATCCCCGCGAGGATGATCGGATGCTCGATCTGGAGCAACTCGCAAATGCGGGTGGTGACGGAGCCCATGCTGTTCCTGTTCGTTGCGTGCCGGTTTGTCGGGGACACGGGGACGGTGTCATCGCCACCGAGCCCGATTGTGCAGAGGCCTGATCTCCAGTGTCAACGCGATGTCGCCGTCGTCTCTGCGCGATCGGTGATGATCGTACCTTTACGTACACGGTAGAGTTGGCGATAATACGACCGTACACCCCCAACAATCAGCGCGACGGGCACCCTCGAGGGCCCGATCGCAGGCATTGATGACGAGGCGCCCGTGTCGATGATGGCTCCGCCAGCACGCCCGCCCGGCATGGGTGGCCCCGGAATGGGCCGCGGCATGGGGCCCGGGATGGGCATGGGTGGTCCGAGGCCCAACCTGCGCAAGGCATTTGGCGTTCTCAACGACCGCAACTACCTCTACCTCTTCCTCGCCTCGGCAGGCGGCTTCATCGGCATGAACATGCAGCAGGTCGCACGGGCGGCGCTCGCGTGGCAGCTCACCGAGTCGTACGCGCTCACCGGTCTCGTCTCGCTCTCGTTCGCCCTGCCGATGCTGTTCTTTTCGCTGATCGGCGGCGCCGTCGCGGACCGCGTCAACAAGCGCAACCTGCAGCTGGTCCAGCAGTCGCTGACCGGTGTGCTCGCCCTGGTTACCGCGTTCCTCGTCCTCACCAACACCATCACCGTCGAGCTACTGTTCATCGTCGGGTTGATCCAGGGCACGTTCTTCGCCTTCGGCATGCCGGCCCGCACACCGCTGATGGCGCAGGTCGTGGGCCCGCAGAACCTGATGGCGGCCATCGCCCTCTCGACGGCGTCGATGAACGCCACGAGGCTGGTCGGACCGGCAGTGGCTGGGCTCCTGATCGCGATCCAGGGCATCGAGGCCGCCTACTTCGCGCAGGCGGCGATGTACATCTTCACCGTGCCGCTGATCCTCCTCGTCCCCAGCCACTTCGGACGCTCAATCGAGGAGTACGAGGAGGACGGCCGCGGCGGCTGGATCATGCAACGCCGGGCCGGCGTCTTCGCCGACATCAAGGCGGGCATCGGCTACGTCTGGGGCGACAAGACGATCCGGCGATTGATGGTCCTCGGCTTCATCACCACGCTCTTCGGCATGCCCTACATCATGCTCCTGCCGGGCTTCGTCGACCGCGACCTCGGTCTGGATCAATCGGCACTGGGCTACCTCATGACCGTGTCCGGCGTTGGGGCGCTCTTCGGTTCGCTGCTGGTCGCGGCGTTCACCGAGTACGACCGCAAGCCGCTGCTCCAGGTCATGAACGCGCTCGCGGCGGGCGTCGGCCTGGTCTCCCTGGGCGCACTGACCATTGCGTTTGGCCTCGGCGGCACGCTCGTGGCGCTGGTCATCCTCGGCTTCGCATTCAGCGCCTTCCAGACGCTCAACAACACCATGGTCATCGGCGCCTCCGATCCCGCCTACCAGGGGCGGGTGATGAGCATCTACATGCTGACCTTCAGCGCGATGCCGATCATGGCCGCACCCCTCGGCATCGCTGCCGACCAGACCGGCGCGCCGGTGCTGTTCATCTTCCTCGGCGGCATGATCACGGTGATGTTCCTCCTCTCCGTCATCATCAACCCGAAGTACACCTTCGGTCGGCACGACGACACGCCGCGGTGGGGGCCGCCCGGTGGCGGTCCGGGCCCGTTCGGACCGCCTGGCGGGCCGGGCGGTGGGACACAGGTTTCGACCGAGCCTCCCGTCGAGGCGTCGCCACCCGATGCTGTGCGCGAGGAGCGCGAACTCGTCGGTGCGGGGCCCCGCCGAGGATCCCGCGACTACATGGCGGACGGCGCCGCGCGCCCTCGACGCAATTACATGGCCGGCACCGACGCACCGAGGACGAACGGAGCCTCGAACGGCACGAACGGCACGAACGGCAACGGCGCGAACGGCAACGGCACGAACGGAAACGGTGTGACGCCCGGCGACGGCCGGGCGCGCGACTACGGCGTCGGCGAGGCCAACGGCGGCTGGACCTCCGCGCGCGAGTACGGCCTCGACGGCGGCGCGGACATCGACGATGTGCCAGCGCCGACGAACGGCAATGGCGCAGGCAACACGCCGAGCGCCGCAGTCAGCTCCGCATCGCCGGTGTTGAGCGCCTCGCCCGTCACACCCGCAGCAACCCGGCGCCGGCGCGAGAACGCACCTTTCGAGGTCTGGACCGCTCCGGCCGCCGATCGTGAGACGACGCCACCCGTCGAGGAACCACCCTCGGTCGAGGCGTCAGCGCCCCCTCCACCGCCCGCGGGCGGTCGGTACGAGCCGCCGACCGAGCGCGTCACTGTGCCGCCGCCCGCCGAGGAAACCTCGAGCGGCGGCGCTCGACGGTTCGTCCTGACTAGCGCGATCGCAGGCGTTGCCTCGGCGATCGGCGCGTTGTTGCTGCGCGACTGAGGCTCCGAGCCGCTTCGGCAGGGTTCATCAGAGCCGGGCTGCACTCTCCGATGGATGCATCAATGCCGCGCGGGTAGGGCCTCGCTACCATGGCCGTAGGACGCGGCGGAGCATGGGAACGAGATGGGTTGGCGCGAGGTCTACGACGCACGGTTGACGACCGCCGAGGGCGCAGCGGCGCTGATCCAGCGCGGTGACGTCCTCTTCACGCCGATCGGCGGCGACGCGTGGTCGGTGATGCCCGCGATCTTCGGCCGCATCCTGGAACTCGAACGCGAGGTGAAGGTGCGAGCCGTCTCCGCCTCGGCGGCGCAGGAGTGGTTCTCACCGGAGTTTGCAGACCTCGAGCTGGACCTCGCGACTGGGATCTTCGCCGGCTCCGTGGGTCGAGTCGCGCTGGCCGACCAGCGGGCGGACTACTACCCCGACCTGTTCTCGAACCAGTTCAACGTCTACGACAGCCGCGAGCCCCACGAGACAATGGATGTCTTCGCTACGGCCTGCTCTGCGCCTGACGACGAGGGCTACGTCCACTTCGGCGGCCTGCCCTGGCACAAGGCTGAGTTCGTACGCCGCGCACGCACCTCGATCCTCGAGGTCTGTCCCTGGATGCCTGACATTCGGACCACCGTGCGCGTGCATGTGTCGGAGGTCACGGCGTTCGTCCCGTCACTCCTCGACGGCCGGCCGCCGCGCCGCGGAGCAGAACCGCCAGCCGAGGGTGAAGCGATCGCAGGCTTCGTCAGCGAGATCGTGCAGGACGGCGATACGATTCAGATCGGCGCCGGGCGCACCGCTACCTTCCTCGTACCCCTCGGCGCGTTCGACGGTAAGCGCGACCTCGGCTGGCACTCTGAGATCACCCCGCGCGGCGTCGTGGCGAAGATGATGGACGGCACGATCAACAACAGCCGCAAGTCGGTCGATCGAGGCGTCGGGGTGACGACCAGCTGCAACGCTGTGACCCCAGAGGAGACGCAGTGGCTCGTTGAGTCGGGCGCGCTCGACACGCGGTCGGTGCTCGAAGTGAACTCGATCACGGTCATAGCCGCGCAGGAGCGGATGTGCGCGATCAACAACGCGTTCACCGTCGACCTGACGGGGCAAATCTGCGCGGAGTCGCTCGGCACGACCGTCTACAACGGCAGCGGCGGGCAGCCTGAGTTCCACATCGGCGCCGTGATTGCGCCTGCTGGCAAGGCGATCACCGTGTTGCCCTCGAGTGCCCTCGACGGCGCGGTGTCGCGCATCATCGGCCGTGTCACCGACGGCTCGTTCGTCACCGTCCCACGCTCCTTCGCCGACTACGTCGTGACCGAGTACGGCATTGCGCGGCTGGCCGGGAAGAGTCAGCGCCAGCGCGCCGAGGAGCTGGCGAGCATCGCGCATCCCGACCACCGCGGTGAGCTGCGCGCCGCCGCTCGCGCGCAGTACTACCCGAGTACCGTCAGTCGCTCCGTCCTCGAGGTGGACTAGATCGATGGCGTTCGAGACGGTCGAGGACCTTGCAAGGCTCCAGCGCATTCTCGACGACAGCTGGGAACGGGGCGGCGAACACCTGCGCTCGATCATCACACCCGAGCGGCGCATGACCGCGGAGGAGGTGGCGGAGCTGTTGCAGGGCATGACGCTGATCTCCCTGGCGACCGTCACCCGAGACGGCCGGCCGCTGATCGGACCGGTCGACGGGCTGTTCTACCGCGGCGAGTACTGGTTCGGTTCCGCGCCGACCTCGCTGCGCTTCGTTCACATCCGTGAGCGTCCGCACGTCAGCGCGACCCACCTGCCCTCCGAGGCGTTCCAGGTGACCGTCCACGGCCGCGCGACGATCGAGGGTTCGGGCAAGGACCTACCGTCGGATCTCCAGCAGATCTGTCGCGACCTCTACGGCGAGTGGTGGGACGACTTCGCCTCGACCGGTCTCTACGGGCGCATCGAGGCGGACCGAGTCCTCACGTTTCACCTCGACCCGGAGGACGCCGCCGCAGCGGCCGCCGAAGCGGGTCTACCGGCACCGGACGAGGGTTAGCGCCGCTTACGCCTCGCGGCCCAGCTCGGCCATCAGCTCGCGCCACTCGACGGGCGACATGCCGGTCTCCTTGCGGTCCACCTCCTCGCCCGCGAGGAGGCGACGCACGATCTGGAGGCCCTTCTCCGAGAGCTGGAATCCGCCCTGCCGATAGTCGCGGAACGCCGCGTACGTCTTCGGCGTCCAGCGCGCGAAGATCTCGCTGGTAATTACCTCGGCGTAGACGCGGATCTCGTACTGGGCGTGCGCGTCGGCTCGCAGGCGCAGGAAGTGCATGAGGTTCTGGAGGTCCGTCTTCCAGTACCACTGCGTGTAGAAGTTGAGCGACAACCCCACGCGCGCCAGCTCGCGCGCGATGCCCGTGCTCGATTCGTCCAGGACTTCGCCCTCGGCGTTCTCGTTCAGCAGGCGTTCGTAATGGTCGTAGGCGCGCTCGGCGTCGGCGCGCAGCAGCTGCTGCACGGCGATCGCCTGCTCGTTCGAGATCGCGTCGCCGCGTCCCTGGCGGTTGGTGGTCGACTGCTGCGCCAGCTGGTCCGCCGCCGGCACATAGAACTCCCGGTCGAGGATGGAGTAGCGCGCGGAGTACTCGTTGACGTTGGCCGTGCGATGGCGGATCCACTGCCGCGCGACGAAAATCGGCAACTTCACGTGCAGTTTGATCTCCGCCATCTCGAACGGCGTCGTGTGCCAGTTGCGCATCAGGTAGTTGATCAGCCCCTGGTCGGTGCGGGAGGTCTTGGTACCGCGGCCGTACGAGACACGCGCCGCCTGCACAACCGCTGCGTCGTCGCCCATGTAGTCGACGACGCGCACGAAGCCGTGGTCGAGGACGGGCAGGGCGGTGTACAGGATCTCCTCGAGCGCTGGCACGGTGGCGCGCAGCGTCGAGGTCGCTTCGGAGCGCTGCTCTTCGATCTCGGCGGCCTGTTCGGGCGTAAGCGGTGACCCAGCCGAAGGCTCGGCGTCCGCGGGTGCGGCTGGTTTCTCGACGGTCGTCATGGCAGCCCCCAGTCCGTGATCTAGCGAGGCGAAGCTGGGGACGGGCTACGGCCGGCATGGGGGTTCGGGCCGCCGGGGAGCGCCTCACGCCTCGCTTGGCGTGCGTGCTCCGGGCAGCATACCGCTGCCGCGGCAACACGTCGAAACCTCGAGGTCAGGTGAGCCGACCGCTAGGTCAGCGGGTGTTCGGTGCGCTCGTAGCGGGCGCGGATGCGCTCGTTGGCCTCCCACAGCTTGCAGTTGGTCTCGACGTCGTCCAGGAACGGACCGACGCAGTCGTCGCCCTCACGCACGATGTGCATGCACATCATGACGTAGGGGTCGGCGGTGCGCGACGAGTCGATCGTGCGGCGCAGCCAATGGCAGTCGATCGCCATCGGCGGGATGCGGGGCGTCATCTGGTGTGGTCCATCGGGATATCGTAGCGTTCAAGGTGGCTAGCGGCCCTCGCCTCGGCGTCGCCTCGACCCTATGATGGGCGCGATTCTCTCCCGATTCGAGGTTCCGTTGGCCGCGTCCACCACTGCTGCTCCGGTCCGCGCCCGTCGGCCGCGGGTCTTCTATGGCTGGTGGATCGTCTTCGCAGCGCTGATCGCGCAGTTCGTCGCGATCGGCATGCAGGCCCCGGTGTCAGGTGCGTTCCTGGTGCCGATGACCGAGGAGTTGGACTGGGCGCGCGGCGAGTTCGCCATCGCCACCTCGGTCGGCACCTTTGTTTCCGCGATCATCGGCTTCTTCGTCGGCGGCTACGTCGACCGCTACGGAGCGCGGCCGCTGATGGTCATCGGCGCCACCTTCATCGGCGGCACGCTGATGGCCATCTCGCGCGTCGAGGAGCTCTGGCAGTTCGTCCTGCTGCGTGGCGTCGTCTTCACGCTCGGCTTCGTGCTGATCGGCAACCTGGTCGTCAACGTCACGGTCTCGAAGTGGTTCGTGCGCCGTCGAGGCTGGGCGATTTCCCTGGCCTCGATCGGCGTGTCGCTGGGCGCGGTCGTGATCACCCCGGTGATGGTGTTCGTCGTCGACGAGATCGGCTGGCGCGACGCGTGGATGGTGATGGGCGTCGCGGCCTGGGTGTTGATCTACCCGACGGCGCTCATGATGCGCCGCCAGCCGGAAGACCACGGTCTGTTGCCCGATGGCGCACAGGCCGATGAGGAAGAGGACGCCGACCTGATCTCGGCGGCGCGTCTCGACTTCATCAACTCGTTCACGCGAGGCGAGGCCGTCCGCACCCTCGCGATGTGGTTCCTCGTGATCGCCTTCGGCTTCGGCACGATCGGCGTCATCTCAGTGATGTTCCATGCGATCCCGTTCATGACGGACGCAGGCTTCGCTCGCTCCGAGGCCGGCCTGATGTTCTCCGCGATGGGTGTTGCTGCGCTGCTGTCCAAGTTCGCCTGGGGCTGGTTGATGCAGCGCTTCTTCCCGCGCGGTCTAGCGGCGATCTCGTTCGTGATCGCCGGTGGCGGCGTACTGCTGATGCTGCCCGCAGCCGACTCGGGGTCGCTGCCGTTCATGGCTTCGGCGTTCTTCGTCTTCGGCTGGGGGGTCGGCGGCATGATCCCCCTTCAGGAGTTCATCTGGGCCTCCTTCTTCGGGCGACGACACCTCGGAGCGGTGCGCTCGGCAGCCATGCCAGCCTCGATCATCTTCGCCGCCGGCGGGCCGGTCTTCGCTGGCGTGTGGAACGACGTGGTCGGCAACTACGACGGTGCACTGCTGACGTTCGTCGGGATGTGGGTCATCGCCGCCGTGCTCGTCATGCTCGCCCGCGCGCCGAAGCGTCAGCGCTCGTCCGATGCCGTCCTCGTCGACGTGCAGCCCTCGCCGGGGGCGCTGTCCGAGGCGCCGTGGGGTGAACCGGAGCCCGAGACCGTCGAGGAACCAGTGCCGGCCCTCGTCGAGAACGAACCGCTGCCGCCGCAATCGACCACATCGCAGCACATCGAGCGCGACTATGGGCTGGAAGCGAACGGCAACGGCGCGTCGGGCGAGCCGCCGGCAAGCGTCGTACCCACGCTGCGGCTCACCGAGCGAACCGGGCTCGTCAAACCACCGCTCGACCCTGCCTCGCTCGACCACGTGCTGCCGAGGCAGTCGCCAACGGTCACCGAAGCGGCCTGGGAGCCCACGCCCGAGGTCGTCGTGACCGGACCAGCGGGCGGGGTCGGGACGATCACAACCGAGCCCGGGGTCGTGACCCAGGGCGTCGCCGACGCAGAGTTCGTCGCGTTCGAGCCCTCGCCGCGGCGCGAGCGACAGCGCTTCACCCACGAGCCAATGTTCGACCTCAGTGAGCTCGAGCGCGTGCCCTCGGCCGAGCCGGTCTTCGAGCGCACTCCCGAGCCGGATATCACCGTCGAGGCGGTGACCGCCGACGAGGTGATCGACCCCTGGCTTGAGGTCGACGATCCGGACCCGCCCGCCGACGCTGCGTCCACGCCCGGAGCCGAGCCTCGCCCAGAGCCGCCCCCGCTGCGCATAGAGCCCGAGCGACGCCGGGGGCCGCCGGACCGGCGCGGCGAGGGGCGTCTGCGCGACCGCCGCCGACCACCATCGTCGACGCGCGCCCTCGACGTCTCGCTTGGATCAGCCGCGCGGGCGCTGCAGCGCTCGCTGGGCTCGGAGGGCACGCCGATCCGCGACATCCTGCCGGCCGTGGCTGTGGGCGTCGCCACCTCGGCCGTGACGATCGGCCTGGTCATGATGCTGCGTCGCGGTCGCTAGCCATCTCGGCAAGCGGGCCGCTGCGGGCGTGCCGGCGAAATTCACAGATCGAAAACAGTTCTGCAATTGGTCGCTCACTCCTGAAGGGCACTCTTGTCTCAGCGGATACTGAGACGAGAGGTGCAACGTGCTGCGACGCAAAGGCTGTCCCCGCTGCCGAGGTGATCTGCACGTCGTTCGCGATGTCGTAGAGAGCTACTTCTCCTGCGTCCAGTGCGGGTTCGTTTCGTACGAACCACTGTCACCACCCGTCGCGGTACCCGCCCAGAGCTGACTGCCGGTCCCCCTGCCGGCTCGCGCGCCCCGTCGTCCCCTCGACGGGGCGCGCTTCGTGTCAGCCGCCGTTCTCGTCTCGAAGCACCCCCACGCGTACGATTTGTACATGGCCGACTCCGATTCGACCCGCTCCGAGCCCGCCGAGGCTGTGCGCAGCGGTGCCGCCTCTGGCGAGGTGAGCGAGCGCGGCGAACTCCTCGACGGCAGCCTCCAGCTGGCGCTCGAGGGGAGCTGCGAGCTCGCCGACGAGGAGTGGATCGTCTCGATGACCCTTGCCTGGCCGCTGGCCGAGGAGGGCGACGTGCCGCTCGCCGAGGGCGACCTCGCCCTCGACGCGGTCGATCGCAGCCTGTTCGCGGTCCTCGAGGAGGGCACAGCCACGAGTGACCACGAGACCGGTGCCGCGCAGGTGACGGCTCGCTTTGTCATCGATGGTTCCGATGGTGCCGAGGCGGGGGATGGCTCGCCGTCGGGCGTCGTCGAATGCAGCCTCGAGGTCGAAGTGGGGGAGTGGCGCGGCAAGTTCACCCTGGCCGGGCGCGCCGGCGGCGACTAACGGCCGTCTCTAGCTCTCGTAACGGCGGAACACCGCTGCCGCGTTCTGCCCGCCGAGGCCGAACGAGTTCGACATGACTGTGTCGATCTGCAGCGGCACACGCTCGTTCGGCGTCACGTTCAGATCGCAGTCGGGGTCCGGCGTCGCGTAGTTGATGGTCGGTGGCACGCAGTTGTGCTGCATCGCAAGCACGGACGCGACGGCCTCGACGCCTCCGGCGGCTGCAGCGAGGTGACCGGTCATCGACTTCGTCGAGGAGATCGCGACGCGGTAGGCGTCTTCGTCGCCCATGGCCAGCTTGATCGCCTTCGTCTCGGTCCGGTCGTTGTACTGCGTGCTCGTGCCGTGGGCGTTGATGTAGTCGATCGTCGAGGGCTCGATCTCGGCATCGTGCATTGCCCGGACCATCGAGAGCGACTGGCCCTCGGCGTCCGGGGCGGTGTCGTCGGTCGCGTCGAAGGACCAGCCGACGCCGGCGAGCTCGGCGTAGATACGCGCGCCACGTGCAAGCGCGTGCGCTTCAGACTCGATCATCACCACCCCGGAGCCCTCGCCCAGGATGAAGCCATCCCGGTCGGCGTCGAACGGACGCGAGGCGTGCTCGGGGTCGTCGTTGTTCTTCGACAGTGCACCGAGGCGACCCATCGAGGAGAGCGCCAGCTGTGTCACCATCGCCTCCGCGCCGCCGGCGAGGATGGCGTTCGCATGGCCGAGACGGATCAACGAGAGCGCATGGCCTAGGGCGTCGGTGCCGGAGGCGCAGGCGGTGTTGATCGTGGTGTTCGGGCCTCGCACGCCAATCTCGCGCGCCAGGCGCGCCGCGCCCATGTGCTGCCCCATGCGGGTGATCACGAAGGGATCGACCTTCGCTGAGCCGCGCTCGCGGAAGCCATCCCAGATCGGTCCCATCGCGAACGCGTCGCCGGAGGTGGCCATGACGACGCCGATGTCATCGCGGTTGTCAGCAGTGATCTCGAGCCCGGAGTCCTGCAGCGCCTGCATCCCGGCCGCTGTGGCCAGCTGCGCGAAGCGCCCGGTCCGGCGTGCGACCTTGCGGTCGAGGTACAGCGAGGGGTCGAAGTCCTTCACCTCGCCCGCGATCTTGACGATCAGGTCGGCGGGGTCGAACTGTGCCTGCGAGATGAGGCCGATGCCGTTGCGGCCCTGGTGCAGGCCCTCCCAGAACTCCTCGGTCGTGTTGCCGATTGGAGTCACAGCGCCGAGGCCGGTGATCACAGCCCGGTGCAGCGTGCGTACGGTCCGCTCGCTCGGGGTCGAGGTCATGTCAGACTCCCTGTGCCGATCGTACACGTCGACGCCAGCATGCGCCCCGCGGCGGTGGCGAATCAGCGCGAGGTGAGGCCAGCCAGCGACTGCAGGAACTCGCGGACATTGAGCGCGAGGTTCCCCGGCTGGTCCGTCGGAACCGCGTGACCCGCATCTTCGATCAGCGACACGCGCGAACCAACGATGCGACGGTGGATACGCTGGATCGCCTCCGGCGTCAGCATGTCCGTCTCCGAGCCGCGCACGATCATCGTGGGGCACTGCACGCGGTCGGCGCAGTCCCAGAGGTCAGCCAGGCGGCGCTGACCCGGGTCGGGATCGGGCGGACGCGCCAGCGGGTCACGGAACACCGGGTCGAACGACCAGACATAGGCGTCGTCGTCGTTCTGCACGAGCGAGGCACGCACGCGGCGCTCCAACTGCTCGTTCGTGGCGTACGGGAGGTACTCCCGGAACGCCTCCACGGCCTCATCGATGCTGGCAAACTCGTCCGCGGTCGCGAGCAGGCGTCGCAGCTGCTCGATGCCGCTGCGCAGCACTTCGGGCGCGGTCTCGACGATGACGAGGGCGGAGATTGACTCAGGGTGCTCAGCGGCATAGCAGATGGCGTTGGCGCCACCCATGGCGTGGCCCACCAGCGTCACCGTGCGCAGCCCGAGGTGCTCGACCAGCAGCTCGAGGTCCTCCATCTGCGAGTTGCGGGAGTAGTCGTGGTCCGGCGCGAGCGCGGTCTCGCCATGCCCGCGCTGGTCCATCGCGATCACGCGGAACTCACGCGCGAGGTCGGTCGCTACGTCGTCCCACACGGCCATCGTTTCTGCATAGCCGTGCAGCAGGATCACCGCGTGCTTGGTCTTTGAGTCGCCCCACTCCCGGATGTGGAAGTTGAGGTGGTTGATCTCGACGAATTCGTCCCGAGGACGGTTACTGGACATGGCACTCCTGGGAGGGCGGTTGCCTCTACGGTGAGCGGCTCGCGCTGTGATCTGCCTGTGATGCAGGCCCGTAACTCTGGGCCGAGGTGGTCACTGGATCGCGGGGATCCTGATCGATCGCGGCGTCCGCGGAGTCTATCAGCGCCCCACGCTACGGTCTGCCCGCCAGAGCGATTCTGCGGAGGGCGCTACAGCGCCGAGGCGATCGCATTGGCCGGCGGCAGATCCTCGCTCAGCGGCATCCAGTTGCGTCCCGAGTCGTGTGAGCCCCAGAGCTTGTCGCCCGCGGCGGCGAACGCGGTGTCCTCCGAGTCCCAGAGGCGCGTCACCACGGGGATGCGATCCCATTCGTCCTCGCCGCCAAGCATCAGGCGCGCCCACGTCACGCCGCCGTTAGCGGAGCGAAAGAGCGCGCCCTCCTCGCCCGGCGCGTGCCGCGCGACCGCGAGCAGCAACGCGTCCGGCGACCCCGGCATGATCGCGATGTCTCCGCCCCAGGAGCGATCGAGGCCGCCCAGTGACTGCACCCAGGAGAAGCCCTCGTCCTCCGAGCGGTAGACACCTGAGTCCGTGCTGGCGAAGACGCGGTCACGCATCTCCGGGTGCTCGCGCATCCGATGCAGCTTGGGGTCGAGGCCATCGCCTCGGCGGAGCCAACTGCCGCCACGGTCGCGCGTGTGCCAGACCCCGCCCCCGCCGATGCCAATCAGCAGTCCCTCGCGCGCGAACGCGACCCCGGCGAGGAACGGCCGGTCCCAGCCGACCGGCGGGACGAAGTTGTTGTGGCGGAAGACGTTGATCAGCCCCTCGAGGTCCTCCCAGCTGCGCCCCTGGTCCTCGGAGATGAGCAGGCGACCGTCGGTGGTGCCGATGAACAGGTGTCCCTCCGGCGAGACGCGCACCGTCTCCGGATCGCCGTCCCAGAGCTGTGCCCAGGAGCTGCCGCTGTGCACCCAGACGCCCTCACCTGGCGCGCCTGCCATCCCGATGCCGTCGTAGTAGTCGACGCAGCCGAAGCGTCGGCCGGCGATCGCCGTCTCCGCGCTGCTGCCCGGCATCACCTCGAGCAGCCCGTCGTCGACGGCCAGGAGGATCCCGAGCATCGCTACACCGACTGCCGCGCGCGCGCCGCCTCGACGATGGCAGGCAGCGCCTCGCCCGAGGGCGCGCGGATGATCACGGTGGCGAGATCGCTGAGCGGCGTCGGCTCCGGGTTGACCTCGATCAACGGCGCGCCTGATTGGACCGCCTCGATCGGGTATTGCGCCGCCGGGAAGACCACCGCGGAGGTGCCGATCGTCATGAAGCAATCGGCCAGGTCGGTCTCCTGTGCACAGCGGCTGAGCGCCGTCGGCGGGATCGGCTCGCCGAACATCACCGTGTCGCTCTTCACGATGCCGCCGCAGCCGTCCTGCACGCAGCGCGGTGGCAGATCCTCGGCGTCGACCGGGAACTCCTGTCGAGGCCAGCGCGTCTCGCAGCGCATGCAACGCATCCAGTAGCGGTTGCCGTGGATCTCGGTGATCGACTGCTGGCCAGCGCGGCGGTGCAGGTCGTCAATGTTCTGGGTGATCAGGTGCCGCACGAGCTCCATCTCCTCGAGCTCCGCCAGCGCGCGATGCCCGGCGTTCGGCTCCGCCGCTTCGAGCGCGCCGGCGAAGTCGCCCGGTGAGTCCTCGAGGCGGCGCTGCCACCAGCGGCGCGGGTCGGACGCGAACGTTTGGTACTGGTTGAGCGGTGGCTCGCCCTGCTTCGTCCAGAGCCCGTCCTCGCCGCGGAAGGTGGGGATCCCGGACTCCTTCGACATACCCGCGCCGGCGAGCACGACGGTGTAGGTCGCCCGCAGCAGCAGCGCCGCGGCGTCGGTAACGGCGGTCCGATCGAGCTCGCTCACGGCGCCCATCGTATGCAGGCTCGCCGCTGCGGAGTAGGGGCGAGCGTGCCTCGGCAACATTGTGAACAGCGAGGCAGGACGAGCCTTCACAGACTGCTCACACCCGGCGTATTGGTGCTCACTCGTGGCGGCCGCCGGGCCAGCTACGCTGGTACACATGGAAACCACAGAGCGCACTCGCGTCGTGACGGTCTACCCGATCACCGGGAAGCAACTGTTCTTCCGCGTACCCCACAGCTGGTGCGAGGAGTGCAACCTCTCGATCCGCGCCGTGGAGCGTGTGACCGAGGATCTCGACCACGTCGAGGTGCGCGTTCGGCCCTGGTTCAACAACCTGATCGCGGCGCTCCGCCGTGGCGGCTGGCACGCGCCGGTCGTGACCATCGATGGCGAGATCTTCTCGCAGGGCATCGTCCCCGACGAGGACGAACTTCGCGCCGCGCTCACGAGCGGGAATGCCCCCGTGCCCGCAGAGGCCCCCGCCACGGACGCTCCCGCGGACTAGGCGCAGCCATGACCCCGAGTCTTCCGACGTGGCGCCCTCGACGCGGCCTCTTCACCGCCGCCATCGCGGGGCTGGCGATCGCGGCCACCGCCTGCGGCAGCGACTCCGGCGTCGAGCAGAGCGCCCCCCGCCGCGCCGCTCCCTCGGCGACGCCCAGCGTCACGAGCGTCGACCCCACGCCGGCAAACGGCACGACCGACCCGGCCAGCCTCTCCGGTCTATCTGAGCGCGAGCAGCGCACCGTCGCCATCCTCAGCCGCCTCTTCCCCGAGCTCGACTGGACCATGAACACCGTTGACCTCACGACCATCAGCAGTGGCGGACCCGGTCGCGACGGCGGCATCCCCTCGTTGCAAGACCCCTCCTTCGAGGTGCAGGCCGACATCGACTGGATCCAGCCGGAGGAGCCGGTGATCGCCCTCGAGATCAACGGCGAGGCCCGCGCCTACCCGATCCAGGTGTTGATATGGCACGAGATCGCGACGGACACCGTGGGCGGTGTGCCCGTCGCTGTGACCTTCTGTCCGCTCTGCAACACCGCCATCGTCTTTGACCGCCGGGTCGACGGCGAAACGCGTCGCTTCGGCGTCTCCGGTCTGCTCCGCGAGAGCGATCTGATCATGTACGACTACACGAACGCCTCGCTCTGGCAGCAGATCACGGGCGAATCGATCGTCGGCGTCGACGCCGGCAAGCGGCTCGAGTTCATCCCCTCGCAGATCATCTCCTGGGCCCAGTTCCAGGAGTCCTTCCCAGACGCCCTCGTGCTGTCGCACAACACCGGATTCAACCGCAATTACGGTCTCAACCCGTACCGGGGCTACGACCGCGTCGGGTCGAGCACGATCTTCTCGACCTCGTTCGACGACGAGCGCCTCGACGCCAAGGAGCGTGTGTTGACGGTCGAGCTGGGCGCGGAGGCGATCGCGTTCCCCTTCAGCGAACTGGCCGAACACGGCGTCCTTACGGCCACGATTGCGGCGACGGACGTGGTCGCGCTCTGGAGCGGGGGTACGGTCTCCTCGCTCGACGCCTCGATCATCGCGAACAGCGCGGACATCGGCTCGGCCGGCGTCTTCATCCCGGTCGCCGCGAACCAGGTGCTGACGTTCGAGCGGCGCAACGGCGAGATCGTCGATGTGGAGACCGGCAGCGTCTGGAACGTGCTCGGCCACGCGACGGCGGGCCCGATGGCCGGGGAGCGCCTCGATCAGGTCGTCTCGGCCAACCACTTCTGGTTCGCCTGGTCGATCTTCCGTCCCGAGACTGTGATCATTCGGGGCTGAACCTACCTTGAGGTTTAGCAATCGCTTCACATCGCGGCTATCGCGCGACAACGCCTCGCAGAGACAATGATCTCGCGATACTGGAGGACACCAGCCGACGAGGTTGGACCCAATGAGCCGCTTCACCGACCTGCGCACCCTGGCCCGCTACGGCACCGTAGCCGCGATCGTGCTGATCATCGGCGGCCTCTTCCTGCAGCGCGAAGTGTTCGACGGCGACGCCGTGGCCACGACGGCGGACGGCGAAGTCGTGCTCGGCATCACGAAGCCCGGAGACGTCAAAGTCGGCGTCGAGGCCCCGGACTTCGTCCTCGCTGGCACCGACGGGCACCCGGTCGCGCTCTCCGACTTCCGCGGCAAGACCGTGATCCTCAACTTCTGGGCCACCTGGTGCGCGCCCTGCCGTGCCGAGATGCCTGACCTGCAGGCCGCCTTCAACGAGCGCGCCGAAGACGACGACTTCGTCGTTCTCGCCGTTGACCTCGCGGAGCCGGCCGGAGCGGTCGACAGCTTCGTCGAAGAGTTCGGCCTGACGTTCCCGATCGTCATCGACACCGAGCAGGAGGTCGCGCAGCACTACGGCCTGCTGGGCCTACCCGCCTCGTTCTTCATCGACGCCGAGGGCATCGTGCGCAGCGTCCAACTCGGCCCCGTCTTCGGCCATCTCCTCCCAGACGGTATCGCCGCCGCAGATAACCCGGCGCCATAAGGCGCGCCAGGCTCGCGCGCACGCGTCATACGCCTCGGGAACCTCGAGTTGCTCTCCATGATCGGGTCGTGGCCGCGCATCAAGTCCTGCGCCCGACCTGTCGATGATCCGTACATACCCAGTCCGCAGGGGAGCGGCCGTATGTACCGAGTCACCGCCGAAGACATCGTCGACCTGTCCCGCTGGCGCGCGATCCACTTCGCCGACCGCGAGACTGCGGAGCGCGCGATGGTGCGTTACCGCGCCTACGTCGCGAAGCAGGCCGAGCGTGCCGCCCTCCACGGCCAGCACCAGCGTCGCCCCGACGAGCACGTCGCGTAGGGCACACCCTCCACACGCCCGCCCCCGCGAGGGCGGCACACCGCCCGGTCGTCATCGACGGCCGGGCGTTTTCGTGTCGCTCGCTTGACCCGACCTCCCGCGCAAGACAGATTGACGGGGCGCAATACCGCACGAGGACTATCTGTAGCCTCGACGCGATGCGAAGGGAGCTCCGATGGCGACGTTTGACGTGACCTCACCCTGGCCGGGCCGTGTGGCAGAGATCCATGTAGCTGTGGGGGACCAGGTCTCCGAGGAGCAGGACATCGTCACGATCGAGTCGATGAAGATGCTGACCCCGGTCCAGTCGCCCTCAGGCGGTGAGGTGGCCGAGATCGTCGCCGGGATCGACGAGTTCGTCGACGAGGGTGGCCTGTTGCTGCGCCTGACGACGTAGCCTCGGCGGCGCGCCGACCGAGCGGCGGCGACCACGCGAGAGGATCCACGGATGACCTGGGAACCGGAACTCGAGGAGCTGGAGCGCCGCAAGCAGCGCTCATTCGAGCTGGGCGGCGAGGAGCGCGTTCAGCGCCACCACGACAACGGCCGTTTCACCGTTCGCGAGCGGCTCGACATGATCCTCGACCCCGGTAGCTTCCGCGAGCGCGGAGTGCTGGCCGGCAAGGCCGAGTACGAGGACGGCGAACTCACGGACTTCCGGCCGTCGAACTACGTGATGGGCCTCGGCGAGATCGGTGGCCGGCGCGTCGTCATCGGCGGTGACGACTTCACCGTTCGCGGTGGCGCGGCCGATGGCGCGGTCGGCGGCAAGAAGGGCCACGCCGAGCGCATGGCCCGCGAGCTGCAGCTCCCGATCGTCAAGCTCGTCGACGGCACTGGCGGCGGCGGCTCGGTCAAGACGATCCAGGAGATCGGTCGCACCTACGTCCCCGGCCTCGCCGGCCTCGAGGTCCTCGTCGACCTGCTCGGTCAGGTGCCGGTCGTGGCCGCGGCGATGGGCTCTGTCGCCGGCATCGGCGCGATGTACGTCGCGGCTGCGCACTTCTCAGTGATGGTCAAAGAGACTTCGCAGGTCTTCGTCGCCGGCCCGGTCGTGGTGGCGCGCGGCATCGGCTACGAGCCCGAGAAGAACGAGCTCGGCGGCGCGCAGATCCATGCGCGCAAGAGCGGCGCCATCGACAACGAAGCCGAAGACGAAGCCGAAGACGAAGCCGACGCCTTCCGCCAGATCCAGCAGTTCCTCTCGTACATGCCCTCGAACGTCTGGCAGCTGCCTCCGGTCGAGGACACAGACGACCCGAGCGACCGCCGCGACGATGCGCTGCTCTCGATCATCCCGCGCGACCGGTTGCGCCCCTACGACGTGCGACAGCTCATCAACTGCGTCATCGATCGGGACTCATTCTTCGAGATGGGGCGCTATTTCGGACCCTCGGTCGTCACCGGCCTCGGCCGCATCGCCGGGCGGCCGGTAGCGATGCTCGCGAACGACCCGATGAAGATCGGCGGATCGCTGGACGGACCCGCTTCCGACAAGATGGCGAAGTTCGTCGACCTCGCCGACACCTTCAACCTGCCCGTCGTCAACTTCGTCGACCAGCCCGGCTTCATGCTCGGCGTGGCCGCCGAGGAGCAGGGCACGATCAAGCGCGGCACGCGCGCCCTGACCGCTGTCTGGCAGGCGAAGGTGCCGTGGGCCAGTGTCGTCGTGCGACGTGTCTATGGCGTCGCCGGTGGCGGCCACCAGAACTCATCGAGGTGGAACTACCGTGTCGCCTGGCCCTCGGGCGACTGGGGCTCGCTGCCGATCGAGGGCGGCGTCATGGCCGCCTACCGGCGCGAGATCGAGGCGGCGCCCAACCCCGACGCCCGCCGTCAGGAGATCGAGGAGAGCCTCAACGCGATGCGCTCCCCCTTCCGCACCGCCGACGCCTTCAACATCGAAGACATCATCGACCCGCGCGACACCCGCCCGCTGCTCGCCGACTGGGTCGCGATGGCGTACGAAACGCTGCCGCAGATCACAGGTGAGAAGAAGCGCTCGATGCGCCCATAGGGCCAGATAGGACTCGGCGATGTCCGAGACGAACTCTGAATTGATCTTCGGCGAGCTGACCAGCGACCTCGTCCCCTCGCCTGTCGTGTACGCGGCACTGCTTCCGCCCGAGGAGCTCCGAGGTGACGGCGACCTGCCGCTCTACCTGCTGCTGCACGGCCGCGGCGGCAGCCGGGACAGCGTCGTCGAACGCGCGCGACCGCTCATCGAGTCGCTCTGGGCCGACGGCACGCTCGTGCCCTGCGCGTTCCCGACCGAGGCCGACGACCCCGACCGCTGGCGCGGCGAGTTCGCGCCCCGGAGATAGACGTGCGAACACAGCCTCCAGCCCCCGCGCGACCGGCGCCGTTCTGGGACGAGGAGAACACGCCGAGTTACATGCGGCGGCTGATCGGGATCCTCCTTGATGTCACGATCTTCTTGGTGCTCTTTGCGATCTGGGCAACCATCGTGATCAGCTCGAGCCTCGGCGAATCGGGGGCGGCGGACGACCCGGGCGGCACTGCCAACGGCGCGCTGGCGCTGCTGGTTCTCCCCATCTTCCTGGCGTTGCCCGTGTGGTGGTACTTCACCGCCGTCGGGGCGACGCCCGGGAAGCGCCTCCTCGGGCTCCGCGTCGTGAAGCGCGACGGCTCAGCTCCGGGCGCCGGCGTAGGGCTGCTCAGAACGTTTATCGGTATGTTCTGCATCTCGTTCTCGAGCATCGGTGGGTTCGTCTCGTGGCTGTGGCCGCTTTGGGACGGGCAGTCGCAGACCTGGCACGACAAGCTCGCCGACACCAACGTGATCCGGATTGCCCCGCCGGAGTTTGAGGGCTTCTAGGCCATCACCCCGTAGCGCTGCAGCACCGCCCGCATCTCCGCGGGCGGGTCGCCTCTGTGGTCGATCAGCTCCGCGTGCCACCCGCGGGCGCGGGCCGCGTCGATGTTGTCCGCGCGGTCGTCGAAGAAGAGCAGCGCCGCGCTGGAGCGGCCGGTCGCAACCTCAAGGGCTTGGTAGATCGCGGCGTCCGGCTTCACCGCGCCGGCCTCATGGCTCGGCGCGTGGTACTTCAGGCGGCTCGTCGTCGGGAACTCGGGCGTCGCGCCATCGATGGCAAACATGCGACGCCAGTGCGTCGCGTTGGTGTTCGACAGCGACGCCGTATCGATGCCGGTGGCCAGCAGGTCGTCGATCAACTCCTCGGCGCCCGCGTACTCGTCGAACAGCCAGGCCTGCACGATGCGCGCCACATCATCGGCCGAGTACGCGCCGCCCGAGGCGGCAGCAACGCTCGTCCAGTACTCCTCGGGTTCGATCTCACCTCGCTGGTGCCGCAGTCCCAGGCTTGCTCGCGTCGCCATGAACTCGTCCGATGCCAGCACCGGGTGCTCCGGGTCGAAGCCCACCCGGGTGTGGGCCTCCGGCCAGTTCTGGGCATGGCGGACGAAGATGCCGCCAACGTCGAAGACGACGCACTCGATCCCTCCTCGGTCGGCCGCCACTAGATCGCGCCCTCGTCCTTCATCGCCACGATCTCGTCCCAGCTGTATCCCACCTCGAGCAGCAGCTCTTCCGTGTGGCGACCGAGCTCAGTCCCGCCACCCTGGATCCGAGGCGGTGTCGCACTCATGCGCACCGGCGGTCCGGGCACGTTCATCCGTCCGAGGTTCGGTGTCTCGATCTCCTGGATGTAGCCGTTCGCCCAGTACTGGGCGTGTTCCGCCACCTCGGCGTAGCCGAGCACGGGCGCGTTCGGCACGTCCGCCGAGGTCAGGCGCTCTGCCCACGCGTCGGCGGTGCGAGCGCGGAACGCCTCCTCCAGCGCCTCGACCAGCTCGACCTTGTGCTCGGCGCGGCCGAAGGGGCCCGCGAACCGTGGATCCTCGGCGAGGTCGGGGCGTTCGAGGGCCTCGCACATGCGCTCCCAGAAGCGCTGAGTGTTAGCGGCGATGGCGATGTAGCGCCCGTCGCGACATTCGTAGTGGGTGTAGGTGGCGGCGCGCCGCTCCTCGAAGCCAAGCTGCCGGCCGGTCCGCAGGTAGCGTGTGAGCGGCATCGCCTGTAGCGATGTCATCGCGCCGATCAGCGAGACATCAACGTGTTGGCCGATGCCGAACTGCGCGCGGGCGACGAGGGCGCTCGATACACCGAACGCCAGCAGCATCGCGCCGATCTGGTCAGCAAAGCCGCCGATCAGCGCGTGCGGCACCGCATCGGGCCCGCCGCCCTGTTCGACCATGACGCCACTCAGCGCCTGGCCGACGTGGTCGTAACCCGGCCGGTCGCCCCACGGCCCCTCGCGCCCCCACGAGGAGCCCGAGGCGAGAATGATGTCCTCGCGCAGCGCCTTCAACTCGTCGTAGCCCAGGCCCCACCGCTCCATCGTGCCCGGCCGAAAGTTCTCGACGACCACGTCGCAGGTCGGCACGAGCCGTCGCACGGCCTCGACCGCGGACTCGTGGTGGAGGTCCAGCGTCAGGCTCTTCTTGCCGCGGTCGTGCGCCTCGAAGTAGGCCGAGAAGCCGTCCTCGCCGCGCCCGATCGCGCGACCCGGCTCGCCGCCGGGCTCCTCGATCTTGATCACCTCGGCGCCCATGTCGCTGAGCAACACCGTGGCGAACGGCCCCTGCTGGTAACGCGTGAAGTCAAGGATGCGAATGCCGGCCAACGCCGACGGCGGCATGCCCTCGGGCGTAGCGCCGAGCTCCGTCGGCTCCGCGGCCTCAGCGTCAGGGGTCATAGCGGAACCTCCAGCCCGGTTGCCACTCGTACGGTGCGACCAGCGACGCTTCGAGTGGCGTGCTGTCACAGAGGTGCTCGAGGGCGTGGTGTGTCGCCCGGTGGCCGATTAGCAGGATCGTAGCGCCCTCGACGCCGCGATCGGCGAGGTCGTCCGCCAGCTCGTCGAGCAGCGAGCGGTGCCGCTCGGTCGCCTCGCGATAGGACTCGCCGCCGGGGAATGGCTCGTCGATGCAGTCGAGGCGGACCGCGTCGACCGCATCGCGTGGCGCACCGTCGAGGTCGCCGTAACCGCACTCGCGCAGCCGCTCGTCGACGATCCGCTCGACCTCGCGGTCGCCGAACGCGATGTCGCCGGTCCGCATCGAGCGCCGCAGGTCCGAGCACACGACGACATCGATGGCCTCCTCGGCGTAGCGCTCGCCGACCTCGCCCGCTTGCGCCTCGCCGGTCGTGGAGAGATCGGGGTCGCTCCAGCCAGACGAGATGCCTGCCTCGTTGTCGGTGCTCGTGGAGTGCGTGATCAGGATCAGGCTCAATGGCCGCTTTGAACTCAACGACGTCGCTCCCACTCCTCGCGCAGGATGCCGTAATGCAGGACATCGACACGAGTGCCGTCGCGAATCGGGACCTGCTCGCGCGTGCGCCCCTCGAGCTGCATGCCGATCTTCTCGAGGACCCGCGCGGAGCCGGTGTTCGGCTCGACGAGCGCTCCGTAGAGCTTCTGTAGGTCGAACGTCTCGAACGCGTAGTCCGTGACGGCACTGACCGCCTCGGTGGCGAGTCCTTGGCCCCAGAGCTGTGGTGCGATCGAATAGCCAAACTCGGCCGTGCCGGTGTTCGCCCAGACCGAGCACCGTATGTGCCCGACAACCGGCCCACGAGGCCGCTCCGCCGAGGGCAGCACGATCGCCCAGCTCGGGCGCTGCGCGATGCGCCGCCGCACCATCGCCTCGGCGGTCGCGCGCGAAAACGGCGGGCTGGGGACGTGGTAACGCGCCATCACCGGGTCGCGCTCGTACGTCAGCACGTCGTCCACGTCGGCGAACGTGAACGCGCGCAGCAGTAGGCGCTCCGCCCGCAGATCAACCGGCTCGTATGAGGGTGCTTCGTCGGTCTTCGTGCCCGCCATCGACGTTCCTTCACCCGCGTGCGGAGCTTACGATGCGGCGCATGCCCGCCCAGACCTTCCAGAACCAGGTCGCCATCGCCGGCGTCGGCGAGACCGAGTACTCGCGCGACTCCGGCCGCAGCGAGCTGCAACTGAGCCTCGAGGCGATCAGCGCCGCCCTTGACGATGCGGGCATCGACCGCACTGAGGTCGACGGCCTGATGCGCTGGACCGTCGACACCTCCGCCGAGGCGACGGTGGCGGCGAACCTCGGCGTCCCGGACCTCGCCTGGTTCGGCGACATCAGCCAGGCCGGCAACGTCGGAGGAGCGCTCGTCACGAGCGCTGCGGCCGCGATCCACGCCGGGCTCGCCAACGTGGTCGTGATTTACCGCGGCGTCAACGGCCGCTCCGGCCGCCGCTACGGCCGAGGCGACGTGACCGGCCGCGGTGGGCGCGGGGGCGGCGCCTTCACCGAACCCTTCGGCCTGCTCACGCCACAGCACGGCCTCGCCCTCGTCACGCGTCGCCGTATGCACGAGACCGGCGTGACCAGCCGCCAGTTCGGCATGGTCGCCGTCACCGAGCGTGCCCACGCCAACCGCAACCCGCGGGCCACCTTCTTCGATCGTCCGCTGACCATCGAGGATCACCAGGACTCACGGCTGGTGGTGGATCCGTTCCACCTCTACGACTGTTGCCTCGAAACGGACGGTGGCGGAGCGCTGGTCGTCACCTCGACCGAGCGTGCGCGCGAACGGGCCCGCGCGCTGGGCCGCCCGGTCGCGACCATCCGCGCCGCGGTGCAGAACGGGTACGGCCGGCGCGGCTATGTCGACACCTCGGCCGTCACGCTGGCGCCGAGGCTCTGGGCGCAGGCGGGACTCGCACCCTCCGACATCGATGTCGCGCAGATCTACGACCACTTCGCGCCCTTCGTGATCTTCGCGCTGGAGGACTACGGCTTCGTCGAACGCGGCGAGGGCGGCCCCTTCGTCGAGGCGGGCGGCGCATCATGGGAGGGCGGAGCGCTGCCGGTCAACACCTCCGGCGGACATCTCAGCGAGGCCTACCTGCAGGGCATGAACCAGCTGATCGAGGGCGTGCGCCAGGCCCGCGGCGAATCCACCTCGCAGGTCGCGGACGCCCAGTTCTCGTTCGTCGACACCGGCATCGGTACCGGCGGGGTCATCTTCGAGCGGACCGAGCCGTGAGCGACTGGAGCTGGACGCGCCCGGAACGGCTGCCGCTGCCACAGCCCGAGCCGGACGCGCAGCCGTTCTGGGACGCGCTGCGCGCAGGCGAGCTGCGCCTGCAACGCTGCACGGCCTGCGGGCTCCTCGGCTACCCGCCGCGCGCGATGTGCCACGAATGCGGGTCGTTCGAGTTCGACTGGCAGCTGGTCTCCGGCCGCGGCACGGTCTACACCTTCGCCGTGACGCAGCAGCCGATCCACCCGGCACTCGTCGACCACACCCCGTTCGCCACGGTCGTGATCGAGCTCGAGGAAGGCCCACGCCTGACCTCGAACCTCGTCGACGTCCCACCCGACGAGATCACGATCGGCCTGGCGGTCGAGGTCGTCTTCGAGCGAGTCACCGACGAGGTCACGCTGCCGCTGTTCAAGCGGTCCTGACGGCAGCTTCGCGACGGGCGCGCTGCGCGCGTGCGGTGTACGATGCCGCGGCGCAGCCGAGCGGCCTGCCTCGATATGCGGAACGCCGGCGAGCGTCCTGAGCCCGAACTGAAGGAGCTACCACCCCATGGGAGAGATCGACGGACACACGATCATCGCCCGCTCGCTCAAGGAGCAGGGCGTCGAGTCGATGTATGGCGTCGTGGGCATTCCGGTCGCCGGCATCGCCGGAGCGGCCCAGCGAGAAGGCATCAGGTACGTCGGCATGCGGCACGAGATGCCCGCCACGTACGCCGCACAGGCCGCCTCCTACCTGACCGGGCACATCGGTACCGCGCTGGCCGTTTCCGGGCCCGGCGTCCTCAACGCCGTGGGCGCCTTCGCCAACGCCTGGTCCAACCGCTGGCCGATGTTGCTCCTGGGCGGCTCCTACGAGTCGACCGGCGGCAGCATGGGTTACTTCCAGGAAGCAGATCAGCTCTCCGCGCTGCGCCCGTATGCCAAATACGCCGAGCGTGTCGAGAGCATGGAGCGCATCCCGATCTACATCGCCGAGGCGATCAAGAAGGCGATCCACGGCGCGCCCGGCCCGTCCTACCTCGACCTGCCCGGCGACTTCATCATGGGCAAGACCGACGAGGACAAGGTCGAGTGGGCCCACCGGGTGGCCGACCCGCCGCGGACGGTCGTTGCGCCGGAGGACGCCCAGGCCGCCATAGACGCGCTGAAGACGGCCGAGCAACCGCTGATCATCATCGGCAAGGGCGCCGCCTGGTCCCGCGCCGAAGAGGAAGTCCGCGCCTTCGTCGAGAAGACGGGCATCCCTTACCTCCCCATGCCGATGGCCAAGGGCGTCGTCCCGGACGACCACGACCAGTTGGCGGCGGCGGCGCGCTCGTTCGTGCTCAGCAACGCCGACCTGATCGTGCTCATCGGCGCGCGACTGAACTGGATGCTCCACTTCGGTCTGCCGCCGCGCTTCCGCAAGGACGTGCGCATCATCCAGCTCGACAAGAACCCGGAGGAGATCGGCGTCAACGTCCCGGCCGAGGTTGCCCTCGTCGGCGACGCCAAGGCCGTCGTCGGCCAGATGCTCGACATCCTCGACGCCGAGCCGTGGCAGTTCCCGCAGGACTCGGAATGGCTGCAGACGGTCAAGGCGGAGGCCCGGCAGAACCAGGAGTTGGTCGAAGGGATGAAGCAGGAGGTCACCGAGCCGATCGGTTACTACCGCGCTCTCGCCGCCCTCGACGACACGCTCCCGCGTGACGACGTGATCATCGTCGCCGAGGGCGCGAGCACGATGGACATCAGCCGCACCGTGCTGAACAACTACCACCCTCGCACCCGCCTCGACGCCGGATCGTTCGGCTCGATGGGCCTCGGCCACGGCTTCGCCATCGGCGCGGCCGTGTCGTCGCCCGACAAGCGCGTGCTCTGCCTGCAGGGCGACGCCGCCTTCGGCTTCGCCGGCACCGAGTGCGAGGTAGCGGTCCGCTACAAGCTGCCGATCACCTGGGTCGTCTTCACCAACGGCGGCATCGGCGGTCACCCCGCCGCGGCCTTCGAGGGTGAGAACATGCCGCCCGGCGGCATGAGCCCGGACGCGCGCTACGACTTGATGATGGAGGCGCTCGGCGGCAAGGGTTACAACGCCGAGACCTACGAGGAGATCGAGTCCTGCCTCAAGGAGGCGATGACTCTCGACGGCCCGGCGCTGATCAACGTCCCGCTGGACCCGCGTGCGAAGAAGAAGCCACAGCCCTTCGGCAGCTGGCTGACCCACACCGCCGACTGAGGCAACGCCCCAAGGGCTGCGGCCCGGACACACACACGAGGACCGGCGGGGGTGACGGCCGGTCCTCTGCTTGTCGGTGCGTGGAGCAACGCTGTTCTTCGAGCGGATGCTCTCGGTTACGGCCCTCGCCCCCACACCGCCACGCCGGGTACGATCGTTGGTAGCAAAGACCGCCCGCGCCTCGCGGGCGTTACGAGGGGACCGACCGTGGATCTTGGAGACAGCCCAGCCGAGGCGACGTTCCGCGCCGAGGTGCGGGAGTTTATCGACGAGCATGGCGATCACGCCCGCCGCGGCGGTGGCCGCGAGGGCTACAAGAAGTGGCGCCAGGCGCTGGTCGACAAGGGCTGGATCGCCCCCGCCTGGCCGAAGGATGTCGGTGGCGCAGGCCTCGGCGTCACCGAGCAGTTCGTGCTGAACGAGGAGTTCGCCGAGAACGGTCTCAGCAACTTCGGTGGTATGGGCGTGATGATGTTCGGCCCGACCCTGCTGATCCACGGCAACGAGGAGCAGAAGGAAGAACACCTCTCGCGCATCCTCAACGGCGAGACCAACTGGTGCCAGGGCTACTCCGAGCCGGGTAGCGGCTCCGACCTCGCTTCGCTGCAGACGCGCGCCGTGCGCGACGGCGACGACTTCGTCATCAACGGCCAGAAGATCTGGACCACCGGCGCTCAGTTCGCGGACTGGATGTTCATGCTCGCGCGCACCGACCCGGAGGCGCCGAAGCACCGCGGTATCACCTACTTCCTGGTCAACATGAAGACGGACGGCATCAACGTCCGCCCGCTCACCACCATGGCCAACCAGCAGACGTTCAACGAAGTGTTCTTCGAGGACGTGCGCGTGCCCGCGACCAACGTCATGGGCGAGGTCAACCGCGGCTGGTACATGGGCACGACCACCCTCGACTTCGAGCGCAGTGGCATCGGCAGCGCCGTCGGCACCATGCGCGGCCTGGAGCGCATGCTCGATCGCGCGAAGGACGAGCCGGTCGACCAGACCGTGCTCGGCACGTCCAAGACGTGGCGCATCGACTTCGCCGACCGCGCCCTCGAGGCCAATGTGGCACGTCAGCTCTCGAACAACGTGGTCTCACTGCAGGCCCGCGGCCTGGTCCCGAACCACGAGGCATCCGCCTCCAAGCTGTTCACCACGGAGCTGCGTCAGCGCATCGCGCGCACCACGCTCAAGCTCTACGGGCTGTATGGCATCCTCTGGGACACGAAGCAGGACTACGCGCAGAAGGGACGCGCCGCGACCGGCTACCTCGACAGCGTCTCCTCGACGATCGCCGGTGGCACGTCGGAGATCCAGCGCAACGTGATCGCAACGAGAGGCCTCGGCCTGCCGCGCGGCTAGCCACCGCCTCTGCCCGGGGCGGCTATGTCGTCCGGATGAACTGCTGGATCAGCGGCACGATCGTCTCGGGTGCATCTTCTTGGCAGAAGTGGCCCGCGCCTTCCAGCACGGTGACTGGGCCGTCCGGCCAGAGTGTCTCGAAGAGGCTGATGGCGCGTTGAGGGTAGATCGCGTGGTCTTGCATGCCCTCCACGAGCATCGCCGGCTTCGCGCGCACAGCCTCGACGTTGGCCGCGCACTCCGCGACGAAGGGGCCGATGCGCTGCTTGTAGGCGTCCATCGGGAACTCGATGGCGCCGAGGCACTCCTCGCGTGAGTCGAACGGCGCCGAGTAGGCGTCGATCCAATCCTGGTCGACGGCGGAGCTGTTCTCGAAGCCGATGATCTTCATCACGCTCAGCACCGTGCTCCCGAGGTTGCCGAGGACGGCCTCGGTGGTGCCGTCCTCGAGGCCGTCGCCGAATCACTGGAACCACGGCGTGCGCGCGGGTTCGTCCGGGAGCGGCGGCCCTGGCATGAGCGGGACGACGGTGTTGAGCAGGGAGAGGCGCGTGACGCGCTCTGGGTTCAGCGCGGCGAAGCAGCCGCCCATCGGGCCGCCCCAGTCCTGCATGACCAGCGTGATCTCAGAGAGGTCCAGTTCCTCGACGAGCGCGGTCAGATTCTCCACGTGCGTGCGCAGTGTGTACTCGCGGTCCTGTGGTGTCTCGCTCTTACCGAAGCCCATGTGGTCCGGGACGATCACGCGGTGCGCGCGAGCGAGTTCAGGGATGAAGTTGCGGTAGAGGTAGCCCCACGTCGGCTCGCCGTGCAGCAGCACGATCGGGGTGCCGGCGCCCTCGTCCACGTAATGCATGCGAAAGCCGGGCGCGTCGGTGAAGTGCGGAGCGAACGGGAACGTGCCGTTGAAGGTGGCGTCGGCGGGGATCATGGGGGTTCCTTCCTCGATCGCGTGCATCGTACCGGCCCGGTCGGGCTGGAGCGGTCCTTGCTGTGTCTGCGCCAAGCCGGCCCGGTAGCCGCCCGCCGGCCTGCGCCTGTAGGATCGCCCTGCGCCGCGACGAGGGTTGCGTGGACGTTGAGGAGCCATCATGGAGCTGACCGACACCCAGAGCGAAGCCGAGTTCCGCACCGTCGTGCGCGAGTTCATCGACGAGCACGGGCCCTCCGCCCGCGGCGACGGTGGCGACTTTGACGGCGGCTGGTCCCCCGAAGCCCGCGAGCGCGTAAAGGGCTGGCGCGACGCCATCGTCGAGCGCGGCTGGGTGGCCCCGGCGTGGCCCGCGGAGTACGGCGGCGCGGGTATGAGCCCGCGTGAGCAGTTCATCCTCAACGAGGAATTCGCCGAGAACGGCCTCTCCAACGTCGGTGGCTTCGGCGTGATGATGCTCGGCCCCACGCTCATGGTGCACGGCACCGAGGAGCAGAAGGCCGAGATCCTGCCGAAGATCCTCGCGGGCGAGGTGGTCTGGTGCCAGGGCTGGTCCGAGCCGAGCAGTGGCTCCGACCTCGCCTCGCTGCAGACACGCGCGGTGCGCGACGGCGACGAGTACGTCCTCAACGGCCAGAAGATCTGGACCTCGGGCGCACAGCACGCCGACAAGATGTACATGCTCGCTCGCACCGACCCGGATGCGCCGAAGCACCGCGGCATCTCGCTGCTGATGCTGAACATGGACCAGCCGGGCGTCGAGGTGCGACCGCTCACCAACATGGCGAACAGCCAGGGCTTCAACGAGGTCTTCTTCGAGGACGTGCACGTCCCGGTGAAGAACCGTGTCGGCGAAGAGAACCGCGGCTGGTACGTCGGCATGACGCTCACCGACTTCGAACGCTCCGGCATCGGCAACGCCGTTGGCACGCAGCGCCGCCTCGAGGCGCTGCTGCGCCGTTCCAAGGAGCGCGAAGACGTCAGCCGCACCTCGACCTGGCGGCTGGCCTTCGTCGATCGCTGGCTCGAAGCGGACATCGCCCGTCTCTTCAGCTACGTCAACATCAGCATCCAGGACCGCGGCATGGTCCCGAACCACGAGGCGTCGATGTCCAAGCTCTTCACCTCGGAGTTGGGCCAGCGCATCGCCGGGACCGAGCTGAAGCTGTTCGGCCTCTACGGCACGATGTGGGATGCCGAGCGCGAAGAGGGCAACCGCGGCCGCCCCGCTGGCGGCTACCTCTCCGCTGTGTCGAGCACGATCGCGGGCGGCACGTCCGAGATCCAGCGCAACATCATCGCCACCCGCGGGCTGCAACTCCCGAGGGGTTAGAGACCCAGGGGTTAGAGCACAAGGGGTTAGCCCGCAGCCTCTGCGAGCACACCGAACGGCCGCCCACCAAGGGCGGCCGTTCTGATCGCGCACCGCGTCCTCGACGTGCGCTATCTTCCGCTCGCGGACGCGTGCTGGCGCTGTCCGGGACCGTTCGAGGAGACGCGCATGAGCTACCGACCGATGCCGAAGTACGAGACGGGGACCGTCGAGTTGGGCGATGGGCTCTTCGCCTACCTGCAATGGGACGGCGGCTGGGGGATCAGCAACGCCGGGTTCCTCGACGGCGGCGATGGGCTGCTCGTGATCGACGCGCTCATGGCGCCGAGCATGGCGCACAGCTTCGTCTCCGCGATGCGTGACGTCTCCGCGGCGCCGTTCCGGCAGCTCATCAACACGCACATGCACGGCGACCACACGAACGGCAACCAGTACATCGAGGGCGCCGAGATCGTGGGCCACGAGCAGTGCCGCCAGGAGATGCTCGACGCCGAGGTGGCGCGCGTCGCTGCCCAGGCCCAGCGCGACCCGGGCGACCGCGGGCCGCGCCCAGCCTGGATCCAGGACGCATGGTGGGAGGAACTCGCCGAGGTGCGCTCGACACCGCCGACCACGACCTACGGGGACCGCATGACCCTCCGCTACGGCGACACGGAGGTGCAGCTGTTGCACCACGGTCCCGCCCACACCCTCGGCGACACGCTCGTCTACTTCCCGCAGTCGAAGACGCTGTTCAGCGGTGACCTCGCGTTCTTCTATGCCATGCCGCTCTGCCGTGGCGACATGGCGAACTGGGTCAAGATCTGCGACCTGATCGCCGACATGGACGTCGAACGCATCATCCCCGGCCACGGCCCGGTCGGAGGCAAGCGCGAGCTGGAGGACATGCGCGAGTACCTCGCGTTCATGGTCGAGGAGACGCGTAAGCGCTACGACGAGGGCATGACGGCCGATCAGGCCGCCGCCTCGATCGACATCGGCGAGTGGGCGAAGTGGCCCGAATCCGAACGCAAAGAGATGAACATCGCCGGCATGTACGCGCAGTGGAGTTCCGAATCGGCGTAGCTCGCAGCGGGCGGATGCTGCCAGGAGCGAGACATGACCAGCTCACCGCGATATCAATCGAGCGCCACACGGCTAGCGATCAACGTGCTGATGACAACCCTCATCCGCCTCGGCGTCGGGCCGGGGAACAGTGGTCTGCTCACCACCGTCGGCCGCCGCGTGGCGGATTCTTGTACCTCCTTTACTCCTCGCTGATGCCGAACTGCGTCAAACCTGCGCGACTTTCGAGGCGAGTCCCGTAAAGCTCGGGATCCCTGTGCGAATCGGGTATCGATGGATCCCGCGCCGGTTGCTATGACGGATGTATGGCCACCACAAAGGGACCTCAGACCATCACCCACCCCCGGCCGACAACGGCTGAGACTCTCGACATCGACAGTCCCGCTGTCAGCGTCGATGACATCGTCGAGGACGCGGCGCCGCGGTCGAGGCGGCCGCGGCTGCCGGTGACGGTCCGTGCCTACACCGCCGCCGACTGGCCGGCCGTGGAGGCGCTGGTCGTCGGGATGATCGACCAGGAGTTCATCGGGCTTCGCATCGAGGATCGTCGGCTCCTCAGCGAACTTGAGCACGACTACGGGCGCGAAATACTGCTGATGGCTGTGAGCCGGGCCGAGCAGAGCGCGGGCGTCGTGGGGTTCATCGCGCTCAAGACCGACAGCGCTCGCATCGGGCGCGTTCAGGTGCTGACCGTCGGACCCGACGAGCGCCGGCAGGGCGTCGCCACGGCGTTGCTCGACGCCGCACTCGAACATGCGTCACGTCGAGGCTTCAACGACCTGGTCCTCGACGCGCCGCGCCGGGGCGATGATGCTGCCGCTGGTTTCCTCGACGTGACGGGCTTCCGCCTGATGGCAGTTTCCCTGCATACATCGATTTACAGCCGCGGCGTCGAAGAGCCGATTGGCGCGCTGCCAGAGCGTGTGCCTCCGGCTAGCGTTTGACCCCGACCACAACGTTGAGCTTGATGATCTCCGGCCGCCCGCCGGCAATGCCGCGCAGCGAGCCGCCGAATGCGGCCATGTGCTCAGTCTGGCCGTGGGCCTGCAGCGCGTCTTCGTCGTCGTACTGCTCGTACAGATAGAACTTGTGAGGGTCGCTCTCGGACGTGTGCAACGTGTAGGCGGCCACGCCGGGCTCGTTCGAGTCCACGTCGGCGACCATCTTCTCGATCGCGGCGCGCATCTCATCGGCCTTGCCGTCGGCGGCGGTCAGGATCGCGAGCTGGGTGATCACTACTCATGCCTTTCGTCGTGTTCGACCTCGAAGGTGCGGATTCTACCCGCCTCGCGCGCTACATCGGAGGCAGCGGTGGCCGGCGATGCCACACCTCGAGCGAACGCTCGAGCGAGCGTCCGAGTCGGAGCAGCGCATCCTCGCCGAAGAGCCTGCCCCAGAGCGTGACGCCGGTGGGGAGGCGCTTACGGTCGATGCCGGACCGCAGGCTCAGCGACGGGTGGCCGGTGAAGTTCGTGAGCGCCAGGAACGGGTCGCCCGGCGCGGGCGGGCGCGAGGCCGAGATTACAGCGTCGAGGGCGTTCGCCTCGAACAGCTCATGCATCTCCTCCATCGCCCGCCGTCGCAACCGGTCGGCCTGCATCAGCTCGACGGCGGGCACGAAGCGGGCGCGGCGAAAGATGTTGGGCCAAGCCTCGTCGCCCTGACGTGTCAGCTCGGCGTCCCGCCCGCTGCGCGTGAGGTCGTCGAAGGCCGCTGCCGCTTCGACCCAGAGGATCGGGATCAGCGCCTCGGGCGGTGTGGAAGGCACGGCGATCGGCACCACCTCGACGCCCGCAGCGCGTAACGCGCGGACCGCACGGCGCTGCGTCGTGTCAGCCTGCTTCGCGCGGAACGAGGAGGCGATGTAGCCCACCCGCGCACCGCGGACGCTGCGGCGGCGGCCGTCGTAGCTCATTGGAGCATTGATCAGCGAGACATCGGGCGTGGGCTCATCCTCCGCGCCGGGGCCGGCGATCGCGTCGAGGACGAGCGCGGCGTCCTCGACAGAACGGGTGATCGGCCCCAGTTTGTCCATCGACCAGGAGAGCGCCATGGCGCCGGCGCGCGAGACACGACCGAAGGTCGGCCGGAGCCCAACGGCGCCGCAGGTCGTCGAGGGCGAGACGATGCTGCCCAGCGTCTCCGAGCCGATGGCGAATCCCACCAGACCAGCCGCCACCGCCGAGGCGGACCCGGCGGAGGAGCCGCTCGAACCATGGCGACGGTTCCACGGGTTGCGCGTGCGGCCGCCGAACCAGACATCGCCGTTGGCGAGCGCGCCGAGCGTCAGCTTCGCGACGAGGATGGCGCCCGCGTTCTCGAGGCGTCGCACGACCGCTGCGTCCCGGTCCGGCACCCGCTCGCGATAGGGCCCCGCGCCCCACGTGGTCGCGACGTCAGCGGTGTCGAGCAGGTCCTTCGCACCCCACGGGATGCCGTGCAGCGGACCGCGGTAGCGACCGGCCGCGATCTCCTCGTCCGCGCGCCGCGCGGCGGCGAGCGCGGAGTCCTCGAGGAGTGTGACCACGCAGTGCAGGTTGCGGTCGTAGCGCTTGAGGCGGCGCAGGTAGATCGAGGTCAGGCGCTCGCTGGTGAGCCGACCACGCTCAATCCACGCCGAGAGCCAAGCGACGGGGGCATAGGCGATGTCCTCGTCGTCCGCCGGAAGGCGTGGCGCGCCGGCGGGCGCTCGCACGAAACGCCCGTCGCCGTAGTCGTAGGCGACGCCCGGTAGCCGCGGGTCGAAGCGGGTGGCCGGCGCCTCGCCGTTGGCGAGGGCCGCCGCGCGCACCGTCTCGTACCCGGCGAGGTAGCGCTCGAACGCCCCAAGGGCCTGCCGGCGCTGCTGCACGCTGAACTCGAGGCCGGCAAGCTGTTGCGCCTCGCCGAGGGTTCGCACTGTGATGGCCATCGCATCGCTCCTCGTCGTCGTCGCGGCGCCCAACTCAGACACCTCGTGGCGAGCGCGATGGTACGTCGAGGTCGCGTCGTGCGGACCACGCTGCCGCGATGTGCTACGAAGGATGCGCCGGGCGGTCCGGCTGGAGACGAGGGCCAGAGGCATGGCCGAGACGGAACTGCGCTTCGAGTCGCGACGCTCGCCGGTGCTGGCGCGGCGCGGGATGGTCGCGACGAGCCAGCCGCTGGGCGCGCAGGTCGGTGTCGAGGTGCTGCAGGCCGGCGGCAACGCCGCCGATGCGGCCGTCGCGACCGCAGCCGCCATGAACGTGGTCGAGCCGAACATGAACGGCATCGGCGGCGACTGCTTCGCCCTCTACTTCGACGCATCGACGAAGCGGGTGCAAGCAGTCAACGGCAGTGGACGCTCGCCGGCGGCGCTCACGATCGAGGCGCTCGCCGAGCGGGGGATCACGGGCGAGCTGCCTCGCTTCAGCCCGCACACGGTGACCGTGCCGGGCGCCGCCGCCGGGTGGTGCGACACGGTCGAGCGTCACGGCCGGCTGAGCATGTCGGAGGTGCTCGCGCCCGCCATTCGGCTGGCCGAGGAGGGCTTCCCGGTCTCGCCGATCATCTCCCGGGGGTGGGCCGCGCAGGTGCAACGGCTTGTCGACGCCTCACCAAACGGGGGCGAGCTGCTGATCGACGGCCGCGCGCCCGAGCCCGGCGAGATCTGGCGCAACGAAAGTCTCGCCAGGGTCTTCCGAGCGCTCGCCGAGGGCGGCTCCAGCACGTTCTACGAGGGTACGCCGGGCGCGGCGATCGTCGACGTGCTGCGCGACCTCGACAGCCTGATGACCGCCGACGACCTCTCCGCGCACGAGTCCACGTTCGAGGACCCGATCTCCACGACCTACCGCGGCTATCGCGTCTATGAATGCGCGCCGAACGGACAGGGCCTGACTGCCCTGATCGCCCTCAACATCGTCGAGGGCTTCGATCTCGCCTCGATGGATCAGCGATCGGCGTCCTACCAGCACCTGCTGATCGAGGCGATTCGACTGGCGTTCGAGGACGCGCGCCGTTGCATCGCCGACCCGGCGCTGCACGAGGTGCCGGTCGAGGCGCTGTTGTCGAAGGACTACGCGGCCGAGCGGAGGGCCGAGATCAACCCCGAGATCTCAATGGTCGACCCCTTGCAGGGATCGCCGATGCGGTGGACCGACACGGTCTACCTGACAGTCGTCGACGGCGAAGGCAACGCCTGCTCCTTCATCGACAGCAACTACAACGGCTTCGGTACCGCGATCGTGCCGCGCGGGATGGGCTTCACGTTGCAGAACCGCGGGGCCGGCTTCGTGCTCGACCCGGCACATCCGAACCGCGTCGAGGGTGGAAAGCGCCCGTACCACACAATCATCCCTGCGATGAGCACATACGAGGACGGCGAGCACGCCGGTGAGCTGCATGCGTCCTTCGGCGTGATGGGCGGCTGGCACCAGCCGCAGGGTCACCTGCAGGTCTTGACCAACATGGTCGACCACGGCATGGACCCGCAGGCCGCGCTGGACGCGCCCCGGTTCTCGATTCCGGCGGACCCACCTCGGGGCGCCGTGCTGCTCGAGGAGCATCTGCCGATCGAGACGCAGAGCGCGCTAGCGCTGATGGGCCACGCGGTCTCGCCGGCCTCGGGCGGTCGCCGTCTGGGTCCGTTCGGCAAGGGGCAGATCATCGTGCGCGACCCCTCGACGGGTGTCCTCTGGGGCGGCTCCGACCCGCGAGGCGACGGCGCGGCGATCGGCTACTAGGGGCGAGTGAGCGTGAGAGAAGGCGCCATGTCTGAACCGGGAACGATCGGACTGCTGCATCCCGGCCAGATGGGCTCGGCCGTCGGTGGCCACGCCGTAGCCGCCGGGCGACGCGTCGTCTGGGCCTCGGACGGTCGCAGCGAAGCCACCGAGGCGCGGGCGAGCGCCGACGGGCTGGAGGATCTCGACTGGCTGAACGGCGTCGTCAACCAGAGCGAGCTGATCCTCTCGATCTGCCCGCCGGCCGCCGCCGAGGAGGTGGCGCGGGAGGTGGCGGACCTCGGCTACGGTGGCCTCTACGTCGACTGCAACGCCGTGGCGCCGGCGACGGCGCGCAGCGTCGCCGCGATCGTCGAGGCCGCGGGCGCGACGTACGTCGATGGCGGAATCATCGGCGGGCCACCGCGAGGCGCAGGCACGACCCGCCTCTACCTCTCAGGCAGCGGAGCGCGCAAGACCAGGTCGCTGCTCGGCGAGGGAGCGCTGGAGGTGATCCCGATCGAGGGCGGCCCCGGCGCCGCCTCGGCGGTGAAGATGGCGTACGCCGCGTGGACCAAGGGCACCACCGCGCTGCTCGCGGACATCCACGCGCTGGCGCTGGCGGAGGGCGTGCACGACGACCTCGTGCGCGAGTGGGCGCGGTCGCAGCCGGAGCTGCTCGCGCGCTCCGACCAAGGCCTCCCGACCGCCGCCGCCAAGGCCTGGCGGTTCGTGGGCGAGATGGAGGAGATCGCGAAGACGTTCAGCGATAGCGGCCTCCCGGACGGATTCCACCTGGCCGCTGCCGAGGTGTACCGTCGCCTCGAGCGGTTCAAGGACGACCCGGACGCCCCGGGTGGCGCCGACCTGGCGCAGCACCTGCTGCCGGAGGACTAGGCCTCCCGACGTCCCCCAGCGGCCGCTTTAGAACGGCTGACCCGTGAATGGACACGAGCCGGCGACGGTCCAGCGCTTCGGGTTCCTGGCCTCGCTGACCCTCGTCACGGCGTTGGCGGTATTTGCGCTGATCGCGTTCGTGCACCCCTCGAGGGACGGCGATCCGCTGCGGCCGCGCGCGCTCATCGCTGATTCTGAGATCGAACCGGGCGAGGTGAGGACGTTCGTCTTCCATCGCGACGGCGTGACCGACATCGCGACCGGTCGCGCAGAGCACGCCCTGTTCCGGGTGCACCTCGTTCGTCTCGACGACGGCGAGCTCAGGGCTTTCGATGCGCGGAGCACTCACCGCGGATGCACCACGGTGTGGCGCGAGCGGCAGCATCCCGCGCTCGGTCTGGCGTTCTACTTCGATGACCCGTGCTCGGGCGCATTGTTCACCCTCGACGGCGCCGTGGTCTTCGGGCCGGCGCCGCGCGCGCTCGAACGGGTGCACGTCGAGGTGCGGGACGGGCTGATCGTGGTCGACCCGTCGACCACCGCGCGGGGTGAGTCCAGGCCGGATGTTGAGCTCGGCTCCGCAACGCCCGCGCCGACGACCACCGCTGTCGCCGACCCCTCGGCGGAGAAACTAGCGCGCATATACTGGCGCGCCAGTGGCGAGTAACGGATCCCGAGGAGGCGCGCGATGCCGGGCAGTCTGACGCCGAATGAGGTCAACGAGTTCCTGGACAGCCGGTCGGGATGGATCACGCTGACCACGCAGTCGCCGAGCGGGTACCCACACTCGGTGCCGATTGGGTACTTCCGGCGCGGCGAGGACATCTACATCGGCTGCCGCGCCCCCACGCAGAAGACTCGCAACATCGAGCGCAACCCGAAGGTCTCGCTGATGCTCGAGAGCGGTGGGTCGATGCAGGACATCAAAGGGCTGCTGATCCAGGGCGACGCTGCGCTCGTCCTGGACGACGCGGAGCGCCTCGAACTGATGCGCGCGGCCGCGACCGCCCGCGGGGTGGCCGAGGGGGATCTGCCCTCCGAGGTAGCGCCGGGCGGGGCGTACATCCATATACAGCCTCGACGCTACGTCTCGTGGGACTACTCGAAGAACTGAACCCACATGTGCGCCTGCGCTCTTGCGTGCGCTGGTTACCTGCGCCTGTAACGTCAGTTACGGCAGAAGTTGTGGTGACGCGAGAAGCTTGCTGTGGGGGTGAGATACGTCCTCCCTCGCCCCCACCTTGAACGCAACGCCGGCAAGGAGCGCGCGACCGGATGGCACAGGCACATCGTCCCAAGACCGACGCGCCCGCACCGGCCTCACCGAGTGGAGCCGCGTCGCTGACCCTGTACGTCGAGGAGGGCTGTCGCGCCTGCTCGCACGCGCTGGAGGTGCTGGGGCGGGTCCAGCAGGAGTTTCCCGAGCTCGAGATCAGCACCATCGATCTGGGGAGAGTATCCTCGAAGGAGGTTCCGAACGGGGTCTTCGCGGCGCCGACGTTTGTTCTTGACGGCGAAGTCATCTCACTCGGGACCCCGACATGGGAGCGGATCGCGCCACTGCTACGAAGCGCGCTCAACACATGACGGCGCGCCCTCCGAACACCCACCTCTCGGAGACGCACGCTCAGCACAGGCAAGGGGTGGCTATGGTTGCCAGTCGCGAGTGGACCGAGGCTCAGCGCACGAAAGTGGCTTACCTCGTCGAAGCTGAACTCTTCCGTGGCCTCAACGCGGAAGACATGGCGGAGATCGAGCGCTCCACCTCGATGACCACGACGCCACGCGGGACGCTGTTCTTCTCGCCCGACGAGGCGACCGAGGTGCTGTTCATCGTCAAGAAGGGCCGCGTCAACCTCTACCGCGTCACGGAGGAGGGCAAGAAGCTCGTCACGGCCACGATCGAGCCCGGCTCGGTCTTCGGCGAGATGTCGTTGATCGGCCAGGGGATGCACGGCACCTTCGCGGAGGCCGCGGAAGAGTGCACGCTCTGCGTCATGTCTCGCACCGATGTCGAGCGCCTGATCCGCGACCACCCGGAGGTCTCGCTCTCGCTCCTGGAGGTGATGGCGAGGCGCCTGACGGACGCCGAGGAGCGCTTGGCCGAGGTCGCCTACAAGTCGGTCCCCGCCCGCATCGCCACGACGCTGCTCCGCCTCGCCGGCGGCGAGAACGAGCCGGTGAGGCTGTCCCACCAGGACATTGCCGACATGGTCGGCACCTACCGCGAGACCACCACGCGCATCCTCAACGAGCTACGCACCGACGGTCTGCTCGACCTCAAGCGCATGCAGATCTCGATCGTGGATGTCGAGGGTGTGCGCAGGATCGCGAACGAGGCGGTCTAGCCGCCCGCTCGAGGCGTCAGCGCGCGTTCCTCAGACTTCGTCCTAACACTTCGTTCATGTACTGCCGTCGTGGCGGCGCTAACCTCGATCGCATGACTGTGGTGATCCGACGTTCGATCCTGATCGTTTCTGCGGCGCTGACTGGGCTGCTGCTGCTCGCGTGTGGCGGGACCTCGGACGAGCCGCGTTCAACGGACGCTGCAAGCGGCGCTCTGACGACCGCCGAGGCGCCTGCCGCCACGCCGTCGGAGGCGTCGGGCGAGGTCGCTGCCACGAGTGCTGATGGCTTGCCCTATGCCACCGGCCCGGCCGCCGTGGTCGCGGCGGGTTACGAACCCCCCGATGACCGTGTCGACTCGACCGGCGCCTACCTCCCTGCAAACGGGAAGCCGACGCTCGTCTTCGTCGATGCCATCTGGTGACCGTTCTGCGGGATCGCGCGCCCCGTCGTGTACGGGCTCCGAGAGCAATACCAGGACCGCATCAACTTCGTGATCCTCGATTGGGACATCAACGACCAGAACGACCTCGCAGAAGATCTCGGCGTGCGGCGGCACCCGGCGTTCGGGTTCGTCTCTCCTGACGGCGAGGTGGTCCGCCGGCTATTTGGCCCCCAGCAGGAGGCGGTCCTGATCGAGGCCATCGACGAGGTCGTCGCCTCGACGGCCGGGTCTTAACCGCGAGAGTTCGCTACCACTGCTTCCCGATGCCGCCGCGCTGGCCGTAGAAGCCGGCGGGCCAGTTGCGACCGGTGATCATCGCTTTGTCGATGTCCTCCTGCGTGGCGATGCCGGCGTCGACGATCGCATCCGCCTCGCGACGTGCCGCCGCGAAGATGCGGTTGAGGAGGAAGCCGTAGGTACCGGGCGCATCCTTCACCATTGACACGACACGGCCGGAGGCCTCGGCGACGCTGACGCAGGCGTCGATGGTGTCTTGCGAGGTCTCGGGCGTGTAAACGACCTCGCACATCTTCATCGTGGGCACCGGGTTCGAGTAGTGCATGCCCGCGAAGCGCGTCTTGCGCTCGGCCGAGACGTTCGCCGCGATCTCTGCGATCACGAAGCCCGAGGTGTTCGAGGTGAAGATGGCGTCCGGCTTGATGATCGCGTCGATCTCGCCGAAGACCGCCTGCTTCAGGTCGAGGCGCTCCGGGACGGCCTCGATGATTAGGTCGACCTCGCTGAGGTCGCCGAGCTCCGTCGTGAAGCTGACGCGGCTCATCGCGGCGGCGCCGTCGTCGAACTCGAGTTTGCCAATCTCGACGGCGCGTTTGATGCCCCAGCGGCTCTCAAACACCGTTTCCCGCGTCGCCTCGTTGATCTCGTCGGTGAGGTCGCGGACCACCACGTCGAACCCGCCGAGGGCCGACACCTGGGCGATGCCGCCACCCATCACGCCGCCGCCGAGTACACCGATGGTTTTGACGTCTTCGAGGTTCATGCTCTCGTCCTCCGTCGCGCCGTGCGCTGCGGTCGTTGTCTAGCCCGCGATGCCGCGGATCGTGTTGAACAGGATGCGAATGCCGAGGTGGAGATTCTCGATCGAGATCTTCTCGTCGTTGCCGTGGGCGCGCCCCACCTCGTCCGGTCCCATCAGCACCGGCGTGAAGCCGTAGGCGGCTACGCCGTTGCGTCGGAATACGCGTGAGTCAGTGAAGCCGGTCGAGACACCCGGCACCACCACGAGGTCTTCGATCGCTTCCTTCGAGACCTCCGTCATCACGCGGTAGAGCTCCGTGTCGAGGCGAGACGGTGGCGTCGAGGACTCGAAGACGCGCTCGATGTCGATGCGCTCGTCGTCAATGACCTCGCGGATCTCTTCGACGAAGACGTCGGGGTCGTAGCCGGGCACGAGGCGGACGTCGAGCGTGGCGCTCGCCTCCGCCGGGATCACGTTGTGCTTCACGCCGGCGTCGAGGCTGGTCAGCGAGATCGAGTTCATCTGCACCGACTTGATGCGCGGATTCTCCTCGGCGAGTTCCGCCAGCGCCTCGTCGGTGGGCTCTTGCTCCATCACGCCGGCCTCGTGCAGTTGCTGGAAGTACTCGCGCACCTCCGGCGCGGGCGCCAGCGGCCGCTCCCATTCCTGTACACGCCGTAGTGCTTCGACGAGGCGGTCCGCGGCGTTGTCGTCGTGCGGCACCGAGCCGTGGCCCGGGCGGCCCGTGGTGTAGAGCCGGAGCCAGAGCGGCCCCTTCTCCGACACGCCGATATTCATCACGTTGCGCTCGACGCCCATGATCTCGGTCGAGCCGGAGCCGCCCTCGTTGATCACGTACTCCACGTCGAATAGCTCAGGGTGCTCGCGGTCGAGGTACTCCACGCCGTAGGCGCTCCCCGCCTCCTCGTCGGCCACGGCGACGAACACGAGGTCACGCCCGAGCGGGAGCTGGTGGCGGTGGTGGAGGATGAGGCAGATGAGCTCCATGATGCCCATCCCCTTCATGTCCGATGTCCCGCGCCCCCAGATGTACCCGTCCTTGATCGCCCCGCCCAGGGGATCCTCGGTCCAGTGCTCGCGCTCGAAGGGGACGACGTCCGTGTGGTTGAGCAGCAGCAGGGGCTTCCCGCGGCTGCCGTCGCTTTCGAGGCGTGCGACGAGCGTGGCTCGATTCTCGCCCGGGTCGTACAGCTCGTAGGGGATGCCCTCGGCATCGAGGATGGCGCCGATCCACTCGCAGGCGCGTGTCTCATTGCCGGGCGGGTTCACGGTGTCGACGCGGATGTAGTCGGAGAGCAACTCCACGGCCCACTCGTTGATGCCATCCCAGTCGATGTTCGCCTCGCTCATGGCCCCTCCGGCTGCTCTGCTCGCCAGCTAGTCGAATGCCTGCTTGAACGCCTCGATGGCGGCGATGTGCTCGCCCGGGGTGCCGCGTCCGACGCCCATGGTGTTCACCGAGACGTGTGTGGCGCCGGCCTCGGCCCAGCGATGCGTCAGTTCGACCGCCGCCTCCGGGCCTTCCGGCGCGATGCTGACGCGGCACTCGATGCCGATCGAGGCTGGGTCGCGGCCCGCACTCTCCGCCGCCGCATGGACGCGCTCGAGGCCCGCGGCGAGGTCATCGGGGTCGCGGTACTGCGGGAACCAGCCGTCGGCGATACGGCCGACCCGGTCCATCACCACCTCAGACATGCCGCCCATCCAGACCGGGATGTTGCCGCCGGGCGGCCGCGGGTTGATGCCCGCGAGGGTGACTGTGTGGTGCTGACCATCGAACGAGACCGTGTGCTCGGCCCAGAGTGCACGCATCACTGCGATCTGCTCCTCGACGCGGCGACCGCGCGTGCGGAAGCTCTCGCCCAGCGCTTCGTACTCGACGGCGTTCCAGCCGACCCCGATGCCGAGGCGGAAGCGACCCTCCGTGAGCACCGCGACCTCGGCGGCCTGTTTGGCGACGAGGGCGGCCTGGCGCTGCGGGAGGATGATGATGCCGGTGACGAGCTCGAGGTCCGTCAGCGCCGCGAGGTAGCCGAACAGCACCAGCGGCTCGTGGAACAGCGTCTCGACGGTGTAGGGGCCGCGGAAGCCGCCCGGCCGCTCCGGCTCGGCGCCGAGTACATGGTCGTAGGCCAAGAGATGCGCATAGCCAGCGGCCTCTGCCGCCTCGGCGTACGCGCGGACGCCCGAGGGCTCCGCCCCGATCTCGGTCTGAGGGAACACAACACCCAGTTGCATCGCCGCCTCCGATGCTGCCGGTGCGGCGAGTCGCCGCCCGCGCCATCCTTCATGCGCGGCGAGGCGCTGTCAAACCGCGGACGGCGGCCGACGCCCGGGCCTGCGGTGGTAGCCTCCCGCGGTGTCACCTCGAACCTTGCTGGTGCTCGCGGTCGGTGTCGTCGCCGTTTCCTGGGCGGCGCCGCTGATCCGGCTCGCCGAAGATGCGCCGGTGCTCGTCATCGCCTCGCTGCGTCTCGCGATCTCCTCGCCGCCGATGATCGCCGTCGCCCTGGCGACCAGCCGCCGCGACATCGGACGGCTGTCGCGGCGCGAGCTGCTGCTGCTGGCGGTTGCCGGAGTCGCGCTGGCGGCGCACTTCGGGTTCTGGGTCGCCTCGCTACAGCGCACCTCGGTGCTGGCCAGCGTCGCGCTCGTCACGATGCAGCCGGTGTTCGTCGGCATCGGAGCGTGGGTCGCCTTCGCGGAACGTCCGTCGCGGCGGGTTGTGCTCGGCGGGTCGATCGCGATCGCGGGTGCGCTCCTGCTCGCCGGGCTCGACCTCGGCGACCGCCGATCGCTCGTCGGTGACCTGCTCGCCATCCTCGGCGCCACGATGTCCGGCGCGTACTTCGTGATCGGCCGCGGGTCGAGGGCCAGCGTCTCGACGGCGACCTACGGGGCCGTTGTCTACTCCGTCGGGGCGCTGGTGCTGCTCGCGTTGGTGGTGGCGACCGGCACGAGCCTCGGCGGCTACCCGCGCGAGACGTATCTGTACATCGCGCTGCTCGCGGTCGTCTCGCAGTTGATCGGCCACAACGCTTTCAACTGGGCGCTCGCCAGCGTGCCCGCGGTCCTCGTAGCGGTCGTCATCCTCGGCGAGCCGGTCGGTGCAGCACTGATCTCGACAGTCGTACTCGACGAGGTGCCGGGCATCCTCGAGTGGCTGGGCGCGGCGACGGTGCTCGTCGGCGTCTATGTCGCGCTGCGATCACCGTTGGGGGGAGACGGCGCTCGCGGAGGAACAGGGCGTGACGCAGTAGCCCGTCGGTACGAGACATAATGTCACCGAATTGGGTATGACAAGCCTCGTTCCGATCCTGTATGCTCGGCCTGTCTTTGTGACAGCAAGCGCAATCGTGGTGCCTCACGACGCATCTGGCGTCGAGGTATGATGGCTGTTCCTTGAGGGGCCGGACTCCTCGGAACTGCGCGAACTCGGAGCGGTGCGTGACTTCAACGCGGCCGACGCCGGTGGCTACTGCTTTGCCGCCGGTGTCGCTCGAAGAACTGCAATCTGGCGCTCTGCTCTGGAACCCAGAGGAGGGCCGCGACGCCTGTGGGACCGGGTTCATCGCGCACGAGCGTGGCGAACGCTCGCATCGCATCGTCCAGCTCGCGGTCAAGGCCGTAGATGCGCTGACGCACCGCGGTGCGGTCAACGCGGACCCGCTGACGGGCGACGGCGCCGGCGTCACGCTCCAGATCCCGTTTGAACTGCTGCAGGAGGACTGCGAGCGCCTCGGCGCGACGATCGAGGACCGCGATGACCTCGGCGTGGCCATGGTCTTCCTGCGGGGCGACGACGCTGAGCTCTCCTCGGCGCGCGACCTGATCGTCGAGGAGGTAACGCGCGCGGGCGTGGAGGTCATCGGCTGGCGCGAAGTGCCGACGGACCCGACCGTGCTGGGTCCGCAGGCGCTGGAGTCGCTGCCGCACATCGAACAACTGCTGATGCGCCGTCCGCGTGCCCTGGTGGGCCCCGGGTTCGGTCAGGCGCTCTACCTGGCGCGTCGGCGCGCCGAGGCACGCGTTCGCGACCAGGAGCTCGACGTCTACTTCGTCTCGATGTCCGCCTCGACGGTCGTCTATAAGGGGCTGATGGTGGCTCCGCAGCTGCCGTCGTTCTACCCGGACCTGACGAACGAGCGCACGATCTCCTCCTACGCCCTATTCCACCAGCGCTTTGCGACGAACACGCTGCCGTCCTGGCGCCTCGCGCAGCCGTTCCGGATGGCCGCGCACAACGGCGAGATCAATACGTTACTGGGCAACCGCAACTGGATGACGGCGCGCGAACCCGAGCTGGCCTCGGCGGTCTGGGGCGAGCACATCGCCGATCTCTCGCCCGTGATCTGGCCGATTGGCTCGGACACCGCCTCCCTCGACGAGGCGATCGAGTTGCTCGTGCAGTCTGGCCGAGGGCTGCTGCACGCGATGATGATGCTGATCCCCGAGGCGTGGGAGAACATGCCCAACCTCGACCCGGAGCTGCGTGCGTTCTACGAGTACCACGCCTGCCTGACTGAGCCGTGGGATGGCCCGGCGGCGGTCGCGTTTGCGCACGGTTCCGTCGTCGCCGCGATCATGGACCGCAACGGCCTGCGCCCGGCGCGCTACCAGCGCACCTCCGACGGGCTCGTGATCATGGGCTCCGAAGTCGGCCTCGTCGATCTCGACTTCGCCGAGGTGATCGAGTCCGGTCGCCTGGGTCCCGGCGAGATGATCGCCGTCGATGTCGCGCAGCACCGCTTCATCCACAACGACGAGATCAAGCACCTCGTCGCTTCGCGGCGGCCGTACGAGGACTGGGTGCAGCGCAACCTGATCCACCTCGACGGACCGGAGTCGTCGAATGGCTACGCCGGGCCGATCGAACTCGATGCCGACGAGCTGATACGCCTGCAGCACCTCCACGGCTACACGCACGAGGAGCTGACCTACGTCGTCAAGCCGATGGCGGTGGACGGCAAGGAGCCGGTCGGCTCGATGGGGGACGACACGCCGCTGTCGGCGTTACAGGATGAGCCGCGGCTGCTCTACACGTACTTCAAACAGCGATTCGCGCAGGTCACGAACCCGCCGATCGATTCCGTCCGCGAAGAAATCGTGATGTCGCTCGACACTTATCTCGGACGCCGGCGCTCGTTGCTCGAGACGAAGCCGGAGGCAGCGCGGCTGCTGCACCTGACAAGCCCGCTGCTCCACGACGAGGAGCTGGCGGCCCTGCGCCAGATGGACACCGAGGACATTCGCTCGATCACCCTCGACGTGCGCTACCGCGTGGCCGACGGTGCGCGCGGGTTGGAGATCGCGCTCGAGGGCCTGGCCGACGAGGCGGCGCAGGCCGCCCGTGAGGGTTACACCGTGATCGTGCTCAGCGACCGCAACGTCGACGCTGCCCTGGCGCCGATCCCGATGTTGATGGCGGTCGGGGCGGTGCACCACCACCTGTCCCGCGCCGGGCTGCGCATGCGCACCAGCCTCGTCGCCGAGGCGGCTGACGTGCGCGACGTGCACCAGTTCGCCGCGTTGATCGGCTTTGGCGCCAGCGCCATCAATCCCTACCTTGCGTTCCGCACTATCGAGGCGCTGGCTGAGTCGGGCGAGTTCGACGAGATCCACGTCGACGAGGCGATCAAGCGCTTCGACAAGGCCGTCGACACCGGCATTCTCAAGATCATGTCGAAGATGGGCATCTCCGCTGTGTCCAGCTACCACGGCGGGCAGATCTTCGAGGCGCTCGGCATCGGCCCGGAGGTCGTCGAGCGTTGCTTCCCCGGCACCACCGCTCGTATTGGCGGCGTTGGGTTCGAGGGCATTCACAACGACGTCGCGCGCCGGCACGCCGAGGCGTTCGGGCCGCTCGAGCGGCTGACGCATGGCGGCTGGTACAAGTTCCGACGCGACGGCGACTTCCACGGCAACTCGCCGAAGATGTGGCGCGCGTTGCACCAGGTGGCGCAGGCCGAGCACGATGCTTTCTCGCCCGAGGGTGGCGAGGAGGAGTGGCGCAACTACCTGGACATCCTCGAGGAAGCGCCGCCTTCCGGGCTGCGCGACCTCCTCGAGTTCGCCTCCGACCGCGAGCCGATCCCGATCGACGAGGTCGAGCCGATCGAAGCGATCACGAAGCGGTTCCAGACCGGCGCGATGTCGCTTGGAGCGCTGAGCCCGGAGGCCCACGAGGACATCGCGCGAGCGATGAACATCCTCGGCGCGCGCTCGAACACTGGTGAGGGCGGCGAGGATCCTCGGCGTTACTTGCCCGACGGCGACAAGCGGGACGCTAACTCGCAGGTCAAGCAGGTCGCCTCGGGACGCTTCGGCGTGACGCCGGCGTACCTCGCGGCGGCCGCGGAGCTCGAGATCAAGATCTCGCAGGGCTCCAAGCCGGGCGAGGGCGGACAGCTGCCGGGGTTCAAGGTGAACTCGTACATCGCGGGCCTGCGGCACGTGATGCCGGGCACCCCGCTGATCTCCCCGCCGCCGCACCATGACATCTACTCGATCGAGGATCTGTCGCAGTTGATCTTCGACCTCAAGACCGTGAACCCGACGGCCAAGGTCTGCGTCAAGCTCGTCGCCTCCGAGGGCGTCGGGACCATCGCGACCGGTGTGGCCAAGGGCTACGCCGACGTGATCCAGATCAGCGGTGCGGAGGGCGGGACCGGCGCCTCGCCGCTGTCGTCCATCAAATACGCCGGCGCGCCGTGGGAGTTGGGCCTCGCCGAGACCCAGCAGGCGCTGGTCGCCAACCGGCTGCGCGGGCGCGTGGTCCTTCGCGCCGACGGTGGCTTCAAGAGTGGCCGTGACGTGCTCGTCGCGGCGCTGCTCGGCGCGGAGCAGTATGGCTTCGGCACCACCTCGATGATCGCCGTGGGCTGCAAGATGGCTCGCCAGTGCCACCTCAACACGTGCCCGGTCGGCGTAGCGACCCAGGCCGAGGACCTGCGAGCCAAATACTTCGGCAGGCCCGAAATGCTCGTGCGCTATCTGGTACAGCTCGCGAAGCACGTCCGAGAGCTGCTGGCCGAGCTGGGGTACAGCTCGATCGACGAGCTGATTGGACGTGCCGATCTCTTGCGGCAGCGTTCCGTCGAAGGGGCTCTGCGTGCCGAACACATCGATCTGACGAAGATGATCACGCCGGTCGACCCCGACAACGAGGAGCCGCACCAGTCCACGCAGGAGCGCAACGACCGCATCGACGACTCACGCCTCGACGATCGCATCCTCGAGGACCTCGGCGATGCGATTGAGCAGAAGCGTCCGACCGAGCTGAGCTACCCCATCGCCAACACCGATCTCGCCGTCGGTGCGCGTCTCGCCGGCGCGGTGGCCGGCTGCTACGGCGACGACGGGCTGCCCTACGGCACCGTCGACGTCTCGTTCACCGGTTCGGCCGGCCAGTCGTTCGGCGCGTTCCTCGCGCGGGGCGTGCGCCTGCACCTCGAGGGCGAGGCGAACGACTACGTGGGCAAGGGCATGGGTGGCGGCGAGATCACGATTCGCCCGCCAGCGAATGCGGGCTTCCCCTCGCACGAGGCCGTCCTCGTTGGCAACACGGTGCTCTACGGCGCAACGGCGGGGAACCTCTTCGTCGCCGGCCGCGCAGGCGAGCGCTTCGCGGTGCGCAACTCCGGAGCGCGCGCGGTCGTCGAGGGCATCGGCGACCATGGCTGCGAGTACATGACCGAGGGCGTCGTGGTGATCCTCGGCGAGACCGGCCGCAACTTCGGCGCTGGCATGTCCAACGGCGTGGCCTTCATCCTCGACGAGGTCGGCAACTTCCGTCAGCGCGTGAACGAGGAGCTGGTCGGCCTGGAGCAGGTCACCGAGGCTGAGGACATCGAGCTGCTGCAGGCGCTCATCCGCCGCCACCTCGAGGTCACGGGCTCGAGCCGCGCCCGGCGCATCCTCGACCGTTGGCAGGAGTACCTGAAGCGATTCTGGAAGGTCGCGCCCAAGTCCGCGCCGACCGAGGAGGGCGCGCAGACCGTGGTCCGCCGCCACCTCGAGACGCTGCGCCGGCTCGAGGCGATCGCCCGCTAGCCCGCCGTTCCGCTCGGTCTGGGCTACCCGTTCTCGCTACCCGTTGTACCGCAGCGCCTCGGCGACCGGCACGTTCGAGGCGCTGCGCGCGGGGATGATCGTCATCACGGCGCTGGCGACGTAGGCGACGCCGATGATCAGCGCGAGGCGGACCCAGGGCAGCGAGAAGTCGATCTCCGCGCCGGGCACCCCAATCGTCTCCGGGTCGGTCAGCAGGTTGTATGACAACGCCGTGCCGAGGACGAGCCCCATCACGATGCCGGTGATCGCGATGAACGAGCTCTCGAGGAAGAACGACAGCGCCACGAGCCGCTTCGTGTAGCCGATCGCCCGCAGCATGCCGATCTGCTGTCGCCGCTCCGCCACGGTGCGAAAGGCGATCACGCCGAGCGCGGCGATGCCGACGACGAGGCCGAGTGACATGAAGCCCTCGAACAGCAGCTGGAACGCGGTGTTTTGCCGCGTCGCATCGTCGATCAGCTTGTTGATCGACTCGCCCTCGACGCCGCGCTCAAGGAGCGTCGACTCGATGTCGCGTGCGACGGCGAGCGCGGCGACGTCGCCGCCCTCGACGGTGTTGACGAAGAACGACTCGACGTCGCCACCGTCGAACACCTCGTCGAGGACGCGGTCGTTGACCAGGATCGTGATCAGCTCGGTGAGGATGGCGGCAGACTCGGCGCCGGTGATGGCGATCACCTCGACGGTGATGGCCTCGCCCGTCTCGATGTCGCGCATCTCGACGGGGATCGGCTGCCACGGCTCGTCGATGAGCGTCTGCAGATCGCCGCGGAGCTCGAAGCTGTCGTCGTCGAAGGGGTCACCCTGCGAGCCCGAGAGGACCTCCTCCGACGCGATCGCGAGCGCCGCGCCGCTGCGCAGCGCTTCGTACACTGCCTCTTCGTTGGCATAGCCCTCGGCGATGGCGGGGAAGACGAGGTCGGTCGTGCGCAGGAACTCGTCGTCGGCGCCGGTGATGAAGAAGAATGCGGGTTCCGAGGTCGCGTCGCGGGCGTCGCGGACGCGGGCGGTCGAGAACGTCAGCTTGCCCACATCGGCGATCGTGGCCTCAGGGCTGTAGCCCGCGTCCTCAAGGGTCAGGCGAAGGTCGTCGATGCGGTTGTTGGCGTTGCCTCGGGCGCGCACCTCGTAGCCGATGGCGGCGTCGTCGCCGAGGAAGAGGTCGGTGAAGTTGCTGTTGAGCGTGGCCATCACGACGAGCGAGAAGACCACGAGGCCGAACATGGCGAGGGTCATCGCCGTCCGGAACTGGGCCGCCAGCGGGTAGGCCACGGCGGTGCGCACGGCGGGGGCGATGCCGCCCAGCACGCCGCTGAGGGCTCGCACGCCGCCGAGGAACAACGGGGCGTTGAAGATCACGAACATCGTGGCGGCGGTCGTGATGGCGATGCCGGAGACGAAGAACATCTCGATGTCGCCGTTGACGCGGTCGTGGCCGAGTCCGATCTGCGACATCACGCCGTTGATCGGGTCGTTCCAGCCGATGGCCTCGTCGCTGAAGAGCGAGAATGGCAGCGGCAGCAGCCAGTACCAGACGAGCACGACGCTGGCGATGCTGAAGGCGACCCGCGATGAGGCGCCGAAGTGGACGGCGAGCATGCCGAGCGCGAGTACCGCCAGCGTGGTGCCGCCGGTGTAGGCAAAGGCCTGTTCGCTGACCCAACCGCCCCAGTACAGCGCTCCCACGCCGATCAGCAACATGATGACGGCCCAGCCGCCGGAGCCGCGGTACAACGCCGACCACCGCTGCATCGAGATCGCCAGCACCACCAGGATCGCCACCGCCAGGATCGTTCCGAGGATGCCGAGCAGCGGGAGCTGGGAGGCAACCACCAGCAGAACCAACGCGGCCAAACCTGCCCAGCGACGCGCCTCCGCCCAATTCTGCAGGCGGCCAAGCACCCTCGTCAGTCCAAACAGCGCCAGCGCCAGCAGCCCAGTCGACAGCAGCAGGATCAGTGCCGAGATCGGCCCGGCGACGACGTCCGGGAGCGCGCCGCCGATCTGCCCGGTGAGGCCGGCGAAGAGACCGATGGCAACGACAGCCCAGATCGCCACGAGCGCTACCCAGGCGACGAGCCAGAACACGCCCAGCGTCGACCAGAGCAGGGCCAGCGGAGAACGGTCGGCCGTACGCAGGAGTTGCGGCTCTGGGATGTCTCGGATGGCCCGCACGATGTTCAGGTTGGCCGCCCGCCAGGACGAGAACGCCACCGTGATGAAGGTCAACGTCACGCCCAGCGTGTAGGCGATGACGAAGCCCTCCCAGTTGAAGTTGAAGACAATGTTGAGGCCGAAATCGTCGAAGATCGTCGACATGAACGCGATCAGCAGGTAGGCGACGCCGAGGCCGAGCAGCGCGCCGACGAAGGCTGAGCCGATGTTGTACGCCATGCCCTCGGCGATGAATGACTCCGTGAGGTGCAGGCGTCGCATGCCGACCGCGCGGGCCATACCCATCTCTGAGCGCCGCTCAGCCGCGAGCATGATGAACGTCAGGAAGATCAGCATCACCCCAGCCGCGATGGAGAACAGGCCGAAGACGAGGAAGAACGTGACGAAGATGGAGCCGATCAGCTCGCCGAAGCCGACGAGGTCGGCCTTGGTGAACGCCACCGAACCCGGTACCGCGGAGGTCGTCAGGTAGGAGTCGACCCGCTCCTCGAGGGCATCGATGACTTCGAGGTCGTTGCGGACCCCACCGGTGGTCGAGAGCACGATCAGGTCGAGGTCGCGCGGCTCGCCGGTGAGCTCACGCACCGCCTCGAGGTTCGCGACTACGCCGCCGGCCGTCTCGCCGCTGGCGGTCTGGAACGCCGTGACGGCGGTCAGGGCGTTATCGCGAACGACGCCGATCACTCGGAGCTCGTGTGACTCGTTCTCGAAGAAGATGGTGAATGTGCCACCGACCTGCACATCGATCGCCGAGACGAGCTCCTCGGTGACATAGACCTCGTCGCCTCGCAGCGGCGCCGCGCTGATCACGTCGCCGTCCGGTGTGATCAGCCCGTTGAACGCGTCGACCGACGCCGTATCGACGCCCACGAGGATGGCAAGCGGCTCCGAGAGACGGGCCTCGCGGTTCACGGCCGGCACCGGGATCTGGACCACACCGGTGATGCCATCGACGTCCGTGTCGTCGAGGAACTGTCCTCGGATGGCGCTCAGATCGCCGTCACTCAGCGACTCGACGCCGACAGGTGCCGCCTCGTCGTCGAACGTCACGACCACGTCGGCCTCGCGGAACGCCGAGTAGATCTCGTTCGTGACGGAGAAGCCGACGGTATCGCCGGTGGCGAAGGCGGCGCTGATGATCAGAGTGGAGAGCATCAGCCCGATCACGATCAACGCGGTCTGGACCTTGCGTCGCACGACGTTGCGCAGACCGATGCGCACGAGCAGCGGATTGCGCCAGGCGATCGCCGCCAGCAGCACGAAGATCACCGCGACCAGCGCGAGCAGCGAGAGCATGATGCTCGTCAGCGAGATGCCGAAAATCGCGTCCATCGTTAGACCGTTGCCCCGGCGACCGTCTCCTGACGCTCGATCAGCCCGTCGACCATGTGCACGATGCGATGACAGCGGTCGGCGACGCCTCGGTCGTGGGTCACGATCACGAACGTCTGTTGCTGCTCCCGGTTGAGATCCTCGATCAGTTGCATGATGTTGTCGGCCGACTTCGAGTCGAGGTCGCCCGTCGGCTCGTCGGCCCAGACGATCGCCGGTTCATTGACGAGCGCCCGGGCGATCGTGACCCGCTGCCGCTGGCCGCCCGACAGCTCCGACGGGCGGTGCGACGACCACTCGGTCAGTTCGACGCGTTCGAGTGACGCCATCGCCCGCTCGCGCGCCTCGTCGGTGGGCACGCTGCCGACGAGGAGCGGCAGCTCCACATTCTCGATCGCCGAGAGCACTGGGAGCAGGTTGTAGAACTGGAAGACGAAGCCCATGCGCTTGGCGCGGTATGCCGTACGCGTGTCGTCGTCGAGCGCGTGCAGTTCGGCGCCCTCGATCAGCACACGGCCCGCGGTCAGATCGTCGAGGCCGGACAGGCAGTTGAGCAAGGTGGTCTTGCCGCAACCAGACGGCCCCATGATCGCGACCATCTCGCCGCGCTTGATGTCGAGGTCGATGCCTCGGAGCGCCTCTACTCTGACCGTTCCGGTGTCGTAGGTCTTGTGGACACCGGTCGCCTCGATGATCGACTCGGTCACGTCAGGTCCCATCTGGTCGCCCTGCCGATTGCGACCGCGATCCAGTCCATACCCGGGGCGAGTCAGGGTCAAACCACGGCTACAATGACGTCATTACGAGGGGAGTCACCCGTGGCCCTGGGCGTCATGCTCATCATCGTGGGCGCCATCTTCCTGCTCGATTCGCTCGATGTGATCGACGATGTGAGCTTCGGCGAACTCTGGCCGATCCTGCTGATCGGCTTCGGCGTCGTGATCGTATATGACCGACTGCGGCGCGCCTGGCGACGGCGATAGGCCGAGGCCATGACGTCCCGTCTGCACGATGTCCTGACCCTGACGGTGGGCGGCTATCTGCTGCTCCTCGGCGGCCTGTTCCTCTTGGACAGCACCGGCGCGGTCGAGATCAGCCGCGGAGAGCTGGTGTTGGGCGCGATCGGGCTCGCCCTGATTGCCCTCGGGGTGCTCGCCATCCTCGCCGCGATCCGCGTGCGGCGCTTCTCGCGCCGCCTGCGGCGCGCGATCGGTCACGTCCGCGGCACGGGCGATTGGGAGATCGATGACGATGCGGTCATCCAGACTATCTTCGGCGACATCGCGCTAGACCTCGCCGACTACGAACTGTCGGCGGGCGATACGGATGTCACGCTGCTGTGCTGGGTTGGCCAGATCCAGGTGCGCGCACCGCGTGGGGTTGGCCTCGATGTGACCGCGCAGGCGATGGTCGGCACGATCGATGTGCTGGGCGTGCGACAGGACGGGCTGATCCGCGACATCCAGGTGCGCAGCGAGGGGTTTGACGAAGCCTCGACGCGAGTCCACCTGCGGCTCTCGACGTTCGTGGGCGAGCTGGTGGTGGTGCAGGCGCGCTGACGGCGAACGCCCGCGTCGACTCGCACGATGAGCAGACGCTTCACATCGAGGCAGCACTCCGGCAACTGACGCGACGCACGATGGCAACGTCCGCGAGCCGCCGCAGTTCGTGCAGCGCTTCCTCGATGAGCACGCGTTGACGATCCCGGTCGTCCTCGACGATGAGTCGATGGTGACCGAGAGCTATGGTGTGAGCGGCCTCCCTCAGACGTTCTTCATCGACACCGAGGGCATCATCCGAGAGATCCAGCGTGGGCCGATCTTCGGTCATTTGCTCTCGGACGGCATCGCGGCGGCCGACGCGCACCGCCGCTAGCGGGGATCGTTGGCGGTTACCCACTTGACCGATGCATCGGTACCTGAGATATTACCCCCCGAGGTATCGAGGGGAGCCTGTCATGGCGCAACTGCACGACCCGGAGTACTGGGATCTGTCGGTGCGGCGCTCGTTGTCGCGGCTGTTTCTGCTCGCCTCGTTGGCTGAGCGGCCGATGCACGGCTACGAGCTGGCGCAGGCGGTCACCGCTGCCAGCGGCGAGTGTTGCAGCCCGAGCGACGCGGCCATTTACCCGGCGATCCGCGAGCTGAGCGAGGGCGGCTACATCGTCTGCGAGACGGCGCAGCAGGGCCGCCGTCAGCGCAATGTCTGCACGCTCACCGACCACGGTCGCGAGGCGTTAGCGGCCGCCGCGGGGTCGTGGGGGAAGGTGCTCCCGCACCTGGAACACCTGATCGACGAGGTACAGGCACCCGAGGGGGCGAAGGCATGACTACACAGGACGACCGCACGATTCGCCAGGCGGTGGTGGACCGCTACGGCGAACGCGCTCGGCGCACGCTCGAATCCGCCGGCCTCGACGTCGCCGACGATGCCTGTTGCGCGCCCGCAAGCGCCGAGGCGACGACGACGGTCCAGCTCCTTGATGAGGTGCCGGCGGGCGCCGTGGCCTCGGCCGAGACTGCGAGTGACTCCGGCGAGTTCGGCACGGCGAACTACGCCGTCGAGGTGCTCGACGAGCTGCCCGCGACCGTCTCTGGCGCCTCGGCGGGCTGCGGCAACCCCGTCGCCATCGCCGAGCTGCGCGAGGGCGAGGCGGTCCTCGATCTCGGCTCGGGTGGGGGCATCGATTGCTTCCTCTCCGCGCAGCAGGTGGGCGCCAGCGGCGAGGTGTGAGGCCTGGACATGACGCCGGACATGGTGCAGCTCGCGCGGCACAACGCAGAGCAGGTCGGCGCGGAGAACGTCCGCTTCCGCCTCGGTGAGATCGAGGACATCCCGTTCGCGGCCGAGCACTTCGACGTCATCATCTCCAACTGCGTGATCAACCTGTCGACGGACAAGCCGCGCGTGTTCAGCGAGGCCTTCCGGGTGCTGAAGCCGGGCGGTCGTCTGCGGGTGTCCGACATGGTGTGGACGCGCGAGATGCCCGAGGCGACCCGCGAGGACATCGAGCAGTGGGCCGGCTGTGTGGCGGGCGCGCTCCCCCTCGAGGATTACCTCGACGCGATCCGCGACGTCGGGTTCGTCGATGTCGAGGCGGCATTCGAGGACACCGAACGGGGTCTGGTCAGCGCGGCGGTGACGGCGACCCGGCCGGCCTGACTGCTCTCAGGCGTGTAGGGGGCAGGCAGCGCAGCGCTCGATGGAGGGCTCGCCGTTCCGATCCCCGCGAGGCGCAGCAGCCGCCGCGCCGTCCACAGCGGCAGCCCGATCACACTGCACGTGCAGCCCTCGAGGTGGGAGACCGGCGCGAAGGTCGGGTCCTGGCTCGCGTACGAGCCCGCCTTGTCCGCCGCCTCGCCGCTGGCGACCCAGGCGCCGACCTCGGCGTCCGTATATTCACGCATCGTCACGTCCGAGACGACATGGTCGGCCGCCGTGATCGCCGGCGCGATCACGGCGACGCCGGTCACGACTTCGTGTGTGCGCCCGCGCAGCAGGGCCAGCATGCGCCGCGCGTCCGCGTCGTCCTCGGGCTTGCCGAGCAGCGCACCGTCGATCGTCACCACCGTGTCGAAGCCGAGTACCACAGCGTCGGGGTGGTCGGTGGCGACCGCCCGCGCCTTGCGCAGCGCGAGACCCTCGGCCATGCGCCGGGGGTCCGGCTCGCTGGTCGTCTCGTCGACGTCCGCCGGGATCACCTCGAAGGCCACATCGAGCGCGACGAGGAGTTCGTGGCGTCGAGGTGAGGCGGAGGCGAGGATGAGACGTGGCACGGTCGCTCCGGGCGTCAGGCGCGCGCTGGGCGCTCGCGGTCGAGCGTCGTGATGCACTCGATGTGCTGCGTATGCGGGAACATGTCGAGAGGCTGTACCTCGCCCACGGTGAATCCGCCATCCTCGAAGCGGCGCAGGTCGCGCGCGAGGGTGCCGGGATCGCAGGAGACATAGACCACGCGCCGCGCCACCGAATCGATGATCGCCTGCACGACCACCGCGTCGATGCCCGACCGCGGCGGGTCGATCACGACGACATCCGGCGAAGGCTCGAGGCCGGGCAGAGCATCCTCCACCTTCGCGACCACGCGCTGCACGTTCTCGAACTCGGCGAGGTTCACGTCGGCGTCGTTGCCGGCGGCCGCCGACTCCTCGATGGTGACGACCGTGTTGACCAGCGGTGCGAGCTGCGCCGCGATCGTGCCGACGCCGCCGTAGGCGTCGACGACGACGCGCGGCGAGACGGCTTGGACGCGCTCGACCACCAGTTCGAGGAGCTGCTCGGCCAGCTGGTTGTTGACCTGGAAGAAGGCCGCACCGGAGATGCGATAGGTCTGCCCGAGCAGCGTCTCGTGGTAGGAGCGCTGGCCGCTCTGCGGTCGCCGGCCGCGCTGTGTGGGACGCCAGCGCAGCCGCGGCTGGATCATCGTTTCGCCGGTCTGGGAGCCGGTGCGGATGGCCAACTGGCGCGTTTGCATCGTCGAATCCTGCACGGCCGTCAGCACCTCGTTCGCCGCATCGCTGGCGATCAGGCACTCGTCGATGCGCAGGAATCGGTGCGTCCCGCGCTGCATGAAGCCGATCTCGCCGTCGCGACGCACGGTGTATCGCATGTGGTTGCGGTAGCCCCAGGGCTCTTGCATACCGAGCATCGGCGGCACGAGGTCCGCTGCCGCCTCTGCGGTGAAGCGGCCGATGCGCTCGAGCTGCTGGGTGACGATGTCGCGCTTGAGGCGCAGTTGCTCGGGGTAGTCGATGTGCTGGAGCTGGCAGCCGCCGCAGCGACCGAAGTACTGGCAGCGCGCCTCGACGCGCTGCGGCGAGGTCTCGAGGACCAACACGGCGATCGCTTCCATGAACCGCGGCTGGTCGTTCGTGATCTCGGCGATCACGCGCTCGCCCGGCAGGGCGTACTCGACGAAGACGACGCGACCGTCCTCGGCGTGCCCGACGGCGCGGCCTCCCGGTGCGAAGCCGTCGAGCGTGAGCTCGATCGGTTCGAGGGGCCGGTCGTGGCGTCGCCGGTCGCGCTTGTGGCGGCGCGTCGGGACGGGCTCCGGTGTGAGCGGCGTCGGTCGGATCGGTCGCGACTGCATGGTCATAGCTCGAACGATCGTACGTGGGCCGCGCCGCGGGTACCATCGCGCGGCCCGAACGCCTGCGCTCCGCGCCGTACCTCGAGGGGATCGCCATGCCAGCCACGCACCGCCGTACGCCGCTCGCCGAGCTCACGCGCACCATCGTCAGCCCACCGACAGCCTCGTATGCCGAGCATCGGGTGGCGGCCGAGATCCGCGCCTTCGCCGACGCCCGAGGGCTTGCCTACCGCGAGGATGAGTTCGGCAACGCCTACGTCGAGTACCACCGGGACCGGCGTCGCCCGCCGCTGGTCCTGGGTGCACACACGGACCACCCCGGCTTCGTCGTGACCGCTGTGCGAGGCCGGCGGCTGACGCTCGAGTTCCGCGGCGGCATCAGCGCTGACTACGGTCGCGGCGAGCCGCTCCGCATCTATTCCCCATCGCCAGGCGGCAAGCCGCGCGACGGCGGCCAGGCCGCAGTCACCTCGGTCGCCGGTCGTGCCCGCGTGCGCGGAGGTCCGAAGCGCATCGCGACGGCCCGCGCGACGCTTGCTGCGGGCGCGACCGCCGAGGTCGGCGATCTAGCGCTGTGGGACGTGCCGACTTGCTCGATCCGCGGCGACATCGTGCACGCTCGGCAGTGCGACGATCTGATCGGCGTCGTCTCTGTCCTCGCGACGATCGATCGGCTCTGGGCGAGCCGCAGCGATGGACACGTCATCGGGCTCTTCACGCGCGCCGAGGAGGTGGGCCTCTGTGGGGCGGCGGCTGTAGCGGGAGCGCACACGCTCCCCGAGGACTCGCTGGTGGTCGCGGTCGAGACCTCGTCGATGGCCGGGGGGCGCGCCGAGCAGGGCGGCGGACCGATCATCCGGGTCGGCGATGCGGTGCACATCTTCTCCAGCGCGATGACGCTGTGGATGACCGAGGTCGCCCGCGAGATCGGCAGCGAGGATCGGTCATTCCGCTTCCAGCGCAAGCTGATGGACGGCGGCACCACCGAGGCCACGGCGTACGACCTCATGGGCTACACGACCGGCGCGGCGTGTGTGGCGCTGGGCAACTACCACAACGCCGGAGCGCGTAGCCGCGTGCGCGCTGAGACGGTGAGCTTGAGCGACATCGACGGCCTTGCGCGCCTGTTCGAGCGCATGGCGCGCCGCACCGATCGCTTCGCCGCGGCCCCAGAACGGGCCTCGAAGCGGTGGCGTCAGATCGCGCGTGAAGTAGCGCCCAGGCTGCGTCAGACGAAGTGATCGTTCGAGCCTAGCGCGCCGCCGCCTCCAGCCAGTCCGCCGCAGCGTCGAGTTCGCTGCGCATCGCCCGACGGCGACGCCACGCGATCAGAGCACCGACCGCTGAGGCGGGGCGCTCAAGGACCCATTCGACCTCGGTCGTAAGCGCGTCGATGCGCCGGCAGTTGATCGCCTCGACCGCCCCGCCCTCGACGGCGGCCGTGGCGTAGACGCGGTACGGCTCGCACGAGGTGACCTCGAAGGCCTCGCGGCGGCGGCCGCCGGCGGCGCGCCAGAACTTCGCCCCGATCACGCAGGGGCCGCCGACGTCGTAGTCGGCGGCGGTCGCGCTGCGCCATTGCGGGCTCTCACGCTCGTCGCTCAGAGCGTTGAACACCACATCGAGCGGGCGATCGATCGTGCGCGCGACCTCGATGCGCTGCCGTCGTGGCATGGCAGCGCCCGGCGCGCGGGTCGCTAGACCTCTCCGACCGAGGGGATGGTGCGCAGTTCCTCGATGAGCTCGGTGATCTGGGCCGCCTCGTCTGGGTTGCGTGGGTCGGCGCCGAAGCCGATCTGCGTGTTGATGCCAGCGTACTTGTCGCGCATCTGCCCGGGCAGCTCGTCCCATGTCCCGACGACGCAGAACTCCTCCATCATCTCGTCGGTGATCACGTCGACCATGTCGTCCCAATGGCCCTCCACGGAGAGCCGGTGCAGGTGGGCCGCTTCGTCGTCCCATCCGTGCAGCTTCATCACGTTCGAGTAGGACCGCGTCGAGGCGTAGAAGGACAGCTGCCGGCGCGAGCGCTCACGCGCCGCCTCGACCTCCTCCTCGTTGCGCCCGGTGACGATGAAACCGCCGCCGCGGATCTCGAGATCGGCAGGGTCCTTGCCGGCGCGGCGTGCGCCGTCGTGGACCGCCGGGATCAACACCTCGCTGATGTAGCGGAAGGTGCTGAAGCCGTGGATCGCGATGCCGTCGCAGACCTCGCCGGCGAGGCGGGCGTTGAACGGATTCACGGCGGAGACGATGACCTTGATCTCGGGATGCTCGATCGGCCCGGGATTGAAGAAGGGGCTCGTCAGCTTGTACTGGTAGTACTCACCTTCGTAGTGCGGCTTCGTGCCGTTCTGCCAGGAGTCCCAGATCGCGCGCATGCACTCGATGTAGTCGCGCAGCCGAGGCCCTGGCGGCGCCCACGGCACCGAGAACCGGCGCTCGTTGTGGCCTTTGACCTGCGTCCCGAGGCCGAGGACGAAGCGCCCGCCCGAGTACCTCGACAGGTCCCAGGCGAGGTTGGCGGTGATATGCGGCACGCGCGGGAAGGCGATTGCGACCGAGGTGGCGAAGCGCAGGCGCTCGGTGTGTTCGGCGACGAGCACGAGCGGCAGGAACGGGTTGTGCTGCGTCTCACCGACCGAGACCTGGTCGTAGCCGAGATCCTCGAGTTGCCGGGCACGCTCTGGGATCGTGCCGAGGTCGCTCCCAATTCCAGTGCCCACGGTCATCGGCATCAGTCGATCTCCTCACTCCTTCTGTTCGAGGATTTCCCAGACCGCCTCCTCCGTCGAGGATCCACAGCGCCCCTCGCGCAGCAGCCGGACGACGAGGCGGCTGTCGTAGCCGCGTTCGGTCAGCGCGTCACGCAGTTGCTCGACCCGAGTCTGCAGGCCCAGCACCACGGCGAGCACGAACTCCCACTCGAGTGGGGTGCATCGCACCTCGCACTCGCCGACCTCGACGGGAACGAGAGCGTCCCAGAGGGCCGGGATGTCACGCGGCGCGAGCTGGTCGTAGACGCCGTGGAACACGGGGTCGGCGAAGACGAAGACAGGTACGCCGTGGCGCATGAAGTGCAGCCGCTTGCCCGGCAGGCGTTGCCCCTGTCCCCACTGCGCTTCGATCCCGAGCATGGCGCCGAGATCGTCCGCTGCCGCCTCCGAGGTGATGAACTCGAGGTTGGGCGAGGGTGCTGCAACGTCTTGCATGCGCAGCGCCGCGGCGCCGATCAGCGCCCACGGGGCGTCCGGCGCCGCTTCCTCGAGCACACGCACGAGAGGCGGGATCAGCGTCGCGTCGCGTTCCCCCTCCGGGATCCGCGCATCGTCATGCTCTGGGCTGGTTCCGGTCACGCTGATCCCCGCTGGCAACGCCTCGATCGTCGGTCCTGCCGTCGGTTCCGACGTCGTTCCGAACGCTCGTGATGATAGCCAGCACGCCGCCTACACCCCACTACCGGCGTGGCCCATCCGGTGCGGTGCGCTTGCGAGCGGGATCGCTGGCGTGTGACTATCGAGGCGCTGGAGGACACGTGCCGAAGCAGGTCACCAACGTCGCCTCGGACGACGCGCTCACGACGATCTACCGCCTCTCGCACGACGAGGAGGAGGAGGTCATCGCCGCGCGTGTCGCGGAGCGGCTGGGCACGAAGCCGGCCTCGGTCGCCGGCATGCTCTCTCGCCTCCGCCGCGACCGCCTCGTGCGCGTCGACAACAAGAAGCGCATCGCGCTCTCCGCCTCCGGGCTACGCCGCGCCGAGCAGATGGTGCGACGCCACCGCCTCGCAGAGTGCCTGCTCGTCGAGGTGCTTGGCCTCGAGTGGTGGCGGGCGTACGAGGAGGCGCACCTGATGGAGCACTCGATCTCGGACGTGACCGAGCCGCTGATCGTGGAGATCCTGGGCGATCCGAAGCTGTCGCCGTTCGGCTATCCGATCCCGGGGAACGGTCGCGCCGAGTCGCTGTCGCGCACGAGGCTGAGCGAGCTCGCCGACGGCACCGCGACGACCGTCGAGCGCGTCTACGAGGAGGACGAGGACCTGCTGCGCTTCTTCCACGATGAGGGCATCGTCCCCACCGCCCCGGTCCGCATCATGGAGGTCGCCCCGTACCGAGGCACGATGACCGTCAACTTCGGCAACGCCGACCTCGTCCTTGGGATCGAAGCGGCGCGTCAGATCTGGGTGCCGGACTAGTGCTGACGCCGTGCGCGTCGAGGTGATCGGCGCTACGCGACATAGGCTGGATGCGATCTAGGATCGGTACATGGCGCAGCAGCTCGACATCCAGTTCAGCGACGAGGCGCTCGACCTCGTGCGTGACCGGGGCGGCGTGGCAGCGCTGGACTTCATACCACCCATCGGGTGAAGCGGCGTCGTCGAGGTGTCGGTCGACACCTACCTCAAGAAGAAAAACCTAGCGCGCTATAGCCGTGTGCAGCACGGGGACATCGAAGTCCTCGTCACGCCGGTTCTGGCAGAGTGGGCGACTCGTGTCGAAGTGGCGGCGAGCCGCTTCCTGCTCTGGAAGCGGTTCGAGGTGTGGGCGGACCATCGCCACCGCCCGACCTGAGCGCACTGACATCGGCCCGCCGTCGGCGGGCCTCCTCCAGACTCGGTCTCGGCGGAACGCCCGCGAGGGTTACGCCGTGACCGCGGCCCGCTCGCGCAATCGCTGGGCGGCGGCGACGAGGTGCTCGAGCGAGGGGACCGTCTCCTCGTAGCGTCGTGTCTTCAGCCCGCAGTCGGGATTGACCCAGATCAGCCGTTCCGCCACGCGGTCCAGCGCCTGCTCCAGCCGGTGCGCCATCTCCTCGGTCGGCGGGACGCGCGGCGAGTGGATGTCGTACACACCGAGGCCGATGCCCTTGTCGTACTCGAAGTCGCGGAAGACCTCGAGCAGCTCGGCGTCGGAACGCGAGTTCTCGATCGAAATGACATCGGCATCAAGGTCGCTGATCGCCTCGATGATGTCGTTGAACTCGGCGTAGCACATGTGCGTGTGGATTTGTGTGTCGTCGCGGACGCCGGACGCGGCGAGCCGGAAACAGGCCACCGACCAGGCGAGGTAGGCGGTCCAGTCCGACTGCCGCAGCGGCAGGCCTTCACGCAGCGCCGGCTCGTCGATCTGGATCACCTGGATGCCCGCAGCCTCGAGGTCCACGACCTCGTCGCGGATGGCCAGCGCGATCTGGCGGCAGGTCTCGGCCCGCGGCTGGTCGTCGCGGACGAAGGACCAGTTGAGGATCGTGACGGGCCCGGTCAGCATGCCCTTCACCGGGTGCGAGGTCAGCGACTGGGCGTACGTCGCCCAGCGCACGGTCATCGGCGCGGGCCTCGAAACGTCGCCGAAGACGATCGGTGGCTTCACGTAGCGTGAGCCGTACGACTGCACCCAGCCGAAGCGAGTGAACGCGAAGCCATCCAGCTGCTCGCCGAAGTACTCGACCATGTCGTTGCGCTCGGGCTCGCCGTGCACGAGAACGTCGAGGCCGATCTCCTCTTGGAGCCGGATCACGCGCTCGATCTCCGCCTCGATCGCCGCCTCGTACTCCTCGGTCGCGATGTCCCCGCGGTTGTGGGCGCGTCGCGCGCGTCGCAGTTCCGGCGTCTGGGGGAACGAGCCGATGGTCGTGGTCGGGAACCGAGGCAGTCGGAGCCGCGCGCCCTGGGCCGTCTGCCGCTCGAGGACGCTCCCCGGCCGCGAGTAGTCCTCGGCGCCGGTGGCGAGTAGGCGCTCGCGTACCGCGCGGTTGTTCGTGCGCTCGGCCGTGCGGCGCGACTCGAGCGCTACCTCGTTGGCGGCGAAGCTCGCGGCAACAGCCGCCTCGTCCCCTTCGAGGGCACGCGTCAGGGTCGCGACTTCGTCGATCTTCTCGTTCGCGAAGGCGAGCCACGACCGCAGCTCGTCGTCCAGGTCGCTCTCGCGGTCGAGCTCGATCGGGACGTGCATCGTCGAGCAGGAGGTCGAGACCAGCAGGCGATCGACGCCCACGATGTCCCGCAGTTCCTCAAGCGTGGCGCGGGACGCGCCGAGGTCGTTGATCCAGACGTTGCGCCCATCGACGACGCCGGCGGCGAGGTGCTTGCCGCGCGTGCCGTGGCGGCGCACCAGGTCGAGGTTGCGCTGCCCGCGGACGAGGTCGAGGCCCATGCCGTCGATCGGGGCGTTCAGGAGCGTGTGGTAAGCCGTGTCGACGTCGCCGAAGTACGTCTGCACCAGCAACTTCGCGCTGCCGCTGGCCGCAGCGAGCCGTTCGAGGGCTGTCGCGAGTGCGTCGAGCTCCTCGCGGGTGCGGTCCTGGACCAGCGTGGGCTCGTCAATCTGTATCCAGGCCGCACCGGCGGCGGCTAGGCGGCCCAGCAGCTCCTCGTACACGGGCAGCAGGGCATCGAGGAGGCTGAGGCGGTCGAACCCGTGGTCGACCTCGCCGTCCTCGCCGTGAACCTTGCCCAGCAGAAGGTACGATACCGGGCCGAGCAGCACCGGCATGGTCTCGATGCCCGCTTCGCGCGCCTCGAGGTACTCGTCGAGCGCCTTCGTCGAGGTGAGGGCGAAGCGCTGGTCTGCGGTGAGTTCGGGGACGATGTAGTGGTAATTGGTGTCGAACCACTTCGTCATCTCCATCGCTGTCACGTCGCGGGTCGCGTCCTGCTCCCCGCGCGCCATCGCGAAGCACAGATCGAGGTCGATCGTCCGCGACTCGGCGTCCCAGCCGTAGCGGGCGGGCACGGCCCCGACCATCGCCGACGTGTCCAGCACCTGGTCGTAGTAGGAGAAGGTGTTCGACGGGATGAGGTCGATCTCCGCGTCGCGCATGCGCTCCCAGGCCTCGAGGCGAAGCGAGGCGCCGGTCTCGAGCAGATCCTCGCGGGTGACGCGCCCGTCCCAGTAGCGCTCGGTCGCGCGCTTGAGTTCACGGCTGCGGCCGATGCGCGGATAGCCCACGATCGTCGATTGGGTCATGCGGCGCCCTCCGTTGCGGTCGTCAAGGTCAGGCGATCCGATGCGCCGACCGGCTCACGGCCGCCCGGTCGAGGGGGTCCGTACGCGGTGCTCGTCGTTCGGTTCGTACGTTGTGTGTGTTTTGCGAATCCTCGTGCGGTGTCCAGTCAGATGGACGCCTGGCGGGTCACCCGATCGTACGGCGGCTCGGCCGTCGAGGCTAGTTTCCAGCGCTGTGCAGCCCGCCCGATTGGCCTCGAAGGGTCGCTGTTCTGTGCATCACGAAGGCCGCGCGTGAGCGCGGCCTGCAGTAGCCCGCCAGCGCCAGCGGGCGTTCGGGTCGACCGGAGCCGACCTCTAGAAAGGCGCGCTCCCGTGCCCGAGGACTTCGACGCGTTCCATCGCGCGCACGCCGCTCAGGTCCATCTGCACGCGGCCGTAGGAGCGGATGTCGCCCATCTCGCCGGAGTCGAGGCGAAGCGTATACGCCGCCTCGGCGCTCGGCAGATGGTGATCAACGGCAGCCGGTGCTTCGACCCGGCCACCCCAGCGCACGCCACGACCTCGTTGCGTCAACTTCCAGAGCGAGGCAGCGACCTCTGCAATCACGCCGCCGTTGGCATCCAGCAGCTCAGCGCGTCCATGCCACTGAGCTGCGTGCCCTGTTGAGAACCCCACCACAAGTGCACCTCCTGCGCACCACCGCCCATGGGCGGTCCCGGGGACGGCCTCAGCATAGCGATTTCTGCGGAGCCGGTTGTGACGTTCGGAACGCTAGGAGGGCTTCAGGTTCGGGGCGATCGACTGAAGTGGCCTGCGGTGGCGAGCGCCGCCGCGCCGCCGAGGATGCAGAGCCCGGCTCCGCTCCAAGCGCTGTCGTTGGCTGCTGTCACCGCGAAGATGAGCCCGAGTACCCCACCGAGCGAGGTGAGGCCGAGCACCAGTCGATTCAGGGCTGCTTCCACGAGATTGAACCTGCCTCGGCGGGTTGGACCGGCGGCAGCGACTGCTGCGCTGCGTGCCAGTATGGAGCCACCGGATCCTTCAAGAGCTGCGGTCCGCCTCTAAGGGTCGACGCGAAACACGTGGTCGCCGCCACGGCACTTCTCGCCGACCACGATGCCGACCGAGTCGCCGGCTCCGGCTTCCTCGACGTCCGTGTTGTCGATCTGCATCGACTCGACGGCGTGGGTGAGGTCCGTGGTGTGCCCCTTCACGCGGATCGTGTCGCCGATGGCGATGCGGTCCGTCAGACCGATCCCGACGACGCCGATGCGGTCGAAGTAGTGCTCGACCCGTCCGACCTCAACTTCCGCCATGGCTCCCTCCTCGTCCGAGGCAGCGCTCTCGCCGGTGGTTCCGGCGGCCGCCTTCGAGAGCTGCCTGTGCACAGTGTGGCACTACGCGGCAAGCGCCGCTCACAACGGAAGTCCGGTCGCGGCGAACAGAGGTCCGGCGACGGCTTGCTTGACGGCCGGTGCGCGTATGCTGGACTCGTCTCGCCTCGACTGGGCGCTGCGGATGGGGCGCCAGCAAGGACGTGGCAGAGGTTCTCGCGATGACCGAACGCACGATGGCGCCTCCTCGCGGCCGCGAGGAGGTCTCCGCTGCATTGATCGACGCTGCGGCGGAGCTGTTCGCCGATGGCATACCGGCGCTGGTCAGCGTTCGCGACATCGCGGCACGGGCCAACGTCAACCACGGCCTGGTGCACCAGTACTTCGGCTCGAAGGACGCGTTGATCGCTGCGACGATTGAAGAGCTGGCCCGCCAGCGAGCGGAGATCGTCGAGAACGCGCCGGACGAGGCAACGGCGGTGCGCATGGCGCTTCGCTTCCAGCATGACCAGCCCGCCTACACACGGCTCCTCGCCTGGTGGCTCCTCGAGGGACGCAACCTCCGCGACCTCGACCTGAAGTTCGGACCGATCCGCGCGATGGTCGACAACGCCTACGGCACGGATCAGGCTGGCGACAAGGTCGACCGGCAGGTCGTCGCCGCCGGTGTGGGGCTCATGCTCCTCGGCTCGGTCATCTTCCGCGACTTCGTCGACGCTTACATCGTCGCCGAGGACCTCGACGATGATCGGTACATCGATGAACTCGCGAAGTTCGCCTCGTCCGTGCACCACTGGAACGCCAGCACCGAGGCCTAGCCACGCACGCTGATTCGGCCATCGTGCCCCTGACCGCGGAACACGCAGACACCGCCCGAGGCAGGTGTATGCTCCGCGACGCGGGGTGCGGGGATGACGAGCCAGCCGGGCTCTGAAGACGGACAGGTCGAGGACGAGCAACGCCGCCGGCGTCGGCGCCTGGTGCTCTGGTGGCTCGTCGCGGCGGGCACTGCGCTCGCGCTGATCGTCATCGTCGTCGTGTTGTTCGCTGCGAACGGCGACGACGATCCGGAGCGGGGCGCGCTTTCTACCGGTGCTCCGACTCAGGAGCCCGCCGGAACGCCCGCCCCATCGCCCACTGGGACGGTCGAACCAACCTCGACGCAGGCTGCGACTCCCACCACTGTGCCGACCGCGACGCCGACGACTCCGGCCGCCTCGCCGGAGCCAACAGCGTCGCCGACGACCGAGGCGACGGCGACGGCGACGAGCCAGCCCACGGCCACCGCCACAGCGGCGGCCACACCGGCGCCCACACCGGCGCCCACGGCGAGCCCGACCCCCTCGCCCGAGCCGACGCCCGTAAACACCGGCCCGATCGCCCTCGACGAGCCGATCGCGAACGGACTCGTCGGGCTGTGGCACTTCGACGGGAACGCGATGGACTCGAGCGGTCTCGGGAACCATGGCGTGCCGAACGCCGTGACCTACGCGGCGGGCGTGTTCGGCGAGGCGCTGGGCCTGAACGGTACGTCAGCGTTCGTGCGTGTCCCGGACGACCCGAGTCTGAACCCGACGACCGCGATCAGCGTGCAGGCCTGGTATCGCGCGCCGTTCTTCACCGGCGTCGGCAACAACGCGCTGATCGACAAGGGGGCGGTCGCTCACGTCTCGCCGTTCTACCAGTACCACATGGGGATCACCGGCCTGGGCTACCTCCCCGGCGGCACCGGTAACGAGGTGGGATTCTCCTTCGTGCCGGGCGGCGAAGACGCCCAGTTCCTGCGAGCCTCGACTGCCCAGATGACACCGGACGTCTGGCATCACCTCGTCTTCACGTACGACGGCACGAAGGCTCGGCTCTACGTCGATGGCGTGCGTACCAACAACCGCGACGTGACTGGCGATCTGCCCGGCTTCGGCGATCCTGGGTTCTCGACCGACCTCTTCATCGGCACCTTCGCCAATCGGCGTGGTCCGAATGACCACGTTCCGGGCTCCGTTGACGAGGTCGCGATCTGGAACCGGGCGCTCACTCAGGCGGAAGTCGTCGAACTCTTCGGCCGCGGCTCGGGCGGCTAGCCACGTCGCATTCGCCAGCCACACGCGGCCATCGCTTGTGCCGAGTCGAACTAGTCATGGTTCGCGCGGTGCTACCGTCTGCGCGGCCTACAACAAACGCAATGGGCCAGGAACGAGCAGAGCGATGGCAGACTCAGAAGCAGCAAGCGTAGCGGAGACGTTCTTGACCGCCTTCAACGATGCGGACTGGGACGCATTGCGGGCCACGGTGGCGGACGATTCGGTGTACGAGGAGCACGGCACCCAGAGCCGTATCGAGGGCGCCGGCGCGATCATGGACGTCTTTCGGGCGTGGAAGACGGCGATGCCCGACGTGCATGGCAGCGTTCAGAACATCGCGACGAATGGCGATTCCGCCGTCCTCGAGGTGGTCTGGGAAGGTACACAGACCGGCCCGTTGGAGACACCTGACGGCACGCTTCCGCCCTCCGGGAAGTCGCAACGCACACCCGGCGCGTTCTCGGTGACCGTCGAGGGCGGGCTCATCACGTCCAGCCGCAACTACTTCGACATGCTGACCTTCCTACAGCAGATCGGAGCTGCGCCGGCATAGGCAAGACACGAGATCAGTGATCGTGGCGGCCGCCCAAGAGGGCGGCCGCGTCGCGTCGAGTTTGCTCGCGATGCCGAAAGAGCACCCGCGGCTGCCTGGCAGAGTTATTAGGCGTAGGGATGAGAGTGGCGGCGATGCGGTTCTGGATGATCTCGGTTCGGGCGTTCGAGGAGAATTAGACGAGGCCCGCCTTTGCCGCGAACGGATCCCAACCGGGGTCGCGATGCCACTCGTACTCGGTGCCCTGCGCGATGAGTTCCGCGGTCTCCTCGCCAAAGAGTCGCGCCACCACGTGCAGCGACATGTCCATGCCCGCCGACACACCCGAGGCGCTGACGATGTCTCCGTCGTCGACCCAGCGCGCCTCGGCCACCCAGTTGACGCTTGGCTCTGCCTCGGCGATCTGGGTGAAGAGCAGCTTGTTTGTCGTCGCGTTGCGGCCGTCCAGAACGCCCGCGGCGGCGAGCAGGTGCGAGCCGTTGCAAACAGTCGTCGTGAGCTCGGCGGCGGCGCTGCTGTCGCGCAGGAACCGCAGCATTGCCTCGTCCTCCAGCTGGTCCTGCACCTGACCGCCAGGGACCATCACCAGATCGAGCGGAGGACAGTCCTCGAACCCATGCGCGGCCACCACCTGCGGTCCCTGCCTGCTCCCGACCGGCCCCGCCTGCCGCGCCACGAGCACGACATCCAGCAGGCCGCCGAGGTTCCCGAACATTTCGAGCGGACCGAAGACATCGAGCAGCTCGAAGCCCTCGAACAGCACGACGCCGAGCAGCTTGGTGGGTGGCTGAGCGGCCTCGTCCTCCGGCATCGGTCATCCTCCTCGACGGGCGAAGCCGTCTGTGGCCGAGGGCAGCATAACGGCGCGGAGTTCACACCCGTCCGTGGCGGTGTGTCACGCAATGAACCTGGAGCTCGATCGTCCACTGCCGGGTGCTGAAGTCCCACGCTGTTCGCTGGCGTGGCTGTCACGGTGGCTGTCAAACTTCGGACGCGCACCCCCATCCGCACCGCGACTGTCTCGTACACTGCCCACCCTGGTGGTGGTTAGAGATTGGGAGCGAGGTGGCAGGCAGGGTCGAGGCGCAGAACATGCAGCTGCTCAGCACCCACGATCTCGGTGGGTTCGGTAACGGCGGTGAAGGCCTCGCCATGCAGGCGCTGGGGTCTCGTCGGGTGCTCTATATCGCTCACGAGTCGGGGCCGAAAGACTTCACGGCGGTCGACGTGACCGACCCTCGCGCGCCCTCGGTGGTGGTCCAGACTGAGCTGCCCCACAGCGAGGTGCGATCGAACTCGTTGGCACTCGTGGACGATCTGCTACTGGTCGCGTACCAGACCAGCCGCCCAGGGCTCGAGCCCGCCGGGGTAGGGATCTATGACGTCAGCGACCCGACGACCCCACGATTGATCTCGCACTTCAACGTCCGGCGAGTACTCCCGGGGTGCACACTGCCTCTGGTTCGTCGACGGTCGCTACGCGCATGTTGCGACAGGCGCCCCGGACTTCGAGCCGCGCAACCCACGCGATGACCAGTTCTACATGGTGGTCGATCTTGCCGATCCGGCCGCTCCGCGCGAGGCGGGCCGCTGGTGGCTGCCGGGCACCCGTGTCGGAGACGATGAACCTGAACCAGTGCGTCATCCCGAGTTCGATGCGGGCTTCCGGCTACACAACGGCAATGTCTACCCGGAGCGGCCGGACCGCGCCTACCTCGGCTATCTCGATGCGGGCGTCGTGATCCTCGACATCTCGGACCTCTCCGCGCCCCAAGCGCTGAGCCGGCTCGACTACCACCCGCCGTTCCCGGGCTTCACTCACACCGTGCTTCCGCTCTTCGATCGCGATCTGCTGGTCGTGACTGACGAGGCGGTGACCGAAGACTGCCGCGACCATCCGAAGCTGACCTGGGTTGTCGACGTGCGGGACGAAACCAACCCGGTGATCATCGCGACCTGCCCACTGCCCGCCGCTGAGGAGTATTGCTCGCGTCCTGGGCGTTTCGGCGCGCACAACATCCACGATAACCAGCCAGTACCCACCTCGTGGCAATCGAGCCAATACATCGTTGGCGCCTACTTCAACGCAGGCGTGCGCGTCCACGATCTGGCAGACCCATTCCGTCCGGAGGAGGTCGCGTTCTACGTGCCCGAGGGCGACGCGGAACAGGGCATCAACATCAACGATGTCTATGTAGACGAACGTGGGCTGGTCTACGCAATCGATCGCACTGGCGGAGGCCTCTTCGTACTCGAGCTGGAGCTCTAGCGAGGTTCGTGGGCCGCGGGCGAGGGGAGATGGGAATGGCAAGCACACCGATGGCTGGGGTGAACGCCCACCTAGCGGCGATCAATACACTCAGCAGTGAGGCCGTCGCGGAGACCGTCTGGCTGCCGTTCCTGCACATGCAACCCGATGGCTCGAAGCGGTGGTTCGAGACAGCCTCCGACATCGCGGGGCAGCGCCCGCCACCGTTCAGTCGCACCGAGCTCCTGTCGACCGAGATCCTGGCCAGCGCCGGCACCTTCAATCTCTACTCCCTCATCTTTCAGCGTTACGACCACGAGGGTGAACCGGGCCTGCGCGTCCACGGGCTGTGGGGCGCGCATCAGGAGGGCGGCGAGTGGAAGGTCGGCTGGCGGCAGTACCTCGGCGAGGTGTGATCGGCTGTCGGCGCTCGCCTCGTTAGCAGTCGCTCGATCTCGGGCGCTAGGATCGCCATATCGCGGACGGAGCGCTGCGAACATCAGAGCAGCGGAGGGGGCGTGATACCGGCACTAGAGGGACTGCGGATCTTGGACATGACCCAGTACGAGGCCGGAACCTCGTGTACGCAAGCGCTGGCGTGGCTGGGAGCCGATGTGGTGAAGGTCGAGCCGCCGGGCGACGGCGACCCGGGCCGCCGCACGCGGCTTGGAGACGGCAACTCGCCCTACTTTCTCAACTGGAACAGCAACAAGCGCAGCATCGTGCTCGATCTGAGTCAGCCCCGGGGCCGGGAGCTGTTGCTGCAGATGGCGCCCCACTACGACGTGTTCGTTGAGAACTACGGACCGGGCGTCGTCGAAAAGCTCGACATTGGCTACGAGGTAATGCGGAAGGTCAACCCGAGCATCATCTACGCGCGCCTCAAGGGCTTCGGCACCAGCGGTCCATACGCCGACTACAAGTGCTACGACATGGTCGCGCAGGCGGCGGCCGGCGCGTTCTCGGTCACGGGGGAAGCGGACGGGTCGCCGATGCGGCCGGGGCCGACGACGGGCGACGCGGGGACGGGCGTGCAGCTCGCGCTCGCAATCACTTCCGCATACGTACAGAAGCTGCGGACGGGCGAGGGCCAGTTGATCGAGATCAGCATGCAGGAGGCGATGACCTACTTCATGCGCACCCAGATCGCTAACGGCGCCGAGTGGGGCGAGGCCGTCGCGCAGCGCACGGGGAACGGGCCAGTAGCGTTCGTCAACCTCTACCCCTGCAAGGGCGGTGGATCGAACGACTATGCCTACATCATGTGCGGCACCTCACGCATGTGGGACACGCTGTGCGTCGCCATCGGCCGGCCCGAACTAGCCGACGATCCACGCTTCGCTACCGGTCAGCAGCGTCGCGACAACTCGCCTGAGTTGCGCGCCATCATCGAGGAGTGGACGACGCAGTACACCAAGTGGGAGGTGATGGAAATCCTCGGCGAGGCCGGTGTGCCGTGCTCCGCCAACTTCGACACGTACGACCTCTTTCACGACCAACATCTGAACGAGCGCGGTTTTGTTCACACGCTGGAACACCCGGCGCATGGCGAGATCAAGCTGCTCGGCTGGGCACCACGAATGTCGGCGAGCGAGGTGCCGATCAAACGCGCGCCGCTGATGGGGGAGCACTGTGACGAGGTGCTGCGGGCCGACCTCGCCCTGGAGGACGAGCAAATTGCCGAGCTGCGTGACGCAGGAGTCGTCGCGTGACCTTTACCGATCCACAAACGGGCAGTCACTCGCCTGAGGGGGCGGTTCGGACGAGGCGCCTCCCCGACCTATCAATCGACCTCGGGGTGGACGTAGTCCATTACGCAGGCGAGGGCGTCTAACCGCTCTGTCCGAGACAGACAGGTGTTCGTCACAGCAAACGCCAGCCAGCAGGCAGGTTCCTCAGGGGTGACCGAACGCGCCAGCGCCAGATCGCGGATCGTCTCGAACTGCGCGTCCGTTGGCGAGAGCTCTGCACTGCGCCTGATCACGAGCGCTCCCGCCTCGCGGAGGATGTCAGTCAGAAGGCGGCTCCTCACTGGCGAGGGCAGCGCACATCGCGCGGAGCTCTTCGAGCTGATGTCCGCCCGGGTGTGGTGCTGCGTGACGTTGGCCAGGAGCGCGACCTCGGGACCGATCTGGTCGAGCCATCGAGCCGTCAACTCGGCACCGCGCAGCCGATCGCGGGAGTGGTCCGTGGTCTCCGCTTCCGCCGCGGCAGGTTCGGAGGTCTCGCACTACACCGTCTTTTGATGTGGACCCCTGTGACCCCCTTCCCCGGATCCCAACGCAAACAAGAGGGGGTACCCTCACGGTCGCGTTATGGTGGCGAACCAGCCGTTCTTGGCGGCCGGCCGATGGAGGCTAGCAATGGCTACGAACCGCGTGGACGTGGACTACCTGATCGTCGGCGCCGGCGCGGTCGGCATGGCCTTTGCAGATTCGTTGTTCACCGAGACCGATGCCACGATGGCAATCGCCGACCGCCGCGATCGATGCGGTGGGCACTGGAACGATGCCTATCCGTTCGTTCGCCTGCACCAGCCGTCAGGCTATTACGGCGTGAACTCTCTCGAACTGGGCTCGGGAAAGATTGACCAGGCCGGCCTCAACGCCGGGCTGCGGGAGCTGGCTTCAGGTCATGAAGTGGTCAATCACTTCGATCAGACCATGCGGCAGCGCCTGCTGCCGTCGGGACGCGTCCACTTCTTCCCGATGAGCGAGGTCGACGACGATGGAGCGATCGTCTCCCGACTTTCCGGCGAGCGGATCGAGGTGAATGCCGCGCACATCGTCGATGGCACCTGGTCGCAGATGCGAATCCCATCCATGACCCCACCCCCCTACGACATCGCCCAAGGAGTCGACTGCGTCGCTCTGAACGAACTCCCGCGGTTGGCGCCGAACTACGACGAGTACGTCGTGATCGGAGCGGGGAAGACGGGGATGGACGCCTGCAACTGGCTGTTGGAGAACGGGGTCAATCCAGACCGCGCCCACTGGGTCATGCCCCGCGACTCCTGGGTCCTGGATCGCGGAAACTTCCAGCCCGGCGAAGAGTTCTTCACCAGGTTCTGTCAGAGCCTGGCGGACCAGGTTGAGGCGGTCGCGGAGGCCGTGTCGATTGACGATGTCTTTGCGCGCCTGGAATCCGCAGGCGAACTCGACCGGATCAACCCCGATGTGAGGCCGACCGCCTATCACTGCGCCACGCTCAGCGATGCTGAACTGGAAGCGCTACGGACGATCCGCAACATCATTCGTCTCGGCCATGTCACCGCGATCGATGGTGAGCAGATCTACCTCGAGCAGGGCACGATCCCTGCACCCCCCAACTGCCTCTACGTCGACTGCTCGGCCGCTGGCATCCCCAGTAAGCCGGCGACGCCAATCTTCGAGGGCAACAGGATCACCCTGCAGTGGGTGCGCACTTGTCAGCCAGCTTTCAGCGCCGCGTTCATCGCCTATGTCGAATCGGCCTTCGACGATGAGGCCGAGAAGAACCGTATCTGTGCTCCGATCTCTCCGCCGACGGTCCCCGAAGACTGGCTGCGCATGCTCAAGCTGGATCTCGTGAATCGCCAAACGTGGAACCAGTATCCGCAGCTCGGCGAATGGATCGCCGCATCTCGCCTGTCGCCGCTGAAGCTGGATCGAGCGAGCCTCGAGGGGGACGCCGAGGCCGCTGCGCACATCGGCCGCTATTTCTCGAACGTCAAAGGGGCACAGGCACGACTCAGCGAGCTGCTGCCAACCTGAGGCGCCGTGGGACGGCGACACCTGATGAGCGCCCAATCCCAGCGCTGCTGCGACCCCCGAACCAACACAAACAGGGGGTACCCTTACCCGGTGCAACTGCCGACTTCGATTACGATTGTAGTGGTCGGCTGGCGATGCTAGCGGTTCGACGCGGAAAGGGGTCCGCGGGTGCTTTTCCCCATCGCTCTGATGGTCATCGGACTTCTAGTGATGGGCGCGTACCTCCTGGGCATCCGTTTCAGTCGGAAGATGGCAGTCGGCCTAGGCATCGCTGGCGGAGTTGTGACGGTGCTGCTCGTGATCGCCGTCATAGTGCTGATGTCGGTCGGAGAGGGCTTCGGCGAGGGGCTGATTCGTGCCGAGAGAGACTGCTGTGGGTGAGTTCAGGATGCCCCCAGGGCGCTCTGTAAGGACCGAGGGTGAACCCACCCCGCCGGTTGATGTTGGGTCCGTGAGGCCCGGCTCGCCTTAAGGCGCGACGAGGATTGCCTTCAATTCTCCCGCATCGAGCATGGACACTGTCCCATCGCTGATGACGTCAGGGAGAGCCCAGAACTCTGCGCCGTGCCCGTCATAGTACCAGATGCCAGTCAGCCAGGTGTCGGCCACCTGGAGCGTGAGTTGCGCTTCCATTTCTCGACCCGCGACGTAGGTCGAGGGGAACACGTAGGTCCCAGTCTCACCAGTATCCGATGGCAACTCGAACTCAACCGCTCCGGCGTACGGGGATCCTGAGGCGAGTCTGCAGCCTGGCCCGCTGAAGCTAGCCAGCTCTGGGCCGACTCGGACCAGCCCGCAAATCGAGCCCACGACCGCGAGCGGCGCCCGAACGCGGGTGATGAGTACACCATTCTTCAAGAGCGCGAACGCCACCTCGATTGAGTCTGCCACCGCCGCGAGGTCGTCCGGCAAGGCCTCCGCAGGCCCGAGGTCGTAGACCGGTTCGGGCCCAACGCCAGCAGCCGCAAGGTCTGCATCGGAATAGACGCTGCTGCCCGGCATCGCTCGCGGAATCATGGCCGCAAGCTCGCGGAGGGCTAGAACCTGTGGCGTCGCGGGCGTCAGAACCTGAGGCGGCGGCGTGGAGGGCACGGGTGTCGCTGTCGGGGCGGCAACCTGAGTTGGACTCGAAGTGGAGGTGGGGCTCGGCGTCGATGTCGCCGTCGGTGCCGCTGTTGCGTCCGACACTGTGCTCGTGGGAGTTGCCGCCGCAGGCGTGGTGTCATCGCCGCCACCACAGGCCGCCAGCACAAGCGTACCCAGCATCGCTGCGAGGATGAGAAACCGACCTGGCACGCTACCCCTCCGGGCTAGATGAGATTCGCGGAGTGAACCGCCCCGGGAATGTTGGAGGCTCCAGTCCTTGAGAGGATGGAGCGATGACACGACCAGGCAGATACCCAGCGGAGATCCGCGAGCGGGCGGTCCGGATGGTGTTCGAGCACGAGCGGGACCACTCGTCGCAGTGGGCAACGATCAGCTCGATCGCCTCGAAGTTCGGGATGACGCCGGAGACGTTACGGAAGTGGGTGCGACGGGCTGAGGTCGACGGCGGCGCACGGCCGGGGCAGACGACGGAGGAGCAGACGCGGCTGCGGGAGCTCGAGCGCGAGAACCGTGAGCTGCGCCGGGCGAACGAGATCCTCAAGGCCGCTTCGGCTTTTTTCGCGCGGGAGCTCGACCCGCGACTGCCGAAATGACTCGCTTCATCAAGACCCACCGCGAACGCTTCGGGGTCGAGCCGATCTGCCGGGAACTGCAGGTCGCCCCGTCCAGCTACTACGCCGCCCGGAGCCGACCGCTCTCGGCGCGGCGGGTGCGTGACGAGGCGTTGAAGGTGAAGCTGCAGCACGTCCACGCCGAACAGTTCGGGGTCTACGGTGCGCGCAAGCTCTGGCGCCAGCTGCACCGCGAGGGCATCCCCGTCGCGCGCTGCACCGTGGAGCGGCTGATGCGGGAGCTGAGTCTCTCTGGGGTGGTACGTGGGAAGGTCAAACGGACGACCGTGGCGGACGAGAGCGCGCCCAGACCGGCGGACCTCGTGGAGCGGGACTTCCACGCACCAGCCCCCAACCGGCTCTGGGTAGCCGACCTCACCTACGTGCCCAGCTGGTCGGGCTTCGTCTACGTCGCCTTCGTCATCGACGTCTACTCGCGCTCGGTCGTCGGCTGGCAGGCATCGCGCTCACTGCGGACCGAACTCGCGCTCGATGCCCTTGAGCAGGCGCTATGGGCGCGGAACGGACCCTTCGACGGGCTGATTCATCATAGCGATCGTGGGGTGCAGTACCTCTCGATCCGCTACACCGAGCGGCTCGCCGAGGCCGGGGCCGTGACCTCGGTCGGGAGTCGTGGTGACTCCTATGACAACGCGCTGGCGGAGTCGGTGATCGGGCTCTACAAGGCGGAGTTGGTGCACCGCCGGGGACCGTGGCGCGGACTCGACGACCTCGAGCTGGCGACGCTGGAGTGGGTGGACTGGTATAACCATCGGCGGTTGCATAGTGCGCTCGACTACCTGCCACCCGCCGAGTACGAGCGCAACCAGGAACGTGAGCTGGTCTCGGCAGGTGCCGGGACTCAATGAACCGAGTCTCCACTAAACCCGGGGCGGTTCAGTATTGAACGAGGCCTTCCTGCGCAGCACCTTGATGATCTGGAAGTCCTTGCGTGCGATTCCGTCAGCGTCGAAGTCCTCGGGTCCCTTCGGCTTTGCGCTGTAGACAGCACGCCGTCATCTTCGTACTTCACTCGTCGATTTCTACGAAGAGCCGCGCGATCGTCGATCGCGCCGAACATCGCACCACCGACGTGCTGGTCGGTGAAGCTACTCGAGAAGATCCTGGATTCGTCGGCCAGGAAGGCAGCGAGGCGCGGACTACGTGTTCACGACGCCAGAGGGAGCACCGCTCGACGCCCGACGTGTCCGCGACCTGTTTAAGGAGCACCTGGTCAGCGCCAGGCTGCCAGACATGCGCTTTCACACGCTACGGCATTCCTGCGCGTCGTTGTTGATGGCCCAGGGCGCCAGCAAGGGTCGTCATGGAGACGCTCGGTCGCAGTAGCATCGCGGTAACGATGAACATCTATAGCCATCTGCTCCCGGCACTCTCCCGTGAGGCCGCAAACTCGATGGACGCAGCGCTTGCGTCGGGGCGCTAGCAACACCTGACGAACGCTGCTTCCGTCCCCGTGGCTGTCGGCGTGGCTGTCAGAACCCTGGTCTGGACCTCGGAACGCTGCAGAAACGCTGGATTTACTAGCTACATCCGCTCGTGGCGCCGCAGTTGAGGCACTTCAGGCAGGTGCCGTTGCGCACCATCATGAGCTGGCCGCACTCGTCGCACGGGTCGCCTTCGTAGCCCATCTGTCGTGCCTCCGAGAGGCGGATCGATGCGACGTCCTCGACGGCGATCGTCGAGGTGACGGCGGTCGCCGCGCTCGCGGCGGGTGCAGCGACGGCGGCTCCGTTGCCGTTCGCGCCCGGCGTCCCGTTCGAGACGGCTCCGGTGGTTGCTGCGACGGGGGCGGCGGGCGCGACCTCTGCGCCAGCGCCGAGCGCGGCGAGGCGGGTGCGCTCCTCGACGATCGCCTCTTCCTCGGCGGGATCCGTCGTCAACTCGACGGCTCCGATGTGTGCGAGGTCGTCGCGGTCGAGGTAGCTGACGGCCAGCTCGCGGAACAGGTAGTCGATGATCGAGCTGGCGGACTTGATACGCTCATGGCCCGTCACCACACCCATCGGCTCGAACTTCCGGAAGACGAACGTCTCGACGAACTTCTCCAGCGGGATGCCGTGTTGCAGGCCCAGCGAGATGGCGATGGCGAAGCAGTTCATGAGGCTGCTGAACGCCGCGCCGTCCTTTGCCGTATCGACGAAGATCTCGCCCAGGCGCGGGCGACCGGCGTCGTCCGGCCCGGTGAACTCGCCGGTGTGCAGATAGATGGTATGGCCGCCGACGCGGGCCTTCTGCGTGTAGCCGTGCCGGCGCGAGGGGATCGGCTCCTCCTGTCCGCGCAGCAGGCTTGCCTCGAGGGTGGCCGCGCCCAGCGCGGCGGCGGAGGCGAGGTCGCTGATGGCGGCCTGGGCCGCCTCGTCCAGGTCGTCCTCGTCGACATCGACCAGCGCCTCGAACGCTGCGGCGGCCAGCGGCTGCGAGAGCTTGGAGCCGTCGCGGTAGAGCGCCAGCGCCTTGACCATCGAGTCGTGTGCGGCCAGGTAGACGCTCTTCACGTCCTCGACCGTGGCCTCGTTGGGCATGTTGATGGTCTTGCTGATGGCGCCAGACATGAACGGCTGCGCCGCAGCCAGCGTCCGCACGTGAGCCATCGGCTCGATGTAGCGCGTTCCATAGCGACCGCACTTCGTCGCGCAGTCGAAGACGGCGTAGTGCGCCTCGTCGAGGTGCGGGGCGTTCTCGATGGTCATGCGTCCGAGGATGTGGTCGTTCGCCGCCTCGATCTGCTCGCCGTCGAAGCCGAGCGCTTCGAGCACGTTGAACATCGGGTCGGCGAGCTGCTGCTCGGTGAAGCCGAGGACGTCCGCGCAGAAGTCGTCGCCCAGCTGGAAGCGGTTGAACAGGAACGAGAGGTGGAACGCGCCGGGCACGGCCGCCTCCAGGTCGTCCAGCACCGGGCGCGTGAACCCGCGCTCCGCCAGCGAGTTGCGGTTGACGTAGGGCGCGCCGTCGAGGGTCTGCGTGCCGACGCAGTAGGCGACGATCGTCTCCGCCTCGTTGCGGGAGTAGCCGAGCCGGACGAGCGCCGTGGGCACCGATTCGTTGATGATGCGGAAGTAGCCGCCGCCGGCGAGCTTCTTGAACTTGACGAGCGCAAAGTCGGGCTCGACGCCGGTCGTGTCGCAGTCCATCAGCAGCCCGATCGTGCCGGTCGGGGCGATCAGGGTGGATTGGGCGTTGCGGTAGCCGTGCTCCTCGCCCAGCTCGAGCGCACGATCCCAGGCGCGGTGCGCGGCCTCCAGGAACGCGGGCGGGCAGATCTCCTGGTCGATGCCAGTGGGGAAGACGGTCAGTTCTTCGTAGTCGTCGCGCGGAGTGTCGTAGGCGGCGCGGCGATGGTTGCGGATCACGCGCAACATCGACTCGCGGTTCTCGTCGTAACAAGGGAAGGCGCCGACCTCGGCGGCCATCTCCGCGCTGGTGGCGTAGGAGACGCCGGTGAGGACGGCGGAGAGCGCGCCGGTCCAGGCCAGTGCATCCTGCGAGTCGTAGGGGATGCCCTCGAGCATCAGCAGCGCGCCGAGGTTGGCATAGCCGAGGCCCAGCGTGCGGTAGTCGTAGCTGAGGCGGGCGATGGCGTTCGAGGGGAACTGCGCCATCGCGACGCTGATCTCCAGCACGATCGTCCACAGCCGCGCCGCGTGCTCGTAGGCGGCGAGGTCGAACTCGCCTGTGTCGAGGTCGGTGAACGCGAGGAGGTTGAGTGAAGCCAGGTTGCAGGCCGTGTCGTCCAGGAACATGTACTCGCTGCAAGGGTTGGAGCCGTTGATGCGACCGCCGGCGGGCGTCGTGTGCCACTCGTTGATGGTGGTGTCGTACTGCAGCCCGGGGTCGGCCGACTGCCAGGCGGCGAGACCGATGCGATCCCAGAGGTCGCTGGCGCTCACCGTCTTGGACACGGCGCCGTCGGTGCGGCGCACGAGGTCCCAGTCACGGCCAGTGCGGACGGCGTCGACGAAGTCACTCGTGACGCGCACGGAGTTGTTGGAGTTCTGGCCGGAGACCGTCTGATAGGCCTCGCCCTGCCAATCGGTGTCGAACTCGTGGAAGTCGAGGGTGTCGCCCTGCTCGGCGAGCTGCAGCGCGCGCTGGATGTAGCCCTCGGTCACGCCATCGCGCCGGGCTCGGCTCACCGCCTTGCGCAGCGATCGGTTCGCGGCCGGATCGAGCCCGCCCGCCTCCTCGTCGTTCGCCGCCTCGCGGATGGCGTCGAGGTGGCGGCGGATGACCCGCGCGCCGGTCACCATGGCGGCGACCTTCTGCTCCTCGTTCGCCTTCCAGTCGATGAACTGCTCGACGTCTGGGTGGTCGGCGTCGACGATCACCATCTTCGCGGCGCGGCGGGTGGTGCCGCCCGACTTGATCGCGCCGGCCGCGCGGTCGCCGATCTTGAGGAACGACATCAGGCCGGAGGACTTGCCGCCACCCGAGAGCGACTCCTCCTCGCCGCGGATGCGGGAGAAATTGGAGCCGGTGCCGGAGCCGTACTTAAAGATGCGGGCCTCGCGGGTCCAGAGGTCCATGATGCCGTCCGGGTTGACCAGGTCGTCCTCCACGGACTGGATGAAGCAGGCGTGCGGCTGCGGGCGCTCGTAGGCGCTCGTGCTCTGCTGCAGCTCGCCGGTCGAGGGGTCGACGTAGGAGTGGCCTTGCGCCGGGCCGGTGATGCCGTAGGCCCAGTGCAGCCCCGTGTTGAACCACTGCGGCGAGTTCGGCGCCGCCATCTGCCGCGCCAGCATGTAGCTCAGCTCGTCATGGAACGCGCGCGCGTCGTCTTCGCTGTCGAAGTAGTCGCCCTTCCAGCCCCAGTAAGTCCAGGTCCCGGCCAGGCGGTCGAACGTCTGCTGCGCGGAGACCTCGCCCGTCTCACCGGCGCCGTCGACGGCGACCGAACGCTGCAGCCACTCGGGCACGCCGGCTTCCGCCACGCGGCGGGTCTCCGTGGGCACGCCGGCCTTGCGGAAGTACTTCTGCGCCATAATGTCCGTGGCGACCTGAGAGAAGGCGGTGGGCAGCTCGATGCCGTCCGCCTCGAAAACGATCGAGCCATTCGGGTTGACGATGCGTGAGCTCCGATGCTCGAAGGGGACGCCGTCGTATGGGCTCTGGCCGGCGGTGGTGAAACGGCGAGCGATGCGCATCGGGGGGCCTTCCGTGGCGGCGCCAGACGCCACCGGGAGAACCCGAAGTACGCTGGCGCGTGGCTCTAGATGTGGGTGCTCGGGCGGGAGCGGACTACTACATCTAGTGGTAAAACGCTTGCCTCGGTGAGCATTTGCTTGCTGAGGCGGGAGCCGAAGCATGCGTGATCGCACCACATTTGTCAATCTGCTCAGACGGCTCAACATAAGCAGTTGCGAAACTGTGTATACCACTGCTCCGGAGCCGTTGACAGCATCACGTCCGTGAATCTACGGTCCCTGAGTGACCACTCCGTGGTCGCGCTATTACTGCGGCAGCCAGGCGGTGCAGACGAGTTTGCAGCTCCCGCGAGTGGGGGAGTGAGCCATGCCTGACAGCCAGATGCACCACGTTCCGTTCGTCCGCGCCCGAGGGGGCGGCCTGGTGCCTCGGTCGAGGAACCGCAACGGCCGCTGGCGCCGCAAGCGCTCGGACGCGGGTCACCCTCGCTCCACGCGCGAGCATCAGGAGCTCTACGCCGCCAAGTAGACGGCGGCGCGGCAGAACTGCTGGGTTACCCGGTCCCGACGATCGCTTCGAGTTCAGACGGCGCCGAGGGGATGGCGGCCGAGAGGTTGCGGTAGCCCTCGGACGTCACGAGCACATCGTCTTCGATGCGCACGCCGATGCCGCGCAGCGCCGCGGGCACGCCTTCGAGGTGTGAGGCCAGGTAGAGGCCGGGTTCGACCGTGAGCACCATCCCCGGCTTCAGCGGGATCGTCGGCGGTTCGCCTTCGTCCTGCTCACCGTCCTCGCGGGGCACGCGGTAGGGGCCGACGTCGTGGACGTCGAGCCCGAGCCAGTGCGAGGTCGAGTGCATGTAGTAGGGGCGGTACGTCCCCGCTTCGATCGCCTCGTCCACGCTGCCCGCGATCACGCCGAGGTCGATCAAGCCCTCGACGAGCACTCGCAGTGCAGCGTCGTGCACGTCGTGGAAGCCCACCCCCGGCGCCGTCGCCTCGACGCCCGCGTTCTGCGCGGCGAGGACGATGTCATAGACGGCGCGCTGCTCCGGCGTGAACGTGCCGTTGGCCGGGATCGTGCGCGTCACGTCCGCCGAATAGAAGTCGTGCTCTGCGCCCGTGTCGAGCAGCAACAGGTCGCCGTCCTCGAGCAGAGCGCGGTTGGTCGTGTAGTGCAGGGTGCAGCTGTGCTCGCCGGCCGCCGCGATCGTGGGGAAACCGTCGCGGACGGACCCCGCGCGGCGGTAGGCGGCCTCCAGGATCGCCTGCACCTCGTACTCGTGCAGACCGGGACGCGTCGCGCGCATCGCGGCCTCGAGGCCTGTGCCCGTGATGTCGATCGCGCGTTGCAGCGCCGCCACCTCGGCGTCGCTCTTGAGCAGCCGTAGCCGGTCGAGGGCGGGCGTCGGGTCTTCGATGCCGGGCACGGCGACCGCGCCGCGCTGCGATCCCGCGCGACGGCGCGCGACGAGGCTCGTCGCGATCGTGTCGAGTCGTTCGTCCTCGCCGACGGCGAGGTAGATCGTCTCGACTTCGCCGAGGAGGCCGGGCAGCTCCTCCTCGAGCGTGTCGACGGAGAGCGCGAGGTCGGCGCCAAAGTCGTCGCGCGCACCCTCCACCCCGGCGCGAGGGCCGACCCAGATCGCCATGTCGGGGTCGTGCGGACGGACGAAGAGTGTGTACGGCGCCTCGTGGCCGGGGCGCAGCAACGCGATGGCATCCGGCTCGTCGAAGCCGGTCAGGTACCAGAACGACGACAACTGGCGAAACGGGTACTCGACGTCGCCGTTGCGGATCACCTCGTGCCCGGCGGCGACGAGGATGGCCCCACCGTCCAGAGCGTGCATCAGCGCCTCGCGTCGCGCCGCAAACTGGTCGCTCATCGTCGCCTCCGCCCGGTCGGTTGGGTCGCCTCGACAGGGTGCATCATCGCGGACCGGCGGCGCTAGAGCACCTCGAACGCGGTACTGACGGCGACCACGAGCAGGCCGATCGCAAGCGCCTGCATCAGCAGGCCTTCGCCGAGGTTGCGTCGTAACCACTGGCCGGCCGGATTGGCTACGACGACGCCCACGGCGAGCCAGGGCACGTCGCCCATCGGGTCGCCGTTGTGAGAGAGCAGCAGGTGCAGCGCCAGCACGGCCGCCGTCTGCGCCGAGATCAACACGTGCATCGAGGGCACGGCGATGGCGTGCGGCAGGTGCATGACGCGGGTCATGATCGGGATGCCGATCGGGCCCCCGCCGATACCCGCCAGCGCCGCGATGAAGCCCGCCGCAGCGTTGGGCACGATGCTCCGTAGCACCGGGATGCGGTAGAGGAAGTGGTTCCCTTCCCGATCCGAGAGCTCGCGCCTCCATGCGCGAGCTGGCGGGTCAGTGATAATCGCGATGGGACGCCAGAGGATGTAGGCGGCGATTCCGAGGAGCAGCAGCGTGAAGAACAGCGCGAAGAACGCGCGCGGCAGGATGCCCGTCGTGGCGGCGCCGACCAGCGCCGCCGGGATGGCGATCGCGCCCATCAGCGCCACGACCGAGAAGTCCACCCGCCGCTCGCGCGAGACGATGATCGTCGAGGTGAGGCTGCTGACCAGCACGACCGTGAGCGAGGCGGTCGTAATCTCGGCGGGATCCGCGTCCGGGTAGCGGAGCAAGAGCAGCGGCGCGATCAGAAAGCCCCCGCCGGCTCCGATCGAGGCGGCGTAGCCTCCGATGAGCGCGCCGATCGCGATCAGGAACACCGCTTCAGCGGGTGACATCTCAGTCGGCTCTGTTGCGGGAGGCTTTCACAAGCGTAGTGTCGCCGCCGTGGCGGCTGCGCTCAACGCGAGGGCCGCCGCGGGTTAAGCAGGCGGGCGCTTGATCGCGCCGGGCGCGTAGCCCTCGCCGACCAGCCCGCGCGCCTCGAGGTCCGCGTACTCCTCCTCGCTGTAGCCGAGCAGCTCGAGGTAGATCTCGCGGCTGTGCTCACCGAGCTTCGGCGGCGGCGTACGAACGGCGTTCGGCGTGTTTCGCATCCTGAACAGCAGCCCGGGGTAGCGATGCTTGCCGACGCCTGGGTAGTCAATCTCTTCGAACCAGTCGCGCGCTGCCAGCTGCTCGGAGGCGAGCGCGTCGAGCTCGTCGTGCACAGGAGCGGCGGTAACGCCGGCGGCCTGCAGCGCGTGGAACAACTCCTCGCGGTCGCGCGTCGAGGTGTGCTCGGCGGGAGCGGCGTCGAGGTCGTCGGCGTTCGCCCAGCGCGTCGGCGCTTCCGCGAAGCGGGTATCGGAGGCGAGCTCCGGCGCGGCCAGGACGTCGCACAGCCCCGCGAACTCCTCGTCGCTCGCGACATCGATGGCGATCCAGCGGTCGTCGCCGGCGGTCGGGTAGACGCCGTGCGGCGCGTGCGAAGCGTGGCTGTTGCCGAGCTGGCCGGTGACACGGCCGTTCATCGTGTAGTCGAGGATGTACTCGCCCAGCGCTGGCAGGAACGCCTCAGCCAGGGGCATCTCGATCTGTTGCCCGACGCCCGTGCGTTCGCGGTGACGCAGGGCCGCTGTGACCGCGAACGCTCCCATCACACCGGCGAACGCGTCGGCGGTGAATGCGTCGCCGGTCGCGTCGGGCGTCTGGTCCGGGTACGAGCGGATCAGGTGGTGGCCGATCATCCCTTCGACATGTGTGCCGAAGGCGCGGTAGTTCTTGTATGGCCCGTCGAGGCCATAGGCCGGCATGCGCAGCACGATCAAACGCGGATTGACCTCCCGCAGTGCCTCGTAGGTGAGCCCGGCGCGCTCGATCGTCTCGGGCACGTTGTTCTCGACGAACACATCGCAGTGCTCGATCAGGCGGAGGAACGCCTCGCGGCCCCTCGGGCGACATCACGTCACAGGCCATCGAGCGCTTGTTGCGGGCGTGCGCGTTGAAGCCGGGACTGCGGTTCCACGGGTCCTCGCCAGGGCGGAAGTCGGGGTAGGCCGAGCGCAGCATGCCCTGCGCTGCGAAGGCGCGCCCCTGCGCCTCGGTGAGCACGGCCTCACTCCCGCGGGAGTACGGCTGGATGCGGTTGACCGGCTCGACGCGCACGATGTCGGCGCCCCACTCGCCAAATACCTGCGTGACGTGCGGCCCGGCCCACACGACCGTGATCGCGGCGACCCGGACACCCTCGAGGGGTAGGCGCGCGCCGCCCGGGCCGGTCACGCGATCACCCCCGCTTCACGCAAGCGCGGCAGATCGTCGCTGGTGAGACCGAGTGCCGTGCCATGCTGGCGGACGAGCACCGCCTCATTGTCTTGACCGAGCAGCGGCGCTGGGCGCAGCGGCTGCTTCGGCGTTTCGCTGAGGATGAGCTGGCGGCCGGGATACTCGAACGTGCCGGCGGCGGGGTGTTCGACCTGCTCCCACACGCCGCGCTCGCGATAGTGCGGGTCGTTCACCAGGTCCTCGGTCGTGAACAACGCGCCGCGCAGGATGCCGAAGCCCTGCACCGTCGCGAGCACCTCGCGCTTGCTGTGCTGCATCAGCCAGGCAAGGTACGACGCCTCAACCTCCTCCACGAACTCCGGCGATTGGGACACGATCGGCTTGCCGAAGTCCTCATGCTCGATCAGGTCGGCGCGGCCGATCTCCTCGAGGAGGGCGCCGAAGTGCCTCCCAGCGCCGAGCACGTTGACGAAGCCATCGGCGCACGGCCGCACGCCCGTGGCCGTGCGGGTGCCGGGCGTCTGCCGATGTGCGGCGAACCCCGTATACGCCGCGCCGGTCATGTAGACGGTGCGCCGGTCGCGGAAGCCCGCCTGCGTCTCGTAGACGGCGAGGTCGATCCGGTCGCCCGGTCCGCCGGCCTCGACGCGCAGGCGCGCGAGCATCATCGCGTAGGCCGCCGAGACGCCCGCGTGGTAGTGCGCGACGTTGCCCGCGAGCTTGATCGGGTAGCGTTCGCGCGATCCGTTGAGGTGCAGTGGACCGCCCATCGCCTGCAGCGTGATCTCCGACGCGCGGTAGTCCCGATAGGGGCCGCTCTGCCCGAAGGGTGTGATCGAGCAGAGGACGAGGTCTTCGTGGCCGTTGCTCAGCGCGTCGTAGTCGAGGCCCCACTCGGTCAACTGGCCCGGCGCGAAGTCCTCGACGATCACGTCGGCCTCGGCGGCCAGGCCGCGCAGCAGGCGCTGCCCCTCGTCCGTCGCCAGGTCGAGCGTGACGCCGCGCTTCCCGGTGTTGACGTGCAGGAACAGCGCCGAGTGCTCCGGGTGCGGCTCGTCGTGGAGGAACGGGCCGGCGCGCCTCGCAGGGTCGCCGCCTGGCGCCTCGACCTTGATCACGTCAGCGCCGTAGTCCGCGAACAGCTTGGCGGCGAAGGGCGCGGCCACGTTGCGGCCGAGGTCGAGCACGCGGATGCCTTCGAGCAGCTGCGCCATCGGCCGGGGGGGGGGGGGTCCCTCGCGTCTCGTGAGCCTGTAATCTCGCGTTGCAATGAGCTGGCGGTCGGGCCGACGATAGCAGATGAAAAGCGCCCCACCGGAACTGAACGGAGCCGAGGTCATGGACTCCATCGCCGAACTCGCTACCACTAGCGTGAGGACCCCGGACGACGACTCGATCGAACTCGGCGAACTGTGGCGGGAACAGCCGATCGTGCTCGCGCTGATCCGCCACTTCGGCTGACTGTTTTGCAAGGAGCAACTCGCGCAGTTGCGCGAGATCACGACTGAGATCCACGAGTCGGGCGCCGAACTGGTCATCGTCGGCAACGGCAGTGTCGAGTTCGCACGAGGCTTCATCGAGGAGTACGAGGTCGCCACGCCTGTCTTCACCGACCCATCGAGGGCGCTCTACGACGCCCTGGGCGCGCGGCGGGCGGGCATCCTCGATCTGTTCCGGCCGAGCCTGTGGCGCAACGGCCGGCGTGCGCGAAAGAAGGGCTTCCGCCAGCACGAGGTCCTGGGTGACGCGCGGCAGCTGGGTGGCGTCTTCGTCGTGCTGCCCTCCGGCCAGACGCCGTACCGCTATCTCAGCCGCGTCGCGGGCGACCACCCGGACCCGCAGGACGTGCTGGCGGCCCTCCGCGAGGCGGTCGCGTAGAGTCCCGCCATGGGTCAACTCGACGGACAGGTCGCGCTCGTCACGGGCGCCGGTCGCGGCATCGGCGCAGCAATCGCCGAGGGGTTTGCGGCGGAGGGCGCTGCTGTCGGTTGCCTCGCCCGCACCGAGTCCGAGATTGCCGCGGTCGCCGCGCGCATCACTGCCGCCGGCGGCCGCGCCCGGGCGACGGTCTGCGACGTCACCGACGCAGCGAACGTGGAGGCGGCGACGGCCGAGGTCGTGGGGGCGTTCGGCGGGCTCGACACGGTCGTGCTCAACGCCGGTGGGAACCTCGATCGTTCAACCGTGGAGGACGGCGATGCCGCCGCCTGGCAGGCCACGATCGAACTGAATCTTGCCGGCACCTACCTCGGCGCTCGTGCGGCGATCCCCCATCTGCGCGCCCGCGGAGGCGGGCGCATCATCACGCTTGGTTCGGGCCTCGGACACCGGGGTGCTCCCGGCCTCTCGGCCTACGCCGCCGCGAAGGCGGGAGTCGCGATGCTCACGCGGGTGCTCGCACAGGAACTGGCGGAGGACCGCATCTCCGTCAACGAGTTGATCCCGGGCCCAGTCGACACGCGCGACCTCGAACGTGACGCGGATGGCGTCTCGCCGTTACTGGCTGCGAACCCCACGGAGTGGCTCAAGCGCCCAGAGGATGTGGTCCCGCTGGCCGTCTTCCTAGCCGCACAACCCCTCGTCGGGCCGACGGCGCAGACGTTCAGCCTGATGCGCCGCGACGGCTAGCTGCGCCCCTGAGTCATCGCGACGCCGAGGGCCACGCCGATGCCGGCGCCGATCCCGATCCAGCCCGCGAACCCGGTAGCGGCGAAGATTCGCCGTGCCCACGCCAACGCCGATCGCAACGCCAGCCCCGATGTACGTCCCATCGCCCTCGCGCATCTTCGCCCCCGGCGGTCGAGTGGTACCCGCGGGAAGATTCGAACTTCCGACCTGGCGATTAGGAGTCGCCTGCTCTGTCCACTGAGCTACGCGGGTACGTGGGTGCCATCGTAGCCGCCGAGGACGGAGGGGCGTCGGGCCTGTCAGGCGCAGAAAAGGAGGCCTGGCGACGAGGGCAGTCGTCGCCAGGCCTTGGTGCACCGGTCCCAGGAGGGTCGCTGGACCCTCAGCTGGCGGTAATCGGGAGCCGGTGTTGAACGGAGTGCTCGGTCTCAGTGAACTCGGGCTACATGCCCCAGATGACTTCCGCCGACGCGGTCACCGGGCTAGCGGCGACTGCGACGATGGCGACCAATAGGGTGGCGGTGATCGTGGCGATGATGCGCATGGGCTGTCCTGTCCCGTCCCGTCGGACCCCAGTCGGGGCCACGCGTTATGACGAGGCAAAACTAGGTTTGCCCCTCTCACCAACCTCTTGCGAGCTTGTGATGGACGACACATGAACTTGTAAGGAAGGGGACAGTTCGGCCGGATCTGTCAGTCGAGCGCGACAGGAAAGCTAGAACAGGGTCGTATGAGGTGGAATCAGAGAGTCAGTCGGCCGATTCGGTGCCAGCGGAGATGACCTCGCGGTAGGCCGCCCGTAGCAGCTTCCCCGGCTCTGTGCCCAGCTCGTCTTCCAGCCGTCGTTCGAGGCGCCGGTAGGCCCGGGTCGCGAGGTCGAGGTGGCCGCCGAGCGCGTGGGCGCGGACGAGGTATGTCGCCGCCTCTTCGTTCGTGGCGTCCATCTCGAGCACACTCTCGGCCAGCCGGATGGCCTCGGCGGTGTCTTCGCGCCGGAGCGCCGCTGAGGCGAGCGCGAGCATCGACACGAGGTAGGTGTCTTCGAAGCGGCGCCGTGTCTGTTCGGCCCAGTCGGACTCGAACCCGGCGCCGAACGGCCCCTGGTAGAGACCGAGCGCGCGGGCGAGGGCCTCACGCCACTCCTCGCTGCCCTCGCCGGCGCGGGCGGCGTCGCGGGCGAGGTGTTCGAACTCGCGCGCGTCGTACTCAATGTCGAACTCGGGGTTGACCTGGTAGACACCGTCCTCCTGGAGGACCACCTGCCGGTGGATGGCCCGCCGGAGCCGGTGCAAGGTGGAGTGGAACACGCTGTTCAACCGCTCCGGTTCAGCGTCAGGCCAGAGGGCGAGCGCGATGTCCTCCTTGCGCAGCCGTTCGTCGCGGTGCACGAGGAAGAAGAACATCTCCTTCGACCGCTCGCTGCCCCATGCGCCATCATCGACGGTGCGGCCGTCGAGCAGCACCCGCGGCAGCCCGAACGCCTCCGCGCGAATCGCCGGGGCGGCCCCCCGCGCCGGGGCCGGCTCATCGCCGGCACCACGCGGCTCAAGCCGCGCCAGCAGCGTGTCGAAGTAGTCGCCACCCGCGCGGCGCTGAACGCCGTACTCGACGACCTCGATGTTCTGGCGCGCCTCGGCGACCAGGAACTGGTCGTACCCCAGTGCGCCCACGATCTCTGCCACACGCGCGAGCTGTTCGAGGGTCACACGGCGCGCGCGGGCGTGGTAGCAGGCGATCGCGAGACGCAGGCGTGCCAGCGCCTCTTCGCGCTGCGCGCCCGTGGCCACCGACTCGTCGGCCGCGATCTCGAGGATCGGGATCGCCTCGCGATGGCGGCGCTCGCCGATCAGCGTCGCGCCGAGGCCGGAGCGGAAGCGCGCACGTTGCAGTTCCGCGCCGCCCTGGTCGGCCAGGCGCAGCCCGTGCTCCAGGAGCGAGCGCGCCTGGGGGTAGTCGCCCCGCTCGCGGTAGCACATGGCGAGGCCGTAGGTGGCGCTCATGATCAACACCGGGTCGTCGAGGTCCTGGGCCTCCTGGATCGCCACGTTGAACAGCGCGACCGAGCGGTCGATCCGTCCGAGGTCGCGCTCGACGGCGGCAAGACCCTCCCGTCCGTAAGCGCGCGTGCGGCGCTGCTGGATGCGGTCGGCCTGGTCGATCACGGTGTCGAACATGTCCCGCGCCAGGTCCAGTTCGCCGAGCATGTGCTGGACGTTGCCCATGTTGTTCATCGTGCTCACCCGCGCGCCGGGCTCGGCCAGACTGCGCCAGCGGCGCTGCGCGGCCGCGAACTCGGCCGTGGCCTCTGTCAGCCCTCCGAGGTTGAACAGGGTGGAGCCGAGCGCATCGTGGGTCTCCGCCGCGCGGTGCTGGTCGCCCGACCGATCGAAGGCTCCGGCGGCCTGCTCGAGGCGCAGCTGCGCTTCCTCGAAGTGCCCGCTCTGCCCGAGGGCGATGCCCTCCTCGAGGTCGATCTCCGCGAAGAGCGCATCGCCATCATCGAGGCTTTCGAGGGCGATGGAGCGGGCGCGCCGAGAAGCCGCGACGGCGTCGTCGAGGCGGCTCACCTGGCGCATGGCGACGGCGCGATAGAGCTCCTGGCGCACGCGTTGCCGTTCGGTCAGCGGCCGGTCGTCGAGCCGCTTCAGGCGTTCGAGGCCTTCCTGGCCGTTGGCGAACTTGATCGCGAGGCGTGCTCGCGTCTGCGCCAGGTCGGGTTCGCTCTCCAGGACGCTCTCGGGCAGGCGGTCGAGCCAGCCGGCGAGCCGCGACCACTCGCCCCGCTGGTAGAGCTGATCGCTCGACTCGTGGACCTCCCGCACCACCTCGTTCCAGTCGCTGGCCTCGAGCGAGAGTTCGACGGCGAGCGCCCGATCGCCACGACCGGCGAAGAGGGCAGCAGCCCGCCGGCGCAGCTGCAACAGACGGTCGGGGTCCTCGACTTCCAGCTTCGCCAGCAGGTGTTCTCGCAACAGCGCGTGCATGCGGTACCACTCGCCGTCGTCCTCGCCGAGTCGGGCGAGGAAGTGGGTCGACTGCTCGAGGTCACGCAGCACGCCCGCCGCCTGTTCGTCCGCTGAGAGCTGGCGCGCGATCTCAAAGTCGAAGCTGTCGACCACCGCGCAGGCGGTGAGCAAGTTCGCCGAGCTTTCTTCGAGGCGATCGATCACCTCGCGCTGGATGAACTGCGAGAGCAGGAACTGTGCCTCTGCGTCCCCTCGCTGCGGGACGAAGCCGAGACGCTGGTACTGGTCCCCGAGGATCGCCAGGGCGGCCGCCCAGCCGTCAGAGCGTTCGATCAGCTGTTCGCGCGGCGCCTCATCGGTCACGCCCTGGCGCGTCAGGAACTCCTCGGCCTCCTCGTTCGTGAAGATGAGGTCGCGCGTGCCGATCGTCAGGGCCCGCCGTTGCGCCGTCATGCGGCCCAGCGAGCCCAGCGGTGGCATCGTCCGCGAGAGGACGTAGAGCCGCATCGACAGCGGAACCGCCGTCGTCAGCGTGTCGATCACCTCCAGGGATTCGGCTGCGCCATCGATCGAGTGCAGGTCGTCGATCACCATCGCGAACAGCTCGTCGATCTCGAGGTGCACCGCCGCCGAGAGCTCGTTCACCAGCGCCGGCGCCGCGTCCGGCCTCGCGCCGGCGTCGATGCGCTGCTCGAATTCGACCAGGGTGTCAGGGAAGCGGAAGCGGATGGCCGTGACCATGTCGCTGATCAGCGCCAGCGGGTCTCGGTCCTGCCGGTCGAGTGAGAGCCAGACCAGGGGCAGGTCGGCGTCGTCGAGCCAATCAACGGCGAGCGTCGATTTGCCGTAGCCAGCAGGCGCCGTCAGAACGACGACGTCATGCTCGAGGGCGTCTCCGAGCAACGTGTGCAGCCGTTGACGGCGCACGATATCGCCTCGGCGGCGAGGCGGGACGACCTTTGGATGGAATGGGCGTTGCGGGCTGTCCATGGGGCGGTTCCATGGTGCACCGCGCGGATGACCTCAGTCGCCCGCGGCGGCCACCGCCCCCTCTTCGACGATCACGCTCTCCCAGAGCTTGACCTCTGGGTGGCCAGCCAGGATGTCGGCCATCGAACCTCCACCACGGTGGCCCTGCGTGAACGCGTCGCTGTTCGCCCAAGCCTCGAAGGCGTCGCGCGACTCCCACACGGAGTGGCTGACGTAGGCCTCGTCATCGCCGCGCAGCAGGGCGAACTGGACGAAACCGGGGACATCCTGCAGGAAGCTCTCCCGCTCTCGCCAGACCTGCTCGAAGGCGTCTCCCCGGCCGGCCTGCACCAGGAAGTGGTTCATCGCAACGAACATCGGCGTCTCCTCGGTTCGCTATGACTGTAGCCGGTTCGCACAGGTCGTTGCCGCGTCAGGCGACTAGAATCCCCACCCGTACATCCAAGATCGGCGACGGAAACGGTGGCATCAATGCCATGGCTCGAGGTACACGGCAACGACATCTACTACGTCGAGGATGGCGACCCCGCCGCGCCTCCGCTCGTCTTCCTGCACGGCAACTCCAGTTGTGGTGAAGCCTGGTGGCAGCAGTTCGACGCGTTCCGCGACCGCTTCCACGTCTTCGCGTACGACAGTGTCAACCACGGCCACTCGTCGAACTCACCGCGTGACGCCGAGGAGACCGATCGCGCCGACGAGCTCGAAAGCTTCCTCGAGGCGCTCGCCATTGAGCGACCGGTGCTTGCCGGCAACTCGATGGGTGGCAACACGCTGATCCGCTGGGCGACGCGGCATCCCGCCGCGGCGCGCGGCCTGATCCCCTCGGGCAGCGGCGTTCGACCGGCGGGGCAGGGGATGCCGGCGCCGCGCCAGCCGCTTGACCCCGAGACGCTGTTCCTGCCGATCGGCGACGCGCTGACGGACGGCTTCAAGCAGGCCCATCCGCGTATGCACGAGCGCTACCTGCGCATCCGCTCGACCGCGACCCGCCTCGAGGCGCTCCGGCATCCTCGGCAGCCGGCGGCGCGCACCGTGGCGGAACGCGAGACGCTGGCCGACCGCGTGGGCGCGATCGAATCGCCGATGCATGTCGTCGTCGGCTGGCTCGACGGCGCCGAGCCGGCGGCGCGGCGGCTGCACGAGCTGGTGCCGCACTCCTCGCTCGCGGTGATCGAGGGCGCGCCACACAACGTCTACTACGAAGCGGCCGAGCCCTACAACGCGACGGTCGGGATCTTCCTCGAACAGCTCGTGGCGGCTCTGACGGGTGTGGCGGGCGACTAGCCCAACGGCTTCACCATCAGGTAGTTGCCTGGGCATCCGGTGTAACGCTCGAACTCCGCGTTCGTCGCTTCCCCGGTGATCGCGAAGCCGTCACGCTCGTAGAGGGCGCGCGCCGGGTTCGTCATCAGCACCTGCAGTGACATCTGTGTGGCGCCGCGCTCACGCGCCTCGGACTCCGCGAGCGCGAGCAGCGCTTTGCCGACGCCTCGGCCACGTTCGCTCACGGCGACGTGGATCTCATCGATGTGGTAACTGCCTGCCGGGCGCCGCGTCCCAGCGCGCTCGAACAGCGGCGCGCGCGACAACAGCCGCGGGAGGATCCACGGTCCGAGGATCCAGGCGGCGCGCAGAATAATGCCCAGCCCGACTTCCGCTCCGTCGCTCTCGTCAGATCGGACCTGGAGCACGCCGACGGCGCGACCGTCCTCCTCGACAAGCCGCGTCCGCCGCCAGTGGCCAAGTGCGCGCCAGAGCGAGCGGTAGAAACGCCGCGTCCGAGGGCTGTCGCTCAGCCCCAGCAGCGCGAGCCCGACGCTGGTCGTCACCTGCTGCGGGTCGCCGTAGACGATGTCGGCGACGAAATCCGCCTCCGCCTCGGCGGCCGGTCGCAATGTCAGACGGGGTGTATCGGCGCTCACGGCTGCAGCTCCCCGGCTCGGGGCTTCAGGTGGAGGTGACCGTACGCGCTACAAGCGTCGGGCGGCGAACGTGATGCCCCGGGTGTCGAACTCGGCGGCGTCGGACTCGTGCCTCGACCCGGAGAACACGTCGACCTCGACGCCCCACTCGATGTCGGTGAATCCGGTAAACGCGAGCACCTCGCGCCACTCTGCCTCAAGCAGAGCGCCGGCGATTCACCCAGACCAGAGGTCGATGTCGTCCTTCGCGTCCTGGGGAACCTCGCGATGCACCAGGATGTCGGCGATCTGGGCGCGACCGCCCGGCCGCAGCGCCCTTGCGATCTCCCGCATCGTCGCGACCTTGTCAGGGGTGAGGTTGATAACGCCGTTGCTGATCACGACGTCGATCTCGCCGCCCTCGACGGGCAGCTCCTCGGCGTAGCCGAGGCGAGTTTCCAGGTTGTCGAGGCCCGCCGCCGCCGCGCCGAGCCGCGTCTTGTTCAGCATCGCTTCGGTCATGTCGACCGCGATCACCCGGCCCGAGGGGCCGACCTGGCGCGCGGCCAGCAGCGTGTCGAACCCCGCTCCGCAGCCGAGGTCGAGGACGGCCGCGCCCACCGCCAGCCGGCCCGCGCCGAGGGGATTCCCCGTGCCAGCAAACGACTCGACGGTGGAGTCCGGCAGCGAGTCGATCTCTGCAGTGTCGTAGCCCAGCATCAACGCGAGCGGCCGGCCGGTGTGGAAGTGGAACCCGAGCTCGGGGTGGGTCGCGACATCGTTGTACTTCGCCTGGACCTGCGCGCGCCGCTCGCCGCGGTCGACGTTCGCCGGCTGGACCTCGCAGGCCAGTACCTCGCCGCTCGTGCGCTCGTCGCTCGTCATCGCGTCCCCCCAACGCGCGCGCCCGTCATCGAGGCATGCCACCGCGCCGCAGGCTCGCACTCACCTTAGAGAGCGAACCCGACGAGCACTAGACTGCCGCAACGCCAGACGCCACGTGCGCGGCCGGGTCGCCCGTGCCAGCGACGCGAGTCCATCGATTGGCTGCGCCCAACCGTCGAGGGCGCGCGGGCCGCTAGGCCAGCCCGCGCACGAAGAGGATCGTGCCCCGGGGGAAGCCGTTCGGGAACGCGGCGAAGAACGCACGGTTGACGAACTCCAGGCTCGTTGCGATCAGTGTCACGCTCGAGCCGTCCGGCAGCGTGACGGTCGCCGAGGTGGCCTCACCCTCCGCGAGGACGCTCAGGAGCTGATCGACTGGCCCTCCGCCATACCTGGTGATCGTCACCCCCGCCGGCGCAATCGGCACTTGCAGCTCGCCCGGCGCCGGAGCGTCGGGGCGGTCCTCCTCGGCGTCCGCAGCGTTCGGCTTGGTGCCATCGATGAACAGCTCCTCAGCGTCGCCAACGCCATCGCCATCGCTGTCCGGGTTCGTCGGGTCGGTCCCGAAGATCAGCTCTTGCTCATCCGTCAGACCGTCGTTGCGGTGTCGGTGTCGAGGTTGGTGAACGTGCAGATCACGTCCTCACCCAGCTCGATCCTGACTGCGAGCAGCGCACCGTCGATGCCGACCGTGGAGGCCGTTGCGCCCGTACAGGCGATGCCCTCCAGCTCGAAGCCGGCTCCGACGACCTCGGTGACCGTGACGACGCGGCCATCCGGTAGCAGCGTGAACTCCCGCCGCACCGGCACGCCGTCGAAGTCGTCAGTCATCGCGTCATCGAGCGTGAAGTCGGTGACATCGATGCCGGTCGCGAGGTAGGCGAAGTCAGTGGGCTGGTCGGGGGTGGTGTCCTTCACGATCGTCAGCGATCCCTGCGCCTCGTTGGTGAACGTGCAGGTGACGTCCTCGCCGTCGAGCAGGCTCAGCGTGACGCTCGTGTCGCCCGGCTGGAACGTCGAGGCGCCGCTCGGTTCGAACGTGAGCGTGGAGTTGGCGGCGCCGGTGCATGCGATCTCGATCAAGAGCCAGCCCGGGCCCGCCGCATCCTCGGCGACTGCGTAGTCGGCGCCGTTCGGCAGGTCAGCGAAGAGGCGCGTGTCCGAGAGCGCTGGGATGGCATCGTCATCGAGGCTGAACGCCGCGCCGAGGTTGGCGGACGGTGTGAACCCAAAGTCGGCCGCATCGTTGGGCACGGCGACCTTGACGATGGTCAGCGAGCCTTGCTTCACGTTCGTGAATGTGCAGGTGACGTCCTCCTCGCCGATCGTCACGAGCAGCTCCGTGCCGGGGGCCACCGCGTCCCTGGCGTTGTTGTCGCAGTTGATCGACGCGATGTAGGTCGCACGCTCGGTCGGGTTCGTGGTGCTGTTGACCAGCTCGCGGACGAGGTAGGTCCCAGTGTCGAGTGTGATCTTGCTGGTGCTACCGCCGTCGCCGACGTTGAGCACCTGGACGAGGGTTCTTTGGTTGTCGAAGTCGCGAACCTGCAGATCGAAGCGGCCGGGCGCGCTGTCTGGGAGCGACTGCTTCACAAGCGTCAGCGTGCCCTGCTTGCGGGTGTTCGTGATCGTGCAGACGACACTCTCGCCCTCGATCACATCGACCGTGGCGGAGGTGCGGAAGCTCGAGTTCGCTGTCTCGCCGCTGCACACGATCGTCGCGTTGTAATCCCCGGGGATGAGCGAGTTGGCTACTTCGCCGATGGAGTGCGAGCCGGTGTCGACCGTGATCTCCCCCGTGGTGCCGCTCGCGCCAACGTTCGTGATCTGGTCCTGGCCATCGATCTGCAGGTCCACCGTCCCGGTCTCGGTGCCGCTGAACACTTTCGTGACGGCGATGGTCCCCGTCTTGCGTGTATTCGTGATCGTGCAGGCGACGTTCTCGCCCTCGCTCACATCGACCGTGGCCGAGGTGCGGAAGCTCGAGTTCGGTGTCTCGTCGCTGCACGCGATCGTCGAATTGTAGTCGGCGAGGACGATCGAATTGCCCACCTCGGCGATGGTGCGCAGGCCGGTGTCGACAGTGATCTGCCCGGTCGTGCCGTTGTGACCGACACCTGTGGCTCGGGCGTTGCCATCGATCTGCAGATCCACCGTTCCAGCGGTGACGCTGAACTCCTTCGTGACGGTGATGGTCCCCGTCTTACGGGTGTTCGTGATGTTGCAGACAACGTTCTCGCCCGAACTCACGGTGAGGTTCGCGGACGTGCCGGACACTGGCGCTTCGCCGCTACACGCGACCGACGCGTTGTAGTCGGCGAGGTTGATCGTGTTCACTATCTCGGCGACGGAGTGTATGCCCGGGTCCACGACGATCCGGCCGGTCGTGCCGCCGTGACCGACGCCGGTGGCACGGTTGCCGCCATCGATCTGCAGGTTCACCGTTCCCGTCGCGGTGCCGCTGAACAGCTTCGTGACCGTGATCGAGCCCTGCCGCACATTCGTGATGTTGCACGACACTCGTAAGTCACCGCTAAACCCCGGCACGTGCCAGACGCCGTGCGAGATCTTTACCGGCGATAAGGTTTGTGCAGCGCCGAGCAACCTGGGCTGCCCGGTGCATGTCATCGAAGTCTGATACTCGCTCAACGGAGGGCCCGAGTCGCTCGTTTCCTCGATGATGATCGTGGTGTTCTTCGGTACCGTGACGGACGCTGTGACGCCACCATCACCAACGACCTTTGAGGTTGTGCTTGGGTTCCCAAAAGTGATGACAATCGGGCGTACGCTGACGTTAAAGCGCCCGCTATCAGAACCGGAGTCGTTCACCACCGTCTTAGATGCCGCGATCTCTGGGTCCGGGAAATCGAAGTCAACGAAGTTCACTTCGGTGGTGGTGCCGGGGAGTCTGAACGGGATCTCCTCGGGCGCTTCGGTGGTCAGGAACCGGAGTACGAGGCCCGCATAGCGTCCCGGCGGCGGTGCGGAGAGTCGCCAGGTGACGTTGAACCTCCCCTGCGCAACGCTGTGCTCCCAGCGGATGTTCACCAGGTTCTGATCGAGGTTGACGAACTCCTCGGACGTGTCGAAGTTCGCGCCCAGGAACTGCGCGTTCGCCAGCGGCCAATTCGAGGGAAATACGATCTGAACCGCGTGATCCGCCTGCTTAAGGTCGCTCACAGTCCAGTCCACGCGGAGTTCGACCAGGCCCCCCGGATTGGCGCTCGACCGTGAGATCTGAGTGTTGAAGCGCCCCAGAATGCTGACGATGGTCGCCTCCGCCTCGGGCGGCGCGACGGGGCGGCCGGCGAGCATGACCAGCGTCAGCGCCAGCGCGCCGAGTGTCCCGAATGCGATCAGGCGGGCGGGGTGGGCGAGACTGGCGATCGCTTGACGCATCGGTGGACCCTTCGAGGTGAGCGCAGGCGTGGACTCGCCCGCGGCTTCTCAGCCATGCGGCGTGACGGCCCGAGAGCCGATCACACGCGTGATCGCGACGTTAGGGCTCCGCGAGCACGCCAGCAATCGCGTGAATCAGCGACTTAGAGGGGTTTACGGAGATTCCGCGCCCCTTCTACTCGCTGGGTTGACACCGATGCCCGTCCTGCCGCCCATTGACGTCGAGACGAGGGTCATAGTCGGCGGCGCGGTCCGGCTGCTCCTTCTCGCATCGCTCCTGGCGACCTTCGTCATCGCCTACCGGATCGCCCGCTGAGCTACATGCGGTCGTCGAACACAGTTGACTTAGAATCGAAACGTCGAGGGGTCACCGGACCTCGGCGCGACGGCGTGCGAGTCTGCGGTGAGCGAGGAGTGATCCCGTCGCGGCGCCCGAGCGAATACCCGATGAGGCGATCGAGCGGATCGCGCGTTCGCTGCGTGACGGTGACGCCGACGCGCTCGCAGACCTGTACGACCTGGTGGCGCGTCGCGCGTTTGGTCTGGCGTTGCGAATCTTGCGCGATCGGAGCCTGGCGGAGGATGCGGTGCATGACGCATTCGAGCAGCTCTGGCGTCAGCGGGAGCGCATCGACACCGCGCGGGGACGCGTGGACGCGCTGGCGCTGACCGTGGTGCGACGTCGCGCGCTGGACCTGGCGCGGGCCAGTGGACGCCGCACGCGCCGCGAGGCGGAACTGCCGGCCACGTTCGACCTGGCCGACCCCGCCGCCGAGGACGTGGCGACGTTGCTCACGCGAGGGGTCGAGGCGCGACAGGTGCGGGCCGCCCTGGGCGCATTGCCAGCAGCGCAGCGCCGCGTCGTCGAGCTGGCGTACTTCGAGGGGATGACCATGACCGAGATCGGTGCGGAGCTGGAGGTGCCGGTCGGCACGGCGAAGAGCCGCGCCCGCCTCGCATTGCAGCGCCTCCGCGCCGAACTCGTTCCCGAAGCGGGAGGCGCCCGGCGATGACTGACGTGCCCCGCCTGAGCTGCGATGAAGTCGCTGAGTTGACCGGCGGTTACGCCCTCGACGCCCTCTCGACCGGGGAGCGGCAGGCGGTCGAGGCGCATGTCGACGAGTGCGAGCTGCACGAGGAGATCAGTCAGCTCAGGTTGGCAGCGGCGAGCGTCGCGCTCTCGGTCGACGAGGTCGCGCCTCCCAGCGAACTGCGGGACCGTGTGCTCGCGATCCCCGATGCAGGCATCGTTGCCTTCGAGGCAGAACCGACCGCGAGCAGGCTGCTCGCGTTCATCCGCCGCCCCTCGGTGGCCTACGGATTCGCGGCAGCGCTGGCTGCGTTCGCGCTCCTCGTGGGGCTGGCGATCGGCAACTCGACCGGGGGCGACGGCGATACTCAGGTCGTCGCCGTCTCGGACAGCGCTGGCGGCGGTGAACATCGCCTCGTCTACGGCGCCGACGATGACTTCGCCGTGTTGTCGATCCGCGGACTCCCCGACCTCGATGCGAGCTTCGTCTACCAGGTGTGGCTGATCCGAGACGCTGGGACGCCAGAGGGTGTGGGCCTCTTCTCGACACAGAACGGTGCTGCTGACGTGGCGCTCTCGCTGCGCCTCGAGGCTGGCGATGTGATCGCCGTGACGGTCGAGCCGGCGGGCGGGAGCCCCCAACCGACGACCGACATCTTGATTAGCGGCGCTGTCTAGGCTCGTTCTCCTCGCAGCCATCAGCGAGTGATCCGAACCGACGCGCCCGGCGAATACCTCCTGGACCCCACATCAACGCGGGTTCAAGGAGGGCTCAATGATCGATTTCACAAGACTCACTCCGCCGGCGCTCAGCCGGCGGGCGCTGGCGATGGCCGCACTCGTCGCGGCTGTCGCGATGTTCGCATGGGCCGGGCTTGGCGCTGGCGGTGTCAGAAGCGCCGACCATGCCGACGCCCCGCTGGCCGCGAGCGACCGAGCGGCCGACCTGGCTGACGTGTACGCGTTCCGCAGTCCGGAACGACCGGACAACCTCGTCGTGGCGCTGACGGTCAACCCACTCACCGCGCCGGCCGCTAACGCCAGCTCGAACTTTGCGCCGGGGGTGAACTACAACATCCACGTCGACAACACCGGCGACCTGGTCGCGGATGCGACGGTGACGGCGCGCTTCAGCGGCGATCCGCTGATGTTCAGAATCACCGGTCTGGGCGATCCGATCAGCGGACTGGTGACAGTGCCGGCCGCGACGCCGGGGACGCCACAGATCACCGAGGCCGGCGGCATCCGCATCTTTGCCGGGCAGCGCGACGATCCGTTCTTCTTCGACCTCGTCGGCTTCTCGAACTTCGTCGCCGCGCCGAGCGTTCCGGCGATCGGGCTGCGTCCGGCGGGCGAAACGCCGTCAGACACGCTGGCCGGCACGAACGTCAGCGCGCTGGTGATCGAACTGCCGATCGTGGCGCTGACGGGCGCCGCCACCAGCGACACCGGGGTGATCCGCGCGTGGGCCACCACGGAGCGGGCGGGCCAGCGCGTGGACCGGATGGCCATTCCGGCCATCAACACCGCGCTGATCCCCAGCGCCCTGAAGGACGCCTTCAACATGGGCGACCCGGCCGACGATGCGGCCACCTTCGGCGCGACGGCCGCGGCCACGATCAGTGGTCTGCGCGGCGCACTTGAGCCGCTCTTCGGCGCCGAAGATGGTGGCCCGCTGGGCAACCTCGACGCTGCGACCGTGTCGGGTGCCTTGATCCCTGACGTCGTGACGATCGACTTCTCGGCTCCTGTCGCCTTCCCGAACGGGCGTCAGCTCACCGATGACGTGATCGATGTGGCGCTGGGCATCGTGCTCAACCGCGGTGGCGCTGCGGGCGTCAGCGATGCGATCGACGGCAACGATGTGCCGTTCGCCTCGACGTTCCCCTATCTCGCCGCTCCGCACGCCGGCGTCGCGCCGGCTCCGGCGGACACCGGCAACGCCGGTCTCACGACCGAGGCTGGTGGCGGGGTGAACTTGCCGCTGGTGGCCGGACTGATGTTCGCGCTGCTGGCAGCCACGCTGGGACTACGCGAGCTGCTCCCGAGGCGCTCACAGTAGCCTCGGGCAAACGAGCCGCACGGGCGGCTGCGATGAGGGCGGTCTGACGGTCAGCGATGCTGGCCGCGGCCGCCCTCGCCGCGTGTCACGAGTGGTTCCCGACCCGTAGCTCGCTGAATTGCTGAGTATGCTGACGGCACGAATGGACGGTCGGACTCGTCCGGCGGACTGGCAGCGAGGGATCACCAGATGACCGAGATGACCACGTACGAACAGGTCGGCGACGTTGCGCTGATCAGCATGGACGACGGCAAGGCGAACGCCTTCGGGCCACCCCTGATCGCCGAGGTCAACGCCCTGCTCGACCGCGCCGAGGCGGATGCCAGAGCCGTGGTACTGACCGGTCGCTCTGGAATCTTCTCCGGCGGATTTGACCTCAACGTGATGCGAAGCGGAGACGCCGAGCGGGCTCGTGCCCAGGCGCTCGGCGGCGCTCGTCTGATGATGCGTCTCTACGGATGGCCGCGGCCCCTGGTCGTCGCTGCATCGGGACACGCCATCGCGCTGGGCGCGTTCTGCCTGCTCGCCGGTGATCATCGGCTGGGGGCTGACGGTGACTTTCGCATCGGTCTGAACGAGGTCGCCATCGGCTCGACGCTGCCGCCCTTCGCGTGGTTGCTGGCGAAGGACCGCCTGTCCAAACGCTACCTGACCCAGGCCGCGCTGACGGCCAGGATCTACGACCCACAGGGAGCGCGCGACGCTGGCTTCCTCGACGAGGTCGTGCCCGCAGGTCAGCTGCGTGATGTCGCCCTCGAACATGCCACGCAGTTGGCAGAGCACGATGAAGCTGCGTACGCGGGCATGAAGCGGGGCCTAAGAGGCGAAGGGATCGACGCCGTCCTGGCCGGTCTCGAGGGCTAACAGCGACGTAATAACAGGTCCACAGAGTCGGTGTACGCTCGATCCGCCGCTGTCCCAGCGGAGTGGAGGACCGTCAGGTGAAATCGCAGCCATTGATTGCGCCCGACCGCGCTGCCCAGTTGCGCACGCTTGCGCTGACTCTGCTCCTCCTCTTCGGCCTCGGTGCGGCCGCCATGATCGCGCTCTGGGAACCAGTCGCTGACTTCCTCGGCGAGGGCGCGATCCGCGCCCTCGACGTCGACGGCGGCGCCCGCCGAGGGATCATCGCGGCCACCCTGGCGGTCGCCACACTGCTGATCGGGCACGTGCTCTGGCGCTGGAACGGCCTGCCGCGCTACCTCGTCGGGGGAGTGGCGGCGCTGGCGGCGCTACTCGCCGCGGGGCCGCTGGCGCTGCCGATGGTCGTGCTCGGCATCGCGATCGTCGCGATCGAATACGTTGCGCCGCTCGAGCGCGAACGCCTCGCGGACGCCGGCCCGCGGGAACGACCGCTCACCTGGGGCGTCGGCGTCGTGGCGGCGGCGGGCTTCCTCGCCATCTCGGCCTACCTCACGTGGTTCCTCGTTTCGCCGTTGATCGACGAGGGCGCTGAGCTCGACGAGGCGCTCGCGTTTGCTTTCTCGACCCCACAGGCGACGAGCGCGCCCTCGACGCCCGCAGCGACCCCGGCGGGCGCGACCCCCGCGGCCACAGCCGACTCGATGTCTTCGGAGGCAACTGCAGCGCTTGTGGCTGGCGGCGAGTTGATGGGCGCCGACTCGTTCCACTTCGGATCGGGGCAAGTGTTGCTGATCCGTGACCCCGACGGCGGCGGCTTGCTGCGCTTCGAGGACTACGAGGTGCGAAACGGGCCCAATCTCCACGTCTACCTGACGCCCGATGTCGATGGCGATGTACACGTCGACGGCGCGGTCGACCTGGGCGAGGTGCGTGCGACGCGCGGTAATGTGAACTACGAGCTGCCGGCCGGCGCGGACCTCGAGAGCTTCCGCAGCGTGGTCATCTATTGCGTGCCCTTCCGCGTCGTCTTCGCCACAGCCACGCTCACTGACCTAGGTCGCGCGCCCGAGCCGGATCGACATAACGCCAGGCGGCGAACGCTCCTCTCGCATCGTCGTTACACCCTTGAGAGCGCGCCCCGCGCGGGAACGCTGGCGCCGCTCACACCGGAGAGGGATGCGAGATGCCGCTGAACGACGAGCGCGGCCGCGTGCAGCACCTGCTGCGCCGCGCAGGGTTCGGTTACAGCGCGGAAGAGCTCGAGGAGTACCTGGCGCTGGACCTCGAAGGGGCGGTCGAGCGCCTGCTCGCGCCCGAGGTGGTCGACGACTCCGCAGTCGACCGCGCCCTCGAAGATCTGCCCGGCGATCCGAACGAGCAGCCACAGGTCCTGATCTATGAGTGGCACCAACGGCTGCTGCTCAGCCGGCGGCCACTGCTGGAGAAGCTGACCTACTTCTGGCACGACCACTTCGCCACCGCGATCCACAAGGTCAACCGCGCCGCGCTGATGCGTCTGCAGAACCAGACGCTGCGCAGTCACGCGCTGGGCGACTTCCGCACGCTTCTGCTCGAGGTCACGCGTGACCCGGCGATGCTCATCTGGCTCGACGGCCGCACCAGCATCGCTCGCGCGCCGAACGAGAACTACGCGCGCGAGCTGCTCGAACTCCACACGTTGGGCGAGGGCGTCGAGTACACCGAAGCTGACATCAAGGAGGCGGCGCGTGCCCTGACCGACTGGGTCGTCTCCAACGGCCGGCGCGACGACCTCCCGATCGGTGCGCACTTCTTCCCGCCGCGCCACGACGGTGGTGCGAAGACCTTCCTCGGCGTCAGCGGCGCCCTCGACGACGAAGATGTGGTCGAGGTGCTCGCGGACCGGCCGGAGACGGCGGAGCTGATCGGGCGCAAGCTCTGGCAGTTCTTCGCCGTGCCCGAGCCCTCGTCGGAACTCTTGCAGGCGACGACCGACGCCTACTTCGCCCACGACCGCTCGATCGCCGCTGTGGTGCGGACGATCCTGCTCTCCGAGGCGATGTACTCCGACGCCGCCTACCGCTGGCGCATCAAGACGCCCGTGGAGCTGGTGACCGGTGCGCTGCGCGCACTGGAGGCGCCGAGCGTCTCCGGCTCGATCCGCGCCACGATCGGCATGGGGCAACTGCTCTACGACCCGCCGAACCCGGCAGGGTGGGCGGGCGGCTTCGCCTGGATCAACAGCACGACGCTGCTCGAACGTGCCAACTTCATGAACGCGCTCACCGGCGCAGGGCTGCAGCGCGGGCTCGATGTCGACGTCGGCGGGCTCGTCGCGCGTCATGGCGTCGGCGGGAGCGCTGGCGAGGTCGCCGACTTCCTGCTCGACCTCTTCGTTGGCGGCGACGCCGGCGAGGGCACGCGTGACGCGCTCGTCGATCATCTCGGCGGGCCGGTGCACTACGACTTCCGCGAGGCGGCCCAGAGCGGCCGCATCAACGGCGCGGCCTACCTCGCGCTCACCATGCCGCTTTACCAGCTGGCGTAACGAACGGACGACGACGATGCCGATGCCACCCGAGGAAGAGTTCGCCGACCGCACCATCGATCGACGCACGCTGATCCGCCGCGGAATCGCGTTCGTCACGGCCGGTGGCCTGGCCGCCGCGATGCCACCGGCCTTCCTGCGGGTCGCCGTCGACGAGGGCTCGCGGCCTGGCAAGCAACTCGCTGGCTGGCCGCAGGACGAGGACGCGCTTGACGCGGCATTGCCCTCGACGGGCGTGACGCAGCCGCCGCCCGCGTCGCAGCGCGTCTTCGTCATCGTGCAGCTGGCCGGCGGCAACGACGGGCTCAACACGGTCATCCCGTACACCGACGGGGCCTACTTCGACGCGCGTCGGGATCTGGCGCTCGACCCGGAGTCGCTGCTCCACCTCGACGATCGTTTCGCGCTCCATCCCTCGCTCTCCGGGCTGCAGGAGGTCTGGGACCGAGGTCAACTCGCGATCGTGCAAGGCGTCGGCTACCCGGACCCCAATCGCTCGCATTTCCGCTCGATGGACATCTGGCACACCGCCTCCATGGCCGAGCACAGCGAGACCGGCTGGCTGGGCCGGCTCCTCGACGCGACAGCGCACGAGGGGGACTCGCTGTGGCGCGCGACCAACGTTGGCGTGGCTGCGCCGCGCTCACTCGCCGCCAACGAGGCGTTTGTCCCCTCGCTCGGTTCGGTGCCCTCGTATGTGCTCTCGACTGACCCGCGCTTTCCCGCCGAGGAGGACCGCCGCGTCCAGCACTGGCTGCAGCTCTACGCGAGCCAGGCGGCGGAGCTGGCGACGCAGGCCGAGTACGGCGGGCAGCTCGCCTTCGTCTCCGACACGGGCCTCCAGGCCTACGACTCGACCGTCGCCCTCGAGGCGGAGGCAGGCGACTACATTGCCGCGGTCGACTACCCCGAGACGCCACTGGCGCAGGCGCTGCAGACGGTCGCCCAGCTCGCGTCCTCGAACCTGGGGACGATGATCTGCTACGTCACGACCGGCGGGTTCGACACCCACGCCGGGCAGGCGAACATGCAGGAGCGCCTGCTCCAGACCCTCGGCGATGCTCTGCTCGCCTTCTCGAACGACCTCGCCGGCCACGCTCTCAGCGAGGCGGTCACGACGATGGTGTGGACCGAGTTCGGGCGCAGAGTCGGCGAGAACGGCTCCGGAGGCACGGACCACGGGACGGCCGGCCCGGCGTTCCTGCTCGGCGGCTCAGTGCGCGGCGGCTCAGTGCGCGGCGGCTTCCACGGCGAACCGGCCTCGGTCGCCGCGCTCGACGGCAACGGCGACCTCAAGTTCACGACCGACTTCCGTTCGATCTACGCCTCAGTGATCGAACGCTGGTTCGAGGCCGACCCGGCCGATGTCCTCGACGGGCGCTACCCGACGCTGCCGCTGCTCGTGTAGAAGCCGAGTGCGCGTCCGGCGGCCAGCCGCGTGCCGCGCGGGAGATAGAGCGCTAGCCGAGCAGTGCCCCCAGCGCCTTCTGCACCTTCTCCTGCTGCTCTGGAGTCGTCACCTCCGCGAACGTCTCGAGGAAGTTCTTGTGCGTCACGCCGCTCTCGATGAAGGTGTAGCGCTTGGCGCGCAGCACGTTGCTCGTGACCTCCTCGCTCTCGCTATCGGTGAACGTGCGGTCGATGTAACGCTGCAGGTTCTCGACGTCCATCCGCACCTGCTCCTGGAGTAGCCCATCCACCGCACCCACGAGGTCGATCAAGTCGTCGATCGCCTCGTCCTTCTCCGCGTCGTTCATCGCCCCGAACGCGCGAAGGATCTCGAGATGATCGAGGTGCGCGTGTTGCGCCTCCTCCTGCCAGTGCGCCTTGAACACGGCGGATGTGAGCGGGTCCAGCGTGTCGTCATCCTGGAACCCCGACAGGTAGTGGAGCTGCGTGAACCACTCGATCGCCTCGGTCAGCAACAGGACCGCGCCCAGATTCTTGCTAAGCACGACGCGCGCGACCTCCTGCTCGTCCTCGAGCAGCGCGAGTGGGAACCCGATGGCCTCGTCCACGAGTGCGCGGACCTGGCGGAAGAGCGCCATGTGCTTGACCTCTTCGGCCGCGAAATTGGTGAGGGCGTCGAAGGCGTCGTTCTCCTTCAGCTCGACGGCCTGCGCGAGGTTGACCATGGCCGGGGTGATGAACTCCTCGACGAAACCGAAGAGGTGCGAGTAGGCGCCCATCTCGACGTGAGTCAGCTTCAGCTTCTCGGCGTCGGTCAGGCACGTGATGCCCGCTGCGCCCGACAGCTGCGCCGGGAGCCAGGCGCGGCTGGTATCAAACTGACGCCCCCCCGAGGATGTCTTCGATGCGCCAGTTGACCTTGTGCGAGTTCTCCAGCGCTGTCGCGTAGGTGTAGTCAGCCATGCCCAGCCTCCCCAGCTCACCCGCTGCTACTCAACAGGCCGACGCATAGTACACCTGTTGTAGAGCCGTAAGCGGCGCGAGCGCGGCGGGGCCGTCTCTCCGGTCGGGCGTCCCCAAAGGAGGCGTTGTCGGACCCACGTGTCGCCGTCGAACTCCGCAGCGAACGTCCAAATTCGACCGCGATCGTCAGCCGGATCGCGATGCAAGGGGTAGAGGGACGGCGACCTGCTTCTCGAGGACTGCTGCGTCGTTGTTCTCCGACGTCGCGCGGTGCCGATCCCGGTTTCTAGCAGGCGCGCCGGTGATCAGGGTTTGATTGAGCATTGGTTCTGGTGGAGACGAGGGGACTCGAACCCCTGACCTTCGCATTGCGAACGCGACGCTCTCCCAGCTGAGCTACGCCCCCACGAGGTATGAGTATAGGAACGGCTCTGCCACGGCAGCAATCGAGGGCCGAGCGGTGACTCAGCTGATCAGGCCCGGCAGCGGGTCGATGAGGAGGCGGCCGGCGCCGATGTCGACCTCGCGGATGACGTCTGGGATCGCTGGGATGAGGATGTCCCGCTCGCCTGTGCGGCGCACGATGTAGACGTCGTTGGCGCCGGTCTGGAGCACCTCCGCGAGGCGTCCGAGGCTCTCGCCGCCGACCGTGACGACCTCGAGGCCGACGAGGTCGTGGATGTAGTGCTCGCCTGCGGGCGGGGGTGGGAGGTCGGCCTCCTCGATCTCGATCGTCTCGCCGCGAAGGCGCTCGGCGCTCGTGCGATCGGTGTAGCCGTCGAAACGTAGGATCGGGTAGCCGTAGGGCTCGACGTGGTCGGTGATGACCACCGGTTCGCCATGCAGCAGGACGGTCGCGCCGGCCTGGAGGCGACTCGGGTTGCCGGTGTAGGGCGTGACCTTGACCTGGCCGTTGAGGCCCCAGGCAGCGTTGATGCGTCCGACGGCGATGCGGCCGGGCACGCGCGGAGCGTCCTCGGTCAGTCGATGCTCAGCGAGGCACGCACACCGCTGCGGACGGCGGCCACGTGGAGCAGCGATCGCATGGCGTTCGCGCAGCGGCCTTCACGACCGATGATGCGACCCTTGTCGCCGTCGGCGCAGTAGAGGTGCAGGATCACGCGGTCGCCATCGTGCTCTTCCTCGACCACCACCTCGTCGGGGTGCTCGGCCAGAGCGCGGGCGAGATATTCGATCAGTGCCTTCATCGGCCTACTCCTCCGCCTGCTGTTCGTCGTCATCGCCGTTCGCATCCTCAGCGTCCGCGTCCGCCGGCGCGTCGTCCGCGGGGGGCGCAGCGGCAGCCGCCGCGGCTGAGGCCTCCGCCTGGGCGGCGGCTTCCTTCGCGACGATCATGCGGTCCTTGCGGTTGTGGTGCCGGCCGTGGCCCGGGTTGGCGTCGATGTCGCCCGTCTTGCGCTTCGGCGGCTCGACCGTGGTGATGCCACGCTCGTGCAACAGCCGATGCACGGTCTCCGAGGGCTGCGCGCCGTTATCCAGCCAGTGGCGGATGCGGTCTTCCTTGAGCTCGAGGGTCGTTGGCGAGGTACGAGGGTTGTAATGCCCCACGATCTCGATGAAGTCGCCGTCGCGCGGGGCGCGTTGGTCGGCGATCACGACGCGATAGGAAGGCTGCTTCCGCTTCCCAGTGCGCCGCAGGCGAATTCGCAGCACGCGTTACCTCCGAGGGGCCGGCCAGCTTGGGGCGGGCCCGCATCAGTTCGTCCAGTGTTCGGCCAGGGGGAGGCGCGAAGCTCGCGCTACAGACCCAGCATTCGCATCAGACCACCGGCGCCTTTGCCGCTGGTCATCGCTCGCATCATTTTGCGGGCATCTTTGAACTGGTTCAAGAGGCGATTCACATCCGCCGGCGACATTCCGGCCCCGTGCGCGATGCGCCGACGCCGTGATCCGTCGAGAATGTCGGGGTGCCGGCGCTCTTCGAGCGTCATCGACTGAATGATGGCGCGGCTCTGGCGCATCATCCGCTCGTTGAGGTCGAGGTCCATCGACTTCGCCATCCCGGCTGCGCCCGGGATCATTTCCATCACCCCGCCCAACGGTCCCATGCTTTCGAGTTGCTCCATCTGTTGTAGGAAATCCTCCAGGTCGAACTGACCGCTCTTGATCCGGCGGGCGACGTCCTGGACGTCACGCTCGCCCATCGACTCCTTCGCCTTTTCGACCAGGGACACGACATCGCCCATGCCGAGCACGCGCGACGCGAAGCGGTCGGGGTAGAACTCCTCGAGCGCCTCAAGGCGCTCACCGGTCGTGATGAACTTGATCGGGAGGCCCGTCACCTCGCGGACGGAGAGCACGGCGCCACCGCGGGTGTCGGAGTCAACCTTGGTGACGACGATGCCGGTGCCCTCGATCGCCTCGTCGAACTCGTGGGCGAGCGTCACCGCCTCCTGTCCGGTCATCGCGTCGACGACGATCAGAACCTCGGTCGGGTCGAACTCGTCCGCCAGCTCAGCCAGCCCATCCGCCGTGGCGTCGTCGAGGGCGACCGCGCCGACGGTGTCGAGCACCACGTGTGTGGCGCTGATGCGCTGCGCCTCGGCAAGGGCGCGCTTCGTCACCTCGACGGCGGGCGCCTCCTGGTCCTCGATCCAGGCCGGCACCCCGATCTGGTCGGCGAGCACCTGCAGCTGCTCGCTGGCGGCAACGCGCTCGAAGTCGGTCGATACCAGCAGGGGACGACCGCCCGAGGCCTTGAACTTCTGCCCGAGACGGCCGACCAGCGTGGTTTTGCCGGAGCCCTTCGCGCCTACCACCATCACCTTCGTCGGCCCGGCGTCCGGGCGCAGCAGTTCCGCCGAGTCGCCACCCAGCACCTCGACGAGTGTGTCGTTGACGATGCTGATGATCTGCTGCCTGGGCGTGATCGACTTCAGCACGTCCTGGCCGGTCGCACGCTCGCGGACGCGCTCGACGAAGCCACGCACGACTTTGAAGTTGACGTCCGCTTCGAGCAGCGCGATGCGCACGTCGCGTAGCGCCTCGTCCAGGTCGGCCTCGCTGATGCGGCCGCTGGCGCCGAGGCGTCCGAACGTGTTCTGCAGTCGCGACGCGAGCGCGTCGAGCATGTGAGCCACCGTTGTCACTTGATCCGCGGGTCGTCAGGCAATTGTATTCGACGACCGCGGCCGCCCGCCCGCTAGGGCAGTTCGACGAGGTCCGCGATGCCCTCGATCGTGTGGTTGGGCTCGCCCGGAGCATCGTCGAGGAGCGTACGACCGAGCGAAACCCAGACACCGAAGATGCCGTGCCGCTGGGGCGCCACTACGTCCCATTCGATGTTGTCGCCTATGAACCACGTGGCCTCGGCGGGCTCGCCGAGCGCAGCGAGGGCATGGCGGTAGGCCTCGTCGTGCGGCTTCCCGATGCCCAGCTCGCCCTCGATCTGGATGTGTTCGAAGTAGGACGACAGCTCGAAGCGGTCGACCTTGCGACGCTGGTCGCTCGCCGTACCGTTCGTCACCAGCCCAAGGCGGTATCCCGCCCCACGAAGCATCTCAAGGACGCGCGTGGCGTCAGGGAAGAGCGACATGTCGGCGTCACGGCGGTCGCGATAGTCCTCGGCGACGGTCCGCGCGAGTGCGGGCGGCGCGGCGATGGCGAGTGCCTCGAAGGCGCCGCCGATCACTTCCGTACTCGCCGCGCGCAGGTCACGGCGTCCACGCTCCGCGCGCTCCGGGTCGCTCCAGAAGGCATCGCGCGAGTCGTGAATCGCCGGCAACAGCGCGTCGAGGGCGAGCCCCTCGACCGCGTCGCAAGCGAGCTGCGCCGCCTCGCTCCAGGAGCGCTCGTAGCTCCCCGTGTAGTCGATGATCGTGTCGTCGAGGTCAAACAACGGCGCCCGCGGCTGCGAAGCGCCCTCGGGCGTTAGAAGAGCCATCGGACGCCGTCCCATTCGATGTACGAGGCGATCGGGGTCAATGTCAGGAAGCCGCCGACCGCGAGCCCGGTCGCTGCTCCCAGCGTGAACGATAGACGCTGGTAAAACGACTCGTCGGGCTCGCCGTCCGCGAGCATCGAGACGAGCGCGAGCACATAGAGGATCGCGACACTCAAGAACAACAAGAGCGCGGTGAAGAAGGCAACATCTGAGCCTCGGCTGAGCCCGATGACGAGATCGAGAACTCCAACCACAGGGAGAGCCAGCAACGCGCCACGGGCCGCCTCCAACGTCGCGCGCCCTCGACGCTCGACCTGAATTCGCTCCTCCACGATGGGTCGGTGCGCGGTTCGAGCGCCGTCCGCGCGCTGGATCAGCGCGATCGCGTCGCCGTCATGTGCAGAACCCTGATCGCCCATCGCGGTCGCGGAGCCCGCAACCAGTGCCGCGCGGCCCACGTAGCGCCACGCGAAGGCGACCAGGCCTGCCAGCACCAACGCAGAAGAGATGAGGACTACGAACACGTCCGTCCCGACGGGTCTGGATGATCGCGTCGATACCACCTCGACGCCGCCGCACCGGGGAGGCAGCGGCTCGCCGACCACGGCTTCCTCGTAGCACTGCGTGGCGAAGCTGTGACTGGGCGGAACCACTCGGCGCACGCGGCCTCGCTCGGTGCCGACATGGACGAAGATCGTGTACTCGGTGCCTGCCGCGCCGGCGTCGAATGCGCTGGTGGCGCTGACGATCGCGCGTCCCGGGTCCCCGACGACCGTTCCGTCGTCGAGGACAGCGAGCGCGAAGAGGACGCCGAGGATGGCGAAGAGGCCGACAGCCAATCGCACCGTGGACCTTGCTAGTCGGACCGTCAGCCCGACGCTACCGCCTGATCTTAACGCGGCTCAGAAGAGCCATCGGACGCCGTCCCACTCGATCTGGGGGGCGAGCAGCAGCGAGCCGAGGAGGCCGCCGAGGAGCATGCCCGTGGCGGCGCCGGAGAACAAGGCGAGGCGCTGGTAGAGCGCTTCGCGATGCGTGCCGGTCGCGAGTAGCGAGGTCAGCGAGAAGACATAGATCACCGCGACGCCGAGGTAGATGACGAGCGCTGTGACGAACCCGAGTTCGCCGCCGGCGATGAAGCCGACGAGGAGCCCGGCAGCGATCACGAAGGCGATACCGATCGAGAGTCCCAGCGCGACATAGCGTCGCCCCTGGCCTGGCCGTGCGAGGTGTTGCCGGGCCTCCCACTCCTGGGCGTAGGCGTCCTTCTGGGCGCCGGCGCTCTGCATCAAGGAGACCGCCGGGTCGGGCGCAGCGCGCTGGCCCGCGCGTGTGCCAGCGCCGGTCGGGCCCGGACTGGCGGTGGCCAGCGCCTCGCTACTGGGGATCGCGCCGATGCGGCGCATCGAGAAGTAGAGCAAGCCGGCGAGTGCCAGCAGCGAGATGCCCAGGGTGGCCAGCGGGTTGCGCGAGAACGTGCCGGTCTCGTTGAAGAGCGCCTCGCGGGTGAGGCAGTCCGAGGGGAGCGGCTCGCCGACGACGGCGCGTTCGAAGCAGCCGCGGACGAAGCCGTCGCGCTCAAGCGTCCGGTGCGAAACCGCCTGTGCCGCGTACAGGTCCGAGCGCCAGCTGACCGTGTAGAGAGTCTCGCCGTTCGGCCGTTCGGCCGAGCGTGTGGCGTCGACCACGCGATTCGCCTGGGCGCAGGCGCCGAGTAGGAGCAGAGCGCCGATCAGGATCAGGAACCTGGACCCGATACGCATCGGGCCTCCCTTCGGGGCGCGGGGCGTTGCCCTAGCTCAGGCCGCGCTCGGCGAGGAGCGCCACCACGTCTGTGAGGCGACAGGAGTAGCCCCACTCGTTGTCGTACCAGGTCATCGTCTTGGCCATCGTGCCGTCAACGATCATCGTCGAGGGCGCGTCGAAGATCGCTGACCCCGGGTGCTGTTTGAAGTCGGTCGATACCAACTCCTCGCGCTCGTAGAAGAGGTAGCCCTTGAGCGGCCCCTCTGAAGCGGCCAGGAACGCCTCGTTGATCTCGCCGGCCGAGGCGGTCTGCGAGAGGTCCGTCACCAAGTCGACGACCGAGACGGTGGGCGTGGGGACGCGATAGGCGAGGCCGTCGAACTTGCCGGCCAGCTCCGGGATCACCTGTCCCACCGCCGCCGAAGCGCCGGAGGACGTTGGGATGATGTTCAGCCCGGCGGCACGCGCGCGTCGCAGATCCTTGTGCGAATTGTCGACGAGGTTCTGGTCGCCCGTATAGGCGTGAATGGTCGTCATGAAGCCGCGATCGACGCCGAACGCATCGTGCAGCACCTTTGCCACGAGGACGACGCAGTTGGTCGTGCAGGATCCGGCGGAGATGACCTCGTGGGCGGACGGGTCGTACTCCTCCTCGTTGACGCCCATGATGACGGTCCAGTCCTCGCCCCGGGCCGGGGCGGAGATCAGCACCTTCTGCACGCCGTTGTGGAGGTGCCGAGCCGCGCCGTCGCGGTCGCGGAAGAGGCCGGTCGATTCGATCACGACATCGACGCCGGCGTCGCCCCAAGGGATGTCCGCCGGGTCGTTCTCGTTGAGCACCTTGACCTCGTGGCCATCGACCGTGAATGAATCGTGGCCATCGATGATCTCGGCGGGGAAGGCGCCGTAGTCGGAGTCGTGGCGGAGGAGGTGAGTGCGCACGTGCACAGGTCCGCGATTGATCGCGACGATCTCAAAGTCGTCGCGCCGTCGCTCGAACCAGGCGCGGAAGGCCGCGCGTCCGGTTCGTCCGAAGCCGTTGATCCCCACTCGCAGCGTCATCGCCTGCTCCTCGCCTGACCGCTGGCCTCACCGACCGTTTGGAGTGACGTGTGATCGATTCTACCGCCGGCTCCGCTTGCCCTGAACCCGCCGAGCCGTGGACGAACGTCAGCACCTGCGTCAGAAGAGCAGCCGTCGAGGAGCATCCGCCGCCTGGCGGCGGAATTCGATGAGCAGATGGCGGCGTCGACCGTGGACGTCCTCGAATTCCTCGAGGTGGCAGCGGCGTTCGTCATCGAGGCGTGCCTCGACGGCGCGCACGTGCGTGACGGCCTCGCCGCGCAGCTCCTCGCTCGCCGGGAAGTGCGCCGTGAGGTGCAACGAACTATGCAGCTGCGCGGCGTCGAGGCGGAGCAGCCAGCCGAACAGCAGCTGTGCCCAGCCCAGGTGGAACGCCTGGTCGGCGAAGTTGAGCGGGTAGCGCTCGTGACTGGCCTCGTTGGCCACGAGCAGCGCGGTCGGCCCGAAGTTGGGCCGCGCGAAGTCTGACGCGGCGCGGTAGATGACCCGCAGGTGCGGATCGGCGGCGATCGATTCGCCCGAGAAGTAGTGGCCGAGCAGATGCTCGGTGGCCCGGCTCGCCTCGTCGCGTCCGAACGCCTCGTGGGTCCAGCGACGCCACTCGTCGAGCTCCTCGACCAGCCCGCGCTGCGCACCGATGAACTCGGTACTGGCGCGGATCAGCGGCATTGCGCTCTGGTACCCCGCGCGGCGGACGAGCGACGCGGCGTCCGAGATGCCGAGGAAGGCGCGTGACCAGAGGCTGGTGAAGCCGGCCATCGTCATCGTGCGTGCGCTCGGCGTGTAGCCTGTGCCGGCGAGCCGCGCCTGCAGCGCCAGCCCCTCGCCCAGGAGCCGCCAGTCCTCGGCGAGCTCGAACCCGGTCTGACGCCAGGCGTCCTCGGCGTCTCCGCTGAGCCCCTCGGGCGGGCCAAGGAGCGCCCAGCCGTCTGGCACGCGCATGCCGGAGATGCGTTGCGGCGACGCCGCGATCGGCAGCCCCGGGTCGACGCCCTCGTCGTGGCCGGTCGAGCCGGACGTCACGCGAACGCCTGCCGGCCCGGGTAGCGAGCCGCCGCGCCGAGCTGCTCCTCGATACGCAGCAGCTCGTTGTACTTCGCATTGCGATCGGTGCGCGCGAGCGAGCCGGTCTTGATCTGCCCGGCGCCTGTCGCGACGGCGAGGTGGGCGATCGTCGTGTCCTCGGTCTCGCCGGAGCGGTGCGAGATCACCGTGCGCCAGCCGGCCTCGTGCGCGATGCGGATGGCGTCGAGGGTCTCCGTGAGCGTGCCGATCTGGTTGATCTTGATCAGGATCGCGTTCGCCGCCTGCTCCTCGATGGCGCGCTCGAGGCGCTCCACGTTGGTGACGAGCAGGTCGTCGCAGACGAGCTGCACGCGATCGCCGAGGCGTGCGGTGAGCCCTTGCCAGCCGGCCCAATCGTTCTCGTCCATGCCGTCCTCGATCGAGAGGATCGGATAGTCGTCGATCCAGTCCGCCCAGAGGTCCACGAGCTCGTCGGAGCTGACGTCGCGTCCCTCGCGTGCGAGCTCGTAGTGGTCGCCGCGCCACAGCTCGGAGGTCGCGGGGTCGAGGGCGATCGCGATGTCCTCGCCCGGACGGTAGCCAGCCGCCTCGGTCGCCTCGAGCAGGAGGTCGAGCGCCTCGCGGTTCGTGCCGAGCGAGGGGGCAAAGCCACCCTCGTCGCCGACGTTCGTGTTGTAGCCACGCTTCGCGAGGGCGGCCTTGAGGGCGTGATAGGTCTCAACGCTCCAGCGCAGGCCCTCGGCGAAGGTGGGCGCGCCGACCGGGACGATCATGAACTCCTGGAAATCGGTGGAGTCGGAGGCGTGTGCGCCGCCGTTGAGGACGTTGCACAGCGGGACCGGCAGCGTCGCCGGGTCCTCGACGCCGGCGAGGCCAGCGAGGTAGCGGAACAACGGCTGGCTGCGCTCGGCGGCCGCGGCGTGCGCCAGCGCGAGCGAGACGCCGAGGATCGCGTTGGCGCCGAGGCGGCCCTTGTTCGGTGTGCCGTCGGTGTCGCGCATCGCTTCGTCGAGCGCGCGCTGGTCCGCTGGGTCGCGTCCGAGGAGGAGCGGGCGCAGCGTGTCGTGTACGTTCGCGACCGCGAGCAGCACGCCCTTGCCGCCGTAGCGAGCGGCATCCCCGTCGCGCAGTTCGACCGCCTCGTGCTCGCCGGTGGAGGCGCCACTGGGCACGAGCGCGCGCCCGAGCGTGCTGTCCTCGAGGATGACATCGACCTCGACGGTGGGGTTGCCGCGGGAGTCGAGCAGCTCGCGGGCGCGTATGTCGGCGATCGGCATGCGGCGGTCCCCCCGGCGCTCAGCGCGGCGCGGCGCACACCGCGCGGCTACCTAACGCGATCATGGCGCGACCATCGGCGAGGAACAAGCGTGGCCGCCGAGGCGTCAGGCGCGCGGGTGGACGTTCTCGTAGACCTCGCGCAGGTGCCGGTCGGCAAGCTGGGTGTAGACCTGCGTGGTCGACACGTTGGCGTGGCCCAGCAGCTCCTGCACGTCGCGCACGGACGCACCGCCGCGCAGCAGGTGCGTGGCGAACGAGTGCCGCAGTGTGTGCGGTGTGACGTGGGTCTCGATGTTGGCGGTCTTCACATACCCCTTGAGGATCAACCAGAACCCCTGGCGGGTCAGGCGCTCGCCTCGCCGGTTCACGAACAGCGCCGTCTGTGTGCGGTTCTTGAGCAGTGCGGGGCGGCTGGAGTCTAGGTAGCGTTCGAGGGCCTGGCTGGCCTGCTCGTGCACAGGAATCGTGCGCTCCTTCGCGCCCTTGCCGACGCAGCGCACCCAGGCCGGTCGCGGCGAGAGGTGCAGGCTGTCGAGGTTCAGCGAAACGAGTTCGGTGACGCGCATGCCGGTGGCGTAGACCGCCTCGATCATCGCGGTGTCACGAATGGCCTCGGGGGTGTCGGCCTGGCGGACGGCGAGGAGCAGTGCGTCGACCTCCTGGGTGGTCATCGGCTTCGGCACCGGCTTCGGCGCGCGGGGCGAGTCGATCGCGGCAGTGGGGTTCGAGCTGAGGTCGCCGTGGTCGAGCAGGAACGCGCAGAATGATTTCACCGCTGCGACCTTGCGAGCGACGGTGGACTTCGCGTACTGGCGACCGTTCAGGTCGGCGATGTAGCCGTTGATGAGATCGCGGTCGATCTCCGAAGCTGCGGGCGTGGCGCCGTTCGCTCCCTGGGTCGTGGCGAACGCGGCGAAGCCGCTCAGGTCATTCCGGTAGGCGTCGATCGTGTTCTTCGAAGATCCGCGTTCAGCGGACAAATAATGGAGGAAAGCGGTCACGCGCTCTTCCACCCGGGAACCCCCTACCAGCCTGGCCTGCCGGTGAACGGCCGCCCGAGGGCGACGCGTCCGCGCGCGTCTTGGTCCCGGTCGAGGCAGCCGTCCTCACTGTCCCCGCCGCGTGACAGGTTATAGCGATCCGCCCCCGTCCTGTCCAACCGGACCCGGATCCGCGCCTCCCCGCAGACGGCGATCGAGGTCCGGTCGGGCCGGGTCGATGCCGAAACGCCCGAGCAGCGGGACGAACCGGCAGGGGCCGAGGTCATCCCATTCGAGGCCGGCCTCGAGGCGTGTCACCAGGATCAATTGCTGCGCATCCCGCGACCCGATCGGGATCACGATCCGCCCGCCCACGCGCACCTGGTCGACGAGCGGCGGCGGCAGCTCGGGCGATGCAGCGGCGACGATGATGCCGTCGAACGGCGTCTCGGCGGGCGCGCCGATCACCTCCGGATCAGCCTCGAGCACCCGCACGTTCTCCACGCCGATCTCGGCGAGCGTCACGCGAGCACGCTCCCGGAGCATGGCGTTGATCTCGAGCGTGACAACCTCGACGGCGATACGTGCCAGGACGGCGGCCTGGTAGCCCGAGCCGCCGCCGACCTCGAGGACGCGCTCGCCGCCGCGGAGCTGCAGCGCCTGCGTCATCAACCCCACGATCGTCGGCTGCGAGATCGTCTGACCCTCGCCGATCGGCAGTGCGCCGTCTTCGAAGGCGTAGGCGCGATAGCGCTCGGGCACGAAGCGATCGCGTGGTGTGTCACGCAGCGCCTGCAGGACCAGCGGATCGGTCACGCCGTTCTCGGCTACCTGCGCGACCAGGCGATCGATCGCGCTCACGGCCACCGTTAGAGCGATCGCTTCACGGTCTCGGCCAACCGCGAGTTGAGCCCGACCGTCGAGGCGACCTCATCGACCGTGGCCTCGCGGATGCCGCCCACCGAGCCGAACTTGCGGAGGAGCGCGCGCTTCCGCTTCGGACCGATCCCCGGGATCGTGTCGAGCACCGACTGCGTGGCCTTCTTGCCTCGGACCTGCCGGTGGTAGGTGATGGCGAACCGATGCGCCTCGTCGCGGATGCGCTGCACCAGGTAGAGCGCCTCCGACTGCCGCGGCAGCATGATCGACTCGGCGAGGTCGGCGACGAAGATCTCCTCGCGCTGCTTGGCGAGGCCGCAGACGGGGATGTCGCGCAGTCCGTACTCGCGCATCACATCGAGCACCGCGGCGAGTTGTCCCTTGCCGCCGTCGATGATCACGAGGTCGGGGAGCTCGTCCCAGGGCGACGGATCGGCGGGCTCCTCGGTGGGTCCGTCTTGACCCTGCAGCTCGCGCCGTCGCCGCTGGGCGATCTTCTTGAAGCGCCGGCTCAGCACCTCCTGCATCGACGCGAAGTCGTCCTGTCCCTGAACATCGCGAATGCGGAAGCGCCGGTACTCGCTGGTGGCGGGCAGTCCGTCCTTGAACACGACCATCGAGGCGACGGTGCTGGTGCCCTGGATCGTCGAGATGTCGTAGCACTCGATGCGCTGCGGCGGTGCGGCGAGGTCGAGCTCGTCCTGCAGGAGCGTCAGCGCCGCTTCGGTCTTGTCGCGGTCGGCGATCCAACGCGCGTGGTGCATCTGCAACGACTCGCGCGCATTCTCCTCGGCGGTCGCCACGAGGCCACGGCGCTCGCCGCGAACCGGTACGCGCACGTCGACTGCGCCGCCGCGACGGCCGCGCAACATCGTCTCCAGCTGGTCGCGGTCCTCGATCGCCTGCGACAGGAGCACCGTGCGAGGCACGTACGTCGCCGACTCGTAGTACTGCGCGAGGAACGCGCCCAGCACCTCGGCGTCGCTCGCATCCTTGGTGCCGTCGAGCATGAACGAGTCGGTATCGGCGACGACGGTGCCGCGTACGAAGAAGACCTGCACCGCCGCCTCGTCGTCCTCCCGCGCCAGCGCGAACACGTCGGCGTCGAGCGCGGTCGTCGTCGCCATCTGCTGTCGCTCTGTGACGAGCCGGATCGCCTTCACCTGGTCCCGCAGCCGCGCCGCGCGCTCGAAGTCGAGCACGTCCGAGGCCGACTGCATCTCGCCCTCGACGTGTCTGAGCACCTCGTCGGAGCGCCCCTCGAGGAACAGCAGCGTCTCGTCGATGACCCCGCGGTACTCCTCTGGGGTGCAGAAGGCGGTGCAGGGCGCGATGCAGCGCTTGATGTAGTAGTCGAGGCAGGGGCGCGGATCGGTGCCCGTGATCTCCTTCGTGCAGGAGCGCCAGGGGAACAGCTTCTTCACGACATCGAGGCTGCGCCGCACCGACCCCGCCGAGGCGTAGGGGCCGAAGTAACGTGCGCCGTCGCTCTCGACGCGCCGCGTGATCGTGACGCGCGGCCAGGGGTTCTGCACGTCGACCTTGAGGTAGGGGTAGTGCTTGTCGTCCTTGAGCCGGACGTTGTGCACCGGCTGGTGACGCTTGACCAGCGTCGCTTCCAGGTGCAGCGCTTCCGCCTCGGTCGCCGTGACCACGTGCTCGAGGGTCCGCACCTGTTCGGCCAGAGCGCGCACCTTCGGCTCGAGGCTCCTCGACGAGCCGAAGTAGGAGCGCACACGGTCGCGCAGGCGGCGCGCCTTGCCCACGTAGATGACGTCCCCGCGCTCGTTGCGCATGAGGTAGACGCCCGGCTTCTCGGGCAGCGAACGAGCCTGGTGCAGGACGGAGCGATCGGCCACGAGATCGATCGTACCGCAGGCGGCGAGGTTGGCAGGGGCTGTACATACAAAGAGCGACCGGTCCTTCGGGACCGGTCGCTCGGTCGGGTTGACCGCCTGGCGGGGGGAGCGCAGGAGGTGTTTCCCGGCCTGTTGGTGGTGGGTCGCAGGTGCGGCCCCCGAGTACGGCCCTGCTTCGAGGCTGCGGTCCTCGAGTCAGGCCTTGGCGGACGAGTTGGCTGCGTCCGCCTTCAACATGATCTTCGTCCAGTCAGCAGCGGCCTGCATGCGGCAGCCGTGGTGATTGCTGGCCATGGAGGCGATTCCTGACATTTCTGCGCAAGAGTGTCAGATACTCACCAATACGGACCAAGGGTGACAGATTCGGCTAGTGAATCCCTGGGGGTACAGCGACTAACCTCCATCGCGGGTGCCGCCGGAGGGCCGATCGTGAAGTCCGAAGAGCAAGCGGGTCGCGCAGCGTTACTTGCCGGACGGCTCGACGAGGCGCGAGCCAAATTCGAGGTCGGGCTGTCTGGCGACCCGGATCGGGCTGATCTGCGGCGCGTTCTGGGCCTCGCTGCCTACCGCGCGAACGACTTTGCCCGCGCCGCCGAGGCGTACCAGGGTGTGACGGACCTCGGGGCGGCCGCGCGGCAACTGCGTAGCTTCGGCGACGACGCGCCGTACCAGCTGGGCGGGCCGCCGAGTACGAGGCTCGCCTGGCTGATGACGGACCCCTTGCCGCTGATCGAGATCGTGGTCGATACGCTGCCTCTCCATGCGCTCATCGACACCGGCGGTGGCCAGCTGATCCTCGACACGGAGCTGGCCGGTGAACTCGGCGTGGAGACGATCGCCGAGGTCAGCGGCACGTTCGGCGGCAGGCTGCAGGCGTCGGTGGGCCTGGGGCGCGTCGACCGGGTCCAGCTGGGCGAGGTGACCCTCGATCAGGTGCCGGTCAACCTCCTGCCCACGCGCCGCTTCTCGGCGGTCACCGGCGGGCGTTACCGCGTGGATGCGATTGTCGGCACGAACGTCCTCGCGCAGTTCCGCGCGACGCTTGACTACATCGATGGCGCGCTGATTCTCGAGGATCCGCGGCACGCGAGTTCTCACCTCGCGGGCGTACACGTGCCGTTCGAGTTCCACGGCGATCACTACATGACGGCGGAGGGCTCGCTGAACGGTCTCACCGGGCTACGCCTGTTCGTGGACTCCGGGCTCGCGGGTGGCGCGCTCATGTGCGGCACTGATCTGCTGCAGCGCGCGGGCATCGAGACGCCCGCTGCAGCGATCGCCGATGGCTCCGTCGGCGGTGGCGGCGGGCAGTTCGCCACGGGCACATTCGCGATCGACGAACTGGGCCTCGGCAGTCTGACGCAGCGGGACTGACCGGCATCTACTCGCCTGCGGCGGACGGTGCAGGGGCAGCCGGTCGCGAGGCGCCCTCGGACGGTCTGATCTCGCACGGATTCTTGCGTCACTACCGCTGGACCATCGACTTTGAGAGCCAGCGCTTCGGCTTCGGGTAGGCGGCGCTATTGGTCCTCGGCGTGCGCGCTCTGTCCTTTGCCGCCGGCGTTTGAGTGCTCGGGCGGAGCGCCCTTGCCCGGAGCCTCGTCGGCGACCTCGGTCGACTCCGCACAGCGGGACGCCAGTGGCTCCACCAGCACCGCCGGTTCCGTCAGGCCATAGTCACCGTGTGCCTCGTGCACCGGCCAGGCCTCGATGGCGATGGAGAGCAGGTGGGCCTGATCATCGTCGCCGCCCGGAACGTGGCAGACGGTGATCCTGTGATCGAGTCCACGCGGCGGCTCGATCAGCGCCGTCGCGATCTCGTCGCTCTGCTCTTGCACCTGACCAACAAACTCGCGGGCGGCATCGAGGGCGGCTCGCCCATCAACGGCGCCCAGGGCGACGGAGGAAATCGCCGCGTAGGGGATCACGAGAAGCAGAATGAGCTTGACCATCGACAGCACCGGGATACGAGCGGCTCAGGTGGCGTTCACACCGATCGTCGTCCCCAGAATGTTGCGAGGGCGTGAGAGGGCGTAGTGATTCCGCCGGTGACACGCGGTGGAGAGGGGCGCGCAGCGCTAGCGCCGCCCGGCCGTCTCGCGATAGGGGTCGACGATGCGTTCGCCACGAGGGGCGCAGTCGGGGCAGAGCACTGACTTCTCGCGGAAGCGAGTGCCACCCTTGATGACATAAGTTCCGCAGAACGCGCATTTGCCCTCGAGGCCGCTTTCGCCGTATTTCGGACCGTCGGCCGGGGCAGCGAGGGCCTCGGCGACCGGTGCCGGCGTTGCGGCGGTGGGCTCGGCGGTCGTCGCGGCAGGCGCGGCGGGCGCGGACTCGACGGGCGCTGCCTCGGCCTCGGCTGGTGCCTCGGCCTCAGTCGGCGTGGCAGCTGCCGGTGCGGCGGCGTCTGACCCGCCCTCGACGAGGGCGCGCGCGGCGGCCTGGTCGGTGAACCAGAGCTCGTTGATCTCGTTGAAGCGCTCCTGGTCGGCGGGGACGTCGGCTTCGGGGAAGATCGCGGTGACCGGGCAGGCGGGTTCGCACGCGCCACAGTCGATGCACTCCGCGGGCTCGATAAAGAGCATGCGGTCCACGCCCTCCTCGAAGTGGATGCAGTCGACCGGGCAGACCTCGACGCACGACTGGTCCATCGTGTCGATACAGGTCTCGGTGATGGTGAAGGTCACGCCTGCGATTCCTCCCGCTGCCTCCGGGGCCTAGCCGAATCCTATGTTCCGTCCGGCGGAGCGTCTACGAGCGGTGCCTGCGAACCGGCGAGCGACTACCCTCGATCAATGTTGCGCCGCCGCCGACGTGAGCCCACCCGCGCCCACGCAGGCGCCGTCCCCCGAGGGCTCGCGCGATGTCTGCCGCTGCTGCTCGCCGCGCTGGCGATCGCGCTCGTCGGCTGCATCCGCGCGGAGATTGCGATCAAGGTCAACGAGGACGGGTCCGGCGCGGTCACCGTGCTCGCGGCATTCGACCAGGACGCCTTCGAGTCGCTCGCCGATGACTTCGGCGACGGCGCGACGCCGGAGTTGCCCTCGTTCGACGACCTCGCCGCGACCGACCTGCCCGAGGGCGTCTCGATCGAGGAGTACGACGAGGACGGCTTCACCGGCGTACGCTCCACGTTCCCCTTCGCCGCGACGGACGACATCGCGTCGGTGGTCGACGAGGTCCTGTCCGACGCGGACTCGGACGGTACGTTCGGCGCCAACTCCGCGTTCGAGAGCTTCGAACTGCGCCGCGAGGGCGAGGGCTGGCGTTTCGAGGCGACCGCAGCGCCGCTGAACGACGCACTGGACGGCGCCGAAGCGCTGGGCCTCGGCGGCGCTATCTTCGATCTGCTCTTCGATGACGCCTCGTTCGAGATCAAGGTCGAGCTGCCGGGCGATGTGATCGAGCACAATGCGGACCGCATGGATGGCAACACGCTGGTCTGGGAGCTGGAGCTGACCGGCTCCGAGCCCCGTCAGCTACTGGCGGTCACCGGTGTTGGCGAGGGCGGTGGCGGGTTCAACGTCGTCGCGGCGCTGCTCGTGTTCGCGGTCCTGATCGTCGCAGTGGGCGGCGTCGTCTGGTTCTGGTCCCAGACCCGTTCGGCCTCGGGTGGGGTGTAGCGGAGACCTCGAGGGTGGGCCTAGTTCGCTAGTTCCGCGATCGCCGCCCGGATGTCCTCGTCCTCGATGATCTCAGCGCCACGAGCCTCGCGCAGCGCCTGCGCCCGCCGGAGGATCGCGGCCTGCGGCACACCCTCTGGCGGCGGCGTGTGCCAGGCGAGGAGTTCCACCGTCACCCCGTTCGGGTCGGCGAAATAGATCGAGCGCTCATAGCCGCGTTCCATCGGTCCGTCGTACGCCACACCCGCGGCGTCGAGGCGGCTCATCGCCTCCTCGAGCGACGCGTGGTCGACGTCGATGGCGAGGTGGTCCATGTGTCCAGACCCGCCCGCGGCCTGCTCGTACCCCGACCCATGCTTCGCCTCGTCTCGCGGGAGGAAGTAGGCGATGAAGTTGTCCTCCCCGACGTGGAACAGGTAGTGGTCCTCCGGCTCGTAGTCGAGGTTCGGCTGTCGGAGGACCAGTTCCATCCCGAGCACCTCGGTATAGAACTCGATCGTGGCGGCGGTGTTCGCGCCGGAGATCCCGGGGTGCGAGATCCGGATCGTCTTCATCGCGTCTCCTCGTCTGGTTCGTGCGGGAGGTCCGCCGAGGATAGCCGTGCCCTGCGGCCGGGACTGAAACCACCGTCACTCGCGCGCTTCGGAGCCCGCTGCTAGGCTCCACTAGGAGGAGCGCTCGATGGGTTGTCCCGTTCACATCTGGGTTCCGCTGATGGCCGCCGCCGCCCCCGTGGTGCGCGTCGCCAAAGACCGCTTCGTCGCGCTCCGCTACCGCGGCCCCGCCGACCCCCTCGAGGCCGCGCCCGTCGAGGCCACGCCACCGCAGCGCCGCTGGGCCCCGATCGACCCGCACGGCGGCGACTAGCGCCGATAGCCAGCACGTAGCACGCCGATAGCGCGAGGACCTGCCCTCAGCGCTACGCTCGCGCGCATGGGCTCCCATTCGCTCACCTCTTCGCACCGACACTCGCCATCGCGGCCGCGCTGCTCGTCGCAAGCAGCAGCGGCGGCGAGCGATCGACGGCCACGCCGGAGGCGACGGTCCAGGTGACGCCGACCGCCGAGGTAACAGCGACAGCGACGCCGGCTGGGTTCGCGCCGACGCCGACGCCGACATCGACGCCAACGCCTCTCGCGACGCGGACGCCGACGCCGGAGCCGGCGCCGCAGCCGGCGCCGCAGCCGTTCATCCTCGAGACACGGCCGAGCGAGGTCGAACTCACGAACGCTGCCGGATCTGCAGATTCCGCGACGTTCTTCTTCAGAGTCGTGGACGGCCAGTTGTTGACGGTCAGCGATGACGAGTTCTACAGAATCAACCAGTCCGAGGGCGGTAGCCACGTCCTCTTGGACCCGAGCCGCAGACAGCCGTTGCCTTTGCTCCTTGTGGACCTTCGGGACCAAACTGTGGTCGAGTTGACTCCAGCGACCTCGCCCGCGGACATAATCTGGCGTAGCGCGACAACTGTTGAGCTGTCGCTGCCCTCACCCGCCCGTCCGGCACAGCAGGTCCGACATCTTCTCGACGTTGAAACGTTCCTCGCCACTCCGCTCCGCCGGGAAGCGCAGCCCACGCATGACGTTGAGGCGGTCGTCGGCGGCGAGGTGCACATCACGGGAGGAAGCTTCCGGCCGGCGGTCTCGATTCGGGCATCTGACGGGACCGAGATTTCGTCGTTCGAGGGACTGCTCCATCCTCCGACGATCGCACCAACGGGCACGCACCTCGCGGGGCTCACCGGCCGCGCAGTCCTGGTCGCCAGCGCGCCCACATGGGAGCCGCGTGTTGCAACGCTGGACTTTCCCTTCAAGGAGACCGGATCAATTAGCTGGTCACCTGGCGGCGATTCGCTGCTTGTTGCTGGCTCAGCAGGCGTGTACCTCATCGATCCCACATCGCTAGACTGGCAACGGATAGAGGCGCGCGAGGGTGAAGGCATTGGGGCCAGCTGGGCGCTGGGAGGAACACGGATCCTTGTCGGGGATGTTGGATTCGGGCCGCTTGACCTCGTCGACACCGCGACACTTCGGACGATTCGCCAGTATGCACGGACGAGGGTGATCGCCGAAGACCCAGTGAGTGCGGAGCGGTTGTTGGTCTTCGGGGATGTCTGTACGTCTGACGCAGAGGCGTTCTCACTCCACCTTATCGACCTCACGTCAGGGGACACGATCAGGCTGGCACCGGCCGAGGCGGGGTTCTGGACGGCGTCCTGGTCTCCTGATGCGCGGTACATCGCAGGGTCGAGGACGCGGGGTCAACTGACGCTGGTGGACCTCACCACCTTGGAAGCCACGACTGTCGGCGACCGCCACGGGGTGCCGATGAACCTGTTTCCATCCCGGTTTCGGTGGACAGCGAACGGATGGCTGATCTTCGGCGACATCGGCGGACGCGACCGGTGCCTCGGGCCTTAGATCGTGAGCCCCCCAAGCCCGACCAATCCTCGTGCGTGCTCGATTTCACCGACGTGGCGGAAGCCGTGGGTGAGGCACATGCCCCACAGGCCCTGCCACAGCGACATCTCGCCGACGGGCTTGATTGTGACGCGGGTCGAGGCCAGCGAGGCTTCGTCGAAGCCTGCGAGGTAGCGCGTCGTGGCATCCCAGACGCCCGACTGGTACTCGCGCCAGGCGTCGACATCGTCGATGCGGACGGCATTCGCCTCGTCCTCGGTCATGCCCGTGCCCTGGGCGGTGCGGTGGAGGCCGAAGCGCTCGTCGTAGCCGCTGTTGAGCCAGACGGTGGGCTCGTGCTGGATCACGAAGTTGACGATGTTGTCTTCCGTGCGGACGTAGTGCCAGAGGGAAAAGAAGGCGCTGATGCCGCCGCTTTCGGAGCGGTAGTTGAGCTGGTCGGCCGTCATGTCCTCGATGGCCTTGTCGAGCATGCGATGCACTTCGCCCAGGCCGCGCTGCAGGATTTCGAGGTCGCTCACCGCTGTTCCCTTCGCTCGATCCGTCGAGGGCGGATCCGGCGGACACCCTAGCAGCGCTAGCATGGGCGCGTGAGCGACGGTCACCGCTTCCGCGGGGAGATCTACCGAGTTGGCATGAACTACTGCGTCGACGTGCCCACCGAGCTTGGCGCGGCCCTGGACGCTGGTACTGCGCGCTACATCAACGTTGCGGGCGAGGTCGCCGGTCGGGCGTTCCGCTCGCGCCTGACGCCACGCGGTGGCGGCGCGTTCCGCCTGTTCCTCAACAGCGACGTACGTGCCGCCGCCGGCGCGAGCCTCGGCGATTCGGTCGACGTGACGCTGTGGCTCGACGAAGCGCCACGCGAAGCCACGCTGCCGGACGACGTCGCCGCAGCTCTGGAGGCCGTCGAGGGCGTGCGCGAGGCCTTCGAGGCGATGACGGAGGCGCAACGCACGGGGGCTCGTGTTCCTCGATCGTGCGCGCACCGCCGCGACGCGCGAGCAATACGTCGCGAGGATCGTCGAGAACGTGCAGGAGCGGATGGGCGACTAACGACGGGGACCAGATCGCTGGCTATAGTGTCGCCTCGACGGAACGATAGGAGATTTCGGATGGGCGTTGAGCTGACGAAACAGGCGATCGATCTTGGGATTGTGACGCGCGACGGCGAGGCGGCGCTGAAGTTCTACCGGGACACGCTGGGGTTCCGACACGAAGGCGACATGCCCCTGGGCGGGGGTGGGACGATGCACCGGCTGTGGTGCGGTGACAGTCTGATCAAGGTCCTGGTGCACGAGGACCCACCCCAAGCATCTCCGGCCCCGGGCGGCATCACGGGCGCGACGGGCTATCGCTACTGGACGATCTCCGTGAGCAACATCAGCGAGCTGGTCGGCGAGTGTGAGGCGGGCGGATACAACGTCGTGGTCCCGGTGCGCGAGTTCCGTCCCGGCGTCAGCATCGCCATCGTCGAGGATCCAGACGGCAACTGGGTCGAATTCCTCTCTACTGAGGCCTGAGCCCTCGTAGAGGCTCGATGTGCCGCCCTTCTTGAGCGGATATCGATTGCGAGGCTTGGCGCGACGTGTGATGCTGACGCCATGACGATCTCGCAGGATCCGCTGCTGACAAAGGCGGCGCAGTCCGACCGGACGCGCGCGTCACTGATCGCAGTCGCCCGCACGATGTTCGCCGAGCGGGGCTACGGGCCGACGCCGACCGAGGACATCGTGGCCGCTGCCGGGGTCACTCGCGGCGCGCTCTACCACCACTTCCGCGACAAGCTCGACCTGTTCGAGGCGGTCTACACTGAGCTCCAGGACGAGATGCGTGAACGCATCAGCAACGCGTACGGCACCACGCTGCAGGCGACCGATGACCGCTGGGAGGCCCTGCGCGCCGGGTTCCACGAGTACCTGGACCATTCGATGGACGGCGAGGTGCAGCGCATCGTGCTGCTGGACGCGCCCGCTGTGCTCGGCTGGGAGCGCTGGCGCGAGATCGACATCAGCCTCGACCTGCTTCAGACGGGCCTCGGCGTCTCCCGCGACGAGGGGGTGCTGGACGAGCGCTTGCCCGTGGATGAGACGGCGCACCTGATGCTGGGCGTCGTCAGCGAGGCCTCGCACCTGATTGCACAGAGTCGCGATCTGGAGCGCGCCCGCGCCTCGGTGGGTGCACTGGTCGACCACTTCCTCGACGCCTTGCGCGCCTCGAACGGCGCGAACGCCTAAGAGGCCGCGGACCAGCCCTCCGGTACTCCTCGCACGACCCGAGTGTCTGTAATACGCGCTAGCATAGCGGAGCGCTGGGGGTTGCTATGAAACGCGTCATCATCCGCTCGTTCCTCGTTTTCGTCGCGCTCGCGATCATCGGGCAGATTGTGGGCCTCATCCTCAGCCGCTACCTGGGCCACGACGCTGATCCGGAGTCCGACGACTTCGACATCGTCAACATCATGGGTGGATCCGAGCTGCAGAGCCGCGCCGGCGCGCTCCGCGCCGGTAGCGCGGTGACCGTGATGGGCGGCACCGAGATCGACCTGCGTCGCGCCGAGCTCGCTCCCGGCGGCGCCAGCCTCCAGGTCTCGAGCTACTGCAGCGGTACGCAGATCCTCGTGTTGCCAGAGTGGCGCGTCGATGTGATCGGAATCCCGCAGGCCGGTGAGAACGCCGTGGATGTGACCGACGCCGACGATCTACCGTTCGACGCGCCCCGGCTGTTGATCGAGGCGCGCACGGTCGCTAGCGGCCTCGATGTTCTCGCGAAGGCGTTGACCGACGAGGACGAAGCCGACGCCGCCGAGGACGAGGCAACCGAAGCGTCGCCCGAGGATGCGCCCGCGCCGGAGGCGGTCGAGAGCTTCGACTAACTCCTAGCGGTAGGCCACGTTCACGACGTAGCTCTTGGGGCCGCGGAAGAACGGCGTGTCCCACCACTCCACGTCCTCGCCCGAAGGCTCGATCGACTTGAAGCGGTCGAGGACTGCGCGCAGTGAATTCGACGCCTCGATGCGGGCGAGGTTGGCGCCCAGGCAGTGGTGCACGCCGTAGCCGAACGCCAGGTGGTCGCGGGTGCCCTCCTCGACATCGAAGCGATCGACCTCGAAGTCGGCGGGGCACTCGAACTTCTCGGGGTCGCGGTTCGCGGCCGCGTAGAGCACGAGCAGCGCGTCACCCTCTTTGACCTGCGTGCCGGCGACCTCGACGTCCTGGTTGGCGCGGCGGTAGAACCCCTGGATCGGCGCCTCCCAGCGCAGGGCCTCCTCGATCATCGAGTCCATCAACTCCGGGTGCTCGCGCATCTTCTGCTGCTGCTCCGGGTGTTCGGTGAGCCCCCGCACGGCGTGGTTGATGAGGTTGGTCGTGGTCTCGTTGCCGGCGACCAGCAGCAGCACGAGGAAGGCGATCAACTCGCCCTGGTCCAGCTGCTCGCCGTCGATCTCGGCGTGCACCAGGCGCGACAGCAGATCATCGCGCGGGTGCTCCCGCACCTCCTCGACCTGCTGGAAGAAGTAGAAGAAGAGGCTCTCCTCATCGGGGCCTTCCGCCTCCTGCTCGGCCATCGCCTCCTCAGCTGCCTCGGTCGCGGCCTTCGCCGTCTCGTAACCGTGTTCGGGGACCCGCCCGATGCCCTGGACGATGTCGTTGGACCAGGTCTTGAACTGCTCGAAGAGCTCAGGCGGGACGCCGATGATCTCCGCGATCATCTTCACCGGCAGCGGGTACGCGAGGTCCGAAACCACGTCGAACTTGCCGTCGCCGCGTGCAACGACCGCGTCCATCAGCTCGTCGATGTACTCACGGATGCGGGGCTCCCACGCTTCGTCGATGGTCCGCGGCGTGAACGCCTTCGCCACCAGGCCGCGCAGGCGGCGATGGTCCGGCTCGTCGCGGTTGATCATCGAGGGGAACTCGGGGTGCTCGACCAGCGGCCCGCCGAAGACCGAGTTGCCACTGGAGAACGTGCGGTGGTCGGCCAGGATGTCCTTCGAGACCTCGTAGCTCGTGACGAGCCACGCTCCCACCTCCGGGCTCCAGGTCAACGGGGCCTGTTCACGCCACTCCTCGTACTTCGGGTAGGGATCGCGCTTCATGTCGGGCGTGAACGGGTGCGTTGGCTGAGCCTCGGTCGTCATCGCTGAGCTCCGGGTCTCCCGCGTTGATCACCCCTCGTCGGGAGGAGCCGCGGGTGGTGATGGTGGTCGTGTGTGCGCACCTCGAAAGATGCGTACAGATTGTATGTCAGTCGTCGTGCGAGTGCTGAGTGTCGAGTGCCGGACAGGACGCGGCGTGTCGAATAAGATGCCGCGCGTGAGTGGGTCGGGTCCGCATCCCACGGAGCGCGCATGCCCGGCAGAACCGCGATCCCGCAGACCGCGGCGGACATCACGCCGCAGTGGCTCACCGCCGCGCTGCGCGAGCGCGGGCACCTCGACGAACGTAACGAGGTGGCGTCGATCGCCACCACCGACGTGGGCGCGGGGCGGGGATTCGTTGGGCAGACGCTGCGCCTCGACCTGACGTACGAGCGGGAGGGCGCATCGGGACCGGCTTCGCTGATCGCCAAGATGCCGCTTGGCTACGAGATCCCGGCCGAGCAGCAGGAGATGCTCAGCTTCATCTGGCTGGCGGAGCTCAGCTTCTACGCTGAGTACGGCGAGTCGGCACCGGTCCGCGTGCCGCGTCCCTACTGGGTCGGCATCGACTGGGAGGACAAGCGGTTCTGCCTGCTCCTCGAGAACCTCGGACACCTCACATCGGTCGCGCAGATCGATGGCTGCACGCCGGAACAGGCCGACCTGGCCGTGCGCGCACTGGCGCTGATCCACGCGCGTTGGTGGTCCTCGCCAGACCTCGAGGGTCGCGTCTGGATCCCGGGCGCCGAGCTGCGGGCGGTGACGGGACAGCTGTTGTTCGCCGGCGGTTGGCCATTCTTCGTCAAGCAGTTCCCTGACAAGATCTCGCCGCGGCTCAGGGCGGCCGGCGACCGCCTCGTCGACGAGTTCACGGCGTTCGCGATGGAGAGCGTCGGGCACGCACACACCATGGTGCATGGCGATTACCGCGTCGAGAATTTCTTCTTCGGCCCGAGCGGACCTGACGAGTTCGTCGTCTACGACTGGCAGCTCGCAGGTTTGGGTGCGCCGGCCACCGACCTCGCCTACTTCGTGAGCCAGAGCCTGACGACCGAGGTGCGCCGCGCTTGCGAGGCTGATCTGCTGGCGTCCTACCTCGACGCGCTGCACGAGGCCGGCGTCGCGGACTACACGAGCGATGACCTGGCTCGCGACTACGAGCGCGGCATGCTGTCAGCGCTGGTCATACCCGTGAACGGCTCGCGCATGCTGCAGGAGATCGATGTCGGTGGCGAGGCCGACCAGGAGATGATCGAGCAGCTGCGCGCCGCCGGCGCCGCCCTGATGGGCATCCTCGTCGACCGCGTGCTCACCGCGATCGAGGACCACGAGGCGTACGCCGCGCTCGAGTAGGGCGATCGATGACCTTCCGCTCGCCCCCCGGCTCCGGCATCATGCGCGCTATGCCTGAAACCTCGTACGCCGCACCGTTCGACTACGCCAGCGTCACTGCGGAGGACATCGCTCGCGAGTGCGATGCCGCCATCGAACGCTGCGAAGGCATCCTCGAGGAGATTGCGGGCGTCGAGGACGGGCGCACCCTCGCCAACACGCTGCAGCCGCTCGACGAGCTGTCGGACGTGCTCTCGACGGCGAGCGGGCGGTACGGGTTCCTGACCTACGTCTCCGCCGACGAGACGATCCGCGAGACCGCGCTCGAGTACGAGCAGAAACTCGATACCTACGCCGCGGGTGTTGGGTTCCGCGAAGACTTGTACAAGGCCCTGCGCGCTTACGCCGAGAGCGACGCGGCGCAGAACCTCGAGGGTGAGGCCGCGCGACTCCTCGAGTACTCGCTGCGCGACTTCCGACGCAACGGCTTCGACCTGGGCGCCGACGAGCGGGCACAGGTGCAACGGCTCAAGGAACGCCTCGTCACGCTTGGGGTCGAGTTCCGGCGCAACATCGACGAGTACGAGGACGCACTCTGGGTGCGCCGTGAGCAGCTCGCGGGGCTGCCCGACTCATACGTCGAGCGTTTGCAGACAGAGGAGGTCGAGGACGGCCTGCGCTACCGCGTCTCGCTCGAGTACCCGGAGATGTTCCCGTTCATGGAGGCCGCCGAGGACAGCGCGCTGCGACACGAACTGTTCCGCAAGAACCACAACAAGGCCGCCGAGGTGAACCTGCCGCTGCTCGGCGAGGCGATCGCGGTCCGTGACGAGATCGCGGAGGTGCTGGGCTACGACTCCTGGGCCGCCTACGTGCTCGAGATCAAGATGGCGAAGACGCCGGACGCGGTGCACGACTTCCTCGTCGACCTGCAGGCGAAGGTGGACGTGAAGGCGGAGCGGGACATCGCCGAGCTCACCGCGTCCAAGCGCGAGGAGAGCGGCGACGCAGAGGCGCGCCTCGAGCTGTGGGACTGGCGCTACCAGATGCAGCGCGTCCTGCGCGAGCAGTACGACGTCGACCAGTTCGCGGTCGCGGAGTACTTCCCGCTTGACGCGACCCTCGACGGCCTCTTCGACGTCTACCAGCAGCTGGTCGGCGTGCGCTTCGTGCCGGTCGAGGACACTCAGGCGTGGCACGAGGACGTGCGCCTCTACGCGATCGAGGACGCCACGAGCGGCGAGCACATCGCGCACTTTTATATGGACCTGCACCCGCGGCCGGACAAGTACGGCCATGCCGCCGCGTTCAGCCTGCACATGGGACGGGAGCTCCCCGGCGGCGGGTTCCAGAGGCCCGTCTCCTCGATCGTCGCGAACTTCACGAAGCCGACGGCCGACTCGCCCTCGCTGCTGCGCCACTCCGAGGTGGAGACGCTGTTCCACGAGTTCGGCCACATCCTGCACCAGACCATGACGCGCGCCCGCTTCGCCCGCTTCTCCGGCACGCACGTGGAGCGCGACTTCGTCGAGGCGCCGTCGCAGATGCTGGAGCACTGGGTGTGGGACGCGAAGGTCCTCGGCGGGTTTACGCGGCATGTCGAGACGGGCGACCCGCTGCCGCCCGATCTGCTCGAGCGCATGCTGGCCGCCAAGAACGTGGCCAGCGGGGTTCATTACCTGCGGCAGCTCTACTTCGCCCGCCTCGACCTCGCCTACCACCTCGCCGGGCGCGACAAGGACACCGATGCGATCGCCGAGGAACTGCACGGCGTCACGGGCTTTGCGTTCGAGCCAGACACGCACTTCCAGGCGGGGTTCGGGCACCTCTTTGGCTACGACGCGGGTTACTACGGCTATCTCTGGTCGCAGGTCTTTGGCGACGACATGTTCACCCGCTTCGAGTCAGACCCGGAGGGCGCCGGCGCCGATTATCGCCGGCTGATCCTCGAGCGCGGGGGCAGTGTCGACGGCGCCGACATGCTGCGCGAATTCCTTGGCCGCGATCCGCAGCCGGAGGCATTCCTCAGCGGTCTCGGCCTCGAGGTGGGGTCGGGCTAGCTCCGCGCGCCGACTCGCAGCGAGTCCAGGAGCTTGCGGGACGCTTCGCCAATGTCGCCGACGGCGGACTCGAAGACGTCCTCGTTCGCGGCGGACGGCCTCTGGAAGCCACTGATCTTGCGCACGAACTGGCGTGCGGCCTCCTCGATCTCCTCGTCGGTGGCGCGCCACTCGTCTTCGGTCAGCTTCGGGCGCAGCAGTTTGATCGATCGACACATCGTTCGGTGTCCTTCTACCGGCGTGGCCGGATCGCTGCCGCTACGCGGGCGCAGTGGCGGCGACGCGATCCTCGGCGGTCGTGGCGTCCGAGGTGACGTTGACGCGCAGCGACTTGAGGCCGCGCAGCACGACGTGGTCACGGAACTCGGGCTCCTCGGCGAGCGAGATCTCGGGATAGCGATCGAGCAGCCGCTGGAACGTGATCTGCCCCTCCGCACGCGCCAGCGGCGCGCCCAGGCAGTGGTGGAGGCCCCGCGAGAAGCTGAGGTGGAAGTTCTGCTCCCGCGTCAGGTCCAGCTCGTTCGGGTTGGGGAACGCCTCCGGATCACGGTTGGCGGCGCCGAGCAGCAGGATCACCTGTTCACCGCTCTTGATCGTCTCGCCGCGCCACTCGATGTCCTCGAGGGCGGTCCGGCCGTCCAGCTGGACTGGACTGTCGTAGCGGATCAGCTCCTCGACGGCGTTCTCCATGCCAGCGCCGCTGTCGCGCAGCCGTGCCAGCTCGCGCGGGTGGCGGAGCAGCGTCAGTAGCCCGTTACCGATCAGGTTGGTCGTCGTCTCGTGGCCGGCCACGAGCAGCAGCTCGAGCGTGACGATCAGCTCCTCGTGCGTGAGCTTCTCGCCCTCATCCTCGGCGATGATGAGCTGCGAGATCATGTCTTCGCGAGGATCGGCGCGGCGTTCGTTGATCAGGTCTTCGAAGAACTGATGCAGCTTCTTGTTCGAGGCTTCGGCCAGCTTCATCTCCTCCGGGCTGATCGTCGGTTCGAGGGTGCGAGCGACGTCGGCGGACCAGGCCTTGAACTGCTCGCGATCCTCGATCGGCACGCCGAGGAGTTCCGCGATCACGGTCGCGGGGAGCGGCCACGCGACCGCTTCGATGACATCGATTGGCTGCCCGTTGGCCTTTGCCTCGGCGTCGTCGAGGAGTTCGTCGACAATGCTCTCGATGCGGGGCTTCAGCTCTTCGATGGCGCGGGGCGTGAACGCCTTGGAGACGAGTGCGCGCAACCGCGTGTGGTCCGGCGGGTCGAGCCCGAGCATGCTCGGCGTGTCGCTGAGCTCCTCGATCGCCTGCCGCTCATTGCCCTTGCGCGAGTCGTTCGAGAAGCGCTTGTGGTCGCGCAGGATCGCGTCGACATCGGAGTGGTGGCTGATCACCCAGCCCTTCAGCAGCTCGCTGCGATGCATCGGCGCCTGTGTGCGCAGCTCCTCGTAGATCGGGTATGGGTCCTGGTGATAGTCCGGGTCGATCGGGTTCCAGACGACCCCGTCGCGCCTCCGCTCTTTGAAGAGCATCCACCGCACAACCAGCGGTTGCAGCATCCGAATCAGAAAGCGGCGCACGATTCTCATTCGATTCGACCCCCCGCTGCACGCCGTCGCGTACAGCTTGTATGTCTCGCGCTATCGCAGGGAGTGTAGCGCTAGACTCGCCGCCAGTGCGCCCTCGGCGCACCGCAGGGGAAGGCGATGCGATGCGAGTCGGTGTGTCACTGACGACGGCGCTGGACGCGGGCGGGGCACGCGAGGGGGCGCGCTGGTTGATCGATCGCGCGGCGGCGGCGAGGGATGCAGACCTCGATTCGCTGTTCGTGGGCGACCATCACGTCACCGGACCGGGCTCGTACTACCAGAATGTGCCGATCCTCGCGCGCATGCTGGCGGAGTGGGGCGACCGCCCGGCGGGAGCGCTGTTCCTGCTGCCGCTCTGGCATCCCGTGCTGCTCGCGGAGCAGATTGGGACGCTCGCATCGATCCACCAGGGTCGCTTCATCATGCAGTGCGCGGGCGGGCGCGACGATGTCCAGTTCACCGGGATGGGCGTGCCCAAGGGCCAACGCCCTTCGAGGTTCGAGCAATCGCTGGGCATCATGCGCCAGCTCTGGGCCGGCGAGCGGCTCACGCACGAGGGCCGCTGGAACTTCGAGGAGGCGGCGATCGCGCCCGTGCCGCCAGAGCCCGTCGAGGTCTGGATCGGCGCGATGCTGAGCGCACCGATCGACCGTGCAGCACGGCTGGCTGACGGTTGGCTTGCCTCGCCCGGCCTCACCATCGCTCAGGCCTCCGCCGCCTCTGCTGAGTACCTCGAGCGTTGCGAGGCCCACGGCCGGCCGCCGCAGGCGGTGGCGGTGCGACGCGATGTCTACGTCGGCGCCAGCGACGAGGAGGCAGCGGCGACCACGGCGCTGATCCTTGAGCGGGGCTACCGCGGCATGGACAGTTCCGCGCTGGCGATCGGCGGACCGGAGACGGTCGCCGCGCACTTCGCCGCGCTGGCCGAGGCGGGTTACACCGATGTGATCGTGCGCAACGTCGTGCGCGACCAGCCCGCGGCGCTTGCCTCGATCTCGCGGCTCGCCGAGGTACGCGAACGCGTGGCCGAGGCGTAGCGGTCCGCTATGCTGCCGGCGGCAAGCGACGACCGAACGGGGTGGCAATGACCTACGAGCACCTGACCCTCGAGCGCCACGGGCCCGTGGCGCTCGTCACGCTGAACCGACCCGAGAAGCTGAACGCGCTGAACCGCGAGCTCCAGGACGAGACCCGCGCGGCCTGCGCCGAGGTCGAGGGTGACGACGAGCTGCGCGCGCTGATCGTGACCGGCGCCGGGCGAGGCTTCTGCGCCGGCGCCGACCTCACGTCGGGGCGCACCCCGCCGTCCGAGGACTATGTGCCGCCGCAGAACGACCGGCTCGACGAGTTCGGGTGGGTCGGCGCGCAGGCGAAGGCGTTCTACCAGCTGAACAAGCCCACCATCGCGGCCGTCAACGGCGTCGCCGCCGGCGCCGGGATGAGTCTCGCGCTGGCCTGCGACATGCGCGTCGGCGATCCCAACTCGAGGTTCAAGACGGTCTTCATCGAGCGCAGCCTTTCGCCCGACTCCGGGATGTCGTTCTTCCTGCCTCGGATCATCGGCTACTCGCGCGCGGCGGACCTGATCTTCACCAGCCGCCCGGTCGACGCCGAGGAAGCACACCGCATCGGACTGCTCGACCGCGTGTTCGACGAGGGCGGCCTGATCGATGGCGCGATGGAGCTGGCGAACCAGATCTCGTTCTGGCCGCCGGTAGCGATGCGGTCCGCGAAGCGGGTGCTGCAGCGCAACATGCAGCTCGACCTCGACGACGCGCTGATCTACGAGACGGCCGGTCTCAGCTTCGCCCGGCGGGCGCCGCACGATGTGCGCGAGTCCGGCCTGTCGTTCCGCGAGAAGCGCGACCCGGACTTCACCGGCGTCTAAGGCGGAGTCTCTCCGTTAGCCGCCGATCCAGCGGTCGCGCCAACCCTCGTCGGGCTGGTCGTCGGCGAACGGCCAGGGGGCGCCCCAGGTGTCGAGGCTGACGACCTTCTTGACGGGGCGGCGGCCGACCGGGCCGATCTGGTCGCTTGGCCAGCCGATCGGGATCAGGCCGTGTGCGACCTGACCATCGGGGATCTCGAGCAGTTCGTTGAGCCGCTCCTCGTGGCCGCGGTGGAACGCGGTCAGCACCGCGCCGAGGCCGAGGCCGCGCGCGGCGAGCAATAGGTTCTGGATCGCCGGATAGAGCGTGCCTCCCGCCTGCGGCGGACCGCAGACGAAGAGGTGCACCGGCACCTCCGCGAAGTGCCGCGCGAGGTCGTCCGTCGAGCGCACGACGAGTCGCATCTGGCGGGGCAGCGCGTCGATCTTCGAAGGGTCGTCCACGTACTGCTGTCCGTAGGACGCCCACGTCTGCCAGTACATCTCGCCGATCTGACGACGCTTCTCCTCGTCGCGCACGACGAGGAAGTGCCAGATCTGCATGTTCGAGCCGGCGGGTGCGCGGATCGCCGCATCGAGGACCTGAAACAGCGTCTCGTCATCGACCGGGTCGGGTTTGAAGCGGCGTAGGGCGCGCGTCGAGTAAAGCGCCTCGAACAGTCCAACATCCGCGGGCGGCTTCAGCTCCATCGGGGGCCCTCTTCGATCGGCAATGTGGCGAACGTGGGTGCCAGCCTAGGGCCTCGCGAGGTTATGGCGTGGCCGTGTCCTGGTCGCTGTACTGCAGCTCGTAGAGCCGCGTGTAGAAGCCTCCGGTCGCGACCAGCTGTTCGTGTGTGCCCTCCTCGACCAGCTCGCCGAGGTGGAGCACGACGATGCGGTCGACGGCGCGGATTGTGTTCAGACGGTGCGCGATCACGATCGAGGTACGCCCCGACATGACCTGCTCCAGGCCGCGCTGGATCGTGGACTCAGTCTCGGGGTCGATGCTCGCCGTGGCCTCGTCCATCACCAGCACGATCTCCGGGTCGAACGCGGCCACGCGGGCCAGCGCGATCAGCTGCTTCTGCCCCGTCGAGAGGTTCGCGCCGCGCTCGGCGAGCACGGTGTCGTAGCCCTCGTTCAGTCGCGAGATGAACGCGGAGGCGCCGACCGCCTCAGCAGCGAACCGGATCTGCTCGTCGCTGATCGAGGGGTCACGCAACCGGATATTCTGGGCGACCGAGTCCGTCAAGATGAACGGGTCCTGCAGCATGATCCCCACGTGCCGCCGTAGCTCGCGCTGGCGGAAACGCCCGATCGGGACGCCGTCGACTCGGATCTCTCCGCGCTGGACGTGGTAGAAACGGCTCAGCAGCGCCATCATCGTCGACTTGCCGGCGCCGGTCGCACCGACGATGGCGACCTTCTCGCCCGGTTCGAGCGTGAAGCTGACATCGCGCAGCACCCAGTTGTCCTCGTTGTAGGCGAACCAGACCTGGTCGAACTCGATGCGGCCGACGATCTCATCGAGCTCCGCCGGGTACTCGGGGTCGGTCAGCTCCTCGGGCTCATCGAGGACGCCGATGATGCGCTCGCCGGAGGCCATGGCCGCCTGCAGCAGCGTGTAGCGCTCCGAGAGGTCACGAATCGGCCAGAAGAAGCGCTGCATGTAGTTGATGAACGCGATCAACGTTCCAATGGTCACGGCCTCGCCGATGACCTGTGCTCCGCCGTACCAGAGGATCACGCCGGTGGTGATGGCGCCGAATATGATCACGGTCGGCTCGAAGACCGCGTACCAGAAGATGATGCGCAGGTTCGCCGCCAGCACGCCCCGGTTGCGCTCGTCGAAGTACTCAAGGTTCCGATCCTGCCGGTTGAAGAGCTGCACGACCGAGACGCCGGTGATCAGCTCGTTCAGGTAGGCGTTGAGACGCGCGATCCAGATGCGCTCGTCGCGGAACGCGGCGCGCTGTTTGGTAGCGAAGCGGCGGATCAGGAACACCAGAGGTATCAGGAACACGTACATGATCAGCGCCAGCTGCCAGTTGAGGATGAACAACACGACGATGATGCCTGCCACCATCAGCAGGTTCGTCAGCATCTGCACGACGCCTTGCGAGATCATCTGTTCGAGCTGGTTGATGTCGTTGTTCAGCCGCGTCACCAGCCGGCCCACCGGGTTGCGGTCGAAGAACGAGACCGACATACGCTGGATGTGGCGGAAGAGGTCCATGCGTAGGTCCATCATCACCCGCTGGCCGACCCAGGCCATCAGGTACGCCTGCACGTAACGCAGCACGAAGATGCCGATCAGCGAAGCGACAAAGGCGACGGCCAGCTCGCCCAGCTGGTCGGTGCGCGCGCCCTCGGGGTGGGCGATCTGGCCGTCGATGGCCTCGCGCAAGATCAGCACCGGGATCAGCTCCAGCGCGGCGACGCCGATCATCATCACTACGGCGACCAGCACCGGCCAGCGGTGGGGCACAAGGTAGGAGCCGAGCCGTCGCAGGATGCGACCGTCGTAGATGGTCCCGAGCGTCAGTTCATCTTCGTAGTAGCTGGCGCTCATGCGTCGCCTTCCTCGTCGGGCCCGCCGTCGAGGAGCTCCGCCTCGCCCTCCTCGCGCTCCGCCTTCCGGCGCTCGCTGCGCAGTTGCTGCTGGAAGAAGCGCGCGTACAGCCCGCCGCGAGCGACCAGCTCCTGGTGGGTGCCGACCTCGCTGATGTGCTTGTCTTCGAGCGTGACGATCAGGTCCGCCGATCGCAGCGTCGAGGTGCGGTGGGCGATCACGATCGTCGTGCGGTCGCGCATGACCTCGCGCAGGCGCTTCAGGATCTCCTCCTCGGTGTGCGTGTCGACATGCGAGAGCGAGTCGTCGAGCACGAGGATCGGCGCCTCCTTGAGCAGTGCGCGCGCGAGCGCGGCCCGCTGCTTCTGGCCGCCGGAGAGTGTGACGCCGCGCTCGCCGATCACGGTGTCGATGCCGCCCAGCAGCTGGTCGAGGTCGTTCGAGAGCTGCGAGGTTTCGACGGCGCGAATGAGCTCGGACTCCGGCGGGTCGTCACGGCCATATCCGATGTTGCCGCGCAGCGAGTCGGAGAAGAGGAACGATTCCTGCGGCACGACCGCCACGAGGGCACGGAGCTGTTCCAGGGGCAGCTCGCGCACGTCGCGGCCGTCGATGGTGACCGAGCCCTGTGCCGGGTCGATCATCCGCACGAGCGCGTTGATCAGCGAGGTCTATACCCGAGCCGGTCTCCCCAACGATGGCGACCGTCCGCCCTGCCGGGATCTCGAGATCGATGTCCTCGAGGATCGGCTCGTTGTCGCCGTAGGCGATCGTGACGCCATGGAAGGCGACATTGCCCCGCACCGCTGCGAGCGGGGAGGGCGGATCCGGGTCGGCGATCTCCGGGGCCGTGTGCAGCACCTCGTTAATTCGCCGGTTGGCGACCATGCCCTGCTGCCAGCTGGCGACGACCCAGCCGACGAACGTCAGCTGCTGCGCGAGCAGGCCGAGGATGATGTTGAACCGCACGAACTCGCCCACGCTGATGCGACCGGCGGCGACATCCTGGCCGCCGAACCAGAGCACGAGCGCGGCGCCGATGCCCGTCATCAGGATCATCACCGGGAAGAGCCCCGACAGGTAGATGGCGAGTCGCAGCGAGCGGCGCATCATCTCGCGGTTCGCGCCATCGAACATCTCGATCTCCGCCTCTTCCTGGGCGTACGCCTTGATGGCGCGAATGCCGGAGATGTTCTCTTGCGATCGCTCGGTCAGCACCGCCATCTGCTCCTGCACCTGCAGGAAGCGCTTCTCGACCTCGGTCTCGAAGTAGGCCACCAGGATCACGACTGCCGGCAGGTAGGAGATCGAGATCAACGTCAGCCGGATGTCGATCGAGAGCAGGATGCCGACGCCCATCGTCACCATCACCAGCGTGCGCCCGATGTCGACGACCGTCGGGCCGAGGAGGTTGCGGACCGCCTGCAGGTCGTTGGTGGCGCGCGACATCAGGTCGCCGGTGCGGCTGCGCAGGTAGAACCGCTGGTCGAGGACGAGCAGGTGAATCGCGAGGTCGTTGCGCAGCCGGTACTCGATCTGACGAGAGGCGCCAGCGACCTGGAGCCGCGACCAGTAGCGCAGCGCGCTTTCGACGGCCGCCAGCAGCAGCAGCAGACCGGCGTAGCCCGCGAGCACACGGACCGTCGCCGAGCCCTCGTCGACATCGTCGATGGCGAGCTGTATGAGGAACGGGGCCACCAGCGCGGCGAACGTCCCGACCACGAGCACGATGAAGCCGCTCGTGTAGCGCCACTTGTAGGCGCGCAGGTAGAACACCATGCGGTTGCCGCGGAACGGCTCGGCGGGGGCGACGACAGCCACGGTCAATCCGGGTGTAGGCGCACGGCGCCCCGACCGCGCTGGCTTCGGTTCGTTGAGAAAGTGGTGGGGGCGCTATGACAATACGCATTGATGATCGCGCCGGATCGCTTCGACGGCAAGATCATCCGTTACGTTCTCGCGTTTCCCACGCACGCCTCGTCGAGGGACAATGCGCGTCATGGACATCGACCAGGCTCACGGCGCGAGCCACGGCGAGCCGGACCGGCGAGACCTTGCGGCGATCGAGGTCATGGCAGGCGTCGAGCGCGTGTTTGTGAACGACTCCCGCTGGTGGCAGAACGCGTCCTTCGCGCTGCCGTTGGGCGGCGCTGTACTGGCGCTCGCCGTCGGTCTGGTCGCGAGCAGCGGCGAGGCGATGGGGTTCGGCATCTTCCTCGCGGCCGTCACGGTGCTGATGATCCCCGTGGTGCTGTTCACGTGGCGCTCCACGGCCACCTCGATCGTGCTCACGCGCGACGGTGCCGTCGCGCTGCACCTCGGACGCTCGCTGCACGAGCTGCGCTGGTCCGAACTGCAGCGCATCGACGAGGTGAACTACCTCGGCAACACGCGCTACAAGCTGCTGCACGGTGAGGATGAGTTCATGACCGTCGAGAGCGAGATCGCCGGTCAGGAGGCGCTCGTCGAGGCGGCCTTCGCGCTCTCCGGCCTCGAACGACAGAGCGCCAGCGCCGCCAGCAACGACGAGGAGCCATCATGACGACCGAGGGTGGGACCCGCGACGCAGCGGCGGCAGCGCTGGCGCAGCTCGACGACCTGGGCGCGGCCTACGAGGTGATCGAGTGCGAGCCCGAGTGGGCCGACACTGCGGCGTTCTGTGAACACTACGGCGTACCCCTCGATCGCTCCGGGAACTGCATCGTGGTCGCGACGAAGCGGGATCCGAAGCAGTTCTGTGCCTGCCTCGTGCTGTCGACCGTTCGGCTGGACGTGAACAAGACCGTCAAGAGACTGCTGGGCGCGCGCGCCTCGTTCGCCTCGCCGGAGGACACGATGGCGCTGACCGGCATGATGATCGGCGGCGTCACGCCGTTCGGACTGCCCTCCGACCTGCCGCTGTACGTGGACGCACCGATCGAGGCGATCGATTACATCGTCGTGGGTGGCGGCAGCCGATCGCAGAAACTGAAAGTCGCGCCGTCCGTGATCACGTCGCTGCCCAACGCGGAGCTGATCGAGGGCCTGGGGCTGCCGGCGCGTGAGTGACAGTCCGAGGACTAGTCGAAGTGCTGCCGAGGATCGCGGGACAGCTCTGCCTCGTGGAGGATCGCCTCCGCCTCGGCAATGACGGTGCGCCGTTCCATCCGCACGCGGTGCTCGGCAGCGTTGCGCTGCGCTGCCGGATAGAGGGCGACCCAGACGCGGAAGCCGGCCATCAGCCCGGCGGCGAGACCGAGCGAGAGCCCGACCCAGAACGCCACCCACACGACCGAGGCGACGAGCAGTCCCTCGACGCCTGACCCGAAGCCGCCGAGTGCGGAGATCGAGACGATCCAGATCGTGAGCATCGCGGCGACGATGCTCGACGTGATCAGGCCGAGCCCGAGGGCCAACAGCACGGCTGGGCGGAAACCCTCAAGCTCATCGCGACGTTGCGAGGCGCGGGTCGATGGCGTGCTCATGCCGGAGAGGATAGACGAGTCGCGTACCTCGGCGGCCCGGGGCGCGCAATTCTTGCAGCTTCGCAACCGCTCGTGACGCGCGTTACAGCCAGTGTCCCGCTCTCGCCGCTTCACTGGATGAGGTTGCAGGGGAGGACCGTGGTGGCGAAGCGGAGCGGGCGATCGCGGCGAGCTGAACGGCGAGCGGCAGAGCGCGAGCGCGCTCGCAGCCGCGACGTCGATGGCGGCGGCGGCGGCCGAGGCCCATCTGCACCGTCGGCCGGACCAAGCTGGCGCTCGATCGGCGCCGCCGGTGGTGCGATCGCCGCGGTCGTCGTGATCGCAGCCGTCGTCTTCGGCGGCGGTGGCGGCAATGGCGCCTCGAACATCACCTCGGTGGAGACCGCGACTATGCTCGTCACGGCGGTCGAGAACGCCGGTGGCTCCACGATCTCGGTGCACGAAGGCAACGCGCACACGGTGCTGCATGCCGACGACCCGCTGCCGACAGTATCGTCGCCGCGGCCCGACGGCCGTAACACCCTCGTCTGGTTCTCTGGCACGTGGTGCCACTTCTGCGAGCGCATGGAGCCCTTCGCCCACGAGACGGCCTCGCAGTTTGGCGAACAGTTCGTGTTCATGGAGAAGTCGGTCGACCACGACCGCGGCGCAGCGTCGCGCTACGGAGTGCGAGGCACGCCCACGTTCGTGCTGATCGACGCCGCGGGCGACGAACTGGCGCGCTTCTTCTACCAGGAGGGGCCGAGCGCCTTTGGTGGCGCAATCCTCGACGCGCTCAGCCGCGCGGGCTAGCCGCACTCGCACCTGTCTCGCTCGGCTCGCGGCGCTCGAGACCGAACACGCCGGCGACCAGTTCGTACGACCGCACGCGATCGGCGAAGTCGTATGTGATCGTGACCAGGACGAGCTCCTCGGCCGAGAACGATTCGGCCAGCGTCGTCAGCTTGTCGTGCACCCTGGAGGGATCGCCGATGGCGGATTGGCGGCGCGAGAACTCGATGTATTCGAGCTCCGGTTTCGAGTACTCGAAGGCGAGCGCGGTCTCGACGGACGGCACGGCGCCGTGGCGGAAGCGCCAACAGTACCGGCTCCACGAGAGCTCCTCGGCTTCCTCCTCGGTCGGTGCGCAGAGCGCCGAGACTCCGACCGACACGCGTGGCTCGTCGAGCCAGGGCGAGGGGGCAAAGCGGCGGCGGTACAGCGCGGTCGCGCGCTCGCCGGCCTCGGGGTTGATGAAGTGCGCGTAGGAGAAGGCGAGGCCGAGTTCGCCGGCGAGGATAGCGCTCTCCGTCGAGGAGCCGAGCAGCCACACCTCGGGCATCGAATCCCCCGCGGGCATCGCTCGCACGCCCTCGAAGGGGTGGCCCGGGGGGATGCGGTCCCCGAGGTAGGCGACGAGGTCGGCGACCTGGTCCGGATAGTGCTCGAGGCCGAGCCAGCCCGGCCCGGTGCGCAGGGCGTCGATCGTCTGACGCCCGGTCCCCGCGGCGCGTCCGAGGCCCAGGTCGATACGCCCTGGGAACAGGGCTTCGAGCGTCCGGAACTGCTCGGCCACCTTGAGCGGGGAGTAGTGCGTGAGCATCACGCCGCCGGAGCCCACGCGCAGATGCTCTGTATTCGCTGCGATCTGCGGGATCAGCACCTCCGGCGCCGCTGAGGCCAGGGCGTGGCTGTTGTGGTGCTCCGCGAGCCAGTAGCGGTGATAACCGAGCCGGTCCGCCGCGCGCGCGAGCGCAATCGATTCGTGGATCGCCTCGGCGGCGGTGCCGCCGTCGCGGATCGGTGACTGGTCGAGGACGCTCAGACGCATCGCAGCCCTTTCGACCTCGATCGTATCTGGCGCGGACGATGCGCGCGTCCTCGGGTATCGTGGCTCCTCGACGGCACCGCGAGAGTCCACCCGGAGCGAGCGAAGCGATGACCACCGGCAAGATCGATCAGACGGACGACGATTACATCCGCGAGGCCATGCACGAGTTGCCCTACGGCATCTACGTGATCGGTTCGACCGACGGCGAGCAGCCGAACGGCATGATCGCGGACTGGGTGATGCAGGTCTCGTTCGATCCCCGCCTGGTCGCGGTTGCCTTCGAGCGGGACTCCAGCACGCTTGCCCGCATCCGCCAGACCGGCATCTTCACGGTCAACCTGCTCGGCCAGGCGGGCAACGGCATGGCCCTGGCGGCCCACTTCGTACAGCCCGCCGACGCCTCGAAGGTCGAGGGGCGCTCGGACGCGGTGGCGTCGCAGCACGTCAACAAGCTCCAGGATATCGACTACCAGACCACCGCCGACGGTTGCCCGATCCTCGAGGACGCGCTGGCTTGGCTCTATTGCGAGCTCCACGCGACGACAGACCTCGGCGACCACGTGCTCGTCACCGGGCGGGTGCTCGACGGCGAGGTGATCGGCAAGGGCGAGCCGCTGACCTCGACGTTCACCGGCTGGAGCTATAGCGGGTGAGCCTGGTCGAAGCGACCGCCGCGCGCGAAGCCGTGCTCGAGGCCAATGAGACGTTCTACCGCGCCTTCAACGCCAGCGACATCGAATCGATGGACGGCCTCTGGGCACGCGAACTGCCGGTCGCATGCGTGCACCCGAACTGGGCGGCGCTGCTCGGTCGCGAGGAGGTGATGGAGTCCTGGCACAACATCCTCGGGAACCCGGACCTGCCTGCGGCGCAGCGCATGGTGCGCGCGGGGATCACTACCGTCCGCGACCTCGGCGCTCCCACGGCGCTCGCCGTCTCGTTGCGGGATGCGCTGCGCGATGAGTTGCTCGACGGCCCCGACCTCCTGGTCGCCGGCGCGCCGGTAACTACGACGGGCGGTCACTGCTGGTTCATGGGAGGCGAGGCCGACGGGATCGAGGGCGTGCGCACCGCCGTGCGCGAGCGCGCGAAGGCCGGCGTCGATTGGATCAAAGTGATGGCGTCCGGCGGCAACATGACGCCCGGCACGAATGTCTACGCGCCGCAGTACACCGTCGAGGAGCTCCGCGCGCTCGTCGATGAGGCGCGGCGCCTCAACCGTCGTGTCACCGCCCACGCGCATGGGGTGCGCGGCATCGAGGCGGCGATCGCGGGCGGCGTCGACATGATCGAGCATTGCTCGTTCCAGTCGCCGGAAGGCGCCGATGCGGACCTCGAGGTGATTGCGAGCATCGCCGACGCGGGGGTCCGCGTCTCGCCGACGATCTCGCCGGGCACCGCGCGGTTCAAGGGCACCGACCGCTGGGAGCGGCGCGCCCGACTGACCCGGGCGCTCCTCGACGCTGGCTGCGAGCTGGTGATGAGCACCGACAGCGGCATCCCGAACGCGCCACACGACGAGCTGGGTTTCGCGATGGGGCTGCTCCAGGAGCTCTCCGGCCTCAGCGCGTTCGAGGTGCTCCGGCTCGCTACGAGCACCTCGGCGGAACGCCTCGGCTTCCACGACCGTGGTCGCGTTGAGGTCGGCATGCGCGCCGACTTGCTAGTCGTCGAGGGCGATCCGACCGCTGACCTCGCAGCGCTGCAGCGCGTGCAGCTCGTCGTCGCCGGCGGGCGTGTCGTGCACCGCGCGGCGCGCTAATCTTCGACGGCGGGTCCTCGATTGGTCCGCTAGCCCAGGGAGGGATGACCGGTGGAAGTCGCGACGTTCGAGGATCTGCAGGCGCCATTCGACGAGCGCGTGGCGCGTATCGCCTGGGCGAGCGTGACCACGATCGACCGCCAGGGCCGTCCACGTGTGCGCATCCTGCACCCGATCTGGGAGGGCTCGACCGGCTGGATCGCCACTGGCCGCCAGTCGTTCAAGGCGAAGCATCTTGCGCAGAACCCTTACGTGTCGATCTCGTACTGGGACCCGCAGCACGAGCAGGTGTACGTCGAGGCGCGCGCCGAGTGGGACGACGACGCGGCGACGAAGCGACGCATCTGGGACCTCTACAAAAGCACGCCGTCGCCGCTGGGCTACGACCCCGCGATCATCTGGCCGAGCGTCGACCACGAGTCGTTCGGCCTGCTCAAGCTCACGCCGTGGCGCGTCGAGGTCTCCGGCCTCACCACCATGGCCGACCCAAGTAAGGTGCTCGTCTGGCACTCGGGCGAGTAACCTTGAGGCCCGCTCCCCCTGACAGGATCACGCCCTGAGTTCCGCGCGCTACGACCCTCCGTATGACCATGTGATCTGGGACTGGAACGGCACGCTGCTCGACGACACGGGGCTGGTCGTGGACATCATGAACGGCCTCCTCGCGCGGCGGCGGCTGCCCTCGCTTGATGTGGCGCGCTACCGCGAGGTGTTCACGTTCCCAGTGCAGGACTACTACCAGCGCCTCGGCTTCGACTTCGCGCGCGAGCCGTTCGAGGATCTGGCCATCGAGTTCATGTCGAGCTACATCGAGCGCTGGCCCGAAACTGAGCTGCGTGCCGGCGCGCACGCAGGCATCGCTGCGCTCTCGCGACGCGGCGTCGGCCAGTCGATGCTGTCCGCCGCGGAGGCCGGGCTCCTCGACGCAGCGACCACGCACTTCGGACTCGCCGAGGTGATGAGCCATCGCGTCGGCATCAGCGACCACCACACGGTCAGCAAGGTGGACGAAGGTCGCGCGCACGTCAGCGAACTCGATGCGGAGCGCGTGCTTCTCGTGGGCGACACCGAGCATGACGCCGAGGTGGCCGCGGAGATCGGCGTCGACTGCGCGCTGATCGAGGGCGGGCACATGTCGCGTGAACGGCTGCAGGCGACGGGTGCTCCGGTCTTCGCGTCGCTGCCGGCGCTGTTCGCCGACCTCGATGTCGCGCGCTAGCCGATCGGGCCGAGCACGCGGTCCGTATAGGCGTTGCTGAAGCGCCCGCGCGGGTCGAGGCGGCGACGAGCCGCCTGGAACTCGTCCCACGCCGGGTACAGCGGCGCCAGCGTCTCCGCGGTCTGGAAGTGGAGCTTGCCCCAGTGGGGCCGGCCGGCGTAGTCGGCCATGATCGTCTCGACCGGGACGAAATAGGGCTCGAAGGCCTCACCCTGTCGCACGTGGATGGCGATCGAGGCGGTGTCGCGGCCGTAGCACATGCTCACAGGCAGATCGTCGCCACGGGCCCAGCGCACCTCGATCGGCATCGAGATCGCGAGACCGGAGCGCGCGACGAATGCGCGCACCCGCTCCAGGGCCTCGCGCGCATGCGCGCGTGGGATGAAGTACTCCATCTCGTAGAAGCGCACGCGCCGCTCGGAGGTGAACACCCGATACGAGCGGTCCACGTAGTCATCGCGCGTCACGTCGGGCAGCGCCGAACGCACGAGGCGTCCGAGCCGCGGTGAGAAGCGCGAGGCGCGGAGCGCGGCGTTGCCGCCGAGATTGGTGACGATCCGATCCTCGTACCAGCGCCGCCACGCTGGCAGATGCTGGGCCGGCCGCTCCGTGCGGTTGTTGCGCTTCGTGAACGCGAACGAGCCGTGCGGCGAGCAGAAGTACTCGAAGTGCTCGTGCTGCTCAACGAACGCGTCCTGCCGCGCCAGCACCTCGTCGAGGCCCATGTTGACCTCGAGGGCGTGCAGGTTGAACGCCGGCTCGAGTTGCAGCGTCACCGTCGAGAGCACGCCGGCGGCGCCGACCCCGACGATGGCGGCGCGGAAGAGGTCGGCGTCGCGCTCGAGCGAGCATTCGACGATGTCGCCCTCGCCGGTGATGACGCGTGCCGCGACGGCCTGGGTCGCCAGGCAACCGAAGCCGATGCCGGTGCCATGCGTACCGGTCGAGAACGCCCCCGCGACCGTCTGGTAGGCGATGTCGCCGAGGTCGCTCATGGCCAGGCCACGCTCCCACAGCTCCGGACTGAGGTGCTCCAGGCGCTTGCCGACCTGCACCGTGGCCTGCATGCGTCCCGCATCAACCTCGACGATTCGGTCGTAGTTCGAGAGTTCGATCAGATAGCCGTCGGTCAGCGCGGTGCCGGTGAAGGAGTGACCTGAGCCCACGACCTTGACCCGCTCATCCTCGGTGGCGGCGCGGCGGATCGCGGCGACGAGTGCTTCCTCCGTCGAGGGCGACACGATCGCCTTTGGTGCGCAGGCCTGGTTCCCGGCCCAGTTCTCCCAGTGCTCGCGAGCGATCACGCGGAGGCCGCTGCCTCGAGGTGTGTCGAGAGGAACGCGCGTGCCTCCTCGACGAGTTCGGGAGGGGCTTCGCCATGGCCACCGTCGAACCAGCGGCGCTCGACCGGGTCGGCCATCAGTGCCTGCAGCCGCTCGCCCGCCTCCTTCGTGACGAGGAGATCCCGTTCGCCGTTGACGATGATCTTCGGACGCCCGCCGGTCAACGGCGCGAAGGTGCCGGACGTGGTGAGCGCCGCTGCCAACTGCTCGTCCTCGTCGAGGTCCGCGAACTCGGTGCCCTCGGTGACGAACCGCGAGTAGGGACCCTCGCCGCCCACGAAGAACGAACCGGCGCAGACGCGGTTCTCGAGCGCGAAGAACGGCACCCCGATGCGGCAACCCATCGAGACGCCGTGGTAGGCGATGGCGCCGTTCGCCACGTCGGCGCGCGTCAGCAGATAGTCGACTGTGCGCATCAGATCCTGGATCGCCTGGATGCGCTGGTCGCGTGTGCGGAAGATCAGGTCGGACCGCTGCGGCCGCAGCCGCCCTCGGTCGTCGGGAGTCTCGCGCGAGCCGAAGCCGTAGGCGTCCACCGACGCCACGAGCATCCCCTCGCCCGCCCAGCGCAGCGCGGTCGAGACCAGCGTCACGTTCGAGTGCCGGCCGAGGGGTGTCGAGCCGTGCTGGATGATCACGCTCGGGTGCGCTGCGCCATCGGAGGGGTAAGTCAGCGTCACGACCACACGCTCGTCGTGCGTAGATGCGAACGTCACGCGCTCTCGCGCGACATCCTCGACGACGATCCGGGTCGTCGGGTCAATGACTTGCTCGGGCTCGCTCGTCGCCAGCAGCGGCAGCGTGCGGTCGTAGCGGTAGAGGTGGCGCAGCAAGCGCTCGTCGACAGCCGGTAGTGACACAGCGGACCTCCTCGGGCGGAGGCCAGCATAAGCCGCGGCTGCGCCTAGACGCCGAGGTCCGGTCGGGCGTCCGACCACGGCGCGATCGCCTCGAACCCGGCGGAGGCGCGGATGCAGGCGGCGTCGTCGCGCCAGGGGGCGACGATCTGCAGACCGACCGGCAGGCCCTCGCCGTCGAAGCCGGCTGGAGCCGTCGCGGCGGGCTGGCCGGTGAGATTGAACGGATAGGTGAACGCGGTCCACCCGAGGTAGCTCTGCGGTACCCCGGCGATCTCCGCCGGGAAGTCCTCGCCGGCCGCGAACGCGGCGACGGGAAGCGTCGGCGTCAGCAACAGGTCGTAGTCCTCGAAGAACTCGCGGACCGACTGCGCGTACGCGAGATGTCGCGTCTCCGCGTTGGCCAGCTGCACCGCGGTCAGCTGCTGGCCCTGCTCGATCACGCGCAGCCGGCCCGGATCGAGCCGGTTGCGCACCTCGTCGAGGTCGTGCATGTGCCCGCCGGCCTGCCGTGACGCCCAGATCACGTCCAGGATGTCCCACGGATCGCCCTCGAGGGGATGCGCTTCCTCGACGGTGCAACCCAGCTCCTCGAAGCGTCGCGCTGCGGCCTCCGCGATGTCGGCGACGTCCTCGTGGACGGCGGCGTAGCCGAGGTCGCGTGACCAGGCGACGCGCAGACCCTCGAGCGGTCGCTCGCCGTCGGCGGCACGCGCACCGTCGCGCGCGGCGTCGAGATAGTTCGCGTTGGCATCGATCGACAGGCGGTCGCGAGGATCGCTTCCGGCAGTGATGTCGAGGAAGAGGGCGGCGTCGGCGACCGTGCGCGAGATCGGGCCGTTGTGCGACAGCGGCGAACTCGGCGGGTAGAGCGGGACCAGGCCCCAGGAGGGCTTCAGGCCGTAGACGCCGCAGAAGCCCGCCGGGATGCGAATCGAACCAGCGCCATCCGAGCCCTGGGCCAGCGGTCCCACGCCGGCCGCCACGTGTGCCGCCGCGCCGCCGCTCGAACCCCCGGAGGTGCGCCCGTGCTTCCAGGGGTTGTGCGTCGTGCCGGTGACGGGACTCGTCGTTTCGCCCTTCCACCCGAGTTCCGGTGTGGTCGTCTTGCCGAGCATGACGCCGCCGGCCGAGTAGAGCCGCTCGTTCATCGGCCCGTCCTCATCGGGGATCCAGTCCGGGTTGACCAGCGATCCACGGGCCGTGCGGATGCCGGCGGTGACCGTCAGGTCCTTCAGCGAAAACGGCACACCGGCGAGGGGGCCCGCCTCACCGGCCACGTACGCCGCCTCGGCGGCCCGCGCCTGTTCGAGGGCGAGTTCCGGCGTCACCGTGACAAACGCATTGATCCGCGGCTCGACCGCCTCGAGGCGGCGCAGCACCGCCTCTGTCACCTCGACGGGCGACAGCTGCTTCGTGCGGTAGGCCTCGATCAGGTCGAGGGCGGAGCGGTAGCCGATCTCGGTGTCGTCCATGGCCGCCGTACCATACGGCGAAGCGTCGCCCCGCAGCGAGCGGTCGATGTTGGAGGGTCCGACGTGCCGATCGAACGCATCAACCCTGCAGGCGTGCCGGCGATCCCGGGACTGACGCAAGTGGTACGCGCGACGGGTGCGACGACCCTCTATCTCTCCGGGATGGTTCCGTACGACACGGCGGGGCAGTTGATCGGCGGCAGCGATGTTGTCGAGCAGGCCCGGGCGGCGTTCGCCAATCTCGACACGGCACTCCGCGCTGCTGGAGCGACGTTGGCCGACCTCGTCAGGCTCACCTACTACATCGTGAATTACGACGAGTCGATCGCTCCGGCGCTGGGGCCGGTCCTGTCGCTGCCGGACCCCGCGCCCGCGATCACTTGGGTCGGCGTGGCGGCACTGGGGCGCGACGAAATGCTGATCGAGATCGAAGCGACCGCCGTCCTCGACTGAGCGCTAGAACATCGCGATCGGGTTCACCGGGCTGCCTGTGCCGCCTTCGACGCGGAGTGGGTGGGCCATGAACATGACGCACATCCTAGCCGCGGTGCGTCCGCTATGCTGCCGCCACCTCGGACCGCCCTCCGCGGTACTGACGCGAGAGGAGCCCTCCATGGCCACCGTCGAGACTGTCCTCGGACCGATCGAGGCGAGCGAGCTGGGTTTCACGCTCAGCCATGAGCACGTCATGACCTCGAACGGCGAAGACATCCGGCACTACCCATGGCTCTACGACCTCGAGGCCTCGGAGGCGCAGGTGATCGCCGAGCTGTCCGAGGCCAGGGCCGGCGGCGTCGACACGATCATCGATCTAACGACGCCCGACCTCGGTCGCGACGTCGAGTTCTTCGCGCGCGTCGCAGAAGCGTCGGGCGTCAACGTCGTTGTCGCCACCGGCATCTGGCGCGACGTGCCTCGATCCTTCTGGACGCGCGACCCGGACACAATCGCCGACATCTTCGTCCGCGAGATCGAAGAGGGCATCGGCACCACCTCGATCAAGGCTGGTGCGATCAAGGTAGCGAACGACGCCGTGGGTGTGACGGATGAAGCCGAGCTGGTGCTCCGCGGCGCGGCGCGTGCCGCGAAGCGCACCGGCGTGCCAATCAGCACGCACCACTGGGCGCCGCTCGAGGTGGGCCGCCGCCAGGTGGAGGTCTTCCTCGAAGAGGAGGTGCCGATGCACCTCGTCTGTATCGGGCACTCGGCCGACACCACGGACGCCGACTATCTCGAAGACCTCTTGCAGTCGGGCGTTTACATGTCGATGGACCGCTACCCCGGCGGTCCGGGCCGCGTCGGCTGGGAAGATCGCAACGCGACGGTGAAGGAGCTGATCGACCGCGGCTGGGCGGAGCGCCTCATGCTCGGTCACGACTACGGGCCGCGCCCGATTCGTGCGGGGGCCCAGGCGCCATCCTCGAATAACCCGACGCGCTATCTCTTCGTCTCGACCGTCGCGATCCCGGCGCTGCTCGACGCCGGCGTCGAGCAGGCGACGATCGACATGATGATGCGCGAGGTGCCTCGGCGCTTCCTCACTGGCGAATCGTCGTGAGGGGCTAGCGGACGAGGCTTAGAGGATCTGCGAGAGGAAGAGCTTCGTGCGGTCCTCCCGCGGGTTCGTGAAGAAGTGCTCGGGCGTACCCTCCTCGACGATCTGACCCTCGTCGAAGAAGAGGAAGCGGTCGGCGACGCCTTGGGCGAAGCCCATCTCGTGGGTGACTACGATCATCGTCATGCCCGACTCGGCGAGCTCGGTCATGACGTCGAGGACTTCTTTGATCATCTCCGGGTCGAGGGCCGAGGTCGGCTCGTCGAAGAGCATGATCTTCGGCTGCATCGCGAGCGCCCGGGCGATGGCGACGCGCTGCTGCTGGCCGCCGGAGAGCTGCGCCGGGAACTTGTCAGCCTGCTCCGGGATGCCGACACGCTCGAGGAGCTGCATCGCGAGTGTGTCAGCTTCCTCCTGGCCCAGATGGCGGACCTTCTGTGGCGCGAGCGTGATGTTGCGGTGCACGGAGAGGTGCGGGAAGAGGTTGAACTGCTGGAAGACCATCCCCACCTCGGCGCGGATGGCCTCGAGGTTGCCAAGGTCGTCGTTCAGCTCGATGCCATCGATCACGATGCGTCCCGCGTCGTGGACCTCCAGACGGTTGAGGGTGCGAATGAACGTTGACTTGCCGGAGCCGGAGGGACCGAACACGACCACCACCTCCTGCTCCTTAACGGTGGTCGAGATGTCGTTCAGCGCCTGGAAGTCGCCGAAGAACTTGTCGATGTGCTCGACCTCGATGATGTCGCGTGCGTTGGCTGAGATGGCCATGGTTGACTCCTTCGTCTTACCGGACGCCGATGCCGAGCTGTCGCTCGATACGGGCGCTCATACGGGACATGGTGAATGCGATCGCCCAGAAGACGAGCGCGACGAACAACAGTGATTCGGCCTGCGTGCCGATGAACTCGGGCTGCGCCGGGATCCGCCGCGCCGCGCCGAGGAGGTCGACGAAGCTGAGGACGACCACCAGCGAGGTGTCCTTCCACAGCGAAACGAAGCGGTTCAAGAGCGCCGGGATCACGATGCGCAGCGCCTGTGGCAGGACGATGAACGTCGTGGTCTGGAAGGTGTTGAGCCCGACGGCGTCCGCGGCCTCGCGCTGGCCTCGAGGGATCGCCTGCAAGCCGCCGCGCACGACCTCGGCGATGTAGGCGGCGGCGAAACCGCCGATCACGAGCATCGCGCGCACCACGAGGTCGAGTTCGTCCAGCCCGCCGGCGGCCGGCATGAAGTCGGGCAGGACCAGCCTGGAGACAGCGAGCCAGAGAATGAGTGGCCCGGCTCGGACGAACTCGATATAGACCGTGCAGGCGATGCGGACCACGGGGAGCGAGCTGGCCCGACCGAGCGCGAGCAGGACACCAAGGGGGAAGCCGATCGCGATGCCGACCGACGCCAGCATCAGGTTCAGCATCACGCCGCCCCAGTCGCTGGTACGTACTCCGTCGCCGAGGTTCAGCAGCACGAGGGCCAGCGGCAGCACCAGCAGGCCGCCGATGATGGCTGCCCGACGCCCGAGCGTTTCGAACTGGGTGCCGAGCATCACCCGGTGCCCGAGCAGGTACCCGAACACGGTCAGCGCCATTGTGATGGCGACCAGCAACGCGTTCGTCCCCTCGAAGATCGTGCCAAAGAGGAAGATCAATGCGAAGAAGCTGATCACGAGTTCCGTGCGCGAGACGGAACTCCAGAGTCCGTAGCCAAGCCCCGCCGCAAGGCCGAGCACGAACAGCGGTGGCCAGAGGCGCCACTCCTCCCCCGTTGGGTACGTGGCGAGAGCGAGCAGCCGTCTGTTGACCTCGACGGACTCCCAGTCCGCCGAGACCAGCACGAAGCGCCCGATGCTGAACATGAGGAACGCGCCGAAGACCACCGTCACGATTGTCAGCAGCGAGTTCCAGCGGCTGCTGAAGAGGTTCCGTCGCAGCCACAGGGAGCTGGTCGCGAAGGTGCTGAGCGGTTCGGTGCGGACGGCCATTACGCACCCACCAGCTGCACGCGGCGGTTGATGTAGTTCATGATCCCGGAGATGGTCCAGCTCATCAGCTGGTACGTGAGGATGATGATCAGGTAGACCACCACCGCGTGGCCGATCTTATTGATGATGACCGTGCTGATCTGGAAGAGGTCCGCGTAGGCGATGACCGCGGCCAGACTCGTGTTCTTCGTGAGGTTCAGATATTCGTTTGTCAGCGACGGGATCATCGAGCGCAACGCCTGCGGCAGGATGATCAGCGACATGCGCTGGTAGCCAGTTAGCCCGACAGCCATCGCAGCTTCGGTTTGACCTCGCGCTAGCGACTGGATACTCCCACGCACGATCTCGGCGATGAACGAGCCGGTGTACAGCACCAGCGCCAACAGCAGCGCGGCAAACTCCGGCGTGATGCCCAGGCCACCCTCGTACTGTCGCGTGAACTCCTGCGCCTGAACGTTCGGCACGTCGATGCCGACAGGAGCCAGCAGCAGCCCATAGGAGATGACCGCGATCGCGAGGAATGTCAGGACGCCGAAGAGGTTGGGTCGCTTCGTCTCGCCCGTCTGACTCTCCTCGACAGCCCGTCGCCGCCGCACGAACAACGCGGCGACGAGGCCGGCTGCCAACACGAGCACCCAGACCCCGAACAGCTCGCTGCGAGGCTCCGGCCAGGGAAGCTGCAGCGCCCGGTTCGAGAGATAGACGGTTCCGAACAGGTTCAGCTCGCGGCTGATCTCGGGGAGCTTCAGGAACACTGCGGTGTACCAGAATATGATCTGCACCAGGATGGGGGTATTGCGGATGGTCTCGACATAGATCAGTGCGATCTTCGAGACGAGCCAGTTGTCAGACAGCCGCGACACGCCCGCGACCACGCCGATGATAGTCGCGAGGAAGATGCCGACGAGGGCTAGCCGTATGGTGTTCCAGACCGCCCCGAGATAGACGATCCAGCGCACCTCGTTGCTATCGGGTTCGAACAGCCAGCCATGGCCGGGCTGGAACCCCGTCGGGCCGGTGATGAAGTCGACATCGAGTTCGAGCTGTAGGGCTCGGTCGATGATGTAGCCAACCAGCAGCGCCAGAAAAAAGGCGAAGATCGCCTGCCAGATGATTCGCTGCGCACGTCGACTGCGCCACAGGCGCGGCCGCTGCGTCTGAAGCGCCATTGCTAGCTACTCGCTGCTCGGCTCGATATCACGGAACGGCGGCCCCAACCGCTTGGGGCCGCCGCCGTGATTCGAATCGTCGCTTGGCTAGCGCATCGGCGGCGCATAGATGGCGCCACCGTCGAGCCAGCTCGCGTTCAGCGAACCCTCTCGGCCGAGGCCGATGGGTGTCAGCGTGCGCTGGTACACCTCATCGAAGTTCCCGACCTGCGAGAGCACGTCCTGCATGAAGTCAACGTCAATGCCCAGGCCGAAGTTCTCAGCCTCTGCACCCTCGAAGCCGACACCGAGCAGACGCGCGACGTTGCGGTTCGCCGGGCTGGCGGCCGCCGCGTCGACGTTGGCGCTCGTGATGCCGAACTCGTCGGCGATGATCATGCCGAAGACGACCCACTGCACCACTGCGTGCCATTCGCTGTCGTTATCGGGCGTGACCGGACCGAGCGGCTCCTTGGAGAGGGTCTCTCCCAGGATCACCACGGCCGACGGGCCACCTTCGCTCTCGGGGTAGCTGGCGCGCTGGCCAGCGAGGTTGGACTTGTCAGCCGTCCAGCCGTCGCAACGACCCTCGATGAACGCCGCCAGGGTCTCCGTGTCCGCCGCGTCGCCACCGAAGGAGACTGGCGTGTACGGGAGGCCACGAGCCACGAACTGGTCGTCCAGGTTGCCCTCGGTCGTTGTGCCCGAGGTCACGCAGATCGACGCGCCCGAGAGGTCGGCGATGGATGTGATGCCGGAGTCGGCCTTCACCATCATGCCCTGACCGTCATAGAAGGTGGTCGTCACGAAGTCGCCACCCAGGTCGGCATCTCGGCTAGCCGTCCACGTGGTCGTGCGGATCAGCACGTCGATTTCGCCCGAGCTCAGGAGCTCGAAGCGGTTGTCCGCGCTCGCGGCAATAAACTCGACCGCGTCGCTATCGCCAAGGACCGCCGCCGCAACAGCGCGGCAGAACTCGATATCGTTGCCCAGGCGGGTGCCGTCAGAAGCAAGGAATCCGAAGCCGGGCTGCGTCTCTTTGACGCCGCATCTCAGCTCGCCGCGATCCTGTACTTCGGCGAGGATACCGCCGCTGCTGCCGCCGCTGTCGCCATCGTCATCGCTACACGCGAACAGCAGCAGAGCAAAGGCTGCCACCGCTACGAGTCCGATGCGGAGCCATCGTTTACTGGTCACTGGTTCCCCCTGTCGGCGGCTTCGAACCACCTAAGTACATGCGGAACTTAACCGAAGCGAGCGCGCAAGCGCGAGCGGCTTCGTTTGAGAACGACATAAGGCCGCCGCTAGATGTAACGGAGTTCCTTGGCCTGCTGAGTCAATTCCTCGCGGAATTTAGGGTGCGCGAGGCCAATCAGGGCTTGCGCTCGCGCTCGACTGGACATGCCTTTGAGGTTGGCCGCTCCATACTCGGAAACGACCCAGTGCACCTCGGTGCGGGGCGTCGTGACCACCGCGCCGGATTTGAGCGTGGGCACCACGCGCGACACCTCGCCCCCGCGGGCCGTGGAGTAGAAGGCGATGATCGACTTGCCACCCGGGGCGTCGAAGGCGCCTCGGGCATAGTCGTGCTGGCCACCGGTGCCGGAGAACTGCGCCGTCCCCATCGACTCTGAGCAGCACTGGCCGGTGAGGTCGATCTCGATCGTGGAGTTCACCGAGATCATGTCGTTGTTGCGAGCGATGTTTGGCGGGAAGTTCACGTAGGAGACGGGATGGGCCTCGATATACGGGTTGTCGTCCAGGAATTCGTACATCCGGGTCGAGCCCGCGGCGAATGAGTAGAGGGCCTTGCCGTGGTGGAACGTCTTCTTCGAGCCGTTGGCGACGCCCGTTTCGACCAGATCGACCATGGAGTCGACGAACATCTCGGTGTGGATGCCCAGGTCCTGGTGCTCCATGAGCGACTTCGCGACGGCGTTCGGCACGCCGCCGATGCCGAGCTGGATCGTCGCGCCGTTCGGGATCATTTCCGCGATGAGCTGACCCATCGCCACATCCTCTTCGCGTTCCGGCGGGACGGGCAGCTCGGTCAGCGGCGCCTCGTGCTCGACCAGCGCATCGACCTCGGAGACGTGGACCCAGCTGTCGCCGTGCACACGCGGCATGTTCGGATTGACCTCGGCCAGCACGACGTCAGCAGCCGCGATCGCCGCCTTGTTGGTGTCGACGTTCGTACCGAGGCTCATGTACCCGTGCTTGTCGACGCGCGAGACGCAGATCAGCGCGACGTTGACGTCCATGAACTCGGTGTAGAGCCGGGGCACTTGATGGAAGAACGCTGGCGTGTAGACCGCGACACCATCGGTGATCAGCTTGCGGTCGGCGCCCGAGGCGAAGATCGACTCCCAGTTGATCACATCCTGCACGTCGGGCGCCAGGATCGACTGGGCGCTCGCGCCCATGGGGAGCAGAGAGGTCATGCGCAGGCTGGAGAGGCCACCGGACCTGGCGCGGTCGGCGACCGCGTGCAGCAGCGCCGGGGGCTCGCCGACGGCGTTTCCCTGCACCACGAGCGAACCATCGGGGATCAGCTCGACCGCCTCGGCGGCGGTGCGCAGCTTGTCGCGGTACTCGTTCTCCCACGCCATCGTGGTTCCCTTCGCTGCCGTACGGTCCCTCGCCGCGCGCGCAGTATAGGCACGACGAGACGACGCGTGACGCTGAGGGGGTGGTCAGGCGTCGGCGAGCCGCTCTCGAGCGGCCGGAAGCACTTCGCGCGCAACCCGCTCGAGGTAGCTCGCCGCGCCCGCATCGGGCAGCGGCGGGTTCGGGATCGGGTGGAGCACGATCCAGTCGAAATGCGCCGACGAGCCCTCGAGGATCGCGACCAGCTGGTCCACAATCGCCGCAGCGTCTCCTGCCAGGCAGAAGGCCTTGGCGATCGCGTCGTCGAGGAAGGTGACCGCCCGACCTGACACCTCGAGGTCCGGCGCATGGTGAAAGTCCGGCCAGACGGAGTGCCGCTCTTTGAGCTCGTCCGGATGTGGGCCGGTCCATTCGAACCCGGGCGCGTCGAACAGCGTCGGCGAATACTCGTAGTACCCGGCCGCCATCGACCGCGCCATCAGCGCGGCGCGCTTCGAGTCGTCGACGAAGACCGTGTGGAAGACCGCGCCCAGGCCCACCGAGGTGGGATCGCGTCCTTCCTCACGGGCGCCCGCGTGGATCGCCTCCACCGCGCGGTCGATGTTTGCCGGGTGCGTGCCGACGCGGATGAACACGCCGTCTGCGCTGGCGCCGGCCGATCGCAGCGTGCGAGGCCCGCCCGCCGCGGTCCAGATCGGTACCGATCGATGGTGCGGCAGCCGCGCTGGGCGCGCCGCGCCGACCTCGATCTCCTCGCCATCGAGCAGCGAGCGCATCAGTCGTGCGCCGTCCTCCAGCTCTGCGACACGCGTCGGGCGCAGTCCGGCCAGGCGCACCGCCGTGTCGCCGATGCCCCAGCCGAGGAGCGTGCGGCCGGGTGCGAGGGCGTCGATCGTCGCGATCGAGGAGGCGGTGACACTGGGGTGGCGCGTGACGGGGTTGGTCAGCAACGGCCCGATCGTGATCTCCGAGGTCGCCTGCGCCGCGGCGGCGAGCAGCACGTAGGTGTCGCGGCGGCGCAGCTGCGAGTCGGGGAGGAAGGCCCCATCCCAGCCGTGTTCCTCCGCGCGTCGCACATCCTGCGCGAACGCCTCGACGCTGCTCGCATCAAAGCGGTTGAGCCCGAAGCGGGGGGCGCTCATGCCGGGCTGGCGACCTCCTCGTTGACCGCGCGGACGAGGTCCATGAGCTGCCCGAGGTGTTCGAGCTGCTCGCCGATGCCTTCGCCGCGGACGCCGGCGCGGAAGGTCGTGATGCCGGCGTCGCGGTAGAGCCGCAGCCGCTCCTTCACCATGTCGGGCGTGCCGAGCAGGTTCGCCTTCAGCGCCATCTCGATCGGCACGAGGTCACGCGCCTCGTTCCGCTTGCCCTCGAGCCAGAGCCGCTGCACGGCCTTGGCATCGTCCTCCCAGCCCTGGCGGCGGTACGCGTCGTTGTAGAAGTTGTGCCGGGCCGAGCCCATCGCCCCGAGTGAGAACGCGAGGCCCATCGCGTGGCGCTTCGCGGCCGCCTCGACGTCGTCGGTGAACTCGACCGCGCCGCCGACCTGCAGGTCGATGTCGTCGAGGCTGCGCCCGGCCGCCTCAGCGCCCTCGCGGATCGGGTCAGTGAAGATGTCCGCGGTTTCGGGCACGAACGAGGTGCCGATCCACCCGTCGGCCAGCTCGCCCGTGAGCCGCAGGTTGGCGGGCCCCAGCGAGGCGATGTAGATCGGTAGGTCCTCCACGAGCGGCGCGGACGTGCGGAGCGCCAGCCCTCCACGACCTGCGGTCCGCTGGCGCCGATGCCGAGCAGGAAGCGCCCGCCGGTCATCGAGTGCATCGACATCGCCGTCATCGCCACGTTGGCCGGCGTGCGTGCGCCGTTCTGCAGGATCCCGGTGCCCAGCTTGATCGTCGAGGTGTGCGAGGCGACGTAGGCGAGCGGCGTGATGGCGTCGTGCCCCCACGTCTCCGCCGTCCAGATCGAATCGACGCCGAGCCGCTCCGCCTCGACGGCGAAGTCGATGCGGCTCTGCCAGTCCTCGGTCCCGTTCGCTGAGAGGCCGACGGAAACGCGCATGTCACTCACCCCCGGTTGAGCTTGACGTGAGCCGACGGTAGCAGCGCCGTGGCTGCCCGCTAGTACCCCATCAGCGCGTTGGCGCCGCGGCCGGCACGCGGGATCGGCCAGATCGCGTTCGGGTCGACGCGCACGTTGATGCACGCCGGCGCGTTCGCGAAGGCGCGTTCGAGGGCCGGGCGGAGGTCCGCCGGATCCTCGACGTGCTCCGAGTGGCCACCGAAGGCGTCCATGATGCGGTCGTAGCGCGCACCGGGCTGGTACATCGCCACTGGCTCCGGGTGGCCATCCTCGAACATCTGGCCCTCGAGGACGGCGCCCATGATGCCGTCGTTGTTGTCGACGACGAAGACGATCGGCAGGCGGTAGCGCACAGCGGTCTCAACCTCGAGACCGTTGAAGCCAAAAGCAGCGTCGCCGTTGAGGCTGAGCACGGGCGTCCCGGGGCTCGCCAGCGCCGCGCCGATGGCGAACGGAACGCCGACACCCATGCAGCCGTTCGAGCCAGAGTTGAGACGGGCGGCGGCCGTATAGGTGGGCAGCATCTGCCGCGCCGTCGAGAACGAGATCTGACCGTCGACGGTGATGATCGTCTCGCGTGGGATGACGTCGCGGATTTCGCGCATCAGGCGGTGATGCGTCATCGGCACGGCGTCCGAGTCGACGAGCGGGCGCACCGCATCCTCGTTCGCCGCGATCGTCTCCCGCAGGTCGTCCAGCCACGGCGACTCGCGCGGGAGCGCAACGTCCGAGGTGAGCGCGGTGTTCAGCTGGTCGAGTACTGCGCCGACGTCGCCGGCGATGCCGATGTCGACCGAGCGCGTGCGGCCGAGCTCAGCGGGGTCGATGTCGACGTGGATCACGGTCGCGTCCTCGGCGAAGGCGCGGCCGAACCCGAACATCCAGTTGAGCCGAGCGCCGAGGATGATGATGGCGTCCGCGTTGCGCATCGCCTGCGAGCGGGCGGCGGCGACGTTGAGCGGGTGGTCGTCGGGGATGAACCCGCGACCCATCGGCGAGGCCAGGAACGGAGCGTCGAGCGACTCAACGAGCGTGGTCAGCTGCTCCGGCGTGGTGGACCAGCGCACGCCCTTGCCGATGAGGACGAGCGGCCGCTCGGCCCGGCGCAGCGCATCGGCCGCGCGCTCGATGGCGGCCGGGTCGCCGGGCGGGCGTGACGGTGGACCGACCTTCGGCATTGCGCGTACGCGCTCCTCCTCGACGGTGGCGTTCAGCACGTCGCCGGGGAGGTCGATGTAGACCGGGCCCGGGCGGCCGGACTGCGCCTCGCGTACGCCGTAGGCGATGAGCTCCGGGATCCGCTCGGGGCTTGTGGCCTGCGCCTGCCACTTGGTGACCGGGCGCATCATCGAGACCGAATCGCACTCCTGGAAGCCGCCGAGGCCGGCGGTGGCCAGCGAAGACGACCCGCCGAGGATGAGCAACGGCATCGCGTTGTCATAAGCAACGTGGGCGCCCGTCACGGCGTTCGTCACGGCGGGACCGGAGGCGAGCAGACAGGCGCTGATCGAATTGGCGACATAACCGTAGGCGGTCGCGCTCAGAGCGGCGGCCTGCTCGTGGCGAACGCCGATCGGTCGCACGCCCGCGGCGCCACAGGCGCCTACGGCTTCGATCACGGGGCCACCAACGACGGTGAAGACCGTGTCGATCCCCTGCTGTGACAGTCCCTGCGCCACAAGGGCGCTCCCATTTACCTCGCTCATCGGAACCCCTTCGACATGCGCAGCCGGCCGGCGTCTGACCGGATGTGGTGTGGTGCGTTAGGCGATGCTAGGCGACGGCGCTCAAGTGGGGGAGCGCGCTCGGTGCGCCGTGGGTCAATCTGTTGACGTAACGGTGGCTAGTTCTTGCGAGCTCCGGAGCGCACGACCCAGCCCTTGGCGACCGCGTTGGAGAACTCCTTCTCGGCGCCGCAGAACTTGCAGTGCCCCGTGCTGGTGAGCCCGCCCGGGCTCGGCAATACCCAATGGTGGGCACACTCTTCGGTCATGGCGTTCGAAGCAGCTTGGGATGCCACGGGGGAGACTCCTTGGACGAAGCGCGATGTGGGCCGCCGAGGCGGCGCGGGATGAACACCCTAACAGAACAGACTGCAACGTGTGCTCCGGGCGGCCCGCCTCTATCATCCCGCGGGGAGGCGGCCGATGACCGAGTACGAGACGCTCCGCGTCGAGCGTGACGAGGCCCTCGAAGGGCTCGTGACCATCATCCTCGACCGGCCCGAATCGCTCAACGCGATCAGCCGACAGATGCACGAGGAGCTGCAGGATGCCTGCCGCGTGCTGCGCGATGATGCCTCGGCGCGCGTGGTGATCCTGACCGGCGCCGGCCGCGCTTTTTCGGCTGGCGCCGACCTGAAGCAGCCCCCGATCGAGGGGCCGACCTCGGAGACCGAGGCGCGCATCCGGGCGTCGCAGGGCAACCGCACCTGCGAGGCGATCGAGGCGCTGCCGCAGGTGACGATCGGCGCGGTCAACGGGCTGGCGATCGGCGGCGCCGTCGTGTTCCTCGCCTGCCTCGACCTGCGGTTGGCGGCGCGCAGCGCCTGGTTCTCGATCCCGGAGGTCGATCTCGACATCCCGCTGACGTGGAACGCGCTGCCGCGACTGATGCGCGAAATCGGACCTGCGAGGACGAAGGAGCTCGTCATGACCTGTGACCGCTTCGAGGCCGCACAGGCGGAGCGGTGGGGTTTCCTGAACCACGTGGTCGACGACGACGAGTTGCAGCCGCGTGCGCGCGAACTGGCCTCCACGCTGCTGGCCAAGGACGAGCTATCGATCGCGCGCACCCTCTCAGCGACGCGCGCTCTGGCCGAGGCGATGGCGCCGACCTACGTGACACATGCTGATCCGGATTACTTGATGCGCGGCCGACGCCGCGAGGAGGGCTGAAAACGATGGCGGTGCGGATCGAGGAGATCGAGGCGAACGGACTGACGTTTACCTGCCGGCTGGACGGACCCGACGATGGTCAACTCGTCGTGCTCCTACACGGCTTTCCTGAGACCTCGAGGATGTGGCTGCCGCTGATCGAGCGGCTCGCGTCCGAGGGCTACCGCGTGATCGCGCCGGACCAACGTGGCTACAGCCCGGGCGCGCGACCCGCCGAGGAGTCGGCCTACGCCTACCCGAACCTCGTCGACGACCTCTTCGCACTCGTCGATGCGGTTGGTGGGGATCGCTTCCACCTCGTGGCCCATGACCACGGCGCGGGCGTCGGCTGGACCGCTGCGGGGGCTCAGCCGGAGCGAATCGCCAGCTACGTCGCGATGTCCGTGCCCCACGTCACGGCGTTCAGCCAGGCCATTGCCGAGGACGAAGATCAGCAGCAGCGCAGCCAGTACATCATCTTCTTCCGCCAGCCGGGCGGCGTGGCGGAGCAGGCGTTCGCGACCAACGAGTTCGAGGGCCTGCGCAACATCTGGTCGGAGAGCGACGAGGCCGAGGTGGCCGAATACCTCGAGGTGTTCCGGCAGGAGGGCGCGCTCACCGGCGCGCTGAACTGGTACCGCAACCTCAACGAGCCGGGCAGCGGTGTGGCCATCGAGGTGGGCGAGATCACCACGCCGACGCTCCTGATCTGGGGCAACCAGGACAACGCCATCGGTCGCCGCGGGGTGGAGCTGGGTGAGGCGTATATGAAGGGCCCGTACCGCCTCGCGGAGCTTGACGCCGGACACTGGTTGATCCAGCAGGAGCCAGAGCGCGTCTGCGACGAGGTGGTCTCGCACCTCGAGGCCCATCCGATTGGTTAAACGGCGGGGCTACGTCGGTTCGACGAAGGCGCTGAGCGCGATCAGGACGAGGCCGCCGACAGCAAGGAAGCCGTACTGGAGCTTGCGGGGTGAGCGGCTTGCTCTCCGATCCCCAGAGCAGCCAGACGCCGGCGATGAACGGGATCCAGCCGAGCCAGAAGGTGTAGAACATCGCGCGTGCCTCTCGGCCGGCGCCCGAGGTTCACTCCCCGGAGTCGCGGTCCGTGCTCCGGCTACACGCGTTCCCAGCGCACCTGCTGGTCATCGTGGTGCTCGTGGACGCGACCCTCTTCCTCGAGTAGCCGCAGGTGCGCCAGCGTTTCGCCCAGCGCGCTGCGCTTCTTGAAGATGTTGAACGTGCTGTACGGCTTGTTCCAGGTCACCTCCGAGGAGACATCGCTGGCCGTCGCCGCGCGGTCACCGATCCCGTCCAGCACCTCCTCGAGACGGTCGTCGTGGTGCACCTGCAGCTCATTGCAGCGCGCGGGCAGGTCGTCGATCAGCGCCTCGTGTGCCGGCAGCGCGCGTGATGTGTCGAAGGCGGCCACTTTGCGCAGCGAGGCGAGGTACTCGGCCAGCGGGCTGCGGTGGATCTCCTCGTCCTCCTGCGACAGCGAGCAGTTGGGTGTGATCCGCGAAAGCACATGGTCGCCGGTGAAGAGCACGCGCTGGTTGCGCTCGTAGAGGCAGAGGTGACCGGGCGTGTGCCCCGGCGTCCAGATCGCCTCGACGGCCCAGCCGTCGAACTCGAGGACCTCGCCGTCGTCGAGCTCACGGTCGGCGCCCTCGACGCGGATCGACCAGGAGCGCCGCTCGGTCTCCGTCGAGACATCGCGAGACGCCGACGCGCCGTTGCCGTTACTGGAGCGCGAATCGCTCGCCCACGGCGGGCCGCCGCGGCCGCGCATCTCGCGGTGGTTCGCTTCCACTTCCTCGACCGCGACGCCGTGGCGGATCAGCCACTCATCATTGCGGCGCATCCAGTCCTCGCCGTGCTCGCCACCGCTCGGGTGTGAGCCGCGGTGCCATTCGGCCTCGCGGCGGGTCATCACCAGCTCGCAGTCGGGCGACTGCTCTCGGATCCAATCGGCCATGCCGAGGTGGTCAGGGTGGGCGTGAGAAACGATCAGTCGCTCGATCTGGGACGGCTCGTATCCGAGCGTCGCCAGCTGCGCTGTCAGCGACTCCGTCGCCTCGACTGTGCCGTAGCCGGAGTCGAAGAGCGTGATGCCGTCGGCGCCCTCGAACACGTACGGCATGATCCAGGGCAGCGCCGTGCTGGTCATCGGCGTCGCCAGGCGGTGCAGGCCCGGTGCGATCTCCTCGATCGGCGGGGCCTCGTCGAGCGTGGTCAATCGAACCTCCGGTCCTCGCCCGTACCGCAGATGCGGACTCGGGTCGGGGCGTCAGCAGCCATCATGCCTGCTCCGCGAGCAACGCACGAACCCTCGAGGTGAGTCCCCGCCCCGGAGTGTCGTCAGAGCTCGGCGACGAACGCCGCCACAAGCTTGACGGCCCGCTGCAAATGCTCCGCCTCGGTCGTACCAGAAGCTTTGCGGGGCTTCAACGAGTGGTTGCCGTCCAGGAGGAATTCGACGCGTATGGCGTCGGACAGCGGATAGCCCTCGACCTCCGCGCGCTGGCCGAAGGTGTCGCGTTCGCCCTGCACGATCAGCGCCGGTGTGCGCAGCTCCTCGAGGTGCGCCGTGCGCAGGGCGTCCGGCTTGCCCGGCGGATGGAACGGGTAGCCGAGGCAGACGAGGCCGCGCACACCTGCCTCGTCGGCTGCCATCGAGGCGACGCGGCCGCCCATCGACTTGCCGCCGATGACCACGCGGTCACCGCCGCCGAGCGCTTCGATCACCGCGAGGTACTCGCTGATCAGACGCTCAGCGCGTGGGGGACCGGGACGCTTGTCCTCGGTGCGGCGGCGGGCCATGTAGGCGAACTCGAAGCGTGCGGCGGCAACGCCCGCTTCGCCGAGGCCGACCGCGACCGTCTCCATGAACGGCGCATCCATCGGCCCGCCGGCGCCGTGCGCCAGCACGACGGTCAGGTCAGCCGTCGCCGGGCCGTCAAGGAGCAGGTCGGTCGGTTCGCCTCGGATCAGTCGCGACATCGTCGCGAAGTCTACGGCGGATCCTGCGCGGGTGAACGGATATGCTCGCAGCCGCAAGTTTGCGCCAAGCGACCATCAACGGCACACCGCCGAGGACCGGAGCACCGATGCCTGACACCGCGCTCGACGCCATCGACGCCTTCATTCAGTCGGAGGCGGTCGACACCGCTTCCAACAGCTGGCGCACGTCGCTCTCCAAGCCGCCGCAGGCTGAGTTCGACGATGGCTCGAGCTACTACTGGGACATGGACACGAACGTTGGCAAGATCTCGATCCAGCTACTGCCGGATGAGGCGCCGATGCACGCGACGAGCACGATCTACCTGACGCGCCTCGGCTTCTACGACGGGCTCATCTTCCACCGCGTCATCACCGAGTTCATGGCCCAGGGTGGCTGCCCCCTCGGCAGCGGGACTGGCGGTCCCGGCTACACCTACGAGGGCGAGTTCGGCAGCCGCAAGCACGACAAGCCGGGCCTGCTCTCGATGGCGAACGCGGGGCCGGGGACCGATGGCAGTCAGTTCTTCCTCACCTTCGTCCCAACGCCGTGGCTCGACGGAAAGCACAGCATCTTCGGCGAAGTCGTCGACGGGATGGACATCGTTCGGAAGCTCGAGATGCAGGGCAGCCAGTCGGGCCAGACGCAGGACCACCTCGAGATCAGCAGCGCGACTATCCGCGTCGAGTAGCAGCGTTCCCGAGCGCCGAGGAGCCCCCTCGCATGGCCGATTCTGACGACGGCGCCCCGAACATGCTGACCGACGAGGAGCGCGCGGCCGGGTGGCGCCTGCTCTTCGACGGCGAGAGCACTGAGCACTGGCGCGGCTTCCGCTCTGACAGCTTCCCGGACGGCTGGGTGATCGAGGGCGACGCCTTGCATCGGGCGGCTCCGGCCGGCGACATCGTCACCATCGAACAGTTCGAGGACATCGACCTCCGCCTCGAGTGGAAGGTCGACGAAGGGGCTGGGAACAGCGGCATCTTCTTCCGCGTGTCGGAGGACCACGAGCGCGTCTGGGAGACCGGCCCGGAGATGCAGGTGCTGAACAACGCCGTGCACCCGGACGGCCGCGACCCCAAGACGGCCGCGGGATCGAACTACGCGCTGCACGCCCCGCCTCGCGATCTGACGCGGCCGGTCAGCGAGTGGAATGAGGTGCGCATCCTCGTCGAGGGGCAGCATGTCCAGCTGTGGCTGAACGGCGAGCAGGTCGTGGCCTACGAGCTGTTCAGCGAGGACTGGGAGCGCCGAGTGGCGGAGAGCAAGTTTGCTGCCATGCCTCGCTACGGCCGCAACGAACGAGGGCACATCGCGTTGCAGGACCACGGCGATCCGGTCTGGTACCGAAACCTCAAGCTGCGCATCCCGTGACACCGACACCGGCCGGGCCCGGCATGCTGCGGGCCGGCGTCGTCGGGCTCGGCATGGGGCGTCAGCACATCCGGGCCTACCTCGACTCGCCCGACTGCGAGGTCGCAGTGATCTGCGACCTGGACGAGGCCAAGCTCACCGCGACCGCCGAGGAGTTCGGCATCGCCTCGACGTTCACCGATGCACAGGCGATGTTCGACTCGGGGCTCGTCGACGTGGTCTCGATCGCGGTGCCGAACGCGCTACACGCGGCACTGACGCTCGCCGCGCTCGAGGCCGGGCTGCACGTGCTGTGCGAGAAGCCGATGGCGCTGAATGTCGCTGATGCCCAGGCCATGATCGCGGCCGCTGAGGCGGCGGACCGGCAGCTGGCCATCCACTTCAGTCAGCGCTGGAAGCCCGGCGTCTTCCGCATCCAGCGCGCCGTCGAGGCGGGGCAGCTCGGCGAGGTCTACTACGCGCGGGCGATGTGGCACCGCCAGCAGGGCATCCCCGCGCGACCGACCTTCATCGACCGCGAACTGGCCGGCGGCGGGGCGTTGATCGACAACGGTGTCCATCTCCTCGACTGGACGCTGTTCATCCTCGGCTACCCGGAGCCGCTCACCGCCTCAGCGCAGCTGCACAGTCGCTTTGGCGATCGCGACGTCGAGGGCGGGATCGAGGTCGAGGACTTCGCCACCGGCTTCGTACGCTTCGAGGGCGGCGCGACGCTGGCCCTGGAGGTCTCGTGGGCGAGCCAGCACACCCACGCCGAGGAGACGCTGATCCAGTACTACGGCACGGACGGCGGGGCGCTGCGGCGAACCTATGACTACGGCGAGGCGGAATTGTCGATCTTCGACCGCGACGGCAACGACCGCGCGCTGCCTGAGGAACCGTTGCCGGCAGCGACCGTGCAGGCCGACTTCCTCGACGCGATCCGCGATGGCCGCGAACCAGGGGCGTCCAGCCGCGCCGGGCTCGCCACGATCCGCATCCTCGACGCGCTGTACGCCTCGGCACGCGCCGGGCGCGAGGTGGCTGTCGAATAGCGCACCGCCCCGCACGGGCTGCACCCCGCTATCATCCCCGCCGCGATGTAGCGAGAGCGGGGTACGCGATGCAGGACTTCGAGGGACGGGTCGCCGTCGTCACCGGCGGTGCGAGCGGCATCGGCCGCGCCATGGCCGAGCGCTTCGGTCAGGAGGGCATGAAGGTCATCCTCGCCGACATCGAGGAAGACGCCCTGGAGGCCACGGTCGCGGAGCTGCGACGGGCCGAGCTCGAGGTCACTGGCGTGATCTGCGACGTGTCTAGTGCCGACGCCGTGCAGCACCTCGCCGACGAGGCGTTGGCGACGTACGGCGGCGTGCACGTGCTCTGCAACAACGCCGGCATCGCCGCCGGCGGCGCGATCATCGGCGACCGCCAGCAGTACGTCTGGGAGCAACCGCTCAGCGACTGGACCTGGACATTGGACGTCAACCTCTGGGGTGTCGTCCACGGCGTCCGCACCTTCGTGCCGATCATGCTCGAGCAGGGGGAGCCGGCGCACATCGTCAACACCGCCTCGACGGCGGGACTCACCACTGGCCCCGTCCTGGCCATCTACGGCATCTCCAAGCACGGTGTCGTTCGCCTCTCGGAGGCGTTGTACTTCCAGCTGCAGGAAGCCTCGCCCGATGTCCGCGTCTCCGTGCTCTGTCCCGGCGGCGTGCGCACACGCATCGCCGCGGCGGGCCGCAACCGGCCCGATCAGCTGCTGGAGGAGGACATCCACCGCCTCGACGCTGTGGAGGTCAAGGAGCGGACGCAGAACTGGTTCGACCGCATCGCGGATCAAGGACAGGACCCGGAGGAGATTGCGGACAAGGTGCTCAATGCTGTCCGCGAGGAGCAGTTCTACATCCTGACGCACGAGACGCAGGACCGGGCGGTGCGCATGCGGATGGAGCAGATCCTCGAGCGGCGCAATCCGGAGCTGCCGGCGCCGCTGAGCTGAACGTGCTGCGCTCAGTCGGTGGAGAGTGCGGCGAACAGCGCGAGCCCGGCGAGGGCGATACCGGCGAACATCACGATGGCAGACATAGCGTCCATGCCGCGATCATCGGCGGCGCTCGCGCACCTCGATAGACCAGCGCTCTATCCATTCGTCGTCGTTTGCCCAGTATTGATGAGCAACGGGTGAATAGAGATCTGCCCAGGGGCTTGTGATCCCTCGGCGGTCATCGTGTCGGGCATCCCGGGGCTCGGAAGACCGCGTTGTCGGGCCTCCTCATGCAGCGGTCTGAGCATGTGGCACACGTCGGCGGCCGACGGCGCGTACACAAAGACAGCGGGCCGCTGCAGCGGCCCGCTGTGGAAGGTGGGGCCCCGAGAGGGGCGCTAGGCGTAGTGCGTGTGGCGTTCGCCGGCGATCGAGGCGTGCTCGTCAGAGCGAGCGCGATCGAGGGCCTGATCCTCGACGGCCGTCTCGCCGTCGATGGTCGTTCCGTTCACCACCTCGGCGGCACGCATCACTGCGTTGAGGGTCGCTCGGAAGGGGGCGCGGAGGTCGATCTGCGTTCCGCGTCGAATGGTCGTTCCGTACTGGTGCATGGTTGCCATCGCGAGTTCCTCTCAGTTCCTGCGCTACGAGGAGACTGTGCCAGCCACAGGCGGTGCCATCGATGAACCGGTTCACACATGGCGCTCCATCCGGGAATTTCTCGCTAGGATGAGGCACGCACTGGAGAGGTCGCCTGATGGACTCACGCGAGGTATTGCTGATCCTGCACCTGGTCGGTGCGTTCCTGCTGGTCGGTGGTGCCGGCGCGGACACGGCGCTTGGGCTACGGGCCGCCAGCAGCACCAGTACGCGAGTGATCGCGGCCGCCATGCAGATGGCGCGGGCGATCGAGAACTTCGTGATCATGCCGGGCGCGCTGGCGGTGATCGTCTTTGGCACCTGGCTCATGATCGACCTCGATCGTGAGTTCAGCGAGGCGTGGCTGAGTGCGTCCTACACGCTCTGGGTCGTCTCGGTGCTGCTCGGCAACCTCGTGGTCGGCCGTCACGCGAAGCGCGTCTACGCGCGTGCCGTCACGATGATCGCCGAGGGGATCGAGGAGAGTGAGGACTTGCGGCGGGCTGCCGATGAAACAGTGCCGAAGCTGGTCGGTATCGGGCTCAATCTCCTCTTCATCGTCTTCATCTACCTGATGGTCGCGCAGCCGGGGGCATAGCTCGGCCGGAGGACTGAACCATGACACAGCGCATGCAGATTCCCGCGGTGGACGAGCTGCGGTCGGTGGCCGCAGAGCCGCTCACGACGGACCAGCTCGACCGCCTGACGCGCCTCTGCACGGCGCGCATCCACGGCCACGGCGACGAGCGGCTACCGCTGTTCACGCTCTCTGGCGGAGCACGCCTGTTGCGAGGAGCCCTCGCAGGCGCCGAGGACGAGGAGCGGATCGCCGAGGCTGGGCGTCGCTTCGCGCCGGCCGCAGAGGCCACGTTGGCCGCGGTCGATGACGAGACCATGGCCGAGGCGATGTACGGGATCCTCGACCGCCTGGTGGAGATGTCGGCGGCGGCGAACCGCTCGCTGGTCTTTGGCGAGGGCACGAGCAGCGCGCAGTCGCCACACTAGGGCGGACGGAACGCCTGATGGCGGTCACACACCTCGAGGTCACGCGGCGGGAGCCGTACGCCGAGGGTCGCGAGTTCGGCGCGGCCGGCGCCTATGAGCGCATCGACGGACGCCTGCACTTCGCAGTCGATCCGACCGCCCCGGCGAACGTGGCGATCACCGACCTGGAGCTGGCGCCACGAGACGACGAGGGATGCGTCCGGTTCGAGGCTGACCTCTCGTTGGTGCTGCCCGTTGATCCGGCGAGGGGAAACGGTCGTCTCCTGGTGGAGGTGCCGAACCGCGGGCGGCGGCTGGCGAACCGCTTCTTCAATCGCACGAACGCCGGCGCCGCCGACCCGGGCGACGGCTGGCTCTACGAGCGCGGCTGGTCGGTCGCTACCGTTGGCTGGCAGCACGACGTCTACGAGAGCGACCAGTTACTTAGCCTCGGCGCTCCGGAGGCGCTGATCGATGGGGTACCCGTCCGAGGACAGGCCTGGGTCGAGTTCCGACCCAGCCAGCATGAGCCGACGAGGCTGCTCGCCAACCGCGTCCACCGTCCCTACCCGGCCGCAGACCTTTACGACGCGGAGGCCGTGCTGATCGTTCGCGACTGGGAAGACGGGCCTGATGAGGTGATCTCTCGCGGGCGCTGGTCCTTCGCCGCCAAGGAGGAAGGCGAGCTGGTCCCGGACCGCGAGCACATCACCCTTGAGGGCGGATTCGAGCCCGGGCGCTACTACTACCTGGCCTACACCACCGAGGGTGCGCCGGTCGTGGGGACCGGACTGCTCGCGCTGCGCGACGCGGCGGCATTCCTCCGCGAACCCGGTTCCGCGAACCCCGTCGACGGTAGCTTTGAGCGTGCGTATGCGTTCGGCGTCTCGCAGACCGGACGCCTGCTGCGCCACTTCCTCTCGCTCGGCTTGAACCTCGACGAGCGGGGGCGAGCGGCCTTCGACGGGCTGCTGCCCCACGTTGCGGGGGGCCGCACCGGGGAGTTCAACCACCGCTTCGCACAACCCTCGCAGCAGTCGACGCCCGGTTTCGGCCACCGCTTCCCGTTCGCCGATGAGCCCGACACCGACCCGTTCACGGAACGGCGCGCGGGCCTCCTCGACGCGCAGCGGGCTGCTGGTGCTGTGCCGAAGGTCATCTACACGAACAGCTCGGCCGAGTACTGGCGCGGCGACGGATCGTTGGCGCACATTGACGCCCTCGGCGAGCGCGATCTGCCCCCCGCGCCCGAGGTGCGCAGCTACCTCTTTGCCGGCACGCAGCACGGGCCCGGGTCACTGCCGCAGGAGCGCGCCGCCGAGGATGGCTACGGCACCGTCGCCCGCTACGGATTCAACCTCGTCGATTACTCGCCGCTGCTGCGGGCGGCGCTGGTGAACCTCGACGCCTGGGCGTCGGAGGGCGTTGAGCCGCCACCGACCCGCGTGCCACGCGTCGAGGACGGCACTGCAGTGCCGCGATCCGCGGTGCTGGATGCGTTCGACGGGCTGGGTGTGACCACACCCGACCCCGACCGCCTCTGGGTCGTGCGCACCGTCGAGCTCGGTCCCGACGCTGCACGTGGCATCGGTCGCTACCCGGCCGTCGAGGGCGAGACTTACGCCTGCCTCGTCTCTGCGGTCGACGACGATGGCAACGAGGAATCCGGCATCCGCCTGCCGGCCATCGCCGAGGCGACCGCGTCGCACACGGGCTGGAACTCGCGCGACCCCTCGATCGGTGCGCCGGGACAGCAGGTGCCCATGCGTGGCGCTACGCACTTCTTCTCGGCCGGTGAGGTGAGGCAACGTTACGAATCACGCGAGGCGTACGAGGCTGCGGCCCGCGCCGTCGCCGCTCAGCTCGTCGCCGATCGCTATCTCCTCGGGGGCGACGCGCAGTTGGCGGTGCAGGACGCGCTCGACATCTACGACGAGGCTCTGGCGCGGGGCTGACCTGGATCGGCCTTGTGCGCCTCGAAAGAGCCCTCGACGGCTCGCCTACCGCTCAGGCGGCGGACGTGTAGCCTGCACGATAGCGGTCCTCGACAGCAGCCGGGTCCGACCTCGGAGGTCTCCATGTCCGTCCTCAACATCACCGACGAAGGCCACGTCCGTTACCTGGAGCTGAACCGCCCCGAGAAGAAGAACGCGCTGTCCGAGGAGCTGGCGTGGGGCATCGTCCACGCGATCCAGGAGGCGGCCCACGACGAGGACGTGTGGGTGATCGGCGTGACCGGCAGCGGCGATTCGTTCTGCTCCGGCCTCGACCTGACGCCGGCTGGGAACGGCGCGAACCACTCGGGGATGAATGCGCAGGATCAGTACCTGGACGACCTCGGCTGGGTCAGCCGCTTCCCGCTCGTGCTGCGCGAGGAGTGCGACAAGCCGATCGTGGCCGGCCTCAACGGCGTCGCGGTGGGCGCCGGGCTGTCGTTGGCGATGGCTGCGGACATGCGGGTCATGTCCACCTCGGCGCGACTGATCGCCGGCTACCCGCGCATCGGCGGGTCGCCAGACGGTGGGCTCTCGTGGACGCTGCCGCAGCTCATGGGCTACGAGCAGGCGCTCCGCTTTCTCGTCGAGAACCGGACCGTCGAGGCGGAGGAGGCGAAGGAGTTGGGCATGGTCGGCGAGACCGTGAACGCCGAGCTCTTCGAGGAGCGCTTCCACGAGTACTGCCAGTCGCTGACGAAACTCTCACCGATCACCGCGCGCCTCAGCAAGCGCGTCGTGCGCCACGCCACGGCGCTGGCCGATGCCGAGGGCCACATGCGCTACGAGCTGCTCAACATCGGCAAGGCGTTCGGCAGCGACGACGGCCAGGAGGCGCGAGCCGCCTTCATGGAGCGCCGCGAGCCCCAGTTCCGAGGGAGCTAATTCCGAGGGAGCTAGTCCGAGGGAGCTAGGTCCGGGGCAGCTCAGCCTCGAGGACGCTTCGGGCTTCCGCCGCGAGGGCCGACCATTGCTCGTGCGACTGGAACGGCACGCAGAGCCACGCGGTCATCGGAGGCCTCGTCTTGAACGGGCTGAGGTAGGAAGCGCCGGTCAGGTCCGCGCGTGAGCGGTCGGCGTCCTTGCCGAGCTTGAACACCATCTGGTCGCCGTTGAAGAAGCAGAAGACCTTGCCGCGGATCGTCAATGCCGGCGACGACATCATCCGTCCCGCCGCCACGCCGTCGCCGTCCGACAGCGCCTCGACGATCACCTCGAACTCGGCCTGATGCGACATAGCGCGCCCCCTCGGGGGCGCATCGTAGGGGCGAGCAGCTAGTCCTCGTCCGGTGGCGTGCCCTCGGGCTTCCCGGTGCCTGCGGGCACGCCCTTGGTCCCGGGCTTGCCCTCGGTGACGCCCTCTGGCTTGCCGGCGCCGTCTGGCTGACCGACGCCCTCTGGCTGTCCGACGCCCTCTGGCTGACCGACGCCCTCCGGCTGACCGACGCCCTCCGGCGGCCCGCCGGCCTGCTCCGGCCGCGAGTGTCCGAGGACGGTGACGCGGGTCACGACGCAGACCACAGCCTCCTGGCCATCGGTGCAGGTGCCCTCGATGACCACGACCAGCGGGTCCTCCTCGCCGAGCAATGTCTGCAGATCGGCGATCGGGTCCTCTGACTTCTGGCCCGGGATCTGGATTCGAGCGTCGGCGGCCAGGTCGAAGTCTTCCATGCCGTCAGCTCCGTTCACCTCCACGGTGCCCGGATCGCCGGCGCTGATGTTCTCGAGGATGGCGCGCATGTGCAGGTGACCGCTGCCGCCCACGTGGCGGATCAGGTTGCCCGCGATCTCCTCGCTGGGCTCGACGACGACCGCACCGAGCGCGTTCTCGCTGGCGTTCTCTGCCTGCTGTACGGCGGCGGACTCGGGCTCCGGCTCGCCCTGGACGGCGTCTTGCACCGCATCGCGCAGGGACGGTCCGAGGCCGCTTGCCTCGGCGGCCATGCCGCTGCCGAGGAGAATCGCCGCGGCAGCCACCGCGACGGCGACGCGGTGCGACGCGGTTGCGGTCCAGAATGCAGCGAGCGCGCCGCCAGCGCCGAACAGCGCCAGAGCGGGCCAGCCGAAACGCCTCGATCGGGTGGACTCGCCGAGCGCCATCGCCACGCGGGCGCGCACGCGAGCCTGCCCGTTCGCTGCGGACGGCTCGGCAGCGTTCGCGCTGGTGAACAGGTCGGAGATCGAGCCATCGAGCTCATCATCGAGTCGGCGGCCGCGCACCCAATCAACAATTCGCATGGCCGGATCTTCCTGTCGTGCTGCGGGAGGATGTCCCGCACTGATGACAATGCCGGAGAGTTGCAGATGTCACGGCAGATCCCCGGTGAAATCCTGCCTGAACGCCTGTACGGCGCGGTGCAGCAGCATTCGGAAGCTCCCGTGGGACCGTCCCATGGCCGCCGCGGCCTCCTGCCCGGTCAGTCCGAGGACGTAACGGAGCTCGATGGCATCGCGGTAGTCGTCGCTGAGCCCTCCGAGGGTCTCCTCGATCTCCAGAGCAAGGCCCGGCGCAGGCGTATGGGCGGCCATCGCTGCGGGCACCTCGGCGGAGGCATCGGGCCTTCGCGACTCGGCTCGGAAGTGCATGCGCAGACGGTTGCGGGCGACCTTGAACAGCCAGGCGCCAAACGGCCTGCCACGCCACTGGAACCGCGGGAGTCCGCGGAATGCGTCGAGGAACACCTCGACGGTCAGGTCCTCGGCCAGCGCGTCGTCCCGCAGGCGCGCGCGCATGAACGCCTGCAGCCGCGGGTAGTACTCGTCGAAGAGCGCGCGCCACGCCTCGTCCTCGCCGCGCCGCGCGGCGCCGACGAGGGCGCGTTCACGGGCGAGGTTGTCCGTGAGTTCGCCGCTGCTCATACAGGGATCATCGGCCCGGTTGGGCGGATCGTTGCGCCCGACGCCGGTCACGCTACTGCGGATTGAACTCGATCAGCTGCAGATAGTTGCCGTCCGGGTCGGGGAAGGTCGAAATCACGCCTCCCCAGAATTCACGACCGGCTGTACGGATAAATGTGACTCCCTGCTCTTCCAGACGCGTCTGTTCGGCCGCCAGGTCGGCTACGAACATGTTGATCAGCACGCGCTGTGGCTCCTTCGCGGGGCCATGAATCTCGCTGTGGCCGTCGATGAGCAGGGCGGCGCCCGCCACCTCGAACGCGCCGTCGCCCATCTGAGGGTGGATGGGCAGGCCGACGACATCGCGGTAGAACGTGGTGAGACGCTCCGGGTCATCGCTGGTGATGTTGATGTTGAACGATTCGACCTGCATCGGTGGCTGCTCCTCTGGCGTTGACGGCGAGGCTGCGATGGTACGTTGGGGCGCATGACGGCGGAGTTCATTTTCAACCGACCGGCAAGCCGCGACGGCGAGCCGAACGAAGCGGGCGGCGATGTCTACGTCACGCTCGCGTCCGGCCGCCAGACCAGCGGTGGCTACTTCCTCACGCACGCCATCGTCCCGCCCGGTGGCGGGCCGCCCGCGCACACGCATACGCGCGAGGAGGAGGCCTTCTACGTCATTCGCGGCGAGCTGACGTTCCTCGCGGGGGACAGGGAGGTGACGGCGGGCCCCGGCACGTTCGTCAACATCCCGCGAGGGATGAAGCATCGCTTCCACAACGACGGCGATGTGGAGGCGGAGATGATCTTCTGGTTCGCCCCGGCCGACATCGAAGGCCTGTTCGCGGAACTTGGCGAGGCCCCCGAACGCCTCGTCGAGTTCGGCGAGCAGTACGGCACGACGTACCACCTCGACGAGTAGGTCCGAGGCGATGCCCAGTCAGTGGACGCTTGACGGCCGTCTGTCGGTCGTGTATTTAATCATCTAGTTAGTTATCCTGATGGTGAAATACATGACGACGACCACCGCCGAACGTGACCCACTCAGCGCCACCTTGCGGGCGCTCGCCGACCCGACGCGCCGCGAGATCCTCGCGCGGCTCGCCGAGGGCGAGGCGTCGGTCAACGAGATTGCGGAGCCCTTCGCGATCAGCCTGCCGGCCGTGTCGAAGCACCTCAAGGTCCTCGAGCGGGCGCATCTCATCGAGCGCAGCCGCCGGGCGCAGTGGCGGCCCTGCCGCCTGGCGCCGGAGCCGCTGCGGGACGTCGCCGACTGGGTCGAGCAGTACCGGGGTCTCTGGGAGAGGCGCTTCGACCGGCTCGACGCGCTCCTTAACGAGTTGCAGGCCGGCGCGAACGAGGACGAGAGCGAAGAGAGCGAGACGAAGCGCCCGCATCGGGGCGAAGGAGCAGCACCATGACCACGAGCGACAGCGCCACCTCGGCGGAGCAGGGCCTCACCATCGAGCGCGTCTTCAATGCGCCTCGTGATCTGGTCTGGCAGGCCTTCACGGACCCTGAGCACTTCAAACGCTGGTATGGCCCCGCGAGCATGACGGCGCATGTCTGTGAGATCGATCTGCGGGTCGGCGGCAGCCACCTGTTCGGCCTCGGCGCGGGCGATGGCGTCGACTACTGGACCACTGGTGTCTACCAGGAGATCGTCCCGCCCGAACGCCTTGTCGCCACCGATGTGCAGTCCGACGAGGACGGGAACGCGATGCCGGGAACGCCCGAGACGGTGGTCTCGGTCGTCCTCGAGGATCTCGGCGACGGCCGAACGAGGGTCACGCTGAGCCAGACGGGTTGGCCGGACGAGATGATGGCCCAGGGCGCCAGCGGCGGCTGGAACCAGGCGCTCGACAAGCTGGAGGCCCAACTGGCCGCTGCCTGAGAGGCGTTCGGCCTAGCCCTCGGCGTCGAGGACCTCGGCGATCTGGTTAGCGTGCTGCTGAAGATGCCCGAGATTCCCTCGGAGCCGCGGCTCGGCCTCGTCGGCGTCCCGGACGGCGTCGCGGATGGCGGAGTGAACCTCGTCCCAGATCGCCAGCACCTCTTCGAGGTCGTCCGTCGGCTCCTCGCCGACCTCGGGCGGTCGCTTGCGCCCGTCGGTGCGGAGGCCGGTGCGGCTCCAGGTGACGCGCCCGGGTAGGAACTCGCCAAGGTGCAGCTGTTCGGCAAACAGCAGGTGCCGGACGTTCTCGACGACCGACCACTCGCCGGGGGCCGGACGTTGCGCCAGCTCCCGAGCAGGAGTGCCCCTGAGCTTCGCAATGAGCGCGTCGCGGGCTTCGTCGATCTGGTCGATCAGTTCACGGTTGCTCATGGTCCCCCGCCCCGCGGCGTGACCGATGCTATTGGATCGTCGGCGATGTCCTCAATCGGCCAACGAGGCCGCCGTGAGCAACTGCCGGTGATCGCGCGGTAAGCTCCGGCAGCAATGGCGAACCCCCTACATGAAGCGAATCGGCAGCGCTGGGAGGCTGCGGCGCCTGGCTGGAGGCGCTTGCAGTCGAAGCAGCTCTGGCGAGTCGCGCACCAACAGCCGGATGCGGTTCTGCACTCGCGCGAGCGGGCGCAGCTCGGCGATGTGAGGGGCCGCCGAGTATGCGTGCTTGGCAGTGGCGACAACCTCGTCGTTTTCGCGCTGGCTGGCCTCGGTGCTGACGTCACTTCCGTTGACTTCTCCGCGGCACAGCTCGCGACGGCACGTGAGCGTGCGACCCAGCTCGGTCTGGAGATTCAGTTCGTCGAAGACGACGTCACCCAGCTGTCAATCGCAGACGAATCGTTCGACGTTGTGTATACCGGTGGCCACGTTGCCGTCTGGGTGAGCGACCTGGCGCGTTTCTACGGGGAGGCGTCGCGCATCCTGGTTCCGGGAGGACAGCTCCTCATCCACGAGTACCACCCGTTCCGCAACATGTGGAGCGACGACACCGATCGCCTGGAGGTCGGGCACAGCTACTTCGACAAGACGCCACACGCGTACGAGGTCAGCGAGGAACTCTTCGACCGCAGCCCCGGCGATCTCACCCAGTACGAGTTCCAGTGGACCGTCTCAGACTTCTTCCACGCGGTGACGCGGGCGGGGTGCGAAATCGTGGAGCTCGACGAGTTCGATGCGGAGCCACAAGGCTGGGAGATACCGCCCCTCGGCGGGCTGCCCGCGAGCCTCTTGATTGACGCTCGGAAGCGCTGAGAACGCCTGCCCGATGACGTTGGCGTCTGCCGGTGGTCCGTCGCCGCGCTGCCGCACTCTGGTCATCGGCGGCGGCTGTTCAGTTCGTACGCCACCGGTTGAGGCCGAGTTGTTCCCGGGTCTCGTGGGAGAAGCCTTCGAGGCCCTCGCCCAGTGGGATGCCGGTGCCGTCCGCGATCCTGACGTTGCGCTGGAAGTTGGCGACGACACCCGCGGCGTCCACCATGGCCAACTCGCCCGCCGCCTCGACGACTGCCTGCCGCGCGACAGTGATCTGACCGACATCGCCCGCGACAATGGCCTCCGCGAACGCCGTCAATACGCCGCCGTGTTCGATGTGGCTCTCATGCTGGCTGTCAACGACCGCCTCAAGCCCAACCTCGATTGACTCTCTCATACTGCTCGCACGGAGCAGCGTCGCGTGCGCCGCAGCTCAGTAGAAGCACTCGTTGAGCACCGACACTCGCGCCGCGAGCAGCTCCGTCTGAGGGCGGCTGAGCGCGCTGTCCGCGGCGGCGACCACACCGGGCCCGCCGAGGTAGTGCGAGGCGCTGAGCGATAGGAAGCCTCGGGTCTCGTCAGGGACCAGGCTGAGGGCACGGTAGACGTTCGGCGCCCCGGTCGCCGGCCAGAGGTCCTCCTCCGGTGTCCCGGTCAAATCAGCGTCGAGCATGGGCACAAACGCGGTGTCGTTGTCGAGGTTCGCCGGACGATAGCCGCTGGCCGCACCCGCGAGGGACTCCGGCAGCGCATGCAGTGCGAGTCCCAGCGCCAGGCAGAAGCTGTCGATGCTCACCACTGAGGTGACGGTCCCAACCAACTCGACATACGGGCCGTCCGTCAGCCCCTGCGCGTACAGGCCGTCGAGCCAGGGTTTCGAGATTCGGCTCGCGTCGGTAACGAGTCGGTGGACGGCCTCGACCGCTGCGGCCGGGAGGCTGCTCGCTGCGACATCGTGAGCGCCCGAGACCGCATCCGGCGACAGCGCTTCGTTGCGCTCGGCGCACAGACGGCAGCTCCACGCCGTGCGGGTCTCCGAGGCGATGGCGATGCGCTCGACACCCGTCCACCACGCGCCGGCACGGCCGAGGCGATCCCAGAAAAGCCCATGTGTGTCCCCGAAGGCTGGACGCACCTGGTACGGCGCCTGCGAGAAGCTGACAGACGTCGAGGCCGTTGCCATGAAGAGCCTCCGGGAGCAGGTGAGTCGCCCACGGGCGTGATCATAGCCGCCCACGCTGAGAGGTCGCATCGAGGACAGCTCCGAGCCGACGCACTCGGCCCGACCCCGGTTGGGACATCGGGCTCTCAGATTCGCCATGGCCAGATCGTCGGTGCGCGGGCTGAGCGCCAACTCTTTGTCCGAACGGTCGATCAACGGGCCGCGTGTTCGTAGGTGTTGTAGAACCAGACTCGGAGGAGCACACCATGTATTTCGCACTCTTGATCCACACCGACGCGGCGGACTTCGCGGGTCGCCCGCCAGAGGAACAGCAGCGCCACGGCGCGAGCGTCGGGCGCTTTGACGCCGAGCTCACCGAGGCGGGCCAGAACCTCGGCAGTGTCCGCCTGGGGTCGGGCGAGGGCGCCCGACTGGTGCGCGTCAAAGGCGGGCGCGCAGTGGCGACCGACGGGCCGTTCGCCGAGACGAAGGAGCAACTGGGCGGCATCTATCTCGTCGAGGCATCATCGCTCGACGACGCCGAGGCGATCGCGTCGCGTCTGCCGATGGCTCACTTCGGCACCGTCGAGGTCCGGGAGTGCGTAGGCGTCGACCTCCGCGGGCGGGTTTCCAGCTGGGAGTGAGATCGCTACTGTTTGCAGGCAACCGCGTCGCCAACCCCGTCAGCTGGGCGTGCCGGTTGTGAAGCGAGTCACTAAGCGAATCGCCTGCTAAGGTAGATACACGCAGCACCGGTGGAGGCCAGCGTCCAGACGCTTCCCGGTGACTAGATGCGACGCACAAACACCCTTCCTGTAGGTGGGCCCGCCTCGTCCAGCCTGCTCCGCGCGTAGACCCGCGCGGGGGCTCACCGCTGCCAACATCGGCCGCGCGTGCGCTCGGTGCGCAGGACGACGAAACACGCACGGACACCTGTAGGAGAGAGCTTGACCACCACCTTCGCCAACCTCGGCATTCCCGAGGGCCTCGCCGAGTACCTCGAGGAACTCGGCTTCACCACCCCGTTTGAAGTTCAGACCGCCACGATCCCCGACGCGCTGGCTGGCCGCGACATCGCGGCGCGCGCGCCGACCGGCTCGGGCAAGACGCTCGCGTTCGGTTTACCGCTGCTGATCCACGTCGAGGATGCGCAACCGCGCCGCCCGCGCGGCCTCGTGCTGGCCCCAACGCGAGAGCTGGCCGAGCAAATCCGGCGTGAACTCGACCCGATCGCCCGCGCAGGCGGCCGCAGCGTGGTCGCCGCGTACGGCGGCGTTGGCTACGAACCCCAGCGGCGCGCACTCGCCAGAGGCGTCGATGTCCTGGTCGCCTGCCCAGGACGCCTGGCTGATCTTGTCAGCCGAGGCGATGTCCAGCTCGGCGACGTCGAGGTCGTCGTGATCGACGAGGCCGACCGCATGTCGGACATCGGCTTCCTGCCGGAAGTGAAACGCCTGTTGGACCGTACGCCGGACGACCGCCAGACCCTGCTCTTCTCCGCCACCTTGGACGGTGAGGTTGGCGAGCTCACGCGTCGCTACCAGCGCGACCCTGCGCTGCACGAGATCGGCGACGCCGAGCCGGACATCGAGGACATGCGCCATCTCTTCTGGCGTCTCGAGCACGGTGACCGCGTCGACGTTGCCTCGGATCTGATCCAGGCCGCGGGCCCGACCATCGTGTTCTGCCGCACGCGGCGCGGCGCGGACCGCGTCGCGAAGCAGCTGGTGCGGACCGGTGCGACCGCGGCCGCGATCCATGGCTCGCGCTCGCAGAGCCAGCGTGCCCGCGCGCTCAAGTCCTTCGCGGATGGCAAGGTCGAGGCGCTGGTCGCCACGGATGTCGCCGCCCGCGGTATCCACGTCCAGGGCGTCGCCTGCGTCCTGCACTTCGACCCACCCATCGACCACAAGACCTACCTCCACCGCTCCGGTCGCACGGCACGGGCCGGTGCTCAGGGTGTGGTCGTTTCGTTCGTCGCTGGGGATCAGCTGCGTGACGCTGGCCAGCTGGTGCGGAACCTCCGTCTGCGAGCCGACCTCAACACCCGCGCGCCGGCATCGCTTCAAGGCGCGGTCGAGCGTCTGGACGCCCACCCTGACACGAGCTTCGCTGACGCCGACCTCGTGGCTGCCGAGTCCGCGGGCCCATCGCGACGCCGAGGCCGCCGCTCGGGCGCTCCCGTCGACGCCCGCTCGACGGAGCGTCGCCGCAACCACCACGCGCGCCCTCGAGGCGACGACCGTCCTAGCGGTAGGACCTCGCGCGGCGGCTCGGGCGGTCGGAGGAAGCGAAGCAGTCGTTAGCTCAGCCGGCGGAGCGAGGTTGGCGACCGCGCCGGCGATGACGAACACCCGGCGGGGTCACTCGCTCGGCGAGTGAAGCTCCAGCACGAGGAAGCCGCCCGCGAATGCGGCTCAGCGAGACGGGTCTGGCGAACCCGACCTACTCCCACTGCAGACGCATCTTCATGTCTGAATGAGCGGTCTCAATGAGCTCTGTCAGAGCCGCGGCGTCGAGGTCGCTTTCGGGCCTGACCTTCACGTGGCGCATGGACCTGCCTGTGCCTTCCAGCAGGCCATGCGGGTCGGCTATCTCGGCGCCACGGAAGAACCCGACATTGACGTGAGCTTTGAACGCGTTGACGTAGGCGAATGCCGCATCCTCTACGCATGCGGTGGGATGGCCGTCATGCAATAGCTCTCGAACATCGTCTCCACAGTCGCGCATGACTCCGAACCAGCGCTGCGCGATTGCGCCCAACTCACCCACCTGCTCATGCATCCAGGACTCGATCGCTGGATCTCGCCTGACCCCATCTGTTAGTCGGAAGAGTTGGCTCATGTCGGCGCTGATTCCGGTGCTGGACCAGACCGGGCACGGCCTGGCCTCGATGGTCTCGAAGCGAGCTGCAGCGTAGCCGACCGGCGCACCGCCTCGTCCATCGAGGGACGGACAGCACCAAACACGAAGAAGCCGCCCTGGTGGGCGGCTGTAGCTATACAGGTATGGAGACCCCGCACCCGCTAGCTACCCGCACCGCCGCCCCCACTGTGGGTGACCAAGGTGGTCATCGCACCATGTGCCGCCGTTTCCGCCCTCGTCGCCAGGCTGGACGATGCTCACCGAGTCGCCGGAGATTTCCACGGTCAAGGTGGATGAGTTGTTGGGGTCCTCGGCGCTCGTCGAGCCCGTGTCTGCTTCGATGAACCTGTGCAGCGGGTCGATTTCGATGGTGAGTTCGTATTGCCCATCAAGCAAGCCTGTGATGTCCAGCGACTGTCCCTCGAGGTAGTAGCGGTAGCTGTCACCCCAGCCCACGGACATGCCCTGGATGTCGGTGCCACAGCGAGTGAATTCGGCGCGCTTGGGTGCACCAGGGAGTTTGTGATTGATGCGGTCCGTGTCGATGATGCAGAACGAAGTCTTCTGCCCCATCGCGAAACGCGACCCATCTTCGGCCGTCAGCTCGTACCTCGCGTACCCCTGGAGATGCCAGTGGTTGTGGTTGTCGGCGTGCCACTCGAAGGTCATCGACCCGAGCTGGGTGTCCGTGAAGGCGCCATCGTCCTCGTAGATGCGCTGCCGGACGAAGACCTGTTGCCCGTTTGCCGGTTGCCCGTCGAACTTGGCTACGAGCACGAACGGTCCGGTGCCCGAGTTCCAGCTGGTGGTTGTGAAGCGCAGGAGCTTTTGTTCGCCCTCCCAGCTCACGCGGAGCTCCGACGCGTCAAGCGCCACCAGGTCAGGCTGCAACGGGGTTGCCCGCACGCGCGCCATCGCCGGCGAGCAATCCCGCGAGCGCGGCGCTCAGGACAACGAGTCCGACAAGCGTTTGTCTCATGCCGGCAGTGTACGTCCGCTGAGTCGGGCTCAACTCTCCCCAGCCACAACAAAGCCGCCTCTCGGGCGGCTCATTTAGGCGGGTTGGCGACCCCGAACGGATTCGAACCGTCGATCTCCACCGTGACAGGGTGCTAGGTCGAGTCACGTTACGCACGCCGAGTCACGCAGCGAGCGTTAACACACGCGATCTGCGAGTGTGAAGCCGACGCGCGTCCCATGCGGTACACCCCGTACCACCGCGAATGCCCCCAACATGCCCCCAAATGCTCAGGTGAGTGATCACCGTCGAACGATGCCGTTAGGCGCGCGCCTGGAACGTTGGGCGCGCAGATTTGAATAACGCCAGAGGGGTGTACAGCGGTCCACTAGCGTCCGGAATCTAGCAATGACGCGAGTTTCAGTACACGGCTATCCTCTGGCGTCCACCGCAACCATCGCCGCGTCCTCCGACGTCGTTGACCTGCCTGAGGTCCTGGCGGCTTGGGACGAGGCGATGCGAACACCTCCCTGGGACGGTCCGCCGACCTGGATCCACGGCGATCTCAAGACGGACAACCTGCTAACTGTGAACGGACGCGTCCACGCGGTGATCGACTGGGCGGCCTCGGTGTCGGCGATCCGGCCTGCGACATGCTCGCAGCCTGGGATCCACTCGACGCCGCGTCTCGCGAGCGGTTCAGGCGCGAGACGGGGGTCGACGACGCGACGTGGGCGCGTGGTCGTGGCTGGGCGCTCTCCGTCGCGGCGATGGCGCTGCCGTACTACCGCGACAACAACCCTGGGATGTTTCGCTTCGCACTGCGGCTCGTCGACGAGGTTATGACTGACCTTGGGCGTAACGGCTAGCGTCCATCCGGCCTGACCGCGATCTCACAGGACGATGCCGGTGCGCCGCTCACCACCCACGCTCGTGCTTGAGCCGCGTGTAGATCTGCCCGAACGCCTGGAGGTCACGACGATCAGCTTGTGCGACTCCTCGCCCTCCTGGCAGTCCGGATCGGCGTGGGCCGCACGCTCGGTCCAGTCGAACTCGTGGCCCTCGTAGACGTAATGCGCCAGCGTGACGATCAGGTGCTTCTGGCGCTCGCCCGTGGTGTAGCCCATAGCTGCCAGACGGTAGCAGATGGGTAGAAATACGTTTGCATCGAGAAACGCGCGTAGCGGCCTTACAGCGCGTCTCGCCGCATCCGCGGCGTATGATTCCGGCGGCCTCCCCGCCTGGGGCGCGCCGGTCAACCGGCGATGTTCACCACCTTCGGGTGGGAGAGGCCACTCTCGTCTAGCGGCTCTCGCGCCAACGGCAGTGTCCGTCACGACAGCCCCTGCGACAGCCCCTGCGACAGCCCCTGCGACAGCCCCTGCGACAGCCCCTGCGACAGCCCCTGCGACAGCCCCTGCGACAGCCCCTGCGACAGCCCCTGCGACAGCCCCTGCGACAGCCCCTGCGACAGCCCCTGCGACAGCCCCTGCGACAGCCCCTGCGACAGCCCCTGCGACAGCCCCTGCGACAGCCCCTGCGACAGCCCCTGCGACAGCCCCTGCGACAGCCCCTGCGACAGCCCCTGCGACAGCCCCTGCGACAGCCCCTGCGACAGCCCCTGCGACAGCCCCTGCGACAGCCCCTGCGACAGCCCCTGCGACAGCCCCTGCGACAGCCCCTGCGACAGCCCCTGCGACAGCCCCTGCGACAGCCCCTGCGACAGCCCCTGCGACAGCCCCTGCGACAGCCCCTGCGACAGCCCCTGCGACAGCCCCTGCGACAGCCCCTGCGACAGCCCCTGCGACAGCCCCTGCGACAGCCCCTGCGACAGCCCCTGCGACAGCCCCTGCGACAGCCCCTGCGACAGCCCCTGCGACAGCCCCTGCGACAGCCCCTGCGACAGCCCCTGCGACAGCCCCTGCGACAGCCCCTGCGACAGCCCCTGCGACAGCCCCTGCGACAGCCCCTGCGACAGCCCCTGCGACAGCCCCTGCGACAGCCCCTGCGACAGCCCCTGCGACAGCCCCTGCGACCCCTGCGACAGCCCCTGCGACAGCCCCTGCGACAGCCCCTGCGACAGCCCCTGCGACAGCCCCTGCGACAGCCCCTGCGACAGCCCCTGCGACAGCCCCTGCGACAGCCCCTGCGACAGCCCCTGCGACAGCCCCTGCGACAGCCCCTGCGACAGCCCCTGCGACAGCCCCTGCGACAGCCCCTGCGACAGCCCCTGCGACAGCCCCTGCGACAGCCCCTGCGACAGCCCCTGCGACAGCCCCTGCGACAGCCCCTGCGACAGCCCCTGCGACAGCCCCTGCGACAGCCCCTGCGACAGCCCCTGCGACAGCCCCTGCGACAGCCCCTGCGACAGCCCCTGCGACAGCCCCTGCGACAGCCCCTGCGACAGCCCCTGCGACAGCCCCTGCGACAGCCCCTGCGACAGCCCCTGCGACCCCTGCGACAGCCCCTGCGACAGCCCCTGCGACAGCCCCTGCGACAGCCCCTGCGACAGCCCCTGCGACAGCCCCTGCGACAGCCCCTGCGACAGCCCCTGCGACAGCCCCTGCGACAGCCCCTGCGACAGCCCCTGCGACAGCCCCTGCGACAGCCCCTGCGACAGCCGAGAGCGAAGTTCATAGCCTGCAAATCGCTAGCTCGTGTTCGTCTGGGCCATCGATTCAGTGGCCGTGGTTGTGGCGCGCCACCTGAGCACGGTGGGCCGCAGTACGATCCGTGCGGGTGGCATGCCCATGCAAGCCTTCCGCCTCTGGCTTAATGACCAGCAGGACCGCGACGACGCGGTGGGGGAGCTGTCGCGCCTCGTGCGACGGGATGGTTGCCAGGCCAAATTCGACTACGACAGCGTGCGTGCTCACCTTGCGCGCGAACATCACGCGACTGATTCGCTGTTGGCCCAGCTCGATGTTGCGCGCGACGAGTGGGCCCTCCGGTCTGGCATGCTGCCACGCGACGAAGCCAGCAAGGACCTGAACAATGACTGAGAACGATATCAAGGTTCTCGGCGTTGGCTGGCTTGCTCTAGGGACCGGTAGCTGGTCAGTCGACCGGACCGTCCAGCTCGTCCGCGATCAGCTTCGTGGCGAGTTCGATCTCAGCCGAGTCTTCGAGGACGAGGAACTCGGGAACTTCAGCCATGAACTCGGCCAGCCCGACATTAAAGTGGTCGAGGAGCGCGAGCAGGTCCACCACCCTGATGTCACGCATGCCGCCCTCGTAGAGAGAGAGTGCTGGTTGGGACAGGCCCACGGCCTCTGCAGCGCGCCGCTGCGAGACATTCCGCAGGAGACGAATCTCCCGGAGATGCGCCCCGACCGACCGCGCCAACGCACTCTTCGGTGGCTTGCCCTTCGGCACGTAGTAGACCCTTCGCTGTCGATGGCCTCTGGCACGACCCCGCGCAAACCGCGCCGAACGTGCCGCGATTTCTACGACGACTTGCAGCCGCACGCGACCGGGCAGATCTACGTCAATTTCCTCGGCGGCCGCGCATCGCTCCCGTAGGAGCCTCTTACGCGCTTGCGAGCTCGAATGCACCCTCGATGTCCTGAAGCGCCCGATCCTCCTGCCCCGACACCTTGCCTATGCGCCCCAGCAGTCCACCCGCAGCCTCGGCTATGCGGCGCGCGCGTTCGACCACGTCGCGCTGAAGCTCCTGGCGGGCCTCGGGAGCGAGGCTCTCGCAGAGAGCCGACGCGTAGCTCCTCCAGGCGGCAAACAGCGTGCCCGACGGCTGTTGCTCGAGCCAGCGCTCGAGCAACCGGTACGCAACACTCTCCGCGTGGCTCTGATGCTCCTATCGCCTGTCAAGCGAGCGATTCGGGGCGCGGGAGGTGGCGATAGAGCTGCCGTGCGACGTAGCGCTTGAGCGAGCGGATGATCTCGCGCTTGGAGCGGCCCTCGCGCGTGCGCCGCTCGACGTAGCGGCGGGTGCGGGGGTCGTGGACCATGCGGACCATGACGATTCGCCAGAGCGCTTGATTCGCGGTGCGGTCGCCACCGCGGTTGAGTCGTTTGCGGATGGTCAGCCCCGACGAGGCGTCGATCGGGGCGACGCCGCAGTGATGGGCGAATGCCGCCTCGCTGCGGAGGCGTTGCGGGTTGTCGCCGGCGGAGACGAGCAGAGCGCCGGCCGTGTCGGTGCCCACGCCGAAGCAGGCCACCAGGGCGGGTGCGGTGGTGGCGACCAGCTGCTCGAGCACGGTGTCGAGGCGGCGGCGCTCTGCCTCGAGGCGCTGCACCCGTCGAGCCAGCTCACGCAGGGCCAGCTTGGTGGCGCCGACGGCGGTCGTGGGGTCGGCGGGGCGCAGCCGCGCCGCGGTCGTCACCAGCTCGAACACAGTGCTGCCCCGCAGTGCGGCCCGGAGGTCGTCCGGTCCACTCACGAGCAGGGCGCGCATCTGGTTGAGGGCCGTCGTGCGTGCATGCCCGGCCGAGCGGCGAGCCGTGCGCAGCGCGCGGATCGCCTCCACGGCACCGCTGCGGGTCTTCGCCTCACCCGAGGCCTCCCCTGACTGCGCAGCGCGAGCGGCGGCGATGGCGTCGACGGGGTCGGACTTACCGTGGCGGCGTCGCAGCTGGCGGTTGGGGCGATTCACCTCCGCCACCGCCACCGCCTCGGCGAGCAGGTAGCGGGTCAGGCCAGCGCCGTAGGTGCCCGTCCCTTCGACGCCGATGCGCTCGACCGGACCAAGGCTGCGGAGCCAGGCGAGCGCCTGTCGGTAGCCGGCCGTGGTCGTCGCGAACGACCGCACCCCGAGCTCGCCGCCCCGCTCATCGAGCGCGGCGACCACGTGCTGGTCGCGGTGCGTGTCGACCCCGGCGGTGACGCGCGTGGTCGCATCTGTCATGGTGGTCATCGTCATCCCTTCATCGAACAATCTGTGCAGGGTGGCCGCACGTGCCGGGACGGCGGACAGGACAGGGACGAGCCGCCAAGGCAGGCTCCTATGAGGTCACGTTCGCCCGACCGGTGCGTGCCAGATGGACTCGGAGGCGCGGCCGACAGATCAGAGCGAGAGCAGCCGAAGCGCCAGTCAGAATCTGGGGTCAGACCGAGCCCGGGAGCCCACCCGGCACCGTAAACGCTCGCCGCCTAGTGGTGGCTGGGCGTCGTACCGATCATCCCTGTCAGATCTGAGGGCTCGAACTGTGAGGTTTAGCCTCGTCTGAGCATGGACGAGGAGACATCGGTGAACTGTCCGCACTGTGCATCCGCCGCCACGACCAGACGCCAGGCGCGCACGACGCTCGGCTACCGGCGGTTCAACTGCCGCTCGTGCAAGCGTCGCTTCAACGAGCGAACCGGCACGCCGTTCAACCATCTTCAGGTCCCGACCGACGTGGTGCTCCTCGCGGTGCTGTGGCGTCTGCGCTACAAGCTGAGTTTCCGCGACGTGGCAGAGATGCTCCTCCAGCGCGGTGTTGAGGTCACGCACGAGACCATCCGGGAGTGGGAGTTTCGATTCGCCCCACTGCTCGCCGGCCAGCTCCGCGCCAAGCGACGAGCCCGAGCCGGCGAGTCCTGGTACCTCGACGAGACGTACGTGAAGGTCGCTGGGCGCTGGTGCTACCTCTACCGAGCGATCGACGGCGACGGAGAACTGATCGATTCGATGCTGAGCGAGCGTCGAGACAAGCATGCCGCGCGGAGGTTCTTGCGGAGACTGGTCGAGATCACCGAACGCAAGCCCGCACGGATCACGACCGACCTGCATCCCGCCTACCGACGGGCGATCCGCTGGATCATCGGCCGCAAGGCTTGGCATCGCACGCAGTACCTCAACAACTACACCGAGCAGAGTCACCGAGCGGTGAAGCAGCGCTACTACCCGATGCAGGGCTTCGGGAGCTTCGAGTCCGCGTCGCGCTTCTGTAGCGCGTTCGATGAGCTGCGACAGTACTTCCGCGTCCGCCGCCGCGGTGGCGCCCATGTCGCGTTGACAGAGCAGCGACGGCTCTTCCTCACACGCTGGCACTCGCTGATCAGCGAACTGGCTGCAGCATAGACCACCAGCGACGTCGCCTTGTGGCGCCTAAGGGTCGACGCGCCCTGAGATCTGACACTGCCATGCGGAGAGTAGGCCACGGGGGACCCAGACTCATGGATAAAGAACCAATGACTCCAACGCAAGAGGAAACACCCGGAGGCAAGAGCCTAATGGAAGCTATTAAGCGCTCACTCAGTCAAGACTATTTGCTGGATCTAATTCGTCCCCTAACATTCGGAGTATTTATTGGGTATATGATTGGTAGAGTAGACGATTGAGGTAGGGCTTTAATTATCGGGGGATTGGTACTAATAGGGTATATAGCGGCAACGGTCTATGCTACAGTTCAAGACTGGAAAGGCAATGATTGATGCATATGACTCTAACTACTTCCCGAAAGACATCTCCCGTCTGGTTCGGGTGGCACGGCTACCTACGGGGTCGAGACGGCGGTTCTCGTGTTCCGAGACGACGAGCGTGACTACTTCGCACGGCCGATCCAGCTCTACATTGCCCTCACGGCGCTGCAATCGCCCAGCTACTCACTTCTGGGTCGGGACTTCATTGAACACACCGATCTTCAAATGAACATAAGCGAGGAGCGGGTAACGATGCAGCCCGTGGGACGGCAAAACTTGATCCGTGCGGTTCGATGCTGAGATAGCAGAGTATCGGCGAGCCACGAGAGGCTCGTCTGTGCTCTACCTCCGTCTGCTTGTCGCAGCACTCTTCGCATCGGTCCGCGCCCGCCGAGATCTCGTCCTCGAGAACTTAGCGCTGCGGCATCAGCTCGCCGTCTACACCCGGGGCCGTCGTCGACCGCGGCTCCGTCGCCACGACCGCCGATGCTGGTCACTGCTGGCACGTGGTTGGTCCGGCTGGCGAGGCACGCTCGTGATGGTCGAGCCGGACACGGTGGTGCGCTGGCATCATTCTGCTTGGCGCGCCTACTGGCGCTGGAAGAGTCGTCGCCGCTCCGGACGACCCCGGATTCCCGCAGAGCGGCGGCAGCTGATCGTCCGCATCGCCACTGAGCATCCACGGTGGGGCGCCGTCCGCATCGTCGGCGAGCTGCGTGCCCTTGGCTTCGAGGTCAGCGCCCGCACCGTGAGTCGCTACCGCCGGCAAGCGCTGCGGCGACCGCCGAGCCAGTCGTGGCGCACGTTTCTCCGCAACCACGCGTCCAGCATCTGGGCCGCCGATCTGTTCACGGTCCAGACGCTCGGGGATTATAACCCTAACTTGACAACGGGCGCGCCATCCCGTACGATCCGATCATGACTTACAACGCTCCCGGCAAGGCTCACCGCGACGGTATCTCCATCATTGAACTGATGGAGATGTTCCCCGACGAGACGACCGCCACCGACTGGTTCGAGTCCCTCGTCTGGCCGCACGTCCGCGGCTGCGGGCATTGCGGCAGCGTCAAGACGCGCGAGGTTCCGAACGCCAAGCCGATGCCCTACTGGTGCCGCGACTGCCGCTCCTACTTCAGCGTCCGCACCGGAACCGCGATGTCCCACTCCAAGGTTCCGCTCCGCAAGTGGGCCGTCGCCATCTACCTCGAGCTCACCAGCCTCAAGGGCGTGTCGAGCATGAAGCTGCACCGCGATATCGATGTCAGCCAAAAGGCCGCGTGGTTCATGCTCCACCGCATCCGCGAGGCGTGGGCGGCCTCAGACGGCCAGCCGCCGTTCACAGGCCCGGTCGAGGTGGATGAGAGCTACTTCGGCGGGCTGGAGGCGAACAAGCACGCCTCGGTGCGCGACCGCATCGGCAAGCGCGGGGGGCTCTCGGACAAGGCCGCCGTTATCGGCGTGAAGGACCGCGCCACGGGCCAGGTCCGCGCCGAGGCGATTGCGGACACGGCGGGCGACACGCTGCGCTCATTCGTCCGCGAGAACACCGCCCCTGGCGCGCAGGTGTACTCCGACGGTCACGCGGCTTACACGCCCCTCGTGGGCGAGTACCGCCACAACGCCGTCCAGCACTCGGTCGGAACGTACGTGATCGAGCAGGCCCACACGAACGGGATCGAGTCGTTCTGGTCGATGCTCAAGCGCGGCTACCAGGGCACCTACCACAAGATGAGCGAGAAGCACCTTGACCGCTACGTGCGCCAGTTCGCGGGGAAGCACAACCTCCGCGAGCACGACACGCTAGCGCAGATGGCCGATGTCGTCGCCGGCCTCGTCGGGCGTCGGCTGCTCTACCGCGACCTCATCGCCGACAACGGGCTCCCGTCGGGCGCTCGCGGGGCGTAGCAGCACGCGGGCGACCTGCGCTGGTGTGGCACCGCCGTAGCGCGGGTTTAGGCTCTCTGGTTCTTTCATCTGGTAGACTCCCCCAATGGACGCGAATCACTCATCTGGGCTCGATCCGATCGACCTCGACCAGGCTGATACTCCCGCACGCGATGCAGACATCGCTAAAGGTGGGGTCGAACGGAAACCCCTCGCACTGGATGCAGACAAAACGGATCTGCTGCGCGCGGGCTTCCTTGCCGTCCGTGATCTCGATCTCCTGAGTGATGCGGAACTGGACGATCTTGTAGCCGTCTATCATGCTCGCCAGATGATCGGGGGCTCCCCGCCTGTCGTACACCTCAGTCGTCGCAGCAAGATCCTTCGCCACTTCCGTGCGAAGCTCGGCGAGCTGCTCCGCGTCCATAAGCCGGAGCGCAGCGCTTAGCGCCGTCTGGAAAGCCGCCCCGGTCACCGCGCCACCTCCGCGAGCCGTGCTATGAGGTAGGCCTGATCGCGGTCGCCCTTCGTGCGGTTGCAGTGGCCGCATAACAGTTGCAGATTGCCTAGGTGGTCTGTGCCGTCACGTGACTGCGGCACCATGTGGTCAACCTCGAAGTGGCGGAACTCGAACGGCGTCCTGCAGCCGCCGCAACGCCCCTCCTGCTCGCCGTAGAGCACGTGCTTGTTCTGCCGGTAGTTCTTCGGCGCGTCCACGTCCGTGCGCTGCGGGATGTCAGTACGCGCCGTCACGTAGCCGTGGTGGAAGAGCGCGCCCATCTCGCCCCGCAGGCGCTCGTTGACGAGTTCCACGGCCTTCGCCGACAGGTCGATTCCGACCCATTGACGGTTCAGCTTCTCAGCTGCGACGCAGGCCGTGGCGCAGCCACAGAACGGGTCCAGCACCACGTCGCCGGGGTTAGTGCTCGTCACGATGATCCGCCCTAGCAAGCCGAGCGACTTCTGCGTTGGGTATCCAACGCGCTCCGGTTCATTCTCAAGCCACTTGACGTCCTCGTCGATGTGCTCTTCGGAATCAAACAGCACGCCTCTCGTGTTGGGCTGGTACGCCCACAAGTCCTGATACGGCACGCCCGCGCCGATATATTGCTTGTACATCGGCTGCCCACCGGGCTTCTTAGGGAAGACAATGAAGCCCTGTTCGTAGAGCGCTTCAAGTTTCGCCCTGCTGGTCATCCCCTCGCCGCCTGCAGGGAGATGTGGACGAAGCGAACGGGGGATCGCCCAATGCCGCCCGGCGGTCGTCGGGTTGAATCCGCGCCACGGCCCCCCACTGTCTCCCCATCGCTGACCGGGGCCGGTGAGGTAGTTAGTCTGGTACCTCCCACGGCTGTCCGAGCGGGTAAACCGGTCTTCGATATACGCCTTGGTGTACGGTCGCGTGCCGGGGTGAAAGACCATCCGCCTACTCTTGGAGTAGAACAGGATCGTGTCGTGGATGGGGCCGTACTGGCGCGTGGTCTGATTGTGTACATTGGAGCGTCGCCACACGATTTCGCTTCGAAAGTTGCGCGCGCCGAACACAGCATCCATAAGCGTTCGGAGGTAGGAGTTGGCTGTCGGATCGCAGTGTAGGTAGATGCTGCCTGTAGGCTTGAGCAAGCGGCGCATCTCCAACAGACGCACAGCCATCATCGTGAGGTAAGACTGCATCCCCTTGCCGTGAACCTCACCCGTTGTGGCAAGGAGCGACGCCACAGCGGGCTGCTCCTCGGCAATGAGCCCCATCCACGCCACGTCAAGATCGGACAGGTGCCACGTATCCTTGAAGGCCGCCCCGGCGGCCTGCGAGCCCATGGGCGCCGCATAGTCCTTGCGGCTGTTGAACGGCGGATCGAGGTAGATCAGGTCTACCGTCTCGGAGTTCAGCCCGCGGAGAATGTCGAGGTTATCGCCGGTCCACATCGTGCGGCTGGCGAAGTTCGGGGTCGGCATGGTTAGAGATGCTAGGCTAGCCGCCCCTAGCCGTCAAGTTAGGGTTATAATCCCCAGACGCTCGCCTTCCGCACGCTCTACGTGCTCATCGTGATCGACCACGACCGGCGCCGCATCCGGCACTGGAACGTCACGGAGCACCCGATCGCGCCCTGGATCTGGCAGCAGATGATCGAGGCGACCGCCTGGGGTCAGCAGCCAGGGTTCCTCATCCGAGACCGCGACCGTAGCTATGGCGGGCACTTCATCGCACGCGCTCGACGGATCGGGATCGAGACGATTCTGACTCCGGTGCGCGCGCCGAATGCCAACGCCATCGCCGAGCGCGTCATCGGCACGCTCAGGCGCGAGTATCTCGACCATGTCATCGCGGTCAACGAACAACATCTCCGGCGGGTGCTTGGTGAGTACGTCCAGCACTACAACGCGATGCGTCCGCATCGATCATTGTCGCTCGACTCTCCGGAGGGACGCTCGCCGGTGCAGCGGACGCCGAGTCAGCGAGTCGTCAGCAAGCCGGTGCTAGGAGGCTTGCATCATGAGTATCGGTGGGCCGCATGAGGTTTTGCCGTCCCACGGGGTGGAGAGTGTGCGTCCAGCGCTCGCTACGGAGGCTCTGAGACCACAGCACTCCCTGCTCGCAGAGGCTCTAGCGCTGCGGCCCGCCGCCACCGCGAGGCAACGGGACAGCCTGATGCGAGTCCGGACAAGCCTAAGTCCATTTGGAACCAGACGACCGAAGGAGACGAGCTATGAGTAATCCGGTGCTGCTGTCGGTGAATGAGGCTGCCAAGTCTCTTGGAATCAGCAGGGCGAGCGTGTATCTACTGATTTCACACGGCGAACTGGACTCGCTGCGGGTCGGACGCCTCCGGAGGATCCCCCGACGGTCGCTGGACGATTTCGTCGAGTCTGGGCTTGCGCTGCAGAGGCAGGAGTCGAGCCCGTCGCGAGAGCTGGACTCTGGACTCACCGTCCTTGAGTAAGCCGGTGGGGAAGGGGCGCCGTCAGCGCGCGCCGACAGATTCGGTAGTTCGGCCTCACTGCGACCCTCCCCGAGTGGCATGTCCAGACGCGTTCGGGATTAGCTGCTCGGTCAACTTGACGACCGCCCTGCGCGGCGCGGCGGGCAGATCGGGCGGACATGGCGTAGGCGTAGGAAGCCGCGCCGCCGGCTCTCAGGGCAGGCATCCTCGCCTTCCCGGGGGAAAATAATCGGGCCGTCGACTGCGCCCACGCGACGGCGCGAGGAGCGTACGATTCGCCGGCTGCCTGTTGGCGCTGGATCGACCGGCGACCCGGATGCCCGGCCAGTCCGTAACGAAGGAGCAATCCACGGTGCCAGATCGACCCAACGTGGTCTTCATCTTCAGCGACCAGCAGCGCTACGACACTCTGGCGTGCTACGGCAACAGCTCGATGCAAGTCCCTCACCTTAACGCCCTGGCCGAAGAGAGCTTCGTGTTCCAGAACGCCTACGTCACTCAACCGGTGTGCACACCCTCGCGCGCGTCGATCATGACCGGGCTGTACCCGCACACCGCCGGGCCCATCGTCAATCAGGTGACGCTGCCTGAGGAGGTGCAGGTGATCGCGGAGATGATCTCGGACGACTACCTCAAGGGTTACATGGGTAAGTGGCACCTGGGCAACGACGTGATGCGACAGCACGGATTCGACGTCTGGCTCAGCACCGAAGACTCGCACTGGCGAGCCTTCGCGAGGCCGGAGCTGCGCCGCCTCGTCTCCGACTACCACCACTACCTGGTCAAACAGGGGTACCAGCCCGACCGAGCCCTCAAAGGCTTGGAAATCACCTTCAACGAGCTCTACGAGGCCGGCCACCAGATCGTGATCACCTCGGACAAGAGTCCGTCGCACCTCTTCAGTACCGACGCCCGCTACGACATGCCCGAAGAGCATCAGATGGCGTCCTACCTGGGCGACCGGGCGTCTGAGTTCATCCAGGAGCACAGCAGCGAGCCATTTGTGCTCTATGTCAGCACCGTCGAGCCGCACTCGCCCTATCACGGCCCGTTCATGGACCAGTACGACCCGGCGACGATCCCCGTGGGGCCCGCGTTCCTGCAGCGGCCGGAAGGGCATGCGCTGGTCAACCGCGATCGGTCCGACTACTACATGCAGTTCCTCGAGGGCGTCGACCAGACGCAGGATGACTACATGATGCGCAACGCCGCCCATCGCGAGGACGTCACGACCGTCGAGGGGTGGCGTCAGATGCGCGCGCACTACCTGGGCAACATCACGCTCGTCGATCGCATGGTCGGGAAGATCCGGGCGGCGGTGGAACGCGCCGGCATTGCGGATCGCACCGTCGTGGTGTTTACGAGTGAGCACGGCGACATGATGGGCGACCACGGCATGCTGGAGAAGCGCGCGTTCTACGAGGAGTCGGCCCGGGTCCCGCTGCTCGTGCACGTGCCCTGGCTCAACGACGGTCGACAGACCGTGCTGGAGGGCAGCGCCAGCCACGTCGACCTCGTCCCCACGCTGCTTGACCTGATCGACGAATCAGCGCCCGAATCCCTCCAGGGGCAGAGTCTGGCACCCGTCCTCCGGGGCGAGGCGTCCCTCGATGAGAACGATGTCTTCATCGAGTGGAACGGCACCAGCGAGATCCTCCCGGATCGGGTTCTGGGCACCAGCGAGATCAACCGCATGCTGATGCTGCCCTGGCGCTCCGTCGTTACCCCCGACCGCTGGAAGCTCAACCTCTGCGCGGGCGATCAGTGTGAGCTGTTCGACCTCAACAGCGACCCGTTCGAACTCGACAACCTGTTCAATGATCCGGCCCAGATCGACCGCATCCGCGACATGGCGGCACGCATCCGCATCTGGCAGCACGAGACGGACGATACGGCGCCCTTACCGGCAACGTAAACGCCGTGCACGGGCGTGACCGGCCACCCGGTAGCAGCGAGGGTGCCACCTGTGGTGACGGCTGCACGGCGACCGCAGTGGCGCCTGGCGGTCCAGACGTTCGTCGGTGCTCGTGTGGTCGCGGGGTCTTTAGTAGCGCGCGCTCCGCGGGTCGAGCGCGTCGCGCAGGCCGTCGCCGAAGAACTGGAAGGCGATGCACCGCGAGGATCGCCGTCGGGATGGCGACGGCGGTCCACTGCAGGGCGACGAAGTCGAAGTGCTCGTTGATGAGCACTCCTAGGCTCGGCGTCGGCGGGCGCAACACCCATCCCGATAAATGAAAGCGCGGCTTCCGCGAAGCTCGCACGCGGGACGAGGAAGGTGGCATCGACGATCACCGGGCCGTGGGACGGCAAAACTTGATCCGTGCGGTTCGATGCTGAGATAGCAGAGTATCGGCGAGCCACGAGAGGCTCGTCTGTGCTCTACCTCCGTCTGCTTGTCGCAGCACTCTTCGCATCGGTCCGCGCCCGCCGAGATCTCGTCCTCGAGCACTTGGCGCTGCGGCATCAGCTCGCCGTCTACACAAGGGGCCGTCGTCGACCGCGGCTCCGTCGCCACGACTGCCGATTCTGGTCACTGCTGGCACGCGGTTGGTCCGGCTGGCGAGGCACGCTCGTGATGGTCGAGCCGGACACGGTTGTGCGGTGGCATCGTTCTGCTTGGCGCGCCTACTGGCGCTGGAAGAGTCGTCGCGGACCTGGGCGTCCCCACATTCCCGCCGAGTGGCAGCGGCTGATCCTGCGCATCGCCACTGAGCATCCACGGCGGGGCGCCGTCCGCATCGTTGGTGAGCCTGCGTGCGCTTGGCTGCGACGTGAGCGCTCGCACCGTGAGCCGCTACCGTCAGCAGGCGCTCCGGCGACCGCCGAGTCAGTCGTGGCGCACGTTTCTGCGCAACCACGCGTCCAGCATCTGGGCTGCTGACCTGTTCACGGTGCAGACCCTCACCTGCCGCACGCTCTACGTGTTCGTCGTGATCGACCACGGCCGGCGCCGCATCCGGCACTGGAACGTCACGGAGCACCCGATCGCGCCCTGGATCTGGAGGCAGATGATCGAGGCGACCGCCTGGGGTCAGCAGCCAGGGTTCCTGATCCGAGACCGCGACCGTAGCTATGGCGGAGACTTCATCGCACGCGCTCGACGGCTCGGGATCGAGACGATTCTGACTCCGCTGCACGCGCCGAATGCCAACGCCATCGCCGAGCGCGTCATCGGCACGCTCAGGCGCGAGTGTCGCGACCATGTCATCGCGGTCAACGAACAACATCTCCGGCGGGTGCTTGGTGAGTACGTCCAGCACTACAACGCGATGCGGCCGCATCGATCATTGTCGCTCGACTCTCCGGAGGGACGCTCGCCGGTGCAGCGGACGCCGAGTCAGCGAGTCGTCAGCAAGCCGGTGCTAGGAGGCTTGCATCATGAGTATCGGTGGGCCGCATGAGGTTTTGCCGTCCCACGCCTAGCGCTGGTAGTCCGCCGGTGGGCGTCTCCCTGCCCGATCAGACGGCGTGAGCCGCCGGTTCGGTGATCGGCATTCGGACTGCGAGTGCCGGGTGGGGTGATCTTCTTTACGGCGCATATCGGCATCGGAGGGCGGCTTGCGAAGAGGCCATCGTGCCGAACACTGGTGTCTCAGCGCGTCGACACGAGGAGCCCGATGGCGGCAGCCATGCAACCGAAACCAGCACCCGCGGCGACGGCTGCGGCTCGATCACTGGCGTTTCGAGAGAGTTCCGCTACAGCTAGCAGCCAGAACAGGAGAGCGGGAAGAAGCGCGGCGCCGACCGAGGTAATCACTGCTACTGCGGGGACAAACGTCAGGACAGCTCCGGCGGAGGCAGCCAGTAGCCGCAGAGCAGGATCGCGCAGCCTGATCGCGAGTACCGCTGCCCCCGCGTTGGCGACCACGAAGTAGGTAGCGAGGGCTATCGCGGAGCCGGAGCCGGAACCGATGGCTGTCGCGTAGCCGGCATCGGGGCCGAAGAGGGCCATCTTGGAGCCGCCAGCGGGGCCGCTGTCGACGGCCGCCAGGACGATGATCACCGCCAGCCAGGCAACTACCGCGCCGGAAACCTCGATCGCGATCCGTGAAGGTATCAATCGCGCCAATGCTTGCATGCATGGCCCCTGCAGCGAGTGTATCCCTTGTCATTCCGGAGCAGAGGAACCGCAGGTCAAGCTGCGGCTCCCTCATCCGCCTACGGATAGCTGGAAGGGTCTCAATGGCGGGGAGAAAGCAACAAGGTCCGATCGGTACCATGATCGTGGACGCGCCTCGTCCGGGGGTCGGATGGATCGCCACGACAGCAAAGCCGCGGTGTGCCGGTTGTCGCGCGAGGCCCTGCCCCGCGAGGCTGTGAGTGCGTCACGGCGCGTTGCAGTCTGGCCTTGTCACGGCTGGTCGACGAGGTTCGCGCGAAAAGAGAGCCGCAGCAGACTGCGGCGGCCGACATCGAGAGCAGGGCCAATTGCGTAGAGGCTATCTGGCCGCGCTGCCTCCGCGCTCAGCGCATGTTATACCCCGATATGTAGCCAAACACCGCCAGGAAGAGCGCGATCGAGCCGCTCCAGATGGCGAAGCGCATAGCCCGGGTTCGCACCCGAATCGACGCGAGCATCATTGCGACCGAGCCCGCCAATGAGGCTGCTATCAGCAACCGCTGACGGGAGCGGTCCTCGAAGCCGTTCACCGGGTCGACCAAGAGTTGCGGTAACGCGAGAACGGCCACGGCGAAGAGTGCCGGAGTCCCGAGGGCGCCCGCGAGGATGGCTGATGTTCGCGGGTAGAAGCGGCCGATCACGAAAGCGCCACATGCGAGCGCCGCCGCCAGCAACAACCGCGTTGGGCCGTACCACGGATAGTCCCCGCGCCACGACGAGATAAGGTGTAGTGAGGCGCCGATGATGAGACAGACGCCCAGAGGCGGAAGCCACGGACCGACGATGCGGTTCCGCGACATCGCCGTGGTGACCCCGAATCGCTGCCAGAGCAGCGCGCCGGCGATCACCCCGAGGGGCACGACCACGAGCTCGACCCCCTCGCGCTGCCCAAACCCGCGGATGTGCACCACACCGAGGGGGAAGTGCACCCCAGCGAAGACCATCAGGATACCCAGCGCGATGAGCGCAGCGGCCACCGCCACTGCGAGCACCACCCCGGCAAGATATCTGGTGGCGTCGCCGATTATCAGATGATTAGACACTTGCGCTGCCCCTCGCCGTTGCTCAGTCTCAGCACGCTGGGCGTTGTCGCTGCCTGGTTCCGTCACTGCTGGCTCCCGCACTCGGGGCTACGATTCGCTCCAGGGTTGCGGCGGGAGCGTTCCCGTCCAGTAGACCACCTGGTCGGGGCGACTGCCTCGAGTGCGCCCGGGAAGTACTCCCTGAGCGCGTTGCGCAGCCGGTTGGTCTGACGGTTGCGGTGCCAGACGAGCTACTGATGTGTGCGGGCAAGGATGCGTGCAGGGTGGTGACCGCCGCGACGCCCTGGGGCAGCCGCCTGGCGTCGAGTCGCTCGCGCGAGGTCCGCTCTTCGGCGACGCGACTTCTGATTCCGGGCGTTCGCCTTCGGTGCCCGCACCGCAGTGAGGACCGTCTTGATCCCGATCGCTCGCGCCTTGCCAATGAAGGCACCGCCGTACGAGCGGTCGCGGTCCCCGATCAGATAGCGGGGCTACTGCCCCCACGGCGTCGCCTCCAGCAACTGACGCCACGCCCACGGCGCTGTCGGATGTGCCGTCACGTTGAAATGCACGATGCGGCGGCGCGCGTGCGTGATGAAGAAGACGTACAGCGTCTTGAAGGTGAGCGTCTGCACGGTGAAGAAGTCCGCAGCCCAGAGCTACCGGACGGTCGGGCGACGCGGCGAACGCGGCTGCGGGGCTAGGTTATGAATTAGAGCTCGAACTGCCCGAATTGGAGTCGCCGGATACCGAGGAGGCTGCGCACCGCGGGGCCGCCGACGAAACTGGAGAGACTGCGCGTGAGTTGGAGGCGCAGAGCAGTCCTCCGGCATCCCCGGCGGGGGCGCTGTCGACGGAATATCAGACGCCGTGGGGGGGATGGGCCGGCTGAGGAGGCGAAAGGCGGCGGGTGCCTCCGCGGGTGCTTCACATGGGTGGTAAGCACGGTGGGCATAGGGGTGCTGGTCTTGCTCGTCCTGTTCAGCCTCGACGTGGTCTCGCCGCGCGCCAAGCCGTGTCCCCTGGAATCTCCCGGGATCCCGCCGCCCGGGCTGTTCGCGGTGGCCGGTGACCTGTTCCGCGATGCGTGCGTGAGGGTCAGCGGTACCGTGGGACGGCAAAACCTGATAGGTGCAGCTCTGTCCTGAGATAGCAGAGTATCGGCGAGCCACGAGAGGCTCGTCTGTGCTCTACCTCCGTCTGCTTGTCGCAGCACTCTTCGCATCGGTCCGCGCCCGCCGAGATCTCGTCCTCGAGAACTTAGCGCTGCGGCATCAGCTCGCCGTCTACACAAGGGGCCGTCGTCGACCGCGGCTCCGTCGCCACGACCGCCGACTCTGGTCACTGCTGGCACGTGGTTGGTCCGGCTGGCGAGGCACGCTCGTGATGGTCGAGCCGGACACGGTGGTGCGCTGGCATCGTTCTGCTTGGCGCGCCTACTGGCGCTGGAAGAGTCGTCGCGGACCTGGGCGTCCCCACATTCCCGCCGAGTGGCAGCGGCTGATCCTGCGCATCGCCACTGAGCATCCACGGTGGGGCGCCGTCCGCATCGTTGGTGATCTGCGTGCGCTTGGCTTCGACGTGAGCGCCCGCACCGTGAGCCGCTACCGTCAGCAGGCGCTCCGGCGACCGCCGAGTCAGTCGTGGCGCACGTTTCTGCGCAACCACGCGTCCAGCATCTGGGCTGCTGACCTGTTCACGGTGCCACTGTGTTCGAGCTGGTGACGACCGCGGCCCGGCTGCGTCCGACTGACCCCACGACCGCCGTCGGCGCCACCAAGATAGCCCTGCGTGAGCTGGCTCGGCGGGTGCAGCGCCTCGAGGCAGAGTGTCGCCGCCTCGACGCCGTGCTCGAGCAGCTGGTCGCTACCACCGCGCCCGCCCTCGTCGCCTGCTTCGGCGTGGGCACCGACACGGCCGGCGCTCTGCTCGTCTCCGCCGGCGACAACCCGCAACGCCTCCGCAGCGAGGCGGCATTCGCC
>CBDDEC010000002.1:0-1117667 GCA_965226785.1 Dehalococcoidia bacterium
AGGGGCCGTTATTGGACTATGCGCCAGTATGCAGGATTTGGTTCGGCCCGGGCCAGCAACGAGCGCTATCACTATTTATTGAATAGAGGCCAAACAGGTCTATCTGTTGCCTTCGACCTTCCTACTCAAATGGGCTATGACGCTGACGACGACTGGGCATTGGGGGAGGTAGGCAAGGCAGGAGTTTCCATCTGTTCTATCAAGGACATGGAGTTGCTGTTGGACGGCCTGCCATTGGAAAAAGTCAGCATCAGCATGACTATCAATGCTCCTGCCGCGATTCTGCTGGCCATGGTTGTGGCAGTTGCTGGACAAAGGGGCATACCACCGACGGCCCTTTCAGGAACAGTCCAGAACGATATTCTTAAGGAATATGTGGCAAGAGGAACCTATATTTTTCCACCGAATCCGTCAATGCGCCTAGCCACAAATATCATTCAATATTGTCAGAAAAATATGCCTCGATGGAATCCCATTTCCATTAGTGGATACCACATGCGGGAGGCTGGCTGCACGGCAGCTCAGGAAGTTGCGTTCACTCTTGGCCATGCCAAGGCCTATGTGGACGCCACCATAAAAACTGGTCTGCCGATTGATGCCTTTGCGAGTCAAATAAGTTTTTTCTTCAACGCGCACAATAATTTGTTGGAAGAAGTGGCAAAGTTTCGAGCTGCCCGGCGTTTGTGGGCGCGGATCATGCGTCGGGAGTACGGAGCGAAGGATCCCCGTAGCTGGCGCCTTCGCTTCCATGTCCAGACCGGCGGGAGCACCCTTACAGCCCAGCAACCATCCAACAATGTGGTTCGCGTTACTGTGCAGGCGTTGTCCGCAATTCTGGGCGGAGCCCAGAGCTTGCACACCAACGCCCTGGACGAAGCGTTGGCTTTACCGACGGCTGCCAGTGCGGAATTGGCTCTGCGCACACAACAAGTGTTGGCCAACGAAAGTGGTGTAGCAGATACAGTGGACCCATTGGGAGGGTCCTACTATGTGGGAGCATTTGACGGATGATATTGAGAAACAGGCCCAAGGCTACCTGGCCCAAGTCAAAGAAATGGGTGGTGCCTTGACTGCTTTAGAAGCCGGTTTCCCCCAGTTTGCCATTCAGGAGGCAGCGTTCCGTTCACAGCAGGAACAGGAATCGGGGCGGCGGATTATCGTTGGAGTGAACGCATTCACAGATGGTGAGGACGAATTCGATGAGAGACATCTACTTGAAGTAGACGAAAAGGTGCAATCAGAACAGGCTCAACGAGTTCAGCAGTTAAAACAGTCTCGCGACTCCATCTCTGCAGAGCAGTGCCTTGACCGCATTGAGGAAGCAGCAAAGGATTCAACAGTCAATCTGATGCCGCATGTAGTGGATGCGGTTTCGAATCTGGCCACAACAGGCGAAATATGCAACAGGTTGCGCAGAGTTTGGGGTGAGCATCAGGCCGATACTTTCATCTGAATCACCCGCGAAGCTGAAGTCAGAGGACATTGGGTCGATAGGGAGTTCCAAGCGCTGTAAGCAGAATGGCTCGTCCGTGGCACAGAATTTTGTCTTTGGCCAAAGGGTTAAGGCTCAACAGACAGTGGCGAGCACAATTGTAAGCACCCACAAGGAAGCCAGCGACTCATCGAGATCTGCTCACCCGGCAGGTCTTCACCGGGACCATGAGGGCTACTAACTGGCGAAAGAGCGCAACCTCAAGAAGGTTGTTACAACCAGACGTGAAGCGTGCCCAAGGACATTTACCCAGAATCCAGCGTAGTACACATGGTATGACGCTTCCATGTCAATGGGCACTGGCCGCCATCACTTGGGAATCAAGGCTTGTGTAGGGAGGCAGGAAACTCTTCCACAGCGCGTGCGTTCCTGTTGAGACCTCCGGCCCTATACTTCCATCGGAAAGGCTTAGGGCCCCCATCTAACTCGGTCTAAGTCCAATACTAGTGATTTGGAATTCTACTGCAAACTCATCCGTTTTCATGGCTATCGAAGTCAGCCTTCTCATTTGAAGGATGTCTGCGAGATCGGTCCCGACGCCGGTTCGCGGCTGGAAGGATGAGAAATGGGCTGGAAAAACCGCAGACGGGGGTTGTGGGAGCCAAAGCGACTAAAATACAGAATGGGTCTCCTCTGCTTGGAGAAGCTTCGAGGCGGACAGCTTCCGCCGCCTGCTTCGCCATGCTTGGAAGTTCACTTGATCTGCCTTCCTGCCCACAGCCCCCTATGTTTTATAGGGACGCATCTGACCGCAGGATTCGTCAGCATCACCAAGTACATTTGACTGCAGTTGCCCTAGGACAATGGCGGTCCTTGGCTTATGGTTCGGCGGACAAGGCCTGCCTATGCAATACAGAAAGTCAAGGAAGCAACTGGATAATTCATAGGGACGGAATAACATCACAGTCCTTTTTCAGGATTTCGGATGCGTCCAATGCCTACTGTTACAGGTGGATGGCTTTGAGATGCCGGAGCGGTTGCCTGGATAAAGGGCCTGCAGGAAAAGTCCTCAGACGATCCAGGAGTAGAAAGATGCTCGGGAAGTGTTTGCAGTGAGAAGGCGTCGGCGATGACAGCAGCTCATAGACTTTACAGATCCGAAGGCCGCGCAGGCACGTATACCCTCAGGGTAGTCCGCGCCTTGGCTTGCCTTGCCCTTCTCGGCCTGACCGCCGCCGGTTGTGACTATGAGGCTGGCCCATCCAATGCCGCTGGCTTGGATTCTCCCATTGTCCAATCTTCCGAGGCAGCGCAATCAGAGTCCCACTGCGGAGATTGGGATGAACTGACGGACTCCGTCCTCATCTTTCAAAACAACGTGTGGGGCAAGGGAAATATTACCGATTACGAACAATGTTTATTGAAGCGTACTCTTGACGGAGCGACTGAGTATGGCTGGCGGTGGCAATGGCCAGAGGGAACGGGCCAGGTCAAGGCGTACCCTCAAGTGATTTACGGTCACAAGCCTTGGAATTCCAAGTCCTCTACGTCTGTCCTGCCCGCTCGGATAGGCTCCCTCACTCAATTGTCCATAGCCTATACCGTCGAACTTAGCGCAGCGGGGACATACAATCTGGCTTACGACATCTGGGTGACCAGTGCCAATCCGCCCAGCCCCGAAACGATTACGCATGAAGTGATGATATGGTTGGATCAGACTTTCGTAGCTCAACCGCAAGTGTTTCATGCCGGCCAAGTTGTGGTGCATGGCATTGCCTACGATCTCTACGTGCGCCCGAATTTTCATCCGGATTCTGGAGCGAATTACATCGCCTTCGTAAGTCAGGAGCCTCAGTTCAGCGGCGTGGTCGATGTTGTGGAGTTCCTCAGCTATCTGGTCGCTCACAATCACATTCCAGCCAACCACTATGTGGCCTCAGTAGAGCTGGGAAACGAAGTCATAGATGGTGCGGGTGAATTATGGCTCAAACATTTTCAGGTGAAGGCCGATTAGGACATGACCGTATAGTCGGCACACGAAAATCGGGCCAAACGGCAGATGCCAGGCGGTGTCGACTTATATGTGGCATGCCTCTTCCCCATCTGGGTTGCGGAATCCCTACCCGGGTTTCCCGGATCTGAACGCTGTGCCAGTCATGGCCGAACAAGACGGTTGCCGCTGGTCGGATCGGAGGATGCCAAGTCATCGGCAAGAATATTACAAAGAAGCGGTTTCGGAAGAGGAGCGACTCGACACTGCCAGGTAAAGTTCCCTGCTGCTTGCTCACTGTCTCTCCTGAAGGCCGATGAACTGAATTATCAGGAAAGATTACCCATTCACGCTTCAGCGAGCCTCTTATCGACGGGATTCGGAAGAGATGGTGCTTGCCCCTGCCTACCGGGGTTGTAGCGGGGGAAGGGGCCTGGCCCTAAGTGCGGCTTGCGGATGACCACGCTGGTGGAACTAGGCGCACGGGTGGCCTTCGATTGGATGGGGAGTCCGTACCGAGAATCCAGCCGCTAGGCTAAATGCTCATTCGCCCCCGAGCAACTGGTGGCGGCCAACCGTGGCTATCTCAGGGCTGACCTCTGGCGTGAAGTCCGGGACACAGGCGCCCAGCTCCTGTGGCGCATCCCCAAGTCGGTGCATCTGCCGTCTCATGATCTCCCCCCTGGACCTGGCGGCCTTCTATCAGGAGTGCTTGGAAATTGAGACAGTCCGCGACGAAATCAAGACCCACCTCGCCCCTCAGCCCACTACGCCATGAACTGTCACCGGCAGTTGGTTGCGGCCGGAAAAGCCCTAGTCCCGGAGAAACTTTCCTTCCTGCACACAGTCTGGGTCCTGCGCCGCCGCCGTCAGACCTTGGCGGCCGCCGTGCGCAACGAAATCCGCCGAGAATGCGTGGGTTCCGGTCGGGGCCAGCGCAAGCTCTGAGGAGTCAGGCGCAAGATAAGCCGCTACCCCATCCGAAACTGCGGTTCCTTCTCCCGTCAGATCTGGGACTGGATGCTGGTCATTCTGGTCCCAACTCTTAAGACGCAAGTTTCGGGTCTCTATCAGGCCATTCCTCCAGAATTCCCCGCGTACCTTACAGGGATCTACCGACTCGAGAATTTACCTTCCGACCCTCTCTGGGGGAAGGCAGATACCTTCCCCCAGAGGGATGGGTTAGTATGGATTGAAGTTCTGCGAACTACCACTTGTCCTTGGGCTGTTTCATTTCGGTGAGCGGTGGGAACTTGAAGACGAGGCACTTGTGACATGAAGGGAAATGCACAAATTTCGGTGCGAAGAGCGGAAGATGGTCGTCAGATAGCTGACTACTACCAGCAGAGCCCTCTACGGGTGTTTCTGCCCTACAGTTACGGCTCGGATTTCCTCGAGATTGTGTTGGGCAACACCTCGGGTGGGGTCGTGGCCGGCGATGAATTGAGGGTTTCTGCGGAAACGAGAGACGAGGCTGCTGCGATCTTCACAACTCAAGCCGCTGAAAAAATCTATCGTTCGACTGGGGCCGATACAAGAATGACAGTCAACCTGATTGCCGCCACCGAGTCCTGCCTAACATGGATCCCTCAAGAGACCATTCTTTTCGATGGGGTGCGTTTGAGGAGGCGCATAGAAATTGATGCAGAACGAGGGGCCAGCATATTGGCGGGAGAGATATTGTTCTTCGGTCGGGCCGCCAAAGGAGAAAAACTAACTCATGGGATGGTTCATGATGAATGGCGAGTCAGGTACGCCGGTGAGCTAAAGTGGGCGGACAATCTGCATCTCGCAGGTAATGTCAGCCAACAGATGAGTTCGTCTGCAGGTTTTGACGGAAGCACCGCGATGGCCTCTCTTATCTACGTGACTCCAGATAATTCTGCTAACTTGGCTCTTGCTCGCTCATTGTTGCTGAAGGCGAAATGCCGTGCGGGGGTCACGCTTATCGGAGAAGTCCTCATTGCCCGATGGCTAGGGAAGGATCCAGCAGAATTGAAACAAAGCTACATAAACTTTGTAGTGGATTTCGCCTCCAAGGTAAACACCCAACCCTTTTACTTACCGCAGGTCTGGCGAGTGTAGTTAAAGTAACCAACTCTTTGGCCGATTGTTTGGTGAACAAGCCCAAGTCTAGGTAACAGTACATCCGGTCATACTTCTGACTGGTATTTAGCGATCGCCGGTCCGGGGAGGTTCAATTGAATTTGACACCTAGAGAGAAAGACAAACTGATGATAGCGATGGCTGCCGTTGTGGCTCGTCGTAGACGGGAGCGCGGGCTGAAGCTTAACCATCCCGAAGCAGTGGCGCTCATCAGTGACTTCGTCGTTGAAGGGGCCCGGGACGGACGCACGGTGGCAGACCTGATGAATTCTGGGGCAGGCCTTCTTTCTCGAGAGGAAGTCATGGATGCTGTACCTGAAATGATTCCAGCCATTCAGGTCGAAGCAACATTTCCGGACGGCACCAAGCTGGTTACGATCCACCTTCCGATTCGTTAGATAAGGGGAATTTACAGTGATTCCAGGTGAAGTAATTCCGCAAGATGGCAGCCTAGTCCTGAATCAAGGGCGAGAAAACCTGCGGTTGCCGGTCGCCAACGTTGGCGACCGGCCCATCCAGGTGGGTTCTCATTACCATTTCTATGAGACAAATGAAGCCCTTGTATTTGACCGTCCGATATCCAAGGGCTTTAGGTTGAACATTCCAGCCGGCACCGCAATGCGGTTCGAACCAGGTCAGGTCCGGGAGGTCTGGCTGGTGGCCTATGCCGGTCAACGGGTCATAACTGGATTTAGGGGTCGTTCAAATGGGCCTCTGGAGGGCTGACGATGCCGCGGGAAATGGACCGCCGGGCCTACGCCGACATGTTCGGGCCAACAACTGGAGACAAGGTCAGATTGGCTGATACGGAGCTTTTCATAGAGGTGGAAGCAGATCGCTGTCTCTATGGCGAGGAGGTCAAGTTCGGTGGGGGTAAGGTTATCCGTGATGGCATGGGTCAATCCCAGATAACCAGGCGGGAAGGGGCGGTTGATACCGTCATCACCAATGCCCTCATCCTGGACCACTGGGGGATAGTCAAAGCTGACATTGGCCTTAAGGATGGGCGAATATTCTCGATAGGTAAAGCGGGCAATCCCGATGTTCAACCCGGGGTAGATACCATTATTGGCCCTGCGACTGAAATAATCGCAGGTGAAGGCAAAATAGTGACCGCTGGCGGCATTGATGCCCACATACATTTCATATGTCCTCAACAGATTGAAGAGGCCCTATGCAGTGGTATCACCAGCATGCTGGGTGGGGGTACTGGACCAGCTGCCGGCACCAATGCCACAACCTGTACACCGGGCCCCTGGCACTTGGGACAGATGCTTCGCGCCGCTGATGGATTTCCCGTGAATTTGGGCTTTTGGGGCAAAGGCAACGCCAGTGAACCAGCTGCTTTGGTGGAGCAAGTCGAAGCAGGAGCCTGTGGTCTCAAAATGCATGAGGATTGGGGCACTACACCTGCGGTCATTGACAACTGCCTGCGGGTCGGTGACGAAATGGATGTGCAGGTATTGATTCATACTGACACTCTCAATGAGTCCGGTTTCGTGGAAAGCACCATCGATGCTATTGCCGGCCGCACCATTCATGCTTACCACACCGAGGGCGCAGGAGGAGGCCATTCGCCAGACATAATAAAACTATGTGGCGAAGTTGGTGTCCTGCCTTCTTCGACCAATCCCACACGACCTTTTACCGTTAACACCATTGATGAACATCTTGACATGCTGATGGTGTGCCACCATCTCGACGCTCGGATTCCAGAGGACATCTCTTTCGCAGAAAGTCGCATCCGGCGAGAGACAATTGCTGCTGAAGATATTCTGCACGACATGGGTGCTCTGAGCATGATTTCCTCAGATAGTCAGGCCATGGGACGAGTGGGAGAAGTCATTATTCGTACTTGGCAGACGGCAGACAAGATGAAGCGCCAGCGAGGGTACCTCCCAGTTGAAAGCGGACTATGCCGCTTGCGCTCCGCCGTGCGCGTGGCCTCATGCGCCCAGACCCAGAGACGGCTGCCGCGTCATGCCCCAGAGGGGGATACCGTTCGGTAATGTCAACTCCGCCGTCACCAGGAAGCCGAACCGCTCGTAGTCGTGGGACGGCAAAACCTCATGCGGCCCACCGATACTCATGATGCAAACCTCCTAGCACCGGCTTGCTGACGACTCGCTGGCTCGGCGTCCGCTGCACCGGCTTGCGTCCCTGCGGAGAGTCGAGCGCCAATGACCGATGCGGCCGCATCGCGTTTTGGTGCTGGACGTACTCACCAAGCACCCGCCTCAGATGCCGTTCGTTGACGGCGATGACGTGATCGAGGCACTCGCGCCGGAGCGTCCCGATCACCCGCTCGGCGATGGCGTTGGCGTTCGGCGCGCGCACCGGAGTCAGAATCGTCTCGATCCCGATCCGTCGAGTGCGGTTGGCCCGGCGCAGCCGCACCAGCTCCGCCCGCTCGTCGCTCGTCAGGCCCTCTCTGTGGCCCTCGTCGACATCGACCTGCCGCAGCCAGCGGTGCAGGCACGACCCGGCGATCCCCAGGTCCGCGGCGATGCGGCTGATCGGTTTCTCCCGCAGCCGGGCCAGTTCGACAGCACGACGGCGGAACTCGGGTGGGTAGGCTCGGGGCATCCAGGACTCCTCCCTGGGCGACATCGTCGCCTCAGGCTAGGTGTCCGGGAAAGCGGGTCAGGCTCCCGCCATCGCCATGATTCGGGATGAAATTGCTGCACTGAAGGCGCTGGTGGGCTGGGCGAACAGGACCTGTGCAGGTAGCCGCCTCAAGACTCCAGAGCGGCGACAAACTGATCGAGCAAGGTGGGAAACTGGGCTTGCATTTTCCTAGCCAGCGCACTCAGTCCCTCATCGAGAACGACGGAGTTGCAGGGAGCCCTCTGAACCTCGGGGCCCCACATCGCGAGACGGCCGCCGAACGTCTCCGTGCGGCCAAGGTAGAACAGGCCGCCGTACTCCACCTCTCCGCTGACCTTGGTTCGAACCTGCCTGCCGACAATGAGCCGGACAGGATTCCGACCTTGCCCCGCCAGAATTGTCGCCCGGATATCCTCGTTGCTTGTCTCGTGGGGCCGTTCGTCGCAGAAGAGCGTGTTGACCAGTTTGTGCCTCTGGTTGAACTCAGCGGCCTCGAACTGCTGACGAATCTCGACATGCAGAGGCTCCAGCAATTGTTCCAGCCTACGGAGAGCTGCCTGGAAGCACTGCCTCTGCGTCTCCTCATCGCGAACCTGTTGCAGCCTCGGCTCGGCCCTCTCGCGGAGCCTGCTCCACGTGACCGACAAGTCCAGCGCTTGCTGTGGGGTGGTGGCATCTAGAGTCAGCCAGGCGCGCAAGTCGTCCGCAACTTGTTTCATCGATGGGCGCATGGACGGCTCATGCTGGGTGCACCGCTCGATGAGCTGATCAAGGTGGTGCGCGAGTGGGTGAGGCCGGGAGCTGCCCACGGCGCAGGCTTCAATCGAAGCGTGTTGTTCGCCCGGCGGGGGCCAGCGCTGATCGACACACAGCACCCATAAGGTCTTTGCCAGCGAGAAGACATCAGCCAGTGCCGGATCTGCATTCGTCGGGTCAACAATCATCTCATACGGGAGGAAGAGCCGCGGCCCAAGCGGTTGGCCGGGACTAGTGAGATCATCGGAGTCGGGTAAATCTACGAGACCGAAGTCCGAGATCGCGGGGTGTTCCCCAAGTAGATACAAGTTCGAGGCCTTGATGTCCCGGTGGTGTATCTGCAGGCGCTCGTGCAAGTCGGCTAGTGTCTCAGCGATCTCGGCAACTGCGGTCACGACGTCGCGCAGCGGAGCGGACGAGAGCGCGTCAGCGAGGGGCCGTCCGATGGGCATCGCCAACCATGCAGGGCAAGCTCTGGAGGCGTTGTCGGGCAGTTCGCTGTCGAGTAGCGGCACGACGTGCGTGTTCGGGCCAATCCGTTCGAGCGCGTCAATCTCCTGACGAAAGCGCTGGTACGCCTCAGATTCTGTCTTGCGTTGATTCAGGATCTTCAGCGCGACGCTTCCACTACCACCAGTTGCACGCCAGACCTCTGCGTTCCCGCCTTGGCCAAGCGGTTCAACGAGTGTCCATCGCCCGAGTGACTCGCCCCTACTTCGGCGCATCATCCAAGAGCCGTCCGCAGCACAGGCAGTGCACTGGTCCGTTCCGCGCCTCATCGACCTTGACCGGTTCCGAGGGGTGACAGGCCGGGGTGACCTGTCTCATGTCATCGGGCTCGAATACGGGTGCTGCCTGCTGCCGCTCGGGCATCTCGACGCTCCCGGTGAACTCGATGAGGCCGCCCGAAGACCGGCCGATCTGTCGGAGCGACCCGGCGAGATCCTCAAGCGAAGGGCGAAGCGCTTCCTGGAAAATCTCTTCTTCGATGTACCTAGACTGCTCCAGAGTGAACCACTCATCTGCCGCTGCTGTGGCCCCGCAATATGGACAGAAGTACTCGGAGCGAGATGGTACTGAGTCGTCATCGTCCGTTGACAGCCACTTAAACTCGCGACTGCAGTGCGGACAGGCGCGCCGGAGGAATCCGTCGGAGTCGAGAGGTAGGCTGATGGCAATCTCGAAGTCGTCCATTGGTGCTCCATCTAGCGATCGAGTGACCGAAATCAGTGACGGATGCCCGAGCCACACCATTGCGCTAGGTCGAACGTGGCCTGCCGATCGGCCAGCAACGCCTTGAGGAAGGCCATTATGGCGTTGACGGCGTTGCCGTGTCGGTGACCCCGACGAGCCGTAGGAACCATATGAGTTTACCATTCCCAGGTCCTGCCAGAGCTTGGGTTTCATCGAGTGCCTGCTCTACAACGTACCCGACGGGCTGTTCGTACCGAAGTTGGCCCCGACCTACACGGGCATCCTCAGCTGGCTGAAGAAGGCGAAGCTCCAGGACTTCCAGTGCCAGAACGGGGAGGTGGAGTTGTTCGGGCCGGGAAGGGAGCAGTGGACCGTAGCCAAGGCACAGGGCTTCGTCAGGGCAATGCAGAAGCTGTGGGAGGCGGGGGGTTGAGGATGGAATGCCATATATGGATCGTTCGCTCTGGCTTTGTCCCGGCGGGCGCCTACGAACACCAGACTCGCGCGCGAAGCCGTGGCGATTCGGCAGGCGGCGATGAGGCGCGCGCTGCACCCCTAGCGCCTGCAAGGCGAGGTCGTGGCGCGCCCCGCCCGCGGCGGCCGAACTCATGCCGCAGAGGTGAGCCCAAGGATGGCGGCGAAGCGCTGCATCGCCACGATCTGTCCATCGACGCCGCGCTGTTCACTCGGCCGCACGTCCAGCGTCATGTGCGAGACACCGACCTCGGCGTAGCGTCCGATTGCATCGACGATCTGCTCCGAGCTGCCCAGCAGCGCTCCGGAGTCATCGCCGTCGCGGTCCAGCGCCAGTCGCAAGCGGAGCGTGAGATCGACATCGCTCCGCTCACGCCCCATGTCGTCGCAGAACCGCTGGACCTCCGCCCACTGTGCGGCGACGGCCTGCGGCGGGATGAACACCGCATGGAACGCATCGGCGTAGCGGGCGGCACGGCGGAAGGCGGGCCGGGAGTGGCCACCGACCCAGATCGGAATACGGCCGGTGACCGGCTTCGGCGCGAAACCGACCGGACCGAATTTCGAGAACGGACCGTCGAAGGTGACCGAGTCCTCTGCGAACAGCGCCTCGAAGATCTCGAGGAACTCGTTCGCACGCGCCCCCCGGCGATCGAACGGCATCCCCAGCGCCTCGAACTCCTCGCGCATCCACCCGACGCCGACGCCGAGGATCGCGCGACCAGTGGAGACGGTGTCCAGGGTGGCCCACAGCTTCGCGGTCTGAATCGCGGGACGGTACCCCAGAATCATCACTGTCGTCCCGAGTTGCACTCGCTCCGTGCAGCCGGCGACGAAGAGCAACGTGCCGATCGCGTCGAGCCAAGGGGTCTGCGCCGGCGCCCCGAAGTTGCCGCTCGCGTTGTACGGATAGCGCGAAGCCAGCGTCGCGGTGTCAGGATAGGCAATGTGATCACTGACCCAGCAGGAATCGAAGCCGAGTGACTCCGCCTCTCGTGCGAACCGCATCACGTTCTCGCGAGTCGACTGCGAGCCGATCTGGGGGAGATGGACACCGAACTGCATCGCGAGCCTCCTAGCCTCGGCGCCAGTATGCGCCTCGTGCGCCTCGTGCGCCTCGTGCGCCTCGTGCGCCTCGTGCGCCTCGTGCGCCTCGTGCGCCTCGTGCGCCTCGTGCGCCTCGTGCGCCTCGTGCGCCTCGTGCGCCTCGTGCGCCTCGTGCGCCTCGTGCGCCTCGTGCGCCTCGTGCGCCTCGTGCGCCTCGTGCGCCTCGACCGATGGTGCGCGTGCCTGGCCAAGGCGACAGAGCGGCGACCTCGGCTACAGTGACCCGGCGACGGTGGTGAGGTGAAGATGCGAGCAGCGGTATACCAGGGCGCACAGCAGTTCGACGTGGCCGAGATCGAGACACCGGTTCCGGGTCCCGGGCAGTTGCTGGTGCAGGTGAAGCAATCGGCGATCTGCGGCACGGATGTGCATGCGTTCATGTACGACCTGGCGCCGCCGGGCGCGGTGCTCGGACACGAGATCGCCGGCGTGGTCGCAGCGCTGGGACCGGACGTCGAAGGTTGGGACGTGGGTCAGCGGGTGGTGGCCGGCGGTGGAGATCCGCCGGCGGGTACGCCCTCGGGGATGCGCAGCCCGCGCTACAACTACCGCACGATGGGGTTCGCCAGCGCCGCCACCGGCGGGTACGCCGAGTATCAGCTCCTTCCGCAGTGGCGCCCGGCCCCGATCCCGGATGACGTGCCGGACGAGGTCGCGGTGCTGACCGAACCCTGCTCGGTCGCCGTGCACGCGGTGCGCCGCTCGGCGGTCCGGCTGGGCGACACGGTCGCGGTGATCGGCGCCGGACCGATCGGGCTGCTCGTGATGCAGATGGCACAGCTGGCGGGCGCCACGCGAGTGCTGGTCTCCGAGCCGGCGCCGGCGAGGGCCGACGCCGCACGGCGCCTCGGCGCGGAGGCGGTGATCGACCCCCGCAACGAAGACCCGGTCGAGCGCATGGTCGAGCTCAGCGGAGGCATCGGGCCGGACGTGGTCTTCGACTGCGCCGGCATCGGCGACACGCTCAACCAGGGCCTCGACGCCACTCGCCTCCACGGCCAGGCCGTGCTCGTTGCCGTCCCGTGGGAACCGCTGCCGCTCGAACCGGCGGACTGGATGGCGCGAGAGGTCGACCTGCGCGTCAGCTTCGCCAGCGAGCCCCGCGATTGGCGCGTCGCGCTCGGCCTCCTGGCGTCAGGTCAGATCTCGGCTGAGGCGCTGATCTCCGAGACCAGCTTCATCGCGCTCGATCAGATCCAACAGTCCTTCGAGGGCTTGATGGCTCCGTCGACGCAGGTCCAGGTCGTGATTCGCTTCTAACGACGAGCAGCGATCGGAACGGAACGATCATGGTTCGTGCGATCGACATCCACGTACACCCGCCGGGCGCCCTCGGCGAGCGCGCGCCGGGGGCGGAGGAACAGCGCCCCAGGCAACCCGGACAGTTCGCGCTGCGCTCGTCCACCGCGCCGGAGCTGGCACAGATGTACGCCGAGTTAGACATGCTCGCTGTCCCGCCACATTATTCGAGTGCGGCCGGTTTGACGGTCTGACGGCTGCGGTCGAGCCTTCCGCTGGGGCGGGAGGCCGAAATGCTGATCTACCTGCAGCTCGTGTTGTGGACGTTACGCCGAGCGGCTCTCGCGCGTGGGGATCTACTGCTCGAGAACCTCGCGCTTCGCCAGCAGCTGGCGATGTACGAGCGGCACCCGACGATCCGCGATGGCGACCGCGCCTTCTGGAGCCTCCTCGCGGGCCGGTGGCCAAACTGGCGCAGAGCGGTTGTTGTCGTGAGCCCCGAGACGGTCGTGCGCTGGCACCGCGCTGGCTGGCGTCGCTATTGGCGCTGGAAGAGCAGGGGCCGGCGGGCCGGTCGTCCTCGGATCCCCGAGGAGGCGCGTGAGCTGATCGCCCAGATGTCGCAGGAGAACCGCTGCTGGGGTGCGCGTCGAATCCAGGGTGAGCTACGCGCCCTCGGCTACGAGGTGAGCGCCGAGACGGTGCGCCGCTACCGACTCCAGGCGCTGCGCCGTCCGCCGTCGCAGCGCTGGCAGACCTTCCTTGCCAATCACCGCAAGGAGATCTGGGCCACCGACTTCTTCACGGTCCCGACCGTGCTCTTCCAGACCCTCTATGTGCTGTTCTTCGTCTCGCACGACCGCCGCCGCATCGAGCACATCAACGTGACGGCGCATCCGACGGCTGCGTGGGTGTGGCGCCAGGTGATCGAGGCGACGCCATGGGGCAGCCGGCCGCGTTTCCTCATTCGAGACCGCGACCGCTCCTACGGCGGCGACCTCATCGCGAAGGCGAGCGGCATCGGCATCGAGACGGTGCTGACGCCGATCCGGGCACCGCAGGCGAACGGGATCGCAGAGCGCCTGATCGGGACGCTGCGCCGCGACTGCACCAACCACATCATCCCACTGAGCGAGCGCCACCTCCGCAGGGTCCTGCTCGAGTACGTCGCCTACTACAATGCGACGCGGCCGCATCAGACGCTAGCAACCTGGGCAGGAGACGCCAGAAGGTCCGCGGGAGGTGCGGCTCGCCGGGATGGTGCGCGGAGAGGAGGTGCTGGGCGGGCTCCACCACCGCTACGAACGAGTCGCTGCCTAGCGTTCCGAGTTTTGTGGCAGGACAGCGAGCGCGCGCCCTCGTCGATGGCGATGCCGACGGCGCAGGAGGCGAAGCTCTTGCTGATCGAGCGGAGTTCGTGCGGGGTGTCGTGGATCCAGTGGTGTTCGCCTAAGATGGCGGCGGACTGCACGACCATGACGCCGTGGAGGTTCAGGCGGGCGCGCTCGGCGCGCGCTACGAAGTCGTCGAGGAAGCGGGACCGCACGGCGTCCTCCTCAGCCGATCCACCAGAGCTGCGGCCACCGGGCGCCGCCCGCGTTGCGCTGCGGGACCCCAGGGGTGCTGCGGCCGTCCTCGACGTAGCGGGTCAGGAGGTCCGTGAGCTCCTCCACGATCTCCGGCCGCTCCGCCTCGAGGTTGCGGCGCTCGCCGACGTCGGCGTGAAGGTCGTAGAGCTGGACGGGCGGGAGGCCCTCGCATTCGGGGCCGGGGGCCGGGTAGCTGCGGCCGCCGGAGCCGGGGCACATCTCGAGTTTCCAGCGGCCCCGGCGGATGGCGAGGGAGCCGTCGACCGAGGAGTGGACGGTGGCCTCACGCAGCTCCGAGTCGAGGGTGCCGCCGCGCCACAGCGGCAGGTTGCTGACGCTGTCCTCGCCGGCGCCGGCGGGCAGCTCCTCGCCGAGGAGGTCGGCGAGGGTGGCGAGCAGGTCGGAGAGGCAGACGGTCTCGTCGCTGACACTGCCGGGGGCGATGCCCTTGGGCCAGCGGATGAGAAGCGGGATGCGGTGGCCGCCCTCGTAGATGTCGAACTTGTGGCCTCGGAAGTGGTAGCTCGGCTCGTGGCCGACGGCCGCCAACTCGGTGAAGTCGGCCATGGGCGAGCAGCCGTTGTCGCTGGTGAAGATCACGACGGTGTCGTCGGCGGCGCCGGCGCGCTCGAGGGCGGCCATCACCTGGCCCACGACGTCGTCGACCATGAGGCAGAAGTCGCCGTACTCGTTGGTGCCCGACGCGCCCCGGAACGGCTCCGAGGGCAGGATCGGGGTGTGGGGCGCGGGCAGGGGGAAGTAGAGGAAGAACGGCTCGCCGGTGGCGGCCCGCTCCTCGACGTAGGCGACGGCCTTTTCGGTCAGCCTGGGCAGGACGTCGGCGTGATCGAAGTCGGGAGCGATGGGTCCCTCGCGCCAGAACTCCTTGCCGTCGCGGCCCGGATCGATGCGGTCCGGGATGGCGGTGACGCGGTCGTCCTCGACGTACACGTAGGGCGCCATGTCGAGCGAGGCGCTGATGCCGAAGAAGGCGTCGAAGCCGACGGCGGTGGGGCCGCCCTCGATGGGTTTCGCGAAGTCGACGTCGTCGCCGGCGTAGTCGGGGGTGTCGCGGTCGGAGGACGGGTCGGCGTCGTCGCGGCGGCCCCAGCGCCAGCCGAGGTGCCACTTGCCGAAGCAGCCGCTGTGGTAGCCGTGGCGAGCGAGGAGCGCGGGGACGGTGAGGCGGTCCGGCTCGACGAGCGGCTCGGAGTAGCCCCAGCCGGCGCCCTGCTTGAGCCGCGAGCGCCAGTTGTAGCGGCCGGTGAGGATGCTGTAGCGCGACGGCGTGCAGACGGCGGAGGTCGCGTGGGCGTCCCGGAAGGCCATGCCCTCGGCAGCCAGGCGGTCGAGGTGGGTCGTGCGGATCTTCGAGCGCTCGTTGAGGCAGCTCACGTCGCCGTAGCCCATGTCGTCGGCCAGGATGTAGACGACGTTGGGCCGGTCGGGGGCCGCCACGCTCCGGGCCAGCGAGGTCATCGCCAGCAAGCGCTCGCTGACGCGGCGCCAGCGGACACCGAGGCGATCACGAATCGAGTACGGCATCAGTCACCTCCCGCCTTCACTGGCGGCCCGGATCTCGGGGGTCGAAGCGTCCGATGACCCCGGCTCGGCTACGGCGGGGCCATCGTACTCGGCTCGGGCGACTCACGGTGCGCGTCTCGGCGAAGAGGCGAACGCCCATAGCGGAGCTACTCTGAAGGAGCCAGCCTCCACCCGACGCCGCCGAAGCGCAAATCGGAGCTAGAGTGGCCTGGTCGGCAGCGTCAGATCTCGGACCACGCCCAAGCGAGCGCGAGCTAGTGCCGTCTCTGTCGCAGCTCAGGCCGCCGCGGCCTCCGCGATCAGCGAACGCCAACGCGCCAGGAAGAGTCGTCTCTGCTCGGCGAGCGAGACGTGAGCCTCGCCGCGTCGCCGAACTCGGAAGTACTGTCGTAGCTCATCGAACGCGGTGCAGAAGCGAGAGGCTGACTCGAAGCTCCCGAAGCCGAGCATCGGGTAGTAGCGCTGCTTCACGGCTCGATGGCTCTGCTCGGTGTAGTTGTTCAGGTACTGCGTCGTCCGGTGCCACGCCTTGCGCCCGATGATCCAACGGATGGCTCGCCGGTAGGCTGGGTGCAGGTCTGTGGTGATCCGGGCAGGCTTGGCTTCAGCGACCTCGACGAGCCGCCGCAGGAACCGTCGTGCAGCATGCTTGTCGCGCCGCTCGCTCAACATTGAGTCGATGAGATCGCCTTTGTGGTCGATCGCGCGGTAGAGGTAGCGCCAACGTCCACCGACTCTCACGTACGTCTCGTCGAGGTACCAAGAGACGCCGGCGCGGCCGCGTCGCTTCTCGCGCAGCTGATCTGCGAGCCGCCGAGCGAACCGGAACTCCCAGGTACGGACGGTCTCGTGCGTGACTTCGAAGCCACGTTCAAGCAGCAACTCGGCGACATCGCGAAAGCTCAGCTTGTAGCGGAGGCGCCACAGCACCGCGAGCAGCACGACGTCTGTCGGGTATTGAAGCTCGTTGAACGGCGTGCCGGTTCGCTCGTTGAAGACGCTCCGGCAGGCTCTGCACGCGAAAGAGCGGTACCCGAGCGAGGTGCGCCGACCCGATTCCGGCCCCCGGGCACTCAGCGCCGACGAGTTGGCCAGCATGATTCTGGCGGTACATGGATCTGCTGCATTGAGATTCATGTACCGCGACGGCCACATGCGCACCGACCTCACGCCCCCGCGCCGGTGGGCGGGGAGCGAGACGGCATTGCGATTCGTGCGGGCCCTCGGCTTCCCGGACGAGTTCGCCGGAGCGCCCGCAGGGGCGCGGCCCCCGTTTATCGAGGTCGACGGTCCGGTTCACCTCGGTCCGCTGCACGACTTTCAGGAAGAAATCGCCGGCAAGATTGCTGAGTTCCTCCGAGAATCTCCGCCGGGCCGCGGTCTGATCTCGTTGCCGACCGGGGCCGGGAAGACCCGTGTCGTGACCGAGACCCTGACCCGTTCATTCATGGAAGGGGCGCTCGACGAGTGCGTACTGTGGCTCGCGGATCGGGAGGAACTGTGCGAGCAGGCCGTTCAGAGCTGGCGGGAGGTGTGGAAGACCAGAGGACCCGCCGAACCGCTGAGGATCAGCCGGCTCTGGGGCAGCACGAACGATCGCGTCGAGGACGTCCAGGAGAGGAACCACGTCGTGGTCGCCACGTTCCAGTCGCTCGTCCGGCGCGTCGAACAGACGAAGTTTGACTGGCTCACACGGGCGGCATGCGTCGTGATCGACGAGGCGCATGGCTCCGTCACGCCGTCGTACACGACGATTCTCAATCAGCTCGGACTCACGCCCCGCGAGACCCCAATTCCGCTCATCGGGCTGACGGCGACGCCCTTCCGCGGTGGTGCCGAGGACGGGAGCGCGGAAACCACTCGCCTCGTCAGACGCTACGGCGGCCGCCGGTTCGATCACGGCGTATTCAGCGAAGACGGCTCCTACCCGCGGCTGCGGCGGATGGGAGTGCTATCCGACGCCGAGTTCGCGCGGCTCGATGGCGTGTCGTTTGAACTCTCGGAGACCGAACTGGAGCAGTTCCGCCAGTTCGACCGTCTCCCCGCCAATGTCGAGGCGCGCATCGGGCGCGATCATGGTCGGAACGATCGCATCATCGCGCGGATTGCCGGGCTCCCGCGCGAGTGGCCGACACTGGTGTTCGCCGCATCCGTCGATCACGCGGAGTGGCTCGCTGCGGAGCTCTCCGTGCGCGGCATCACCGCCCAGGCAGTTTCTTCGCGGACCGACCCCGTCGCCCGCAGGCACGCAATCGAGGGGTTCAGAAGGAACGATATCCAGGTGCTCACCAACTACGGAGTCCTCACCACCGGCTTCGATGCACCGAAGACACGGGCCGTGTTCGTCACCCGGCCGATATACAGCCCTGGGCTCTATCAGCAGGTGGTGGGGCGAGGACTGCGTGGGCCGACGAACGGTGGCACGGACTCTTGCCTGATCGTGAACGTCGCAGACAACCTGGAGCAGTACGGGACCGAACTCGCGTTCCTTGAGTTCGAGGATCTCTGGCTGCGGGTACGTGGCGCGTTGTACTGATCACCGGCGCCACAGGGTTGCAGGCGGACGCCCGCAAACGTGGTGGCGTAGAGAGCTCAAGCGCGCGCCGTCCAGGGAGAGCTCCCCCGAAGGCGGCCTCTCCGACCACGGGGACGACGGGTATGCCGTGATGCTCGCGCTGGCGAGAAAGATCGTCGCAGGCGAGGACGACGCCGGCTCGGTCGAGTCGGTGTTCGCCCAGGCGCAGCAGATCGCGGCAGAGGTCAAGGCACTGCTTGTCGACGCCGCCGTGTGGGGCCTCTTGCGCTGCACGGCAGGCTCGGCCCGGGAGTTCCGGTAGGTACCGGTGCGCCCTCGCGGAACTGCCACTGGACCGTGAATCGCAAGCGAGTGCAACGGCTCTGGCGTGAGGAGGGGCTGCGCGTCCCGGCGAAACGCCGCAAGCGTCAGCGTCCGGGAGACTCGGCGGTGCCCGCCGCCAGACTGCGGGCCGAGCGGCCGAACCACGTCTGGGCGCTGGACTTCCAGTTCGACCAGACCGCGGACGGGCGGGTCCTGAAGCTGCTCAACGTGGTCGACGAGCACACACGGGAGGCGCTGGCGGTGGTGGCCGCCAGGCGCATCAACGCCGACGCCACCGCCGCCACGCTCGACCGGATCGTCGCCGGGCGCGGGACGGCGCCGGGGTACATCCGCTGCGACAACGGGCCCGAGCTCACGGCCAACGCCCTCCGCGACTGGTGCCGGTTCTCCGGCACGGGCAGCAGCTACATCGAGCCCGGCGCGCCGTGGGAGAATCCGTACGTCGAGTCGTTCAACGGGCGGTTGCGCGACGAGTTCCTGGCCGTCGAGCAGTTCGACAGCCTGCTCGAGGTGCAGGTGCTGATCGAGGACTGGCGGATCGAGTACAACACGAAGCGCCCGCACAGCAGCCTGGGCTGGCTCGCCCCGGCTGCCTACGCCGAGCGCTGGGAGGCTCAGCTACACGCTGGACTCTCATAAGCGGTGGTCTCGCGTAGGGGGTCCGGTCACCGCGGCTGAGCACATCCCCTATCTGGTCCTTTCCTACGGCGGGCCGAACGCCACTTTGCCCGATCTCGTTTCCACGGTGGAACGCTACCGCCGCGTCGCGACCGCACGCGAAATTCCGTACCGACACCTACAGTCGATCTCGTCGGAGGCCAAGAATGCCGGCAACCGCGAACTCCTCGTCGTCGCCAGTCACTGACGGGCACCTCATCCGCATCAGCTTGGGGCGGCTCCATCCGCACCCGGCCAATGCCAACGTGATGTCGGAGGGACGCCGCCAGAAGCTCGCCCGCAACATCGAGCGGCAGGGTCGCTACCCCCCGCTGGTGGTGCGGCCACACCCCGAGCTCGAGAGGGACTACCAGATCCTGGACGGACACCAGCGCGCCGAGGTGCTCCGAGAGTTGGGCCGTGACGACGTGCTCTGCTTCGTCTGGCCGTGCGACGACACCACCGCGCGTGTGCTCCTCGCCACCCTCAACCGCCTCGAAGGCGAGGACGTGCCGGCCAGGCGGGCCGAGTTGCTGGATGAGCTGATCGCGCTGCTGCCGGCAGAGGAGCTGGCGCTGCTGCTGCCCGAGGACGCGATGGCGATCGAGCACACGCTGCAGCTGATCGATCTCGACCCCGACGCCCTGCTGGCGGAGCTGACGGCGGCGGCGGAGCGGGAGGCGGCGCAGGGACCGAGGCTGATCTCCTTCGCCGTCGACCGCGACGACGAGCCCGTCATCGAAGAAGCGATTCGGCAGGCCGCCGCGGACCTCGACGGCCGCAACCGTCGCGGCGGCGCCCTGGCCGCGATCTGCCGCGCCCACCTGGAGGAGATCGATGCCTGAGAACACCCGCCAGCGGGAGGCCTTCAACCGCTACTGGGAGCTCGGGGCGGAGCGCTCGATCGAGCGCCTGCACCAGTCCCTCGCGCGTGCGGGGAAGGCGCCGACCCCACGCACGCTCTACGAGTGGTCGGCGGCGAACCATTGACAGGACCGCATCGCCGACCTCGATCGGAAGACCGGGGAGGCCGAGGACGAGGCGCGCATCGCCACGATCCGCGAGATGCAGGAGCGCCAGGCGAGAGAAGCGCTGCTGCTGCAGCAGAAGGGCGCTGAGTGGCTGGCCCCCGTTTCCGCGGAGGAGGCGACGCCCGACGCGGCAATCCGCGCGATCGTCGAGGGCGCCAAGCTCGAGCGCCTCGCTCGTGGCGAGGCGACCGCGCGCACCGAACAGCGCGACATCACGGACGAGCGGCTGAAGGAGCTCAGCGATGACGAACTCGACCGTCTCCTTGACCAGCTGGGAGAGGGCGTGGGGGGAGAAGGCGCGGCGGAACCCCGCTGACCCCTGGGCCTGGGCGATGGCACACCGCCGGGTCGGCGAGCGGAGCCTCACGCACCTCCCGGCGCTCGCGGATATCGCTCGCGACGCCCACCCGCTCGTCGTCGTCATGAAGTCGGCGCAGGTCGGTCTCACCGAGCTGGCGGTCAACCTCGCACTGCATGCAGCCGACACCGGCTACGCGGGCCGCGGCAACGTGCTCTTCCTGATGCCCAACCAGAACCAGATGGACGATTTCGCCCGGTCCCGCTTCGACCGCGCGATCCAGGACAGCGCGTACCTGAGAGAGCGCCTTCAGCCTGAGCCCCCGCGGCGCAAGGGTGCGGACAGCATGCGCCTGAAGCGGGTCGGCGATGGCTACATCTACTTGCGCGGGGCTGACAGCCAGCGGCAGATCGCGAGCGTGGACGCCGACCTCGTCATCCTCGATGAGTTCGACCAGATGGGTGAGGGCGTGCTCGAGCTCGCCGAGAAGCGGATCGCCTCCAGCCGGGCCGGCCGCATCGTGGTCGCCTCGACGCCGCGCTACCCGGAGGCCGGCATCGACGCGCTGTTCCGGGAGTCGGACCGCCGCCGCTACCTGCTGCCCTGTCCGTCCTGCGGCCTGGAGCAGGCGCTCACTTGGGCTGCGAACGTCGACCAGGAGCGCGCGCTCGTCGTCTGCACGGAGTGCCGTGAGCCGATGGACGTGGGCGTGAAGGGGCGCTGGGTGGCTGAGGCGCCGGGCAACGCGATGATCCGCGGCTATCACCTGAGCCGGCTGTACAGCCCGTGGGCCGACATCAAGGCGATGATCGCAGCCAGCCAGTCGCCGACCCCCCGCGGTCAGCAGGAGTTCCGCAACTCCGATCTGGGGCAGGCCTTCGTGGTCGAGGGCGGGGGCTTGACGCTGGACGTCCTCGACCGTTGCCGTGAGGAGTACTCCCTCGAGGAGTACGCCGGTGAGCGCTGCGTGATGGGTGTGGACGTCGGGATCAAGCTCCACGTGGTGATCAGAGAGCTCTCGGAGCAGGCGCGTGAGGACCCGGCGCGGCCTCGCCCTCTCTGGTTCGCCGGCATCGTTGATGCCTTCGAGGACCTCGAGGCATTGATGGAACGGTTCAACGTGGCGGGCACGGTGATCGACGCCCAGCCGGAGGTGCACAAGGTGGCGGAGTTCGCGCGGCGGCATCCGCTGCAGGTGCGCGTCGCCTGGTATGGGCGGCAGGATTCCGGGTTCGAGTGGGTGTCGGCCCAGGACGGCCGTCCGGACGGGCTAAGGCTGAACCGGCTGGAAGCGCTGGAGCACGCGTTTCAGCGATTCCACGACCGCTTGGCTGCGCTGCCGGCCGAGGCGCGGCAGCTGGGCGGCGGGTCCCGGCGCGGCCACGGCGAGTACTACCGCGAGCTGCGGGCGCTCCAGCGCACGCTCGAGCAGGACGCGCAGGGGAACTGGCGCGAGCGGTGGTTCGACCGCGGGCTGCCCGATCACTTCGCGCACGCCGAGGTCTACTGTCTGTTCGGCGAGGAGCTCGTGCCGCCGCCGGCGGTCGACATCGAGGCGCTGCATCGGGGACTCGAGAACCCCTGGCCCCTCCCGGGCCACGGTTCGCTGCCAAGCGGCGACGGGGGCTGGGGCTTCGGCAGGTCGAGCGACCGCTGGGGATGACAAAGAGCCCGGAGACAGCGCCCAGCTCCCAAGAAACTTCAGGGGGCCTGCGGCGCTCTCAGCCTGTGTTTTTCCTGAAGTTTCCCTGAAGTCGGCGAATCTGAGCGCCGGATTGTGTAGCTGAGACCTCCCCGGCGATTGCCGGACCATGTGACACGCTGAAGCGGGAGTTCCTGGACGGCAAGGGCTTCGCGTCGATCGCCGAGGCGCAGGCAGCGATCGACGCCTGGGTGCACGACTACAACCACTGCCGCGAGCACATCGCGTCCGTAGCCGGCGCTCCACTTGACTTGATGCGGTAGGAGAGCGTCCATGCTGAGGATGAATGCCGCACCGTCGCTCGACGACCTCAGCGCGCTGTACCTCTTGCGCTGTGAGGTCGAGGGTAAGTCCGCGCAGACCGTGCGCGCCTACCGCGAGACGCTGGGACGCTTCCGTCGCGCTGTCGTGGTCGACGATGCGGCGGCCGTCACGCCGGGGGACGTCTACCGCTACCTCGGTGGCTTCTCTCACCTCAGCCTCGAGACGCGGCACCGCTACTTCCGCGAGGTCCGCTGCTTCTTCAACTGGCTGGTCGACGGGCGCTACCTCCACGAGAACCCGTTCCGAGGGATCAAGAACGTCCGGCTGCCACAGCGCATCGTCGAGCCGTTCTCGCCAGCCGACATCGCGCAGCTGATGGCGGCGTGCGATTCAGCCACCGCGCTCGGTCTGCGGGATCGTGCGATGGTGCTGTGCTTGCTCGACACAGGGCTCCGGTGTTCAGAGCTCGTTCAGCTCACGCTCGATGACCTCGACCTCGACACGCGCCGGCTGCGCGTACGCCACGGCAAGGGCAACAAGCAGCGCGTGGTGCCGTTCGCGGCGCACTGTCGCGCCGCCCTCGAGCGCTACCTCGAGCGGCGGGGCACGGCCCCGGGTCCGCTCTTCGTAGCGGCCAGCCACCTTGGTGTGCTGAAGCCAGCTACCGCGCTCCGACCGAACGGACTCAAGCAGATGCTGCGGCGCCTCGGGCGACGCACTGGGGTGGCGAAGGTGCACGCGCACCGCTTCCGTCACACCTTCGCGACCTGGGCGATCGCGCACGACGCCCGAGAGCTCGACGTACAGTACCTGCTCGGACACTCCTCTCCCGACATGGTGCGGCGGTACAGCTCCGCCTACCGCTCAGAGCAGGCGGCACTGCGCCACCATCGCTTCTCCCCGGGCGACCAGATGATCGGCCCGGTGTCTCGCTGAGCCCGCCTCAGAAGCGGCACCGAGCGGGCCCCTGACCTGCGATTCCCCTGCAGTTTCCCTGCAGTCTCACATCTGAGTTATGTCGCCTGCTGCGGCAACCGGCGTGCTTCCCAAGCAGAGGGTCGAGGGTTCGAATCCCTTCTCCCGCTCCAACTTCGCCACCCCATGGCTGTGAGGTTCCGGTAGCTAGGCGACACCCTGGCGCCGGTACCTGCACGACACTTCGCGGACGCGGCTCCGGTACGCAGGCGACACTGGCTCCGGTAGCCGGGCGACACCTGGCTGCTCTTCCTGGTCCTGCTCGATGGCCCCTCCCGGTGGACGATCCCGTCCGCAGCGGAGGAGGCCGCCATGCTGGTGGAGTTGGGGCTCGTGGAACAGCGGCGCAGGCGCTCGCAACGCTGCTGGTACGTGAGTGCGTGGCGCACTCTGTCGCCTCTGGGACCAGGCGACGATCGGAACCGGCGCCGTTTTCGACAAAAGCATGAGCAGACGGGCCGATCCGGGCCAGTCCAGCCCCGTTCCGGGCGAATCCCGGGCTGAGCACCCATTCGGAGGCCTCGAGGTGGCGGCACCTCGACAGCATGACGACGAGCAGCCGGCCGATGCCTGAAAAGCCTTACGGCTCTAGGAATAGTCAGTGGAATGATCCGCCCGCCGATGATGCCAGACGACTCGCGATCGGGCGGCGCGGGTGTTGACACATGTTGACACGAATGGCCACTATAAAAGAGGGGAATGGCCATTGACACCATGTTGACGTCAAAAGAGGGGCATGGCGAGAACCGATGACGACGACTGTAGCCTGGCGGGGCGTGTTCCTCGAGCGGCTCAAGGCTACGGCCAATGTCGCGCTCGCAGCCACCGGGGCGGGCGTGACCCGCCAGAACGCCTATCAGACACGTAGCCGGAACAAGAGGTTCAGGCGCCAGTGGGACGAGGCGCTCGCGCAGGCCGTGGATCTGCTCGCCGGCGAGGCCCGGCGGCGTGCTACGGGCATGAACCGCGATGTCTGGTACGCCGGCAGGGTCGTGGGGTCGGAGCGCGTCTACTCGGACGCGCTGCTCATGTTTCTGCTCAAGGCGCACCGGCCGACTATGTACCGCGACAACGTCGCGGTGGAGCACTCGGGCGGCATGGAGATCGCGGGCGACCGCAAGGTCACGTTCGAGTTCGTGCGGCGTGGGACGGCAAAACCTCATGCGGCCCACCGATACTCATGATGCAAGCCTCCTAGCACCGGCTTGCTGACGACTCGCTGACTCGGCGTCCGCTGCACCGGCGAGCGTCCCTCCGGAGAGTCGAGCGCCAATGATCGATGCGGCCGCATCGCGTTGTAGTGCTGGACGTACTCACCAAGCACCCGCCGGAGATGTTGTTCGTTGACCGCGATGACGTGGTCGAGGATCACTCGCGCCTGAGCGTCCCGATGACGCGCTCGGCGATGGCGTTGGCATTCGGCGCGTGCACCGGAGTCAGAATCGTCTCGATCCCGAGCCGTCGAGCGCGTGCGATGAAGTCCCCGCCATAGCTACGGTCGCGGTCTCGGATGAGGAACCCTGGCTGCTGACCCCAGGCGGTCGCCTCGATCATCTGCTGCCAGATCCAGGGCGCGTTCGGATGCTCCGTGACGTTCCAGTGCCGGATGCGGCGCCGGTCGTGGTCGATCACGATGAGCACGGAGAGCGTGCGGAAGGTGAGCGTCTGGACCGTGAACAGATCGGCGGCCCAGATGCTGGACGCGTGGTTGCGCAGAAACGTGCGCCACGACTGGCTCGGGGGGCGCCGCAGCGCCTGCTGACGGTAGCGGCTCACGGTGCGAGCGCTGACCTCGAAGCCAAGGGCACGCAGCTCGCCGACGATGCGGACGGCGCCCCACCGCGGATGCTCAGTGGCGATGCGGACGATCAGCTGTCGCCAGCTCTGCGGGAATGTGGGGTCGCCCGGAGCCGCGACGACTCTTCCAGCGCCAGTAGGCGCGCCAAGCAGAACGATGCCACCGCACCACCGTGTCCGGCTCGACCATCACGAGCGTGCCTCGCCAGCCGGACCAACCGCGTGCCAGTAGTGACCAGAATCGGCGGTCGTGGCGACGGAGCCGCGGTCGACGACGGCCCGTGGGGCGGCAATATTCCATCCGGCCCATGATTCCAGCGTTTCGGAGTCAGCCTGTCGAGCCTCCGAGATAGGCGGATCGGGTTTTCGTGCCCCACAGGGGAACTACCATCACCCTGGCTCTCACGATCGAGGTACCCGGGAGTCGGTAGCGAAGTCGGACGTGTCGAGGAGGTGAGATGTCATGCGAGGAGTCGGAGTAGTCGAGTTCGGCGGTCCGGAGGTGCTTCGGGTCGTTGACCTCCCTGAGGTTCACGCCGGTGCCGGCCAGGTACGGATCAGGGTGCATGCGGCCAGCGTTAATCCGACTGATACCTCGACACGCAATGGAACGCGTGCCGTCGCGCTGCGTGAGATTCCACCGCCGTACATCCCCGGCATGGACGGGGCCGGTGTGATCGATGAGATCGGACCCGGCACCGACACCGACCTAGCCCTTGGCGACGCCGTGATGGCGATGGTCATTCCGAGCGGGAGCCACGGCGCCTACCGCGAGAGCATCGTGCTCTCCGCCGACTCGGTCGTGCGCGCACCAACGAACGCATCGCACGTCGAAGCGGCCACCCTACCGATGAACGGACTGACAGCGCGGCAGTCCCTCGACCAGCTCGCACTCGAACCAGGCCAGACCATCGCCGTCACAGGCGCGGCCGGATGCTACGGCGGCTACGTCGTGCAGCTCGCGAAAGCCGAGGGGCTGCGCGTCGTTGCCGATGCGTCGAGTGTCGACGAACACCTGGTTGCCGATCTCGGTGCCGACATCGTCGTACCCCGCGGGGACGACATCGCGATGCAGGTACGAAAGGTGGCCCCCGACGGTGTCGACGGCCTGGCCGACGGAGCCGTTCAGAGGGAACTAGCCGTCGGTGCCTTACGCGACGGCGGCGCCTTCGCCTCGGTGCGCGGCTGGGAAGGCGTCGGCGAACGCGGCATTACGTTCCACCGAACATCGGTGCGTACTTACGACCACCGAGCAGACCTCCTAGACCAGTTGCGGCAGCAGGCGGAGGACGGCGTTGTGACCCTCCGCGTCGCCGCGACCTATGCGCCAGATCAGGCGGCCGAAGCACATCGACGCCTTGAGGCTGGCGGCACCCGCGGACGCTGCGTGATCGTGTTCTGACCCGACTGACGTGCCGAAAGCGGGGAACCCGTGACACCGAGGCTTCTCGCAGGGGAGCGGATAGCTTCGCGGTACCAGGCTGTCCTCCTCGCGGCGGGCCGTGGCTCCCGGCTCGGGCCAGAAGGCGCGGATATGCCCAAGTCGTTGCTGCCGATTGGGCCTCGCTCGCTGACCGACAAAACCGAGACCAGCCTCCTTCGTCGCCAGGTGGAGCTGCTAGCCGCCTGCGGGGTCGAGCAGATCGTGGTCGTGGTCGGCTACCAACGCCAGCTGATGATCGACGCCCTCGACGAGTGGGCGCCCGACATTCAGGTGGTCGTCAACGCGACGCCTGACATGCAGACGTCCGGCAGCCTGCACAGCTTCCAGTTCGCAGCGCGCGCCGGGCTGGGCATCCTCGACGGCAGCAAGCAAACGCTCCTGATGGACGCGGACATCGTGTACCAGCGCGCTGCCCTGCAACGCCTACTCGACAGCGATGGCACCACGTTGCTCGTTTGCTCCCGGTTCGCAGGCGACGCTGAGGAAGTCCTCGTCTATGGCACCCTTGACCGTCCGCGGTTTCTCGGAAAGGGCCCGACGGAAGCCCTGGTCGGCGGCGAAGAGTGCCTGGGCGAGGCAACGGGCATCATCAAGATCGCACCGGACGAGCACGCGCTGACGCGCGAGCTGATCGACTGGCTGCTCGGCGACCCGGACGCACCGAAGGAGAGCAACGCCTACCGCGGATTCGGTCCGGCGCGGCGCGCCACCGAGCATGAAGAGCTGTCGCAAAGGCTCATGGACCTCGGGCGCATGCGGTGCGTGACCTTCCGCGAAGAGCTGATCTTCATGGAGGTGGACACCGCAGGTGAGTACGTCCGGCTGCGCGAGTCCGTCTATCCGGCCCTGTTGAGGGCGGAGTCCGAAGCGTAGCGACTACGGATGGCTCCGTCAGATCTGAGACGCGGGCGTGCGCCAACCTTGCAGCCGATCGCGGTGCCCCCTCTTGGTTCATGCTGCCGCCGCGATGAGCGAACGCCAGCGAGCGATGAAGACTCGTCTCTGTTCGGCCAGCGAGAGGTGACCTTCGCCTCGGCGGCGGACCCGCAGGTAATGGCGCACCTCATCGAACGCCGTACAGAAGCGTGAGGCTGATTCGAAGCTCCCGAAACCGAGCATCGGGTAGTAGCGCTGCTTCACGGCCCGATGGCTCTGCTCCGTGTAGTTGTTGAGGTACTGCGTCGTCCGGTGCCATGCCTTGCGGCCGATGATCCAGCGGATCGCCCGCCGGTAGGCGGGATGCAGGTCGGTCGTGATTCGTCGAGGCCGGCCGTCGGCGACCTCGAGCAGGCGCCGGAGGAACAGGCGCGCCGCATACTTGTCGCGGCGCTCGCTGAGCATCGAGTCGATGAGGTCACCGTTGTGATCGACCGCTCGGTAGAGGTAGCACCAGCGTCCGCCGACCTTCACGTACGTCTCGTCGAGATACCACGAGACGCCTGTGCTGCCTCGCCGCTTGGCGCGCAGCTGCTCGGCGAGGAACGGTGCGAACCTGAACTCCCAGGCACGGACCGTCTCATGCGTCACCTGGAAGCCGCGGTCCAGCAGCAGCTCGGCGACATCGCGGAAGCTGAGCTTGTAGCGGAGGCGCCAGAGCACCGCGAGCAACACGACGTCCGTCGGGTACTGGAGATCGTTGAATGGTGTACCCGTCCGCTCGTTGAAGATACGGTCGCAGTCGCTGCAACAGAAGGTTCGGTAGCCCAGCGAAGTGCGTCGACGCCGGCGAGTGGTCTGATCTGAGTCACAGCGCGGGCAGATCACGGTCGGTCCTCTCCTGGATCGTCAGTGAGCGCGACGCTAGCAGGAGAGTCGTGGTCTGAGATCTGACGGAACCAACCCGGGGCGGTTCAATCCGACTCTCATCCCTGCGTTGGGTGCTCCTCGCCATTCTGCATTCGCCCCGCCTAAACGTCTGTGACGCTGCCCTCCCCCGACAACGACCCCTGGCGATCGCGCGCCTCGCCAATGTGACGCCACAGCGTCTCTCGCAGCGTCTCGCCGAGTTCGTTCTCGCGGCCGGGCACCGCACCAATCGCGGCAATGTCACTTCCATAGTGCTGGGTCGTCCCCGGGTAGAGCGTGGCCGCGAAGCTCACCACATGGCGCCCCGCCCCGTCGCGGATCGCGTCACGATAGGAGTGCATCTTGTCGACGTCGGATTTCACTGGCAGCCCCGAGCCCTGGTCGTCAGCGTCCAGCTTGTACTTCGGATCGAAGAGCAGCATGTCGAGGTCGCCGTCCGGCATGCCGATCTCGACGGCGACGCGTTCGGCGACGCCGAGCATGGTCACGGACGCCCGGCAGATCTGCTGGAGCGATTGGTCACCGGCCAGCCGCCGTTCGTTGGCGACGATCCGACGGAGCACGGATGAGGCTAGGAGTCTCGGCTGAATCGCGTGGGCTTGAGCAACTTCCGCATACGACCGATCAGCGCGCCGTACCTCGGCGGGCGAGGAGGTGCAGGCAGTGGCTTTGGCGGGGCTGGCGCAACCATCTAAGCGCGCCCACCGCGAAGGCCGGCGATCCACCTGTGGAGCTTCGGGACACGCATCATGATCACTGGGACCTCCCCGTGCGCGGCCGCGACGCACGCGATCCGCTGGAAACCCGCACCGGCAGGCGCGTCCCACGCCGCGCCAACAGAGAACCCCCCGGCCAGTATGGCGCGGAGAGACTAACGTGTGGGACCACGAAAAGCGATCCGGGTGGACGTGAGCCTCGACCCCGAGAACGAGGACGCCCGCTGCTACTCGACTCCGCGCAGCGAATGCTAGCTGGATAGGAGCGGGAACACTCGCTCCTCTACGACCACGTGATCGAAGCGCGAGCGCAGCTCCGAGACGCCGAAGAGCGTGCGTCGGATCGATTCCTGCGCGCCCGCGCCCCGCGATCGTCGCGGCCGTGTCGAATACGCATAGCAGGCGATTCGCGTACGGCTCGAACACGTCTAGGTCGTTCAGGGGCGTGTGCACCGCCGCGCAAGAAGAGGTAGCCGGGGCCGATCCGTTTGAGCCGCTTGCTGTCCGCCCCGTGGGACGGCAAAACCTCATGCGGCCCACCGATACTCATGATGCAAGCCTCCTAGCACCGGCTTGCTGACGACTCGCTGCTCGGCGTCCGCTGCACCGGCGAGCGTCCCTCCGGAGAGTCGAGCGACAATGATCGATGCGGACGCATCGCGTTGTAGTGCTGGACGTACTCACCAAGCACCCGCCGGAGATGTTGTTCGTTGACCGCGATGACATGGTCGAGACACTCGCGCCTGAGCGTGCCGATGACGCGCTCGGCGATGGCGTTGGCATTCGGCGCGTGCACCGGAGTCAGAATCGTCTCGATCCCGAGCCGTCGAGCGCGTGCGATGAAGTCTCCGCCATAGCTACGGTCGCGGTCTCGGATCAGGAACCCTGGCTGCTGACCCCAGGCGGTCGCCTCGATCATCTGCTGCCAGATCCAGGGCGCGTTCGGGTGCTCCGTGACGTTCCAGTGCCGGATGCGGCGCCGGTCGTGGTCGATCACGATGAGCACGTAGAGCGTGCGGAAGGCGAGCGTCTGGACCGTGAACAGATCGGCGGCCCAGATGCTGGACGCGTGGTTGCGGAGAAACGTGCGCCACGACTGGCTCGGGGGGCGCCGCAGCGCTTGCCGGCGGTAGCGACTCACGGTGCGGGCGCTGACCTCGAAGCCAAGGGCACGCAGCTCGCCGACGATGCGGACGGCGCCCCACCGCGGATGCTCAGTGGCGATGCGGACGATCAGCTGTCGCAGCTCTGCGGGAATCCGGGGTCGTCCGGAGCGGCGACGACTCTTCCAGCGCCAGTAGGCGCGCCAAGCAGAACGATGCCAGCGCACCACCGTGTCCGGCTCGACCATCACGAGCGTGCCTCGCCAGCCGGACCAACCGCGTGCCAGTAGTGACCAGAATCGGCGGTCGTGGCGACGGAGCCGCGGTCGACGACGGCCCCTTGTGTAGACGGCGAGCTGATGCCGCAGCGCCAAGTTCTCGAGGACGAGATCGCGGCGGGCGCGGACCGAAGCGAAGAGTGCTGCGACAAGCAGACGGAGGTAGAGCACAGACGAGCCTCTCGTGGCTCGCCGATACTCTGCTATCTCAGGACAGAGCTGCACCTATCAGGTTTTGCCGTCCCACGACCCCGTCCCGAACCACGATCGTCGGTATGAAGCTGCGGTCGTGCCAAGAGAGGGCGCGCCAAGTTGTATCTGGCGCTCTCGTTCTGGGGCCAGTCGCGTGCGGCGCCGATGATCAGTCCTCGAGCGGCTCCCTCAGCCACGCCGGAATGTCCCGCGTCGCATGCAGGACCCTCCAGACATCGACGTCCGCCTCTCGCTCGACATAGAAGACCAAATACGGAAACCGCCTCACGACCCACGAGCGCAGGCCGGGGAGATCGAGTTCACGCTCATATCGGGGCGAACCGCTTGCAGGGTGCTCGCCCATACGACGGAAGGCTTCCTCCAGCGCGTCGATGAAGCCTAGCGCAACCGCCGCTGGCGCCTCGGCCAGATAGTGCTCGACGGCCTCGTCGACATCGCGCCGCGCCTTGTCGCGGAGGACGACAGGTTTCCCGGTCACCCTAACCGGCTTCGCGGACCCGATCGCGAAGCCGGCCGAGGTAGTCCGCATTGGCGGTGACCGACGGCGGCGATGCCCCGCCTTCGAGGAGCAGGCTGCGCAGGTGCCGGCGATCCTGGTCCTTGCGGATCAACTCGCGGACGTACTCGCTTGACGAGCTGTAGCCGCGGCCGCTGACCTGCTGGTCCACGAAGGACTTAAGATCCTCGGGGAGCGATATGTTCATCGTGCTCATGCCGCAACGCTAACCGGATTGGCAAAGTTTGGCAAGATGGCGCGGGGAGGTGGACGTGCCCGTGGGGCGGAGCCTCTGTGTCAAGCGGCCTCGGTGGCTCCGTCAGAACTCAGACCACCGATCCGCTGCTAGCGTCGGAGTGAACGACGACGCTGGGGAGGATTGCCTGTGATGTGCCCGCGCTGCAGCTCGAGTGAGACTAGTTCGCGCAGCCGACGCACCTCCACGGGCTACTGCACGTTCGCATGCCGCGCTTGCGGAACGGTCTTCAACGAGCGAACGGGCACGCCGTTTAACGACCTCCAGTACCCGACCGACGTGGTGATGCTCGCCGTGCTGTGGCGCCTGCGCTACAAGCTGAGCTTCCGCGACGTCGCCGAGATGCTGCTCCAGCGCGGATTCGAAGTCACGCACGAGACGGTTCGTGTGTGGGAGTTCCGGTTCGCGCCCTTGCTCGCCAGTCAGCTGCGCGCGAAGCGGCGCGGCCGCGCCGGCGTGTCTTGGTACCTCGACGAGACGTACCTGAAAGTCGGCGGTCGTTGGTGCTACCTCTATCGCGCGATCGACCACAGGGGCGAACTCATCGACTCGATGCTCAGCGAACGCCGCGACAAGCACGCAGCGCGACGGTTCCTACGACGGTTAGTCGAGATCTCTGAAGGCAAGCCCGCACGGATCACGACTGACCTCCACCCCGCGTATCGGCGTGCGATCCGCTGGATCATCGGACGCAAGGCGTGGCACCGGACGACGCAGTACCTGAACAACTACACCGAGCAGAGCCATCGCGCCGTGAAGCAGCGCTACTACCCGATGCTCGGCTTCGGGAGCTTCGAGTCAGCGTCGCGTTTCTGCAGCGCATTCGACGAGCTGCGACAGTACTTTCGCGTTCGCCGCCGCGGCGACGCCCATGTCTCGCTCGCCGCGCAACGACGGTTGTTCCTGGCTCGCTGGCGTTCGCTGATCGCGGAGGCGGCTGCGGCGTAGACCGGTCACTAACCCGCGATTTGCGTCGGTCCCGCCATCGGTCGTCTGAGATCTGACAGGGATGATCGGTACGACGCCCAGCCACCACTAGGCGGCGAGCGTTTACGGTGCCGGGTGGGCTCCCGGGCTCGGTCTGACCCCAGATTCTGACTGGCGCTTCGGCTGCTCTCGCTCTGATCTGTCGGCCGCGCCTCCGAGTCCATCTGGCACGCACCGGTCGGGCGAACGTGACCTCATAGGAGCCTGCCTTGGCGGCTCGTCCCTGTCCTGTCCGCCGTCCCGGCACGTGCGGCCACCCTGCACAGATTGTTCGATGAAGGGATGACGATGACCACCATGACAGATGCGACCACGCGCGTCACCGCCGGGGTCGACACGCACCGCGACCAGCACGTGGTCGCCGCGCTCGATGAGCGGGGCGGCGAGCTCGGGGTGCGGTCGTTCGCGACGACCACGGCCGGCTACCGACAGGCGCTCGCCTGGCTCCGCAGCCTTGGTCCGGTCGAGCGCATCGGCGTCGAAGGGACGGGCACCTACGGCGCTGGCCTGACCCGCTACCTGCTCGCCGAGGCGGTGGCGGTGGTGGAGGTGAATCGCCCCAACCGCCAGCTGCGACGCCGCCACGGTAAGTCCGACCCCGTCGACGCCATCGCCGCCGCTCGCGCTGCGCAGTCAGGGGAGGCCTCGGGTGAGGCGAAGACCCGCAGCGGTGCCGTGGAGGCGATCCGCGCGCTGCGCACGGCTCGCCGCTCGGCCGGGCATGCACGCACGACGGCCCTCAACCAGATGCGCGCCCTGCTCGTGAGTGGACCGGACGACCTCCGGGCCGCACTGCGGGGCAGCACTGTGTTCGAGCTGGTGACGACCGCGGCGCGGCTGCGCCCCGCCGACCCCACGACCGCCGTCGGCGCCACCAAGCTGGCCCTGCGTGAGCTGGCTCGACGGGTGCAGCGCCTCGAGGCAGAGCGCCGCCGCCTCGACACCGTGCTCGAGCAGCTGGTCGCCACCACCGCACCCGCCCTGGTGGCCTGCTTCGGCGTGGGCACCGACACCGCCGGCGCTCTGCTCGTCTCCGCCGGCGACAACCCGCAACGCCTCCGCAGCGAGGCGGCATTCGCCCATCACTGCGGCGTCGCTCCGATCGACGCCTCGTCGGGGCTGACCATCCGCAAACGACTCAACCGCGGTGGCGACCGCACCGCGAATCAAGCGCTCTGGCGAATCGTCATGGTCCGCATGGTCCACGACCCCCGCACCCGCCGCTACGTCGAGCGGCGCACGCGCGAGGGCCGCTCCAAGCGCGAGATCATCCGCTCGCTCAAGCGCTACGTCGCACGGCAGCTCTATCGCCACCTCCCGCGCCCCGAATCGCTCGCTTGACAGGCGATAGGAGCATCAGTGCCGGGTGGACGAACTCGAACGTGACCTTGCGGTCGCCCGCGATCTCCATGCCGCCCGAGTGCTCCACCGCGACGTTGTCGCGATACACATCCGGCCGGTGGGCCTTGAGCAGAAACATGAGCAGCGCGTCCGAGTAGACGCGCTCCGACCCCACGACCTTGCCGGCGTACCAGATATCGCGGTTCACGCCCGTAGCGCGCCGCCGGGCCTCACCGGCGAGCAGATCCACGGCCTGATCGATCGCCTCGTCCCACTGGCGCCTAAACTTCTTGTTCCGGCTGCGCGTCTGATAGGCGTTCTGGCGGGTCACGCCGGCCCCGACGGCCGCGAGCGCGACATTGCCCATGGCCTTGAGCCGCTCGAGGAACACGCCCCGCCAGGCTACGGCCCTGGTCATCGTTTCCCCTCATTCCCCTCTTTTATAGTGTCAACATGTGTCAACACCCGCGACGCCCGATCGCGGTCGTCTGGCCCATCGGCGAGCGGATCATTCCACTGACTATTCCTTGAGCCATAAGGCTTTTCAGGCATCGGCCGGCTGCTCGTCGTCATGCTGTCGAGGTGCGGCCACCTCGAGGCGGCACTGTCAGATCTCAGATGACCGATGGCGGGACCGACGCAAATCGCGGGTTAGTGACCGGTCTACGCCGCAGCCGCCTCCGCGATCAGCGAACGCCAGCGAGCCAGGAACAACCGTCGTTGCGCGGCGAGCGAGACATGGGCGTCGCCGCGGCGGCGAACGCGAAAGTACTGTCGCAGCTCGTCGAATGCGCTGCAGAAACGCGACGCTGACTCGAAGCTCCCGAAGCCGAGCATCGGGTAGTAGCGCTGCTTCACGGCGCGATGGCTCTGCTCGGTGTAGTTGTTCAGGTACTGCGTCGTCCGGTGCCACGCCTTGCGTCCGATGATCCAGCGGATCGCACGCCGATACGCGGGGTGGAGGTCAGTCGTGATCCGTGCGGGCTTGCCTTCAGAGATCTCGACTAACCGTCGTAGGAACCGTCGCGCTGCGTGCTTGTCGCGGCGTTCGCTGAGCATCGAGTCGATGAGTTCGCCCCTGTGGTCGATCGCGCGATAGAGGTAGCACCAACGACCGCCGACTTTCAGGTACGTCTCGTCGAGGTACCAAGACACGCCGGCGCGGCCGCGCCGCTTCGCGCGCAGCTGACTGGCGAGCAAGGGCGCGAACCGGAACTCCCACACACGAACCGTCTCGTGCGTGACTTCGAATCCGCGCTGGAGCAGCATCTCGGCGACGTCGCGGAAGCTCAGCTTGTAGCGCAGGCGCCACAGCACGGCGAGCATCACCACGTCGGTCGGGTACTGGAGGTCGTTAAACGGCGTGCCCGTTCGCTCGTTGAAGACCGTTCCGCAAGCGCGGCATGCGAACGTGCAGTAGCCCGTGGAGGTGCGTCGGCTGCGCGAACTAGTCTCACTCGAGCTGCAGCGCGGGCACATCACAGGCAATCCTCCCCAGCGTCGTCGTTCACTCCGACGCTAGCAGCGGATCGGTGGTCTGAGTTCTGACGGAGCCGTACCCGCTCACCGAGGAGTGGGTGGCCGGGGCGAATCCAGAGACCAACCCGGACGTACTGCTCGTCGGCTCCAGCAAGATGAGCTACGCGAAGGCGTCCGTCCCCGGCGCGGGGCACGGCAAGCGCGACCTCGACCGCAGCCGCCTGCGCTACAACGACCACCTCACGCTCAGTGGCATCCCGCCGGCGGCGCACGAGTACGTGCTCGGCACCCGCTCGGGCATCGACTGGATCATCGACCGCTACTACATCAAGACCGACAAGGCCTCGGGCATCGTCAACGACCCGAACCAGTGGGGCCTCGAGCACGGCGAGCCGCGCTACATCGTCGACCTCATCAAGCGCGTCGTCACCGTGAGCGTGCGCACCGTCGAGATCGTCGCGGGGCTGCCGAGTCTTGAGGAGACGATTGCGCGGCTGGGGGCCAGAGAGATGCAGAATGCGGAGTAGCGCGGTCTATCGAACCATGGAACGAGAGGAATCACCCATTGGCTGACAAGCGGGCATTCATCAGTTTCGACTTCGATCACGACGAGGATCTCCGGAACCTGCTCGTCCGACAGGCAAGGAATCCTAACTCGCCGTTCAGCATTCAGAACTGGTCAGTGAAGGAGCCATTCTCTGGAAACTGGAAGGATCGAGTTCGCGAGCGCATCCGCAGGACCGACGTCACCATCGTCATCTGTGGCGAGTACACTCACTCGGCGACCGGTGTTTCGGCTGAACTCGACATCACGCGCGAAGGGGGTAAGGACTACTTCCTTCTGTGGGGGCGAAACGGCAAGACCTGCACGAAGCCTTCCTCCGCATGGCCGACTGACCAGATATATGAGTAGACGTGGGATCACCTCGCGACGTTGATCGCAGGGGGCCGGTAGTTCATGCCGGATCTCGAAGAGCCAACTCTGTTCCGGGGCACCAGCGAATCACGTGATGGCTCATTCGAGGCTCATGCGCTCGAGCAATACAAGCTTCGCATGCTAGACGAACGCATCCCTGGCGAGCTTCGGTGATCGTTGAACGCAATGCGCCGGGAAAGCAGATTCCTTGGCGCTCGTCGTCGCGATGCTCTAGATTCCTATCGTAGTGAGAATCGTTCACTTCTCCGATCTCCACCTTGACTCCACGTTCACCTGGGCTGGCGCCTCGGGTGACACGGCGCGACGACGCCGTCAGGCGCTGCGGGACACCCTGCTGCGAATTGTGGACTTGACGCGCGCTGAGGACGCAGACGCGCTCTTCTGCGGTGGCGACCTCTACGAGCATGAACGCGCCGGGCGGGACACGGGCGAGTTTCTGCGCCAGACGTTCGCCAGCCTCGCTCCCGTGCCGGTCTACCTCGCGCCGGGAAACCACGACTGGTACGGGCCGGACAGCCTCTACGCTCTCGTTGACTGGAGTCCGAACGTCCATGTCTTCGCTGAGCCCTCGCTTCGATCCGTGCCGCTCGAGACTGGCGTCACACTCTGGGGCGCCGCGCACTGTGCACCGGCGAACACCGACAACTTTCTCGACGGGTTCCGCGCCGAAGGCCCTGGCATCCACCTCGCGCTCTTCCACGGCGCCGAAAAGTCGTGGTTCAACGATCAGGGCGAGGGCAAGCAGCCTCACGCACCCTTCGACGCGGCTGAGATCGCGGCAGTGGGGATCGATCACGCATTCCTCGGCCACTACCACCGCCCGAAGGACGCGGAGCGGCACACGTATCCGGGCAACCCTGACCCGCTCGCTTTCGGCGAGGACGGCGAGCGGGCAGCAGTCGTGGCAACCATCGATGCTGCTGGGCAGATCACGAGCCAGCGCCACCAGGTTGCTCACACAGATGTCCACGACTTCGAGATCGACATCTCGGGTTACACCACCCAGCAACAGATTCGAGACGCCCTCGCTGAGCAGGTGGACGGGCGCGGGGGCTTCGCGAGGCTGACGGTGCGCGGGGACATCGCGCCGGAGATTAGTGTCACCGAGAGCGACCTGCGAGACGCCATGCGCGCCTTCGACGCTGTGCAGATCCGACTCGGAGCGCTCCGGCCGGGCTACGACTTTGAAGCGCTCCGTGTCGAACCGACGGTGCGTGGGCAGTTCGTCGCCGACGTCCTGGACGCGGGCCTCGACCCGGACGAAGCGCGGCGGGTGCTCATGACCGGACTGCGAGCACTCGAGGGCCGACGCGACCTCGGGGTGCTCTGATGCGATTCGAATCGGTGACAGCCCACACCTTCGGGCGCTTTCGGGACCAGACGCTGGAGCTCGCCCCCGGAATGAACGTCATCTACGGCCCGAACGAGGCCGGCAAATCGACATGGCACGCCGCACTCTACGCGGGTCTCTGCGGGATGCGGCGTGCGCGCGGGCGAGCGCGAAGCGAGGACAGCGCCTTCCAGGAGCGCCACAGGCCATGGGACGGGGAAGGCTGGGAAGTCGGAGCGACCATCACCCTCAAGGATCGGCGGGTCGTGCTGCGGCACGACCTTGATGCGCGCGTGGACAGCAGCGCGCAGGATGCAGACCTCGCCGGTCGCGACTACTCTGCCGAGATCATGAGCGATGGCGCCCCAGATGGCGCACGCTGGCTCGGTCTCGACCGCAGGTCCTTCCTTGGCACGGCGTGCGTGCGGCAGGCGAGCATTCTGGCCGTTCTCGACGATCCGGGGGACCTCCAGGACGAACTGCAGAGCGCGGCCGCCACGGCCCGCACCGGTGAGACCGCGGCCGATGCCATAGTGCTGCTCAGTGACTACCGTACCGAGCACGTAGGAACGGAGCGGTCGCCGACGAGACCACTCGCTAGGTCGCGGCAAGGGGTCGGGGACGCTCGAACCGCTCTGACGTCGGCGACGAGGGCACGTGCTGAAGCGGCTGAGCGCCGCCGTGGCGTCGAGGCCCTTGAGGCCGAGGTGGAAGACCTGAAGCGCAACAGGGACGCCATTCGCGCGGTGCGCGCTGAAGTGGAAGCCGTGTCCGCCGAATCGCGGCTTGCCCGCGCCACGGCCCTGAGCGAGTCGTTCCTCGATGGGGAGCCACGCCATCCCGCCGACGACAGCGAGCTCGCCGAGCAAGTGACGAGAGCACTCGAGCAGTGGAGCAACGCACCGGAGCCCGAAGAGCCAGAAGGCCCGACAGCTGCCGAGCTTGAGGCGCTGGTCGCCGACGAGGACCTGGATCTGGCCATCCTCGCCGAAGTCGACGCATCGGCGGCTGAAGAACGCCTCGCCCGCGCGCGTGAGCTGAGCGTGTCCTTCCCGGACGGGGCTCCGAGGCGCCCGAGTGAAGAAGACGAACTCACGCAGGAAGTCGCGAACGCGCTCGCGGCCTGGGACGCGCGTCCCGACGTCAGCGGCACACCGATCAGCGACCTGCGTGCGCAACTCGACGAGATCGAGCAGGCACGTGCTGACACCTCGCGCGGCGGCCTTGCGGGCTTGCTCCGCGCGATCTTCCAGTGGTTCGCCCGCCTGCTTGGCCTTGGTTCGCGTGAGTCCGAACCGGAGCGCGCGGACCTGGCCGGGCGCCGCAGCAGCATCGAACGAGAAATCGAAGACGCAACACGGGTCGAGGAAGCACGGATCGGGATCCGCCGCGTGGCGGTCCGTGCGGAACTCCCTGACGGGTCGGCTGACGCTCTTGTGAGCTCCCTACGCGGGTGGCAGCGGACACGTGCCGAGCGGATGAATGAAGCAGATGAGAGCCGAGCCGTCTGGGAAGAGCTGCAGCGAGTGCTTGGTGAGCAGACGCTGGATGACCTGGAAGCCGACGCCGCTCGCGCGCGGCGCGAAGCAGATTCCCGGGCAGCGGCTACGGACCAAGAGCGGCTCACCCGCGCCCTCGCTCAGCCGCTCGAAGACGCCGAGCTTGCCGCACTCCGGGGACGGACAAGCGCCGCGCGCCGAGCCGAGGCGGAGAGTCGTCTGCGCATGCGAGAAGCGGACGACAGGCGTTTCGAGGACGACACACGTAGGCGAGACGAGGCGCGGGTGGGACTGCGGGGGGCAGTGGTCGCTATCGGGAGTGAGGCGTTGACCCCGGACGACCAGAAGTCGGCCCTGAGCGAGTGGCTCGATCGTAGAAGTGAGATGCTCACCGAGGATCGCCGCAAGACCGACGAATGGGAGAGCCTCCAGCGACTTCTGGGTGAGCGCACGCTCGCTGAGTTCGAGAAGGAAACGGTGCGGCTCCGTAGCGAAGCGGACTCGCTGCTCGCGAGCGCAGCCCCGGAGGCCATCGTGGAGACGAGGCAGAACGAGCCTTCCGAAGGAGACCTCGAGGATCTGGAGACAGACCTGCGCGAAGCCCGCGCCCGCCGCGACACGGCGACCGGTGAATGGGGCGAGTTCGAGAGCGGGTTGCCGGATATCGCGGAAGCCGAGGAGCGCGTCGAGCGCGCCGCGGCGGAGCTTGCACGCGTCCAAGGCCTCGATCAGACCCTGGGCACCGTCATCCAACTCCTCGAGGCTGCCCAGGAGCGCGTCCACCGTGACATCGCTCCGGTGTTGCGCGCGACTGTCCTAGAGCGCCTCGAGCAGGTGACCGGCGGCCGGTACACCGACTGCCGCGTCAACCCCGAGTCCCTACAGGTCGAGGTCGCGGACGCCGAGGGGCGGTGGCGCACGGCGCGGCTTCTGTCACATGGAACGGCCGAGCAACTGTACCTGCTGCTGCGCGTCGCGCTCGCCCGACACCTCACAGAACCGTCGGGCGAGACATGCCCACTGATCCTGGACGATGTGGTCAGCGCGGCAGACAGCGAACGTAAGCGGCAGTTACTCGAGACGCTACTGTCGATCAGCGAATCAACGCAGGTGATCCTGTTCACCCACGAGGACGATGTGAGGTCGTGGGCCGAGCCGCGGCTCAACGGTGCGAGTGACCGACTCACGGTGCTTGCCGGCGAGGCGCCTGATGCGTAGGTGTGACTGGTGACAGCGAGTCCCATCGGCCGGGCGGTGGTACTCAAGGAAGGGTCATCGTCCCTCCCGCACCAAGGGCTGGCAGCCAACACTGAGGGCGTTCGCAACGTCTGGCCGGCGAGCCACGCGACGCGCATCACATGCGCTCCTCCTGACGTGAGGAGGTAGCAGGACCTATGCAGCGGGCCGACGGCCGTCTGGTGTACTCAGCGACCGACCTCGTCGGGTACTTGGAATGCGCGCACCTCGCGAACCTCGAGCGGGCAGCCGTGTGGGGGCATCTCACGAGGCCGTGGGACGGCAAAACCTCATGCGGCCCACCGATACTCATGATGCAAGTCTCCTAGCACCGGCTTGCTGACGACTCGCTGACTCGGCGTCCGCTGCACCGGCGAGCGTCCCTCCGGAGAGTCGAGCGCCAATGATCGATGCGGCCGCATCGCGTTGTAGTGCTGGACGTACTCACCAAGCACCCGCCGGAGATGTTGTTCGTTGACCGCGATGACATGGTCGAGACACTCGCGCCTGAGCGTGCCGATGACGCGCTCGGCGATGGCGTTGGCATTCGGCGCGTGCACCGGAGTCAGAATCGTCTCGATCCCGATCCGTCAAGCGCGTGCGATGAAGTCTCCGCCATAGCTACGGTCGCGGTCTCGGATGAGGAACCCTGGCTGCTGACCCCAGGCGGTCGCCTCGATCATCTGCTGCCAGATCCAGGGCGCGTTCGGATGCTCCGTGACGTTCCAGTGCCGGATGCGGCGCCGGTCGTGGTCGATCACGATGAGCACGTAGAGCGTGCGGAAGGCGAGCGTCTGGACCGTGAACAGATCGGCGGCCCAGATGCTGGACGCGTGGTTGCGGAGAAACGTGCGCCACGACTGGCTCGGGGGGCGCCGCAGCGCTTGCCGGCGGTAGCGACTCACGGTGCGGGCGCTGACCTCGAAGCCAAGGGCACGCAGCTCACCAACGATGCGGACGGCGCCCCACCGTGGATGCTCAGTGGCGCTGCGCAGGATCAGCCGCTGCCACTCGGCGGGAATGTGGGGACGCCCAGGTCCGCGACGACTCTTCCAGCGCCAGTAGGCGCGCCAGGCAGAACGATGCCACCGCACAACCGTGTCCGGCTCGACCATCACGAGCGTGCCTCGCCAGCCGGACCAACCGCGTGCCAGCAGTGACCAGAGTCGGCGGTCGTGGCGACGGAGCCGCGGTCGACGACGGCCCGTGGGACGGCGAGCTGATGCCGCAGCGCCAAGTTCTCGAGGACGAGATCTCGGCGGGCGCGGACCGAAGCGAAGAGTGCTGCGACAAGCAGACGGAGGTAGAGCACAGACGAGCCTCTCGTGGCTCGCCGATACTCTGCTATCTCAGGACAGAGCTGCACGGATCAAGTTTTGCCGTCCCACGGCCGCTCGGGCCCTGCGCTACGTGAGGTCCTCCACGTACGGGAGGCCGGCACACTCGCGTGTGTAGGCGTTCCAGTACCCCTGGTGGCAGACGCAACGACAGAGTTCTCGCGCGCACCTATCGGAGCACGGGACCACGTGTCGCTGGCCGGGCTGCAGGTTCGAGTAGCGGACCCGGATCGTGGGGTGCGGAGAGGAGCGATGGCGCTTCGGGTCGTCGCCTCGCGCGCTTCGCTCTGGCGGTGGCGGGGTCGAGATGGCCATCGCTGGCCGCCTCTCCGGGTGGGAAGTTGCGTGCCCCGAGGTGGGTCAGTCCTCCAGGGCCGTGTGACTCTCGACGCGGAAGCCGACATCGACCTTGACCTGGAACCAGGCGATCTGCTGGTCGTCGATCTGGCCCCGGATCTCTTTGACCTCGAACCAGTCGAGGTTGCGCAGCGTCTCGCCCGCGCGGTCGACGGCGCCTCGGATGGCGGCGTCGACGCCATCGGGCGACGAGCCAACGAGTTCGACCATCTTGTAAACGTGTCCGTCGGCCATCCAGGGCCTCCTCGATCTGCTCCGACACTGCTACCCGAAGGGCAGGCCGCATGGCCTGCCCGGTATCGCGTTGCTTGGGTTGGTCGTGCCCAGCGTCGCGTCGCTGGCTGAGCCAATGGGCCGTCGTTATGTCGATCGGCCGGTGGATGTGCGACCCCGGGCTTGAATCGAATCCGCTCTGTCCAATGGCGGCCTCCTCGATTACAGCGTGGTCGGCGGTCTGGTTCGTCCCATGCAGGGTAAGTGAACTCGCGGTCGTGAGAGTGCGCACAGGCACAACACCCGCGGCTGCGAAGATGCTCCTCACGCGGTCTTGACGACCGCGTTGGTTTCGGCCCGCGACGTACGATGGGGCCGTGAGTCGTGACACCCGTGGGGCGGCAATTCCTCATCCGTCCAGTGTTTGCGGGGTTTCTCGTCGTCTTGAGCATGTCGTCACGGTCAGGATGATCAACGGACTCATAAGCCGTCGGTCATCCAAGCCTGAGTCAGCGCGCAGCTAGAAACGGCCGTCAACACTGGCCGGATAAGGTTTTGCGCCCCACGGGGTGGGATTCGAACCCACGGTACGCCGAAACGCACGACGGTTTTCAAGACCGCTCCCTTCAACCACTCGGGCACCCCGCCGAGGTCTATGGTGCGCGGTTTCGCCGATGCGTCTTGTGCCTCCTCGACGCGCGGAGCGGCGGCGTCTGATAACGTTCGGACTGGCGGGATCTGCTTGGAGGGTGCTCGTGGCAGCTGCCGATGGCTTGCCGGCGTACGCGGCGCGGCTGGAGATCGACTACACCGAAGGCCGTAACCGGCTGACCGCCGCGTTCCGGATCATCCTCATCCTCCCCATCCTTTTGATCCTCGCCATCCTCAACGGCGAAGGCGAGGGCGGAGAGGAGGCCGGAGTCACCGTCGGCGCGAGTCTGTTTCTCGCGACCGCCCTGATGATCCTCTTCCGGCAGCGCTACCCACGCTGGTGGTTCGACTTCATGCTCGCGTTCAACCGCTTCGGCACGCGCGTGTACGCCTACCTCGGGCTGTTGGTCGACGAGTACCCATCGACCGAGGACGAGCAGCGAATCCATCTCGACCTTGACTACCCGGACGCCGAAGCGGGACTCAATCGCTGGTTGCCCTTGATCAAATGGCTGCTGGCGATCCCGCACTGGATCCTGTTGTTCGTGCTGTCCGTACTGGCGTTCTTCGTGACCGTGATCGCATGGTTCGCGATCCTGTTCACGGGGCGCTACCCCCGAGGGCTCTTCAACTTCTCGGTCGGCGTCAGTCGGTGGTGGCTGCGAGCCTTCGCCTATGCGTTCCTGCTGATCACCGACCGCTACCCGCCGTTCCGGCTCGAGGCGTAGCGACCCGGTCGCGCTCCCTTGCCCCTCGACCGCGCTCACTCCACCATCCCACCACCACCTGAACGACCGCGTGGACGTCGGCGAACGTCTCGCCGGCGGAGACGGCGATGTGGCGCCAAATGCGGGGCGCGGTGTCGAGCAGCGTCACGTCCAGTTCGAATCCGTCTTCCCTCACGTTGCCACTATGCCGCGGAGGGACGGCGTACGCTGGCGGATGTTCGCGCAAGGCCAGATTCTACGCACGGGGGGAGGTACCGATGGAGCGGCAGACGTTGCTGTTCGTCATGGAGCGAGAGACGAAGAACACCGTCCGCTTTCAGGAAGAGGCGAACGGCAAGCCGCCCGTGGTCGGCACGCTATATGTGCAGCAATGGGCGCTCGGGCAACCGCTACCGCAGCGGCTGACCGTGACGATTGAGGCCGCGAGTGAGTAATGGCGCTCGTGGCGGCGAAGCGGACGAAGCGGTAGCGGCTCCCGCCAAGCACCGCACAGAAGATGTGCAACGAGCCCTCGCTCCCCAGCACGAGCATGCTCGCCCGGCTGGGACACCCGGGGGCGGTAGCGGCGGCGGAAGCGCCGCCGCTTCGTCTCAGACACCGCACGAGTTGATACCCGCGGACCACCCCGCACGATTCGTGGCCGAGTTCGTCGGCGCCGGGGCGCGACGCCTGGGCCGAACTCGGCGTCCGCATAGACGGCGAGGCCCTGGGCGCGCCCGCCTACCATCCCCGCGCGCTGCTCGGCGTCTGGCGCTACGCGTGGGGCGGCAATATTCCATCCGGCCCATGATTCCAGCGTTTCGGAGTCAGCCTGTCGAGCCTCCGAGATAGGCGGATCGGGTTTTCGTGCCCCACAGGGGAACTACCATCACCCTGGCTCTCACGATCGAGGTACCCGGGAGTCGGTAGCGAAGTCGGACGTGTCGAGGAGGTGAGATGTCATGCGAGGAGTCGGAGTAGTCGAGTTCGGCGGTCCGGAGGTGCTTCGGGTCGTTGACCTCCCTGAGGTTCACGCCGGTGCCGGCCAGGTACGGATCAGGGTGCATGCGGCCAGCGTTAATCCGACTGATACCTCGACACGCAATGGAACGCGTGCCGTCGCGCTGCGTGAGATTCCACCGCCGTACATCCCCGGCATGGACGGGGCCGGTGTGATCGATGAGATCGGACCCGGCACCGACACCGACCTAGCCCTTGGCGACGCCGTGATGGCGATGGTCATTCCGAGCGGGAGCCACGGCGCCTACCGCGAGAGCATCGTGCTCTCCGCCGACTCGGTCGTGCGCGCACCAACGAACGCATCGCACGTCGAAGCGGCCACCCTACCGATGAACGGACTGACAGCGCGGCAGTCCCTCGACCAGCTCGCACTCGAACCAGGCCAGACCATCGCCGTCACAGGCGCGGCCGGATGCTACGGCGGCTACGTCGTGCAGCTCGCGAAAGCCGAGGGGCTGCGCGTCGTTGCCGATGCGTCGAGTGTCGACGAACACCTGGTTGCCGATCTCGGTGCCGACATCGTCGTACCCCGCGGGGACGACATCGCGATGCAGGTACGAAAGGTGGCCCCCGACGGTGTCGACGGCCTGGCCGACGGAGCCGTTCAGAGGGAACTAGCCGTCGGTGCCTTACGCGACGGCGGCGCCTTCGCCTCGGTGCGCGGCTGGGAAGGCGTCGGCGAACGCGGCATTACGTTCCACCGAACATCGGTGCGTACTTACGACCACCGAGCAGACCTCCTAGACCAGTTGCGGCAGCAGGCGGAGGACGGCGTTGTGACCCTCCGCGTCGCCGCGACCTATGCGCCAGATCAGGCGGCCGAAGCACATCGACGCCTTGAGGCTGGCGGCACCCGCGGACGCTGCGTGATCGTGTTCTGACCCGACTGACGTGCCGAAAGCGGGGAACCCGTGACACCGAGGCTTCTCGCAGGGGAGCGGATAGCTTCGCGGTACCAGGCTGTCCTCCTCGCGGCGGGCCGTGGCTCCCGGCTCGGGCCAGAAGGCGCGGATATGCCCAAGTCGTTGCTGCCGATTGGGCCTCGCTCGCTGACCGACAAAACCGAGACCAGCCTCCTTCGTCGCCAGGTGGAGCTGCTAGCCGCCTGCGGGGTCGAGCAGATCGTGGTCGTGGTCGGCTACCAACGCCAGCTGATGATCGACGCCCTCGACGAGTGGGCGCCCGACGTTCAGGTGGTCGTCAACGCGACGCCTGACATGCAGACGTCCGGCAGCCTGCACAGCTTCCAGTTCGCAGCGCGCGCCGGGCTGGGCATCCTCGACGGCAGCAAGCAAACGCTCCTGATGGACGCGGACATCGTGTACCAGCGCGCTGCCCTGCGAGGAGATCCGCGAGGCGCTTGGCGTCGAGCCCGCTCGCGACGCCGATACCCAGCGAGGGGAGCTCGTTACCGATCTCCCGACGATCGCCGCCGCGATCCGGGCAGAGGGACTGCGCATCGACCACCGCACGCTGCGCCGCTTCCACCTCGCCACGCAGGCTCGCGGGTTCGTGATCCTCTCGGGTATCAGCGGCAGTGGGAAGACGTGGCTGGCCGAGGCATACGCCCGAGCGGTGCGCGGCGAGCTCCTCCCGAGGGCTGACGCGCGCACCGGGGCGGAGCTCCGCAAGATCGCTGACGAGTTGCCCGCCTACCGCACAACGGCTGCGCGAGACTCAGGGGTCGAGGACTTGCGGGCTGCGCTGCGCGAGACGTTCTCTGAGGATAACGTCTCGCAGTACATGGCCATCCGTACGCCGAACCTGAAGAAGGCCATCAACGACAACTCCCTCAAGTCCAGCATCCAGACCGGCAAGGGCACGCATAAGACCGTCGCCGAGCAGCGCTTCCGCCAGGTCGAACAGCGCGTCTTCAACCTGGCCGATGAGGCCCTCAACGATCACGATCTAATGCCTAAATATGGGTTTATCGCGGACAAGCGAAAGATCGACGCAGCAGGGATTCTGGACAACAGTTACGGGTCAACTTATGTCCGTTTCAAGCCCCAGGTCCGCCGCCGGTCCACCATAACGAACGCAGACTCGTTCGACGGCAATAGGCCTGGCACGAGCTTCAATCCGGGGACGCCCTTGAATGAAGTTGGCGATGAGGTATTTGTCCCGTACCAAGTGCGCCAGAGCAGGCCGCCATTGCCCGGGGTCAGCGAGCAGCACGCGGCGGACCAGTTGGCGAAGTGGGGCAAGACCAAGAAGTACGACGATCTCCAGAGGGCGGTGGGCCCCGGCCCCTACACCGAAACTCAGATCTACGGCAAGACCACGCTGGACGACGTAGCCGAGATTCTGGTAAGCACGAAGTCTGACCAAAAGACGCTGCGGGCGTTACTCAAAAAGAAGGGGCACGATATCCCCGTGGTCCCCTCCGGGCATCATGATCGCTTGTATAAGATCAGCAAGGGCTTCCGCGACGATATGACGTCTTTTACCCCGGCAGATATTGACCGGCTCGGCGCGTCTTACATCGACAAGATTCTGGACGCGAACGGACTGCGGTCCCCCAACTGGAATACGACCCGCCTCCCCGACTCCATCGTGCCCCTCCGCAATAGGGTGATTGAGGGGCGGGCCGCAGGTTCTCTCACCATCGACGACAAGCGGGCGTATCTCCGGGAGTTCTTCCGCCTGGCCGGGCAGAAGCAGGATGGCGGCCTGCCGAAGCCATTCTGGAAGGACTTCCGCCAAACGAAGGCCGGCTTTACGGACGACGTGCTTTGACGAGGCCCTGCTGGACTTCTACCCTGACGTAAGGGGCTGACATGGCTAGAGATTACGTCGCACGATTCTTCGACGGACCCGAGCGGTACGTCGCATACGGCCATGACAAGGACTACCTGCCGGTGTTCCATGTGCGGAGCGGCGATCACGTGGCGACGCCGATGCGCTACCCGTCCTGCCTCAAGTTCATGCCCTTCGCCACCGTCCGCGCAATGCGGCGCATGAGCCGCGAAGACGTCCATCGCCTCTATGGCGAGCAACTGCCGGCAAGGGTGGCGCAAGCCTAAGGCGGGGGCCCGTCGTCGCTCGGACCGATGCCGATGCGGCCGCATCGCGTTGTAGTGCTGGACGTACTCACCAAGCACCCGCCTCAGATGCCGTTCGTTGACGGCGATGACATGGTCGAGACCCTCGCGCCTGAGCGTGCCGATGACGCTGGTAGTTGAGGCGGTGTAACAGAAGTCGACGAGCCAGCCCTCTCGCACGTTTCGGGCTGACAGCACCTGGGTCCGCAGGAACTCAAAGCGACTCCTCGTCAGACATCATCATCATCAGCCCTTAGTGATTCGGGTTTTGGCTGTGGCGCAGCGTGGAGGAACCCGCGGTTGGCCTAGTCTAGGAGCCCTGCAAGCGCCGCTACCACGTCTTGCTCACTGAGCCCACCGCGCTCCGAATCGTCCAACCAGAAGACACGCGATCCTTCTGCCTGATCGACCACAACCATCACGTCGCTGATCCGGTCCGCGACCGCCTTCACGTGGCTGATCACGGCCACCATTCGCCCCTCTTGAGCAGTCTCTTCGAGCGCATCGATGGCAGCGTTGAGGTTGTCGGTGTCCAGCGCGCCGAAGCCCTCATCGAGGAAGAGCGCGTCGAGTCTGCCGCCGGCGCGTGCGGCGAGTTCCACCATTCCCAGCGCCAGGGCGAGTGACGCAAGAAAACCCTCGCCGCCCGAGAGTGTTTTGGCGTCTCGGGGTTGGCCGGTGAGCTGGTCGAGGATTTCAAAATCTGCGGTGAACGCGTAGCGGCTCCCAGTCATCTCGTCCAGTCGCTGGCTCGCGACCCCCAGCAACGCCTGTGAGCGTCGAGTAAGAAGCTCGCCGATGAACTGCGAATTCGTCAGCAGAGCCATCAGCCTTGCCAGATCGTCGACCAGCTCGCTGCCGACGGAGAGCTGATCGTCAAGGAATTTTGCCCGCCGGGCGCCCTCCTTCGCACTCTCCAGCGCGGTCTTCGCGGTGCTCGCGGCGACTTCAGCCTCCACGGCCAACCCCTGAACCGTCTCAACATCGGTTGCCCCGGCTTGCTCCAGCGCCGAGGCAAGAATCTCGGCCTCTCGGTCGGCGAGCCCCGTCTGCGCTTTCACGAGCTTCTCCGCGCGTCGCAAGACCAACCACGTGCCAGCAGTGACCAGAGTCGGCGGTCGTGGCGACGGAGCCGCGGTCGACGACGGCCCCTTGTGTAGACGGCGAGCTGATGCCGCAGCGCCAAGTTCTCGAGGACGAGATCGCGGCGGGCGCGGACCGATGCGAAGAGTGCTGCGACAAGCAGACGGAGGTAGAGCACAGACGAGCCTCTCGTGGCTCGCCGATACTCTGCTATCTCAGGACAGAGCTGCACCTATCAGGTTTTGCCGTCCCACGGGGTGTTAGGGACGGCGAGCGGGATGATGTCGACCTGAACCAGCAGCTGCATGACTACTTCCGCTTGGACGACGACATCAAGGCGATCTACGCCCACCTGGAGCCAGGATACGTTCTGGCCGGAGGTGCGAGACATTCGAGTCATACCACTCAGTCTCGCGATCCAGGAACTGTTCGAGAGTAATCCCCTCGCAGACCAACTCTTGCTGCACCTCCTCGGCGACTCGCATGCCATCGATCAACAGCACTGGGTACTCGTCGTCGATCAACTCGCGCTGAGCGTGATCCGTGAACACGCCTGTAGTGACGAAGGCTCCGATCCAGTACGTCAGCGCCAACATGCCGTCCTACGAGGTCGCCGCGGAGCTGTTGTGGCGAGTCACGCGCGAGCGAACGGCGAGCGGGGAGACTCAGCGATTCCAGCCGATCGCCGAGACTCCGGGTCTGCACGGGCTTGTCGGCTCGGCCGTCGGGGAGCTCGTCACGGCCGGCATCGAAGGCGGCGAGCTGCGTGGCGCGGCACGGCGCACCGCGAGCGCCGACCACCTCGCGCTGGCCGACATTTACACGGCCTATCGCGCTGCCCTCGACGACCACGGCTGGCGTGATCCCCGCGAAGCAGCTGCAGTCGCTGCGGACGCGATCGAGCAGGCGTCGGACGTGCCGGGCCTCGTCCTGGTCGATTCGTTCGAGCTGCTCAGTACCCCGGAGAACCTTCAGACCGAAACGAAGGAGGTCCTGTCGGCTGTACGCGCCGAGGTCTATCAGCTCCTCATGGAACAGCAGGTCCGGTACCGCGAACTCAAGATCCAGTTGGAACATCCTATCCAGTAGCTCGCGCTTTGAGAATTCGATCAGGATGGAGCTGTCGCTGACCAGGACCTTCATCTGTTCCCCTAAGCGACCGAACCAGCCATGATGCCTTCGATCTCGCTGACTCTCAGTCTCAGCAACTCCGCAGCCTTGGACTCCGAAATCTCATCCTCCGCCAGAGCTCTCGAGCAGAGGCGGCGAAAACGCGTGGGGCTCTCCGTTCGTTCGAGAGGGCATGGCTCCTCGGTCCTCCAGCTGCTTCCGATGCCGCCAAATATGTCCCGCACAGTGGCCTCCGTGATGATTCCCAGGTCACGCATGCGCATAACCAGAGCTGCGGCGCTGATGCCGAACATGTGCTTGATCTCGATGAGTTCACCGAAGCCGAAATTGAATCGGCGGCGCCCCACTTCCCGGATGAGCTCGTCCCCGGGCGCCAGGAACGCACCGGCAAAGCGCTGGCAGGCCTTCTCCTCCGGTACCGTGGACGGGATATCCAGGACCAGGTGGCCCAATTCGTGAGCAATCGTGAACCGCTGTCGTTCGAAAGACTTCCCGGTGGAGCAGACCACAACGGGAACATCGTCCCCTCGGACCCGACGCACCCGGCAACTGAGCCCATCCACCGATCCGGGCAAGCTCCACTTGAACACCTTGATGCCCCGTTCCTCCAGTAGCTCGGTCATGTCCGGGATCGGACCGCCTCCGAGGTTCCAGGCGATGCGACCCGACGTGGCCGCCCACTCCGCATCCTCCACAGCGGTGATCCTATAGGGTGCCCCATCCGGCCCGTGCGGCTCCGTGACGTCGAGCCCCAGGATCTCCTCCACCTGCAGGTAGCGGTCGACGCGATCGAGGACCTCCCCCTCCACCGCCGCACGCTCCCGCGCTCCGATTGAGGACAGCTTCCTGAACTCGACAGACTCCAGGGAGACCCTCGAAGGACTCGACAGGTAACTCAGGGGCACCTCCAGGGCCTCGGCCAGGGCGATGGCCACGGTTGAACTCGGCATCATCTCTGCCCGCTCGTACTTGCCGATCGCCTGGGCTGAGACGATGCCGCCCATGGCTGAGGACAATGCCCGTAGCGACAGGCCACTGCGTTTTCTGGCGAGTTTGAGACGTTCTCTGAACATGGGGCTCCCTCCCTCCTTATGGTTTACATTCTATGGTATGATGGCCGCATCTGTAAACCACGTTCGTATGCATGTCTGCATGAATCTGACAGGAATCTTGCGTTTCCAGGGGCGACTCACCCAAGGCGCACTGCCAACGCCCCGGAGGACAACTAGCTCGCTATGCGAAGTAACGACATGTTCAACATCCTGGCCCTGGATGGTGGCGGGGCGAGGGGGATTTACCCAGCTCAGATGCTTGCGAACATCGAAAGGGTGCTTGAGGTCCCGGCCGGAGAGTGCTTCGACCTCATCGTTGGCACCAGCACGGGATCAATCATTGGAGGAGCCGCGGCCGTGGGCATCCCGATGGCCGAGATAGTCAGCCTCTTCAAAGAGACGGCTCCGCGCATCTTTCGCAGGAGACGCCTTGGCGCATTCTATTTTCGAAGCAAGTACTCGAGGCTGCCGCTCGAAAGGGCTGTTAGAGAGTGCGTGCCGGACATCACGCTGGGCCAGATATCGAAGCCTCTGATGATAACGGGCTCCGACATATCTACCGGTGGCGTCCACGTGTTCAAGTCTCGGTATCTCAGGGACCTCGGAGAACCGTATGTCAGGGATTCGCAGGTCCTGCTGAGCGACGCCATCCTCTCGTCGTGCGCCGCTCCCACATTCTTCGATCCCGTATCGGTCGGCGACCTCCTCCTGGCAGACGGCGGTCTGTGGGCGAACAATCCTTCGATCATAGCGCTGACGGAGGCTGTATCTAAGTTCAGGAGGCCGATTGAGCAGGTACACATCCTGTCTATCGGAACAGGGCGCTCCGTCAATCTCTATTCCAAAAGCAGGAGTTGGGGGTTCCTAACCGGTTGGCGCCGCCAGAAGCTGGTCTCCTACGTGCTCCGGCTGCAATCTCAAGCCTCGGAGAATATGGCGAAGCTGTTTCTGCCGGGCAGGTACGTGCGACTGGACCCTGAGATCGATGATTGGGACCTGGACGACGTGGATCACCTGGACGAGCTGAAGTCCCTTGCGACCAGAGACTTCGGGCTGCGTCAGATCTGAGGGCTCGAACTGTGAGGTTTAGCCTCGTCTGAGCATGGACGAGGAGACATCGGTGAACTGTCCGCACTGTGCATCCGCCGCCACGACCAGACGCCAGGCGCGCACGACGCTCGGCTACCGGCGGTTCAACTGCCGCTCGTGCAAGCGTCGCTTCAACGAGCGAACCGGCACGCCGTTCAACCATCTTCAGGTCCCGACCGACGTGGTGCTCCTCGCGGTGCTGTGGCGTCTGCGCTACAAGCTGAGTTTCCGCGACGTGGCAGAAATGCTCCTTCAGCGCGGCGTTGAGGTCACGCATGAGACCATCCGGGAGTGGGAGTTTCGATTCGCCCCACTGCTCGCCGGCCAGCTCCGCGCCAAGCGACGAGCCCGAGCCGGCGAGTCCTGGTACCTCGACGAAACGTACGTGAAGGTCGCTGGGCGCTGGTGCTACCTCTACCGAGCGATCGACGGCGACGGAGAACTGATCGACTCGATGCTGAGCGAGCATCGAGACAAGCATGCCGCGCGGAGGTTCTTGCGGAGACTGGTCGAGATCGCCGAACGCAAGCCCGCACGGAGCACGACCGACCTGCATCCCGCCTACCGACGGGCGATTCGCTGGATCATCGGCCGCAAGGCTTGGCATCGCACGACGCAGTACCTCAACAACTACACCGAGCAGAGTCACCGAGCGGTGAAGCAGCGCTACTACCCGATGCAGGGCTTCGGGAGCTTCGAGTCCGCGTCGCGCTTCTGTAGCGCGTTCGATGAGCTGCGACAGTACTTCCGCGTCCGCCGCCGCGGTGGCGCCCATGTCGCGTTGACAGAGCAGCGACGGCTTTTCCTCACACGCTGGCGCTCGCTGATCAGCGAGGTGGCTGCGGCATAGACGACCAACAAGGTCTCCTTCGACGTCTAAGGGCCGACGCGCCCTGAAACCTGACAGAGCCCGCGCGGCGCCGCCGGACCCACGTCCGGCCACCAGCTCGGGCCATCGTGAGCCCCCCGCGGGGGATCAGGTCGGGCGCAGAATCAGGTGGCGATAGCCCCAACCGCTCCCCTCGCTGAACCAGTGGCCTAGGATTCGCGATGAGGGCGCGTGGGAATCCACGCGCGGCGCACGAGACCGGAGGTCCGCCGTGACCAAGGAACTCATCATCGAGGACGGGCCGATCACGCGGCTCACGATCAATCGGCCGGAACGGCACAACGCGATCAACACGGAGGTCGGCGACGAGATGATCGATGTCGTGACGCGCGTGGGTCGCGACCCGACTGTCCAGGTTCTGATCCTGGGCGGCACTGGGAAGTCGTTCTGCTCGGGCGACGACACGACGGAGGGCGGCCGCATCCCGGACGTCCCGTGGGAGAACCCCTACCACGCAGCGCACATCGCGCCGTTCAATCTGGGACGGCATCCCTACTTCCAGCTGCAACCCCTGTTGCGGCGTATCCCTCAACCCGTGATCGCGGAGGTGCACGGCTACTGCATGGGGTCCGGCTTCGACCTCATCCTCGCCTCCGACTTCGCGATCGCCGACCCCGACTCCCAACTACAACTGGTAATCGGCGCAACGGCCTTCCTGCCCAAGTATGTGGGACTGAAGCACGCCTGGCGGCTGATCGTCGACGACGGCTTTACCTCGGCGCAGGAAGCCGCGGACCTGGGCCTGATCACGAAAGTCGCGGCGCCGGGCGCGCTCGAGGAAGAGGTGAGCGCGCTGGCGGAGCGCCTCGCCGAGATCGGCCGCACCCGTCACGGCTACCTCGGCGTCCTCAAGGAGTCGCTCAACCGCTCCTTCCTTCCCGCGCTTGACGATGACCTGCGCATGCAACTGATCGGCCACCGCATGTCGGATCTCTACCGGCTGCATCCATTCGAGCCCGCGGACGCCTAGTGGCGATGTCCGCGCTGCCGCTGACCGGATCAGTCGTCGTCGACCTCAGCGACGAGTGTCTGGGTCTGGCGGGCCGCCTCCTGGCCGACCTGGGTGCGGACGTGGTTCGCGTTGAGGCGGCGGGCGGCGACGGATTGCGAATCGCCGGTCCTCACCTGGCCGGTCGTGCGGACATCGACAGCAGTCTGCGCCACCTGCTGCACAATGCGGGCAAGCGCAGCCTGGCGCTCAGCTTCGAGGCGCCGGGCGCCTGGGACCTCGTCGACCGTCGGGCAGGACGGTCTCGTCTACATCGGCGAGCTCAACGGCGTGGCGCTGATGGATGGCGCGCTCGGGATCGGCCACCGCGTGAGCGTGTACGACCGCTCCGGCACGCTCCTCGGGCGGTTCGGCGCCGTCGAGGAGGGCAGTGACGCCGGCCAGTTCATCGCACCGCACAGCGTGGCCGTCGACTCGCGCGGCGATGTCTACGTCGGCGAGGTCTCGTACACCATCGCCGGCAGCCGCCTCGATCCGCCGCGGGAGCTGAAGTCGCTCAACAAGCTCGTCCGCACCGCCTGAGCGGACTCGGCGTCAGCTGCGGAACAGCTCGTCCAGCGGCATCACGAACATCACGGCGCCGTGGACGCGCACGTCCATCATCTCGTCGCCGCCCTCGTCGATGCCGATGCCGAAAGCCTGGGCCGGCATCGGCATCGTGATCTCCGGGAAGTCGCGATGCAACAGCGTGTGCAGCCCCGGCACCTCGCGGTCCTCGACGGCGGTGATCACCGTGGCGACGCGCTGTCCGCGATAGCCCCCACGCGCCTCGATCTGGGTGAACCGGAATCCGGCGACGCGCATGCTCTCCAGGAGCTGCTTCTCGTGTGCCTCGGGTACCACGACCATGCAGAGCTTCATGCGCGCACCGTCCTCCGAACGCTCGCACCGTCGAGGCGCGAGCACGCGTTCAGCGCACCCTAACCGAGCGCGCCCGCAACATCCGTGGCTATGATGCTCCTGGGTTGGGGAAGCGGCGACGGTAGCGTGGAGGATGACGTGGACACATCGATGGCCAGTAGCTCGATCATCGATCGCATGATCCGGGCCGCGAAGCTGGACAACGACCTCTACGAGGAGGTCGAGCACGACCCCGACGCAACGGGACAGGCTGCGATCGTCGTGGTCGGCACGAGCATTGCCGCGGGCATCGGCGGTCTGAGCGCGGGGATCGTCTGGATCCCCGTGTTCGCGGTGCTCGCCCTCATCGCCTGGGCCGTCTATGCGTGGCTGACCTACTTCATCGGCACCCGCATCCTCGCCGGGCCGGAGACCAGTGCGAGCTGGAGCGAGCTGGCGCGCACGCTCGGCTACGCCAACTCACCGAGGGCGCTCCTGATCGTCGGTTTCGTCCCGGTGATCGGTCCGATCATCGGGTTCTTCGTGGGCATCTGGGTGCTCGTTACGACGGTCATCGCGATTCGGGCCGCCCTCGACTTCTCGACCTGGCGCGCCATCGGTACGGCGGTGCTCGGCTCGATCGCCCAGGTCCTCGTCCTCGGCATCGCCTTCGCGATCGTGGTCTGAGCGAGCGGTTCGAGCCCCGGCCGGAGCGGCGCTGAGTTCGCCCCTGACTTTCCGCCCCGTGGGACGGCAAAACCTCATGCGGCCCACCGATACTCATGATGCAAGCCTCCTAGCACCGGCTTGCTGACGACTCGCTGACTCGGCGTCCGCTGCACCGGCGAGCGTCCCTCCGGAGAGTCGAGCGACAATGATCGATGCGGACGCATCGCGTTGTAGTGCTGGACGTACTCACCAAGCACCCGCCGGAGATGTTGTTCGTTGACCGCGATGACATGGTCGAGACACTCGCGCCGGAGCGTCCCGATCACCCGCTCGGCGATGGCGTTGGCGTTCGGTGCGCGCACCGGAGTCAGAATCGTCTCGATCCCGAGCCGTCGAGCGCGTGCGATGAAGTCCCCGCCATAGCTACGGTCGCGGTCTCGGATGAGGAACCCTGGCTGCTGACCCCAGGCGGTCGCCTCGATCAGCTGCTGCCAGATCCAGGGCGCGTTCGGATGCTCCGTGACGTTCCAGTGCCGGATGCGGCGCCGGTCGTGGTCGATCACGATGAGCACGTAGAGCGTGCGGAAGGCGAGCGTCTGGACCGTGAACAGATCGGCGGCCCAGATGCTGGACGCGTGGTTGCGGAGAAACGTGCGCCACGACTGGCTCGGGGGGCGCCGCAGCGCTTGCCGGCGGTAGCGACTCACGGTGCGGGCGCTGACCTCGAAGCCAAGGGCACGCAGCTCGCCGACGATGCGGACGGCGCCCCACCGCGGATGCTCAGTGGACGTGTGGATGCGGACGATCAGCTGTCGCAGCTCTGCGGGAATCCGGGGTCGTCCGGAGCGGCGACGACTCTTCCAGCGCCAGTAGGCGCGCCAAGCAGAACGATGCCACCGCACCACCGTGTCCGGCTCGACCATCACGAGCGTGCCTCGCCAGCCGGACCAACCACGTGCCCGCAGTGACCAGAGTCGGCGGTTGTGGCGACGGAGCCGCGGTCGACGACGGCCCCTTGTGTAGACGGCGAGCTGATGCCGCAGCGCCAAGTGCTCGAGGACGAGATCGCGGCGGGCGCGGACCGATGCGAAGAGTGCTGCGACAAGCAGACGGAGGTAGAGCACAGACGAGCCTCTCGTGGCTCGCCGATACTCTGCTATCTCAGGACAGACCTGCACCTATCAGGTTTTGCCGTCCCACGGGTGTCTGAGACGAAGCGGCGGCGCTTCCGCCGCCGCTACCGCCCCCGGGTCTCCCAGCCGGGCGAGCATGCTCGTGCTGGGAAGCGAGGGCTCGTTGCACATCTTCTGTGCGGTGCTTGGCGGGAGCCGCTACCGCTTCGTCCGCTTCGCCGCCACGAGCGCCATTACTCACTCGCGGCCTCAATCGTCACGGTCAGCCGCTGCGGTAGCGGTTGCCCGAGCGCCCATTGCTGCACATACAGCGTGCCGACCACGGGCGGCTTGCCGTTCGCCTCTTCCTGAAAGCGGACGGTGTTCTTCGTCTCTCGCTCCATGACGAACAGCAACGTCTGCCGCTCCATCGGTACCTCCCCCCGTGCGTAGAATCTGGCCTTGCGCGAACATCCGCCAGCGTACGCCGTCCCTCCGCGGCATAGTGGCAACGTGAGGGAAGACGGATTCGAACTGGACGTGACGCTGCTCGACACCGCGCCCCGCATTTGGCGCCACATCGCCGTCTCCGCCGGCGAGACGTTCGCCGACATCCACGCGGTCGTTCAGGTGGTGGTGGGATGGTGGAGTGAGCGCGGTCGAGGGGCAAGGGAGCGCGACCGGGTCGCTACGCCTCGAGCCGGACGTCGCTACGCCTCGCCGGAACGGCGGGTAGCGGTCGGTGATCAGCAGGAACGCATAGGCGAAGGCTCGCAGCCACCACCGACTGACGCCGACCGAGAAGTTGAAGAGCCCTCGGGGGTAGCGCCCCGTGAACAGGATCGCGAACCATGCGATCACGGTCACGAAGAACGCCAGTACGGACAGCACGAACAACAGGATCCAGTGCGGGATCGCCAGCAGCCATTTGATCAAGGGCAACCAGCGATTGAGTCCCGCTTCGGCGTCCGGGTAGTCAAGGTCGAGATGGATTCGCTGCTCGTCCTCGGTCGATGGGTACTCGTCGACCAACAGCCCGAGGTAGGCGTACACGCGCGTGCCGAAGCGGTTGAACGCGAGCATGAAGTCGAACCACCAGCGTGGGTAGCGCTGCCGGAAGAGGATCATCAGGGCGGTCGCGAGAAACAGACTCGCGCCGACGGTGACTCCGGCCTCCTGTCCGCCCTCGCCTTCGCCGTTGAGGATGGCGAGGATCAAAAGGATGGGGAGGATGAGGATGATCCGGAACGCGGCGGTCAGCCGGTTACGGCCTTCGGTGTAGTCGATCTCCAGCCGCGCCGCGTACGCCGGCAAGCCATCGGCAGTTGCCACGAGCAACCTCCAAGCAGATCCCGCCAATCCGAACGTTATCAGACGCCGCCGCTCCGCGCGTCGAGGAGGCACAAGACGCATCGGCGAAACCGCGCACCCGCACGGAGACCGAGGAGGAGTTCGCACTGCAAGGCCAGCTCCCCACAGGCACTCTCCGGTCGCGCGCAGGGAGTGGGCAGCGGCTACTCCTTGCCAATCGTCGTCTTGGCGACCACCTTCACGCCCTGGATGGTGCCCTCAACGGATCGACGGACCCGCACCGCGGCAACCTCGCTGACCTCGCCGGCCGCCTCGATGGCGCCGGTCGCCGCGGCCGCCGCCGCCTCCTCCACGTTCACGGTGGTGTCCTTCGCGGCCTCGATGGCGCCTTCGACGGCGCCCAACGCGGCGGTCGTGATGTCGGCGCCCACGGCCGACGCCTCACTCACCACAGTGCGGCTCGTCTGCCCGATAGCCTCCAGCGACTCGCTGCCCGCCTCGGCCGAGCCACGCACCACGCCGATCACCGCGCCCTTGGCCGCGTTCCCGACCGAGGCGCCCACACTGCTGGCCGACTCAACAGCCGCCGTCACGGTATCGGCCGCGGTCTCCGCTGCCTGTCCGCCGACGTCGCCGACGGCGTCGATGGTGCCCTTGACGGCCCCCACGGCCACACTCCCGGCGGCGCCGCCGGTTTCGCCCGTCTCCTTGATGGCGCTCTGTACAGTCGAGGCGACCGTCTCGACCACCGCCTGCGTGATCTCACCGCTGCCGCGGATCACGCCAATGATGCTGTTCTTGACCCGCGCCCCAATCTCCTGCTCGTCGGCCATGCGACTCACCCCCATCCCCATCAGTTCGAGGTTGTCAGTAGGGGCTCATCTTCACGGAGCCCGCTGCGCGCGTCAACACGCGGACCCGCCGCCGTGCGCTCCGCGCGGGCGCCGGCGAGCCTCCACGCCCACCGCGGGCGGATCAGCGGCACCGGTTCCTCTGCACGCGGGATCCCCCACCTCTCTGGTCCGTCCCCTCGCGTTCCGGGCGCGGCCGGCGAGGAATGACGATACTGGACGCATGCACGCCGAGCCCCGCTACTGGTGGCACTGGTGGGCCGTGAACGCGCGGTGGTGGTGGCGCGACGTCCGCTTGCTGGTACGCGAGACGGTCCGGGAGTTCGGCGCCGACCAGTGCCCTCAACTCGCCGCCGGCATCTCCTACTATGTGCTGTTCTCGATCTTCCCGCTCGCGCTGCTGTTCCTCGCGATCAGCGGCCTCGTGCTCGTGAACGAGAGCGTGCGCGAGGATCTGGTCGAGAGCCTGTTCGACGCGCTGCCGCTCTCGGAGGGGGAGGGACGCGACGACCTGGAGAGCGCCATCGGCGGCCTCACGACCGGGATCTCTGTGGCGGGAGTGGTCAGCATCGTCGGCCTGATGTGGTCGGCCTCGGGCATGATGGGGGCGTTGCGGCGGGCGCTCAACCAGGCCTGGGACACCGACTACAAGCGTCCCTTCCTGCACGGCAAGCTACTGGACTTCGTGATGGTGCTGAGCCTGGGCATCCTCATGGGCCTGTCCGTGGGCGCGACGATCTTCCTGCAGGTTGCACGTCGGGTCAGCGACGACCTTTCGGACGCGCTCGGGCCCCTGGGCTCCGGCGCCACGCTCAGCCTGGAAGTGGCGGCGGTGTTCGTGCCGTTGCTGCTCTCGTTCGTGACCTTCATGGTCCTGTTCAAGTTCGTGCCGAGCGTGAAGACCCGGTTCCGCTCCATCTGGCCCGGCGCGCTGCTCGCGGCCGTGCTGTTCGAGGCGGTGAAGAATGGGTTCGCCCTCTACCTCCGTTACTTCGGCAACTACGACGCCGTATACGGCTCGCTCGGCACCGTCGTCGCCTTCCTCTTCTTCGTCTACGTCAGCGCGAACATCATCCTCTTGGGAGCGGAGGCGGCATCCGAATGGCCGCGCGTCATCCACGGGCACTATGACGACGTTCCGGCGGACGACGTGCAGCAGCGCGAGAGCGCCGCGCCGCGCGAAGCGCTCTGGCGCCGCCTGCGAGGGGGGCTGACGGGGCTGTTCCGCGGTGACGAGAGAGCCCCCGACCACATCGAGGACACGGCCGGCCGGGATGCGCGGCGGCGGCGCAAGGCCGACGAAATCGCCCGGCGAACCGGCCAGGGGTAACCGGGCTGGGCAGTGTCAGATCTCAGGGCGCGTCGACCCTTAGGCGCCACAAGGCGACGTCGCTGGTGGTCTATGCTGCAGCCAGTTCGCTGATCAGCGAGTGCCAGCGTGTGAGGAAGAGCCGTCGCTGCTCTGTCAACGCGACATGGGCGCCACCGCGGCGGCGGACGCGGAAGTACTGTCGCAGCTCATCGAACGCGCTACAGAAGCGCGACGCGGACTCGAAGCTCCCGAAGCCCTGCATCGGGTAGTAGCGCTGCTTCACCGCTCGGTGACTCTGCTCGGTGTAGTTGTTGAGGTACTGCGTCGTGCGATGCCAAGCCTTGCGGCCGATGATCCAGCGGATCGCCCGTCGGTAAGCGGGGTGCAGGTCGGTCGTGATCCGTGCGGGCTTGCGTTCGGTGATCTCGACCAGTCTCCGCAAGAACCTCCGCGCGGCATGCTTGTCTCGACGCTCGCTCAGCATCGAATCGATCAGTTCTCCGTCGCCGTCGATCGCTCGGTAGAGGTAGCACCAGCGCCCAGCGACCTTCACGTACGTCTCGTCGAGGTACCAGGACTCGCCGGCTCGGGCTCGTCGCTTGGCGCGGAGCTGGCCGGCGAGCAGTGGGGCGAATCGAAACTCCCACTCCCGGATGGTCTCGTGCGTGACCTCAACACCGCGCTGGAGGAGCATCTCTGCCACGTCGCGGAAACTCAGCTTGTAGCGCAGACGCCACAGCACCGCGAGGAGCACCACGTCGGTCGGGACCTGAAGATGGTTGAACGGCGTGCCGGTTCGCTCGTTGAAGCGACGCTTGCACGAGCGGCAGTTGAATCGCCGGTAGCCGAGCGTCGTGCGCGCCTCGCGTCTGGTCGTGGCGGCGGATGCACAGTGCGGACAGTTCACCGATGTCTCCTCGTCCATGCTCAGACGAGGCTAAACCTCACAGTTCGAGCCCTCAGATCTGACGCAGCCCTCGGAGATCTCCCGCTCGACGATAACGATCGTGTCGCCGGAGGCGGCGTTACCGAGGCCGCTGATCGTGCCCTCGATCGGCACATCACTGGAGCAGGCGGGGTCGTCGACCGGCCAGCTCACGCCGAAGTCGAGGCGGGACTCGCACTCACCAGCGACAAGGAATTCGACTTGGACTCGGAACACTGCCGGGCGCAGGCGTAGTCCCAGGATCGACAACCCGTGGGACGGAGCCTCTGTGTCAAGCGGCCTCGGTAGCGCAGGTGCGAGCATCGGCCACCATGCATCGGTAAACGACGTCCGAGAGTCGGCGTTTGAGGCAGCGCAGCGCCTCGTTCCGACTCTTGCCAGCGGCGAGTTTGCGACGGAAGTAGCCGTGGCCTTCGGTGCCCGGCATGCGCGCCTGGGTGAGCGCCGCGATGTGGAGCGCCCGGTTCAGCTGGCGGTCTCCACCGCGGCTGAGGCGATGGCGTTGGACCTCCCCGCTCGACACCTCAAGCGGCGCCGTCCCCGTGTAGCTGGCGTAGTGCGCGCGCGAGGGGAAGCGACTGACCGCTCCGCTGCGCCCCACGATCTTCGCCGCCAGGATCACGCCGACGCCGGGGATGCGCGTGAGGGCGCTGCCTTGTACGCGCAGCGCTGCCTCGAGGCGGCGGCCGTTCGCGACGAGGTTGCGGTCCAGCACCCGCACCTCGCGCACCAGTTCGCGGGCCATACGCAGCCGCTCGCGATCCGCGGCGCCCGTCGGACGCAGGCGGCGTAGGAGCGCCTGCGCGCGATCGGCGGAGAGCCTGGAGGGGCCCCCACCCGGTCGTAGCTCGCGCAGCAGCCGGTGCAGCCGGTTGACCACGCGCGTGCGTTCCTGCGTGAGCTCGTCGCGGCGGTCGGAGAGCAGTCGCAGCACCGCCGTGTCGTCCTCCGCCCGCACGGCACGCAGCGCCGTGAGGGGTTGGGCGGCGAGCGCAATGGCACGCGCGTCTGCGGGGTCGGACTTCCCGCCACCGGAGAGCAAGCGCACGCGCGCCACCAGCCGCGCCGGGACATCGACGACCGACTCGCCCTCCGTGAGCAGCCACTGGCTGAGGCCGTGGCCGAGACCGCGGGCCCCCTCCACGGCCCAGCGGCGCTCGGGCCACTGCCGCGCCCAGCGCAGCAGCCGTCTGTGCGCACGAGCTTCCACCCGGAGCTGGCCGAGCTCGCGGCCCGCGGGGTCGACGGCGAGGGCGGTATGCGAGGACTTGTGGGGGTCGACGGCGATCACGATCATGAAGCTCTCCCTGTCGTAGCTGAACTGCGGTGGGGAGGGCGGTGGACAGGCCGACTTCGGGAGCACCCGCACGCCTCTGTCGAGTCACACCGCGGCCGGACGGTGGCCGGCGACACTCCGCCCCAGAGCCAGTCCTGCTCAGCAGCACGGCAGCAAAACTTGGAGTCAGCCGACCAGCGTCCTCAACACCTTAGGGCCGCAACCCCCGGTGTCTGGCCGGATTCAAACAAGTCGGCAAAACCTCATGCGGCCCACCGATACTCATGATGCAAACCTCCTAGCAGCAGCTTGCTGACGGCTCGCTGGCTCGACGCCCGCTGCACCGGCTTGCGTCCCTCCGGAGAGTCGAGCGCGAGTGACCGATGTGGGCGCATCGCGTTGTAGTGCTCGATGTACTCGTGGAGCAGGCGCCTCAGATGCTACTCGTTGACCGCGATGACGTGATCGAGGCACTCGCGCCGGTCACCCGCTTCACGCTTCGGCGTCTCGCGCGGGTACGTCCTCAGGCGCGGGGCCGGGAAGTCGAGGAGTGTGGGGAACTTCGCCTCGACGACGCCGGGAGTCACGGCGTCCCCACGTCCCCAAAGCCGATGTCAACCTGGAGCGTGATCCGCCGCCCCGGAGGTCGGCTCAGCAAGGCTAGTATGGCGACCCCGAACCTGCCGCTGTGGACCACGCGAGAGGGCAATGGCGGTACGGTGAGAGCGATGCACCAAGTCGACCGTGAGACATTCGGGGCGCTGCTCGTCGAGGCTGTGGCCACGCTACCCGAGGCGTTCCGCGAGCGCATCGAGAACTTGAGCTTCATCGTTGAGGAAGCGGCCCATCCAGACGACCTCCGACGCACCGGCACTACCCGCGGCCATACGCTGCTCGGGCTCTACCGCGGGGTCCCGCTGACCCGCCGTACGTCCAGCTACAACCTCACGACGCCTGACGTCATCGTCCTCTTCCGGCAACCGCTCCAACGAATGGCGCGTGACGCCGAGCATCTCGCAACGCTCGTGAAGCACACGGTTCAGCACGAGGTGGCGCACTACTTTGGCATCAGCGACCGACGGCTGCGGGAGCTTGGCTCGTACTAAGGCGCGTTCCCGCCGGCGTTGGTAGTGACGACGCGCAGAACTCGGCTCGGAGTCGATGCTATGTAACCGCCGGTACTTGGAAGTGGCGTGTCTTGTGGTTCTTCGGGCGCTGGTCCGCCGTACAGCGTCTTGAAGGTGAGCGTCTGCACGGTGAAGAAGTCCTCAGCCCAGAGCTGCGGGCGGTGGTTGGCGAGGAAGGTTCGCCAGGACTGGGACGGCGGAGGGCGCTGCGGCGTCCGCCGATAGCACCTCACCGTCTCCGCGCTCACCTCGTAGCCGAGCGCGAGTAGCTCGCGCTGGATGCGGACGGCGCCCCAGCGCGGGTTCTCGGTTGCGATCCTCGCGATGAGCCCTTGCAGCTCTTTGCTGATACGCGGCCGGCCCGGGTGTCGGCACCAGGCGCTCGAACTGTGGGCTCCGGACGACCGGCGGCCACGGTCACCACCCCGGAGCGAGGGCCAAGTCGTGGGTCGGCCGATCCTGGGCGGGCTGCATCACGAGTACGAGCGTCTCGCCGCGTGACATTCGGGCGGACGACATTTTCTGGTAGCACAGCCTCACGCGTCGTCACATCGGCACGATAGGCGGGCTCTGTCGCATACTTCGGTTGACCGTCTGAGGACTGACCCGATCGAGGAGGCATGTCCGCTGCGCTTCAAGAACACGAGCCGCTACAGCGACGATGAGACACTCGAGCTGGTCAGCTTCGCGCTCGAGGGGATCGACCACTCCCGCGTGGCAGTCCACCTGAAGAACTCGAGGCAGAAGTACCGCGGCCGCGCTTACGACGGCGTGCCGGCAGTGTCGCCGGCAAGTCGCGACCCCGACGTGAAGTGGCTGGTGACGCTCGGCCTCGGCGCACCCGGGCTGTTCCCAGCCGACAACCTCGTGCAGACAGCACGGTGGTCTCCCGTTCGTGGCGAACCGGGGCCCGCCGACGTCCTGCGCAGGGCTCCTCGCGGGCGCCTTCGGGGGCGACTTGAACGGCGCGTCATCAGCACCCACGCCTATGGGGGCAAGAGTTCGCCGCAGCTGGCGCTCGCCACGTGGCGTGAGGCGCTGGTGGTGGTGGCCGCCCACGAAGGTCGCCACGTATGGCAGTTCCAGAGCTCAACGCCGCGCAGTGAGGTGGACGCTGAGCATTGGGGCGCGGAGCGCCTCGCCGCGTTCAGACGTGCCGGCGCGCCGAGCGGTTCGGCTGCCCAAGCGATACAGTCCGGCCAATGCACCTAGTTGTCGACGGCATGAACGTAATCGGCAGCCGCCCGGACGGCTGGTGGCGCGATCGCGAGGCTGCATCGCGGCGCCTAGTGGATCGGTGCGAGCGCCTCGTGCGCGCGGACGGAGCCGAGGTCACCGTCGTCTTCGACGGGCACCCGCGCGATGACCCGTCGGAGGACGAGCACACGGGCGTGCGCGTGCTCTACGCAACGCGACGCGGTCCGGATGCTGCCGACGACAGCATCGTCGAGCTTGTCGCGAGCGCGGAACGTCCCGAAGAGCTTCGGGTAGTCACCTCGGACCGCGAGCTGCGGCGCCGGGTCGAGACTCTCGGTGCGACGGTTGGGGGTGCCACCGAGCTGCTCGATCGGCTCGATCGGCTCGATCGGCTCGATCGGCTCGATCGGCTCGACGCGCTCGGCCGCCAACCCGTGACGGGCAGGTACGGCGTCGGAGCGGGCCGGGCGGCTCGGTGCGACCATGGAGTTACCGAGGGTCATCAGAGCACCCCTCCCCGTGAGTGAGGCCCCCCCCCCCCCCCCCCCCCCGGAGCGGAGCCTCTGTGTCAAGCGGCCTCGGTAGCGCAGGTGCGAGCATCGGCCACCATGCATCGGTAAACAACGTCCGAGAGTCGGCGTTTGAGGCAGCGCAGCGCCTCGTTCCGACTCTTGCCAGCGGCGAGTTTGCGACGGAAGTAGCCGTCGCGTGGGACGGCAAAACCCATGCGGCCCACCGATACTCATGATGCAAGCCTCCTAGCACCGGCTTGCTGACGACTCGCTGACTCGGCGTCCGCTGCACCGGCGAGCGTCCCTCCGGAGAGTCGAGCGACAATGATCGATGCGGACGCATCGCGTTGTAGTGCTGGACGTACTCACCAAGCACCCGCCGGAGATGTTGTTCGTTGACCGCGATGACATGGTCGAGACACTCGCGCCTGAGCGTGCCGATCACGCGCTCGGCGATGGCGTTGGCATTCGGCGCGTGCACCGGAGTCAGAATCGTCTCGATCCCGAGCCGTCGAGCGCGTGCGATGAAGTCTCCGCCATAGCTACGGTCGCGGTCTCGGATCAGGAACCCTGGCTGCTGACCCCAGGCGGTCGCCTCGATCATCTGCCTGCCAGATCCAGGGCGCGTTCGGATGCTCCGTGACGTTCCAGTGCCGGATGCGGCGCCGGTCGTGGTCGATCACGATGAGCACGTAGAGCGTGCGGAAGGCGAGCGTCTGGACCGTGAACAGAGCGGCGGCCCAGATGCTGGACGCGTGGTTGCGGAGAAACGTGCGCCACGACTGGCTCGGGGGTCGCCGCAGCGCTTGCCGGCGGTAGCGACTCACGGTGCGGGCGCTGACCTCGAAGCCAAGGGCACGCAGCTCGCCGACGATGCGGACGGCGCCCCACCGCGGATTCTCAGTGGCGATGCGGACGATCAGCTGTCGCAGCTCTGCGGGAATCCGGGGTGAGGTTCAGCTTAGCTTGTTCCAGCAGGCTCTTCGAGCGCATAGTGGCTGGGAGGGACTGACGGGCTTTGCGGCGAAGCCAAGGAGCAGGCGGTTAGCCTTTTCGTCGCCTGTAGGGGGGTGTATTTTGGGAGAGTCCACTCGACGGACAGTATGGGTTGCGCGCTTATGTTTGCTGGCCGTCGCTTTGCTGTGGGCGGGCGCCGTCTCATGCGGAGGACAGGGCTTCGAAGCCGGTCCCCTCGGAGCCGTGCAGGTGGCACCCGGAGAGGCCATCCAGATACGTTCGATGCACGTCCTTACAGGGCTTGGTGACCTGGGCGCCCCGAGCCAACGCGGCGTGGCGCTGGCGTTGGGCTGACTATGGCCCTATCAAAGGGCACGATGTCGAGATGGGCGCCGGCCTCGACTCGCTCTGCACCGAGGAAGGCGGACGTGCCGCCGCAGATACGGTGACCGGCGACCCCCGGGTCGTCGGCGTCATCGGCACGTCCTGCTCCGTCGCCGCCGCCGCCGCTTCGCCAATCCTCAGCGAGGCCGGCCTGGTGATGATCTCTTCCTCCAATACGGCCCCTTCGCTGACCTCCGACCTGCGCGGCAACGCCGATTCCAACCATCATCCCGGCTACTACCGGACCTCCAGCAACGATCTGCATGAGGCGCGCGCGGTGGCGCAGTTCGCCTACAATGATCTCGGCCTGCGCAGGATGGCGGCCATCCACGACGGCGACCCCTACACTACCGGCCTCACCGGCGCCTTCGCCACCGCATTCGAGGAGCTAGGCGGCTCGGTCGCCGTCGCCTCTGTCAGCAGGGGCGATACGGACATGGCCCCCGTCCTCACCCGGATTGCGGCGGGCAGTCCGGATGGCCTCTTTTTTCCCCTCTTCCAGGAAGAAGGCGCCCACATCGTCCAGCAGGTCGGCCAGATCGCTGGGCTTGAGGACGTCACGCTGATTGGCGGCGCGGCCCTGCTGGTCTCCGAGTTCCTGGCCATCCCCGAGTCGGAGGGCGTCTACTTCCCGGGTCCGGAGTTGAGCTTCGGCGGCAACACCAACGAGGCAACCGGCAAGGGCGGCGAGGCGCTCATCGCCGACTATCGAGAGCGGTACGGCGAGGCGCCCACATCCGCCTATCTGGCCCACGCCTACGACGCGGCCACGATGCTCCTCCGCGCGATCGACGAGGTCGCTGTTGGCGACGGAGATACGCTGTACATCGACCGGGCCAAGCTCCGGGAGGCGCTGGCCGGAGTTGCCGGTTTCAGGGGTATCATCGGGATCATCTCCTGCGACGAGTTCGGCGACTGCGGCACCGGCCGCGTACAAATAACGCACCACACCGATTCCAGCGTCACCGACATTGCGGGGCTACCCGTTGTCTACAGCTACGCGCCCTGATTTGCCAACCTGCGTCGTGGCAGGAGGTTCTGATGCTCCTATCGCCTGTCAAGCGAGCGATTCGGCGCGCGGGAGGTGGCGATAGAGCTGCCGTGCGACGTAGCGCTTGAGCGAGCGGATGATCTCGCGCTTGGAACGGCCCTCGCGCGTGCGCCGCTCGACGTAGCGGCGAGTGCGGGGGTCGTGGACCATGCGGACCATGACGATTCGCCAGAGCGCTTGATTCGCGGTGCGGTCGCCACCGCGGTTGAGTCGTTTGCGGATGGTCAGCCCCGACGAGGCGTCGATCGGGGCGCCTCCGCAGTGATGGGCGAATGCCGCCTCGCTGCGGAGGCGTTGCGGGTTGTCGCCGGCGGAGACGAGCAGAGCGCCGGCCGTGTCGGTGCCACGCCGAAGCAGGCCACCAGGGCGGGTGCGGTGGTGGCGACCAGCTGCTTGAGCACGGTGTCGAGGCGGCGGCGCTCTGCCTCGAGGCGCTGCACCCGTCGAGCCAGCTCACGCAGGGCCAGCTTGGTGGCGCCGACGGCGGTCGTGGGGTCGGCGGGGCGCAGCCGCGCCGCGGTCGTCACCAGCTCGAACACAGTGCTGCCACGCAGTGCGGCCCGGAGGTCGTCCGGTCCACTCACGAGCAGGGCGCGCATCTGGTTGAGGGCCGTCGTGCGTGCATGCCCGGCCGAGCGGCGAGCCGTGCGCAGCGCGCGGATCGCCTCCACGGCACCGCTGCGGGTCTTCGCCTCACCCGAGCCCTCCCCTGACTGCGCAGCGCGAGCGGCGGCGATGGCGTCGACGGGGTCGGACTTACCGTGGCGGCGTCGCAGCTGGCGGTTGGGGCGATTCACCTCCACCACCGCCACCGTGTGGGGCACGAAAACCTCATCCGCCGTATCCGCGAGGCGCGCCGCTGACTCCGAAACGCTGAAATCATGGGCTGGATCGAATATTGCCGCCCCACGGGACCAACCACGTGCCAGCAGTGACCAGAGTCGGCGGTCGTGGCGACGGAGCCGCGGTCGACGACGGCCCCTTGTGTAGACGGTCGAGCTGACGCCGCAGCGCTAAGTTCTCGAGGACGAGATCTCGGCGGGCGCGGACCGAAGTGAAGAGTGCTGCGACAAGCAGACGGAGGTAGAGCACAGACGAGCCTCTCGTGGCTCGCCGATACTCTGCTATCTCAGGACAGACCTGCTGACGACTTTCCCAGCTAGTCCATACTCAGTGCAGCGAGGGGGAGGGCTCCGTCAGAACTCAGACCACCGATCCGCTGCTAGCGTCGGAGTGAACGACGACGTCTGGGGAGGATTGCCTGTGATGTGCCCGCGCTGCAGCTCGAGTGAGACTAGTTCGCGCAGCCGACGCACCTCCGCGGGCTACTGCACGTTCGCATGCCGCGCTTGCGGAACGGTCTTCAACGAGCGAACGGGCACGCCGTTTAACGACCTCCAGTACCCGACCGACGTGGTGATGCTCGCCGTGCTGTGGCGCCTGCGCTACAAGCTGAGCTTCCGCGACGTCGCCGAGATGCTGCTCCAGCGCGGATTCGAAGTCACGCACGAGACGGTTCGTGTGTGGGAGTTCCGGTTCGCGCCCTTGCTCGCCAGTCAGCTGCGCGCGAAGCGGCGCGGCCGCGCCGGCGTGTCTTGGTACCTCGACGAGACGTACCTGAAAGTCGGCGGTCGTTGGAGCTACCTCTATCGCGCGATCGACCACAGGGGCGAACTCATCGACTCGATGCTCAGCGAACGCCGCGACAAGCACGCAGCGCGACGGTTCCTACGACGGTTAGCTCGAGATCTCTGAAGGCAAGCCCGCACGGATCACGACTGACCTCCACCCCGCGTATCGGCGTGCGATCCGCTGGATCATCGGACGCAAGGCGTGGCACCGGACGACGCAGTACCTGAACAACTACACCGAGCAGAGCCATCGCGCCGTGAAGCAGCGCTACTACCCGATGCTCGGCTTCGGGAGCTTCGAGTCAGCGTCGCGTTTCTGCAGCGCATTCGACGAGCTGCGACAGTACTTTCGCGTTCGCCGCCGCGGCGACGCCCTGTCTCGCTCGCCGCTCAACGACGGTTGTTCCTGGCTCGCTGGCGTTCGCTGATCGCGGAGGCGGCTGCGGCGTAGACCGGTCACTAACCCGCGATTTGCGTCGGTCCCGCCATCGGTCGTCTGAGATCTGACAGTGCCTCGCCGTTCCCTTCAGGTGAGCGATCGGACAGAGTGCGGGTCGGCAACGCGCCGATGGGGCGCCTTCGGCAGAGTGGCCGTCTTCGACGCCCGCCACCTCACCACGCCGGTGCATCACCGGGGCATCTACGCCTACAATCCCCCAGCCGCCCCCACACGCGGCTAGAAACGACCCCGGATGACACTCACGTCCGAGAACTTGCGGCAGCCTGTCAAGGTCGCGACCTTCGAGAACGACGACCATGAGCTGGGCAATCATCTGCGGAAGCTGGCGCAACTCGGTGGAGTCGAACTCCTCCCCCCAACGAAGCAGCCCGACCAGCTCCACAGCTACCTTGTCGGCGGCCTGACGGCCGATGTTGTCGTTGCACCTGGCCCGCTACACGACAGTCATGCTGATCCCCTCGTCGATGCTATGGGCGGGAGGCTCCTCGTTTCGCTCGCTGAGTCGGCCACCGATGTGCACGAGGACACCGTTGCTGAGCAGGGTGCCCTCGGCTATCTGATCCACCCGTATTCGCCCGGGGAACTGCTCTGGGCGCTCCGCGAAGTGGGACGAGGTAACCAGTACTTCGGGAACTCACTGCGCGTCGATGTTGCCGGTCGCCAGCGTCCGGCATGGCCAACGCGAGGCGTCTCGGCAGGCGCCCGCCTCGACCAACAGAAAGTGGGCGCCGCTGCGGCCGATCTCGCACACGCCGCTGGCGAGTTGCAGCGCGAGTCGGAGGTCCTGCTCGACGCCACTGACATGGAGGAGCACCCGGATCTGCGCGTCGCGCACGCTCTCATCGTGCTCGTCGCGCAGCCCGCGATCGCCGAGGCGGCGAGGAGCCTCGAGCGCCTCGGCCGCGACCCCAGCGACACCGAACTGGCCGCGACAAGCGGAGCCCTTGAGGAGCAGCACCGCCTACTCGAACGCATGGGCGATGCGATCGGCGACAACTGGCAGCAGGCCGTCACGCTCACCGCCGGTGCGGCCACGATCATCCCGCCAGTCGTAACAGTGCTACGAGCAGCGTTGGGAGGTTGATCGCGTGGAAGCGTTAGTTACTGGCGCGTTCGTACTCGCCGCCGCCGTCCTCGGCTACTTCGGCACCACGCTCACAGAGGACCGCCGGCACCAGCGCACCGTCGAACGCGAGCGTGAGTCACGAGAAGCAGAGCTCGCCGCCGAGCGCGAAACAGCCCGTAACGCCTTCCAGCGCGAGACCCTCCTCGAGTTGCAGGAGGTTGCGCAACGCCATCTTCGCTCGCTGGCCGTGATCCACCATGCAGACGCAGTTCAGTCGCGCGAAGCCGGCGAGTGGCAGCGTTTTCAAAGTTTTCGGATCAACGAGGATGAGAACCGGGAGGCGTTTGACACCAACACCCGCCTGGTCCTGTTGAACTCTCGAGTACTCGACGACGAGCTTCGCGAACTCGTCCTGGAATTCAGGACGTCGACCGGCCCTCTGCTCTTCGTCGAGTCGGAACAGGAAGGCGACGATTTGCTAGTCGCGCTTGGCGAGCGTCTTGCAGGGATCCATGACCGAACAGGCCAGCTCCTTCGCGAGGTCTACCGCTAGCGTGGCGCCCACCAAAGCCACCCTCAAGGCGCACCGGCCGTTGGGCGGACGCAGGCGCCACGATCACGAGCATCGCCTCGAGGTTCGCCACGCTATTCGGGACCGACGTCGAAGCCTCCTAGCACCGGCTTGCTGTCGACTCGCTGGCTCGGCATCCGCTGCACCGGCTTGCGTCCCTCCGGAGAGTCGAGCGCCAATGACCGATGCGGCCGCATCGCGTTGTAGTGCTGGACGTACTCACCAAGCACCCGCCTCAGATGCCGTTCGTTGACGGCGATGACGTGATCGAGGCACTCGCGCCGGAGCGTCCCGATCACGCGCTCGGCGATGGCGTTGGCGTTCGGCGCGCGCAGCGGAGTGAGAATCGTCTCGATCCCGATCCGTCGAGCGCGTGCGATGAAGTCCCCGCCATAGCTACGGTCGCGGTCTCGGATCAGGAACCCTGGCTGCTGACCCCAGGCGGTCGCCTCGATCATCTGCTGCCAGATCCAGGGCGCGTTCGGATGCTCCGTGACGTTCCAGTGCCGGATGCGGCGCCGGTCGTGGTCGATCACGATGAGCACGTAGAGCGTGCGGAAGGCGAGCGTCTGGACCGTGAACAGATCGGCGGCCCAGATGCTGGACGCGTGGTTGCGGAGAAACGTGCGCCACGACTGGCTCGGCGGTCGCCGCAGCGCTTGCCGGCGGTAGCGACTCACGGTGCGGGCGCTGACCTCGAAGCCAAGGGCACGCAGCTCGCCGACGATGCGGACGGCGCCCCACCGCGGATGCTCAGTGGCGATGCGGACGATCAGCTGTCGCAGCTCTGCGGGAATCCGGGGTCGTCCGGAGCGGCGACGACTCTTCCAGCGCCAGTAGGCGCGCCAAGCAGAACGATGCCACCGCACCACCGTGTCCGGCTCGACCATCACGAGCGTGCCTCGCCAGCCGGACCAACCGCGTGCCAGTAGTGACCAGCATCGGCGGTCGTGGCGACGGAGCCGCGGTCGACGACGGCCCCGGGTGTAGACGGCGAGCTGATGCCGCAGCGCTAAGTTCTCGAGGACGAGATCTCGGCGGGCGCGGACCGATGCGAAGAGTGCTGCGACAAGCAGACGGAGGTAGAGCACAGACGAGCCTCTCGTGGCTCGCCGATACTCTGCTATCTCAGGACAGAGCTGCACCTATCAGGTTTTGCCGTCCCACGGGAGGGCGCGCGCGAGGCAGAGGCGCATGCGGAGGCGATCCTCGACGCGAGAATCACGTCCGGCGGGATGGAGCCGATCGTCGAGGCGGGTCCGTCGTGTCGTCGCGGTCGATTGCAGTGCGGGCAGGTCATCGCCATCTCCTCGTCGCTCCGCGGACGAGGCTACGCGATGCTCCTCGAGCCCTGAATCTTGACGGCGCCGCATCGCTCACGCCGCCAGAGTTGTCCACCTCTCGGTCTTCGACCTCGGCGGCTCGCGCAGTGCTAGTCGCCAGCAGTCTCTGGCGTCCCCTCGGCTGAGGCTGCTCCGTCGCCTGAGGATTCCGCGGTTTCGCCGCCACCGTCCGGCTCGATCGGGTCGTCGCCCGAACCGTCTGTAGTGACGACTTGCTGGAGGTTCTTCAAGGTCCCAAGGATGTCGATTCCGGTGAGGCTCTCGATGACCTCGGGAAGTTGCGCCACGACCTTGGTCACGTCGCCGGTGAGCCGGCTCGCGCCCACGCCGTCTCCGCCGCCGCCGATCATAACGATGCGTTCGGTCTTCGCCAGGGGCGCCGAGACGGCTGCGGCTACTTCCGGCAGTGACTCCAGCAGCTTGTCGAGCACCGCCGCCTGGCCGTACTGCTTCCAGGCGTCGGCCTTGTTCTGCATCGCCTCGGCCTCGGCCAACCCCTGCGCCCGAATCGCGTCGGCCTCGGCCTCCCCGCGGGCGCGGATCGCCTGGGCATCGCCCTCGCCTTGCAGCCTGATCGTCTCCGAGTCGGCCTCGGCTCCCGCCACGGTCTGGGCCTTCTCGCCAGCGGCAACGGTCTCCAATCGGAACCGCTCGGCCTCGGCGGGCCGCCGTACCGAGCCGTCCAGCTCCCGTTCGCGGCGGGTGATCTCTTGCACCTCGATCTCGATCTGCTTGGTGCGCTCGACGACCTCCACCTGCAGTTCCTGCTCGCGGATCTCCTGGCGGGTCCTCGCCTCCTGGAGCTGATACGCGAGCTCGGCTTCGGCGCGACGCGCGTTTGTCTCCTGGTCGTACGCCGCCTTCTGGACGCTGAAATCGCGCTCGGATTCGGCGATCTGCGTGTCCGCTTCGAACCTGACCGCCTCCCGGGCACGGTTCGCCTGAGCCTGAGCGATGCCCGAGTCCCGCTCCGCCTCGGCCTTTCGGATGTTCGAGTCGCGCGTGGCCTCAGCCTCGCCGATCTCCGCGTCGCGCCTGACCTCAGCGGTCCGCGCGCGGCCCAGCGCCTCGAGGTATCCCTGCTCGTCCTGGATGTCCCGGAGCGTGAAGCTGACGATCTCGAGGCCCATGTTCGCCATGTCGGGGCCGGCCACCTCCCGCACCCGCTGGGCGAAGGCCTCCCGGTCCTGGTAGATCTGCTCCACCGTCAAGGTGCCGAGCACGGCGCGCTGGTTCCCCTCGAGGGTCTGAAGCGCGATCTGTGCGATCTCATCGGCGCCCTTCCCGAGGAACTGCTGCGACGAGGTCCTGATCGCGTCCTCGCTGCGGGCAACCTTCACCTGCGCTACTCCGTCGACGGAGATGGCGACGCCTTCGCTTGTGTAGACGTTCGAAGTGACCACCTGCAGCGTCATCACCTCCAGCGACAGGCGCTGCGCCTTGTGGACGATCGGGAGCGCTATCATCCTGCCCCCGACCTTCACCTTCGGCTGCGCGCCGCCTCCTGACCGAAGCAACGCTTCATTCGGGCCTGCCAACTTGATGATGAATGCCATCGTCTACCTCCTGACGGAACCCACGCTGCTTACGCCTCCGGTCGGCCGTCCTCGCGCGTGAGTCTGCTCCACAGCTTCCCCAGCGGGGAGAGCAGTATACTTCGTGGCTCTGCGGCGGGTCCTGACGCAATGCTGGATACCTTCAGGAGCCTGCCAGCGTACACGCCCACCACCCGCACCTCGTCTCCCTCGCGCACGTGTTCCCCGGGGTCGGTGGTGGCAGTCCACTCCTCTTCCCGGACACGGACGCTCCCCGAGGGCTCGAGCGCGGAGAGTGCGACACCGCGCTGACCCACCAGCGCAGCCTCGGTGGCGGAGACGTACCCGGTGGGAGCACCGCCCTCTCTCGCCAGGAAGAAGAGCGACAGCACCGCCACGGCCGCTGCCATCGCCATCGCTCCGATCAGCCACCGATTCACTCCCACCGTCGGCTCAGGGATCTCGGACGAGTCGAAGAAGCCGCCGAACAACAGGAATGCCCCAACGAGGAGCGTCACGAGGCCGCTGATCCCAAATACGCCAATGCCCGGAGCCTGCATCTCGAAGAAGAAGAGCACCATCGAGAAGAGGATGAGGGCTACACCCACCCAGTTCACCGGCAGCTGTCCGAACGCTGCGAACGCGAGCAGCAGCGCAAGCACGCCCACCACGCCCGGCCCGAAGAATCCCGGCGTGAAGAACTCGGCGAGTAGCGCCAGGCTGCCAATCGAGAGCAACAAGAACGCGATGTTCGGATCCGCAATGACCGTCAGGAAGCTCTCCAGCAGCGTCTTCTCTATCTCGCGCACCTCGACGTTCTTCGTGTCAAGAACGACGCTGCCCGCAGCCGTTTCCGCGCTGCGGCCGTCGAGCTGAGCCAGGAGATCCGCCGTATCGTTGGCGACGAGGTCAACGATCCCGAGGTCGATCGCCTCGCTCGCTGAGTAGGCCCGAGCCTGTGTGACCGTTGCCTCGAGCGCCTCGGCGTTCCGACCGCGCCGCTCCGCGATCCCTCGGATGAAGGCTTGCGTGTCCTCGTTGATCTTTCGCGCCAGCGTCTCGGGCAAGTCCTCGCCCGAGGAGCTGACCGGCGACGCCGCGCCGATGTTCGTGGCCGGTGCCATCGCCGCGAAGTTGGCCGCCGCGGTGATGAAGGTGCCCGCCGCCGACGCCTGCGCCCCCGCGGGCGAGACGTAGACGGCTACCGGCATGCGGGCGCCGAGGATGTCCTGCACCATGTCGCGCGTGGAGTCCAGGCGCCCCCCGGGTGTGTCGAGCTCCAAGACGATGAGCACCGCTCCGTCGTCCGTTGCTTTGCCAATCGCCCTGGACAGAAAGCGGGCGCTGATCGGGTCGATCGCCCCGTCGATTCTGAGGACGGCCACATGGGGACCATCCGCGCTGGCCGGCGACAGCCCCCACGCGAGGACCAGCCAGCCCAGGCCAAGTGCGAGCAGTGCGATACTGACTCCGCGGCGGACTCGCTCTGCCACGGCGCCCCTCCGGCGAAACGCGCCGGCGGGAGTATCTCGACGGCGCCGACAACTGTCAACGAGTGCACAGCTCGCTTGGATACCGGCCGCCGGCGCCGCAGGCAACACCAGAACCGGGATCCAAGTAGATCACTTCTGCCGGGCTGGCCGCGATCGCCTCGCACGCGTCGCGCTGGGTGGCGTGCCCGCGGCCGCCGATCACGCCCCCGTTGATCGCGGTCGCGAGGGTGCGCAGGCTCGCCGGTTGGATCCAGCGATCGCGGCGCAGGTAGTGACCGAGCCGGCGTGGGGAGATCGTGTCGTACGCCCCCGCCGCCGCGCGCGCCGCGTCCGTGGCGTTGGGCAGCGACATCGGGAAGAGGCGGCAGACCAGCTTGATCGCCAGCAGCTCCAGGAGGGCGCGCGTAGGCGCCTGACGCGCCGCGGCGGCCGTGAGGAGGCTGTCGATCCGTCGCGCCTGCGCGGCGGTGAACACCGACACGGCCGCGGCCCCGTTCGCGCGGAGATCATCCGGGCGCAGCGTCGGCAGCCAGTCCGCCTCCCGCAGTCGAACGGAGGAGTTGGCGATGAGGGCAGCCGCGACGATCGCGCCCCGGCGCGCGCGGTCGCTGGCGTAGAACCTCGAACCCCTGCGCCTTGGCGGCCAGCGCCACCGCCCCGCCCCCGCACATCGGGTCGCAGAAGGAGGTCCCAGGCCACTCCGCCGCAGGAAGCTCTGCCCCGAGGTCGGCCAGGATCAGGGGCACCAGCCGGCGCTTGCCGCCGAGGTAGGGTGGGAGGGCGTCGAAGAGACGGGACGTTCGCATGGGCCGAGCATCGACCGTGCGCACCGTGCGCCGCTCCAGGTAGTTGGCTTCATCAGCCTCGGGTCTAGCGCTCATCCTGCCTCCTCTGCTTCCTCGGCTTCGAGCTCGGCCAGCGTGCGGGCGTGCTGCTCGGCAGGCCGGACGGGCAGTGTCAGATCTCAGGGCGCGTCGACCCTTAGGCGCCACAAGGCGACGTCGCTGGTGGTCTATGCTGTAGCCAGTTCGCTGATCAGCGAGTGCCAGCGTGTGAGGAAGAGCCGTCGCTGCTCTGTCAACGCGACATGGGCGCCACCGCGGCGGCGGACGCGGAAGTACTGTCGCAGCTCATCGAACGCGCTACAGAAGCGCGACGCGGACTCGAAGCTCCCGAAGCCCTGCATCGGGTAGTAGCGCTGCTTCACCGCTCGGTGACTCTGCTCGGTGTAGTTGTTGAGGTACTGCGTCGTGCGATGCCAAGCCTTGCGGCCGATGATCCAGCGGATCGCCCGTCGGTAAGCGGGGTGCAGGTCGGTCGTGATCCGTGCGGGCTTGCGTTCGGTGATCTCGACCAGTCTCCGCAAGAACCTCCGCGCGGCATGCTTGTCTCGACGCTCGCTCAGCATCGAATCGATCAGTTCTCCGTCGCCGTCGATCGCTCGGTAGAGGTAGCACCAGCGCCCAGCGACCTTCACGTACGTCTCGTCGAGGTACCAGGACTCGCCGGCTCGGGCTCGTCGCTTGGCGCGGAGCTGGCCGGCGAGCAGTGGGGCGAATCGAAACTCCCACTCCCGGATGGTCTCGTGCGTGACCTCAACACCGCGCTGGAGGAGCATCTCTGCCACGTCGCGGAAACTCAGCTTGTAGCGCAGACGCCACAGCACCGCGAGGAGCACCACGTCGGTCGGGACCTGAAGATGGTTGAACGGCGTGCCGGTTCGCTCGTTGAAGCGACGCTTGCACGAGCGGCAGTTGAACCGCCGGTAGCCGAGCGTCGTGCGCCCCTGGCGTCTGGTCGTGGCGGCGGATACACAGTGCGGACAGTTCACCGATGTCTCCTCGTCCATGCTCAGACGAGGCTAAACCTCACAGTTCGAGCCCTCAGATCTGACGCAGCCAGCGCGGAGCATCAGCTCCTCGATGTAGACCTCGCCGCTGCCGAACGCAGCCTGCGCCTCCGACTGGCAGCGCTCGTACGCCGCCTCGAGGTCGGCCGGATCGTCGACGATGCGCATGCCACGGCCACCGCCGCCCGAGACCGCCTTGATCAGCATCGGGCGACCGGCGGGGAGCGCTTCGAGGAACGTCCGCGCCTCTTCGAGCGTCACGGCGTGCGATACCCCGGGGACGACCGGCACCCCGACACGCTCGGCCAGAGCGCGGGCCTCGGTCTTGTCGCCGAAGAGCGACAGCGTCTCCGGCGTCGGCCCGACGAAGGTCAGCCCACCCTCCTCGACTGCGCGAGCGAAATCGGCGCTCTCGCTGAGGAAGCCGTAACCGGGGTGCACCGCGTCGCAGCCCGCCTCGACGGCCACGCCGACGACCTGCGCCGCATCGAGGTAGGCAGCCGCGCCCGCACCTTCGATGCGAATCGCCTCGTCGGCCTTGCGCGTGTGGAGCGACGCGGCGTCGTCGTCTGGGTAGATGGCCACGGTCTGGATGCCGAGTTCGGCGGCGGCACGCATCACGCGAATCGCGATCTCGCCCCGGTTCGCGATCAGCAGTCGCTCGATAGCCATACGCCCGTCCCTCGGCTCGTCAGCGCTGTCGGAGCGATGCTACACGCGCCCGGCGTCACGTCCGAGGGTTCACGAGACGGCTACTGGTAGATGACGTAGGCGGGCGGGACGTCGAGGGCGAGCACTTCCTCGGGCGTCATGACGCGCGGCAGGTCGCGCTGCAGGAAGAGCTTGAACGTCGGCGACTCCGAGTAGTCCGCCACGGCGTAACGCCAGTAGCCATCGACCTTGATGAAGTTCTTGCCGACGCCGTCCATGTCCACGCTCAAGACCACCTCGGGCACGTCGCTGAACGCCTGAGGGTTGGTGAGCATGCTGGTGCGGAACTGGTGGACGACGAACAGCTTCGGCGGGATGTCGTGCTGCCGCACCAAGCCGGCGAGGTACCGCTGCACCGCATTCACCTGGGCGGCCGTCACGACGCCGACGACGTCGCCGGGGGCCGCGCCCTTGCTGCGCGTCGCGAACTCCGGATCGATCGCGATGTGCACGAACGGCTCATCGAGGAACTGCTCGTAGCGCCTCACGCTGTCGACGGGCTCGGTCCAGCCGATCTGCAGATCGAGGAAGAGCAACAGTCCGTGCCGCCGCGCCAGCTCCACGTACTCGGCGACGCGCTCGAGCGGCATCCGTCCGAGGTAGCTGCCATCGGACCGCGGCGTCGGCTGGGCGACATCGACGATCAGGTGCAGCGCCGGGATCACGCCCTGCGCACCGTTCAGGTCGTCGTAGCGCTGGGCGAGCTGTTGCACAGCGCCGATGGTGCGGTCCGGGGAGTGGCAGCCCAGCTCGCCCATCGTGCAAATGCCCGGGAAGCCGTAGAGCGACACGATCATCGAGTCGTCGAGGTAGGAGCCCGCGGGCAGGGGCAACGTCTGGACGCGCGGCGCGGCGCCCGGCAGTGCGGCTCGCGCACTGGTGTACGAAGCGGTCGCAGGCGTGCTCGCGGGTGGCGGTGCGACCTCGGCGGGGGTCGGTGCGGGGGTCGGGGTCGCGGCGGGCGTTGGCTCGGGCGTCGCCGGCTCTGGCTCTCGAGTCGGATCGGGGGTCGGAGTCACCGGCGGCGTCGCCTCGGGCGTGGGCTCCACCGTCGAGGTGGGCGCTGGCGTGGCGGCGGGCGTTGCTGGCGTCGCCACCAGCGGCGCGGCCGTAGCGGAAGGCGAGGCGATCGCTGCGATCGACGTGGGCTTGGGCGCTGGCTGGCGCTCGAGCAGTGGACGCCCCGTGCTGCACGCCGTCAGCAGCAAGAGTCCGGCGCCGGCAAGAACAAACGCGAACCGCATCAGGGCCTCCGCACGCACCAGCAAGAGTCACCCCATCATCGACAGGCTGCGGGGTCCCCCATCCCCACGGTTCTTCGCTCTTTATGGCTGGTCCGCGCCAGCCGTGCACTTGTATGCCATTTTCGCACGAGATCGTTACACTTCGCAGTGTTCGCCATGCGCGTGGGACGGCAAAACCCGTGGGGCGGCAATTCCTCATCCGTCCAGTGTTTGCGGGGTTTCTCGTCGTCTTGAGCATGTCGTCACGGTCAGGATGATCAACGGACTCATAAGCCGTCGGTCATCCAAGCCTGAGTCAGCGCGCAGCTAGAAACGGCCGTCAACACTGGCCGGATAAGGTTTTGCGCCCCACGGGGTGGGATTCGAACCCACGGTACGCCGAAACGCACGACGGTTTTCAAGACCGCTCCCTTCAACCACTCGGGCACCCCGCCGAGGTCTATGGTGTGCGGTTTCGCCGATGCGTCTTGTGCCTCCTCGACGCGCGGAGCGGCGGCGTCTGATAACGTTCGGATTGGCGGGATCTGCTTGGAGGTTGCTCGTGGCAACTGCCGATGGCTTGCCGGCGTACGCGGCGCGGCTGGAGATCGACTACACCGAAGGCCGTAACCGGCTGACCGCCGCGTTCCGGATCATCCTCATCCTCCCCATCCTTTTGATCCTCGCCATCCTCAACGGCGAAGGCGAGGGCGGACAGGAGGCCGGAGTCACCGTCGGCGCGAGTCTGTTTCTCGCGACCGCCCTGATGATCCTCTTCCGGCAGCGCTACCCACGCTGGTGGTTCGACTTCATGCTCGCGTTCAACCGCTTCGGCACGCGCGTGTACGCCTACCTCGGGCTGTTGGTCGACGAGTACCCATCGACCGAGGACGAGCAGCGAATCCATCTCGACCTTGACTACCCGGACGCCGAAGCGGGACTCAATCGCTGGTTGCCCTTGATCAAATGGCTGCTGGCGATCCCGCACTGGATCCTGTTGTTCGTGCTGTCCGTACTGGCGTTCTTCGTGACCGTGATCGCATGGTTCGCGATCCTGTTCACGGGGCGCTACCCCCGAGGGCTCTTCAACTTCTCGGTCGGCGTCAGTCGGTGGTGGCTGCGAGCCTTCGCCTATGCGTTCCTGCTGATCACCGACCGCTACCCGCCGTTCCGGCTCGAGGCGTAGCGACCCGGTCGCGCTCCCTTGCCCCTCGACCGCGCTCCCTCCACCATCCCACCACCACCTGAACGACCGCGTGGATGTCGGCGAACGTCTCGCCGGCGGAGACGGCGATGTGGCGCCAAATGCGGGGCGCGGTGTCGAGCAGCGTCACGTCCAGTTCGAATCCGTCTTCCCTCACGTTGCCACTATGCCGCGGAGGGACGGCGTACGCTGGCGGATGTTCGCGCAAGGCCAGATTCTACGCACGGGGGGAGGTACCGATGGAGCGGCAGACGTTGCTGTTCGTCATGGAGCGAGAGACGAAGAACACCGTCCGCTTTCAGGAAGAGGCGAACGGCAAGCCGCCCGTGGTCGGCACGCTATATGTGCAGCAATGGGCGCTCGGGCAACCGCTACCGCAGCGGCTGACCGTGACGATTGAGGCCGCGAGTGAGTAATGGCGCTCGTGGCGGCGAAGCGGACGAAGCGGTAGCGGCTCCCGCCAAGCACCGCACAGAAGATGTGCAACGAGCCCTCGCTCCCCAGCACGAGCATGCTCGCCCGGCTGGGACACCCGGGGGCGGTAGCGGCGGCGGAAGCGCCGCCGCTTCGTCTCAGACACCGCACGAGTTGATACCCGCGGACCACCCCGCACGATTCGTGGCCGAGTTCGTCGGCGCCGGGGCGCGACGGCTGGGCCGAACTCGGCGTCCGCATAGACGGCGAGGCCCTGGGCGCGCCCGCCTACCATCCCCGCGCGCTGCTCGGCGTCTGGCGCTACGGCTTCATGAGCGGCGTCCGCTCCTCGCGCAAGCTGGAGGCGGCCTGCCGCGACCAGGTGCCGTACCTGTGGCTGAGCGGTGTCAGGTCGGGAGCGGGAGCGCCCGCAGCCGGGCGAGGGCGTCGGTGAAGGCGCCTGCCCACGGCCAGCGCTCTGGCAGAGGCAGGGTGAGCCGGCGAGCAGAGCGGGTGAGCCGCCCGGGGAAAGAGCAGAGCCGCCGCCGCAGCGTACGCGTGGTGACGATGCAAGCCTCCTAAGCACTGGCTTGCTGACGACTCGCTGACTCGGCATCCGCTGCACCGGCTTGCGTCCCTCCGGAGAGTCGAGCGCCAATGACCGATGCGGCCGCATCGCGTTGTAGTGCTGGACGTACTGACCAAGCACCCGCCGGAGATGTTGTTCGTTGACCGCGATGACATGGTCGAGACACTCGCGCCTGAGCGTGCCGATCACGCGCTCGGCGATGGCGTTGGCATTCGGCGCGTGCACCGGAGTCAGAATCGTCTCGATCCCGAGCCGTCGAGCGCGTGCGATGAAGTCCCCGCCATCGCTACGGTCGCGGTCTCGGATGAGGAACCCTGGCTGCTGACCCCAGGCGGTCGCCTCGATCATCTGCCTCCAGATCCAGGGCGCGATCGGGTGCTCCGTGACGGTCCAGTGCCGGATGCGGCGCCGGCCGTGGTCGATCACGACGAACACGGAGAGCGTGCGGAAGGTGAGGGTCTGCACCGTGAACCGGTCAGCAGCCCAGATGCTGGACGCGTGGTTGCGGAGAAACGTGCGCCACGACTGACTCGGCGGTCGCCGCAGCGCCTGCTGACGGTAGCGGCTCACGGTGCGAGCGCTCACCTCGAAGCCAAGCGCACGCAGCTCACCAACGATGCGGATGGCGCCCCACCGTGGATGCTCAGTGGCGCTGCGCAGGATCAGCCGCTGCCACTCGGCGGGAATGTGGGGACGCCCAGGTCCGCGACGACTCTTCCAGCGCCAGTAGGCGCGCCAAGCGGAACGATGCCACCGCACAACCGTGTCCGGCTCGACCATCACGAGCGTGCCTCGCCAGCCGGACCAACCACGTGCCAGCAGTGACCAGAATCGGCGGTCGTGGCGACGGAGCCGCGGTCGACGACGGCCCGTGGGACGGTCGACGACGGCCCGTGGGACGGCAAAACCTCATGCGGCCCACCGATACTCATGATGCAAGCCTCCTAGCACCGGCTTGCTGACGACTCGCTGACTCGGCGTCCGCTGCACCGGCGAGCGTCCCTCCGGAGAGTCGAGCGACAATGATCGATGCGGACGCATCGCGTTGTAGTGCTGGACGTACTCACCAAGCACCCGCCGGAGATGTTGTTCGTTGACCGCGATGACATGGTCGAGACACTCGCGCCTGAGCGTGCCGATCACGCGCTCGGCGATGGCGTTGGCATTCGGCGCGTGCACCGGAGTCAGAATCGTCTCGATCCCGAGCCGTCGAGCGCGTGCGATGAAGTCTCCGCCATAGCTACGGTCGCGGTCTCGGATCAGGAACCCTGGCTGCTGACCCCAGGCGGTCGCCTCGATCATCTGCCTCCAGATCCAGGGCGCGATCGGGTGCTCCGTGACGGTCCAGTGCCGGATGCGGCGCCGACCATGCTCGATCACGACGAACACGTAGAGCGTGCGGAAGGTGAGGGTCTGCACCGTGAACCGGTCAGCAGCCCAGATGCTGGACGCGTGGTTGCGGAGAAACGTGCGCCACGACTGGCTCGGGGGTCGCCGCAGCACTTGCCGGCGGTAGCGACTCACGGTGCGGGCGCTGACCTCGAAGCCAAGGGCACGCAGCTCGCCGACGATGCGGACGGCGCCCCACCGCGGATTCTCAGTGGCGATGCGGACGATCAGCTGTCGCAGCTCTGCGGGAATCCGGGGTCGTCCGGAGCGGCGACGACCGTGGGGAGGCAAAACTAGATCGTGAGCGATCCAGGGAGCTTCCAGGAGAGACTTAGCCGATCCTCCTCCTGGGGGGGGCCAGGCTCAGTCAGGATCGCGCGGATGAATATTGCCGCCCCACGGGGGGCGCAGCGCGTGCCTTGCCCCTCGATCTGCCCCTATCCCTCGTCCACCTCGGCCGCTGCCCACATGATCTCGTCGAGCTTCGCCTGGCGGCGGGGTAGGGCAGCGCGTCCTGCTTCTCCCGGAGGAGGTGCATCGCGAGCGTCTCGAGGATGTACTCCTCGGTCTCGCCGAGCCGCTCATACAGCGGGAAGTCGCGGTTGATCACCACCGTACGGCCGCAGGGTGAAGCGCCCGACATGAGGGGCGGACGTCGACCACCGAGGCTGGCGATGGTAACGTTTGCAGACTCGGACGACGAAGTCTGACCAGCGCTCGAGGCTCATCGCTTGCTGTTGCGCCCCGAGCGCACGTATCGTGCGCGGGAGTCGCCGGTACGATGCGGATCAGCTGCAGCGCTGCAATCGCTGCCCGGATGAGCCATGCGCTACCAGGACCTCGCCGATCGCTCGCTCGCCGGGGAACCGCTGGACCGGGCGGACGCGCTCGCCGTGCTGCAGTCGCCGGACGAGGAGGTGGTTGACCTGCTGGCGGCCGCGTACCGCGTGCGCCGGCACTACTGGGGCAACCGGGTACAGTTGCACGTCCTGCAGAACGCGAAGAGCGGATTCTGCCCAGAGGACTGCCACTACTGCTCGCAGTCCTCGCGCTCCACTGCCGTCATCGACAAGTACCCCTACCTCGACCGCGCAGCGATTCTGGAGGCGGCCCGGCAGGCACAGACCGCGGGGGCGGTCCGCTTCTGTGTCGTCGCCAGCGGTCGCGGCCCCGCGGCGAAGGAGCTGAGCTACGTCGCCGAGGTCGCGCGCGAGATCAAGTCCGAGCTCGACATCGATCTCTGCGCCTGTGTCGGCATCCTCGATGAGGCGGCGGCGCTGACGCTGCGGCGGGCCGGCGTCGACCGACTGAACCACAACCTCAACAGCAGCGAACGCTTCTCACCGGAAATCGTCACGACCCACACCTACGACGACCGCGTGGGCACCCTGCGCGCCGCCCGCGCCGCTGGCCTCGAGCTCTGCAGCGGCGCGATCTTCGGCATGGGCGAGGGCGAGGAGGATGTGATCGACGTGTTGATGGCGCTGCGCGAAATCAGCCCCGAGTCGATTCCGATCAACTTTCTCATCCCGATCGACGGCACGCCCCTGGAGGGCGTCAACCACCTCACCCCGAACCAGTGCCTGCGCCAGCTCGCGCTCGCGCGCCTGCTCAATCCGGAGGCCGAGATCCGCATCGCTGGTGGCCGCGAGGTGCACCTGCGCTCGCTGCAGGCGATGGGGCTGTACGCCGCCAACTCGATCTTCGTCGAGGGCTACCTCACCACCCCGGGCCAGAGCAATGCCGAGGCGCAGCAGATGATCGCGGACCTTGGCTTCGTCGTCGAAGAGCACGCCTAACGCATCACCGAGCGAAGCGCAGGCCGACGCTGCAACTCCGCTTTCCCGGTCCCCAGTGGATGGCCGCGATGGCGAGAGCACGAAATCGATCGACGTTGCCCTCGTTCATCGCCGCCTAGAGCGCGCTTGTGAGCTCCCGGCGCGCTCTCGCGTGATCGTTGAGGTCCTGTAGCCGTGGGACGGCAAAACCTCATGCGGCCCACCGATACTCATGATGCAAGCCTCCTAGCACCGGCTTGCTGACGACTCGCTGACTCGGCGTCCGCTGCACCGGCGAGCGTCCCTCCGGAGAGTCGAGCGACAATGATCGATGGGCTCCGTCAGAACTCAGACCACCGATCCGCTGCTAGCGTCGGAGTGAACGACGACGCTGGGGAGGATTGCCTGTGATGTGCCCGCGCTGCAGCTCGAGTGAGACTAGTTCGCGCAGCCGACGCACCTCCACGGGCTACTGCACGTTCGCATGCCGCGCTTGCGGAACGGTCTTCAACGAGCGAACGGGCACGCCGTTTAACGACCTCCAGTACCCGACCGACGTGGTGATGCTCGCCGTGCTGTGGCGCCTGCGCTACAAGCTGAGCTTCCGCGACGTCGCCGAGATGCTGCTCCAGCGCGGATTCGAAGTCACGCACGAGACGGTTCGTGTGTGGGAGTTCCGGTTCGCGCCCTTGCTCGCCAGTCAGCTGCGCGCGAAGCGGCGCGGCCGCGCCGGCGTGTCTTGGTACCTCGACGAGACGTACCTGAAAGTCGGCGGTCGTTGGTGCTACCTCTATCGCGCGATCGACCACAGGGGCGAACTCATCGACTCGATGCTCAGCGAACGCCGCGACAAGCACGCAGCGCGACGGTTCCTACGACGGTTAGTCGAGATCTCTGAAGGCAAGCCCGCACGGATCACGACTGACCTCCACCCCGCGTATCGGCGTGCGATCCGCTGGATCATCGGACGCAAGGCGTGGCACCGGACGACGCAGTACCTGAACAACTACACCGAGCAGAGCCATCGCGCCGTGAAGCAGCGCTACTACCCGATGCTCGGCTTCGGGAGCTTCGAGTCAGCGTCGCGTTTCTGCAGCGCATTCGACGAGCTGCGACAGTACTTTCGCGTTCGCCGCCGCGGCGACGCCCATGTCTCGCTCGCCGCGCAACGACGGTTGTTCCTGGCTCGCTGGCGTTCGCTGATCGCGGAGGCGGCTGCGGCGTAGACCGGTCACTAACCCGCGATTTGCGTCGGTCCCGCCATCGGTCGTCTGAGATCTGACAGGGATGATCGGTACGACGCCCAGCCACCACTAGGCGGCGAGCGTTTACGGTGCCGGGTGGGCTCCCGGGCTCGGTCTGACCCCAGATTCTGACTGGCGCTTCGGCTGCTCTCGCTCTGATCTGTCGGCCGCGCCTCCGAGTCCATCTGGCACGCACCGGTCGGGCGAACGTGACCTCATAGGAGCCTGCCTTGGCGGCTCGTCCCTGTCCTGTCCGCCGTCCCGGCACGTGCGGCCACCCTGCACAGATTGTTCGATGAAGGGATGACGATGACCACCATGACAGATGCGACCACGCGCGTCACCGCCGGGGTCGACACGCACCGCGACCAGCACGTGGTCGCCGCGCTCGATGAGCGGGGCGGCGAGCTCGGGGTGCGGTCGTTCGCGACGACCACGGCCGGCTACCGACAGGCGCTCGCCTGGCTCCGCAGCCTTGGTCCGGTCGAGCGCATCGGCGTCGAAGGGACGGGCACCTACGGCGCTGGCCTGACCCGCTACCTGCTCGCCGAGGCGGTGGCGGTGGTGGAGGTGAATCGCCCCAACCGCCAGCTGCGACGCCGCCACGGTAAGTCCGACCCCGTCGACGCCATCGCCGCCGCTCGCGCTGCGCAGTCAGGGGAGGCCTCGGGTGAGGCGAAGACCCGCAGCGGTGCCGTGGAGGCGATCCGCGCGCTGCGCACGGCTCGCCGCTCGGCCGGGCATGCACGCACGACGGCCCTCAACCAGATGCGCGCCCTGCTCGTGAGTGGACCGGACGACCTCCGGGCCGCACTGCGGGGCAGCACTGTGTTCGAGCTGGTGACGACCGCGGCGCGGCTGCGCCCCGCCGACCCCACGACCGCCGTCGGCGCCACCAAGCTGGCCCTGCGTGAGCTGGCTCGACGGGTGCAGCGCCTCGAGGCAGAGCGCCGCCGCCTCGACACCGTGCTCGAGCAGCTGGTCGCCACCACCGCACCCGCCCTGGTGGCCTGCTTCGGCGTGGGCACCGACACCGCCGGCGCTCTGCTCGTCTCCGCCGGCGACAACCCGCAACGCCTCCGCAGCGAGGCGGCATTCGCCCATCACTGCGGCGTCGCTCCGATCGACGCCTCGTCGGGGCTGACCATCCGCAAACGACTCAACCGCGGTGGCGACCGCACCGCGAATCAAGCGCTCTGGCGGATCGTCATGGTCCGCATGGTCCACGACCCCCGCACCCGCCGCTACGTCGAGCGGCGCACGCGCGAGGGCCGCTCCAAGCGCGAGATCATCCGCTCGCTCAAGCGCTACGTCGCACGGCAGCTCTATCGCCACCTCCCGCGCCCCGAATCGCTCGCTTGACAGGCGATAGGAGCATCAGTGCCGGCCGCGGCTACTCCCTGCCGATCGTCGTCTTGGCGACCACCTTCACGCCCTGGATGGTGCCCTCAACGGATCGACGGACCCGCACCGCGGCAACCTCGCTGACCTCGCCGGCCGCCTCGATGGCGCCGGTCGCCGCGGCCGCCGCCGCCTCCTCCACGTTCACGGTGGTGTCCTTCGCGGCCTCGATGGCGCCTTCGACGGCGCCCAACGCGGCGGTCGTGATGTCGGCGCCCACGGCCGACGCCTCACTCACCACAGTGCGGCTCGTCTGCCCGATAGCCTCCAGCGACTCGCTGCCCGCCTCGGCCGAGCCACGCACCACGCCGATCACCGCGCCCTTGGCCGCGTTCCCGACCGAGGCGCCCACACTGCTGGCCGACTCAACAGCCGCCGTCACGGTATCGGCCGCGGTCTCCGCTGCCTGTCCGCCGACGTCGCCGACGGCGTCGATGGTGCCCTTGACGGCCCCCACGGCCACACTCCCGGCGGCACCGCCGGTTTCGCCCGTCTCCTTGATGGCGCTCTGTACAGTCGAGGCGACCGTCTCGACCACCGCCTGCGTGATCTCACCGCTGCCGCGGATCACGCCAATGATGCTGTTCTTGACCCGCGCCCCAATCTCCTGCTCGTCGGCCATGCGACTCACCCCCATCCCGATCAGTTCGAGGTTGTCAGTAGGGGCTCATCTTCACGGAGCCCGCTGCGCGCGTCAACACGCGGACCCGCCGCCGTGCGCTCCGCGCGGGCGCCGGCGAGCCTCCACGCCCACCGCGGGCGGATCAGCGGCACCGGTTCCTCTGCACGCGGGATCCCCCACCTCTCTGGTCCGTCCCCTCGCGTTCCGGGCGCGGCCGGCGAGGAATGACGATACTGGACGCATGCACGCCGAGCCCCGCTACTGGTGGCACTGGTGGGCCGTGAACGCGCGGTGGTGGTGGCGCGACGTCCGCTTGCTGGTACGCGAGACGGTCCGGGAGTTCGGCGCCGACCAGTGCCCTCAACTCGCCGCCGGCATCTCCTACTATGTGCTGTTCTCGATCTTCCCGCTCGCGCTGCTGTTCCTCGCGATCAGCGGCCTCGTGCTCGTGAACGAGAGCGTGCGCGAGGATCTGGTCGAGAGCCTGTTCGACGCGCTGCCGCTCTCGGAGGGGGAGGGACGCGACGACCTGGAGAGCGCCATCGGCGGCCTCACGACCGGGATCTCTGTGGCGGGAGTGGTCAGCATCGTCGGCCTGATGTGGTCGGCCTCGGGCATGATGGGGGCGTTGCGGCGGGCGCTCAACCAGGCCTGGGACACCGACTACAAGCGTCCCTTCCTGCACGGCAAGCTACTGGACTTCGTGATGGTGCTGAGCCTGGGCATCCTCATGGGCCTGTCCGTGGGCGCGACGATCTTCCTGCAGGTTGCACGTCGGGTCAGCGACGACCTTTCGGACGCGCTCGGGCCCCTGGGCTCCGGCGCCACGCTCAGCCTGGAAGTGGCGGCGGTGTTCGTGCCGTTGCTGCTCTCGTTCGTGACCTTCATGGTCCTGTTCAAGTTCGTGCCGAGCGTGAAGACCCGGTTCCGCTCCATCTGGCCCGGCGCGCTGCTCGCGGCCGTGCTGTTCGAGGCGGTGAAGAATGGGTTCGCCCTCTACCTCCGTTACTTCGGCAACTACGACGCCGTATACGGCTCGCTCGGCACCGTCGTCGCCTTCCTCTTCTTCGTCTACGTCAGCGCGAACATCATCCTCTTGGGAGCGGAGGCGGCATCCGAATGGCCGCGCGTCATCCACGGGCACTATGACGACGTTCCGGCGGACGACGTGCAGCAGCGCGAGAGCGCCGCGCCGCGCGAAGCGCTCTGGCGCCGCCTGCGAGGGGGGCTGACGGGGCTGTTCCGCGGTGACGAGAGAGCCCCCGACCACATCGAGGACACGGCCGGCCGGGATGCGCGGCGGCGGCGCAAGGCCGACGAAATCGCCCGGCGAACCGGCCAGGGGTAACCGGGCTGGGCAGTGTCAGATCTCAGGGCGCGTCGACCCTTAGGCGCCACAAGGCGACGTCGCTGGTGGTCTATGCTGCAGCCAGTTCGCTGATCAGCGAGTGCCAGCGTGTGAGGAAGAGCCGTCGCTGCTCTGTCAACGCGACATGGGCGCCACCGCGGCGGCGGACGCGGAAGTACTGTCGCAGCTCATCGAACGCGCTACAGAAGCGCGACGCGGACTCGAAGCTCCCGAAGCCCTGCATCGGGTAGTAGCGCTGCTTCACCGCTCGGTGACTCTGCTCGGTGTCGTGGGACGGCAAAACCTCATGCGGCCCACCGATACTCATGATGCAAGCCTCCTAGCACCGGCTTGCTGTCGACTCGCTGGCTCGGCATCCGCTGCACCGGCTTGCGTCCCTCCGGAGAGTCGAGCGCCAATGATCGATGCGGCCGCATCGCGTTGTAGTGCTGGACGTACTGACCAAGCACCCGCCGGAGATGTTGTTCGTTGACCGCGATGACATGGTCGAGATCACTCGCGCCTGAGCGTGCCGATGACGCGCTCGGCGATGGCGTTGGCATTCGGTGCGCGCACCGGCGTCAAGATCGTCTCGATTCCGATCCGTCGAGCTCGAGCGATGAAGTCGCCGCCGTAGCTACGGTCGCGGTCTCGGATGAGGAACCATGGCTGCTGACCCCAGGCGGTCGCCTCGATCATCTGCTGCCAGATCCAGGGCGCGTTCGGATGCTCCGTGACGTTCCAGTGCCGGATGCGGCGCCGGTCGTGGTCGATCACGATGAGCACGTAGAGCGTGCGGAAGGCGAGCGTCTGGACCGTGAACAGGTCAGCAGCCCAGATGCTGGACGCGTGGTTGCGGAGAAACGTGCGCCACGACTGGCTCGGGGGGCGCCGCAGCGCTTGCCGGCGGTAGCGACTCACGGTGCGGGCGCTGACCTCGAAGCCAAGGGCACGCAGCTCGCCGACGATGCGGACGGCGCCCCACCGCGGATGCTCAGTGGCGATGCGGACGATCAGCTGTCGCAGCTCTGCGGGAATCCGGGGTCGTCCGGAGCGGCGACGACTCTTCCAGCGCCAGTAGGCGCGCCAAGCAGAACGATGCCAGCGCACCACCGTGTCCGGCTCGACCATCACGAGCGTGCCTCGCCAGCCGGACCAACCACGTGCCAGTAGTGACCAGAGTCGGCGGTCGTGGCGACGGAGCCGCGGTCGACGACGGCCCCTTGTGTAGACGGCGAGCTGATGCCGCAGCGCTAAGTTCTCGAGGACGAGATCTCGGCGGGCGCGGACCGAAGCGAAGAGTGCTGCGACAAGCAGACGGAGGTAGAGCACAGACGAGCCTCTCGTGGCTCGCCGATACTCTGCTATCTCAGCATCGAACCGCACGGATCAAGTTTTGCCGTCCCACGCCTATCAGGGGCCCGAGACCCAAGCCGTATGAGCCTGTTCTGGCGTTTCGTCTGGCCCCGCTCATGGCGATCGCTGTCCGGTTGGGTTCCTCTCCTCATCGTCGGTGTCATCGCCGCTATCGGGTTGTCTCTGGCGCTCGGATTACGGTCAGGGGTTCTGAGGCAGTCGGCAACTGCCACGCTCCGCGACGGCAGTCAGGATCTGCCACGGCCGTAGGCTTGGCGCCGGGTCCATGACGGCCCGCACCGCCGCGTGAGGATCAGTGCCATGACGGCCCGCACCGCCGCGTGAGGATCAGTGGCGGTGACGATTATCGACACCCATTCCTGCACCGTGCCCGGCCTCGGTGTAGGGGCGTTCCACAAGCACCAGGTAGTCCATGCCGGTCCTCTCGTCTGTCATGTTGGCGTGCCAATCACCGTTTTCTTCCCCTGTTCTAGCCGTTTCTGCCTGCTCAAACGTGCCAGACGCAACTCGTCGTGTACTCCCACCAGCGGGTCCGCCTTCTTCGCCTGATCATGATCAGGCAGCACCAACTCAGTGCGTCGAGACCATTCCGTCGGATGCCGCCGCTCCAGAAACCAGCCATCGGCATGCCAGTCGGGTGCGGAGTACCGTTCCCGCACCGTGGTCGTAGCGACACCGCTTCGATGCACGGAAATCGAACGCACCCAGCACCGCCGGAGCGAACTTGCGGGCCCTGCAATACTGGCCCGTCACCAATTCCAGGTAACTGCCGACGGTGTTGGCTTCGATCTGATCGGCACGCTGAGCCGTCTCGACAAGCCGGTCACGCCCGACCTCATCCCATACTGCGTGACGAACCCGATAGTCAGGAATTTCAGGATCCAACAAGATCCGAGCTACCCGAGCGAACATCGACACCGTGTCGCTCGCTGCAACCACATGTGCCTTGGTCTGTTCATCGCGTATTGAGTATGTAGGCGACCTTCATGAGTACTCCAGGTTTGCGGGGGTTGAGACATCCTATGTGAGCGGCAATTGCAGGTCACACTAATCGCCGAACCGGTGACCGTCGAGCCGTACAATCTGACATGCGATTTCTCTGCCATGCGGTTGGCATTCCGTTCTTGGCGGTGCCGAGGCTGCGGAGCGCGACAGGCGACAAGTTTCGCTACCGTCCCAACAATGGCTGACGAACCGAAATGGGAATCCAAACCTGCCAGGCTCATCCCCGCTTCTGGGATACGAGGGGCAAAGGAGCAAGAGGAGCGAGCCACATCTGCCGTCCTGGCAGCAATGCAGATCGTTCCCAGCTTCGGAAGGCGGCCTCTATGCGCGCTCTCGCTGCTCGTGATAAGCTCTCGCGGGTTTTTCTCGCGTCGCTTTGCAGTGAGCGTTCTTCGTCGCGCTGATTTGCTATTGTGAGCGTTCGTCGTCGCGCTGATTTTCGCCACTATCTGAGAAATCGTGATCGAAACCTACGGTGGCGGATACAAAGGCGGTGTGCTCTACCTCGTGACCCGTCCCGGTCCGGCAGCGAGCTTCCCGGACTCGGATCATTGATCTGCAAGCGGATATGCGCCGGTTCGGGGGCGCGCGATCATCCCTCTCAGCCTGACGATTCCATCATCGCCTCTGTCGACCGCGTTGCACGTGGAGCTGCAACGGAAGGCCTCTCGGGCGACCGCGGGGAGTTCCGGGAGGCTGGATCGGGGTGGGCGGATCGGGGGGGTTCCGAGATTCTCATCTTCGCCGGCTCGTGGTCACCGCCGATCTCGGTATGGCCGCCGAGGTGGTAGGACGTCGGTCGCTCGCGTCCCACCGGCCGACAGGATACGGACAGAGGCGAACGGGCGGCGGTTGACGCCCCGCGGTGTCATTCGGTTGGATAGACTCTCATTCGGCGACTAGCTCTTAGTACTGACTAGAAAGAGGCTGGAGATGGGATATTTCATCTCGATCGGGATTCTGGCAATCGTCGCGTTCGTCGTGCTCGCGGTGATCTCGAGTGGCGTTGTCACGTTCACCGACCCACGGACCCGCGAACGCGTGACCTACAGAACGGGCCCGGCGCTGATCGCGGTCGTCGTGGCCCTCGTCCTGCTCACGGGCGTGACCGTTCTCGCGAGCTACAAGCAGATCGAAGCTGGCGAGGTTGGCGTCGTCAGGACATTCGGTGAAATCACCGGGCAGGTCGAAGAGGGGCCGAACTTTATCGCGCCCTGGCAGACGGTCGAGACCTTCAACGTCAAGGTGCAGCGGGCAGAATTCCGTCCGGCCACGGACAGTGGCGATCGGAGCGCCCTCGGCCGGATTGAGGCAGCAAGCATCGATACTCAGGACGTATTCCTGAATATCACGGTGAACTGGCGTGTGAGCGGAAACGCAATCCAGGATCTCGTTCGCAACGTGGGTGGTGACTACTTCAACATCCTCGTTCCGACTCGCGTCCTGCAGCACACGAAGGCCGAGGTCGTGAAGCACACGGCGGTCGAAGCCACGCAGAAACGAGAGGAGATCCGCGAGGCGATTGAACTCTCGCTTCAGGACGACCTCGACCAGTTCAGCATCACCGTCGTCAGCATCCAGCTCGATAACATCAGCTACCAGCCGGCGTTCAGCCAGGCGATCGAAGACAAGCAGGTCGCGACGCAGGAGGCGCTCCGTGCCGAGGAGCTGGTGGCGCAGCGCGAGGCGGAAGCTCGACAGGCTGTCGCCGCGGCCGCAGGCCAGGCCGACGCGGCGATCGAGATCGCACGCGGTGAGGCCGAGAGAGTCCGCCTCGAGGCTCAGGGCGAAGCCGATGCGATCAGGCTCCGCGGCGACGCGACCGCGGATTCGAACATCGCGATCGCAGCGTCCCTGACACCTGACCTGATTCAGTTCGAAGCGCTCAAACAGCTGGACGGCGTCCAGATCGCCCTGCTGCCGGCCGACGGCAACTTCCTGCTCGACCCGACCGCGATCCTGCGGCGCAGCGAGGTGCTTGAACCGTGATCGCCTTCGCGTTCCTCGCCGGCGGACTGATCGTGGTTGGGATTGCGCTCACCTACTACGTATTCCGCTTGATCGAGCAGCGCGACCGAGCGCTGGCCGAACTTGAGCACTGCCTGCAGGAACACCGCGACGGGCCACGCCGCGTTTAGTGGCCGTGGCCCGTCGCGCGCCGAGCTAGTGGATGAGCCGACTGCCGGCGATGACTCGCAGATTCCGGCAGGCCCTGGGCGATCGATGAGATCGCCCAGGGCTGTTGAGCGATAGCCCGCTCTCGGACCCCCGTGGGGCGGCAAAACCTCATGCGGCCCACCGATACTCATGATGCAAACCTCCTAGCACCGGCTTGCTGACGACTCGCTGGCTCGGCGTCCGCTGCACCGGCGAGCGTCCCTCCGGAGAGTCGAGCGACGATGATCGATGCGGACGCATCGCGTTGTAGTGCTGGACGTACTCACCCAGCACCCGCCGGAGATGTTGTTCGTTGACCGCGATGACATGGTCGAGACACTGGCGCCTGAGCGTGCCGATGACGCGCTCGGCGATGGCGTTGGCATTCGGCGCGTGCACCGGAGTCAGAATCGTCTCGATCCCGATCCGTCGAGCGCGTGCGATGAAGTCCCCGCCATAGCTACGGTCGCGGTCGCGGATCAGGAACCCTGGCTGCTGACCCCAGGCGGTCGCCTCGATCATCTGCTGCCAGATCCACGGAGCGTTCGGATGCTCCGTGACGTTCCAGTGCCGGATGCGGCGCCGGCCGTGGTCGATCACGACGAACACGTAGAGCGTGCGGAAGGTGAGGGTCTGCACCGTGAACAGGTCAGCAGCCCAGATGCTGGACGCGTGGTTGCGCAGAAACCTGCGCCACGACTGACTCGGCGGTCGCCGGAGCGCCTGCTGACGGTAGCGGCTCACGGTGCGAGCGCTAACCTCGAAGCCAAGAGCACGCAGCTCACCGACGATGCGCACGGCGCCCCACCGCGGGTTCTCGGTCGCCATGCGCACGATCAGCTGCTGCAACTCGACGGGGATCCGAGGCCGCCCGGAACCGCGGTGACTCCTCCAGCGCCAGTAGGCGCGCCAAGCAGATCGATGCCACCGCACGACGGTGTCGGGCTCGACGATCACGAGTGTGCCTCGCCAGCCGGACCAACAGCGAGCGAGCAGCGACCAGGGTCTGCGGTCGTGAAGACGGAGCGGGGGTCGACGACGGCTCCTCGTGTAGACGGCGAGCTGATGCCGCAGTGCCAAGTTCTCGAGGACGAGATCTCGGCGGGCGCGGACCGATGCGAAGAGTGCTGCGACAAGCAGACGGAGGTAGAGCACAGACGAGCCTCTCGTGGCTCGCCGATACTCTGCTATCTCAGCATCGAACCGCACGGATCAAGTTTTGCCGTCCCACGGCCGCGAGCACTATCAACTTGTGCGGAACAGACAGCACCAACGAGGACACCGGCGGCGCGGCGGGCTGGTCCATCAGCGATAGCCGCTGCGAGCAGGCGTGGGACGGCAAAACCTCATGCGGCCCACCGATACTCATGATGCAAGCCTCCTAGCACCGGCTTGCTGACGACTCGCTGACTCAGCGTCCGCTGCACCGGCGAGCGTCCCTCCGGAGAGTCGAGCGACAATGACCGATGCGGACGCATCGCGTTGTAGTGCTGGACGTACTCACCAAGCATCCGCCGGAGATGTTGTTCGTTGACCGCGATGACATGGTCGAGACACTCGCGCCTGAGCGTGCCGATGACGCGCTCGGCGATGGCGTTGGCATTCGGCGCGTGCACCGGAGTCAGAATCGTCTCGATCCCGATCCGTCGAGCGCGTGCGATGAAGTCTCCGCCATAGCTACGGTCGCGGTCTCGGATGAGGAACCCTGGCTGCTGACCCCAGGCGGTCGCCTCGATCATCTGCTGCCAGATCCAGGCGCGTTCGGATGCTCCGTGACGTTCCAGTGCCGGATGCGGCGCCGGTCGTGGTCGATCACGATGAGCACGGAGAGCGTGCGGAAGGCGAGCGTCTGGACCGTGAACAGATCGGCGGCCCAGATGCTGGACGCGTGGTTGCGGAGAAACGTGCGCCACGACTGGCTCGGGGGGCGCCGCAGCGCTTGCCGGCGGTAGCGACTCACGGTGCGGGCGCTGACCTCGAAGCCAAGGGCACGCAGCTCGCCGACGATGCGGACGGCGCCCCACCGCGGATGCTCAGTGGCGATGCGGACGATCAGCTGTCGCAGCTCTGCGGGAATCCGGGGTCGTCCGGAGCGGCGACGACTCTTCCAGCGCCAGTAGGCGCGCCAAGCAGAACGATGCCAGCGCACCACCGTGTCCGGCTCGACCATCACGAGCGTGCCTCGCCAGCCGGACCAACCACGTGCCAGCAGTGACCAGAGTCGGCGGTCGTGGCGACGGAGCCGCGGTCGACGACGGCCCCTTGTGGGGAGGCAAAACTAGATCGTGAGCGATCCAGGGAGCTTCCAGGAGAGACTTAGCCGATCCTCCTCCTGGGGGGGGGGGGGGGGGGGCCAGGCTCAGTCAGGATCGCGCGGATGAATATTGCCGCCCCACGGGTTCACCCCGGCCCCGGCGGCCGCGAGCGTGACGTTGCACGTGGCCTTGAGCCGCTCGATGAAGTCATTCCGCCAGGCAGCAGGTACAGTCATCGCCCCCCCCCCCCCCCCCCCCCCTTTAGGTGTCGTCCTATTGTCGTCATCTGTCTCGTCCAGGCCGTGGCGCATCCGGTACAGCAGATGGCCAAGAATGGCCCGGAAGGTCGCGGCCTGCAGGTGGCTCGGGCCTGTCTGGGCCGTGTTGGCCGCGACCTCGACCATGGCGCGGATCTTGTTCAGCTGACGACGGCCGGCGGCGCCGCCCGGCTGGTCGATCGTCTGGTCCATCTCGGCTCGTCGCCAGCGAGATCGACTTGACTGCGGGCCCGACCAGAGCGTCCATGCTGAGCATGGATCCACAGGAGCGCGAGCTCGACGCGTTGATCGGACTCTATTTGCTGCGCTGCGAGGCCGAGGGTAAGTCGCCCGAGACGCAGCGCGCCTACCGCGAGTCGCTCCAGCGGTTCTGCCGCTTCGTGCACCTCGTCAACGGTCCGCGCGACGTGCACGAGCTGACGCCCCGGCTCATCTACCACTTCCTCGCCAGCTTCGCGCACCTCAGCCTCGAGACCCGCCATCGCTACTTTCGCGAGGTACGTTGCTTCTTCAACTGGTTGATCGAGACCGACCGCCTCACGACCAGCCCGTTCCGCGGCATCCGCAACGTCCGCTTGCCGTAGCGTATCGTGGCGCCCTTTACCCGGGCCGAGATCGGCGTGCTGCTCGCTGCCTGTCCGCCCACGCCGGTCGGTCGTCGTGACCGCGCGATCATCCTGGTGCTGCTCGACACCGGCATCAGGTGCTCGGAGCTGGCGCAACTACGTCTGGGAGACTTCGACACCACAACGCAGCGCATTCGCGTGCGGCACGGCAAGGCCAACAAGCAGCGAGTGGTGGCCTTCGCCGAGCGTTGCGCGGCGGCCGTGGAACTCTACTTCGAGGAGCGGGGCCGCCTCCCCGGGCCCCTCTTCGTCGCAGCGAGCGGCGGCAGCGGCCGCTTGACGGCATCAGCGACCGGACTCAGACCGAACGGCATCAAGCAGATGCTGCGCCGACTGGGCCGGCGGGCCGGCGTCCACAAGGTCCATGCGCATCGCTTCCGGCACACCTTCGCCACCTGGGCGATCGAACACGACGCCCGCGAGCTCGACGTGCAGTACCTGCTCGGTCATGCCTCGCCTGACATGGTGCGCCGCTACAGCTCCACCTATCGCAGCGCGCAGGCGGCGCACCGACATGCGCAGTTCTCCCCCGCAGACCAGATGCTGTAAGGGCGAACCCACCGCTGCGTAATCGCCCACAGCCTGCGTTTCCCCTGCCATTTCCCTGCCATTTCCCTGCAGTTTCCCTGCAGTTTTTGACCCCGTCATCAGCGACACGCGGCCCGTGACCCGGGTCTTCCCAAGCAGAGGGTCGAGGGTTCGAATCCCTTCTCCCGCTCCAACTTCGCCACCACATGGCGAAGAAGCGCCGAGTCACCGGGCTGAAATCGCCGATCTCGTCGCCCTGCGGGGGGGGGGGGGGGGTCGTCCAGAGCGGTCATCCGCCCTCGATCTAAAGCCGACACCGCGCTGGCCAGGAAGATGGAGCCCCGGCACTCGCGAATCGTTGCCCATAGCTGCCTGTTTCTCCCCTTGCGACCGCTGGGCGCCGGCGCGCTACCGGCCCTAACCCTCGACGGTCACGGCAATCGTGTGGTGCCCCGTGGCGCCATCGGGAAACGGCTCCATCTGCTCGGCCGTCTGCACCATGCCGCTGCGATCGATCGCGCGTACCTCGAGGCGGAACGCGCCCTCGGTGGCGGGCCAGTCGACCACCCACTGACGCCAACTGCTGTCGGACAGCTCCTCGCTCAGAACGGCGTCGATCCATCCGCCTTCCGAAGGCTGCGCGCCGGGCGATCGCTCGCCTGGCCGAACCTGAACGCCGCTGACGCCGCTCAGCCCGCCCCAGGCGACGCCGGCGACGCGCACGTTGCCGGGCGCGAGCGTGGCGCCGGCGTGCGGGACGTCGATGCGCGACTGCAGCTTGATCGGCGCCTGCTGGGCCCAGCCTCGCCGCACCCAGTAGGAATCGAAGGAGTCGAGCGTCGACAGCTCGATCTCGCCGAGCCACTTCGTCGCGGAGACGTAGCCGTAGAGCCCCGGCACGATCAGGCGTGCCGGGAACCCGTGCTCGGCCGGCAGCGGCTCGCCGTTCATGCCGACTACCACCATCGACTCGCGCCCGTCGAGCGCGACGTCCGTGGGGAAGCCGACGGTGAAACCATCGACGGCGCGCCCGATCACCTGCGTGGCGCCGGCCTGAACGCCCGCCTCGCGCAGCAACGTGGGAAGCGGGACGCCGAGCCAGTAGGCGTTCCCGACGAGGCCCTGCCCCACCCTGTTCGAGACGCACGCGAGGGTCACCGACTCCTCGCGCAGGCTCATTGCGAGGAGTTCGTCGAACGTGAACTCCGCCGGGCGGTCGACCATCCCGGTGAGCTGGAGCCGCCACCGCGTACTGTCGATGCGGGGTACCGAGAGCGCCGTATCGATGCGGTAGAACTTGCTATTCGGCGTGACGAGCGGCGAGATGCCCGGCACCGTGGCGGGTCCGGCGCGGACGACGGGTGCGGGCTCGGGCGTCGGCTCGGGTGTCGGTTCGGGCGTGACGGTCGCGGTCGGCGTTGCCTCGGCGGGCGCGGTGGCGGTCGGCGGCGGCAGCACGATTGCGGCGCGCTGCGCTTCCACATCGACCGCCGGGCCGATCAGGCGCCGCCCCAGGGGCACCGAGACCGCTGCCGCCGCCAGCCCGCCGCCGGCGAACTGCAGGAAGCGCCTTCGCCCGAGGCGCTTCTCCTGCGGATCGGGAGGCGCGGCGGCGACCGACGGGCCGGCCTGGGTCGCTGCGTTGAGCAGCAAGAGGAGCGTCGCGGCCCCAGCGATTCCGGCGGCGAGCGCGGTGGTCCAGGCCTGTGCGGGCGAGGTGAACGGATCGCGGGCCCCCACGAGCCCGCCGACGAGGGCGAAGACCGCCAAGGCGGCTACGCCGATCGCGCGGTAGCGCATCGCGAGCGGCCCCAGGGCCGCGCCCAGCAGCAACGAGGTGGCGACGATGCCAACGAGCAGTGCGGGCTTGTCGTTCGTGCCGAAGGTTTCGATCGCCGCGCCGGAGACGGAACGCGGGGAGCTGTCGATGATTACGTTTCCGATCGCCACGACCAGCGACTCGCCGTCGACGAGGCGCGCAACGAACTCGGCGACAGCCAGCGCCACCGCCGCGGCGACGAGTCCCGCGACCGCTCCAGGCCACCACTCGCGAAGTTGCTGCATGCCGACGCCCCTACTCTCGACACCCCGCGGCCGGATCTCGATCCTCTGCCGCCAGCTTCAGCGTAGCGCCGAATCCTTTCGAAACCCTGACAATCCGCGGCGGGAACCAGGCTCGGGGTACGCGGTCCGCCGCCGAAGACGGCGTTCTTGACGAACCCGATGGAATCGATGATCGAGATCGTCCGCGAGCGCGCGTACTCGACGCGAGCGCCGTCTTCGAGAGGGTCGTCGGCAAGCGAGGTGGAGAGCAGCGCCCGCGTCGCGCCGATCGGCAAGCGCGCAGCGAGAACACAACGCGAGGCATCGCTCTCCCCGTTCACGCCGCGTACCGGCGCACGACAGCCCGTTGCAGGTACTGATCCCGCCGACGCCGTCAACACCATCATGGACACCCCGGATGGGTCTGCCACAAGCCGATAGCGGGGCGTACCCGTCCCTCGCGAGTGGTCCGCGCAAGTCCTTTCAGCAGCGCCCCCATCCGTCAAGCGCCCCCGCACATGCTACCGTCCCGCCATGTCCGGCTGGCCGTGGGACGGCAAAACCTCATGCGGCCCACCGGTACTCATGATGCAAGCCTCCTAGCACCGGCTTGCTGACGACTCGCTGACTCGGCGTCCGCTGCACCGGCGAGCGTCCCTCCGGAGAGTCGAGCGCCAATGATCGATGCGGACGCATCGCGTTGTAGTGCTGGACGTACTCACCAAGCACCCGCCGGAGATGTTGTTCGTTGACCGCGATGACATGGTCGAGACACTCGCGCCTGAGCGTCCCGATCACCCGCTCGGCGATGGCGTTGGCGTTCGGCGCGCGCACCGGAGTCAGAATCGTCTCGATCCCGATCCGTCGAGCGCGTGCGATGAAGTCTCCGCCATAGCTACGGTCGCGGTCTCGGATGAGGAACCCTGGCTGCTGACCCCAGGCGGTCGCCTCGATCATCTGCTGCCAGATCCAGGGCGCGTTCGGATGCTCCGTGACGTTCCAGTGCCGGATGCGGCGCCGGTCGTGGTCGATCACGATGAGCACGTAGAGCGTGCGGAAGGCGAGCGTCTGGACCGTGAACAGATCGGCGGCCCAGATGCTGGACGCGTGGTTGCGGAGAAACGTGCGCCACGACTGGCTCGGGGGGCGCCGCAGCGCTTGCCGGCGGTAGCGACTCACGGTGCGGGCGCTGACCTCGAAGCCAAGGGCACGCAGCTCGCCGACGATGCGGACGGCGCCCCACCGCGGATGCTCAGTGGCGATGCGGACGATCAGCTGTCGCAGCTCTGCGGGAATCCGGGGTCGTCCGGAGCGGCGACGACTCTTCCAGCGCCAGTAGGCGCGCCAAGCAGAACGATGCCAGCGCACCACCGTGTCCGGCTCGACCATCACGAGCGTGCCTCGCCAGCCGGACCAACCACGTGCCAGCTGTGACCAGAGTCGGCGGTCGTGGCGACGGAGCCGCGGTCGACGACGGCCCCGGGTGTAGACGGCGAGCTGATGCCGCAGCGCCAAGTTCTCGAGGACGAGATCTCGGCGGGCGCGGACCGATGCGAAGAGTGCTGCGACAAGCAGACGGAGGTAGAGCACAGACGAGCCTCTCGTGGCTCGCCGATACTCTGCTATCTCAGCATCGAACCGCACGGATCAAGTTTTGCCGTCCCACGGGATGATAGAACCGCAATTGCACGCCCCCTTTCCAGGAGCAGGCCGCAGCATAGCTCAGGTGATGCAAAATCGACTGCTGTGGGGCACGAAAACCTCATCCGCCGTATCCGCGAGGCGCGCCGCTGACTCCGAAACGCTGAAATCATGGGCTGGATGGAATATTGCCGCCCCACGGGAGGTGGGGGCCGCCGGTATCTGCTACTACGCGCTGTTCTCGACCTTCCCGCTCGCGCTGCTGTTCCTCGCGATCAGCCCTGTGGAGCGCTGATTGTCACGGGGAATGGTCAAGCAGCAAGCAGCTCCGTGAGGTCCCGATCGAACTGGAACTCGCATCCGTGCTGGGGGGCCTCCCCGTCGCCTATCCCGGTGCCAGACCTCGCCGCCAACGCTGCGTCGGAAACCCGCGGGCGAAGGTCATCAAGGACGTGGATGCCGCACAGCTGCTCCAGAACAGCCCGGATCGCGACACCCTGACGGCGGGCGCCCGCTTCTTCCGCCACGACTCCGGGCGGTCGGCGGCTGTGGGGCACGAAAACCTCATCCGCCGTATCCGCGAGGCGCGCCGCTGACTCCGAAACGCTGAAATCATGGGCTGGATGGAATATTGCCGCCCCACGGGTCTCCTCGCGGCGCGGGGACAGTCCTGGCAACTGCATCCTAGCCCCGAGTCGAGGGACATGAGACAGAGCGGAAGCTCACGCCGCCAGCGTGGGTCGGGTACGGAAGTCACCACGCCTGAGGATGAAGCGGAGCTCGGCGACGGCGAGGATCGCGACCAGGAAGACGACGAGCCAGATCAGCGCTGGGATCACGAGGAGCGGGCGCACGCCGACCGAGTCCGCCAGACCTCCGAACAGCAGGTTCACCATCGCCATGTGTCCAGCAGCCAGCATGGTGTAGATCGCCATCACCCGGCCGCGTAGCGCATCCGGCACCACCTGCTGCACGAGCGTTTGCGAGATCGCCATGTACACCGCCTGTGAGCCGCCGGCGAGCGCCGCTCCGACGACGGCAGCCGCGGGACTACCGGCGGTGCCAAGGACCAGCATGGAGAGACCGCTGGCGACACCCACCAACATGAACGTGTACCCCCGCAGGGCCTGGCGGCGAAGCAGTGCTAGGGCCAGCGTTCCGGCAATGGCGCCGGCACCCAACCCCATCACGATCGCGCTGAAGAGACGTTCATCACCGCCGAGATCAGTCGCGAGGCGGGGAAGCATCGCGTTGAAGGCCATCGTGCAGGCGCAGTGCGGTGCGATCAGACCGATGATCAGTGCCAGACGGGTGTCGCGTATGACATGGGTGAGCCCCTGACCGAACTCGGTGGCGAGAAGGCGAACGCTCGCTGGGCGCTGCTCGGCAGGAGCGCTCCAGCGGAACTCGATTCGCGCGATCAGTGCCAACGTCGCCAGCAAGATCACGGCGGAGAGGGCGAACACGTACCCAGCGCCGAAGAAATAGAGCAGAGCTCCGCCGACGAGGGGGCCGAAGAATCTCGACCCGTGCTGAGCGATCCCGCTGAGTGCGACCGCGTTCAGAAGGTGATCGGGCGGGACGAGGTTCGCGAGGAGTGCGCGCTGCGACGGCTGCGTGAACGCGCCCGCCATCCCCTGCACGGCCGCAAGTACCACGATGTGCCAGACCTCGACCACCCCCGAGATCGTAATGACCGCCAGAGCCGCCGAGGCGGTCACGGAGATCGTGATCCCGCCGAGCACGAGCGTTCGGCGGTCGACCCGATCGGCGAGCGCTCCGCCAAACGGACCGACAATGATGCTCTGCACCATCGCAGCGAAGGTGACCACGCCGACCGCGAAAGACGACCCGGTCAGGTCGAACACGAGCCAGGCACGCGCGAGCAACAGAGCGAATTGAGATGCGGCCGTGAAGAACGTGCTGAAGAAAAGACGGCGATAGTCGGGAGACTGCAGGGCCGGAAGGCGTTCGAGAAGCGGGGTCTGGAGCGCTGTCATCCGGAGACTGTAAGTCCTCGCGTGTCACAATCTTGGCGCGACGCAACACGTCGGGTGAGACCACCGCCAACCAGCCCGGTCTCTCATGCGGCGCACCACGGCGCCGCGAACGCGCGCCTGAGCCCGTTGGGAGATCGCCCCGAACGCCTCGAGGTCGCGCACGATTAGTGGGACCAAGGTCCCTGCTCACACGTACCGCCACTGCGCGCTTGTAACGCCGACGGCAGCGCAGCGCTACACTCGCGCGGCTGCCTCGCAGCATGCGCCGTCGCCGGCGGTCAGAACTAAGGGGAGGACAACCAGAAGATCTTCTCCCTAAATGGCACTCCGTCGTCGTCGTTCATCTGATCCCAGACCTCGACGATGCGCCATGTCGCCGACGTGTCCGTTCCAGGACCCGTGGGACGGCAAAACCTCATGCGGCCCACCGATACTCATGATGCAAGCCTCCTAGCACCGGCTTGCTGACGACTCGCTGACTCGGCGTCCGCTGCACCGGCGAGCGTCCCTCCGGAGAGTCGAGCGACAATGATCGATGCGGCCGCATCGCGTTGTAGTGCTGGACGTACTCACCAAGCACCCGCCGGAGATATTGTTCGTTGACCGCGATGACATGGTCGAGACACTCGCGCCTGAGCGTGCCGATGACGCGCTCGGCGATGGCGTTGGCATTCGGCGCGTGCACCGGAGTCAGAATCGTCTCGATCCCGATCCGTCGAGCGCGTGCGATGAAGTCTCCGCCATAGCTACGGTCGCGGTCTCGGATCAGGAACCCTGGCTGCTGACCCCAGGCGGTCGCCTCGATCATCTGCTGCCAGATCCAGGGCGCGTTCGGATGCTCCGTGACGTTCCAGTGCCGGATGCGGCGCCGGTCGTGGTCGATCACGATGAGCACGTAGAGCGTGCGGAAGGCGAGCGTCTGGACCGTGAACAGATCGGCGGCCCAGATGCTGGACGCGTCGTGGGACGGCAAAACCTCATGCGGCCCACCGATACTCATGATGCAAGCCTCCTAGCACCGGCTTGCTGACGACTCGCTGACTCGGCGTCCGCTGCACCGGCGAGCGTCCCTCCGGAGAGTCGAGCGACAATGAGCGATGCGGACGCATCGCGTTGTAGTGCTGGACGTCGTGGGGAGGCAAAACTAGATCGTGAGCGATCCAGGGAGCTTCCAGGAGAGACTTAGCCGGTCCTCCTCCTGGGGGGGCCAGGCTCAGTCAGGATCGCGCGGATGAATATTGCCGCCCCACGGGTCACGTTCGCCCGACCGGTGCGTGCCAGATGGACTCGGAGGCGCGGCCGACAGATCAGAGCGAGAGCAGCCGAAGCGCCAGTCAGAATCTGGGGTCAGACCGAGCCCGGGAGCCCACCCGGCACCGTAAACACTCGCCGCCTAGTGGTGGCTGGGCGTCGTACCGATCATCCCTGTCAGATCTCAGGGCACGCCGGCCTCGGCTAGCCTCATCCACGGAACGGTGAGGGGACGCTGATGGCTTGTCCAGACTGTGCATCCACGGCGACGACGAGGCGCAAGGGCCGCACCGCGCTCGGCTACCGGCGGTTCCGCTGCCGGGCCTGCCGGCGGCGCTTCAACGAGCGGACCGGCACGCCCTTCAACGATCTGCAGTACCCAACGGACATCGTGCTGCTCGCCGTGCTCTGGCGTCTCCGCTACAAGCTGGGCTTCCGCGACGTCGCTGAGCTGCTCCTCCAGCGCAGCTTCGAGGTCACGCACGAGACGATCCGCGCCTGGGAGGTCCGCTTCGCCCCGCTGCTCGCGGACCAGCTGCGAGCGAAGCGGCGCGGCCAGGCCGGCGGCTCCTGGTACCTGGACGAGACCTACGTGAAGGTCGCCGGGCGCTGGTGCTATCTCTACCGCGCCATCGACCGCGAGGGGGTGCTCCTCGACTCCATGCTCAGCGAGCACCGGGACAAGCACGCCGCCCGGCGCTTCCTCCGGCGACTCGTCGAGGTGACCGCGCGCAAGCCGCAGCGCGTCACCACGGACCAGCATCCGCCGCACCGCAGAGCGATCCGCTGGATCCTGGGACGGAAGGTCGTGCACCGGACGAATCCATACCTCAACAACCTCACGGAACAGGACCACCGCGCGGTGAAGCAGCGCTATTACCCGATGCTCGGTTTCGGGAGCTTCGCCTCAGCGGCACGCTTCTGCTCGGCGTTTGAGGAGCTCCGCCAGTACTTGCGCGCTCGCGGTCGCCGCGGCGAGGTCGTCCCCCTGGCCGAGCGGCGACGACGCTTCGTCGGGCGCTGGCATGCACTGATCGCCGAAATGGCGGCGGCGTAGACAGGCAGTGAGGGGGCTTCACTGCGCGTCATCCGTGCCCTGAGTTCTGACAGAACCGTTGCAACCAGCCTGAGTTAGGGGTTGACCTTCTCTTCAGCTGTGAATGCGCAGCGAGGACTAACTCCTGATTCCGTGGCGGACGCAGACTCGAACCATCCAGGTTCTCGCAGCGTCTTACTCAATAGAGGCGTAGAGCAGAGTCAACCAGGAGAAAGGAAATAGGTCATGCGGCCAGTGATTGCAAAGCGGCAGGGGATTGGGTCCACGGCCGTACGAGCAGCCGTATTGAGCCTCGCGCTCATGGTGGGTGTCCTCTGGTGGGGACCCCGGGCAGGTCCACGCGTGTAAGTGTGCGCAACCTGGGACTCCTTCCGAAGAGCTGGAGAAGTTTTCTGCAGTTTTCGCGGGGAGAGCAGTCTCGATCCAACACTCCTATGATCCCAAGGCAGCGTCTGTCTGAACCGCCCCGGGTTTAGTGGAGACTCGGTTCATTGAGTCCCGGCACCTGCCGAGACCAGCTCACGTTCCTGGTTGCGCTCGTACTCGGCGGGTGGCAGGTAGTCGAGCGCACTATGCAACCGCCGATGGTTATACCAGTCCACCCACTCCAGCGTCGCCAGCTCGAGGTCGTCGAGTCCGCGCCACGGTCCCCGGCGGTGCACCAACTCCGCCTTGTAGAGCCCGATCACCGACTCCGCCAGCGCGTTGTCATAGGAGTCACCACGACTCCCGACCGAGGTCACGGCCCCGGCCTCGGCGAGCCGCTCGGTGTAGCGGTTCGAGAGGTACTGCACCCCACGATCGCTATGATGAATCAGCCCGTCGAAGGGTCCGTTCCGCGCCCATAGCGCCTGCTCAAGGGCATCGAGCGCGAGTTCGGTCCGCAGTGAGCGCGATGCCTGCCAGCCGACGACCGAGCGCGAGTAGACGTCGATGACGAAGGCGACGTAGACGAAGCCCGACCAGCTGGGCACGTAGGTGAGGTCGGCTACCCAGAGCCGGTTGGGGGCTGGTGCGTGGAAGTCCCGCTCCACGAGGTCCGCCGGTCTGGGCGCGCTCTCGTCCGCCACGGTCGTCCGTTTGACCTTCCCACGTACCACCCCAGAGAGACTCAGCTCCCGCATCAGCCGCTCCACGGTGCAGCGCGCGACGGGGATGCCCTCGCGGTGCAGCTGGCGCCAGAGCTTGCGCGCACCGTAGACCCCGAACTGTTCGGCGTGGACGTGCTGCAGCTTCACCTTCAACGCCTCGTCACGCACCCGCCGCGCCGAGAGCGGTCGGCTCCGGGCGGCGTAGTAGCTGGACGGGGCGACCTGCAGTTCCCGGCAGATCGGCTCGACCCCGAAGCGTTCGCGGTGGGTCTTGATGAAGCGAGTCATTTCGGCAGTCGCGGGTCGAGCTCCCGCGCGAAAAAAGCCGAAGCGGCCTTGAGGATCTCGTTCGCCCGGCGCAGCTCACGGTTCTCGCGCTCGAGCTCCCGCAGCCGCGTCTGCTCCTCCGTCGTCTGCCCCGGCCGTGCGCCGCCGTCGACCTCAGCCCGTCGCACCCACTTCCGTAACGTCTCCGGCGTCATCCCGAACTTCGAGGCGATCGAGCTGATCGTTGCCCACTGCGACGAGTGGTCCCGCTCGTGCTCGAACACCATCCGGACCGCCCGCTCGCGGATCTCCGCTGGGTATCTGCCTGGTCGTGTCATCGCTCCATCCTCTCAAGGACTGGAGCCTCCAACATTCCCGGGGCGGTTCAGTCTCCCCTGAGGACCGCACCACGATTGGCTTCGAGGTCAGCGCTGTGTGGAAGGGTACTGTCCACGAGGACATGTACATCACCACACCACCAACCGGCGGCAGCTGCGGGTTCACCTTTGTCGAAGGGGAGGAGTACATCGTCTACGGTCACGACAGTAACTATGCTGACGGCGGATACACTGTTGGCATATGCAGTCGGACCGCCCTCCTTGGGCAAGCGCAAGCCGACATCGACGCTCTCGGGGAGGGGAATGCTCCTCAAGCCGGGACCGGCGGACCAGCGCCCGAAGAACCACAAGACACGCCACTTCCAAGTACCGGCGGACCAGCGCCCGAAGAACCACAAGACACGCCACTTCCAAGTACCGGCGGTTACAGCCCACCGGTCTGGGCAACAGCCCTGGTCGTGGGAATCGGCGCAGCCCTGGCGGCTGGAGGCGTGGGCCTAATGGTCCGCAGTCGACGACTCAGCCGACGGAGAATGGATGGAGTCTCTTGAAGTTGACGAGTAGAGGCGTAGTAACCGCGGGTAGCTACCGCTAGAGGCTGTACGTCAGGCCAGGGGGGCGGCCCCAGTCGGGGCGGCCAAGCTTGTCCGTGTCGTGTCCCGAGCACGACCTGACCGTGACTATCTCGCCAGCGTGGATGAGGTGGTGGGCTGCGATGCGCATCGAGGCGTAGCTCAATCGCACTAGAGGTGATTCGCACTAACACCGTATACGCGAGCCGACGGAATGTGGAGCCTGACCCCGTGGGACGGCAAAACCTCATGCGGCCCACCGATACTCATGATGCAAGCCTCCTAGCACCGCGTGGGACGGCAAAACCTCATGCGGCCCACCGATACTCATGATGCAAGCCTCCTAGCACCGGCTTGCTGACGACTCGCTGACTCGGCGTCCGCTGCACCGGCGAGCGTCCCTCCGGAGAGTCGAGCGACAATGATCGATGCGGACGCATCGCGTTGTAGTGCTGGACGTACTCACCAAGCACCCGCCGGAGATGTTGTTCGTTGACCGCGATGACATGGTCGAGACACTCGCGCCTGAGCGTGCCGATGACGCGCTCGGCGATGGCGTTGGCATTCGGCGCGTGCACCGGAGTCAGAATCGTCTCGATCCCGATCCGTCGAGCGCGTGCGATGAAGTCTCCGCCATAGCTACGGTCGCGGTCTCGGATCAGGAACCCTGGCTGCTGACCCCAGGCGGTCGCCTCGATCATCTGCTGCCAGATCCAGGGCGCGTTCGGATGCTCCGTGACGTTCCAGTGCCGGATGCGGCGCCGGTCGTGGTCGATCACGACGAACACGGAGAGCGTGCGGAAGGCGAGCGTCTGGACCGTGAACAGATCGGCGGCCCAGATGCTGGACGCGTGGTTGCGGAGAAACGTGCGCCACGACTGTCTCGGGGGGCGCCGCAGCGCTTGCCGGCGGTAGCGACTCACGGTGCGGGCGCTGACCTCGAAGCCAAGGGCACGCAGCTCGCCGACGATGCGGACGGCGCCCCACCGTGGATGCTCAGTGGCGATGCGGACGATCAGCTGTCGCAGCTCTGCGGGAATCCGGGGTCGTCCGGAGCGGCGACGACTCTTCCAGCGCCAGTAGGCGCGCCAAGCAGAACGATGCCAGCGCACAACCGTGTCCGGCTCGACCATCACGAGCGTGCCTCGCCAGCCGGACCAACCACGTGCCAGCAGTGACCAGAGTCGGCGGTCGTGGCGACGGAGCCGCGGTCGACGACGGCCCCTTATGTAGACGGCGAGCTGATGCCGCAGCGCCAAGTTCTCGAGGACGAGATCTCGGCGGGCGCGGACCGATGCGAAGAGTGCTGCGACAAGCAGACGGAGGTAGAGCACAGACGAGCCTCTCGTGGCTCGCCGATACTCTGCTATCTCAGCATCGAACCGCACGGATCAAGTTTTGCCGTCCCACGGCCGTCGATTACCCCACGGACGTTGTGCTGTATCGCCGCGGGACGTACACGATGGTGGAGCATCGCTTCTCGCAGGAAGACCTGCAGCCGCTCGCCGATCACTGGATGAGCGCGATCCACAATGCGGTGGACGAGGCGTCCGCGTTCGTCCCGCCACTACTCGCCTCGCTGCCTGACTCACCGACGCACCCCCGGACCGTGGGGCTTACGTAGGTCCTGGCTGTGAGTGCGCGGAACGCCTTCGGCGCCGGCTTTCGCCTCGCCGCTCGCCTTGCCGGTCCGGCCGCGGCTGCGCTTCGACTCCTTACGTGACCAGTGACCCGCGGTAATGCGCCTCCATCGAGGCGTTGGCGTTGACGATCTCCTCGACGGCGGAGGCCACCGCTTCCCATCGGTCTCCCGGGATCGCGACATACATCTCGCTGTCCGGCAGCCCGGTGTAGGTGCGGTTGCCGATGCAGCCGAAGGAGAGCGACGCGCGATCGCTGTTCACGGCCTGGGGCACCACCGCGCAGCTCGGGCGCGGGACAATCGTCGCCTCCGGGTCGCCCGCGCCCACGCGGATCGCCGCCTCGAACAGGAGCATCGCTCGGGCCGGCTCGGCCGCGACGATCACGATGTCCGGCGTGAACGCTCCCGAGTCGGCTGGCCCGTAGGCGACGACCTGCGGCCTGCGGTCGAGCGTGGGGATGCCTGCGACGTCGTCCATCTCGATGTAGCGATTCTCGACCATCAGCCCGATCGTGTCCTCGAGATCGCCCACAGCCGCCTCCGGCGGGGTGAGGTTGTGCGTGTACAGCCCCACGGCGCAGCCCTGGTCCTCGGCGGTGGCGTAGAAGACGTGCCCCTCTTGCGCTCGCTGCCAGAACGAGCATCCCGCCGGCGCCTGCCCGTCGCCGTAGTGCTCCACGCCGGCGGGCGGCTCGGAGAAGAAGCCGATCCCGATCGGCGGGACGCGGAGCGTCAGCAGCTCCTTCACGCTCGTCTGCTGTGTCATCTGGCTCCCTCACATTCACTGCTTGGCGACGGTCTGCGATCGAACGTTGGGAGGCTCCCTCGCCCCGCGCTCCTAGCCGAGCGGAGACATCCTAATACAACCTTGGAGTCTACTCCGAGGTGACGCGCCGCTCTCCGTGACCGACCGCCTGCGTCCGCTTCTTCGACAGCCTGCTAGAGTGCGCAGAACGGTGGAGCGGAGCAGCGTTCGGCGGACCGGTACGAGCAGCTTCTGACAGACGCCGGGGGGCGGCAAAACCTCATGCGGCCCACCGATACTCATGATGCAAACCTCCTAGCACCGGCTTGCTGTCGACTCGCTGGCTCGGCATCCGCTGCACCGGCTTGCGTCCCTCCGGAGAGTCGAGCGCCAATGACCGATGCGGCCGCATCGCGTTGTAGTGCTGGACGTACTCACCAAGCACCCGCCTCAGATGCCGTTCGTTGACGGCGATGACGTGATCGAGGCACTCGCGCCGGAGCGTCCCGATCACCCGCTCGGCGATGGCGTTGGCGTTCGGCGCGCGCACCGGAGTCAGAATCGTCTCGATCCCGATCCGTCGAGCGCGTGCGATGAAGTGCCCGCCATAGCTACGGTCGCGGTCTCGGATGAGAAACCCTGGCTGCTGACCCCAGGCGGTCGCCTCGATCATCTGCCTCCAGATCCAGGGCGCGATCGGGTCGTGGGGCGGAGCCTCTGTGTCAAGCGGCCTCGGTGGCTGCGTCAGATCTGAGGGCTCGAACTGTGAGGTTTAGCCTCGTCTGAGCATGGACGAGGAGACATCGGTGAACTGTCCGCACTGTGCATCCGCCGCCACGACCAGACGCCAGGCGCGCACGACGCTCGGCTACCGGCGGTTCAACTGCCGCTCGTGCAAGCGTCGCTTCAACGAGCGAACCGGCACGCCGTTCAACCATCTTCAGGTCCCGACCGACGTGGTGCTCCTCGCGGTGCTGTGGCGTCTGCGCTACAAGCTGAGTTTCCGCGACGTGGCAGAGATGCTCCTCCAGCGCGGTGTTGAGGTCACGCACGAGACCATCCGGGAGTGGGAGTTTCGATTCGCCCCACTGCTCGCCGGCCAACTCCGCGCCAAGCGACGAGCCCGAGCGGGCGAGTCCTGGTACCTCGACGAAACGTACGTGAAGGTCGCTGGGCGCTGGTGCTACCTCTACCGAGCGATCGACGGCGACGGAGAACTGATCGATTCGATGCTGAGCGAGCGTCGAGACAAGCATGCCGCGCGGAGGTTCTTGCGGAGACTGGTCGAGATCACCGAACGCAAGCCCGCACGGATCACGACCGACCTGCACCCCGCTTACCGACGGGCGATCCGCTGGATCATCGGCCGCAAGGCTTGGCATCGCACGACGCAGTACCTCAACAACTACACCGAGCAGAGTCACCGAGCGGTGAAGCAGCGCTACTACCCGATGCAGGGCTTCGGGAGCTTCGAGTCCGCGTCGCGCTTCTGTAGCGCGTTCGATGAGCTGCGACAGTACTTCCGCGTCCGCCGCCGCGGTGGCGCCCATGTCGCGCTGACGGAGCAGCGACGGCTCTTCCTCACACGCTGGCGCTCGCTGATCAGCGAGGTGGCTGCGGCATAGACGACCAACAAGGTCTCCTTCGACGTCTAAGGGCCGACGCGCCCTGAAACCTGACAGAGCCCACCAGGCGCTCGAACTGTGGGCTCCGGACGACCGGCGGCCACGGTCACCGCCCCGGAGCGAGGGCCAAGTCGTGGGTCGGCCGATCCTGGGCGGGCTGCATCACGAGTACGAGCGTCTCGCCGCGTGACATTCGGGCGGACGATATTTTCTGGTAGCACAGGCATACGTTAGGGTGTGCGCCTCGATCGGGGCCGAGCAGGGGGATGCATGATCTACGAGCTGCGAACGTACGAGGCCGCGCCGGGCAAGCTGCCGGCGCTCAACGCGCGCTTCCGCGACCACACGCGGGGGCTGTTCGAGCGCCACGGCATGGAGGTGGTCGGGTTCTGGACGTACGCCCACGGCGGGAGTCTCTCGCAGCGTCGGCTTACGACGACGCGGGGTTATCGTATCGGCTGCCTGACCACGCGCACGCTGAACTGTCCGGCAAATGGTAACCGCCGATACCGTACGACTTGGCAGCGGTGCATGCGCTTCCGCGGGCTGAAGTTTGACTCGGACACTTCTGGCGCAGCGGTAGTATCCGCTTTCGCGAGGTCCGGCGTCGCCCGTCGCAACCAGGGGGTTTGACAATGCGCGCACTAATCGCAGTAACCGCGATCATCGCTCTTGTCCTGTCAATTGCTGCCTGCCAGGGAGATGCTGGGCCTGCCGGGGAGCAGGGGCCTGCCGGACCGCAGGGCCCCGCGGGCGCACCCGGCCGCGTGGATGAGGCCACCGTCGCGTCTCTCATCGAGCAGATGCAAGAGCAGTTGGACACGGGTTATACCACGGCGGCCGTACCTCTCAAGTCGACGCCCGCCGACTACACCAAGTTCCAAGTAAGGATCAGCAGATACGAATCGGAGGGACTCGATGCCACCGTCGCCCACTACAACGCCCAGGAGAGCGTTGACGGCCAGTGGTATGTCTTCATCATCGATGAGAACGACGCCATCAGCAGACCATCATCGCCCACTACAACGCCCAGGAGAGCGTTGACGGCCAGTGGTATGTCTTCATCATCGATGAGAACCAGACCATCATCGCCCATGCCCCCACCCCCGACCTCGTGGGCAAGCACGTCTCCCAGGCTCTCGGACCCAACTCCTACCCCACCGGGTCCGCCGTCGCCGCCTCCGCCGACCAGGACGGCGCCTGGTTCGACTACACCTATGCCAATCCCGCCTCTGGCGTTGTGGAGACCAAGCACTCCTGGGTGGTGATCCACGACGGCATTACCTTCGGCTCCGGCTGGTACGAACGCGGCCCCGGCAAGTCCGACGCCCCCGCCTACACCAAGGCCTTCGTGCGGCAGGCCATGAACCTCTACGTCGCCCTCGGCCTGGAGGAGACGGTCGCCTACTACAACGCCCAGGAGAGCGTTGACGGCCAGTGGTATGTCTTCATCATCGACCAAGACGGCTACACGATAGCCCACCATAACCCGCAGTTTCGAGGGCGTGATCCCAGCCTCCGTGTGGACGCCACGGGGTATTTCTATGGCGACGACTTACTGAGCGCCACTGAGGCGGGTCATTGGGTCGACTATGTGTTGCTCAACCCGGAATCGGGCGAGAACCGTCAGAAACACACTTGGATTGTGCGGCATGACGGGCTGCTATTTGGATCGGGCTGGTATGAGTAGCGGCGGACGCGACGTACACAGTTTCCGGAGACCTGGCAACCGACGTACCCGCCGGTTTGTTTGGGATTGGCGGCTCTCCCGGAGAGAGCGTCTTCGTCAAGGCGGGAGCCTGCTGGGCCAGCCCTTGGATCAGGCGTGCGCCGACCGCGTCCGCGGGCACGTCCGATCCCCAGTCGTACGGCAGGGCGCGGGCCAGGAGTCGGCACGGCACGGCGCTCCGCCCGCCAGCCCCTCAACCCTGACAGTGTGCAGCGCTCCGCGGCCGCTCGTCTCCCGTTCGCGCCAGCAGGCGAGCACCGTGCGCAGGTGGGTCAACGTCCCTGCCGGCAAGCGCCGGCCGTCGCGCCACAGGGCGGTCCGCTTCCAACCCACCACCAACTCCAGCAGCGCTCCCAGCGCCGGCCGGCTCTCGGCGTCCAGCGGGACGGCGTGGACCGCTACGCCGTCGCCCCCCGTCACGGTCGTGCCCGGGATCTGCGCGGCCAGCGCCGTGGCCGCGGCATAGTGGGGCGACGACGAGCGGCCGAAGGTGAGGGTGTAGTGCGGCATCTCGGCTCCTTCCGCTGGTCCATGGTCTTAGCTCGCGCCCCGCCGAGTGGCAAGTCTCCCCCGCGACTTGACGCCCGCCCGCCCACGAGCGTGCATGCCCCCATGCCCGCCCCCACCACCCTCTCAGGGCTGATCGCCCTCTATCTCGCCCGCTGCTGGATCGAGGGCCTCTCGCCACGCACCCAGCGCGCCTACAGCGAGACGCTGGCCCGGTTCCAGCACAGCGTCGCCGCGCAGGGGCTGCCCGATGAGGCCGCGGCCGTCGAGACCGCGACCGTGATCCGCTACCGTGATCCGCTACTGTGAGACCTTTCAGGCCCGCCGGCCCGCCGGCCCGCCACCCGCCATCGCTACTTCCGCGAGGTGCGCTGCTTCTTCAACTGGTGCGTGGCCGCCGGCTTCCTCGACCACACGCCGTTCCGCGGCCTGCGCAACGTCCGCCGCCCGTCCGAGCTCGTCCCGCCCTTCCGCCCCGCCGAGCTCGCGCGCCTGGTGGCGGCGTGCGATCCCGCCACCGCCGTCGGGCGGCGCGATGCCGCCGTGGTGCTGCCGTGGGGCGGAGCCTCTGTGTCAAGCGGCCTCGGTAGCGCAGGTGCGAGCATCGGCCACCATGCATCGGTAAACGACGTCCGAGAGTCGGCGTTTGAGGCAGCGCAGCGCCTCGTTCCGACTCTTGCCAGCGGCGAGTTTGCGACGGAAGTAGCCGTGGCCTTCGGTGCCCGGCATGCGCGCCTGGGTGAGCGCCGCGATGTGGAGCGCCCGGTTCAGCTGGCGGTCTCCACCGCGGCTGAGGCGATGGCGTTGGACCTCCCCGCTCGACACCTCAAGCGGCGCCGTCCCCGTGTAGCTGGCGTAGTGCGCGCGCGAGGGGAAGCGACTGACCGCTCCGCTGCGCCCCACGATCTTCGCCGCCAAGATCACGCCGACGCCGGGGATGCGCGTGAGGGCGCTGCCTTGTACGCGCAGCGCTGCCTCGAGGCGGCGGCCGTTCGCGACGAGGTTGCGGTCCAGCACCCGCACCTCGCGCACCAGTTCGCGGGCCATACGCAGCCGCTCGCGATCCGCGGCGCCCGTCGGACGCAGGCGGCGTAGGAGCGCCTGCGCGCGATCGGCGGAGAGCCTGGAGGGGCCCCCACCCGGTCGTAGCTCGCGCAGCAGCCGGTGCAGCCGGTTGACCACGCGCGTGCGTTCCTGCGTGAGCTCGTCGCGGCGGTCGGAGAGCAGTCGCAGCACCGCCGTGTCGTCCTCCGCCCGCACGGCACGCAGCGCCGTGAGGGGTTGGGCGGCGAGCGCAATGGCACGCGCGTCTGCGGGGTCGGACTTCCCGCCACCGGAGAGCAAGCGCACACGCGCCACCAGCCGCGCCGGGACATCGACGACCGACTCGCCCTCCGTGAGCAGCCACTGGCTGAGGCCGTGGCCGAGACCGCGGGCCCCCTCCACGGCCCAGCGGCGCTCGGGCCACGGCCGCGCCCAGCGCAGCAGCCGTCTGTGCGCACGAGCTTCCACCCGGAGCTGGCCGAGCTCGCGGCCCGCGGGGTCGACGGCGAGGGCGGTATGCGAGGACTTGTGGGGGTCGACGGCGATCAAGATCATGAAGCTCTCCCTGTCGTAGCTGAACTGCGGTGGGGAGGGCGGTGGACAGGCCGACTTCGGGAGCACCCGCACGCCTCTGTCGAGTCACACCGCGGCCGGACGGTGGCCGGCGACACTCCGCCCCAGAGCCAGTCCTGCTCAGCAGCACGGCAGCAAAACTTGGAGTCAGCCGACCAGCGTCCTCAACACCTTAGAGCCGCAACCCCCGGTGTCTGGCCGGATTCAAACAAGTCGGCAAAACCTCATGCGGCCCACCGATACTCATGATGCATGCTAGGAGGCTTTTGCTGTCGACTCGCTGGCTCGGCATCCGCCGCACCGGCTTGCGTCCCTCCGGAGAGTCGAGCGCCAATAACCGATGCGGCCGCATCGCGTTGTAGTGCTGGACGTACTCACCAAGCACCCGCCTCAGATGCCGTTCGTTGACGGCGATGACGTGATCGAGGCACTCGCGCCGGAGCGTGCCGATGACGCGCTCGGCGATGGCGTTGGCGTTCGGCGCGCGCACCGGAGTCAGAATCGTCTCGATCCCGATCCGTCGAGCGCGTGCGATGAAGTGCTCGCCATAGCTACGGTCGCGGTCTCGGATCAGGAACTGAGGCCGCTCACCCCACACCGTCGCCTCGATCATCTGCCTCCAGATCCAGGGCGCGATCGGGTGCTCCGTGACGTTCCAGTGCCGGATGCGGCGCCGGCCGTGGTCGATCACGACGAACACGGAGAGCGTGCGGAAGGTGAGGGTCTGCACCGTGCACAGGTCAGCAGCCCAGATGTTGGACGCGTGGTTGCGCAGAAACGTGCGCCACGACTGACTCGGCGGTCGCCGGAGCGCCTGCCGGCGGTAGCGGCTCACGGTGCGAGCGCTCACCTCGAAGCCAAGCGCACGCAGCTCACGGCGCCCCACCGTGGATGCTCAGTGGCGATGCGGACGATCAGCTGTCGCAGCTCTGCGGGAATCCGGGGTCGTCCGGAGCGGCGACGACTCTTCCAGCGCCAGTAGGTGCGCCAAGCAGAACGATGCCAGCGCACCACCGTGTCCGGCTCGACCATCACGAGCGTGCCTCGCCAGCCGGACCAACCACGTGCCAGCAGTGACCAGAGTCGGCGGTCGTGGCGACGGAGCCGCGGTCGACGACGGCCCCTTGTGTAGACGGCGAGCTGATGCCGCAGCGCCAAGTGCTCGAGGACGAGATCTCGGCGGGCGCGGACCGATGCGAAGAGTGCTGCGACAAGCAGACGGAGGTAGAGCACAGACGAGCCTCTCGTGGCTCGCCGATACTCTGCTATCTCAGGACAGAGCTGCACCTATCAGGTTTTGCCGTCCCACGGCAGGTCGTAGCGCAGCCGCTCACAGAACTGGCGCTCGCTGCGCACCGGGTAGAGCGCGATCAGCAGGCTCGCCTTGAGCAGGTGCTCAGGCGGGATCGAGGGGCGGCCGCGTGTGGCGTACATCGCGTCGAAGAGCGGGGAGAGCCGCTGTAGCGCCGCATCGACGATCGGCTTGATGCGGCGGATCGGGTGGTCGGCCGGCACCAACGAGTCCGGCGTGACCGCGAGCAGCATGTTCGTCTGACGCTCGGCGTCACCGCGCATGGGGCAGCCTCCAGGCTAGACCCCCGCCGCCGACCGTATCCTACAGGCCCACCGCCTCTTTTTCAGCACCCTGTTAGTACGATCGCTCACGATCCAGATCAAGTGATCGGTCCAAGACCAGTACACATCCCTATACCCTGCACAGCTCGCTATGCTCTGCCGCGTAGCGCTGGGACGTGGACGTCAAGAACAGGCTGGATGCACGCCATATGGCCATCACTCCCTTCCGAACGCAGTGGCACCTGAACACACCGGCCGTGGAGGCGGTACGGCGCTTGCTCGATGCCGGCTACACGCTGGTGGGACAAAACGATGACGGAACGCGGCACTTGGAGAGAGAGTTTGGGAACAAGATAGCGTCACGTCTGTTGGGAGAGTACTTCATACCGAAGAGCATGCCGGGGGGTATCGCGCCTTCATCAAGCAAGGGAGGTTCCTCGCCACGGCACCAGCGGCGATCCAATCTAGCCAACTGGCCGCCGCCCGCGATAACCTGATACGGAGAGACGGCGCGAGCCGTCGGCATGGAACCGCGGGAGGCCTCGCCATGAACGAGGTACCGGCCAGTACACAAGCGCGTCTGGACGAGATGGCGTCGAAATTTGATGTGCTGGCGGAGCGCCTTCTCGGCTACCCCACCAACCAGAACTTCGACTACTCGGCACTGCTACCGTTCCTGAACTACTCCGTGAACAACGTGGGCGATCCGTTCCACGGCAGTAGCTTCGGCACCAACACCCACGATATCGAACGCGATGTGATCCTGCGCTTCGCAAGTCTGCTGCGCCTTCCGCACGATGAGGCGTGGGGGTACGTCACCAACGGCGGCACCGAGGGAAACATGTACGGCCTGTACCTCGGTCGCGAGCTGTTCCCGGACGGGATCGTCTACTTCTCCGAGGACACCCACTACAGCGTGCTGAAAATCACACGCGTGCTGAAGGCACGCAACATCATGATCAAGAGCCAGCCCAACGGTGAGGTCGACTACGACGACCTCTACGAGACGATCCGCATCAACCGCGATGTGCCCGTCATCTTCATGGCCAACATCGGCACGACGATGAAGGGCGCGGTCGACGACGTCGCCCGCGTGCGCCGCATCTTCGACGACCTCGCGATCACACAGCACTATATCCACGGCGACGCCGCACTCAGCGGGATGATCCTGCCGTTCACAGACGACCCGCAGCCGCACACTTTCGCCGACGGCTTCGACAGCATGTCGATCAGCGGCCACAAGCTGATCGGCGCGCCGCTGCCCTGCGGGGTCGCGCTGGCCCGTAAGAACCACGTAACGCGGATCGCCAGGTCGATCGAGTTCCTCGGTGTGATGGACACCACGCTGTCGGGCTCGCGCAACGGGTTCGCCCCGCTGATGCTGTGGCTCGCCTTCGAGCGCTACGGCGAGGAGGGGTTCCGTGATCTCGTCGCCGGGATGCTCTCCGTCGCCGCGTACGCGGTCGAGCGTTTCAACAGCCTCGGCATGCCCGCATGGCGCAACAAGAACTCGGTGACGGTCGTGATCCCGCGACCGCCACCGGAGGTCGTGGATAAGTGGCAACTGATTCCCCTCGATGACATCGCGCACGTGATCACGATGCCGCATGTCACCCGCGAGGCGATCGACCAACTTGCCGCGGACTGCCTGCGGGCCCAGTCCGTGACGCAGTCCGCCTGACTCGCCCGTCGCGGGCACCGCCCCTGGGGAAGGGACGCCATGCAGCGAATCATCATCGGCACGAAGAACGAGGTCGGCGTGATTGCCGGAATTACCGAGGCGCTGGCCGCGCGAGGCATTAACCTGCGGACGCTCGATACAGAAGGCGTCGACGATCACGGCACGATCATCATCACCACCGACGACGATGACGGCGCACTGGTCGCGCTGGCACACGCGGGCTACCGGGCCGTCGCGGACGATGCGCTGATCGTGCGGCTGCCCGACGAACCGGGAGCGCTCGCGCGGCTCTCAGCACGGTTCCGTGACGCCGGCGTGAATATCCAGAGCATGCACATCCTCAACCGTCACGGCGGTCACGCGACGATCGCGCTGAGCGCCGACGATCCCACAGTCGCCGCCTCGCTTGTGGACGACGAGTCGCTCATCTGAGGCTTGCTCGCCGGGTCACGACCGCGCCGCCTTGAGAGAACCCCCGGAAAGCGGCATAGTCGCGCCGCCCGGGCGTCTGCGCCTAGTGGGGGAGCGGCCGTGGGACGGCAAAACTTGATCCGTGCAGGTCTGTCCTGAGATAGCAGAGTATCGCCGGATTCGCGGCCAGCCTGTGGGGCACGAAAACCTCATCCGCCGTATCCGCGAGGCGCGCCGCTGACTCCGAAACGCTGAAATCATGGGCTGGATGGAATATTGCCGCCCCACGACCCGCCTCAGATGCCGTTCGTTGACGGCGATGACGTGATCGAGGCACTGGCGCCTGAGCGTGCCGATGACGCGCTCGGCGATGGCGTTGGCATTCGGCGCGTGCACCGGAGTCAGAATCGTCTCGATCCCGAGCCGTCGAGCGCGTGCGATGAAGTCTCCGCCATAGCTACGGTCGCGGTCTCGGATCAGGAACCCTGGCTGCTGACCCCAGGCGGTCGCCTCGATCATCTGCTGCCAGATCCAGGGCGCGTTCGGATGCTCCGTGACGTTCCAGTGCCGGATGCGGCGCCGGTCGTGGTCGATCACGATGAGCACGTAGAGCGTGCGGAAGGCGAGCGTCTGGACCGTGAACAGATCGGCGGCCCAGATGCTGGACGCGTGGTTGCGGAGAAACGTGCGCCACGACTGGCTCGGGGGGCGCCGCAGCGCTTGCCGGCGGTAGCGACTCACGGTGCGGGCGCTGACCTCGAAGCCAAGGGCACGCAGCTCGCCGACGATGCGGACGGCGCCCCACCGTGGATGCTCAGTGGCGATGCGGACGATCAGCTGTCGCAGCTCTGCGGGAATCCGGGGTCGTCCGGAGCGGCGACGACTCTTCCAGCGCCAGTAGGCGCGCCAAGCAGAACGATGCCAGCGCACCACCGTGTCCGGCTCGACCATCACGAGCGTGCCTCGCCAGCCGGACCAACCACGTGCCAGCAGTGACCAGAGTCGGCGGTCGTGGCGACGGAGCCGCGGTCGACGACGGCCCCTTGTGTGGACGGCGAGCTGATGCCGCAGCGCCAAGTTCTCGAGGACGAGATCTCGGCGGGCGCGGACCGATTGCGAAGAGTGCTGCGACAAGCAGACGGAGGTAGAGCACAGACGAGCCTCTCGTGGCTCGCCGATACTCTGCTATCTCAGCATCGAACGGTGAACCGGGCGTTCCGGGACTGGACCCCCTACCCGGTGATCCTCGTGGAGCTGGACGAGCAGCGCGGCCAGCCCACGGTCGACCGCTCGCTCCGCATCGCCTCCAACTGCATCGACGCCGACGGCAACCCGGAGCAGGAAAAGAACATCGGCATCGGCAAGCGCGTCGAGACCGCTCGCTCGCGCTCGACTCACCGGAGGGGCGGCTACCGCAGAGGAGGCCGCGACTTGGCCGAGTGCAAAGCCGACCCGTCCTGGGCGGCCTCCATCACGAGTACCAGTGGGCCGCGTGACATTTTGCCGCCCCACGGCGTACCGCTTCCGCTTGCTCATTCCTCTCCCCCTTCTCCCGCACCTGCACAGATTCTCTAACTCTGTGCTCGGTCCGGTTCTTGGGGGGCAGGTCAATGGCGGTCAACCCTGAGGGGTTATACGGCGGTCGTGAGGTTCAGAGTATCTGGGAGAGGAACAGTTTCGTGCGGTCGCTCTTTGGGGCTTCGAAGATCTGCTCAGGTGAGCCTTCTTCAACGATGAGGCCAGCGTCGAACATCATCATGCGGTTTGCGACTTGCCTGGCAAATTCCATCTCGTGCGATACGACGATCATCGTCATGCCCGAGGTGACTAACTCCCGCATGACGTCCAGCACTTCTTTGATCATCTCCGGGTCGAGGGCGGAGGTCGGCTCGTCGAACAACATGATATTCGGCTCCATGGCGAGGGCGCGAGCTATGGCCACCCTCTGCTGTTGCCCTCCGGAGAGCTCGTTCGGATATTTATCAGACTGCTCGGCTATACCCACGCGCTTCAAGAGTTCTAGGGCGTTGTCCTTAGCCCTTGCGGCTGGCATCTTGCGCACCTTGATCGGTGCCAGCGTGATGTTGCTCATCACCGTGAGGTGTGGAAAGAGGTTGAACGACTGGAAAACCATCCCCACATCGCGGCGTATGGCATCGATGTTGCGCACGTCGTTGGTTAGCTCGATACCATTGACTATGATGTCGCCGCGCTGATGCTCCTCCAGCTTGTTGATCGTACGGATGAAGGTTGACTTACCCGATCCGGAAGGCCCGAAGGCAACGACGACCTCGCCTCTTTTGATTGTGGTCGTGATACCGCGCAGGGCGTGAAAATCGCCGTACCACTTGTGCACGTCCCGGCAGACAATGATGTCCTCGACTTCGATTTCGATGTCAGCTGGTTCTTCGATTGTAGTCATCGTAATGCTATGTCCTCTGTCCAGGGCCGGAGACTATCGCTCGCCGACGCCCAAATTCCTCTCGATCCCCCTGCTCACGTACGACATGCTATAGGTGAAGACCCAAAAGACTAGGGCCAGAAAGACAAACAACTCAAGGGCATTATCCAGAAACTCCGTGTTGCCCTGGATGAACGATCGACCGATCGCCACCACGTCCAGCATACCGATTATGTAGATCAGGCTCGTATCTTTAAACAGCGAGATGAACTGCCCCACGATTGCGGGTATGACGTTGCGAATGGCCTGGGGCAAGGAGATGAGCAGCGTGGTCTGCCAGCTCGATAGGCCCAGTGCCCGCGCCGCCTCCACCTGTCCGGGATGTAGCGCCTGGAGTCCACCGCGAATGTTCTCGGCCATGTAGGCCCCACTAAACAAGGTAATGACGACGGCCGCGCGGAACAGGGAGTCCTGGGGGAAGTTTTCTGGAAAGGCCAGTGGCACCAATACCTGGGACATGAACAGAAGGGTTATGAGCGGTACCCCCCGGAATATCTCGATGAAGGCCACGCACAGCAATTTAACCACTGGGAGCTGGCCGCGACGTCCCAGCGCCAGTGCGATACCGATGGGTAGGCTGAACATGATGCCAGACACCGCCAGCAGTAGGTTCAGCATCAGGCCACCCCAGTAGATGACCGACACCGGCTGGAGTCCCGGCACTCCCGGGAGTCCCCACAGCAGCACCAGCGCCAGCAGAAAAGCGCTGCCGCCTAAGATGGCGGTCCGGCGGGCCGTGCCCAGTGACGTGTAGCGGGCCAAACCCCATCCCACCGCCAGCGCGGGCAGATTAGCTACCAGAAGCAGGCGCACGTCCAGCCCCATCCGATCCAGGCTATACGGCAAGAAGGTGAAGGCCGCGGCGGCGGCGGCGGTTGCGATTGCGACTTGTTTCATGACGCCGCGGCCGGTGATTCCCCATGCCATCCCCATCAGGACCGTAAAGAGCAGCAAGACGGCCTGCGGTCTCCAAAAGCAGTTGGAGCCAGGGCAGGCGGACTCGGCGTTGTACTGGCCGATAATAAATCGACCGCCCAAGGTGCTGATTAGGGTCCAGTCGGCCGCCAGGAATATCCAGCGCAGGCCGAACCATAGAGCCGCTGCCAGGGCGGCGCCGAAGGCGACGGTTAGTATGCTGTTGAATCGGCTGCTGAACAGATTGGCGTGCATCCAGCCCGCCATGCCTCTGGTTGAGCGCGGCGGCAACTCTGAGGCTGGAGCTGTGTTGAGGTTCATCGCCATCGCCTAACTTCCCTTTAGGCGAAGCTGTCGGTTGTAGAGGTTGCCGATCAGAGAGAAGGTCAGGCTCATCGCCAAGTAGGCGACCATGAGCAGCAAGAAGATAGACACCGCAGGAGCGGTCTGCGTCATTGTCTTGGCCACATTGGTGAGGTCTGAGTAACCGATGGCGCCCGCCAAGCTACTGTTCTTGGTCAGGTTCAGGTGCTGGCTGATTAGCGGAGGCACTATGACCCGCATCGCCTGGGGGAAGGTCACGTGGCGCAGGGCCTTCATCGGCGACAAGCCCAGTGCTCGGGCCGCTTCCGACTGACCGCGATTCACCGACTGGATGCCGGCTCGCACGATTTCGGCGATAAAGGACGACGTGTATACGACCAGGCCCATAAGCAGCACTATCAGCCCTGCCGGGAGGGTGAAGCCACCAGAGATGCGGCCGAAGGTACCCTGTGGCGCCGGCTGTGAGATGGCAAAGGGCGCTTCGCCGACCACCGCCGCGATGATAAGCCAGCTAGCGGCAGCGATGACGATAGCGGTGCTGCCGCCCATCACCACGGCGTGGGTAGCCTTACCGGTCGAGGTTTCTCGGCGGTCCAACCCGACATAGACGGCCACGCCTGCTATAACGGCCACCATTGCCAGCCCCAGCCATGTCACCGCTGCGTCAAAACCGTTGGCGGTCGGCCAGGGCAATGATAGACCGGCGTTGTTGACGTACACTTGCTGGGCAATAACGTATCCGTCCTCGACGGGCGGCAGCGACAGTATGAGATAGAACCAGAAGAACAGCTGCACCAGCAAGGGCACGTTGCGGAAGAACTCGACGTAGGCAAGCGCCGCCTTGGAAACGAGCCAGTTGCTGGACATGCGGGCTACACCCACCAGGGCCCCCAGCGCCGTTGCCAGAATGATGCCGGCGATGGCGACGGTCAGGGTGTTGGTGGCAGCGACAACAAAGGCGTAAAGAAAGCTGTCGGAGGATTCGTAAGGCAGGAAATGATGCCCGATAGGAGTCTGGTAGGCACGGGACAAAAAGTCGAAGCCAGAGGGAATCTCTCGCTCCACTATGGCGTTGCTGATGTTGGCGAAGAACCAGCCGACTAGGGCCACCACCAGGACGCCAGAAACGAGCTGCGCGGCCCATTCGATGACACGAACATGCCGCCAAATCGGGATGCCCTGGTAGGTTAAGATTCGGGGTATTGCGGCCATTGTTGACTCACTGAAAAGGCACCAGTGGCACAATCAACCTCAGGCATCACCGGAGAGTACGTCTGCGCACAAGATAGCAGGATAACAAGAGGGTGAGGCTCCTTAGCTCTCTTTGCCCACCCTAGCGTAGGGGTGCGGCGTAGATCTGGCCACCCTCTGTCCAAAAGGCGTTACGGCTGCCAGCTCGCGGCAAGTTGATGCCATCGGGACCCAGGTTGCGGTCGTAGATCTCGCCGTAGTTGCCGACTGAGCGGATTACGTCTTGGGCCGCGGTTTGGCTGATGCCCAGGCTGTCTTGACCGAAGGAGCCCTCGAGGCCGAAGAGACGGTCAACTTTTGTATCGCCTGTGACCGAGGTTGGAACGTTAGCGGAAGTGATGTCGTAGACCTCGGCGTAGATGAGCATGCCCATCACGGTCTTGACCACGTCGAACCACTGGTCATCGCCATGAGGGACCACTGGCCCCAGCGGCTCTTCCGAGATGGTCTCGGGCAAAATGGTGTGGGCGCTTGGGTCATCGAAAGCGCTGCTGATGGCAGCCAACTGTGAGCGATCGTTGGTGAAGGCGTCGCACTGGCCACTCTGGTAGGCGGCGACCACCGCGTCGGTGCCTTCGAAGGTCAGCACCTGCACATTCAAGTCGTTCTGGTTAGAGAAGTCCTGAAGATTCAACTCGGTGGTTGTTCCCAGTGTCACGCAGATGCTGGCGTCTCTTAGCTCTAAGGCACTGGAGATACCCAGGTCTTTGCGGACCAAGAACCCCTGGCCGTCGTAGAACATCGTTTGAGCATAGTTGCCCCATTGCGCGTCGCGGGAGGTCGTCCAAGTGACGGTGCGCACCAGCATATCCACCTCACCGGACTGGATGGTCGGCCCGCGCTCAGTGGCCGTAATCAACCTGATCTCTATCGCATTGGCATCGCCCAGAACCGCCGCGGCTACCGCGCGGCAAAGATCGATGTCAAAGCCCTGGTTGTTGCCGGCCGCGTCGAGAAAACCATAGCCGGGCACGTCGTTGCGGCTGGCACATATGACCATGCCGCGGTCCTTCACCTGTTGCAGCCTATCACTACCACCTGCTCCGTCGCTTGAGCTCTGCGAACAAGCTGACAGTACGACTGCGACGGCGGCGGCCGTTCCAAGCGAAAGGAGCGTCCATACCGATGCTTTGCTCCTGATCATAGACTCTACGTCCATCCCCCTGTGGTAATGCCTTTGTCGAACGACAGTGAACAATACAGCATTGATGCCGTCCATCCAAGCCTCAGGGGGTTGCAAGGCTCAATCATGAAGTGAACCGCCCCGGGTTTAATGGAGACTTGGTTCATTGAGTCCCGGCGGGGGCGGTCACGTCGGTCAATGTGACGCCCGGCCCGCCGTACGAGAGGACGACGATCGGGGCCGCTACGGCGGCATCCAGGAGATCGGCGAGGCGCGGCGGCGGGGCGGCGGGAAGATCGTCTCCCAACAGCGTGTCGAGGAGGCCGTAGGCGCCGTAGCCGGTGGTGCCGGGGTAGGGGGGATCCAGGTAGATCACTGCTGCCGGGCTGGCCGCGATCGCCTCGTGCGCGTCGCGCTGGGCGGCGTGCCCGCGGCCGCCGATCACGCCCCCGTTGATCGCGGTCGCGAGGGTGCGCAGGCCCGCCGGTTGGATCCAGCGATCGCGGCGCAGGTAGTGACCGAGCCGGCGTGGGGAGATCGTGTCGTACGCCCCCGCCGCCGCGCGCGCCGCGTCCGTGGCGTTGGGCAGCGACATCGGGAAGAGGCGGCAGACCAGCTTGATCGCCAGCAGCTCCAGGAGGGCGCGCGTAGGCGCCTGACGCGCCGCGGCGGCCGTGAGGAGGCCGTCGATCCGTCGCGCCTGCGCGGCGGTGAACACCGACACGGCCGCGGCCCCGTTCGCTCGGAGATCATCCGGGCGCAGCGTCGGCAGCCAGTCCGCCTCCCGCAGTCGAACGGAGGAGTTGGCGATGAGGGCAGCCGCGACGATCGCGCCTCGGCGCGCGCGGTCGCTGGCGTAGACCTCGAACCCCTGCGCCTTGGCGCCACCGCCACCGCCCCGCCCCCGCACATCGGGTCGCAGAAGGAGGCCCCGGGCCACTCCGCCGCAGGAAGCTCTGCCGCGAGGTCGGCCAGGATCAGGGGCACCAGCCGGCGCTTGCCGCCGAGGTAGGGTGGGAGGGCGTCGAAGAGACGGGACGTTCGCATGGGCCGAGCATCGACCGTGCGCACCGTGCGCCCGCTCCAGGTAGTTGGCTTCGTCAGCCTCCGGTCTAGCGCTCATCTTGCCTCACGGTCCCCACACAGGCCGCGCACGTCAGCGCTGACGGTCCACTCGTCGCAGCGCGCGCACCGTACGAACGGCGGGATGGCGAGTAGGTAGCGGGCCTCGTTGATGAAGAACACTGCCCTGTTGTTCAGATCCAGGACCTGCTCGATGGTCATGCTCATCCATGAGCACATTGCATGATCATGGTGCCTCCTTTGCTTCGCCCTCGGCTTCCTCGGCTGTGAGCTCCGCCAGTGTGCGGGCGTGCTGCTCGTCGGCTGCGAGCTCGGCGAGCGTGCGGGCCTGCTGCTCGGCCGGCCGGACGAACTCGAACGTGACCTTGCGGTCACCCGTGACATCCATGCCGCCCGAGTGCTCCACCTTGACGTTGTCCCGGTACAGCTGTGGCCGGTGGGCTTTGAGCAGAAACATGAGCAGCGAGTCCGAGTAGACGTTCTCGGTCCCCACGACCTCGCCGGCGTAGTAGATATCGCGCTTAATGCCCGTGGCGCGGCGGCGAGCCTCGTCATCGAGCAGATCCACGGCTTGATCGAGCGCATCGTCCCATCGGCGCCTGAACGTCTTGTTCCGGTTACGTGTCTGGTATGCGTTCTGACGGGTCACGCCAGCCCCGGTAGCTGCGAGCGTGACGTTGCCCGTGGCGTGGGACGGCAAAACCTCATGCGGCCCACCGATACTCATGATGCAAGCCTCCTAGCACCGGCTTGCTGACGACTCGCTGGCTCGGCGTCCGCTGCACCGGCGAGCGTCCCTCCGGAGAGTCGAGCGACAATGATCGATGCGGACGCATCGCGTTGTAGTGCTGGACGTACTCACCAAGCACCCGCCGGAGATGTTGTTCGTTGACCGCGATGACATGGTCGAGACACTCGCGCCTGAGCGTGCCGATGACGCGCTCGGCGATGGCGTTGGCATTCGGCGCGTGCGCCGGAGTCAGAATCGTCTCGATCCCGAGCCGTCGAGCGCGTGCGATGAAGTCTCCGCCATAGCTACGGTCGCGGTCTCGGATGAGGAACCCTGGCTGCTGACCCCAGGCGGTCGCCTCGATCATCTGCTGCCAGATCCAGGGCGCGTTCGGATGCTCCGTGACGTTCCAGTGCCGGATGCGGCGCCGGTCGTGGTCGATCACGATGAGCACGTAGAGCGTGCGGAAGGCGAGGGTCTGGACCGTGAACCGGTCAGCAGCCCAGATGCTGGACGCGTGGTTGCGGAGAAACGTGCGCCACGACTGGCTCGGGGGGCGCCGCGGCGCTTGCCGGCGGTAGCGACTCACGGTGCGGGCGCTGACCTCGAAGCCAAGGGCACGCAGCTCGCCGACGATGCGGACGGCGCCCCACCGCGGATGCTCAGTGGCGATGCGGACGATCAGCTGTCGCAGCTCTGCGGGAATCCGGGGTCGTCCGGAGCGGCGACGACTCTTCCAGCGCCAGTAGGCGCGCCAAGCAGAACGCTGCCACCGCACAACCGTGTCCGGCTCGACCATCACGAGCGTGCCTCGCCAGCCGGACCAACCGCGTGCCAGTAGTGACCAGAATCGGCGGTCGTGGCGACGGAGCCGCGGTCGACGACAGCCCCGCGTGTAGACGGCGAGCTGATGCCGCAGCGCTAAGTTCTCGAGGACGAGATCTCGGCGGGCGCGGACCGAAGCGAAGAGTGCTGCGACAAGCAGACGGAGGTAGAGCACAGACGAGCCTCTCGTGGCTCGCCGATACTCTGCTATCTCAGCATCGAACCGCACGGATCAAGTTTTGCCGTCCCACGGGGAGGAGTGGAGGCTGCCCGGCGCGGCGCCGCGTGCCTACGCGGTCTACGTCGACGAGTTCGACCGCGTCTGGCTCAGCGACTTCGGCGCCAACGCCCTCGTGATGTTCGACCCCGAGACCGAGTTGTTCGAGACGTTCCCGCTCTTCGGTCAGCCGGCTAACGTGCGCCAGCTGCTCGGACGGCCGGGCGAGGTCTGGGGCGCCGAGTCCGCCGCTGATCAGCTCGTCGTCGCGCGCTACCAGGCCGCCGGCGGGCTGCCGAGCACGCAGCGCCCCGAGGGCGTGTGGCATGATGGCGCCGCGGAGGGGGACAGCGACGTGGGCCGGCTCCTCTTGACGAGAGCGGTGGTGGAGGCGAGTACCGGCGACTTTGCGGCGATCGCGGACCGCACCGGCATTCCGATCGAACCGGTCATGTTCCCCGAGGTCGACGCCGCCGACCTCACAGCCGACGAGCAGTCGGCGATCGAGGGCGCCTACCTCTCCCGCGATCTGTTCATCGGCGCGATGCGCGCCCGTGGATTCTTTGAGGCGGTCGAACAAGCGCCGAACCTGCGCTGGCTGCACCTCGGGGGCGCCGGCATCGACGCACCGCGGTTCGGCACGCTGCTCGACCGCGGGGTGCAGCTCTCGAACTCGCCGGGCGCGGCGGCGGAGCCGATCGCGCACTCGGCGATGGCCGGCATGCTCTCGCTCGCGCGCCGGCTGCCGTACTTCGGCGCGCAGCAGCGCGAGCGAGTCTACGAGCGGTTGCCGCCCGAGTTGATCCCTGACGACCTGAGTGCGCAGACGCTCGTGGTCTTCGGACTGGGTACGATCGGCGGCGAGCTGGCGCGGCTCGCGCGCGCCTTCGGCCTGTACGTGATCGGAGTCCGCCGCCGTCCGCGCACCGCCGAGGATGAAGTTGACGAACTCGTACAGCCGGACCGCCTGGACGAGGTGCTGCGACGCGCAGACTGGTTGGCCGTCACCGCCAACCTCACGCCGGAGACTCGCGGCGCCATCAGCGCCGAGCGCCTCGCGCTGCTGCCCCGGGGCGCGCAGGTGATCAACGTCGCGCGGGGCGCGATCGTCGACGAGCCGGCGCTCACCGCGGCACTGCAGTCGGGGGCACTCGGCGGCGCCTACCTCGACGTGTTCGCAGTCGAGCCGCTGCCACCGGAGTCGCCGCTTTGGACGCTGCCCAACGTGATCGTCTCGCCGCACAACTCCTGGGCGGCACGCGGTAACGTCGAGCGCGCGCGCCTGATCTTCCTCGCCAACCTCGAGGCCTGGCTGCGCGGCGACCCGCTGCCGCAGGAGGTGCACGAGCGCTAGCGCCCCCGCGCCCACAGGCTTCCAGTTAGGCGACCCGCTGAGGTGCTATAACATGGGCACGGGCCGCGCCGTCGACCCGCTGTGGGGCCGAGACCGGAGACGCTGATGAGCAGCGTTGGACTAGCCGACGAGCCCATCAAGCTGCTGGCACACCTCATGCGCCGCGTCGGCGTCGGCGCCACCCGCGACGAGCTCGAGCAGCTGGTCGAACGCCCCCACGAGGACGTCGTCGAGGAGTTGCTGCGGCGCGATCCGCCGATGAGCCTGCCGACGACCAGGCCGACAGCGAGAGCCAGGCCACGGAAGACCAGCAGCGCAACGAGTCGTAGGCTGCGCTCAGCCGAGGAGTCGTGACGTGCGGGTGTCCGTATCGCTGCATCACAACGCGATCGAGGATTGGGACGAGACGCGCGAATTCGCGCTGATGGCGGAGCGGCTCGGCGTCGACTCGCTCTGGAGCGCCGAGGCGTGGGCGCACGACGGCGCGACGCCCCTCGCCTGGCTGATGGCGCAGACCGAGCGCCTGCGCTTCGGAACCGGCATCCTACTGGTCGGCACGCGCTCGGCCGCGCTGGTGGCGATGACGGCGATGACGCTCGACTCGATGTCGGGCGGGCGCTTCATACTCGGGCTCGGCACCAGCGGCCCGCAGGTGATCGAGGGCTGGCACGGCGTCCCGTTCCGCCGGCCGATCACCCACACGCGCGAGCTGATTGAGGTCTGCCGCCGCGTCTTCAACGGCGAGACACTCTCGTACGACGGTCAGTTCTACTCGCTCCCCCTCGACGCCGAGCATGGCGGCAGCGGCGAGGGCAAGGCACTGCGCTCCGGCGCGCCGGCGACGCCCAATCTGCCGATCTACGTCGCCTCGCTCGGCCCGGCCAACCTCCGCCTCACCGGCGAGCTGGCCGACGGCTGGCTCGGCGGCTCGTTCATCCCGGAGACGGCCGAGGTGTTCCTCCGCCCGATGCGCGAGGGCGCCGCGGCGGCCGGCCGCAGCCTCGATGAGATCGACCTCGCTGTCGGCGGCAGCATCTGGTTCACCGACGACCCGGAGCGAGCGGCCGAGACCCTGCGGCCCGGCCTCGCGTTCAGCCTCGGCGCGATGGGCTCGCGGTGGCACAACTTCTACAACGACGCCTACTCTCGCCAGGGCTGGGCGGACGAGGCGAAGCAGATCCAGCGCCTCTGGCTCGACGGCCGCCGCGACGAGGCGCGCGCCGCGGTTCCATTGGAGATGGTGCTGAAGACGCACCTGATCGGCGACGAGCCTGCGGTGATGGACCGCCTCCGCCTCTACCGCGACGCTGGCATCACGACCTTCCGCGCCGGCCCGCACGGCGCCACGATGCGCGAGCGCGGCGAAACACTCGAGCGCTTCATGGACCTCGTGCGGCAGCTGAACGCCGAGGAGGCGGCGGCGGACTAGCTCCGCTCCCAGCGCCCCCTCTACCCCTCGCGGCCGAGGCGGAGGCCGAGCACGTCAGCCAGCTCGAGCAGGGTAGGGGCGGCCGTCTCGGCGGCGAGGCGGCTCGCCTCCAGGCCGTGGGCGATCTCCTCGAGCACGGTGATCGCAGTCGGGTATCGAGGTCGTCGTCCATCGCGTTCGAGAACGCATTGCGCTAGGCTTGCACGCGCAGCTGGTCGGGGGGCCCCCGCGCGCCTCGGAGGCTGCGCGCAGCCGGGCGGCGGTCTGCTCCCAGCGATCGAGGTCGGCGACGAACTCGCGGTCCTCGCGGTAGTGCGTGCCGAGCAGCATCAGCCGAATCGAGTCCGGCGTGTGGCCCTGTGTCAGCAGCTCGCTGACCTTGACCAGGTTGCCCAGTGACTTCGACATCTTGACGCCGTCGAGGTTGATCATGCCGTTGTGCATCCACGTGCCGACGTAAGGACCGTCGCCGGTCGCGCACTCGGACTGCACGATCTCGGAGTCGTGGTGCGGATACTTGAGGTCGCGCCCACCGGACGGCGCTCGCACCGGAGCGGCTGGCGCAGTCGAAGCGACCCTCGATCGGCGCGACCGGCGCGCGAGGGCTGCAGGGAGCGACAGGCGTCCTCGCGTCCGGGGTCGGCGACGCTCACGATCCCCACGTGCACCGCTGCCGGGAACGCCTCTCGCTCGACCTTCGTCGTGCGCAGTGGCATCGCGTCCCCCTCCAGGCTCAGGCCACGATCCCGGCGTCACGCAGCTCCGCGATCTCCTCGTCGCCGAGCGCGAGGTCGCCGCGCAGCACCTCGTCGCAGTGCTCGCCCATCAGTGGCGCACGCTTGATCGAGACGTCACTCGCGGACATGCGAGGCGCCCAGCCGAGCAGCTTGATCTCGCCGTGCGCAGGATGGTCGAGCGTGTGCACGAAGCCACGCTCGTTCAGGTGCTGGTCGTGGAACAGGTCGTAGGTATCGAAGTTGGCGGAGCAGGGGACGCCGGCCTCGCCGAGGATCTGCATCACCTCCCACTTCGTGTGCAGCAGCGTCCACTCCTGGATGATCGCGCGCAGTTCCGGCGAGTGATCGCGACGCTGCTGGTCGGTCGCGAAGCGGGGATCGTCGGCGAGCTCCGGCCGGCCGATCGTGATGCAGAGCGTGTCCAACATCCGCGAGGTGGTGCACATGATGAACGCGTAGTCGTTCGGACCGCCACCCTTGCAGGGATACAGGTTCGCGACGGCGACGGGGCCGTTGCCCGAGCGTTGCGCGACCGCCTCGCCCCACTCCGCCCTGTTCGCGATCTGCGTGCGCATGAAGTAGGTCATCGCCTCCTGCATGCTGATTTCGATCAACTGGCCCTCGTCCGTCCGCATCTTCTGCACGTATGCGGAGGTGATCGCCAGCGCGAGCTGCACGCCGGTCCCGGCGTCACCGGTCGTCGGTCCGGGGCGCATCGGCGAGCCCCCGGCCTCGCCGGTGACCGAGAAGGCACCGCCGCGGCCTGGGCGACCATGTCGTAGCACTTGTAGTCGGCGTAGGGACCGCTGGTGCCGAAGCCCTTGAGCCGGGCGTAGATGATGCTGGGGTTCACCTCGCACATCACCTCGTAGCCGATGTCCAGCTTCTCGACGACACCGGGGCCGTAGTTCTCCACGAACACGTCGTAGTGCGGCGCCATCTGCAGGAGCAGCTCGCGGCCGCGCGACTGGCTCAGGTCGAGGACGATGCTCCGCTTGTTGCTGTTCCAGTTGAGGAAGTAGGGCGAGTTGCCGTCACCGAGGCGGGTTCGGCGCCCGGGATCGCCGTAGCCGGGCGGTTCGACCTTGACGACGTCCGCCCCGAGCCAGGCCAGCGCCTGTGTACACGAGGTGCCCGCCTCGTACTGCGTCATGTCCAGGATCCGCATGCCCTCGAGTGCCGACATGTGACCTCCTCCGCCGTCCGTCCGCTCATCGCGGCTCTGCTGCGCCACGCGGGCGCGATGAGGCGCGGTGGCGATCCTAGCGCCTCGCGCGACGTGATGCACGGCCGGTCGACAGACCTGCGCAGCGGACCGGACAGGAGTGGAAGGAGTGCGACTGCTGCGGTCAGCTGCATTCGAAGTAACGGCGGCGCTCCCAGTCCGTGACAGCACCGTCGAATGACTCCTGCTCGATGCGAAAGAACCGCGCGTAGTGGTCGACAACGGCGCCGCCGAGCGCGGCGCGCGCGAATTCGCTGCGTTCGAAGCGGTCGGTGGCGTCCCGCAGCGTCGAGGGAAGCTGCGAGCCGGGATCGACCTCGCGGTAGGCGTCGCCGACCGTCGCCGCCGGCGGCTCGATCTCGTTCGGGATGCCGTCGAGGCCCGAGGCCAGCGCGGCGGCGTAGGCGAGGTACGGGTTGCAGTCTGCGCCCGCGATGCGGAGTTCAATGCGCGCCGTTGAGCCCTGACCAACCACGCGGAAGCCGACGGTGCGATTGTCGACCGCCCAGCAGAGACCGGTCGGCGCCGACGAGCCCGACGGGAACCGCTAGTACGAGTTCAGGGACGGGCTGCATTGATCCGGTCCGGCCTGCCACCTGGGTTCGCAAAGGCACCATGCTCCTTCCTGCGGTCGTGTCTGGCCGCGTGCGTACGAATGATTCGGTCATCGCTCCAGATCGGCACCGTGTCGCCTGCGAGGGAGACCTCCACCTGGCGTCCCCGGAACGCGTTGCCGACGCGGTAGTTGGCGCCCGCGAAGCTCACCGAGCCGTTGCGGTCGACCTTGCGGACGACCACCCGGTCCGAGGCCGGACGCTTCGGCGCCGCGGCGAGCGCCTGCTTCAGCACCCGCTCCTCCTGCTCAGGGAGGTGCCGCCGGGCGTGCGTCGCCACGAGCACCGCGTCGTGGAAGACCTCCACGAGACCGTCGTGACAGACGAGTTCGACGGACTGTCCGGCGAGGTAGCGGCCGACGTGGTACTTGAAGTTGAGCAGGCTCACCTTGCCGTCCACGAGCACCCGCCGGAGCAGGCGCGGGGCCGGTGGACCGGGCTCACCCTCCGGGGCTGTTGCCACCGGCTCCGACTCCTCAAGGGGCGTCGGATGCGCGGTGGCGAAGCGCTCGGCCGGGGGCCGGTTTGCCGAGGCTCTGGTGCTCGCGGCAGTGGTTGTAGTCGTGCACCCAGGCGTCGATCGCTGCCTGCGCCTCGGCGATCGACGCGAAGACCTTGCCGTCCAGGGACTCCCGCTTCAGCGTCTTGTGGAAGCGCTCGACCTTGCCGGTGGTGGTCGGTGACGCAGGCGCGGTCAGCAGGTGGCGGATGCCGTGCTCGCGGCAGATCCGGTCGAAGCGCACCTCGCTCTGGCGCGGCCCGAAGCGGCCGGTGAAGACCTTGCCGTTGTCGGAGAGGATCGCCTCCGGCACGCCGTGACGGCGCATTGCCTCCAGCAGGGCGTCGCAGACCGGCCGGGCGGTGGCGCGTGCGACGACCTTCGCCGAGACGCAGAACCGCGAGTGGTCGTCGATGCCCGTCACGATCGAGGGGCGCGAGCCATCCTGTAGCCGCACCCCGAGCGTAATGTCCATCTGCCAGAGCTCCATCGCCCGCGAGCGCTCCCAGCGCTTGTAGTCGCTGGGCCGCCTGCGCCGTCGCTTGGGGTCGATGAGCTGGTGGCGGACGAGCGCCCGGTAGATGCCGGACCGAGAGGGGAGAGGCGAGACGCCGGCGCGGGCAAGCCTGCTCAGGATCGTGCGCGGCCCCCAGCCGCGGTGCTGTCGTCTCATCTCGACGACGCGGGCCTCGACCGCCGGCGGCATCTGGTGCGGGCAGTTGCTGGGGCGTGAACTACGGTCGGCGAGCCCCGGGAGTCCTTCGGCCGCGTAGCGCCGCAGCCACGTGTGCACCGTCTGCCGCCCGACGCCGTAGCGACGCGCGACGTCGGTGACGCTCGCGGCTCCGTCGAGTACCTCGAGCACCGCCCTATACCGCTGTTCCACGAGCCCCAACTCCACCAGCATGGCGGCCTCCTCCGCTGCGGACGGGATCGTCCACCGGGAGGGGCCCTCGAGCAGGACCAGGAAGAGCAGCCAGGTGTCGCCCGGCTACCGGAGCCAGTGTCGCCTGCGTACCGGAGCCGCGTCCGCGAAGTGTCGTGCAGGTACCGGCGCCAGGGTGTCGCCTAGCTACCGGAACCTCACAGCCATGGGGTGGCGAAGTTGGAGCGGGAGAAGGGATTCGAACCCTCGACCCTCTGCTTGGGAAGCACGCTGGTTGCCGCAGCAGGCGACATAACTCAGATGTGAGACTGCAGGGAAACTGCAGGGGAATCGCAGGTCAGGGGCCCGCTCGGTGCCGCTTCTGAGGCGGGCTCAGCGAGACACCGGGCCGATCATCTGGTCGCCCGGGGAGAAGCGATGGTGGCGTGTTGCCGCCTGCTCCGAGCGGTAGGCGGAGCTGTAGCGACGCACCATGTCGGGCGAGGAGTGTCCGAGCAGGTACTGCACGTCGAGTTCGCGGGCATCGTGTGCGATTGCCCACGTCGCGAAGGTGTGACGGAAGCGGTGCGCGTGCACCTTCGCCACTTCTGCGCGACGACCCAAGCGGCGGAGCATCTGCTTGAGCCCGTTCGGTCGGAGCGCGGTCGCTGGCTTCAGCTCACCAAGGTGGCTGGCCGCTACGAAGAGCGGACCCGGAGCCGTTCCCCGCCGCTCGAGGTAGCGCTCCAGCGCGGCGCCACAGTGCGCTGCAAAGGGCACCACGCGCTGCTTGTTGCCCTTGCCGTGGCGTACGCGCAGCCGGCGCGTCTCGAGGTCGAGGTCATCGAGCGTCAGCTGAACGAGCTCTGAGCATCGCAGGCCAGTGTCGAGTAAGCACAGCACCATCGCACGATCCCGCAGCCCGAGCGCGGTGGCTGAATCGCACCCCGCCATCAGCTGCGCGATGTCGGCTGGCGAGAACGGCTCGACAATGCGCTGTGGCAGCCGGACGTTCTTGATCCCCCGGAACGGGTTGTCTTGGAGGTGGCGAGCGTCGACGAGCCAGTTGAAGAAGCAGCGGACCTCGCGGAAGTAGCGGTGTCGAGTCTCAAGGCTGAGGTGAGAGAAGCCGCCCAAATAGCGGTAGACGTCTTCCGGCGTGACCGCCGCCGCGTCGGCGACCGTCACTGCGCGGGCGAAGCGATTCAGTGACTCTCGGTATGCGCGCACCGTCTGCGCGGACTTGCCCTCGACCTCACAGCGCAGGAGGTACAGCGCGCTTAGCTCGGTGAGGGAGGGGCTCGCGTTCATCACGAGCATGGACGCTCTCTCCCAGGCCGAAGTCAAGCGGTGCCGCGGCCATCCGCATCGTCGGCGAGCTGCGTGCGCTTGGCTTCGACGTCAGCGCTCGCACCGTGAGTCGTTACCGCCGGCAAGCGCTGCGGCGACCGCCGAGCCAGTCGTGGCGCACGTTTCTCCGCAACCACGCGTCCAGCATCTGGGCCGCCGATCTGTTCACGGTCCAGACGCTCGCCTTCCGCACGCTCTCCGTGCTCATCGTGATCGACCACGACCGGCGCCGCATCCGGCACTGGAACGTCACGGAGCATCCGAACGCGCCCTGGATCTGGCAGCAGATGATCGAGGCGACCGCCTGGGGTCAGCAGCCAGGGTTCCTCATCCGAGACCGCGACCGTAGCTATGGCGGAGACTTCATCGCACGCGCTCGACGGCTCGGGATCGAGACGATTCTGACTCCGGTGCACGCGCCGAATGCCAACGCCATCGCCGAGCGCGTCATCGGCACGCTCAGGCGCGAGTGTCTCGACCATGTCATCGCGGTCAACGAACAACATCTCCGGCGGGTGCCTGGTGAGTACGTCCAGCACTACAACGCGATGCGGCCGCATCGATCATTGGCGCTCGACTCTCCGGAGGGACGCTCGCCGGTGCAGCGGACGCCGAGTCAGCGAGTTGTCAGCAAGCCGGTGCTAGGAGGTTTGCATCATGAGTATCGGTGGGCCGCATGAGGTTTTGCCGTCCCACGAGTGTCGGGTGGCGGTCGCCACCCGACAGGCGAGGTTGCGGCGAAAGCCGCTACGCCTTACCGGCGCGTAGCTCTGCAGCCGCGGCGGGCGAGAAGCTCTCGTCGCAAGCCGGGCAGGTGAACGACGACGCCTTCGCCTCGTTGCCCACGTCGTCCGCGCTGTCCCACACGGCATTCAAGATCGTGTGTGGGCACCTGGTCGGCGCTGGTGCCTCGGCGACTTCCGTTTTCTTCGAGCGGCCGAAGATGCGATCAAACAGTCCCATCGTGCTTGTCCTCTCTCGTTGAGAGGAAATATACAACGGGCGTAACCATCGGCGCGGTCCACCGCGCCATACGCCGCTAGTTAGCGACGGTCGTAACCGCCTCCGCCTCCGCCTCCGCCCCGCGGCCTGGCCTCGTTGACGCGCAGATCGCGTCCACCGAAGTCAGTGCCGTCGAGTGCAGCGATGGCGTTGCGTGCGTCGTCGTCGCCCATCTCAACGAAACCGAAGCCACGGGGGCGGCCGCTGTCGGCTGCGTCAGATCTGAGGGCTCGAACTGTGAGGTTTAGCCTCGTCTGAGCATGGACGAGGAGACATCGGTGAACTGTCCGCACTGTGCATCCGCCGCCACGACCAGACGCCAGGCGCGCACGACGCTCGGCTACCGGCGGTTCAACTGCCGCTCGTGCAAGTGTCGCTTCAACGAGCGAACCGGCACGCCGTTCAACCATCTTCAGGTCCCGACCGACGTGGTGCTCCTCGCGGTGCTGTGGCGTCTGCGCTACAAGCTGAGTTTCCGCGACGTGGCAGAGATGCTCCTCCAGCGCGGTGTTGAGGTCACGCACGAGACCATCCGGGAGTGGGAGTTTCGATTCGCCCCACTGCTCGCCGGCCAGCTCCGCGCCAAGCGACGAGCCCGAGCCGGCGAGTCCTGGTACCTCGACGAGACGTACGTGAAGGTCGCTGGGCGCTGGTGCTACCTCTACCGAGCGATCGACGGCGACGGAGAACTGATCGATTCGATGCTGAGCGAGCGTCGAGACAAGCATGCCGCGCGGAGGTTCTTGCGGAGACTGGTCGAGATCACCGAACGCAAGCCCGCACGGATCACGACCGACCTGCACCCCGCTTACCGACGGGCGATCCGCTGGATCATCGGCCGCAAGGCTTGGCATCGCACGACGCAGTACCTCAACAACTACACCGAGCAGAGTCACCGAGCGGTGAAGCAGCGCTACTACCCGATGCAGGGCTTCGGGAGCTTCGAGTCCGCGTCGCGCTTCTGTAGCGCGTTCGATGAGCTGCGACAGTACTTCCGCGTCCGCCGCCGCGGTGGCGCCCATGTCGCGTTGACAGAGCAGCGACGGCTCTTCCTCACACGCTGGCACTCGCTGATCAGCGAACTGGCTGCAGCATAGACCACCAGCGACGTCGCCTTGTGGCGCCTAAGGGTCGACGCGCCCTGAGATCTGACACTGCCCTTCCGACGCGGTCTGCTGGAAGTCCGCGTCGTCGAGGAAGCGGGTCACGATGGCGTCGTTCTCGCCCATGCGCTCGACCATGAGCTTGCCGAGCTGGGGGCGGAATCCGTGGGCGAACTTGTCGAGGTGTTGGCGAGCGCCATGCGGCGCACGTCCTCGTCGCGGACGGCGCGCTCCTTGACCTGCTCGAAGAACAGGCGGTCCTCGTCCGTGAAGTCCGTGCCGAAGCGGTCGGCTCGAGGGAATGGCTTGCCCAAACGTAGATCTCCGACTTCCACCGGCCAGCTCCATCCGACCACTCCAGCTGCATCACGACCAGCTCCCCGTGGCTTGGCAATCGCGCCCGAACCCTGTTCTGGGTACGAGTGGGCGGCCTACCACTCTGCCGGCGGGTTGCGGGGACGCTGCTGCTAACCCAAGTGAGGGTCAGAGACTTGTGGGCTCAACGCGGCTGCAATCCTCTCGAACTCGCCGGCGAAATCTATGTGCTCTTCAGGGCCGCCTGCATTGAGTTTACCCATTAGTCGGATTACCTCAGTCGAGAACTTAGTGAGTTCATTCGCTAGTTCAGCGCGCTCGGACGCGCCCGCAGCGGTGCTGGCCATGACCTCATCGCAGTCCGCGAGGCTGATGTGCGTGGACGCGCACGCGATTGCGAGTTCGACTGTGGCGCTGTCCGATTCAAACACGAGCGCAACTGCACGCTCAGCGGCCCTGTGCACAACGGGGATGCGCGCCCTCACCCCCACGAGTTCGAGGCCAGCTTCTAGGAGTTCGACGCCAGTTTCTTCTTCGGCCTCGATGGTGCTGAGCGCGCGGTCGCATGCACGGCTTGCGGCTTCGGCCGCAGAGGCCGCAAGCCGAACCTCGAGCCTGGAGTTGTGTAAGGCGGCAGCAGCGCTTTCGGCCAAACGCTCCACCCGCCTGCGGTGGAATATCCTCATGCCCGCTCCCGCTTGTCATCAGTCTACTACGCCCGGTGCGCAGCGAGCGCGCTACAGATGAAGGTCCCACCACTTGGCAACAAGCATCTCGGCGTGGTCGTAGTCATAGGATCCGACTCCGACCCAGGCCGGTTTCCCGTCGTGCGGGTACATCATCTGCTTGTCGATCCACGCCCCGGCCTCATGCGACTTTCCGCACTGCCGCGTGGCGACGAGAGCCCGGAAGCGCTCCGGCCCGGCGTGTATGGGCCAGACGGCCCAATCATTGGGCCTGAATCCAATGTCCTCCCACCGCGCGAGCGGCAGCGCGAAACCGCGCTCCACCCCCGTCTGGACGCTCGCCGCTACGCTCATACCGACGCGAGCACCGCCTCGATGCTTAGAAACTGCGTCATGTGACGCAGTTCTGCCACCACCGGCCGCGCATTATGCCCACTCCTCTTCAATCAGCCCACTCTCCAGCTTCGCGGTCCGCCGCTTCTCCTCCTCCGGCGCGACCCCATGCGTGCTGAGCACCTCCGTCTGCGCCGGCGCCTCCACCACCTTTATCTCCACCACCTCGCTCTCTTCCCGTTTCGGCGGCGCAGCAGCAGCTTCAACGCCGCCACAGCCTCACCCGGTCGACCGCGGCTCCGTCGCCACGACCGCCGACTCTGGTCACTGCTGGCACGTGGTTGGTCCGGCTGGCGAGGCACGCTCGTGATGGTCGAGCCGGACACGGTGGTGCGCTGGCATCGTTCTGCTTGGCGCGCCTACTGGCGCTGGAAGAGTCGTCGCCGCTCCGGACGACCCCGGATTCCCGCAGAGCTGCGACAGCTGATCGTCCGCATCGCCACTGAGCATCCGCGGTGGGGCGCCGTCCGCATCGTCGGCGAGCTGCGTGCCCTTGGCTTCGAGGTCAGCGCCCGCACCGTGAGTCGCTACCGCCGGCAAGCGCTGCGGCGCCCCCCGAGCCAGTCGTGGCGCACGTTTCTCCGCAACCACGCGTCCAGCATCTGGGCCGCCGATCTGTTCACGGTCCAGACGCTCGCCTTCCGCACGCTCTACGTGCTCATCGTGATCGACCACGACCGGCGCCGCATCCGGCACTGGAACGTCACGGAGCATCCGAACGCGCCCTGGATCTGGCAGCAGATGATCGAGGCGACCGCCTGGGGTCAGCAGCCAGGGTTCCTCATCCGAGACCGCGACCGTAGCTATGGCGGAGACTTCATCGCACGCGCTCGACGGCTCGGGATCGAGACGATTCTGACTCCGGTGCGCGCGCCGAATGCCAACGCCATCGCCGAGCGGGTGATCGGGACGCTCCGGCGCGAGTGCCTCGATCACGTCATCGCCGTCAACGAACGGCATCTGAGGCGGGTGCTTGGTGAGTACGTCCAGCACTACAACGCGATGCGGCCGCATCGGTCATTGGCGCTCGACTCTCCGGAGGGACGCAAGCCGGTGCAGCGGACGCCGAGTCAGCGAGTCGTCAGCAAGCCGGTGCTAGGAGACTTGCATCATGAGTATCGGTGGGCCGCATGAGGTTTTGCCGCCCCACGCCGTCGAACGCGGGACCTCCCAGAGCTGGCAGACGCGGGCCGTGCCGTAGCGGCGTCCGCTGGAGGGCGAGCTGGCCCGGCTCATCGCCTCGACCTCCGAGGTGCCAAAGGGAGTCCTGCCTCCAACTGATGCGCGCGCTCGAACAGCAGCTCGTTGTCCATCGTGATCGCGCCGACCTTCGCCTGCAGGCGCCGGATCTCGTCGTCACGGTCATCGGCCGGCCGGCTCTTGAGCGATGCCTGCCCACCGGCGAGGAAGCGCTCACGCCACTGCGCCAGCGTCGCCGCGGTCACCCCGAGCTCGCGCGAGAGGGCGTCGAGCTCCTCGCCGTGCAGCAGCCTGAGCACCGCTTCGGCCTTGCGTCGCGACGAGAAGCGACCTCGCTCCGGCCGCGGCTCGCTCCGCCCATTCGTCCCCTGTGTTGAGCCCGTCATGGACACCTCCTCTGCAGCGGCAGGCTGCCCCAATCAGGTATCCAAGAAAACCGTGGACCGGGAGACCGTGAGCATCGGCGCCTGTCCCTCGCGCGAGCGCCGCACGTCGTTCACGCGCTCGATGACCTGGAACGGCAGCCGCACACGTTCGACCTCGGTGCCCTTGCCAGGCCAGACGAGCTCGACGCGGTCGTAGTCCTGAGATGGACCGTTCATCGGCCGTCCGCCTCTCCCTGAGCCGCTCCCGGCTATCATGGGTGTAGAGGGCGCTTACATCTCGGCAGCCCGCATGCACGAGCAGGAGACCCCAATGACCATGCGCAGCCACGTGATCGACTACCGGATCCACGGCGACGACCTGCAGTTCGTCGAGGTCGAACTCGACCCAGGCGAGACGGTTATCGGCGAGGCCGGAGCGATGATGTTCCTCGAATCCGACATCGGCTTCGAGTCGAAGATGGGGGACGGCGCCGAGCCTGATCAGGGGTTGTGGGGCAGGCTCAAGGACGCCGGCAAGCGGGCAATGGCGCAGGAGTCGATCTTCCTCACGCACTTCACCAACGAGGGTCGTGCCAAGCAGGTCGTCGCCTTCTCCGCCGAGTTCCCCGGCACGATCTTGCCAGTCGATCTGGCTGCTCTCGGCGGGACCATCCTGGCCCAGAAAGATGCATTTCTGTGCGCGGCCCTCGGCACGAAGATCGACATCGCCTTCCGCCGCAACCTCGGAACCGGACTCTTCGGTGGTGAGGGCTTCATCCTCGAGCGCCTGAGCGGCGACGGCATGGCGTTCCTGTCAGTCGGCGGGACGGTGGTCGAAAAGGAGCTGCGCGGCGACAAGCTGCTGGTCGACACCGGGTGCCTCGTCGCCTTCGAGCCCGGGATCGACTACTCGATCGAGCGTGCAGGGAACCTCAAGTCGATGATCTTCGGCGGCGAAGGGCTCTTCCTGGCGAGCCTCTCGGGGCACGGTCGGGTGTGGCTGCAGTCGCTGCCGTTCTCGCGGCTGGCGAACCGCATCATCCAGAGCGCACCCAGCGCCGGCGGCGAGTCTCGCGGCGAGGGCTCACTTCTTGGTGGGCTCGGTCTTGGTCAACGGTAAGCGGGCGGCCGGTGAGTGATGCTAGAGCGCCGCTAGGCCCAGATTCGCAAGGCGGAAGGCCATCGCCGCCTGGCTCACACCGTACTGGCGCGCCAGGCGGACAACGGCGTCATCGCTGATGGCTGTGCTACCAGAAAATGTCGTCCGCCCGAATGTCACGCGGCGAGACGCTCGTACTCGTGATGCAGCCCGCCCAGGATCGGCCGACCCACGACTTGGCCCTCGCTCCGGGGCGGTGACCGTGGCCGCCGGTCGTCCGAAGCCCACAGTTCGAGCGCCTGGTGCGGTCGCACGTGGTTGTAGTGCGCGACGTACTCCCGCAGCACCAGTCGCAGGTGACGCTCATTCACGATGATCAGATGGTCGAGACATGCGCGCCTGAGCGTTCCCACCACACGCTCCGCGCTGGCGTTCGCCTGCGGTGCCCGCACCGCAGTGAGGACCGTCTTGATCCCGATCGCTCGCGCCCTGCCAAGGAAGGCACCGCCGGACGAGCGGTCGCGGTCCCGGATCAGATAGCGGGGCTGCTGCCCCCACGGCGTCGCCTCCAGCAACTGACGCCACACACACGGCGCCGTCGGATGGGCCGTCACGTTGAAATGCACGATGCGGCGTCGCGCGGGCGTGATGAAGAAGAAGCCGTACAGCGTCTCGCAGGTGCGCGTCTGCACGGTGCAGCAGTCCGCAGCCCGGAGCTGCGGGCGGTGGTTGGCGAGGAAGCTTCGCCAGGACCGGGACGGCGGACGCCGCAGTGCCCTCCGCCGATAGCACCTCACCGTCTCCGCGCTCACCTCGTAACCGATCGTCGTCCTCTCGTACGGCGGGCCGGGCGTCACATTGACCGACGTGACCGCCCAGGTCGCGCGCCACCGACAGGTGGCGCAAGCCCGCGCCATCCCCTATCCGCGCCTCCGCGCGGTCGCGAAGGAGCACACCAATGCCACCAGCCACGAGTACCTCGTCATCGCCCGGCGCTGAGCGGCTGCGCGACATCCCGCTCGCCGACCTCCATCCGCACCCCGCGAACGCCAACGTCATGGACGATGCGGTGCGCGCGACCCTGCGGCGCAACCTCGACCGGGAGCGGATCTGCCCGCCCCTGATCGTGCGGCCCCTGCCGGATCTCGCGGGCGGCTACCAGGTCCTGGACGGCCACCAGCGGCTCGCCGTGCTGCGCGAGCTGGGCTGGCCCACGGCGCCGTGCTTCTGCTGGCCGTGCGACGATGCCAGCGCCCTGATCCTGCTGGCCACCATCGCGGCGGGATCGCCGCTCCCTGCGGCTGCCGAGTAGCATGGGAGTCAAGGACGCGTGCCCGCGAGGATCAGCCATGACTGCAAGATGTTCGGGTCCAGAGTGCTCTAAGGAGTCGGCCGTTCTCGTCGTATCAGGGCTAATCGCAACGCTGGCCGAGAGGCCGCTGTCACACCAGGCGCTCCTCGTCGACAGACTTCAGCGGGGCTGATGTACACAGCGCTGTTCTGGTGGCAAATGGCTAACGATTGCGACACGGGAGCTTGTTGGACAGGAGATAGTCACATGACGCGGGCGATATACCTCGCGAACCCGTACGGGTTCTCCCTGCAGCAGAAGGCGGCACTCCTCCCGCCCATTGTTGACGCTCTCGAGTCGCTCGGCCTGGAGGTCTGGGAACCCTTTCGTACGGAATAATCAGATCGACTTCACCGAGTCGGACTGGGCGTACGATGTCGGGCAGGCTGATTTTCGTGACGTACGCGAGTCCGACGCCATCTTCGCGGTAGTGAACGGCGTGCCTCCCGACGAGGGCGTCATGGTCGAACTCGGCATGGCCATCGCGCTCGGTCGCCCGACCTTCTTGTTCCGAGACGACTTCCGCCGAGCCACCGACAGCGGGCGCTATCCGCTGAATCTAATGCTGTTCACGGGGTTGCCGCACCGAGGTTGGGAAGACTGGTTCTACACCTCGGTTGATGAGATCACGGATCCTAACAAGGCACTCGCGCGGTGGGCCGCGCAGACGCCCTGAAGCAGGTATGGTTCGCGCCGAGGCCATTCTCGCCGCCGCATAGCGCTAGCCACCTCGTCGCGGGAGGCTACGCTGTGCTAATAGTCGGCAGTCACGTAGCCGGTGGTCGATTTACTCTCCACCTTCAGAAGTCGTTGTCGAGCCACCATCGGCGGAACGATGGCTGTGCTACCAGAAAATGTCGTCCGCCCGAATGTCACGCGGCGAGACGCTCGTACTCGTGATGCAGCCCGCCGTGGGACGGCAAAACCTGATAGGTGCAGCTCTGTCCTGAAATAGCAGAGTATCGGCGAGCCACGAGAGGCTCGTCTGTGCTCTACCTCCGTCTGCTTGTCGCGGCACTCTTCGCTTCGGTCCGCGCCCGCCGAGATCTCGTCCTCGAGAACTTGGCACTGCGGCATCAGCTCGCCGTCTACACAAGGGGCCGTCGTCGACCGCGGCTCCGTCGCCACGACCGCCGACTCTGGTCACTGCTGGCACGTGGTTGGTCCGGCTGGCGAGGCACGCTCGTGATGGTCGAGCCGGACACGGTGGTGCGCTGGCATCGTTCTGCTTGGCGCGCCTACTGGCGCTGGAAGAGTCGTCGCCGCTCCGGACGACCCCGGATTCCCGCAGAGCTGCGACAGCTGATCGTCCGCATCGCCACTGAGCATCCACGGTGGGGCGCCGTCCGCATCGTCGGCGAGCTGCGTGTCCTTGGCTTCGAGGTCAGCGCCCGCACCGTGAGTCGCTACCGCCGGCAAGCGCTGCGGCGCCCCCTGAGCCAGTCGTGGCGCACGTTTCTCCGCAACCACGCGTCCAGCATCTGGGCCGCCGATCTGTTCACGGTCCAGACGCTCGCCTTCCGCACGCTCTCCGTGTTCGTCGTGATCGACCACGGCCGGCGCCGCATCCGGCACTGGAACGTCACGGAGCACCCGATCGCGCCCTGGATCTGGAGGCAGATGATCGAGGCGACCGCCTGGGGTCAGCAGCCAGGGTTCCTCATCCGAGACCGCGACCGTAGCTATGGCGGAGACTTCATCGCACGCGCTCGACGGATCGGGATCGAGACGATTCTGACTCCGGTGCACGCGCCGAATGCCAACGCCATCGCCGAGCGCGTCATCGGCACGCTCAGGCGCGAGTGTCTCGACCATGTCATCGCGGTCAACGAACAACATCTCCGGCGGGTGCTTGGTGAGTACGTCCAGCACTACAACGCGATGCGGCCGCATCGGTCATTGTCGCTCGACTCTCCGGAGGGACGCTCGCCGGTGCAGCGGACGCCGAGTCAGCGAGTCGTCAGCAAGTCGTCAGCAAGCCGGTGCTAGGAGGCTTGCATCATGAGTATCGGTGGGCCGCATGAGGTTTTGCCGTCCCACGGGGTCGCCCCGGTAGATGCTGCTGACCAGCAGCGGGTAGGCGGTCGCTCAGTGGACGCTGAAGGCCGGCTCACCTTCCACCAGGACTGCGTGAAAGTTAAGGCCGATCCCCTCCTCGAACCGCACGGCCTCGGGAGCTAGTGCCTGGCCCTTCAGGAAGCCGAGCTCTCGCAGCACGCGCAACGCGGTGGCTGTCTCTGCGGCGGGCACGCCGACGGCCTGACCGACCGCCGCCACGGCCTCGCCCGCGAGGAGGGCGCGCGCGATCAGCTTCTCGTTCGCCGTGAGGGTGACGGTCACGGGGGGTCGCGTCCCACTGCGCGAGCGCGCGGCGCAGCGTGGGGGCGGACTCGAGGCGCAGGTACAACCGGAGTCGCTGGGCGACGTTGTTCGGCAGGCTCAGCGCATCCTGCGCCTGAGAGATGGTCGAGATGTCCAGCCCGCGCCAGCGGCGCTTGAGGTAGTCGAGGACCACCTGGTCCGCGGCGACCTCTCTCCGTGCAGATTGGGGCATGTTCCATTCCTTCCGACGACCAAGCGCCTCGGCGCGCCACCGTGTGAGCCAGCACCTCGCGCGCGCGTCCCTGGAACGGTCTCCCAGTCGCTTCGCACGGCGGCCTCGTTTGCTTCGTCGAGGAAGGCTTCCATGCGTCGCTGGATTCGCTCGCCTCGCATGGTAGCCCTGATGGTACAAGGCTCGGAGACAGCGGCTGCACGGTTGCGCGGGGATTCAAGGGCGAAGCACCCTCCACCGCCGCGATTACGCGGCCGGAACGAGCCGGCGGCGAGGCGGCGCAGCAGCCAGCCGGAGCGGCGTCCTCATGCTGGCGTCCTCTCGGCGCGCTTCTTGAGGAGGGGCGCTCCCCTGCCCTTGCGCCTGCGGCCGGGGTCACAGTAGAGGAGCGGCAACCCCCAAGCGCTGCGTCGCCCAGGCAGCTGGGTCGGAGACCCACCGTCTACGACCGCGCAGCCGCGCCCTCCTGGCGCTCTCCGCCGTGCAGTAGCCACCAGACGTGGAAACGGGCTCGGGGCGCACGACACGCCAGTACGAGGCGTCCACGCGCGGGGCGGGTTAGGTCGGGTCGGGTGCCGCGCCGTCGACGACGGCGCGCATCGCGGGAGCGATGCCTCGCACCCCCGTCTCCACGCTGTACACACTGGTCGCCGCGGCGAGATAGAGCGTCGACAGGTCCGGCCCGCCGAACGCGAGGTTGGCCGCGTGCTCCTCCATCTCGAACACGCCGAGCCGCCGGCCGTCGGGGGCGAGCACCCACACGCCGCCAGCGCCGGTGGTCCAGAGCCGCCCGTCCTCGTCCACCTTCATGCCATCTGGCGCGCCCCGCCGGTCGTCGCCGCGCATGTCGGCGAACAGCTCGCCTCCCGCCAGCGAGCCGTCGTCCGCGGCCTCGTAGCGGCGGATGATGCGGTCCTGCGAGTCGCCGACGTACAGCACCGACTCGTCGGGCGAGAAGGCGAGGCCGTTCGGCTGCGTGAAGTCGTCGACGAGCAGCGTGAGCGTGCCATCCGGATCGACGCCGTAGACGCCCTGGAAGTCGAGCTCCTTGCGAGCGTCGGGATCCCCCAGCACGCGCCGTGCCCCGGGCTGCGGGAGCCCGTACGTGGGATCCGTGAAGTACAGCCGCCCGGAGGAGTGCGCCACGATGTCGTTGGGGCTGTTGAGCCGCTTGCCCTCGAAGGCCGCGGCTACGTCGCTGCCTACGCCATCGCCCTCACGGGCGACGTACGCCGCGCGCGACACGCGCCGCCCGGAATGCTCGCACGCCAGCAGCCGGCCCTCCGCATCGAGCGTGAGCCCGTTCGAATGCCCGCTGGGCTCGCGGTAGACCTCAGCGCTGTCGGACCCCGGCCGCCAGCGATGAATGCGGTTGCCGGGGATGTCGCTGAACAGCAGCGCCTCGTCATCGGCAACCCAGATCGGCCCCTCGGTGAACACGAACCCGCTGCACAGTCGCGTCTCCTCGCCGGATACCAGCAGCTTCGACAGGCCGTCGTCGTTCTCGATTCGCATTGCCGTCTCCCTCCGCAATCGCCCGCGCGCACCGCTTCCGCCGCGGCACGCCATGATAGAGGAGCGGGGGTGGGTGCGCGATTGCGGCGGCCGCTGACGCGCAGAGGTGTCCCCCGCCGCCCGATCAAGTGCCGCTGGTAGCAGGGACCAGATCCGAACTGGCGCAGACTGGCGAGCCTCGGTGCTCCACTGAGGCAGAACGCGTCCGGACATCGTGGCGCGCCACCACATGTCGTCATCGTCGGGTGCCGTCCTCGCCTTACGCGAGGCCGAACGGATCCAGAGAACACAGGAACGCCCGGCAGCCACGGGGCGCCCTGGTCGGACTAGCCGACTTGCCTTGGGCAGGCGATCAGTACGGTACCACCGCAACTGATCGCCTACATGGCCCAAAGGCCATCGCCTCGGCAACGACTCGACGCCATCTCGGTTATGTCGAGCAGGTCGAGGAAGTCCACGCCCGCACCACCGAGGACGACGCTCCACGACCCCAGCACGAGCGGCGGGCGCGGCAGCTGGTAGCGAACGAAGACCTACGCCGACGCGGGTACTACGTCGGGCGTCACGGCCACCTCATGCGCCGCGACGGAGACGTGCGGCGGGCGGCCAGGCAGATTTCGCCCTCCGCAGCCAGACATGAGTCGGCCCTCGCACTACCAGTTCGTGTGTGAGCCGTCCCTCCGGTGCAGGTGCGGCATCTCGGCGTGCCGGAACGGCTCCGTCAGACTCGCCTCGTCCACCTCGACTCCCAGTCCCGGCTGATCGAGTAGCGTCACGCGGCCGCCTGTGATCTCAGGCATCATGGGGAAGACGGTCTTGTCGTAGAAGTTCGGCTCTTCGCCGGCCGACCGGCGGATCTCCAGCCATGAGAAGTTCGGAACCGCGGTCGCAAGGTGCGCGGTGGCCGCGACGCAGATCGGTCCGAGCGGGTTGTGCGGCATTAGGTCTATGTAGTGCGCCTCTGCCCAGCCGGCAACCTTCATCGCCTCCGTGAAACCGCCAACGTTGCAGATGTCGACCCGCACGTAGTTGGTGATGCCGCGCTCAATATAGGGCAGGAACTGCCACTTCGACGCAAACTCCTCTCCGATGGCGAACGGCACCGAAGTGAGTTTGCGAAGCTCCTCATATGCTTCCGGCGACTCATCTCGGATAGGCTCCTCGACGAAGTCGAGCGTGTGCGTTGGCATCATCTGGAGATAGGATGCCGCCTCTGCGACTGAGTAGCGGTGGTGCACGTCCGTGCCGATCACCGGCGCGATGCCGACCGCCTCTCGTACCTTCGTCAGGCCTTCCGCCGCCAGGGCCATGTGCTCCCGCGGCTCGAAGAGGTTCTCGTCGTCTTCCGCGGAGTAGCCGTGGTGCATTCGGATGCAGTTGAATCCGTCCGCTAGTATTCGCTTTGCAACGTCGACCATCTCTTCGGGCGAATCGCCGCCGCCGGTGGCGAAGGTCGGCACGAAATCCCGGTGTTTCCCGCCGAGAAGGTCGTAGACCGGGACACCAAGCTTCTTGCCGACAATGTCGTAGAGCGCGATGTCGATGGCAGAGATGGCCGCTGTGAGAGCACGGCCGCCCTCGAAATACTGGCTCCGGTACATCTCCTGCCAGAGCGAGCCTCGCCGCATGGGATCGCGCCCGATCAGCCACTCCCGGTAGTGGGAGACCACACCCGCGACGGCGAACTCTCGGCTCGATAGTCCGGACTCGCCCCAGCCGTAGATGCCCTCGTCCGTCTCGACCTTGACGAGCAATTGGTTACGCGTGCCGACCCACACTGGGAAGCTCTTAATGTCGGTGATCTTCATTCTTTGTTCCGGTCGTAATTGCGATCTGTGGATTCCGGCTTCTTTCCGTCGATGGGATGGTAACCTCCGGCGGCGGAGACGCGATCCTCATCTCGGCAGCTCACCGCCTCCTCCGTGACGTACGGATAAGGACGGAGCTCGATCGGCCGGCTCCGCGTGGTCGTGGCCGAGTCCAGATGAACATCGGCTCACCCCTCCGGCCTGGAGAACCGGACAACCGCTACTTCCGCGGGGTACCGTGCTTCCTCCGCTGCCCCACCGGCGCACTTAGGGCTTGGTTTTCGCGCTCTCCACGATCGAGTGCGTGCGGCGGCCGCTCGGCGTCTCCTCCACTGCGGCGGTATCGCGGGTAGCGCTGCGGCTGACCACCCACGCCGAGTGGTGGGAAATGATGTGCGGCGTGAAGCCCTGTATGTCCTGCATCTGGTTGATTGACATCTTCATGATGCGCAGCTTGAACGGTTCCTGCTCGCAGACCCGCGCTGCGTACTCCATGACGCCGGCCTCCAGCTGGTCGGCCGCAAAGACCCGCTGAACATAGCCAACCTCCATCGCCTCCTCGCCCGTCAAGAAACGGTTTTCGTACAGGATTTCCTTCGTTTTCCGTGCGCCGAGGTCCCACGGCATGGTGAAAAAGTCGAGGTCCGTCGCCAGGAACTGCGCGTCCTCCGAGGCGAAGATCAGGTCCATCGATGAAGCGAGCATGAACGCGGCGAAGATGCAGTGCCCTTGGACCTGCGCGATCGTCGGCTTCGGAAGGCTGCGGAATCGCAGGTAGTGGTCCAGATCCAACTGCCAGGTGTTGGCGTACATAGCGTCCGTCTTCGCCATCGCCCCTCGGTCACGATCGGCCACGTCCGGGGACCCGAGGTCGTGACCGGCAGAAAACGACGGTCCCTCGCCCTTGAGGACGATCACCCGCACGTTCGCGTCATTCACGGCCTGCTGGAATGCGTTGTCCAGCTCTTGCATGGTCTGCAAGCTCAGAGCGTTCCGGTAGCGGGGCCGGTTGAGGCTGACGAGGGCGATCATCCCGTCGTGAGCCGTTTCGTAGTTGACTCGACGCTCGTTGGTCATTGTTGGCACTCCTTGTTCTCCACCCTTGCCTGGCGGACGTCGTGACGTGGTTCGTCAGACGTCGCGGAGCACCACAGTAATGCGCTCTCGGCGCCGTCTCCTGGACGCCGGTGACCGCCGCGTTGAAGCCCGCGCAACGTCGACGTCCTAGGCCCGGCTCTGACGGTCACTTAGTCCGGTGGCCCGTCTCCGGAGACGCCGCGCGCGACCAACTCGTCGTACTCCGGCTCCGTCACGCCGAGCAATTCCGAGAATACCTCGAAGCTATGCTCTCCTAGCATCGGCGCGGGCCGGGTGATCTCGGGTTGCGTGGCCGCCATGCGCCAAGGCGCGCCTGCGACGTTGTGCGTCCCTGCTTCCGGGTACTCCACGGTGACGCCGAACCCACGCGCAACCAGGGCCGGGTGCGAGAGGACCTCGGTGTGGTCGCGAAGACGCGCGGCGTTCACCCCGGCTGCCGTCAGCGTCGCCTCCGCTTCCGACGCATCCTGGTGGCGCACCCAGGCGCCGACCTGTTCGTCAAGCGCCTGCTCGTGCCGTTTCCGATCCGCCATCGAGGAGAAGCGCCGGTCGAAGCGGAGCGCCGGTTCACCGATCGCGGCCGTGAGCGCCGCCCATTGCGCGTCATCGTCCGCTGACAGCGCGAGCCACTGGCCGCCTTGTGCGGCGTAGATGCCATGTGGCGCGATGCGCAGATGGCGGTTGCCCATGCGAGGGCGCACGCGGCCGTTTGCCGTGTACTCCAGAAAGGCGTCGCCAGTCAGCATGGCGTTGGACTCCATCATGCCGAGGTCGATGTATTGCCCCTCACCGGTTCGAAGGCGGTGCCGGATGGCGGTTACGATCGCGGCGGCGAACCACAGGCCAGCGATGGGGTCGGGAGCCATCGAACCCGAGTTCATAGGGCGCCCACCCTCGTATCCGAGGAGTGAGCTGAGCCCTGACATCGGTTCCATCGTACCGCCGATGCCGCGGACTTCTCGGAGCGGGCCAGTCGCGCCATAGGCAGAGAGCGACGCTTGGATGATGTCCGGCTTGATCGCCCGCAAGCTGTCGAAGTCCAGTCCCCAGTTCTGCATAACCGCCGGCGTGAAGTTGTCTGCGATGACGTCAGCGAGCGGGATCAGACGCTTGAAGATCTCCATGCCGCGCGGGTCGACGACGTCCAGCGTGATCGCCCGTTTGTTGAGGTTGACTGAGTTGTACGCTGAAGCCGTGTTCCACCGCCGCTGGCGCTTCGATGAATCGGCGATGGTCGGTGTCACTGGGCCCACGTAGCCCCCCCGGAATATGTCCGGGTGGCTACGTGACTCGATCTGGATGACATCGGCGCCCAGGAATCCGAGTAGCTCTGTCGCCGAGGTGCCTGCCCAGGCCTGTGTGAACGTGATGATGCGGATGCCTTCCAGCGGACCAGTCATCAGCGGGCCTCCTCATCGTCGGTTGACCACTGCGCGAGCACGTCCTCCGTATGCTCACCGAGTCGCGGCGCAGGTGCACGCATGATCCAGGGTGTCGCGGTCATCTGGCAGGGCGACGACAGCGTCGCCACCGTCCGGTCGTCCACACGCGTGTCCGCGATCACGTTGCGCGCCGTCAGCTGATCGCTGGTCGCCAGGTCGCTCATGTCCAGCACGACACCGACCGTGCAGCGACGCTGCGAGAGGTCGTTGAACAGGTCCCACCGGTCACGCGATGCCAGCGCCGCTTCGATCTTCGGCTCGATGGTCTCCGCCTCGGCCCGGCGGCTTAGCCGGTCGGTATATTTCGGGTTCTCCGCGAACTCTTCCAGCCCCAACGCCTTCATCGCCTCGATCCAGAAGTGCGGGCGGCTGAACGTGACCGAGAAGTGACCGTCCCGTGTGGCAACCGGGCCGCTGAAGACGCCGGGCCGCGAGCGCCCTCCCCCTGTCGTGCCGCCCTGAGCGGCCGCGAGGATGCTGGGTGCCGCCATCCAGAGCATCGGCTCGAGCTCACACACGTCCACAACCTGCCCAGTCCCGCTCTCTCCCCGCGCGACGAGGGCGCCGACGGCTCCGCAGTAGGCAGTGATGCCTGCGAGGTACTCGGACTGGTGGAGCGTAGGACGCAGCGGAGGCTCGCCCTCGTCGCCGTTGATCAATGCCCAGCCGGTCGCGGCCGCGGTCGTCAAGTCATTTCCGGGTACCTCGGACATCGGCGAGTCTAGCCCGTAGGCCGTGACGGCGACGAGGACCGCCTCCGGGCCAGTGACGGTGGTGACGGCATCCGCTGTCGCCCGATCCGTAACGACGACGATGTCGGACCGCCGAATCAAGTCCTGGCGGCGTGGGTCCGCCGCACCCAGTAGCACGGACCGCTTGTTGAGGTTTGCATACGCATGCACCAGCGAGCGTTCCGGCCCGGCGATGTCGTCGAGGAACGGCGCTTCGCCGCGCAGAGAGTGGCCAGCTGGCGTCTCCAAGAGCACGACGTCTGCACCCTGATCGCCGAAGAGCTTGGCGCAGAACGCGCCGGATAGGCGTGTCGAGAGGTCCACCACCCTGAGATCGGAGAGCGCTCCCGGGGGTGCCTCAGGGTGGTTCATGCGTCACCCTTCCCAGACGCGGACCACGCGGCGCGGCGACTTGCGAGCCTTGGTCTCTTCCCCCTACCGCCAATCAGTCGCAGCTCACCAGGATTGCGCGAGAGGCTTCCTTCTGGGATGACAGGGGCGGGGAGGCTGAGGCGATCGACGGTCACACTGGTGGCTCATCTCCGCTCACGTTGTCGGCAACGAGCTGCTCGTACTCCTCTTCGCTCACGCCGAGAAACTCTGAGAGAACCTCCTGGCTGTGCTCCCCCATCATCGGGGAGTGGCGAACTACACGTGCGGGCGTCCTTGAGAATCGCCACGGGACTCCAACCATCGTGTGCGTTCCTGCTTCCGGATGCGTCACCTGGACGAAGAACCCGCGCGCCTGCATTTGTTCATCGCTGAGGACCTCTACGGGATGTCGGACGCGGGAAGCCGGGACACCGAGTCCGGTGAGTTGCTCCTCGAGGACCGCGGCATCCTGGTCTCGTAGCCAATCGTCGATTACTAGGTCGAGCTCAGCCTCGTGCCGTTTGCGCGATCCGCGGCTGCTGAACTCCGGCGCGTCAAGCCGACGCGACCCAATCACCTTCTTCAGCGAAGCCCACTGCTCGTCCGTCTCCGCGGAAAGTGCGATCCACTCGCCGTTCCGGGCCTGGAAGATACTGTGCGGGGCGATGCGCAGGTGATGGTTCCCCAACCGCGGCCTCGCCGTCCCGTTCGCCGAGTACTCGACGAATGCGTCCCCGATAAATGTGGCGTTCGACTCCATCATGCCAAGGTCGATGTACTGTCCCTCGCCGGACCGCGCGCAGTGGTGAAGCGCGGCGAGAATTGCAGCGGTGAGGTACATGCCGGCGACGGCGTCTGGATACATAGTCCCAGAGTTCATCGGCCGGCCGCCCTCATATCCGAGCAGCGATGACATCCCCGACATCGGTTCGATCGTGCCACCAATGCCGGGCACATTCCGGTACGGGCCGGACGCACCATAGGCCGATAGCGACGCCTGGATCACATTCGGCCTGAGAGCCCGGAGCGACCCGAAGTCCAGCCCCCAGTTCGCCATGACTCGGGGTGTGAAGTTGTCGACGATCACGTCCGACAGCGGGACGAGCCGTTTGAAGTAGTCAAGCCCTCGCGGGTCGCTGAGGTCGAGTGTGATCCCGCGCTTGTTGAGATTGACAGCGTTGTAGAGTGGGCTGACGTTCCACGTCCGCTGGCGCTTCTCGGGGTCCCGGATCGCGTCCGGGATCCGGCCTTCGTACCCCCCGCGCCAGTTGTCGGGCCGGCGACGTGCCTCCACCTGGATGACATCCGCTCCCAGGAGGCCCAACAGTTCGGTAGCGAAGCTGCCGGACCAAGCCTGCGTTAGCGTTAGCACACGCGTACCGGCGAGCGGTCCTGGCGTCACTCGTTGCCTCCCAACCACTCTCCAAGCACCTCGTCCGTGTGGGCACCGAGCCGTGGGGCTTGCCTGGTGAGCGCCCAAGGGGTGACCGACATCTTGAACGGCGCCCCCGGCATGCGAACCGTCTCCCCTTCCACCTCCGTCTGGACGAACACACCGCGCTCGTTCAGGTGCGGGTTCGAGTCAAGATCGGACATGTCAAGCAGCACGCCGCATACGCAGCGGAGCGTGCCGAGTTGCTCGAAGACATCCCAGCGGTCTCGCTCCGACAGCTTCGCCTCGATGAGCGCGGCAAGTTCACTCCGGTACTGACGCCGGGTCCCCGAGTCGATGTACTTCGGATCCTCGGCAAGGTGTTCGAGGCCGAGGGCGTTCATCGCGTCCCGCCAGAAGTGAGCGCGGCTGAATGTTACGGAGACATATCCGTCCCTTGCGGGCACCGGCCCGCCGAAGACATCCGGGAGCGCCCGGCTACTTGAGCGTCCTTCGTACGCAGGCGACAACAGGCTGGGCCCCGCGGTAAGTGTCAGCGCCTCGAGTTCGCTCACGTCGACGCGCTGCCCCTGGGTGCTCTTCTGCCGCTCCAGCAGAGCCGCTACGGTGCCAATGAACGTGATGACACCGGACAGGTATCCCACCTGGTTCGCGATGCCCTTCAGCGGGGGCTGCCCCTCCTCCCCGTTCATCCAGGCCCAGCCGCTGCGGGCGTACGCTGTGAGATCGTTCCCGCGGACTGACGCATCGGGACCGCTGAGCCCGTGCGCGGTCGTGGCCGCGACAATGCAGCTCTCACCAGTAGATTCGTTCACCCACGCGGCGGTAGCATCATCGCTGACTACTGCCACGTCAGCCTGGGAGATCAAACGGGGTAGCCGCGGATCGTCCCGCGCGAGCAGCGCCGAACGCTTGTTCAGGTTGGCGTAAGCGTGGAGCAAGGAACGCTCGGGGCCCGGCTCGTCGCCGAGGAAGGGTGCCTCACGGCGAAGCGGGTGACCGTCGTCGCTCTCCACTAGCACTACGTCGGCGGCCAGATCCCCCATGAGTCGCGCACAGAAGGCCCCCGAAAGTCGATCCGACAGGTCAACGACCCTGACGTTCGCCAATGCTCCGGCCGACGCCGCTAGCATCACGAGCCCTCGATCGACTCGACGATCGCAGATGCGAACTCCGTCCGCCTGCGCCAGGTGCGGGTATCGAGTCGCTCGACGAACTCACTGCGCACATGGTCGGCAATCGACCGACCCACGATCCGGCGCGAGTGCAGGTCCGACACGGCGGCGCAGTAGAACGTGTCCTCGAGCGTGGGATCCTCGGTGATGTCCGTCAGCCAAGGACGAACCGGCGCGTCAGCCACGAATCGCTGCATCAGATCGTCATCCCTGCATGTGCTGGCCGCACGCCGTCTCCCGGGCCGTCGGAAGCTCCCTTCCCGACAAGAACCGCGCATCAGCCGAGCCACACGCTGACGACCGCAGCGCAAGCCACGACCGACCCGAAGCACGCCGTGCACACGGGGCGCGCCCGTAGGTCCGCCGTGACGGCTCTTCACGATCTGTTCGGTTGGTGCTCGCTGACTCCTGCCTGAGCGACGAGGTCATCTCAGTCTAGCTGTCCAGGAACGCCTCAGTCTAGGTGTCCGGGAGAAACCGGTCAGGCCCCCTTCGACGGCTGAGGGCGTTGAGCGCGCCCGCGCGGTCAAGCCACGCTGCGGCTTGACCGCGCGAGGTCTCATCTCTCAAGGACTGAGCTGGCGCTCATACGAACGAGACGCTGTCGAAGGGTTGCCAGTCAAAGCCCTTCGGGACGAAGTGACCCGTGACGGCGTTGCTCCACGCGCTGTGCGAGTTCGAGTTCACCGAGTAGGTCCGGTACAGATACTCGGGCCAGGCGCGCTGGAGGTTCTTGATGAACTCGATGCGCTCCTCGTCGTCCAGGATCACCTGGGATTCCTCGATCAACGCATCCAATTTCGGGTCGTCCACCTGGCCGTAGTTCTTCGTTCCTGCCGAGTGGAACGTTGGGAACAGGTAGTTGTTCGGGTCGGGATACGACCCCATTCCGATACTCATGAATTCGAAGTCACTGTCGACTTGCGAACTCAGGTAGACCGTCCGCTCGACAGGCTCGAGCTCGATATCGATGCCGACGTCCGCCAGCGTCTGCTTCATCAGCGGGCTCTCATCCGACGAGAATGAGCTGGTGTTTGAGTAACGCATCTTCAGCTTCAAGCCCGAATGCCCGGCTGCATCCACAAGCTTCGTGGCCTCAGAGAGGTTCAGCGCATAGGTGCTCGCCACCTCGTCCTGCGACAGCGACCACTCACCGTAACCCAGGGGCAGTGGCGGCCCGGCGATGACTCCGTCGCCACCGAGCACGAGGTCCAAGATCAGCTCGCGGTCGATTCCGATATCGATCGCCCGACGGACACGGAGATCTTTCAGCGCCTCCACTCCGTTCGGTCCCACGTTGTAGAGCTTATGCGTCCCGCCGAGGTTGCCGAACGTGCGCACCGTGGCATCGGTCGACGCCTGGACTTGTGCCTTCTGCTCAAGGCTCGGTATGCCGTAGAAGTGAAGCTTGTTGGCGATGAAGTTCGCGAGGTTCGTCGACGCGTCGCGGATGAAGCGCACCTCGAGGGAGTCCACATACGGCAGCCCCTCGCGGTGATAGTCCGGGTTTCGGACGAACCGAATGCGATTACCCTGCTCCCAGGTGTCGAGCATGAAGGGGCCGGTGCCCACCCAGCGACTGTTCAAGTCCCCGTCCGCCTCGATGACCTCACGCGGTACGATGCCCATCCCCTGACCCGAGGCGATGTCAAAGAGCAGGTTCGCGGACGGACGCTTGAGGTTCAGCACGACGGTGTGGTCGTCGGGCGCGTCGATGCTCTCGACAGGCCCAACCTTGTAAGCGTGGACGTACTGCGGGTCGTCCGTCGCGACGCGCTCGAGCGAGTACTTGACATCAGCGGAAGTGAGCTCGCGCCCGTTCATCGGATCGAGGTTCTGCCACTTCACCCCCTTCTTGAGGTTAAGGATGATTTTGTCTTCGCTGACCTCCCACGACTCCGCCAAGTCTGGCTGTAGCACGTAGTCGTTCTGGTCAGTCTGGGGATCGTATTTCAGGACCCGGCTGAACACGAGCGACGATGAAACCTGGGTTGCACTCGAGATCGTCGCCTGGAAGTCGAGCTTCTGGAGGTCGCCGCCGGAGAGAATCAGCTCACCGCCGCGCTTTGCCTCGACGGCGGGCGCCTGCGTCGTCGGCGAGACTGCGTCGTCGTCGTCGTCGCCGCAGCCAATCAAGGCTGCGCCGGCGAGACCCGCGCCTGCCATCCCCGCGCCGCGGAGCCATGCGCGCCGCGAGACGCGCCCGGCCCAATAGTTAGTGTCGCTCATGCCAGATCCCCTCTCGGATAGCTCTCGGATAGCTGGATCCCTCTAGGCCTCCCCGCGTTAGCTTGCGAGGCTGGTGCCATCAGGCGTCATCCACACCGACGGTGTAACCCTCCGTCAGAGCGTTGTCAACAGGGTGGACCGCTCCTGGTTTCTTGGACACTTCGCTGGCGGTAATCATGCGGCAGCCCTGCTGTTCGGCGAGAGCGCCTGCCGGACAGCGGCCGGGGTGCGGTGGCCGTGGCGCTCGACGAGCCAGCGGCGATCGTAGCGCTCCTTGAAGGCGATCAGCGCGCGGCGCAGCTGCTCCACCGTCTCGAACGTCTCCACCCGAGCAGCGCTCGGTGAGCGTGCGGATGAAGCCCTCGGCGCAGCCGCTGCCCTCGGGCGCGGCCAAGAACGACGGGCTGGAGCGGATGCCGAGGAAGCGTAGCTCGTCCTGGAAGTGGTCGCTCAGGCACTGGCTGCCGTGGTCGTGGCGCAGGCTCAGCCCGGCGGCGATGCTCGCCCCGCAGCCGCCGTAGTGCGCCCGCAGCCCCGGGCGCAGCGGCTCCAGCGCCTCGAAAGCGCGTGCCCGGGCGAGCAGCGTGTATGCCGACACATTCGTGGGTGCAGTGGTCGACGGCGACGAAGACAGTGGCGTTGCCCTCGCGGGTGGTTAGGCAGCCGGTCGCGTCGGTTCCCCACAGCTCGTCGGGGCTGTCGGTGGTCATCGTGCCATCTTGCGCCCGCCGCCCGCCCACACGGGTCGGGGCGAGCAGCCCCGCCTCGCGCATCAGCCGCAGCACCCGACCCCTTTGAGGTGCGCACGCCGGCCAGGTGCAGCCGCGCCCAGGCCTTGCGCTAGCCCGCGCCGATGAACAGTGAGCCAGCGAGTACCGAGCGAATCTGTTCGGTGAACGTGGCGCCCGTCCACGCGCCCCGCGGTCTACGCTTCGCTGCTGGCTACGCGGGCCGGCTCGCTCGCGCCCGCCGCTCGTAGACCGTTGAGCGAGGGATCTCCCAGAGCTGGCAGACGCGGGGCCGTGCCGCAGCGGCCTCCGCTGGAGGGCGAGCTGGCCCGGCTCATCGCCTCGACCTCCGGCGTGCCAAAGGGACTCTGGCCTCCGCCGTGCGCGCACGCTCGAGCAGCAGCCCGTTGCCCATGGTGATCGCGCCAACCTTGGCTTGCAGGCGACGGAGATCTCGTCGTCGGCCGGCCCGGCTCCTGACCGAGGCCTGGCCGCCGGCAAGAAGCGCTCACGTCACTGAGCCAGCGTCGCCGCGGTCACCCCGAGCTCACGCGAAAGCGCGTCGGCTCGTCGCCGCGCAGCAGCCCGAGCACTGCCTCGGTCTTGCGTCGCGACGAGAAGCGACCTCGCTCCGGTCGCGCCTCACCACGCCCCTTCGTTCCCTGTGCTGAGTCCGTCATGCACACCTCGTCCGTAGGGGCAGGCTGCCCCAATCAGGTGTCCAAGAAGACCGTGGACCGGGAGAACACGATCGTGACTCACGGGCACCCAATGCTCCAAGCGCGGCTAGCATCGAAGCCCCGGATCGAGAGTGTCCCGCAGCGCGTCGCCAAACGTGTTCGGGCCGAATATCACGAATGCTTGATAGGGAGGGCACGGAAAGGACGATCAGGCGTGACGCACAGCCGGTGTCACCGCCACTGAAAGCGATCTCAAGATGATCGTCATTCACGGGCGCCTATATTCACTGCGAGCCTCGAAGCCTCGGATCGAGGACGTCCCGCAGTGCATCGCCAAACATATTGACGCCAAAGATGACGGAGCTGATGGCGAGGCCCGGGAAAATGGCCATCCAGGGCGCAGTCGTCATGAATCGTCGGCTCGGACCGCTGAGCATCGCTCCCCACGAGGGGGTCGGAGGCTGGATACCGAGCCCGAGGAACGAGAGAGAAGCCTCCGCGATGATGGCCGTCCCGAAGGACAGTGAACCCAGGATCAAGACTGGGGCAAAGATATTGGGCAGTAGGTGAAATACGGCAATCCGCCAGCCAGGAGCGCCCAGCGCACGGGCCGCGGTCACGAAGTCCTCCTGTTTGACGGAAAGTACTGCTCCGCGGATAACGCGCGTCTTTGATGGGATCGATCCGATGACGATCGCGATCAGCACGTTCCGGAGGCTGGGTCCCATCATCGCCACGAGTGCTAGGGCCAGGATGAGACCTGGGAAGGCCAGCATCGAGTCCATGACGCGCTGGATGACCTCATCCACTACACCTCCGAGATAGCCTGAGGTGAGCCCCAGGGCCACGCCGGCAGCCGTGCCGACGAGCGCCGCGCCCAGCCCGATCACAATCGAGACCCGCGCTCCATAGATGATTCGGCTTAGCAGGTCGCGACCCAGGTTGTCGGTCCCCATGAAGTGCGTCGTCGATGGGGCAAGAAGACGGGCGCCGCCCACAGACTCGTTCGGATCGTAGGGCGCAATCAGCGGTGCGGTCGCGGCCACGATGGCGAGGAGCAGTATGACCGCCCCGCCAGCCGCGCCCAGCGGCTTCTTTGAGATGAAGGCGCGCGTAGACCTCCAGGCGGCATTCCCGCCATGCGATCGAAATACCGGCAACGCCGAAGCCTGGCTCGGCCTTCTGAGGTCAGTCAAAGCGAATCCTTGGGTTGAGGAAGGCATAAGAGACGTCGACGAGGAGATTCGCTATCACGTATATCACCCCGAAAAGGAGGACGTTAGCTTGGATCTGCGGGTAATCGCGCTGCGAGATCGCATCGATCGTCAGGTTTCCAAGCCCCGGAAGGTTGAAGATGGTCTCAGTGATGACCGTGCCGGTGAGCAGTCCTGCAACCAGACCGCCGTACATCGTGATCACGGGGATCAAGCAGTTCTTCACGGCGTGGCGGACGACTACTGTCACTTCGTGCAGGCCTTTCGCGCGTGCTGTCCGAATGTAGTCCTGACGCAAGACCTCGAGCAGAGTCGAACGCATCATCCGCATCATCGCTGCGGATGTCGACGCGCCGATTACCAGCGACGGCAGCCAGAACTGTTCGAGGTTGCGCAGGGGCTCCTCCCAGATCGGCCGATAGGTGACCGGAGGCACCCAGCCGAAGTAGATCGCCGGCAGCACGATAACAAGGGTTCCTAAGAACAAGTTCGGCACAGAGAGCGCGGCGATGCCGATGGAGCGGCCGATGTAGTCCCACATCGTGTCCTGCTTCAGCGCCCCCAGCATGCCAATCGGCAGTGCTACCAGCGCGGCGACAAGCGACGCCAGGACCGCGAGCTCAACTGTCACCGGGAGCGTGCGCACGATGCTGTCTCTCACCGGACGGTTCGTCCAAAAGGAGGTCCCGAAGTCGCCGGTGGCGATCCCCCTGACCCAGAGCCCGTACTGCACTGGGAGAGGTCGGTCTAGGCCCAACTGCGCGCGCAGCTCGTCCTTCCGCATGGCTGTCGGGCTCTCCTCGAGGATCGCATCGGTCGCATCGCCCGGGATGACGCGAATCAGCAGAAAGACGATCAGAGAAAGGCCCACCAAGACAGGGATCATATTCATCAGACGCCGGGCCACGTACACTTGCACCTGAGCAGCTCCGAGAAAACGGTTACCTTTGACGCTCTATTGTAGCGGGCTGTCAACCTGGAGCTGACCTGGTTCCGTGGACGGCTATGACGAGCACGCGCAGCTGCCGCGGCTCTGGAGGAGCAGCTCGTGACACTCGAGGGCGCGTTCGAGACGATCGGTGCCGCCGGTATCGACCTGCGTTCGCGGCGCCGGAGCCCCATGTGGCTCGGTGGCATGTCCGGCAATGTGCTGCAGCGCATCGGCCTTTACGAGACGACCGGATTCCGGCAACGAGTACCGTCGTCGCACTGCTGGACTCGGGGTATGTCGCTGGCTGTGACACCGTCTCCTCCCCGCGCCGGATTCAAGCTACTACGGAGGCGGGAGTGCAGGTGTCGGGAGGGCGTGTCCACAGGGAATCAGGTTACAACTCGGCGCAGATACGGCGATCGCGCTGAGCTTGTCGCAAGGAGGGCTGGGGTGAGAGCTCATTCCCTCCGGCAGCAACTCACGCGTCGTACCATTCCGCTTCCCGCAAGGCCGCGGGAATATCTTGATCCGCTCCTCCCGCGTCTTTGCCACTTGTCCCGACTCTTCTATGCCTTTACCGCCGGGATCACGTCTCCATCGGCTGCAATCCCATCAGCCACTTGGTTACGCAACGGCGCGCTGAATCCCTCCGACGCAATAGTGATCTCGTCCCCGGCGGCGTATTTCCACCTGCGGGTCGAGTAGCTCAACTGGCTCGTTCCGAAGAAGTGAATATGAACGTCGCCCGGCACGCGATGCCCTGGATACTTGAAGTGGTGATCCTCACAATTTGCCAGCGAGTGCGACATGTATTTCTCGCCAGTGTAGAGCGGACCGCTCGCGTAAATCGTCTGGCCACCGCGCGTGACCGTGCACTGGAGCTCCAGCTCGCCGAAGTCGAAGTCCGTCACCAGTTCCGGCCCAATGGAGCACACCCGCAACTTTGAAGGCGCCAGATACAGATAGTTGATCCTCTCGGTCTCGTGATCGGACCACTCGTTGCCCAGAGCGAACCCCAACCGCCTCGGCACGCCTTCACGGTCGATGATGTAGCAGCCCGCAAGCTCAGGCTCCTCGCCGCCATCCAGTGCGAACGCCGGCAGCTCCAATGCCTCGCCCGGCGCCCGCAGGAGCGTCCCATTCCCCTTGTGAAACCACTCCGGCGCAGTCCCGCGCACACCCGCGCTGGGCTTTCCGCCCTCGATGCCCATCTGGAACATCTTCGCCGAGTCCGTCGCAGGTTCCTCCACGTCCAGCGCGTCTGCTTCGGCGTGCATCTTGTCCCTCGACTCCATGCTGCCCGTGTGAGTCAATCCCGTCCCGGAAATCAACACGTGGTGCGGATCATCATGGTCGATCGGCGAAAGCAGATGCGGCGCCTCAGGACTCTCGGCCGACCCTTCTAGTAACGATGAGTACGGCAAACGAGTCGCATGACCCGAGTCCGCAACTGTCCCCATCGCTTCTTCGAGGCTCAGGCCATCTTCCTGCGCATGCTCGAATACGCGATAAACGGTGGTCAGCGTCGGCTCGGACGAAGTTAGGTCGATGACATCCTCGCCATCGACTACGCCTACCCTTCTCCCTTGGCCTGGCAACTCAAACTGGATCACTCGCACGGCAACCTCCCTCGACGCTCAAGAACGCGGTGGCGCAGATAAGAACGCCGGCACGGGCCATGCTGCGCAGTTGGTGATCATCTTCTCGATCTGCTCATCCCGCCGCGGCCCGTTAAGCATGATGTGGTCGTAGAAGGAGATCGGGACGTTCTCGATCGCCGAGAGCTTCATCCCGAACCCTGCCACGGCGACTCGAAGCTCTATCAGCTGGTGCTGCGGCCACGTTCCGTCGTGTGAGGGCAGGTGCTCGGTGCTGGGGACGATGTCGGTGGCGCCGAACTGCTGCGCGTACCGCAGCGAAGGCGATCCGCCCGGTCTGCCCGGACGATCGACCAGAGCGATGCCGCTTCCGAATCCGACTCTCATCTTCTACCTCTGTGCCACCGGGTCTGGGACCTGACGCTGCCGCTCACGGCCGCACCCACCGGGTGTCGTGCGTCCACCCGAGCATGCGCTTCGCCTTGGAGTTGTCGATCGCACTTTCGAACCCGTCGAGGGGCCTCCGCATCGGGACGCCGGGGTAGCCGCGCTCGATCGCCTCACGCGTCGGAATCGCGAGCACTGTCTCGTCCGCATTGATGAAGAACGCCTCGTGGCCCCTCCAGTCGGCCTCCAGCGCGAGGCGGCACGCGCGGGCGGCGTCCGAGCGGTCGGTCCAGCCCCAGAACGAGTTGTAGCGCACGCGGTCGTCCGTCGGGTCGGAGATCGACAGCTGCTGCTCTGCGCGCTGCTCGTCGCTCGACATGAGGAGGTGGAAGCGCAGGCTCGCGATCTGCATCTCGCGTCGGCGACAGAATGCCTCGGCCATCTCCTCCCCGAGCCACTTGCTCTGCGCATAGGCATCTTCGGCGCGTGTCGGGTGCGCCTCGTCGACGGGAAAGTAGCGCGGTGGCACGGCCGTCTTCGAGAAGCTCGCGCCGAGCGCGTTGATGGAGGACGCCATGACCGCCTTCGGTATCTCGTGGATCTCAGCGGCCTCCAGCACAGCCCAGTTGGACAGCATGTTCACGCGGAACACCACGTGCTCAGGGTCGTCCGTCGGAGCAGGAATGGCGGCCATATGGATCAGGGCGTCGACGCCCTTGAGCGCGGCGACGACCTCGCCGAGGTCGGTCGTGTCTACGCGCTGGAAGCGCGTGTCGGCGGCGCCAGGCACGGCATCCACATTCGTGACATCGTAGCCGTAGGCCAGTAGCTCGGAGAGGATGTACTGCCCGATGCGCCCGCTGCCGCCCGTCACCGCTACGTGCATCAACTCATCCCTGCCGGTACGCAAGGCCTGGGGGCAGCGAGAGCATCATACTGGCGGCCGGGATCGGTCAAGTGGAACTCGCCTCGTCGCTGGCACGGGACAGCGTGGGCAACGATGCAGAAGGGAGGCCGCCTGAGAGGCGGGCCCGTCGCCAACCTGGGCCCCGCATCCTCGGGACGGTCGGGACCGCGCTCCGCTGATCATCGTATCGTGAGGACAACCCTTCAAGGACGAGAAACGCCGCAAGCGTTGGCCGCGCGCCACGGACGTGACGCTCACGATCCTCTTTAGCGACATTGTCGCCCCCACGGCCGGCGTGCTCGGCAGCGCTGTGGCTGCGAGCGAGCGATGCTGGAGCACCGCAGCCGGCTCGACGGCATCGTCCGGGCGCACGCCTAGTGGCGCGTCCCGAACCGCCGTGGGACGGCAAAACTTGATCCGTGCGGTTCGATGCTGAGATAGCAGAGTATCGGCGAGCCACGAGAGGCTCGTCTGTGCTCTACCTCCGTCTGCTTGTCGCAGCACTCTTCGCATCGGTCCGCGCCCGCCGAGATCTCGTCCTCGAGAACTTGGCGCTGCGGCATCAGCTCGCCGTCTACACAAGGGGCCGTCGTCGACCGCGGCTCCGTCGCCACGACCGCCGACTCTGGTCACTGCTGGCACGTGGTTGGTCCGGCTGGCGAGGCACGCTCGTGATGGTCGAGCCGGACACGGTGGTGCGCTGGCATCGTTCTGCTTGGCGCGCCTACTGGCGCTGGAGGAGTCACCGCGGTTCCGGGCGGCCTCGGATCCCCGCCGAGTTGCAGCAGCTGATCGTGCGCATGGCGACCGAGAACCCGCGGTGGGGCGCCGTGCGCATCGTCGGTGAGCTGCGTGCGCTTGGCTTCGACGTCAGCGCCCGCACCGTGAGCCGCTACCGTCAGCAGGCGCTGCGGCGACCGCCGAGCCAGTCGTGGCGCACGTTTCTGTGCAACCACGCGTCCAGCATCTGGGCTGCTGACCTGTTCACGGTGCAGACCCTCACCTTCCGCACGCTCTACGTGTTCGTCGTGATCGACCACGGCCGGCGCCGCATCCGGCACTGGAACGTCACGGAGCACCCGATCGCGCCCTGGATCTGGAGGCAGATGATCGAGGCGACCGCCTGGGGTCAGCAGCCAGGGTTCCTCATCCGAGACCGCGACCGTAGCTATGGCGGAGACTTCATCGCACGCGCTCGACACGCGCTCGACGGATCGGGATCGAGACGATTCTGACTCCGGTGCACGCGCCGAATGCCAACGCCATCGCCGAGCGCGTCATCGGCACGCTCAGGCGCGAGTGTCTCGACCATGTCATCGCGGTCAACGAACAACATCTCCGGCGGGTGCTTGGTGAGTACGTCCAGCACTACAACGCGATGCGGCCGCATCGGTCATTGTCGCTCGACTCTCCGGAGGGACGCTCGCCGGTGCAGCGGACGCCGAGTCAGCGAGTCGTCAGCAAGCCGGTGCGAGGAGGCTTGCATCATGAGTATCGGTGGGCCGCATGAGGTTTTGCCGTCCCACGGGTATAGAAGGCGGGGGCAGGTCAATCGCAGACCAGGACTATCGCTCGACCTGCGGTAAGGGTTAGGACTCGTGCGACTGGCCGAGCGCGGCTCGATCAGTACTGAGGTTCGTCTGGCCGAACTGGTCGATCTCCGCGATCCAGCCGCTGATGCTACCGCGTGAGCTGCCGTCAAGGGCGCCATCGTCACCGGGCAGCGCCGCCTGCTCCGCTTCAACGCGCCACCAGGTGAAGTCCTCGTTGCACCAGGGGCCATCGATTAACTGAACCGCGCTGAACTCGACGGTGGAGCCCTGCACCTGAGCCACCCGCGTCGCGTCGATGGCGTGGTCGTCGCGGATGTTCGCGAGGTCGTCGGCAAACGCTTCTCCGTCGACGAGGAGACCTGGGACAGTTGAGCTGCGGTCAGGGTCGTTGACGCAGACGGCGCCACCTTCGATCGGCGGAGTCGCACTGGGGGTGGTCGTCGGCTCAGGCGTCGTCGTCACCGTGGGAGTCTGAGGCGTGGTGGTGGCAGCCGCGGTGGAGGCCGCCGCAACCGTCGGGGGCGGCGTAACGGTCAGGGTGGCATCCACCACGCCACCCTCATCACCAAAGCAGGCCGCGAGCGGAAGCGTGGCAAAGCTGACGAGCAAGAGCGCTGCTCTCAAAACTGTCGCTCCTTCGGGGCTAGTTTTCCCGACTCACGGCCGTTCTGGGAAATGCTGTGAGATCTCGGTACCCGCACGACAGAACGGCTCCGGTACGTGCACGACATGTGGTGCAGGGTACTAGGCTGCATTGATCCGGTCCGGCCTGCCACCTGGGTTCGCAAAGGCACCATGCTCCTTCCTGCGGTCGTGTCTGGCCGCGTGCGTACGAATGATTCGGTCATCGCTCCAGATCGGCACCGTGTCGCCTGCCAGGGAGACCTCCACCTGGCGTCCCCGGAACGCGTTGCCGACGCGGTAGTTGGCGCCCGCGAAGCTCACCGAGCCGTTGCGGTCGACCTTGCGGACGACCACCCGGTCCGAGGCCGGACGCTTCGGCGCCGCGGCGAGCGCCTGCTTCAGCACCCGCTCCTCCTGCTCAGGGAGGTGCCGCCGGGCGTGCGTCGCCACGAGCACCGCGTCGTGGAAGACCTCCACGAGACCGTCGTGACAGACGAGTTCGACGGACTGTCCGGCGAGGTAGCGGCCGACGTGGTACTTGAAGTTGAGCAGGCTCACCTTGCCGTCCACGAGCACCCGCCGGAGCAGGCGCGGGGCCGGTGGACCGGGCTCACCCTCCGGGGCTGTTGCCACCGGCTCCGACTCCTCAAGGGGCGTCGAATGCGCGGTGGCGAAGCGCTCGGCCGGGGGCCGGTTGCCGAGGCTCTGGTGCTCGCGGCAGTGGTTGTAGTCGTGCACCCAGGCGTCGATCGCTGCCTGCGCCTCGGCGATCGACGCGAAGACCTTGCCGTCCAGGAACTCCCGCTTCAGCGTCTTGTGGAAGCGCTCGACCTTGCCGGTGGTGGTCGGTGACGCAGGCGCGGTCAGCAGGTGGCGGATGCCGTGCTCGCGGCAGATCCGGTCGAAGCGCACCTCGCTCTGGCGCGGCCCGAAGCGGCCGGTGAAGACCTTGCCGTTGTCGGAGAGGATCGCCTCCGGCACGCCGTGACGGCGCATTGCCTCCAGCAGGGCGTCGCAGACCGGCCGGGCGGTGGCGCGTGCGACGACCTTCGCCGAGACGCAGAACCGCGAGTGGTCGTCGATGCCCGTCACGATCGAGGGGCGCGAGCCATCCTGTAGCCGCACCCCGAGCGTAATGTCCATCTGCCAGAGCTCCATCGCCCGCGAGCGCTCCCAGCGCTTGTAGTCGCTGGGCCGCCTGCGCCGTCGCTTGGGGTCGATGAGCTGGTGGCGGACGAGCGCCCGGTAGATGCCGGACCGAGAGGGGAGAGGCGAGACGCCGGCGCGGGCAAGCCTGCTCAGGATCGTGCGCGGCCCCCAGCCGCGGTGCTGTCGTCTCATCTCGACGACGCGGGCCTCGACCGCCGGCGGCATCTGGTGCGGGCAGTTGCTGGGGCGTGAACTACGGTCGGCGAGCCCCGGGAGTCCTTCGGCCGCGTAGCGCCGCAGCCACGTGTGCACCGTCTGCCGCCCGACGCCGTAGCGACGCGCGACGTCGGTGACGCTCGCGGCTCCGTCGAGTACCTCGAGCACCGCCCTATACCGCTGTTCCACGAGCCCCAACTCCACCAGCATGGCGGCCTCCTCCGCTGCGGACGGGATCGTCCACCGGGAGGGGCCCTCGAGCAGGACCAGGAAGAGCAGCCAGGTGTCGCCCGGCTACCGGAGCCAGTGTCGCCTGGGTACCGGAGCCGCGTCCGCGAAGTGTCGTGCAGGTACCGGTGCCAGGCTGCGTCAGATCTGAGGGCTCGAACTGTGAGGTTTAGCCTCGTCTGAGCATGGACGAGGAGACATCGGTGAACTGTCCGCACTGTGCATCCGCCGCCACGACCAGACGCCAGGCGCGCACGACGCTCGGCTACCGGCGGTTCAACTGCCGCTCGTGCAAGCGTCGCTTCAACGAGCGAACCGGCACGCCGTTCAACCATCTTCAGGTCCCGACCGACGTGGTGCTCCTCGCGGTGCTGTGGCGTCTGCGCTACAAGCTGAGTTTCCGTGACGTGGCAGAGATGCTCCTCCAGCGCGGTGTTGAGGTCACGCACGAGACCATCCGGGAGTGGGAGTTTCGATTCGCCCCACTGCTCGCCGGCCAGCTCCGCGCCAAGCGACGAGCCCGAGCCGGCGAGTCCTGGTACCTCGACGAGACGTACGTGAAGGTCGCTGGGCGCTGGTGCTACCTCTACCGAGCGATCGACGGCGACGGAGAACTGATCGATTCGATGCTGAGCGAGCGTCGAGACAAGCATGCCGCGCGGAGGTTCTTGCGGAGACTGGTCGAGATCACCGAACGCAAGCCCGCACGGATCACGACCGACCTGCACCCCGCTTACCGACGGGCGATCCGCTGGATCATCGGCCGCAAGGCTTGGCATCGCACGACGCAGTACCTCAACAACTACACCGAGCAGAGTCACCGAGCGGTGAAGCAGCGCTACTACCCGATGCAGGGCTTCGGGAGCTTCGAGTCCGCGTCGCGCTTCTGTAGCGCGTTCGATGAGCTGCGACAGTACTTCCGCGTCCGCCGCCGCGGTGGCGCCCATGTCGCGTTGACAGAGCAGCGACGGCTCTTCCTCACACGCTGGCACTCGCTGATCAGCGAACTGGCTGCAGCATAGACCACCAGCGACGTCGCCTTGTGGCGCCTAAGGGTCGACGCGCCCTGAGATCTGACACTGCCCCTTGAGCGCGTCGATATCGAGTTCCTTGTCGGCGACGATCCGCTTCAGCCGCGCGTTCTCGCGCTCCAGCTCGCGCAGCCGTTTGGCGTCATCGGCCTTCATCCCGCCGTACTGGTTGCGCCAGCGGTGGTAGGTCCGCTCCGAGATCTCGACCCGCTTCGCCGCCTCCGCGATCGTCTGCCCCTCACCGAGCAGCCGCTCCACCTCCCGCAGCTTGCGCACGATCTGCTCAGGCGTGTGCCTGCGTCGTTTCACCGTGATGTCCTCCTCCGCCCACCTTCGCGGGCCAAAGGACTCTCATCAACGGTGGTCTCGTCTCACGGGGTCAGGTCAGACGGTCTACGCGCGGCGGGCGCGAGCCAGCCGGCCCGCGCAGCCTGCGGTGAAGCGCGGTCCGAAAGGCGCAGGGACGGACGCCGCCCTCACCGAGCAGATCCGCGCCGTGCTCGCCCGCTCGCCGTTCATCGGCGAGGGCTACCGCAAGGCCTGGGCGCGGCTGCGCCTGGCCGACGTGCGCACCTCGAAGGGCCGGGTGCTACGGCTGATGCGGGCGGCGGGGCTGCTCGCCCCGACCCGCGTCGGGCGCCGCCGTGGGCCTCGGAACCACGACGGCACGATCACCACCGACCGCCCAGACGAGCTGTGGGGAACCGACGCCACCGCCTGCCTCACCACCCGCGAGGGCCAACGCCACGGTCTTCATCGCCGTCGACCACTGCACGCAGGAGTGCGTCGGCATCCACGCGGCTCGCCCCGGCACGCGCTTCGAGGCGCTCGAGCCGCTCCGCCAGGGGCTGCGGGCGCACCACGGCGGCTACAGGCCGGGCGTCGCCGCCGGGCTCAGCCTGCGCCACGACCACGGCAGCCAGTACCTCAGCGACCACTTCCAGGGCGAGCTGCGCTTCCTCGGCGTCCGCTCGAGCCCGTCGTTCGTGGCCGCACCCGAGGGCAACGGCTGCGCCGAGCGCTTCATCCGCACGCTCAAGGAGCAGCTGCTCTGGGTGGAGCCGTTCGAGACGGTCCAGCAGCTGCGCCTCGCGCTGCTCGCGTTCAAGGACCACTACAACCAGAAGTGGCTGGTCGAGCGCCACGGCCACCGCACCCCGGCCGCCGTCCGCCAGGCGCTCTCGCCCAGCACCGGAGCGGCTGTATGATTACCGCGAGCGAAGTGTCCAAGAAACCAGGAGCGGTACAATGGTGCCAACCGGCGAGTGCTGGTGCGGCTGCGGCGCCGAGACGACAAGCGACTCCTTCTTCCTGCCCGGCCACGACAAGACCGCCGAGTCCGCCGTGATCTCTGTCGAGTACGGCGGGGTGCCCGAGTTCCTCGTGCAGCATGGCTATGGACCACGTGGGAAGAGTGCCAAGCATGAGGTGGCCCGATGGCGTGCCGCGGGCGGTGAGGTGCGATGACGACAACTCGACCCGGAAGGCGGGGGGCCGGCACGGAGACCGGAGCAGGTGGCAGCGACGGCGTCGCCGACCACCGGCCCGAATACTGGCGGATGGCCGACGCCCTGCGCGGCAGCATGGATGCCGCCGAGTACAAGCACGTCGTGCTCGGCCTGATCTTCCTCAAGTACGTCTCAGACGCCTTCGAGGAGGCCCACGCGAAGCTGGAGGCCGAGCGGGACGAGGGCGCGGACCCCGAGGACCCCGACGAGTACCGCGGCGACGACATCTTCTGGGTACCGCCTGAGGCGCGCTGGCCGTACCTGCAAAGGCAGGCCCGTCAGCCCGTCATCGGCCGGCTGGTGGACGACGCGATGACCTCCATCGAGCGAGACAACCCGGCGCTCGACGGCGTGCTGCCGAAGGACTACGCGCGGGCGGCCCTCGACCAGACCCGCCTCGGGCAGGTCGTCGACCTCGTGAGCAACATCAAGGTGGGAGGCGCCGAGGCGGAGGCCAACGACGTGCTGGGCGGCGTCTACGAGTACTTCCTCGAGCAGTTCGCGCTGGCCGAGGGCAGGAAGGGCGGCGAGTTCTACACGCCGCGCTCCGTGGTGCGGCTCCTGGTGGAAATGCTCGAGCCCTACCACGGCCGCGTCTACGACCCCTGCTGCGGCTCCTCGGGCATGTTCGTCCAGTCGGTCGAGTTCATCCGCGCCCACGCTACCGGCAACGGCAACGGCGGCCCGGTCGCCGGTGACATCTCGATCTACGGGCAGGAGTCGAACTACACCACTTGGAGAATGGCCCGGATGAACCTGGCGATCCGGGGCATCGAGGGCCAGATCGAGCACGGGGACAGCTTTCACAACGACCGCCATCCCGACCTCCGCGCCGACTACATCCTCGCCAACCCACCCTTCAACGTCTCGGACTGGGGTGGCGAGCGGCTGCGGGACGACCAGCGCTGGGTCTACGGCGCTCCACCGGTCGGCAACGCGAACTTCGCCTGGGTGCAGCACTTCCTGCACCACCTCGCCCCCCGCGGCTCCGTCGGCTTCGTCCTCGCCAACGGCTCGATGTCCTCGAACCAGTCGGGCGAAGGGGAGATACGAAAGAACATCGTCGAGGCGGACCTCGTGGATTGTGTCGTCGCCCTGCCGGGGCAACTCTTCCGCTCGACCCAAATACCCGCCTGCCTGTGGTTCCTGTCGAAGGGCCGGCGTGCCGGCGAGTACCGGGACCGCGAGGGCGAGGTGCTGTTCATCGACGCCCGCGCGATGGGCCGCATGACCGACCGCACGCACCGCGAACTGACCGCCGAGGACATCGCGCGCATCGCCGACACCTACCACGCCTGGCGCGGCGAGGAGGGCGCCGGCGAGTACGCCGACGTTCTCGGCTTCTGCAAGTCGGCGGCGCTCGACGAGGTGCGGCGGCACGGGCACGTGCTCACACCGGGCCGCTACGTCGGCGCCGCGCCGCAGGAGGACGACGGCGAGCCGTTCGGGGAGAAGATGACGCGCCTCGCCGCGCAGTGGCGCGAGCAGCGGGTGGAGGCGGAGCGGCTGGACGCCGAGATCGAGGCGAATCTCGAGGCGCTCGGATATGGCTAGGGTGCAGGGCGCTGTTCATCCGGCGGGCACGCCAGAGACAGCATCGCCCCCCGGCTGGCCAGTGGTACCACTCGGCGATTACGCCTCACTGACAAAGGGGCTCTCCTACAAGAGCACCTTCCTGAACGAGGATGGGCCCGATCTCATCGGGCTCGGCCAGTTCGTACCGGGCGGCGGCGCCAAGCTTGAGGGCGGGCGCACGTACGCCGGCGAGTACCGAGAAAGGGATGTCGCGCGACCGGGCGACATCCTGATAGCCATGACGGATCTCACTCAACGGGGTGACGTTCTCGGCAGTCCGCTGATGGTGCCTCGGTCAGTCGGGGATTTCTGCCTGTACACCCTCGACGCGGGGAAGCTCGACCCGGACGCGAGCGTCGACGCGAGATTCCTCTACTACATGCTCAAAAGTCGCGACTTCAGAGCGTTTGCTGCGGCGCACGCAACGGGAACGACGGTCCGGCGGGTCCGCCCGGTCGACGTGCTGGCGTACGAGTTCGTTCTCCCGCCCCTCGAAGAGCAGCGCGCCATCGCGCGCGTGCTCGGCGCGCTCGACGACAAGATCGAGCTGAACCGGCGCATGAGCGAGACGCTTGAGGAGATGGCGCGGGCGCTGTTCCGGTCGTGGTTCGTGGACTTCGACCCGGTGCGCGCGAAGGCCGAGGGCCGGCCCTCGGGCCTCCCGCCCGACCTCGACGCGCTGTTCCCCGCGTCGTTCGAGGCGTCGGAGCTGGGGGAGATACCGGCGGGTTGGGAGGTGAGGACACTGGGGGACGTGGTTGACATCTCAAGTGGAAGGCGGCCGAAGCAACGGCATCCGCGACCCGCGGTCACTGCAAACGTCCCTGTCTTTGGTGGCGCCGGCGCGATGGCGTACACGGCGGACGCGCTCTATGCCTCCCCAGTCATAATTACCGGGCGCGTCGGGACTCTCGGGGTTGTACACCGCGTGAGCTTCCCTGTCTGGCCGTCAGACAACACACTGGTCATCATTCCCAGAAGCGGCCCCGAGTTCGTCTGGCTTCTTGGAGTCGTCAGCAAGATTAACCTTTCGAACCTGAACCGCGGTTCAACTCAGCCACTCATCACTCAGCGGGATCTCAAGGCACAAACGATCGTGGTCCCACCTAAGTCTGTACTCCTCCATTTCGCGGACCTGACGGATCCGCTCTACGCATCGTCAGATTCGACTTCGGATCTCTCGGGCACGATGGCTGATCTCCGGGACGCGCTGCTGCCGCGCCTCGTGTCGGGTGAGTTGCGGGTGATCCGCCGCGATCGAGGTCACTACTAGGAAGTCTGAAACCGTGAAGCAGATCCTCTACCTGTTCCTTGATACGAACCTCTTCATCCAGTGCCGCGCACTGGATGAGCTCGATTGGTCGGCATGGGCAGGGTTCGAAGAAGTGCACTTGATCGCGAGCCGCCCCGTCCAACGCGAGATAGACAACCAGAAGAACCGTGGCAATCACCGCGTCGGGCGCCGCGCACGCAAGGCATACCAACTGTTCCGGCGTGTCCTCGAATCCGAACAGAACCAGGTCGTAGTTCGGGAAGCCGACCCCCAAGTCAAGCTTCTTCTGGCTGGGCCGGGGAAGCCAGCACCAGAGCTATCGGACACCCTCGACTACAGTCAGCCCGATGACGCGGTCGTTGGTCACCTCTATGAGTATCGCCAGAAGAACCGAGAACGAGATGCTCGCCTGTTCACCCATGACTCCGGCCCCATGATGACGGCACGGGCGCTGGACCTGCCCTTCATCCCGATACCTGATACCTGGCTTCTCGCCCCCGAGCCGAGTGAGGCCGAGAGAGAGAATAGGGAACTTCGGGCGAGAATCGCACGATTGCAAGCGGGCCCGGACTTCGATGCCGCCTTCGTAGATGAGGACAGCAACCGGATCCGAGAACTCAGAGTGGTTCAACAGGTACCGGTCTCCTTAACCGAGGATGCGTTGGCTGACCTACTGCGCGAGCTGAAGGGGCGCGCCCCTCCCATGGGATGGGTGACGCGCCCCGATGCGTATCAAGACTGAATACAGCAGTGCGAGCAAGTTCTTCGCGGCCTTCATGATGAGATGCAAGTCGAGTCGCAGGGCGTCGTCTTCCAAGTCATGGCCACGAACACCGGGACACGCCCAGGGAAAGACGTGCTCATAGCAATCTCGGCGACGGGTGACCTCAGAGTTCGGCCGCACCGCGGCGACTATGAGTACTACGCTACGGTGGAGGTGCAGCGGACGTATCTTCCATCACCGCCACATCCACTGGCAGACATGCCCCATATTACTGCGGGCGCGTTGCTGGGATCAGGGCAGGGTGGAGGCCACAAGCGGGATCCGAACGGCTTCTACTGCAAGGATGGTTTTCCGGCTGACCCGGTGAATTCCTTCAGCCTGGAATGTGCGCAGTGGCGCCACGGTGCTGGTGACAAGTACTTCACAGGCGAGATATTCGTCAACTACGGTGACGACGAGGTTTGCGGAGCGCTCGAGTGCGTGATCCATGCGGACAACTTGCCCGATCCGATCAGGGCTGTGCTGCCAGTGCGCATCGAGGTCCACAGTGCGAGCGTGAGCGTGGCCGATCGCGCTCGCACTGTGGACCTCGTAAACAGTGTCGGTAAGGGCTCATGACCACCATCACGGAAGCCGACGTCGAGGTAGTCGCGCTCGAATGGCTCGCCGCCCTCGGCTGGCAGCCCGCGCACGGCCCCGACATCGGCCCCGGCGGCCCGAACGAGGAGCGCGCCGATTACAGCGTCGTCGTGCTGGAGGGGCGGCTCCGCGACGCCCTCGCGCGGCTCAACCCGGACCTGCCCCCCGACGCGCTCGACGACGCCTTCCGCAAGCTGACGCGCCCCGAGGGCGCGACCCTCGAGGCGCGCAACCGCGCCTTCCACCGCATGCTCGTCGCGGGTGTCACGGTCGAGTACCGCACGGACGGCGGCGCGATCCGTGGCGCGCAGGCCGCCGTCATCGACTACGGCGACCCCACCGCCAACGACTTCCTCGCGGTCAACCAACTCACCATCGCCGAGCGCGACCACACCCGACGCCCGGACGTCGTGCTGTTCGTCAACGTCCTGCCGCTCGGCGTGATCGAGCTCAAGAACCCCGCCGACAAGGATGCCGATTCTGGACGGCCTGGCAGCAGCTCCAGACCTACAAGGCCGAGCTGCCCACCCTGTTCTCCATGAACGAGCTGCTCGTCGTCTCCGACGGTACGGAGGCGCGCCTCGGCACGCTCACGGCGGGCAGGGAGTGGTTCAAGCCGTGGCGCACGGTCTCGGGCGAGGACCTCGCGGAAGTGACCGCGCTGGAGCTGCGCGTGCTGCTCGATGGCGTGTGCGCGGCCGAGCGGCTGCTCCCGCTGATCCGCGATTTCATCGTCTTCGAGGACGACGGCAGCGGCGCGCTCGCGAAGAAGATGGCGGGCTACCACCAGTTCCACGCCGTGCGCACCGCCGTCGCCGAGACGCTGCGCGCGGCCAAGTTGGGCACCGTTGAGCGTGTCCGTGAGGCACGCGGTCGCTACAAGGCCGGCCAGCAGCCCGGCGGCACTCCCGGAGACCGGCGCATCGGCGTCGTCTGGCACACGCAGGGCGCGGGTAAGAGCCTGTCGATGGCCTTCTACGCGGGCGCCATCGCGCGCGAGCCGGCGATGGAGAACCCGACCATCGTCGTCCTCACCGACCGCAACGACCTCGACGACCAGCTCTTCGGCACCTTCGCGCGCTGCCAGGATCTGCTCGGCCAGCCGCCAGCGCAGGCGGAGAGCCGCGCCGACCTGCGCAAGAAGCTGTCGGTCGCCTCGGGCGGCGTGGTGTTCACGACGATCCAGAAGTTCTACCCCGAAGAGCGGGGCGACACGCACCCCTCGCTCTCCTCGCGGCGCAACATTGTCGTCATCGCCGACGAGGCGCACCGCAGCCAGTACGACTTCATCGACGGCTTCGCGCGGCACATGCGCGACGCGCTACCGAACGCCTCGTTCGTCGGCTTCACGGGTACGCCCATCGAGCGGGCGGACGCTAACACGCGCGCCGTCTTTGGCGACTACATCAGCATCTACGACATCCAGCGGGCCGTGCTCGACGGCGCCACCGTCCCGATCTACTACGAGAGCCGGCTCGCCAAGCTCGCCCTCGACGAGGGCGCGCACCCGCTCATCGACGAGGAGTTCGAGGAGGCTACCGAGGGTGAAGAGGTCGAGCGCAAGGAGCGGCTGAAGACCCGCTGGGCGCAGCTCGAGGCCATCGTCGGCGCCGAGCTGCGCGTACGCCTCGTCGCGCAGGACATCGTCGAGCACTACGAACAGCGCCTCGACGCCATTGAGGGCAAGGCGATGGTCGTGTGCATGAGCCGCCGCATCTGCATCGACCTCTACCGCGAGCTCGTGCGGCTGCGCCCCGAGTGGGAGCACGAGGACGACGACAAGGGCGCGATCAAGGTGGTGATGACTGGATCCGCCTCGGACCCGCCGGATTGGCAGCCGCACATCCGCAACAAGGCGCGCCGCGAGGCTCTCGCGAAGCGCTTCCGCGACGCCGGCGACCCGCTGCAGATCGTCCTCGTGCGCGACATGTGGCTGACGGGCTTCGACGCCCCGAGCCTGCACACGATGTACGTCGACAAGCCGATGCGCGGCCACGGCCTGATGCAGGCGATCGCGCGCGTCAACCGCGTGTTCAAGGACAAGCCCGGCGGCCTGGTGGTCGACTACCTCGGGCTCGCGAACGAGCTGAAGCAGGCCCTCGCCACGTACACCGAGAGCGGAGGTAAGGGGCGGACGGCCGTCCACCAGGACGAGGCCGTCGCGTTGATGCAGGAGAAGTACGAGGTCTGCTGCGGCCTGCTCCACGGCTTCGACTGGTCGGCCTGGACCGGCAGCCCCGCCCAGCGGCTGGAGCTGCTACCCCCTGCCCAGGAGCACGTGCTCGCGCAGGAAAACGGCAAAGAACGCTTCGTCGGCGTCGTCCGCGAGCTGGAGCAGGCGTTCGCTCTCGCTGTCCCGCATGAGGAGACGACCCGCATCCGCGACGACGTTGCGTTCTTCCAGTCCGTGCGATCGGCGCTGGCCAAGCGCTCCGCGGGCGAGGTGCGCGCGGACGAGGAACTGGACCACGCGGTGCGTCAGATCATCTCCCGCGCCGTCGCGCCCGAGGGCGTCATCGACATCTTCGAGGCGGCCGGCCTCGACAAGCCCGACATCTCCATCCTCTCCGAGGAGTTCCTCGCCGAGGTGAAGGGCATGCCGCACCGCAACCTCGCGATCGAGCTCCTGCAGAAGCTGCTCCAGGGCGAGCTCGCCACCCGCCGACAGAAGAACGTGGTGCAAGCGCGCTCTTTCTCCGAGATGCTCGAGCAGTCGCTACGCCGCTACCAGAACCGGGCGATCGAGGCGGCGCAGGTCATCGAGGAGCTGATCGAGCTCGCGCGCGAGATGCGCGAGGCGGGCGCGCGCGGCGAGCAACTCGGCCTCACCGACGACGAACTCGCCTTCTACGACGCCCTCGAGACGAACGACAGCGCGGTCCAGGTCCTCGGCGACGAGACCCTCCGCGCCATCGCGCGCGAGCTCGTCGAGACCGTGCGCCGCAACGTCACCATCGACTGGACGTTGCGGGAGAACGTACGCGCCAACCTCCGCCGTCACGTGAGGCGCATCCTCCGCAGGCACGGCTACCCGCCCGACAAGCAGGAGCAGGCAACGCTGACAGTGCTTGAGCAAGCCGAGGTCCTATCGGAAGGCTGGGCTGCCGCCTGAGACCGGAGCCGACCGCCGTGCGCTCCCGAGCCTACAGAGCCACCGCCAACTCGAAAGTTCGCAGTACAGTCTTCCTTGGCCAGCCACCGCTCTCGTCCCCAGCGGCCTGCTCTTGCCCTCTGCGCGATGCGGGACTACTCGGACGCCTGGCTGCTATCGAGCAGCACCCGTGCTGCAGCGAACCGCCGCCGTGGGACGGCAAAACCTGATAGGTGCAGGTCTGTCCTGAGATAGCAGAGTATCGGCGAGCCACGAGAGGCTCGTCTGTGCTCTACCTCCGTCTGCTTGTCGCAGCACTCTTCGCATCGGTCCGCGCCCGCCGAGATCTCGTCCTCGAGAACTTGGCGCTGCGGCATCAGCTCGCCGTCTACACAAGGGGCCGTCGTCGACCGCGGCTCCGTCGCCACGACCGCCGACTCTGGTCACTGCTGGCACGTGGTTGGTCCGGCTGGCGAGGCACGCTCGTGATGGTCGAGCCGGACACGGTGGTGCGCTGGCATCGTTCTGCTTGGCGCGCCTACTGGCGCTGGAAGAGTCGTCGCCGCTCCGGACGACCCCGGATTCCCGCAGAGCTGCGACAGCTGATCGTCCGCATCGCCACTGAGCATCCACGGTGGGGCGCCGTCCGCATCGTCGGCGAGCTGCGTGTCCTTGGCTTCGAGGTCAGCGCCCGCACCGTGAGTCGCTACCGCCGGCAAGCGCTGCGGCGCCCCCTGAGCCAGTCGTGGCGCACGTTTCTCCGCAACCACGCGTCCAGCATCTGGGCCGCCGATCTGTTCACGGTCCAGACGCTCGCCTTCCGCACGCTCTCCGTGCTCATCGTGATCGACCACGACCGGCGCCGCATCCGGCACTGGAACGTCACGGAGCATCCGAACGCGCCCTGGATCTGGCAGCAGATGATCGAGGCGACCGCCTGGGGTCAGCAGCCAGGGTTCCTGATCCGAGACCGCGACCGTAGCTATGGCGGAGACTTCATCGCACGCGCTCGACGGCTCGGGATCGAGACGATTCTGACTCCGGTGCACGCGCCGAATGCCAACGCCATCGCCGAGCGCGTCATCGGCACGCTCAGGCGCGAGTGTCCAGCAGGAGGGCGACGCACGCGCATGATCGCCGAGGCGGCGAACGGTCCGGTCTCTCGACCATGTCATCGCGGTCAACGAACGGCATCTGAGGCGGGTGCTTGGTGAGTACGTCCAGCACTACAACGCGATGCGTCCGCATCGGTCATTGGCGCTCGACTCTCCGGAGGGACGCTCGCCGGTGCAGCGGACGCCGAGTCAGCGAGTCGACAGCAAGCCGGTGCTAGGAGGCTTACATCATGAGTATCGGTGGGCCGCATGAGGTTTTGCCGCCCCACGGGCGTCTGCCAGCACCATTCCAGCCAACAGGGCACCGAGCGCGAGTGAGAGGCCCAGCTCCGACATCGCCCAGGCCGTTCCGAGCCCGACGCTGAGCACTGCGAGCAGGAACACGTCGCGGCTCTGCGCTGCATCGATCAGTCGGAACAACCGCGGGATGATGAGACGGGCGCCGAGCACGGCGAGCACGATCGCGAAGCCTCCTTTGAGGAGGGCTTGCCGCCACCGCAAAGCGGCAGGCCACCGCGACGCCGCAGGCCGCCGCGACGACGCGGCAGGCCACCGCGACGCCGCAGGCCACCGCGACGCCGCGAGCCACCGCGACGCCGCGAGCCACCGCGACGCCGCGAGCCACCGCGACGCCGCAGGCCACCGCGACGCCGCGAGCCACCGCGACGCCGCGAGCCACCGCGACGCCGCGAGCCCTCGCGACGCCACAGGCCACCGCGACGCCGCGAGCCACCGCGACGCCGCAGGCCACCGCACCAGCTGTGCCCGGCGCTGGCACCTGGAGCGGTTTGGAGGTCGCCCCGGAGAATCGCTGCGCCCCGTACGACGCCAGCCCCTCTTGCATGGCGGCGATGCCATCCTCGCCGGCTAACACCGGCACCAACGTCTACGCTCTCCGTGTTCGTCACGAGGATGAGTGGCACGACCAGAAGGTCCTGGAAGATCAACACCCCGACGGTGAAACGACCGTGTGGCGCATCGATCTCGCCTCGGACCGTGAGGGCCCTCAGCACGATCGCTGTGCTGGAGAGCGCCAGTACGAAACCGAAGAGCAAAGCCCGCTCGGGATCCTCGCCGACCGCGGAGAGCACAACCGTGACCGCGAGCACGGTGAGCCCGACCTGGACCGCTCCACCAACCGCAACGCTGCGCCAGATGAAGCGCAGCCGCTCCAGGGAAAACTCGAGCCCGATGCCGAAGAGTAGGAGCACCACACCGATGTCTGCGATGCCGCGGATCTCGTCGGCGTCGGTGATCAGCGCGAAGCCGTTGGGACCGAACGTAGCGCCGGCAACGAGAAAGCCGGCGACGATCGGTAGATTGAGGCGGCTCAAGCCCACGGCAGTGACCACGGCGAGCAGCCCGAGAATCGAGAGGTCGCGGAGGAGCTGTGTCTCTTCCACTGTCGAGAGGTCGCGGAGGAGCTGTGTCTCTTCCACTGTTGGCTCCCTCGCGTCCGAACGCGCCGGCATGTGATGTCGGCGAGCGACCGACCGAGCTACGTGGTCGCCGCGGCCGGCGGCCGCCTCAGACGGAAATCAAGGGTCGTCGATCAATAGCGGCAGACCACTCGGCATGGCGAACGTGATGATAGCCGTCAACCCGCCCGCTCGATCGAGTTGAGCGAGGGCTGATCTGTTAGATGGGATCGATCGGGGACTCGCTTGTCGGCAAGGTGGGACTCACGGCCGTGCCGCGACGCTCTCGCGATGCCCCCAATTGATGCGGCTCGGCCGGCCTCATCGGCCGGGCTTACAGCTCTTCGACGAGCCGTCGACGACGCTCCTCGTATTCCTCCTCGGTGAGGATGCCGTCGTTCAGAAGCGACCGCAGCTCCGGCAGTCGTGAGGCAGGGTCCTCAGCCGGCCGTTCAGCGCTCTCGGCAGATGGTGCGGGACGGCCCCCAGCGGGAGGACTCGTGGGCGCCAGCGAGAACGGCGGATACTCGTCGACGAGCAGCAGCGCGTAGGCCGTCACACGGGCGTTCCACCGGGCAACGCCAATCAGGAAGTCGAAGGCGCCGCGCGGGTAACGCCCGGTCAGGAGTACTGCAAACCACACGAATACGTACACGAAGAAAGCCGCGATGAAGAGGACGAGCAGGGCGATGAAGTGTGGGATGGCGGCAAACCACTTGACGAAGGGTAGCCAGCGATTCAGCTCGCCCTGCTCCTCGACGTCGAACGAGAGCCGCGAATACGCCCCGTCCTCCCAAGGTGAACGGGGGGTAGGCGTTGTGGAAGAGCACGTAGGTATTGATGTTGTACTGCCAGCGCGTCAGGCCGACGAGGTAGCGGTACAGCCACTCTGGGAGACGCCCCATCGCGAGGATGATGAAAGCGTATATGGGGAAGAAGGCCAGTAGCAGCGTCCAGGGGCCAACGACCGGGGAGAGCGCGCGTGAGATCAACGTCAACGCGATGGTGCCCCCGATCGCGAGGGGAAGGCTGATCAGCCAGAGCACGATGTAGTGAGGAATCGCGAAGAGGCACCGCAGCAGGATCATGAAGCGGTTCTCGCCCTCCGGATAGGCGACCTCGAACTGCACCGGATACTCAACCATCGAGGGGACTGTGGTCATCCTGGGCTGGCCTTCCATGCTGTCGGCTTGAGGATTCCGCTCATAACAAACGCGATGTTAGCATTCGGGCCGGAAGCAGTCGCGGTCAGAGCCGTCCCGCCAGCTCGCACTCTTGAAAGCGCGTCGATCATCACGGCTGCGCCCACTTCTTCGAGCGAGGCGCTCGTCAGTCGCAGCTCAACCATCACTGACTGCCTCCCAGCAGGCGCGGTCACGGTGGTTCACGACCGGATGTCGGGCCCGACATCTTGCCGCCGCAGGGCCGCTCGCGCCGGCTCGGCGCCGGCGTCGATCGCCGCAGCCGATCGGGGCTCGGGTCCGCTGCTGCCCCGCGCTGGCGCCGAGCCGGATCGATTTCGTCGCTGCCTGCAGGTAGGCCCACGCGAGCGTGATGGCGAACACTGCGAAGTGTAACGATCTCGTGCGAAAATGGCATACAAGTGCACGGCTGGCGCGGACCAGCCATAAAGAGCGAAGAACCGTGGGGATGGGGGACCCCGCAGCCTGTCGATGATGGGGTGACTCTTGCTGGTGCGTGCGGAGGCCCTGATGCGGTTCGCGTTTGTTCTTGCCGGCGCCGGACTCTTGCTGCTGACGGCGTGCAGCACGGGGCGTCCACTGCTCGAGCGCCAGCCAGCGCCCAAGCCCACGTCGATCGCAGCGATCGCCTCGCCTTCCGCTACGGCCGCGCCGCTGGTGGCGACGCCAGCAACGCCCGCCGCCACGCCAGCGCCCACCTCGACGGTGGAGCCCACGCCCGAGGCGACGCCGCCGGTGACTCCGACCCCCGATCCGACTCGAGAGCCAGAGCCGGCGACGCCCGAGCCAACGCCCGCCGCGACCCCGACCCCCGCACCGACCCCCGCCGAGGTCGCACCGCCACCCGCGAGCACGCCTGCGACCGCTTCGTACACCAGTGCGCGAGCCGCACTGCCGGGCGCCGCGCCGCGCGTCCAGACGTTGCCCCTGCCCGCGGGCTCCTACCTCGACGACTCGATGATCGTGTCGCTCTACGGCTTCCCGGGCATTTGCACGATGGGCGAGCTGGGCTGCCACTCCCCGGACCGCACCATCGGCGCTGTGCAACAGCTCGCCCAGCGCTACGACGACCTGAACGGTGCGCAGGGCGTGATCCCGGCGCTGCACCTGATCGTCGATGTCGCCCAGCCGACGCCGCGGTCCGATGGCAGCTACCTCGGACGGATGCCGCTCGAGCGCGTCGCCGAGTACGTGGAGCTGGCGCGGCGGCACGGACTGTTGCTCTTCCTCGATCTGCAGATCGGCTGGACCGAGCCCGTCGACAGCGTGAGGCGCTACGAGCAGTTCCTCGATGAGCCGTTCGTGCACATCGCGATCGATCCGGAGTTCGCGACGCGCAGCAAGGGCGCGGCCCCCGGCGACGTCGTCGGCGTCGTGACGGCCGCCCAGGTGAATGCGGTGCAGCGGTACCTCGCCGGCTTGGTGCGGCAGCACGACATCCCGCCGAAGCTGTTCGTCGTCCACCAGTTCCGCACCAGCATGCTCACCAACCCTCAGGCGTTCAGCGACGTGCCCGAGGTGGTCTTGAGCGTGGACATGGACGGCGTCGGCAAGAACTTCATCAAGGTCGATGGCTACTGGCGTTACGCCGTGGCGGACTACTCGGAGTCGCCGACGTTCAAGCTCTTCCTGCAGCGCGACCTGCCGCGCGTCATGACGCCCGAGGAAGTGCTCGCCCTCGACGTCCCGCCCGCCTACGTCATCTACCAGTAGCCGTCTCGTGAACCCTCGGACGTGACGCCGGGCGCGTGTAGCATCGCTCCGACAGCGCTGACGAGCCGAGGGACGGGCGTATGGCTATCGAGCGACTGCTGATCGCGAACCGGGGCGAGATCGCGATTCGCGTGATGCGTGCCGCCGCCGAACTCGGCATCCAGACCGTGGCCATCTACCCAGACGACGACGCCGCGTCGCTCCACACGCGCAAGGCCGACGAGGCGATTCGCATCGAAGGTGCGGGCGCGGCTGCCTACCTCGATGCGGCGCAGGTCGTCGGCGTGGCCGTCGAGGCGGGCTGCGACGCGGTGCACCCCGGTTACGGCTTCCTCAGCGAGAGCGCCGATTTCGCTCGCGCAGTCGAGGAGGGTGGGCTGACCTTCGTCGGGCCGACGCCGGAGACGCTGTCGCTCTTCGGCGACAAGACCGAGGCCCGCGCTCTGGCCGAGCGTGTCGGGGTGCCGGTCGTCCCCGGGGTATCGCACGCCGTGACGCTCGAAGAGGCGCGGACGTTCCTCGAAGCGCTCCCCGCCGGTCGCCCGATGCTGATCAAGGCGGTCTCGGGCGGCGGTGGCCGTGGCATGCGCATCGTCGACGATCCGGCCGACCTCGAGGCGGCGTACGAGCGCTGCCAGTCGGAGGCGCAGGCTGCGTTCGGCAGCGGCGAGGTCTACATCGAGGAGCTGATGCCCCGCGCTCGCCACGTCGAGGTGCAGGTCCTCGGCGATGGCGCAGGTCGTGTCGCGCACCTCTGGGAGCGTGAGTGCTCGATCCAGCGGCGTCACCAGAAACTCGTCGAGATCGCGCCTGCGCCCGGGCTGGACACCACGGTCCGTGACGCGCTGACCGCGGTGGCGCTCGCCATGGCGCGCGAAGCCAACTATCGCAGCCTCGGCACCGTCGAGTTCCTCGTCGATGCCAGCGAGGATGCCGACGGCGGTTACGCCTTCATCGAGACCAACGCCCGCTTGCAGGTCGAGCACACAGTCACCGAGGCGGTGACGGGCGTGGACCTCGTGCAGGCGCAACTCCGCCTCGCGGGTGGCGACTCGCTCGAGGAGATCGGCCTGGCCGCGTACCTCGAGGCGCCGCCGGAGCCTCGGGGGTTCGCGATCCAGGCGCGGGTCAACATGGAGACGCTGGCGGCTGACGGCACGACCCGCCCGGCCGGCGGCACGATCACCGCGTTCGACGCGCCTTCGGGCCTCGGCGTGCGCACCGATACCAACGGCTACGCCGGCTACACGACGAGCCCGCGCTACGACTCGCTGCTGGCCAAGGTCATCGGCTACTCCTCGTCGCCGCGCTTCGAGGACGCGGTAACGCGGACCTACCGCGCGCTCAGCGAGATGCGGGTCGAGGGTGTGGCGACCAACATCCCGCTCCTGCAGTCGCTGCTGCAGCACCCTGACGTTCGCGCCGGCAACGTGTACACCCGGTTCCTCGACGACCACCTACAAGAGCTGCTCGCACCCGACGAGGCGCACCGCCGGCTCTTCTTCGTAGAGCCAGCCGCCGCCGGCCAACCCGGACGCGGGCTCGCGGGGGCGAAGGTCGACGCCGTGGACCCGCTGGCGGTGCTCGATTACGGCAAAAGCGGTGCTCCCACGACGGCCCCGCCCACGCCCGAGGCGGCGCCGATCGTGATCGCCTCGGAGGGCCCGCCCGGGACCGTACCGGTCGCCGCGCCGATGCAGGGCACGATCGTCAGCGTCCTCGTCGCTGAGGGCGACATGGTCCGCCGCGGCCAGGAGCTCATCGTCATGGAGGCGATGAAAATGGAGCACGTGATCACCGCCGAGGTCAGCGGCCACGTCCGTGAGATCCCCGTTCGCGAGGGCGACACGGTGTGGGAGGAGAGCCCGCTCCTCTTCGTCGAGGAGGCCGAGGTCGCTGCGGACGCGGAGGCCGAAGACGAAGCGATCGACCTCGACGAGATTCGTCCCGATCTGCAGCTGATCCACGAGCGGCACGCGGTGACCCTCGACGAGGCGCGGCCCGATGCCGTCGCGAAGCGGCGGGCGACGAACCAGCGCACCGCCCGCGAGAACGTCTACGACCTCGTCGACGAAGGCACGTTCCGCGAGTACGGCTCGCTGGTCCTGACGCCGGGGAGCGGCCTGCCCCTCGAGGAGGCGATCCGCAAGTTCCCGACCGACGGCATGATCACCGGCGTGGGCGCCGTCAACGGCGACCTCTTCGATGATGAGACGGCGCGTTGCGCGGTGCTCTCGTACGACTACACCGTGCTAGCGGGCACGCAGGGAGCGGTCAACCATCCGAAGACCGACCGCATGCTCGACTTTGCGGCGAATCATCTGCGCCCGGTGATCTTCTTCGCCGAGGGCGGCGGCGGCCGCGCCGGCACCGGCGGCCGCCGAGAGGGCGGCCAGCCGACGATGCCTCGGCAGCCCGACGCTGTGAACACGGCGCGCCCGTTGCAGACGCCGACCTTTGCGACGATGGGTCGGCTCAGCGGCCTGGTGCCGCTCGTGGGCATCACCTCGGGCCGCTGCTTCGCCGGCAACGCTGCGCTGCTCGGCTGCTGCGACGTCATTATCGCGACCGCCGACAGCAACATCGGCATGGGTGGCCCCGCGCTGATCGAGGGCGGCAACCTCGGCGTCTTCACGCCCGAGGAGATCGGACCGATGGAGGTGCAGGTGCCGAACGGCGTCGTCGACATCGCCGTGGAGGACGAGGCGGAGGCCGTTGCGGTCGCCAAACAGTACGTCTCCTACTTCCAGGGCCCGGTCGAACACTACGAGGAGCACGACCAGCGCCCGCTGCGACGCACCGTGCCGGAGAACCGGCTGCGCATCTACAACGTCCGCGAGGTGATCGAGACGATCGCCGACGTCGATTCAGTGCTCGAGATCCGCCAACACTTCGGGCTGGGCATGGTGACCTCGTTCATCCGGCTCAAGGGCCAGCCGGTTGGCGTGATCGCCAACAACCCGCATCACCTCGCCGGCGCTATTGACAGCGACGGGGCCGACAAGGCCGCGCGCTTCATGCAGCTCTGCGACGCCTTCGACATCCCGATCCTCGTGCTCTGCGACACGCCGGGGATGATGGTCGGGCCCGAGGTCGAGAAGACGGCGCTGGTGCGGCACTGCAGCCGGCTCTTCGTCACCGGCGCCAACCTCACCGTCCCGCACATGACCATCGTGCTGCGCAAGGCCTACGGCCTGGGTGCACAGGCGATGGCCGGCGGTAGCTTCTGGGAGCCGATGTTCGCCGTCTCCTGGCCGACCGGCGAGTTCGGCGGCATGGGCCTCGAGGGCCAGGTCAAGCTCGGCTTCCGCAACGAACTCGCGGCGATCGAGGACCCGGCGGAGCGCGCGCAGCGCTACGAGGAGCTGGTCGAACTGGCCTACGAGCGTGGCCGCGCGATCAACTACGGCGTCAGCTTCGGCGTCGACGACGTGATCGACCCCGCCGACTCGCGCCAGTGGGTACACGACGGCCTCATGTCCCGCCCCCGACCGCCGAAGCGCACGGAGAAGAAGCGCCGCAACGTCGACACCTGGTAACGAATCGAGTTCGGCAGGCGACTAGTCTGTTGCTCGTGCGCTCCCGTGGGCGCCCTTCGACACTTGCGGGATGGGAGAGCGTCAACATCGCTAAGGCAATGACCGCAGGCATCGAAATCGCACGGCCAGCCGCCGAGGTCTTCGAGTACATCGCGGACTTCGAACGCAACCCGTCGTGGCAGCAGGGGATGAAGGAGTGTCGCTGGACCAGCGACCCGCCGCTGCGGGTCGGGTCGACGTACGACCAGAAGGCGTCGTTCCTCGGGCGCGCGATCGAGTCGAGCTTTGTGGTCACGGCTCTTGAGCCGGGTGCATCGATCACGATCGAAACGACTGAGAGCACGTTCCCGATCAAGGTGACTCGAGCAGTCGAGCCGCGAGGTGACGGCAGCTCGTACGTCTCCGCTACGATCGATGGTGGTCCCGGCGGTGTCCTGGCCGTCTTGGCGCCGCTGATGCGCCTGATGGCGCAGCGATCCGTTCGTGGCGACTACCGCCGACTGAAGGCAATCCTCGAGGACTAGTCGCTGAAAGTGCCAGAGCCGAACGGCCCGAGACAAACGGCTCGTCATGTTCTATGGTCGCCCCGTCTGCAACACGAATGTGATGCGAGACGAGGAGGGCTCACATGTCAGCAGAGAACGGGGCACTGATTCGCCGCGCCTGGGACGAGATGATCAACGGGAACAATCTCGACTTGCTCCCCGAGATCTACGCGGCTGATGCGGCCTACCACGGACCGGACGGCGACCTCAACGGCGTCGAGGAGCTGCGAGCGATGATCACGGGCTATCTGACCGCGAATCCCCGACGTGCAGGCGACGATCGACGACCTGGTCACCTCGGGCGACCAGGTCGTGGTGCGCGCGACCGTGCGAGGCACCAACACCGGACCACTGGGCGATATCCCGCCGAGCGGCGAGTCCATCGAGATGACGATCATGCAGTTCCTGCGGATCGAGGACGGTCGCATCGTCGAGGAGTGGGAGCAGTTCAACCTGCTCGCGATGCTCCAGCAGATCGGTGCGATCCCGGCGGAGGTGGGCGCTTAGCGCCACCGGGTCCTACGCGAGGTCCTCCACGTACTGGAGGCCGGCGCACTCGCGTGTGTAGGCGTTCCAGTACCCCTGGTGGCAGACGCACCGGCACGTCTCGGACACACACGCGTCGGAACAGGCCGCGATGTGCTGCTGGCCGGGCTGCAGGTTCGAGTAGCGAACCCGGATCGTCGGGCGCGGAGAGGTGCGAGGGCCCTTCGCGTCGCCGCCTCGCGCGCTTCGCTCTGGCGGGGGCGGGACCGAGATGGCCATCGCTGGCCGCTTCTCCGGGCGGGAAGTTGCGTGCCCCGAGGTGGGTCAGTCCTCCAGGGCCGTGTGACTCTCGACGCGGAAGCCGACATCGACCTTGACCTGGAACCAGGCGATCTGCTGGTCGTCGATCTGGCCCCGGATCTCTTTGACCTCGAACCAGTCGAGGTTGCGCAGCGTCTCGCCCGCGCGGTCGACGGCGCCTCGGATGGCGGCGTCGACACCGTCCGGTGACGAGCCGACGAGTTCGACCATCTTGTAAACGTGTCCATCGCTCATCGCAGCCTCCTCGTGGCTCGGTGCGGCTGAATGCGAAGGGCAGGCCCTGCGGCCTGCCCGGTTTCGCTTGCGTGAATGTGGTCGTGCCCAGCGTCGCGTCGCTGGCTGAGCCAATGGGCCGTCATTACGTCGATCGGCCCGTGGATGTGCGACCCCGGGCTTGAATCGAATCCGCTCGGTCCAATGGCGGCCTCCTCGATTACAGCGTGGTCGGCGGTCTACTTCGACGCCTGCAGGATAAGTGAGCTCGCGATCGTGAGAGTGCGCACAGCCACAACGTAGACGTCCCCGAGGAGGTTCGTCACGCATCACGAGGCCCCCGCCCGCTCGCCGCTTCGACGTACGATTGAGCGGTGAGTCGTGATACTGCTCTTCTGCTTGCGCTGGGTCTCGCTGCCCTCGTCGTTGTCGCTGCGCTCGGCGGCGGCCTGCTTGGCGGCAGCGTGACCACGCAGGTGCACCCGAACGACCAGCCCGATCCGACCGCCGACGGCGTCGTCTACATGGTCCGCGAGGAGGCGCACCGGAGCATCCTGGGGTTCGAGTTCGGCAAACGGCGGTCCATCGGCGTGAGTTTCCTCGTCGCTGCCGGATGCGCAGCAACGCTCGACGGCGGTGACGGCTGGCCGGGCGACGAGCCCTCGTGCGCGAGCGATGTCGAGGTCGAGGTCGAGGGTGAGGTGGGGCTCATGGGCCGACAGGCCGACGGCCAGGGCCTCGTCGGCGTGATCTTCGAGGTGTCGCGCGAGTGCTTCGACGCGGTCGCGGTCGGGGTCGCCTGGCCGCCGGTGGCGGCGGTCTGCAGCGGAGACTGAATCGCCGCTGCCGCTTAGGCTAGCGCGACTATGCGACGTCGGACCGCGCTGTACGCCCTCGGGGGCTGGATCATCTTCGCCGTGTTCCTGCGGCTCGTGGTCGTGCCCGCCGAGGTGTGCGGCAACGTGAGCGCGCACTCGCTGCGGGAGGCTTCGGCGGCCGCGAGCGACTGGATCGAACGCTCGCTGCGGCCGAGCGGGCGCTACGTCTACATCTACGACGCCAACACCGACAGCCAGCCCAATCTCTACAACGAGGTACGCCACGCCGGGGTGACGATGGCGCTGTATCAGTCCGCCGGGCGGGGCGCCGACGCGCGGGCCCTCAAGACCGCTGACGAGGCGCTGGTCTGGATGCTCGATCATCTCTACCGGCAGGACGGCTGGGCCGCGCTCACCGACCAGAACGGCGGACGCGCCAAGCTCGGCGGCACCGCGCTGATGCTCTCGCCGAACGCCGCCTCGCGACCGGCGGTGACGCCAGCTACGACGAGGTGATGCGGGAGCTGGGCAGCTTCCTCGTCTGGATGCAGCGCGAGGACGGTGGGTTCCACATCGCCTTCGACGTCGGGCCGCGCGCGCCGGACCTCATCGGCACATCACGGTACTTCCCGGGCGAGGCGCTGTGGGCGCTGGCGCTGCTGCACGAGGCGCTGCCCGACCCGCAGTGGGAGCAGGCGGCGCGGCGAGCGGCTCGATTTATCTCCACGCTGCGCGACGACATCGAAGGCGTCGAGTACCCGCCGCTGAACGACCACTGGGCCTCCTACGGCTTCGCCGAGATGGCGGAGTGGGGCCTCGAGGAGCCGGAGATCGAGTACGCACGCCGGCTGGCCGCCCGGTTCGGGTTCCTCGTGCGCACGGAGGCGCAGCTGGAGGGTGGCGGCGTCGCCGCGGCGACGCGAGGCACCACGCCCCGGCGCGCCGCCAGCCTCGGAACGTGGGTGGAGGGCATGTCGGCGCTGTGGCGGCTCTCCGTAGCGGACGAACGCCTCTCCGACCTCAGCGACGACATTGCGGAGCGCCTTGCCTGCGCCGGGGCCATCCTCGTGGAACGCCAGTACGGAGCGGACGAGGCCAGCGAGAGCAGCAATCCGGCGCTCGTCGAAGGCGCCTGGTTCGTGAACGGAGAAACGCGCATGGACGACCAGCAGCATGCGCTGAGCGGACTGCTCTACGCCGCCGACGCCCTCGACGACCGCGCAAAGCGCGAGCCCGATGCACCCCTGGCGACGGCGTCGAACGCGGCACGACCGTGAGCGACGCGGTGCTTGTCTTCCTCGCGATGCTGGCGGCCATCAACCCGGCCGCGCAGGGAGCGCGTCCCGACCCCGCCGAGGGCTCCGAGCGACCGTCGCCGCTGCTCGCGGCGGGCGCTCCGTCCCCCACCGTGGCGCCATCCTGCGACGCAATGTGTCCCAGGGGGTTTGTGCGACAGCCTCTGCTAGGCGCCGAATTGCTCTGTTGCGATCTGAATGAACCTCAGAGCGCTATCTCGCTGGTCGCTGAGCGCTTGAGCCATTGCAGCGATGCGGTCAGCCTCACTGCTATCCTGCCGTCGTCTGCTCTCGTCCTCAAGCGCCAGCGCCAGCGCACTCAGAACGTCCAGCGCAATGTGTAAATCGGCGCACTTGTAAGCGACTCTGATGAGGTCTTCGAGCACTGCCATCGCGCGAGCTTGTCCTTGACGAGCGCGCGAGTCGGCGGCTCTTGCCTGGGCCGTGGGGCGGCAATATCTCATCCGGCCAGCGTTTGCAACCTTTCGCGGTCCTTCGACGGATCACGCTGGCCCCTTCGATGATCAACGGACTCATAAGCCGTCGGTCATCGTCCGTAAGAGTAAGAGCCGAGGACGACGCCGCGACGGCCGATCACCGCCACCACCTCCGCCTCCTCGTCGACGCGCCGTGCGCCGGCCGGGAGCACGATCGTGTCACCGTGCCCGATCAGCGAGGAGGGCGCCTTCAGGAACGCCTCGGGCTGCGCGGGCGGAGGGTTGTCGCCCGAGTGGCTCCGGTAGTTGATCCCGATCGCCACGACCTTCGTCGGCCGCGTCGGCGGCAACAGCTGCACCTGGCTCAACGTAGTGCGCTCGCCGGTCGGCTCGAGCTGGCCGAACGGGCCACCTCGCACCAGCTCGACGGTGCCGCGGCCGCTGATCACCGCCGAGGCGCGTCCGTTGTGTCGTACTCGCGCGATGCGCATCGATTGCCGCCCCTCGCCGCTCGTCCCGTCAGTCGTCGTGCCGTCGGCGGCATGCTACCGGGCGGAGGACGCTGCGCGAGCATCCGACGGCTGACCGTTTCCGGCGCCACGTCAGCGCTCCTCCAGACCTGGCAGACTCGACGGCGTGCTAGAGTCCCTGTCGGCTGTTCCCAAGTTGGAGCGCTCTTCGACGCGCCGGACGTTCATGCAGAGGACGGGAACGGTTTTCGGTCGGCACCGCCCGGTGGCTGGAGCGTGGGGTCGAGAGCGCCCAGGAGTCGTTCGTAGCCTCAGCATTGGATGGTGAGTCACATGAGTGCTGTCAAGGACATCTTGAAGGCCGGCAAGACCGCTATCGGCACGTCCGCTTCGGTGAATAGTGACGTCGGATTCCTGGCCGACTCGGGCTATGACTTTCTGCTCCTTGATACCCAGCACTCGCCGGTGGAGATCAAGCAGCTGGCGCCCGCGCTCCAGGCGATGCGGGGCAAGCCGGCCGCTCCGGTCATCAGAGTCGGCGACAATCGCCCGGACCAGATCTGCTATGCGCTCGATATCGGCGCGAAGGGCATCATCGTTCCCATGGTCAACACCAGGGAAGAAGCTGAGCACATGGTGCAGTGGTGCAAGTATCCCTTCGACGGGGTGCGAAGCTCCGCCGGCATGAGGGGCGAGTGGGGCGAGTTCGCGAGCTACCGCGAGTACATGGACGGGGTGAACGAGCAGCTACTGATCATCCCGATGATCGAGACTTTAGAGGCCATTGAAAACATCGAAGAGATTCTTAGTGTCCCGGGGATTGACGTCCTGTTGGTCGGGCCGTCGGATCTATCGATCAACCTCGATGTTGCGCTGGACTATCCGAATCCCAAGTATCAGAACGCGCTGGATACGATCGCGACTGCCTGTAAGAACGCCGGTGTCGTTCCGGGCATGTACTTCATCCCCCCCGGACTCGAGACGAGCGACTTCATCGCGAAAGGGTTCAACTTCTTTACGCTGCCCTGGAATCGGTGGGCAGCGGAAGGCATTCAGAATGGTCTCGCGAGCGTGAGGGGATAGTCGCCTGGCGCCTCGCACGCGTGCTACGCGGGCTCGCCAACCTGGAACGAGCCGGGCGATCGACTGCCGTGTGCGGCGGCCGTGCCCATCAAGATGAGCCTCCCTTGGGCCGCCGTCGCAGCTCAGCTGCCGGCGTTTCTCGTCGTCATGAGCGTGGTCGCGACGGACGGGATGATCAACGTACTCATAAGCCGTCGGTCATCGCGTCCGACGACATCGGCACTGTCAGAACGGGCGTCAGCACTGGTCGGATGGAGTTTTCTTGCCGACAAGCGACTAATCGAGCGCACGTGTCCATGGCGAACCGTCGGGGAAGAAGTCGGTCCAGGCGAACCAGAACATCGGCGTTGCCGGTACCTGCAGCAGCTGCGTCCCTGCGAGCTCGCCGTCGAACGCCACGCCGCCCAGGGCAGACCAGCGACTGCCAGTCTCCGTATCGATCGTGACCGGACCTCCGTCCGGCGCCGCGCCCTCGCCGGCGGCAAACGTCAGCAGCCGGCCCTCGACAGTGCGGTCCCATGCTGACGCCGTGCCCTGTCGCTGGTCGACGAACACCGCGAGTGCGGTTGACCCCACGAGGTCGTTGAGCACCTGGTCGTGGGACGGCAAAACTTGATCCGTGCGGTTCGATGCTGAGATAGCAGAGTATCGGCGAGCCACGAGAGGCTCGTCTGTGCTCTACCTCCGTCTGCTTGTCGCAGCACTCTTCGCATCGGTCCGCGCCCGCCGAGATCTCGTCCTCGAGAACTTGGCGCTGCGGCATCAGCTCGCCGTCTACACAAGGGGCCGTCGTCGACCGCGACTCCGTCGCCACGACCGCCGACTCTGGTCACTGCTGGCACGTGGTTGGTCCGGCTGGCGAGGCACGCTCGTGATGGTCGAGCCGGACACGGTGGTGCGCTGGCATCGTTCTGCTTGGCGCGCCTACTGGCGCTGGAAGAGTCGTCGCCGCTCCGGACGTCCCCACATTCCCGCCGAGTGGCAGCGGCTGATCCTGCGCAGCGCCACTGAGCATCCGCGGTGGGGCGCCGTCCGCATCGTCGGCGAGCTGCGTGCCCTTGGCTTCGAGGTCAGCGCCCGCACCGTGAGTCGCTACCGCCGGCAAGCGCTGCGGCGCCCCCCGAGCCAGTCGTGGCGCACGTTTCTCCGCAACCACGCGTCCAGCATCTGGGCCGCCGATCTGTTCACGGTCCAGACGCTCGCCTTCCGCACGCTCTACGTGCTCATCGTGATCGACCACGACCGGCGCCGCATCCGGCACTGGAACGTCACGGAGCACCCGATCGCGCCCTGGATCTGGCAGCAGATGATCGAGGCGACCGCCTGGGGTCAGCAGCCAGGGTTCCTGATCCGAGACCGCGACCGTAGCTATGGCGGGGACTTCATCGCACGCGCTCGACGGATCGGGATCGAGACGATTCTGACTCCGGTGCGCGCGCCGAACGCCAACGCCATCGCCGAGCGGGTGATCGGGACGCTCCGGCGCGAGTGCCTCGATCACGTCATCGCCGTCGCCGATCTGAACTCCGACCGGCGCGAGGTGACGCCCGGGCGTGCGTCGGCGACTTAGAGCGAGCTGCAAGCGCTCTGGATCTGTTCGGTCCGGAAGTCAAGCGTCGAACCGGCAAACGGGCGGCCGATCTGGTCGACATCTCCGCGACGATCTTGATGCCCCAGAAGACGCCCTCCATGATGCGCACCTGCGCGAGCGTCAGATCGCGATAGTCGGTCAGGTACACGACCCAGACGGCGAGGAAGGGGATCAGACCCGCAAAGACCTCGTACGCCGTGAGCAGGCGGACATTGCGGCGCACCGTTGCGACGCGAGGCGGAGGGGCGGTCGTGGTGGTCAACGTCGGATCAGCGTGCGGCCTGGGCGGCGCGGCGGCCCGCGGGGCGCGACGTGTTCGTGGCGCGCAGGCTGCTCCGTTCGGATAATGGGAGCGATCCGGGTCCAGGGTCCGCTCGACAGCCGGAGGCCGCAGTGGGCAGGAACCGCAGACGACGCAATCGACGGCAGCGCCGCGAGCAGGAGGAGGGGCAGCAGCCCTCCGACTCCGGTCGCGCCGGTTGGCGCAAGACCATCGATTCGTGGGGCGGGTTCACGGTGATCGGGACGCTGGCCGGCGTCGCTGTGGCGGTCGGCGTGCTGATCTTCTTCAACCTCCCCGGCGACGAGGACCCCAGCGGTGACCCCTACGTTCCGATCGAGCGCAGCCAAGTCTCGGGGCGGATCGAGGGCAACCCCGCGGCGCCGGTGCGCATCATCGAGTTCTCCGACTTCCAGTGCCCGTTCTGTGGGCGCTTCACGCGTGACACCGCTCCGCTGCTCCTCGAGGAGTACGTCGAGACGGGCCAGGCTTCGCTTGAGTACCGGCACATGGCGTTTCTCGGTCCGGAGTCGCTGAGCGCGGCCTCAGCGTCCGAGTGCGCGCTCGACCAGGGACGGTTCTGGGACTACCACGACCTGCTGTTCCTGCGGCAGAGCGGCGAGAATCGCGGCGCGTTCTCGGATGGCAACCTCAAGCACTTCGCCCGCGAACTGCAAGTGGAGTTCCCCGATTTCGATGTCGACGCGTTCGACCGCTGTTTCGACTCGGGCGTGAAAGACAGTGTCGTACAGGACCTGACGGCGGAGGCCCGCGACCTGGGTGTGCAGTCGACGCCGTCGTTTTTCATCAACGGGCAGTTCCTGAGCGGCGCGCAGCCCATCGAGAACTTCCGCGAGGTGATTGACGCCGCGATCGGTGAATAAGGCCGAGGATGGTTCGCCGCGCCGCTGAGGCGACCGCGGTGAGATAGGGTCGGAGATGCGAGTTCTAGCCCGCGAAAACGTGCTGCTGCTCCTCGCCGTTGTCGGCGTGGGCATCGGCGGCTACCTGGCCTGGGTCGCCCTCGACGCCGAGAGTGAGGCGTTCTGCTCCGGCGTCGGCGACTGCCACACCGTGCAGTCATCGGAATACGCGGAGGTAGCCGGAATCCCGGTGGCACTGCTCGGGTTCGGCATGTACGTGGTAATCGCTGCGTTGATCATCGCCCGGCGCTTCGGGCCTCGATCGGTTCAGGCGCTGCCGGTGCTGGCCCTCTGGGCGTTCGCCCTTGCGGCGTCGGGCGCGATCTACTCCGGGTACCTCACGTACCTGGAACTGTTCGTGATCGACGCGATTTGCGTGTGGTGCGTCACCTCGGCGGCGGTCGTGACGGCCATCGCGCTGCTCTGCGCCCCCGACTTCCTTGACGCGCGACGCGAGATCGCTGGCCGCTCATCGAGCACGACCGTATGATCGCGGCGCCCGAGGGCAGCCACGGCGAACCGCCGTGGTTGTCGCCGCGGACCGTGTACTTGTAGCGCTCGGTGCGGAACCCCCTCCAGACCGCCTCGTAGAAGGGCATTCGCTGGCGCAGCTCGGCGACGAACTCGAGCAACACCCCCTCGCGTTCCGGTCGTTCTGCGTCTCCCGGATGAATGGGGGTCAAGTCCAGCCCTGCACCGGGTTCTGCGGCGCCAGTCCTGCGAGGCCCAGGAGCGTCGGGAACCAGTCCTCCGTCGAGGTTGGGAAGGTGCCCGCTCGCGACGATCTCGACGGCCGGGGTCTCGGATGATGAGCGGACAAGCCCACAGACTCCTCGTAGGGCCAATGCTTCGCTCGCAGTCCATGGCTGCCGCCAAGCTCCTCGTGATCCGACAGCAGAACCACAGCTGTGTCATCGGCGAGTCTTTCGCGTTCGAGGAACGCCGTCATCCGCCCGACTTTCGCGTCGAGGTTTGCAACCATCGCGTAGTAGCGTTTTCGGTCGAGTACGAACTGTTCCCGCCGGGCGTCATCGCTGGCCGCGAAGTTCGGGGGCAATTCGACCTCAAGCGCCTCCCATGTTCGCTGCAGTTCGGCGGGCGCCTCGAACGCGGGGCGATCGACGCGGCTGCAGTGCCACTCAGTGCACCGTGCTGGCGGACGAGTTGCCGGGACCAGCGAGCGTGCAGCCGACGCACGGTGCATGCTCGTTCTGTTCGATCACAGCGGCCGGCGACGAGACGACCTCCACCATCGAGCGTGAGCGACTGCAAAATCCGGCTCTGACAGCGCGCTCGACGCGGCGGACCTGCGATGACGTCGGAGGCGATGACCGACGGCTTATGAGTGCGTTGATCATCTAAGGTTCAGCGATCTCGAGAAGCAGGTAGCCGCAGCCGTCTGTCGAGACGCAGAACGAGCCCTGCGACTCACGACCGACCGCGACGCCAGTCTCTCGGTCAGTGTTGGGTCCGGCAGCGGAGTCGCTCCGTCGGCTATGTTGAAGAGGCAATACGCGGTACAACTGCAGCACTGGGGCTGGACGGAAGCCTGATGCAGGAGTCCAAGCCTTGTTCCGTCGCCCCTGATCCGCGGATACCGGGCCCCAAGGAGAGCGCCCATGTCCGACGTCGCCGCCGGCTCCGACGAGCGGACGCTGCACTGGCAGGGCACCGCCGAGCTACTCGATCCGAACGGGATCGTGGTCGCTGAAGTGGCGGCTGAGCTCTGGAAGCTGAGCCTCGAGGTCCGCAGTGCCCGCTGGGGCGGGGAGCTGACGGCCCCAGCGGCGGTCGGCCTACGCTGGGTGGGCGCCGAGCCACCGAGCGAGCTACGCCTCAGCGACGGTCGATCGGCGCCCATCGGCTCGCTTGGCGCCGTGAGGATGGATACCGCCGGGCCAGAGGCGACGCACATTGTCCAACTAACAGGGAAGGGCGATCCGCCGTTCTGATTCCACTCACCAGTCGCCCCGTGGCGTGCTGGTGGGTGCCCCGTAATCACGGGAGCCATGCGCGGCCGTTGGTCCGCCCGGTCGGACCACGAGCTGGCCTGTCCTCGGGAAGGTTGCGCGTAGCTAGTCGCGAGTGGCTACAATCTCGTGCGTGATGCGCGGATGAGACTCCCCTAGTCGCGCAGATAGGGGAGGACGATGTCGGAAACAGGACAGGCACGGATCCGCGCCGGGGTGGTCGCGATCGCTCCGGTGCTGCTGCTGATCGGATTCCTGATCCCCTATATCGGCGACATCACCGACAACGTAGAGATTGCGACAGAGATCGGCGGAGACACTGGGCGCGCGAGCTGGGGCTTCCTGATCGCCGCGGGGTCTATCGCACTGACGATCCTGGCCACCTTCTCGTTGCGCTACTACTTGCGGGCTGCCGGTGAGGACGGCTGGAGCTTCCTCATGGTGCCGCTGGTCGTGGTCGGTGCTGTGACGATCGCCGTGGCGGTCACGGCCCAGTTCTTCGCCGTGGCGTTGATCTCCGAAGCTGGGGGCGACGCAGTTGCATACCTCGATGCCGCCGACGATTGGTTCGTGCCGCTCTTCATCGCCGGGGGTGTCATCTTCGGGCTTGGTTGGCTGGCGCTCGCGATGTCGATCTACCGCAGCGCTGTGCTGAGCCGGGAACTCACCACGGTCGTCATGATTGCGTTGATCGTGGTCGTCGCCGCGAACTTCATACCCACAGGTTGGGGCGGCTACGTGTTGGCGATCGCGGCGATCGTCGCTTCGTGGCCGCTAGCCTACACGATGTGGCCGACGGCGGTGGGAGCACCTTCCGTGGGCGGGCCGCCAGCCTAACGAATGTCGATGGGGGTCGACGGCAGCTCGTGAGCCGCTGTCGACCCCTCGTCACCGGCATCGACGGCGGCCTGTTTGGGGCCCACGACCCGATTCAACGCGATCGGATGTTCTGGTTCGAGTGAAAGAGGCTACTCGGGTCGTACTTCGTCTTCACGTCGACGAGACGCTCGTAGCTCGCTCCATAGACCGACTGCGTGGTCGCCAGTGCCGAATCCGTGTCGTCCTCCTCGCCGAGGAAGTTGACGTAGATCTGCCCGGTCGCGTGCGGCTGCAACTCGTCGTAGAAATCGCGCCCCCCACTGCCCGTTCGGCGCGGTTTGCGCGGGGTCGTGCCAGCGGCCATCGACAGCGAAGGGGCTACTACGTGCCGAAGAGCAAGCCACCGAAGAGTGCGTTGGCGCGGTCGGTCGGGGCGCGTCTCCGGGAGATTCGTCTCCTGCGGGAGGTCTCGCAGCAGCGCGCTGCAGAGGCCGTGGGCCTGTCCCAGGGATCGGTCTCTCTGTACGAGCGCGGCGCGCGTGACATCAGGGTGGTGGACCTGCTCGCGCTCCTCGACCACTTTGATGTCGGCCTGACCGAGTTCATGGCTGAAGTGCCCGAGTTCCTCGTCCTCGAAGACTCGGCTGACATCGAGGCTCGCCACGAAGCTGATCGCAGACGGGCTGGACGGTCCGGCTGAGTGACTAGCTACCGCGTTGCGTCCTAGCATTCGCGGCCAGCAGTGCGTACCCGGCAGCGAGGTGGCGGAGTTCGTCGCGTTTCACCCGTAGCAGAGTCACGTCGCCGTCGAGGTGAGAGGCGATCAGCAGGACGCGCTCAGCGACGAGGTACAGCTCGAACACCTCGTCGTGAATCGCCTGGAGTCGAACTGCTGCTGCGTCGGAATCCATGCGCGGGTTGTAGCACCTGAGTCGGCCTACGGGTCGGGTAGCCCACGCTCGACGAGGCGAGCGCCGACGACGCGCCCTTCGAGGAGATCCTCGTCTGGAAGTTCTCGCGCTTCACGCGCAAGCGCGAGCACGCCGTCGCCTTCAAGTCGATGCTGCGCCGCCGCGCATCCGCGTCGTCTCGGGGTGAAGGCCGGACGAACCTGGGCAATCGCCGTAGACAGATCAACTCTGGAACGCCGCTGGCGGGCCTTGGTCGCTGCCGACCCGAACGATAAACCGCGCCTGTTCGTTAACCGACCGACTGGGCGGAAGTCAGCTGACTCGCCTCCGCCGCTACTCTCGGGAGAGGCTGGCAATCCAATCGATCGCGCTTCTACCGACGAGCCGCTTCCCCTGATTGCTGAGTACGCGTACCGCAGCTTTGATCGTCGCTTGCTGATTGCCGATTCGCGCTTGCTCGACCGTCCAGGCGCGGCAATCTGGCACGCTCTCGGTCCGAAGCAGGTGTTCATGACGAGTCTATTGACCGAGGTTGTCGGGGTAGGCCCGGCGGCTGTCGCCACTGCGCAACGGTGGAGCGCTGGGCTACGGTGCGCGGCAGACTCGTCCGTCACGAGGAGACGGGCGAGCCGTTCCGGGTGCCGTGCTGCCCGGACTGCCACGCGCAGATCGTCGACAGGGACGGCGTGCCGCTACTCGGCCGCGACCTCGCCCGCCGCAAGCGATGGTGCCCGGAGTGCGGCTCCGCGCTCTGGCAGGCCGACCGCTCGGGACCGAAGCGCTACCCGCTCGCCGACTACGTCAAGCACCGCATGAAGGGCTTCTTCGAGCTGCTGGTTGGGGACGAGGTGCACGAGTACAAGGGCCGCGGCTCCGCCCAGGGGATCGCCGCCGGCGTGCTCGCCGACGCCTGCGGCAAGTCGCTCAGCCTCTCGGGCACGCTCATGGGCGGCTACTCCTCGACGCTCTTCCACCTGCTCTACCGGTTCAGCCCGGAGATCCGCACGGAGTTCGGACGCTCCGAGGAGGGCCGCTGGATGCGAACCTGATGACAGGCTGCTGAGCAAATGCTCGAAGCCTGGTTCAGGATCTCTTTCATCGCATCCGACCACGGCGGGACACTACCCAGTTACTTGATCGTCCGCGGTTTCTGGGGCTGGCCGAGTTCGCGCCTGGAAACGTGCTCTACCACGAAGGCCGCAAGCACCGCGTAGATGCCGCGGTACTTCCGCCGGCTGGAATCGAAGATCGGCTTAGGCGTGCCCGGCTCTGCAAGGTGTGCGGCTACGCGCACGATGACGAGTCAGTGACCGTCGATCTCTGCGAGCATTGCGGAACGCAGCTTGACGCCGCGACCTCTGATTTCCCGCAACGCCTGTTCGAGCAGCCAGCGATGCGCTGTGCAGTGCCATTAATCGATCAGGCGGCCTCCCGCTCGTACTCATGTGTCAGGCCGCCGAGGACGGGACGGCTGACCACGCGGCCCCTCGTCCCAGGGCTCGCTCGGGGCTGTTCGTCCGGCACTTGTAGCTCCAGCGTCTGGTGAGGCCGAGCTTCGTTGTAGTGCAAGACGAACTCGCGCAGCACGTGCCGCAGGTGACGCTCGTTGAACACAACGATGTGGTCGAGACACTCTCGGCGCAGCGTCCCGACCAGCCGCTCCGCGATCGCGTTGGCCTGAGGTGTGGCGATGGGCGTCAGCACCGTGTTGATGCCGATCTGACGCGCCCGACCGATGAAGTCAGCGCCGTAGGATCGATCCCGGTCGCGGATCAGGAAGCGTGGTCCGGTGCGCCAGGGGCGTCGCCTGGATCAGCTGCCGCCACACCCACTCCGCCTTCGGATGCGCAGTGACGTTCACGTGCATTACTGCGCGGCGGTCATGGGCGATGAAGAAGAACACGTAGAGCGTCTGGAACCAGAGCGTGTGCACGGTGAAGAAGTCCGATGCCCAGATCCCAGGCCGGTGATTCGTGAGGAACGTGCGCCCGCTCGATGACGGGTCGCGCGGAACGTCCGAACGGTAGCGGCGCACCGTCTGCAGGCTGACCGAGTACCCAAACTTACGGAGCTCACCGAGCACACGCATGTGGCCCCAGCGCGGGTTCTCTCGGGTCATGCGTCGGATCAGCCCGGCGAGTTCAGGGTCGATCGGCGGACGCCCGCGCCGCCCACCACGGCTCTTCCACGTCCAGTAGCGGCGCCAGGCCAGCAGCTCGAAGAAGCCCTTCATGCGGTGCTTCACGTAGTCGGCGAGCGGGTAGCGCTTCGGGCCGGTGCGGTCGGCCTGCCAGAGCGGGGAGCCGCACTCGCCGCAGGTCCACTTGCGGTGGGCGAGGTCACGGCCGAGCAGCGGCACGCCGTCCTTGTCGACGATCTGCGCGTGGGAGTCCGGGCAGCACGGCACCCGGAACGGCTCGCCCGTCTCCTCGTGGCGCACGAGCCTGCCGCGCACGGTCGCCCAGCGCTCCACGATGGCCGGCTGCCAGCGGTAGGAGAGCTTGGCGCGCTCGCGCGACATGATCGCGAAGAGCGGACCGGCGCCGGTCGTGGCGTGCAGCCGCTCGAGGTCGGTGATCGAGGCGACGATGACGGCGCGGACGCCGGGCACCGTCTCGTCGACCTCGCGCTTCCACTTGCGCGTCATGTGCGGCGCTGCGCCTCGAGCGAGAGCGCCGCGCCGCGGATAGCGTCGGCCTGCGCGCCGAGCGGGGCGCGCAGCAGGGGCGGGAGCGCCCGGCCCTGCTCGGATGGCCGGTAGCGCGGTGGGTAGGACTCCACCACCCGCCGGGCGATGGCCTCCTTGTAGGCGTCGATGAATGCTGCGAGGTCCATGGTTCCGTTCCTTTCCGATTGCCTTGTGGCGAATCGAAACTCCCACTCCCGGATGGTCTCGTGCGTGACCTCAACGCCGCGCTGAAGGAGCATCTCTGCGACGTCGCGGAAACTCAGCTTGTAGCGGAGACGCCACAGCACCGCGAGAAGCGCCACGTCGGTCGGGACCTGGAGATCGTTGAACGGCGTGCCGGTTCGCTCGTTGAAGCGACGCTTGCACGAGCGACAATTGAACCGCTGGTAGCCGAGCGTCGTGCGCCCCTGGCGTCTGGTCGTGGCGGCGGATGCACAGTGCGGACAGTTCACCGACGTCTCCTCGTCCATGCTGAGACGAGGCTAGACCACACATTTTCGAGCCCTCAGATCTGACGCAGCCCGTGCGTGGCACCGCGGTGCGACGAACAACGCTCGTCGACGCTAGAGGACGAGCGAGTACGCAACGCCGAAGACGATGCCCTGCGCAATGATCCCGAGAATCGCCGTACCGACCGCCCGCCCGGTCGAGAAGTCGAGCGCAGCGCGGATAGCGACGACCGTGGTGACCAGGATCCAGAAGAAGACAACGATGCCGACGAGCGCGCCGAGCACCGGGACTCCGCTCACGATCAGCAGCGCACGCGGCGAGTTGGCGTAGCCGAGCGTCCTCGCCAACTCACTCCAACTAGCGCTGGTCTCCGGGCCGGCGAGGAGCCGCGTACCGATGAAGTAGGTCAACCACGCATAGACCGCCCAGCTAACCAGGCTGAACACGGCCACCACGGGAATCCACTGAGGGCCAGCCGCAATGCTCCCGATGCCGGCAGCGATGCTGGTGCCGACGACGACAATCGCGGCCTGCTGCGTTGCCGCGGGGTCGTGCTCGACCTCTTCGTAGAGCTGCTCTTCGAGCCTCGATGCTCGAATCATCCGCTCGATGATCGAGGAGTTCGCTGCCGCTGAGTCCATGGGTCCTCCAGGCTGCCGCCGCGTCACCATCATGCCACCAGTGGAGGCCGAGCGGCGAGGGTGAGTCAGTTGGATTGCGAGGCGGCTCGGACCGTATCGACAATCCACTGTCGTTCCGGCAGGCCGCGGAGGCCGTCAGACGTCGCGTACAGACGGCAGCGAGGCGTGCAATCCTCGCACTCCTCCCAGCCCGGCTCCACGTCGCGCCCGTCAATGCGGATGGTCGGCGACCCGGGGAACATCACGGCCTTCCCCGTCACCTCATCAGGGACCTCGATCCGCTCGATCACGGCGGACACACCGGCCTCACTGGCTACCGTCGGAGGCGATGGCAACGTCGGTCGGGCGGTTGAACGGCTCGCCGCTGAAACGCTCGGCCGGCTCGTCCGGCCGCCCGATCGTCATCAGCAGTTCGCCCTCGGGCGTCCACTTCGTCACCGTGTGCCGCCCGTCGTCGACACAGAACACCGCTCCCTCCGGCGACACCGTGATCGCGTGGGTGCGTGCGCTGAACGTGCCGGCGCCGAACGTCCGCACGAACGTACCGTCCGACTCGAAGACCAGCACTGGGTTCTCCGTGTTGCGGGTGAGCGCGAAGAGACGGTCATCGCTGTCGACGGCGACGCCAAGCGTCTCATGGAGCGTCATGCCATCCGGCCGCTGGTGCCAATCGATGTTCGATTTAAAGGCCGGCGCAGCCTGGCTCGTCGTCGTCATCGTGAGTGCTCCCCTCGGGCGTTCCGCGGGCGTTCGAGGCGCAGATGATACGTGCTCAGCACGGGGCCGTGCCCCAATCGCGGATCGGCGATCAACCGGCGCTGTCAGCGAGGTTGGCGAGGAGTTCGTCGAGCAGGTAGCGGCGGTCGCTGGCCGTGAGTCGCACGCTCAGGTAGGCGCGCATGTTCGCGGTGGTCTCGGACTGCCCGAGTCGTGGCCAGACTTCGTCGGAGGACGGTGCGGTCCCGCTGACCTCGATCGGGTGCTCCATCGACTCAACGGCGAGCAGCCGCGCCATGCGATCGCGCATCTCCTGAAGCGTGCGATCGGCGGTCTCCACGATCGCACCCAGGTTGTCGACCGTGCGGTCTACGATCACCGCCGCGACCGCACGCTCGCGTGCGCCACGGCCGGAGGCAACGATACCCTCCGGCTGGTAGCGGTCGCGGACCGCGTCGAGGAGATCAATCTGCGAGACGACGAAGCTGGCAATCGGATGTCGGAGCTGTCGGAAGCGTTGCTCCACATCTTCCAGCCACGAGCGGCAGCGTTCGACCGGTGGGATTGCGCCGCGATCCAAGGAGCTGGTCCGAGGCGCGGACAACAGTGCATCAAGGGCGGCTTCACGGGTCAAGGCCAACACGCGTGCTACTCCGGATGCAGCCGGGGCGAGGATTGAAACTGGATGGAGCAGGCCGAGCAGCTGGGCGATGAGATGAAGCAGCGCCCGGCCTTCGGGCCGGGCGAGGATTTGGGACACGATGTGAAACAGCGTCTCGGGGTACCTAGCTCGACATGCCCTCCAGCGGCTGACGGTAAGCGAGCATGAACACCTGGCGGCGCCGAAGCCTTTCACTGACGGTGGCGTTGGTCGTGAGCGGCCTCCTGCTCTCCGCGGCCACGGTGTGGGCGGATGGTCCGCCCTCGTTGGCCGTCTCCTCGAACGGAGTCTCTGACGGCACCCTGCGACTGATCGTGCATGGCCCAGCCGGCATCACCGACTGGTCGGCAGCGGCCGACGGCGCGCCCCTCGTTGCCGAAACGGTGAGCGAGACCGCCGATACAGCGACGATCGTCTTCGCCGTCGAGACGAGCAGCAGCATGGGCTACGGCCGCGACGAGCGGGCACTCGATGTCGTTCGCAGGATCACGCTGGCGTCCGGCTCCGGAGATGCCTTGGCGCTCGTGACGTTCGGCGACGCGGCTCGGGTCGTGCAGGCACCGACGCTCGATCGCGGTCTGCTGCTCGATGACCTCGCCGCCGCGGAGCGCGGCTTTGGCAGCGCGCTCTACGACGGAGTGCGGCTCGCAGCGGAGCTGGCATCGGCCGCAGAGGGTCAGAGTGCGGTCATCCTGATCACGCGCGGGTGGGATTTCGGCGCGAAGTCCCGTGGGACGGCAAAACCTCATGCGGCCCACCGATACTCATGATGCAAGCCTCCTAGCACTGGCTTGCTGACGACTCGCTGACTCGGCGTCCGCTGCACCGGCGAGCGTCCCTCCGGAGAGTCGAGCGACAATGATCGATGCGGACGCATCGCGTTGTAGTGCTGGACGTACTCACCAAGCACCCGCCGGAGATGTTGTTCGTTGACCGCGATGACATGGTCGAGACACTCGCGCCTGAGCGTGCCGATGACGCGCTCGGCGATGGCGTTGGCATTCGGCGCGTGCGCCGGAGTCAGAATCGTCTCGATCCCGAGCCGTCGAGCGCGTGCGATGAAGTCTCCGCCATAGCTACGGTCGCGGTCTCGGATGAGGAACCCTGGCTGCTGACCCCAGGCGGTCGCCTCGATCATCTGCTGCCAGATCCAGGGCGCGTTCGGATGCTCCGTGACGTTCCAGTGCCGGATGCGGCGCCGGTCGTGGTCGATCACGATGAGCACGTAGAGCGTGCGGAAGGCGAGCGTCTGGACCGTGAACAGGTCAGCAGCCCAGATGCTGGACGCGTGGTTGCGGAGAAACGTGCGCCACGACTGGCTCGGGGGGCGCCGCAGCGCTTGCCGGCGGTAGCGACTCACGGTGCGGGCGCTGACCTCGAAGCCAAGGGCACGCAGCTCGCCGACGATGCGGACGGCGCCCCACCGCGGATGCTCAGTGGCGATGCGGACGATCAGCTGTCGCAGCTCTGCGGGAATCCGGGGTCGTCCGGAGCGGCGACGACTCTTCCAGCGCCAGTAGGCGCGCCAAGCAGAACGATGCCACCGCACAACCGTGTCCGGCTCGACCATCACGAGCGTGCCTCGCCAGCCGGACCAACCGCGTGCCAGTAGTGACCAGAATCGGCGGTCGTGGCGACGGAGCCGCGGTCGACGACGGCCCCTTGTGTAGACGGCGAGCTGATGCCGCAGCGCCAAGTTCTCGAGGACGAGATCTCGGCGGGCGCGGACCGAAGCGAAGAGTGCTGCGACAAGCAGACGGAGGTAGAGCACAGACGAGCCTCTCGTGGCTCGCCGATACTCTGCTATCTCAGGACAGACCTGCACGGATCAAGTTTTGCCGTCCCACGGCCTGGCGGCTTGATCCAACCTGTGCCTGCTACATGACGCGCACTTAGCGCGACGCAGACCCCTCAGCGATGCGTTATGTCGCGACAGCGCGCGCCGCGACGACCGCATCGAGCCCTTCCCTATCTAGCGGCCCCGCCCCGCGGCGCCGGCCCGACCACCGGTGATCGGCTAAGTTGAGCAGCGATCGCCTATGCTCACGCCTTCGCCTCGCGCAGCGCATTCAGCACCGCCTCGCCGAACGTCGCCCTGGAAGAGGGAGACCTGAGCCTGATCATGGCGACGCTTGGAGACATCGCCCGCGCCCGGAGAATGGCGCTGGTCGCGCAGGAGACGGGACGGGGCAGGGAGAGCCTCTACAGGTCGCTGTCCGCTGACGGCAACCCGGAGTTCGCCACCGTGCTTAAGGTGGTGCGCGCCCTGGGACTCCGGCTTCACGCGACCGCAGCGCAGGGAGCAATCGGCGAACAGGATACCCGGTCTTCGGCTCTGCCCCAGGAGTCGTCGCCGATCTGAACAGGAGGACGTTGGATGGCGTCCGGCTTCACTACGCGATGGAGGTGAACGTGAAAATGGTCAGACTGGTCTTTGCGATTGCCGTGCTCATGTCCTTCTGCCCGTCGTGCATCGGAGGACCCGAAGTCGTCAGGATGGGCACGGAGGGAGCCTATCCCCCCTACAACTTCATCAACGACAAGGGCGAGGTCGACGGGTTCGAGCGTGAGCTGGGCGACGAGCTGTGCCGGCGGGCCGATCTGGAATGCGTCTGGGTGACCAACGAATGGGACAGCATCATACCCAACCTGGTGGAGGGCAAGTACGACACCATCATAGCGGGGATGAGCATCACCGACGAGCGGGACGAGGTCATCGACTTCACGCAGCCGTACATCCCGCCCAGTCCATCGGTATACGTCGCCCTGGCGGGGGCCGGTGACGAAGCGGTTGCCGGTAGAGTGGCCGCCCAGGTGGCCACCATCCAGGCGGACTATCTGTCGGAATCCGGCGCAACGCTGGTGGAGTACGAGTTGGCCGAAGATGTCTTTTCGGCTGTCCTGAGAGGCGAGGCGGATGCGACGCTGGTCGATATCGGGTTCGCCCACGAGTACATGACGAAGAGCGGAGAGGGACTGGCAATCGTCGGCCCCCGAGTCATGCTCGACGCCGGTACTGGCATCGGCGTACCGGAAACAGACGGCGCGTTGAAAGACAAGCTGGACCGGGCCATCGACGCCATGAAGCAGGACGGCTCGTTGAACGCCCTCATCGAGAAGTGGTTCGGCCCGGACGCCGAGACGTTCTGACGGGCGTCGCAGCCGGTCCGACTGGCGGATTGAACGACGCGACCGAAGGACGAGCCATTGCGGAGGAGGACTACATGAAGAAACCACCTACCTCCCGCCCACGGTATTGTTTCACATCCGCCGCGTCTTGCTGATGACCTCAATGAGCCGGTAGCCGTACCTCGATGCATCCTGGGGCGGCTCTTCCTGGTCCGGCCAGGCATCATACCGCTCTACCTTGAGCAGATAGTCGAATCCCTCAACGTAGTCGAACCCTTCTATTGCGTCGTAGAAGAGCTTGCCGTTGACCACCATGCATCTCATGGGCGCCACTCCGACGCAGTCCCTGAGCTCCGGCCCAACCGCAAACTCAAATATCTCGCTGTCATCCGAAGAGGCGCAGGAGCCTGACCCGCTTTCCCGGACACCTAGCCTGAGGCGACGATGTCGCCCAGGGAGGAGTCCTGGATGCCCCGAGCCTACCCACCCGAGTTCCGCCGTCGTGCTGTCGAACTGGCCCGGCTGCGGGAGAAACCGATCGCGCGGATCGCTGCGGACCTGGGGATCGCCGGGTCGTGCCTGCACCGCTGGCTGCGGCAGGCCGATGTCGACGAGGGCCACAGAGAGGGCCTGACGAGCGACGAGCGGGCGGAGCTGGTGCGGCTGCGCCGGGCCAACCGCACCCTGGAGATGGAGAACGAGATTCTGAAGCGCGCCGCCGCCCTCTTCGCGCGCGAGAACGTGCTCCCAAAATGAGATACCGGCTGGTCCGTGAGCTTGCCGCCGACGGGGTCGTCGTGGCGGTGGCCTGCCGGGTACTCGCGGTCTCGACAGCGGGCTACTACGAGTGGGGAGAGCGGGCGCCCTCGGCCCGCGCCGTCGCCGACCAGGCGCTGAGCGAGCAGATCGTGGAGATCCACGCCATGTCGCGAGGCAGCTACGGAGCGCCGCGGGTGCACGCCGAACTGCGGCTCGGGCAGGGCGTCCGTTGCGGTCGCAAGCGGGTGGCACGGCTAATGCGGAGCGCAGGACTGCGTGGAATCTACCGGCGGCGCGGGAGACACGCTCGCCCGGCGCCTGCCGTCCACGACGACCTGGTGCGCCGGCGCTTCGTGGCCGACGCGTCGGACCGGCTCTGGCTGACCGACATCACCGAGCACCCCACGCGGGAGGGGAAGGTCTATTGCGCCGCCGTGCTGGACGTCTACTCACGGCGGATCGTGGGCTGGGTCCATTGCTGACCACCAAGGACTCTCATCAACGGCGGTCCCGTTTCAGGGGGTCAGGTCGTTGTACTTGATCCGCCAGTCCTCGAGCAGGCTGTCGAATAGCAGGGTGCTGAAAAAGGGCTGGCGAGGGGATCGCGGGGCGTCCGGCCGGCGGGTAGGATAGCGCTGGCGGGGGCACAGCCTGGAGGTGCCCCGTGCGAGGCGACGCTGAGCGTCAGGCCAACATGCTGCTGGCGGTCACGCCGGACTCCTTCATCCCCGAGGAGCACCCGATCCGCCGCATCAAACCGATCGTCGAATCGGCGGCAGCGGACCGGGCCCGCCTCGGCGGAGCCCGCTTAAAAGTGTGCAGCGCCCACCCCGAACCTCAGCATGCACCGGACCTCCGCGGGTCCCACGACGAGTGCGGATGGAAGTCAGGCAGGTCGGGCGGCAAGGCGAGTGAGCGAAGAGCGAAGGAGCGCGCATCACGGAACTTGACACGGACCGGCCTTCTCATGGAAGTCCGCTGCTCTGCCACCGTGAGGATCCCGTGATCGATTGACGCCTCGGGCACGTTTCAGTCCTCGTCGTGCCAGCCCTACGTCCACACGCTCCAGCCGGTGCGCGCCGCGATCTCATCGGCGGCCCGGCAGTAGACCTCGGCATGGGCGAAATGGTCCGCACGGCCGTGCTCGGACCAGCGCGCGACCCAGTTGCCGTGGGCGTCTTGCTCCAGCGTGCGCTGGGGCGCCAGCAGCTCCCGGTAATAGGCGCCGCTACCGTCGGCGACCCGGCCCCCGAGCCTCCGCGCGTCGCGGGGCAGCTCGGTGGCGCCCGCCCGGAAGCGCTCCACCATCTCATCGATCGCCTGCGTGCGTTCCAGCCGCACGCTGCGGACGCCCGCCTGCCTCTGGCGCGCCCCGTGATCGGCCGGTGCCGCGCCGTAGTACGCGCACCACGCCTGATTGTGCCGCCGCGCGAACGCCGCCGCCAGCCGCGTCTCGGGCAGGGCATCGATGACCGCTTTCTTGACGTGAAAGCGCTCCATCAGTGCGTCGAGCTCGTCGAAGCTCGCGACGGTCTGCGCGAACCAGAGGCGCGGCAGGCGCGCGCTGCGCCGGTGGTGGAAGCCGTCGCGATCGTGCACCGTCTCGTGGACGTGTTCGCGGATGACGACGTGGAGCTTGAGGCCCACATCCACGCCCATGTCGCAGGGCTGGCCGGCGTACGCGTCCAATCCGTAGTCGCGCCGGCAGCGATCGAGTAACTCGAGGCTGAGGCCGCCACCGGGGGGCGCGAACACCTCGCCCAGGTCACTGTTGTGGAACTCCTGCAGGGCCGCGGGGGTGTCCGCGGCGCTCGCCCGGACCATCGCGGCGAGGTTGGCCCAGGGACTGTAGAGGCGGCTGAGGTGATAGCCGCGGATGTCGGTGTTGCCGGGCGCCTCGGCGCGCCACTCCCCCTCGAGCCTGACGTCCATCGCGGCCGCGCAGGCGCGACAGACGACGCGGGCCCGGGCGCAGTCGACGTTGTCGTCCCAGGTCAGGGGCTGCATCAGTCTGCAGGCGGGGCAGGGGAGGTGGTAGCGCCGCTGGTCGGACTGCAGGTAGAGCGCGTTGGCCCCGGCCTCCGGGAAGCGCGGCGTCGAGGCGACGATCAGGCGTCCGGCTTGGCTCGAGGCCAGCCGCTTCTGGGCCAGCTCGAACGTGCCCTCCGCCATCTGGTCGAACTCGTCGAGCACGACGAGGTCGGCGTCGACGGAAGCGATCTGGCGCCGGTTGTCCGCGCCGCGCAAGAAGAGGTAGCCGGGGCCGATCCGTTTGAGCCGCTTGCTGTCCGCCCCCTTGCGCCGCGGTGGCTCCGGTTGCAGCCGCGCGCGGAGGTAGGGGCTGTCCTGGAGCGCGCGGTCGAAGCGCGCCTGCGCGAAGTCGTCCATCTGGTTCTGGGTCGGCATCAGGAAGAGGACATGCCCCCGGCCCGCGTAGCCGCTGTCCGCGGCCCACAGCGCCTGGTTGACGCAGAGCTCCGTGGCGCCGACCTGGGCCGACTTCTGGATGACGACGAGGGGACTGGGGTCACGCGCGATCGCCGCCAGGGCCGGGAGGTGCTGCAGGGGGCGCCCCGCCACCGCCCGATGGGTCATCGCCCAGGCCCACGGGTCGCTCGGGTCCCGGCGGCTTTTTTCCGCCCACAGCGCCCTCCGCAAGCTGGAGGAGACGGTCGAGTTCGTCATCAGCGAGTCCTTCCACGCGGGCCGTCGTCGCGTCGACGGCCTCCGTCCGTTCGGTGGGCACGCCCCGCACGAGGCGTTCCAGTTTGGCCCCCTCCGTGATCGCCCGGATCGCCGCCTCCGGCGACGCCGCGGCTGCCGCGACGCCCTGCAGCCAGGCGGCGCCCTTCTGCTGCAGGAGCAGCGCCTCGCTGACCTGGCGCGCGTGCATCTCCCGGATCGCCGCCAGCTCCGCCTCCTCGGCGGCAGCACGGGCGCGATGCTCGAAGGCCGCCAGCCGGTGCTGCCAGTGGAAGCAGCGCGACCATTCGTAGAGGGTGCGCAGGCTGGGAGTGCGTCCCGCCGCGGCGAGCCCGGCATGGAGCCGCTCGATCGAGCGCTCGGCCCCCAGCGCGAGATAGGTGGCGTAGGCCTCGCGATGGCGGGTGGTCTCACGCATCCCGCGACTCCTGCCAGACCCGGCAGATCGCCGCCAGCGCCCGCCCGCGCCTGTTGGGCCCCACCAGCGGCGCCATCGCCGTGGCGACCGCCGCCTCGATCGCGCCCTCGTCGGCGGCGGTCACCGCGAAGGACACGACCCGCGGCGCCTGGCGCTGGGCCACGGCCGCCGCCGTCACCAGCTCGGCCAGCAGCGCCTCCGGGTCGAGGTCGATCAGGGCCAGGGTCTGCGTGATGGCGTCGGCGTCTTCGGGAAGGAGCGTCGCCAGCTCCTCCAGAGGGAAGTGATCGGTCAGCTCCTGCAACAGCGACGCCCGCTGGGCGGGGACATCCTCGCCATGCAGCCGATTGAGGGTGGCCAGCAGGATCAGGGCGCTGGCATCGTCGCACGGCCAGCAGAAGCACGGCGCCGTGGGCCAGCCCAGCTCGCGCAGCACGGCGAGCCGCTGGTGGCCGTCCAGGACCTGGTAGCCGCCTGCGAGATCCGGCAGGGGCCGCACGATCAGGGGCGGGCAGATCCGCTCCCGCTCGAGGTTGCGCCGCAGGGTCGCGCGCACCGCAGCGTCCATGACGTTGGCGTTCGCGGGGTGCGGATGGAGGTCGGCGAGCGGGATGTCGCGCAGCCGCTCAGCGCCGGGCGATGACGAGGTACTCGTGGCTGGTGGCATTAGTGTGCTCCTTCGCGACCGCGCGGAGGCGCGGATAGGGGATGGCGCGGGCTGACGTCACCTGTCGGTGGCGCGCGACCTGGGCGGTCACGTCGGTCAATGTGACGCCCGGCCCGCCGTATGAGAGGACGACGATCGGGGCCGCTACGGCGGCATCCAGGAGATCGGCGAGGCGCGGCGGCGGGGCGGCGGGGCGGCGGGAAGATCGTCTCCCAACAGCGTGTCGAGGAGGCCGTAGGCGCCGTAGCCGGTGGTGCCGGGGTAGGGGGGATCCAGGTAGATCACTGCTGCCGGGCTGGCCGCGATCGCCTCGTGCGCGTCGCGCTGGGCGGCGTGCCCGCGGCCGCCGATCACGCCCCCGTTGATCGCGGTCGCGAGGGTGCGCAGGCCCGCCGGTTGGATCCAGCGATCGCGGCGCAGGTAGTGACCGAGCCGGCGTGGGGAGATCGTGTCGTACGCCCCCGCCGCCGCGCGCGCCGCGTCCGTGGCGTTGGGCAGCGACATCGGGAAGAGGCGGCAGACCAGCTTGATCGCCAGCAGCTCCAGGAGGGCGCGCGTAGGCGCCTGACGCGCCGCGGCGGCCGTGAGGAGGCCGTCGATCCGTCGCGCCTGCGCGGCGGTGAACACCGACACGGCCGCGGCCCCGTTCGCTCGGAGATCATCCGGGCGCAGCGTCGGCAGCCAGTCCGCCTCCCGCAGTCGAACGGAGGAGTTGGCGATGAGGGCAGCCGCGACGATCGCACCTCGGCGCGCGCGGTCGCTGGCGTAGACCTCGAACCCCTGCGCCTTGGCGGCCAGCGCCACCGCCCCGCCCCCGCACATCGGGTCGCAGAAGGAGGCCCCGGGCCACTCCGCCGCAGGAAGCTCGGCCGCGAGGTCGGCCAGGATCAGCGGCGCCAGCCGGCGCTTGCCGCCGAGGTAGGGTGGGAGGGCGTCGAAGAGACGGGACGTTCGCATGGACCGAGCATCGACCGTGCGCACCGTGCGCCGCTACGACGCGCCACCGTGCGGTTTCCAGCGCCGGACCGTGCGGTTGTTCTGCGGGTTACCTTCGCCGGCCGCCCGTCCGCCGCCCACTGCGGATCTGGGCCGGCAACGCCTCGTCGGGGATGCGGACACCGTAGACGTGGCGCCGACAGAACTCCTGAAACCGGCGCCGACACGTCTCCGGCTGCGAGTCGCCGCGCAGGAGGTCCAGCATCACGAACCGCGGGGCGAATTCCTGGGCTAACGCATCGATGGACTCGTAGTCCCCGGCCTTGATCCGCGCGGCGATCGCGTTCGCGACGGCCTCGCGTGAATCAGGAGGCGCGGGCGGTGGCGGTGGAGATGGCACGGCGGGCGGCGGCGCGTGCGTGGGCGCGGCGGCCGGCAGCCCGAGGCGCGCTTCCGGCTGCGCGATCGGGGCCCGCGCCGCCGCAATGACTTCCTGGGCCTCCGCGATCGCGCGGAGGGCGAGGGGCTCCGCGATCGCGCGGTGCGCTTGCAGCTGCGCGATCGGGGCCTGCGCCGCCGCAATGACTTCCTGGACCTCCGCGATCGCGGCGATCACGCGGAAGGTCTCGGGCAGGAAGATGGGCCGCGACAGCGCCCGTCTCATCGAGTCCCGTTCACGAAATACAGGCGCCAAGGTCTCCAGCGTTCGCAGGCGCATGGCGAGGAGGTCGGCCCACGTCCCACCCGAAGCCATCGGTGCAACCCACTTTCCGTGCCGATCTACCGAAACAGCGTACCTGATGCCGAGCGCCTTCCACCACCGCCGCCAGGCCTCGTCGCGCTCCCAGGCACCGGTGTCGACGGTGTCTACGACTCGTCGCCCAGATCCACGTCGATGAGCAGACGAGCGAGTCAGTCGTCCTCCGCGGGCATGCCGGCGACGACCGTCGGCGCATCGTAGGCCGGGCACGCCGTGACGCAGTCCCGCTGGGCCAGCCCCTGGATCAGGCGTGCGCCGACCGCGTCCGCGGGCACGTCCGATCCCCAGTCGTACGGCAGGGCGCGGGCCAGGTGAGGGTGTAGTGCGGCATCTCGGCTCCTTCCGCTGGTCCATGGTCTTAGCTCGCGCCCCGCCGAGTGGCAACTCTCCCCCGCGACTTGACGCCCGCCCGCCCACGAGCGTCCATGTCGCCATGCCCGCCCCCACCACCCTCTCGGCGCTGATCGCCCTCTATCTCGCCCGCTGCCGGATCGAGGGCCTCTCGCCACGCACCCAGCGCGCCTACAGCGAGACGCTGGCCCGGTTCCAGCGCAGCGTTGCCGCGCAGGGGCTGCCCGATGAGGCCGCGGCCGTCGAGACCGCGACCGTGATCCGCTACGGCGAGACCTTTCAGGCCCGCCGGCCCGCCGGCCCGCCACCCGCCATCGCTACTTCCGCGAGGTGCGCTGCTTCTTCAACTGGTGCGTGGCCGCCGGCTTCCTCGACCACACGCCGTTCCGCGGCCTGCGCAACGTCCGGCTCCCGTCCGAGCTCATCCCGCCCTTCCGCCCCGCCGAGCTCGCGCGCCTGGTGGCGGCGTGCGATCCCGCCACCGCCGTCGGGCGGCGCGATGCCGCCGTGGTGCTGCTCTTCCTCGACACCGGCATCCGCTGCGCCGAGCTGAGCGCGCTCGACCTGGCCGACTGCGACCTCCTCCGCGGCCGCCTGCTGATTCGCCACGGCCAGGGCAACAAGCAACGCGTCGTCCCCTTCGCCTGCCGCTGCCGGGCCGCGCTCGAGGCCTACCTCGCCGTCCGCGGGCCGACGCCGGGCCCGCTCGTGTGGGCCGTCACCGGGCCCGGCCAGCTGCGGCCCGGCGTGCGGCTCCCGCCCAACGGCCTCAAGCAGCTGCTCCGCGGCCGCGGACGCGCCGCCCACGTGCCCCGCTGCCACGCCCACCGCTTTCGCCATACCTTCGCGACCTGGGCCACCCAGCAGGACGCCCGCGAACTCGACGTCCAGCACTTGCTCGGCCACGCCGGCCCCGAGATGGTGCGCCGCTACACCGCCAGCTACCGCGATCGAGAGCGCGCCGGCCTTGACTCATGGGGCGATGGCGACTCGGCTCGTCGCCAGCGAGATCGACTTGACTGCGGGCCCGACCAGAGCGTCCATGCTGAGCATGGATCCACAGGAGCGCGAGCTCGACGCGTTGATCGGACTCTATTTGCTGCGCTGCGAGGCCGAGGGTAAGTCGCCCGAGACGCAGCGCGCCTACCGCGAGTCGCTCCAGCGGTTCTGCCGCTTCGTGCACCTCGTCAACGGTCCGCGCGACGTGCACGAGCTGACGCCCCGGCTCATCTACCACTTCCTCGCCAGCTTCGCGCACCTCAGCCTCGAGACCCGCCATCGCTACTTTCGCGAGGTACGTTGCTTCTTCAACTGGTTGATCGAGACCGACCGCCTCACGACCAGCCCGTTCCGCGGCATCCGCAACGTCCGCTTGCCGTAGCGTATCGTGGCGCCCTTTACCCGGGCCGAGATCGGCGTGCTGCTCGCTGCCTGTCCGCCCACGCCGGTCGGTCGTCGTGACCGCGCGATCATCCTGGTGCTGCTCGACACCGGCATCAGGTGCTCGGAGCTGGCGCAACTACGTCTGGGAGACTTCGACACCACAACGCAGCGCATTCGCGTGCGGCACGGCAAGGCCAACAAGCAGCGAGTGGTGGCCTTCGCCGAGCGTTGCGCGGCGGCCGTGGAACTCTACTTCGAGGAGCGGGGCCGCCTCCCCGGGCCCCTCTTCGTCGCAGCGAGCGGCGGCAGCGGCCGCTTGACGGCATCAGCGACCGGACTCAGACCGAACGGCATCAAGCAGATGCTGCGCCGACTGGGCCGGCGGGCCGGCGTCCACAAGGTCCATGCGCATCGCTTCCGGCACACCTTCGCCACCTGGGCGATCGAACACGACGCCCGCGAGCTCGACGTGCAGTACCTGCTCGGTCATGCCTCGCCTGACATGGTGCGCCGCTACAGCTCCACCTATCGCAGCGCGCAGGCGGCGCACCGACATGCGCAGTTCTCCCCCGCAGACCAGATGCTGTAAGGGCGAACCCACCGCTGCGTAATCGCCCACAGCCTGCGTTTCCCCTGCCATTTCCCTGCCATTTCCCTGCAGTTTCCCTGCAGTTTTTGACCCCGTCATCAGCGACACGCGGCCCGTGACCCGGGTCTTCCCAAGCAGAGGGTCGAGGGTTCGAATCCCTTCTCCCGCTCCAACTTCGCCACCCCATGGCTGTGAGGTTCCGGTAGCTAGGCGACACCCTGGCGCCGGTACCTGCACGACACTTCGCGGACGCGGCTCCGGTACCCAGGCGACACTGGCTCCGGTAGCCGGGCGACACCTGGCTGCTCTTCCTGGTCCTGCTCGAGGGCCCCTCCCGGTGGACGATCCCGTCCGCAGCGGAGGAGGCCGCCATGCTGGTGGAGTTGGGGCTCGTGGAACAGCGGTATAGGGCGGTGCTCGAGGTACTCGACGGAGCCGCGAGCGTCACCGACGTCGCGCGTCGCTACGGCGTCGGGCGGCAGACGGTGCACACGTGGCTGCGGCGCTACGCGGCCGAAGGACTCCCGGGGCTCGCCGACCGTAGTTCACGCCCCAGCAACTGCCCGCACCAGATGCCGCCGGCGGTCGAGGCCCGCGTCGTCGAGATGAGACGACAGCACCGCGGCTGGGGGCCGCGCACGATCCTGAGCAGGCTTGCCCGCGCCGGCGTCTCGCCTCTCCCCTCTCGGTCCGGCATCTACCGGGCGCTCGTCCGCCACCAGCTCATCGACCCCAAGCGACGGCGCAGGCGGCCCAGCGACTACAAGCGCTGGGAGCGCTCGCGGGCGATGGAGCTCTGGCAGATGGACATTACGCTCGGGGTGCGGCTACAGGATGGCTCGCGCCCCTCGATCGTGACGGGCATCGACGACCACTCGCGGTTCTGCGTCTCGGCGAAGGTCGTCGCACGCGCCACCGCCCGGCCGGTCTGCGACGCCCTGCTGGAGGCAATGCGCCGTCACGGCGTGCCGGAGGCGATCCTCTCCGACAACGGCAAGGTCTTCACCGGCCGCTTCGGGCCGCGCCAGAGCGAGGTGCGCTTCGACCGGATCTGCCGCGAGCACGGCATCCGCCACCTGCTGACCGCGCCTGCGTCACCGACCACCACCGGCAAGGTCGAGCGCTTCCACAAGACGCTGAAGCGGGAGTTCCTGGACGGCAAGGTCTTCGCGTCGATCGCCGAGGCGCAGGCAGCGATCGACGCCTGGGTGCACGACTACAACCACTGCCGCGAGCACCAGAGCCTCGGCAACCGGCCCCCGGCCGAGCGCTTCGCCACCGCGCATTCGACGCCCCTTGAGGAGTCGGAGCCGGTGGCAACAGCCCCGGAGGGTGAGCCCGGTCCACCGGCCCCGCGCCTGCTCCGGCGGGTGCTCGTGGACGGCAAGGTGAGCCTGCTCAACTTCAAGTACCACGTCGGCCGCTACCTCGCCGGACAGTCCGTCGAACTCGTCTGTCACGACGGTCTCGTGGAGGTCTTCCACGACGCGGTGCTCGTGGCGACGCACGCCCGGCGGCACCTCCCTGAGCAGGAGGAGCGGGTGCTGAAGCAGGCGCTCGCCGCGGCGCCGAAGCGTCCGGCCTCGGACCGGGTGGTCGTCCGCAAGGTCGACCGCAACGGCTCGGTGAGCTTCGCGGGCGCCAACTACCGCGTCGGCAACGCGTTCCGGGGACGCCAGGTGGAGGTCTCCCTCGCAGGCGACACGGTGCCGATCTGGAGCGATGACCGAATCATTCGTACGCACGCGGCCAGACACGACCGCAGGAAGGAGCATGGTGCCTTTGCGAACCCAGGTGGCAGGCCGGACCGGATCAATGCAGCCTAGTACCCTGCACCACATGTCGTGCACGTACCGGAGCCGTTCTGTCGTGCGGGTACCGAGATCTCACAGCGCATATATAGGTGAGGCCCGCCAACCGGCGGGCCTCCTTCGTGTAGGGGGACGGAGGTAGAGCACAGACGAGCCTCTCGTGGCTCGCCGATACTCTGCTATCTCAGGACAGAGCTGCACCTATCAGGTTTTGCCGTCCCACGGGGTAGGCTCGGGGCATCCAGGACTCCTCCCTGGGCGACATCGTCGCCTCAGGCCTAGGTGTCCGGGAAAGCGGGTCAGGCTCCGTCAGGTCACCGCCTGCCGAGTACGAGGCGAACCTTTACCGTGGGACCGTCCCGGCGGAGGCTGGGACTCAATGAACGGAGTCCCTAGCAAACCCGGGGCGGTTCATTTAGTTGTAAGTTCCAACCAGGGGGCCGCCAATTGGCGTTCGCTTTCGGCTTGCAAGTCAAACTGCTCGAAACCCTTCAACGACCGCGCGGGTTTGCTCTGTCGTGTTTGATGGCCGTTGCCGTGATTACGGCATGTGACGACGGAGATATACCCACTCCGACTCTGGAACCAACAGCCTCCCCGGCGCGGGAACCGACGCCCACGCCGATTCGGACCGCTCGTCCTGGCGCGGCAGGGCTGGACGACCCTCTCTATCCCGGGCTGGGTAACGGCGGATATGACGTTTCCCGCTACACGGTGACCCTCGACATCGATGTGGAAGCCAACGAGATTTCGGGCCGGACTCAAATCGAAGCCGACGCAACACAGGACCTCTCCTCATTCAATCTGGACTTGCGAGGCTTAACGGTTACGCAGGTTACCGTGGATGGCCTCCCAGCCGACCACTCTCGCACCGGATACGAGCTGACAATCGAGCCCGGTGCGCCGATCCCTGTAGGAACGACCTTCAATGCCACGGTCTCTTACGAGGGTCAGCCTTCGACCAGCTATGCGCCTGGAACAAGTCTCCTAATCGGCTGGATAAACTACGGGACCGGGATAATCGCGTACGGCGAACCCTGGGGGGCGTCGCACTGGCTCCCGGTCAATGAGCATCCATCCGATAAAGCCTTGTACACCTTCATCATCACGGTGCCCGAGCCCTATGAAGCGGCCTCAAACGGTGAATTGACCAGTACGACCGACCACGGAGAGACTGTGACGTACGTATGGGAAAACGCCCATGAGATGGCCAGCTATCTGGCGTTCCTGGCGGTCGCACAGTTTGACGATGTCGTCCGTGAAAGTCCTGGGGGGATAACCGTCGTTGACTCGGTTGAAGCGTCGATTGACGAATCCGCAAGGCGTAGTCTCGATAGCGTCCCTTTGATAGTCGATTTTTTCAGTGAACTATTCGGGCCGTATCCATTCGAGTCCACCGGCTCCGTCGTCATTGACGAGGCGATTCCGCCGCTGGAAACCCAGCCCCGGCCCGTCTACGGGATCCGGGCCCTGGAGACTTTTGGCGACAGGTTGATAGCCCACGAGTTGGCGCACCAGTGGTTTGGGAACCTGCTTACTCCCGCGTCGTGGCAGGACTTGTGGCTGAACGAGGGGTTCGCCACCTACGCCGAGTGGCTGTGGTTAGACCACAAGTCCGGCGGCGGCTGTTTCGAGCAGTTCTGGGAGATGGTCTGGCGACCTGTCTATGGGCCGCCGGCGAATCCCGACCCCGGCTCCCTTTTCAGCGGCGGCATCTATGAGAGAGGCGCAATGGCCCTTCACGCACTGCGCGGCGAAATCGGCGAGGAGGCGTTTTTCAAGATGCTGCGTGAGTATGTGTCCCGCCATGCCGGAGGCAACGTGACAACCGAGGATCTTGTCGCTGTGGCTGAGGAGATTGCAGGCAGGGATCTGGACGGCCTTTTCGATTCCTGGCTCTTCGGTGAAACCACTCCACCTCCGCCGGGAATGAACAGCGGTCTGGGAAGTCAGACAGCGCCTTCCCCGGGTCGGGCTATTGGGGAGGGGTGTCCACGCGAACATCGGTGACAGCCTCGTGGTCCCTGTGGGGCACGAAAACCTCATCCGCCGTATCCGCGAGGCGCGCCGCTGACTCCGAAACGCTGAAATCATGGGCTGGATGGAATATTGTCGCCCCACGACGAGATCTCGGCGGGCGCGGACCGAAGCGAAGAGTGCTGCGACAAGCAGACGGAGGTAGAGCACAGACGAGCCTCTCGTGGCTCGCCGATACTCTGCTATCTCAGGACAGACCTGCACGGATCAAGTTTTGCCGTCCCACGGGGCCGTTCGGATCGCGCTGTGCCATTAGGCAATCGTACTGCTGCGCGGGCGACTAGACGGCTCGGGCGCTGGTTCCGACTCGCGCTCGGGCGCCCAGGGCCCTTGTTCGGGGGTTGTTACCCGGTTCTCGGAGCGAACCGTTCGCTGCAGTGCCACGACGCCCACGTAGATGTGTTCTCGCGGCGAAGGACGCGCACGCCTACTTCCTGAAGGGCCTCATGTGAAGGGCCCGAAATCGTGCCAGCATCGTGCGCGGCGCGAGCCGCGGCGTTACCGCTCTAGGCCGGCGCGGCGCAGCCGAGCTGTTCGGCGAGATCCACGAAGCCGTTCGCCACGAGGTCAAACTCCGGATCCGGCGTCAGGTCGGGCTCCCGGTCCGGACCGTACTCGTCGGGGCGCGGGATGAACGCGGTGTGGAAGCCCACCTTCGCCGCGGCACGCAGGTCGCCCTGGTGGGCGGCCGTCATCATCACCTCGTGCGGTTCGAGACCCAGCAGCTCCGCCGCGCGCTGATAGCACTGCGGATCTGGCTTGAACGCGCCCGTCAGCTCCGCCGAGAGGATGCAATCCCACGCGAAGCCACCGTGCTTGGCCATGTTCGTCAGCAGCGCGACGTTGCCGTTAGACAGCGTCGAGACAATGTACTTGGTACGCAGCCGATCGAGGCCCCCTGGCACGTCCGGCCATGGCTGGAGCCGGTGCCAGACGCGGTTGAAGTCAGTGACCTCCTCCTCGGTCAGACCGTCGATCCCGCGCTCTGCAAGCAGTTCGTCGAGCTTGATGCGATGCAACTGGTCGACCGGCATCCATGGCAGCTCGCCATCTCGCACGCGGAGCATGCCGGCGATGTAACCGTCGAAGCGCCACTCGTCGGCGAACGACGGCCAGTCGGTCTCGAAGCCCTTCCGCGCCGCCAGCTCCTCACCCTCGCGGATCACGGATGCACGCCAGTCGGTCACGGTGCCGAAGACATCGAACGTCAGTGCCCGCACGTCCTCGAGGCCCATCGCACACCCCTCCCGCAGCTGCCGGCGCCCCGGCGCATGCGATGGTAGCGGATGCGCGCGGCGGATGGGTCCGGGGAGCTGCCGCTGCCGAGCTACGAGCTCTTCCGGGGCACAGAGGTGCTGGGCCGGCTGGCGATTGGAGCGGATGCTCGCAGGGCTCTCGACCCGTCGCTACCCCGTCGGCCTGGAGCCAGTCCGTGCGGAGGTTGCGGCCAGCGCGGTCGGCACGAGGACGTCCACTCTGGGAAAGCGGCTCGAGATGAACAGGTACTTGCCCCGGCTTGATCGAGGCAACGGCCTGGGGTGAGCAGCCGCGGTTCCTGATCCGCGACCGCGACCGCAGCTACGGCGGCGAGTTCATCGCTCGCGCACCCAGCGCGCCCGCCTGACCCTGAAGCACTGCGCCGTCTGTCGCGACGTCGAGGCCGCTAAGGACATAGTCCCGTGGGACGGCAAAACCTCATGCGGCCCACCGATACTCATGATGCAAGCCTCCTAGCTGTGGGGCACGAAAACCTCATCCGCCGTATCCGCGAGGCGCGCCGCTGACTCCGAAACGCTGAAATCATGGGCTGGATGGAATATTGCCGCCCCACGGGTCGGCGGAGAGCAGCCGGCGCCGCCGCGCCTCGGCCACCACCTCCGAGAAGAAGGCGTGGGAGACGTCGTGCTCCAGCAGCCGCTCGCGGTTCTTCGAGAAGGTGGAGGCGTCGAACGGCTCGTCGCTGACGTTGAGGTCGAGGAACCACTTGAAGAGCAGGTCGTAGCGCAGCCGCTCGCAGAACTGGCGCTCGCTGCCTATGGAGTAGAGCGCGATCAGCAAGGCTCGCCTTGAGCAGGTGCTCGGGCGGGATGGAGGGACGGCCCCCGTGGGGCGGCAATTCCTCATCCGTCCAGTGTTTGCGGGGTTTCTCGTCGTCTTGAGCATGTCGTCACGGTCAGGATGATCAACGGACTCATAAGCCGTCGGTCATTCAAGCCTGAGTCAGCGCGCAGCTAGAAACGGCCGTCAACACTGGCCGGATAAGGTTTTGCGCCCCACGGGGTGGGATTCGAACCCACGGTACGCCGAAACGCACGACGGTTTTCAAGACCGCTCCCTTCAACCACTCGGGCACCCCGCCGAGGTCTATTCCTCGCCGGCTACGCCGTGGGACGGCAAAACCTCATGCGGCCCACCGATACTCATGATGCAAGCCTCCTAGCACCGGCTTGCTGTCGACTCGCTGGCTCGGCATCCGCTGCACCGGCTTGCGTCCCTCCGGAGAGTCGAGCGCCAATGACCGATGCGGCCGCATCGCGTTGTAGTGCTGGACGTACTCACCAAGCACCCGCCTCAGATGCCGTTCGTTGACGGCGATGACGTGATCGAGGCACTCGCGCCGGAGCGTCCCGATCACCCGCTCGGCGATGGCGTTGGCGTTCGGCGCGCGCACCGGAGTGAGAATCGTCTCGATCCCGATCCGTCGAGCGCGTGCGATGAAGTCCCCGCCATAGCTACGGTCGCGGTCTCGGATCAGGAACCCTGGCTGCTGACCCCAGGCGGTCGCCTCGATCATCTGCCTCCAGATCCAGGGCGCGATCGGGTGCTCCGTGACGTTCCAGTGCCGGATGCGGCGCCGGCCGTGGTCGATCACGACGAACACGGAGAGCGTGCGGAAGGCGAGCGTCTGGACCGTGAACAGATCGGCGGCCCAGATGCTGGACGCGTGGTTGCGGAGAAACGTGCGCCACGACTGGCTCGGGGGGCGCCGCAGCGCTTGCCGGCGGTAGCGACTCACGGTGCGGGCGCTGACCTCGAAGCCAAGGGCACGCAGCTCGCCGACGATGCGGACGGCGCCCCACCGTGGATGCTCAGTGGCGATGCGCAGGATCAGCCGCTGCCACTCGGCGGGAATGTGGGGACGCCCAGGTCCGCCCTGATGCCGCAGCGCTAAGTTCTCGAGGACGAGATCTCGGCGGGCGCGGACCGATGCGAAGAGTCCTGCGACAAGCAGACGGAGGTAGAGCACAGACGAGCCTCTCGTGGCTCGCCGATACTCTGCTATCTCAGGACAGACCTGCACCTATCAGGTTTTGCCGTCCCACGGGTGCGCTATGAGCTGGCGATAGCTCTGACAGGCATCGTTAGCGGCGCACACGAACTCGCGATCACCGCTGCTGGCAGCAGTGTGGCGCTCAGCTTCGACGTGCCGCTCGCTACGCCGCCTCCGGTGGTCCCGCCGGTGATCGCACCGGTCATCCCGCCGGTTGCTGCCCCGTCTGACCCCGCGCCCATCGAGCCGCCGGCGGCCGCTCCCACCAGTCCAGTAGCGGCGCCGAGCGCGCCGTCCGCGGAGGGTGTTTCGAGTCCTCTGCCGTCGATCCGCTCGTGGTCCTCGCGCTGCTGCTGATGCTGGTCGGGGCTCTCGGGTGGCGCCTACTTGGCGCGCGACGGCGCGAGCGTGGCGTTGCCAATCGCCCCGGTCCAGCGTCCGTCGTGCCGGGGCGCGGCGGATCGGACCTTGAGTCACATGTCGAGACCGTCACGAGCGATCCGGCAACGCGACCAGCGGTGATCGCCTCGGTCGTCGAGGATGCGCCAGCCCCATCGTCGCAGGGGCCTGCTGCCGAAACCGTCCGCGTGGTGATGACGCTGCCCCACGGTGAACAGCACGAGTTCAACGTGGGGCACGAGCCGATAACCGTGGGCCGCTCGCCAATGGCGGAGGTGCGGTTGACCTCACCGCGCGGCGCCTTCATACACAGTGTTCTGATCCTCGAAGATGACGACCGCGTAGTCGCCGTGATCCTCGCTGCGGAGGGCACCGGCCCGCTGCGTGTCGTTTTGAAGAGCGAGGTGCCGACCGATATCGCGGGTTGCCGGTTCGAACTGCCCGATGGCGCCACCGCTGCTGCCTAGCCCTACGCCCCGAGCGACGACGAATTAGCTGAAGACCAGATCCATCCAGCGATGCTCGATCCCCGCGTCGAGGAACACCTCGCCGCGCGCCACGTACTCGAGCTGCTCGTAGAACGGGATGGCGTGCAGCTGAGCGCCAAGGGTGATGCCGGCGTAGCCGCGGTCTCGCGCCTCCCGATGCAATGCCGCCATGAGCGCACCGCCGATGGCCTGACGGCGGTACTGCGGGAGCACCGCGACACGCCCGACGTGTGGATAGCCGGGACCGCCATCACCGTGGTCCGCGTCGTCGAGGAGCAGGCGGCCCGTGCCGACGGGTCCGCCGCCGAGCGTCGCGAGCACGTGGACGGCGCTGGTCACCTCGGCCGGGTCGCCGTCGTGTGCGTCGATCTCCTCGTCCGCCGGCACGCGCTGCTCCTGGATGAACACGCGACGGCGGATTTCGAGCGCTGCAGCCATCTGCATAGCAGTGGTGATGCGTTGGACATCGATTCGTGGCATGCCGGGAGTCTAGGGCGAGGTGCCCCGTATCATGGCTCGCGGTTCGCGAGCACGAGGGGAGCCGGCGTGACGATTGACTGGGCCGCGGTGCAGGAGGAGGCGCTCGCGGTCTTCCGCGAGTACATCCGGATCGACACCTCCAATCCGCCCGGTAACGAGGGCGTAGCCGCGCGCTACCTCGGCGGCCTGCTGGAGGCGGAGGGAGTCGCGGTCGAATACATCGAGGCGGAGGTGGGTCGCGACATCCTGGTCGCACGCCTCGAGGCGTCGAACGCGCAGCCGGACGGTGCGTTGATGCTGGGCAACCACACCGACGTCGTGCCCGTCGAGCCTGAGTTCTGGGACCACGACCCGTTCGCTGCCGATGTCGTCGATGGCCGCGTTTACGGTCGCGGTGCGGTCGACATGAAGGGCGTCGGCGTCATGCAGTTGTTCGCGATGATCCTCGCGCGTCGGGAGGGGTTAGCGCTGAAGCGCGATCTGGTCTTCGTGGCCGTGCCCGACGAGGAGATGGGCTCCGACGCCGGCATGCTGTGGCTCGTCGAGCATCGCCCCGATATCGTCGATGTCGCGTTCGCACTGAACGAGGGGGCGAGCGGCCAGCCCGACTTTGGCGGCCAGGAGGCGCGGCTGTTCCAGATCGCGGTCACGGAAAAGGAGATGGCGCCGATCCGGCTGACCACGGTCGGAACGCCAGGCCACGGGGCGAGGCCGCACCAGGACAATTCGGCCGTCCGCCTGGCGCGTGCGATCGGCCGGCTGGCCGATTGGGACCGCGGCATCGTGATCACGCCGGAGACGCGCGACTTCCTCGAGCGGCTGCAGGCGGGTGGGCTGATCGAGGATCCGGACGACCTGGATGCGGTGCAGGCCGCGGTGGCGAAGAGCCCGGATACGCTCGCTGCGTTCACGAACACTCTGAACGTCACGATCGTGAACAGCGGCATCAAGTCGAACGTGATCCCGGCGCGCAGCGAGGCGATCATCGACTGCCGCCTGCTGCCTGGCGAGTCTCGCCTCGCGTGGGTGCAGGCCGTGCGCGACTACCTCGACGATCCGGGGGTGGAGGTGGCGTTGCAGTACCCGCACGAGCGCGCGCAGGTAGTGTCCGAGACCGACACGGAGCTCTACCGTGTGATCGAGTCGGTGCTCCACGACGCCGTCGAGGATGCGCTGATCGTCCCCGGCGTCTCCATCGTCGGCACTGACAACCGCTTCCTGCGACCCCTGGGTGTGCCGTCCTACGGCTTCATCCCCTGCCTGCTCTCCCAGGAGGAGCGCGACGGCTTCCATGGCAACAACGAGTTCCTGACCATCGACAACTTCAACATGGGCCTCGAGCTGATGTACGAGGTGGTCCGCCGCTGTTGCTCCGAGCTCCCGGGGAGCCGGGGCGTGGCTTCCGGCTAGCGGGAGATCGACCGCGCAAGGAAGCGCCGCACCATCGCGGCGACCTGTTCCGGCACCTCGAGCGGGACGAAGTGGCCACAGTCGTGGGCCTGCGCGTATCGGCGTCCGGCATCACCTCGCGCAGTTGCTCCGCCGTGACGAGGGGCCGGTGCGAGCGCGAGATGTAGAGCGCCGGTTGGCGCCACGCGTGCGGCTAGCGCGCGGATGTCTGCGCTGAGCGAGGCGTGCCACGTCTGCAGCGCAGCCGCCTCGTCGGTGCGCGTCGCCTCCTCGATCAGGCGCGCGGAGAGCTGCGCGTCACGCGGATCCGGGTAGAACATCGCGAAGAGCTGGGCGAGGCCGTCAGGGTGCGGCTGGTCGGAGACCATACGGTAGAGCGGATGCCGCAGGACCGTGGCCGCCGTGGCCGCGCGGTCCAGCGCACCGTCGATCAGGACCACCCCCCGCACGAGCCGGGTGTGCCGGTTCGCCGCGGCCAGCGCGACGGTCGAGCCGAGCGAGTGCCCGGCGATGACGGCGCTGCTGATCCTCGAGGATCGCGCGACCGCAGCGAGGTCGTCGGCGAACTGGCGAATGCTGTAGCCGTTCGACGAGAGCCCGGAGCGTCCATGGCCGCGCAGGTCGACGCGCACGACGCGGTGCGTACGCGCCAGCAGCCGCGCCGCGGGCTGCCACTGCGTTTCGTTGCCCGCGAAGCCATGCAGGAGGATCAGCGTCGGCGCGCCGCGCTCACCGCGGCCTGCGCTCTCGTAGTGCAGCCGAGTGCCGTCCGAGGCGCGGGCATACGGCATGATGACTCCTCGTCGCCGTCCGCCGTGGCTGGGGAGCGGCTGCTAGCATCGCTGCCCACGATCGTAGCGCCGGGGGGAGGTGCGACGTGGCGAAGACTCAGGTGGAGGGGCTGCTTCGGCTCCTCGATCTCGCCTTCCGCGGCGACCACAACCACTCGTTGCTCGGCAACATGCGGCACGTCGATGACGCGGTCTGGGGACACGCGCCGAGGGCGGTTCGCGCACCATCGCCGCGATCTTCACGCACGCTGCGTGCGGGAACTCGGCATACGACGACGCGGCCTTCCGCGGCCGCGAGCGCAGCTGGGACGAGTGGCTGAGCACGGCTCCGGCCGATCGCAAGGGCGCCCTCGACTGGGCCCGCGAGGGTCACGATCGACTCGTCGAATCGGTCGGCGCCCTCGAAGATGCCGACCTTGACCTCGCGCGGCCGACGCACTGGGGTGGCGAGATGGAGACGCGTGCACTGATCGTCGTCACGATCGAGCACGACATCTACCACGCCGGCGAGGTCAACCACGCCCGCGCGCTGCTGCAGAACACCGACCGCTGGCCGGGCGCGTAGGCAACCCTCTGGCGCAAGACCGCGACTTCGATGCGGCGCCGACTGTTAGCCTCCCCTCCGGAACAGACGCATCGCGAAAGGCGCCCGCGTGGCAAGAGGTCAGATCGAGACGTTGTTGGCGCTGCTGGAGGACGCGTTCCAGAGCGACGAGGAGCATTCGCTACTCGGCAACATGCGGAACGTCGACGACACGGTGTGGCGCGAGCACCCGCCCGGCGGCGCCCGTCCGATCGCTGAGCTCTTCCTACACGCCGCCGTCGGAAGCTGGGCCTACGATGACGCGGCGTTCCGCGGCAGGACGGGCAGCTGGGACGAGCGGGAGGCGTCCGCGCCAACCGAGCGTGAGCCGGCCATCGCTTGGGCACGCGAGGGTCACCAGCGGCTCCTCGAGTCTGTCGCAGCCCTCGATGACAGTGCGCTCGACGAGGAGCGGGACACTCACTGGGGCGGCCACCGCGAGACGCGCCGCATCATCTTCGTGGCGGCCAAGCACAACCTGTATCACGCCGGCGAGATCAACCACGCCCGGGCGCTGCTCCAGGCGGATGACGCCTGGCGGCAGGCGTAGTCCGCGGAACCGCCATCCCCGGACCGGCTAGTCCCGGAAGGGCTTCGCGACCTCTTCGAGGAAGCGGTCGTAGGCTTCGATCGCCTCTGGATTACGGCCGAGGTTGAAGTTCGGCATGATGAACTCGTCGACGCCGGCGTCGATGTAGGCCTGCATCTGCTCCTGCAGCTGTTCGCTGTTGCCGGCGATCAGCTGCCGTCCGCCGCCCTCGAGGGCCTGCTTCACCACGGCTTCGTCATCGCTGTGCACGACGATCGCCTGAGCCGAGCGCTTGATCTCGCCGATGTCGCGGTCAAGGTTGCTGGCGTGACGTTCGAGGACTTCGCCTTTCGCTGCCAGCAGGTCCGGTGTGCCCCAGACGTTCCACTCGTCGGCGTACTGCGCCGCAATGCGCATCGTCACCTTCTCGCCGCCGCCGCCAATCAGCAGCGGCGGACCGCCCTCGCGAGGTGACTTCGGCGCCAGCGGCGCGTTGCTCAGCTGGTAGTAGCGGCCGTCGAAATCGGTGTGCTCGTTGTTGAACAGGCTCTTGATGTGGAAGCCAACGAGATTTCGGGCCGGACTCAAATCGAAGCCGACGCAACACAGGACCTCTCCTCATTCAATCTGGACTTGCGAGGCTTAACGGTTACGCAGGTTACCGTGGATGGCCTCCCAGCCGACCACTCTCGCACCGGATACGAGCTGACAATCGAGCCCGGTGCGCCGATCCCTGTAGGAACGACCTTCAATGCCACGGTCTCTTACGAGGGTCAGCCTTCGACCAGCTATGCGCCTGGAACAAGTCTCCTAATCGGCTGGATAAACTACGGGACCGGGATAATCGCGTACGGCGAACCCTGGGGGGCGTCGCACTGGCTCCCGGTCAATGAGCATCCATCCGATAAAGCCTTGTACACCTTCATCATCACGGTGCCCGAGCCCTATGAAGCGGCCTCAAACGGTGAATTGACCAGTACGACCGACCACGGAGAGACTGTGACGTACGTATGGGAAAACGCCCATGAGATGGCCAGCTATCTGGCGTTCCTGGCGGTCGCACAGTTTGACGATGTCGTCCGTGAAAGTCCTGGGGGGATAACCGTCGTTGACTCGGTTGAAGCGTCGATTGACGAATCCGCAAGGCGTAGTCTCGATAGCGTCCCTTTGATAGTCGATTTTTTCAGTGAACTATTCGGGCCGTATCCATTCGAGTCCACCGGCTCCGTCGTCATTGACGAGGCGATTCCGCCGCTGGAAACCCAGCCCCGGCCCGTCTACGGGATCCGGGCCCTGGAGACTTTTGGCGACAGGTTGATAGCCCACGAGTTGGCGCACCAGTGGTTTGGGAACCTGCTTACTCCCGCGTCGTGGCAGGACTTGTGGCTGAACGAGGGGTTCGCCACCTACGCCGAGTGGCTGTGGTTAGACCACAAGTCCGGCGGCGGCTGTTTCGAGCAGTTCTGGGAGATGGTCTGGCGACCTGTCTATGGGCCGCCGGCGAATCCCGACCCCGGCTCCCTTTTCAGCGGCGGCATCTATGAGAGAGGCGCAATGGCCCTTCACGCACTGCGCGGCGAAATCGGCGAGGAGGCGTTTTTCAAGATGCTGCGTGAGTATGTGTCCCGCCATGCCGGAGGCAACGTGACAACCGAGGATCTTGTCGCTGTGGCTGAGGAGATTGCAGGCAGGGATCTGGACGGCCTTTTCGATTCCTGGCTCTTCGGTGAAACCACTCCACCTCCGCCGGGAATGAACAGCGGTCTGGGAAGTCAGACAGCGCCTTCCCCGGGTCGGGCTATTGGGGAGGGGTGTCCACGCGAACATCGGTGACAGCCTCGTGGTCCCTGTGGGGCACGAAAACCTCATCCGCCGTATCCGCGAGGCGCGCCGCTGACTCCGAAACGCTGAAATCATGGGCTGGATGGAATATTGTCGCCCCACGGGTACCGGGCGGACCTGGGGCACCCCGAGATGCCGACCGAATACGAGCTCGAGCTGGACCACGGCGTGGACCTACCCCAGGACTCGTCGCTGGCTCCCCCATACAGCGCGCTCCGGACTTCCAGCGAGGTGGAGGTGGGGATCTGGGTGTCCGGCGACCTGCACAACGGTGACCGCGACGACAACCATCGGGTACAACTCCGCGAGGGCCACTGGTACCGCGTGCCCGTGTTCTTCGACTACGGACCTGAGGCGGACGGCGTTCTAGCGAATGCCGGTGCGGTTCAGATCAGAACCGCCCAAGGGAGCAGTCGGTGGAGCGATACCTCCCCGCACCTGTTCAGGGCATCGCAGACCGGGATTCACTACGTGAACGTCGCCAGGGCGGCAGACATCTCCACCATATACGCCACTCGGAATACCTACTACTTTCGGGAGGCAACCTACAAGTTCATGGTCGAGGACTTGGGCACCCTCGAGGTGGAAGGGGCAAGCACCTCGCAGGGCCAGGCCGCGAACAGCCCGGCGACGGGCTGGCCCGGCATCACCGGGACGGTGCGGGGCGGCGAGACGCTGATGGCGACCACGGACCGCATCGCGGACGAGGACGGCCTGACGAACGCGGACTTCGCCTACCAGTGGGTGCGCCGCGACCTGGCGACCAACGCCGAGGCGGACATCGAGGGAGCGACCAGCTCCACCTACACCGTGACCGACGCCGACGAGGGCAAGGCCATCATGGTGCGGGTCACCTTCACCGACGACGCGGGCAACGACGAGTCGCTGACCAGCAACGCCTTGGTGTCCGCCCCGCCCCTCGTCATCCCCGACGAGGAGGAGACGCCGGAGTCCTCGGAGTCGCGTGAGGCGCAGGAGACCGCGGAGACGCCGCTGACGGCCGCCATCCACGATGCGCCGGAGTCGCACGACGGGACGACGGACTTCACCTTCGAGCTGCGGTTCAGCGAGGAGCCCAAGGAAGGCTTCAGCTACAAGACGCTGCGGGACCACGCGTTCACAGTGACGGGCGGCGAGGTGGCCGGGGCCCGGCGGCTGGACGGGGACAGCGACACCCCCAACATCCGCTGGGAGATCACCGTCAGCCCGGACTCCGGCGGCGACGTGACGATCACTCTGCCCGTCACCGAGGACTGTGACGCCGACGGGGCCATCTGCGCCAACGGCGACAACGGCGATAAGAAGCTGTCCGGCCCGCTGGAGTTCACCGTCACAGGGCCTCCGCTGACGGCGAGCTTCGAGAGCTTCCCGGCGTCCCACACCGGCAGCAACTTCACCTTCAGGATCGCCTTCAGCGAGGACCTCAAGACGGACTTCAGCTACAAGACGCTGCGGGACCATGCGTTCACGGTGAAGGGCGGCGAGGTGGCCGGGGCCCGGCGGCTGGACGGGGACAGCGACACCCCCAACATCCGCTGGGAGATCACCGTCAGCCCGGACTCCGGCGGCGACGTGACGATCACTCTGCCCGTCACCGAGGACTGTGACGCCGACGGGGCCATCTGCGCCAACGGCGCCAACGGCGACAAGAAGCTGTCCAACCGCCTGGAGCGCACCGTCAGCGGGCCGGGCGGCTAGGCCGACGCCCCGGGGCCTGGCCAGTGGCGTATCGCGCAGCGGGTAGCGAAGGATCGGGTGATCTCCACCGTTGATCCCGAAGCGCGCCATGCTCACAAAACCCGTCGGGCTTACCGCGACGGCTTCAAAGGCCATGTCGCCGCGGAGCCCGAAACGGGGTTGATCACCGCGTGTGACATCGGGCCAGGCAACGAAGGTGACACCATCGTTGCTGCCGGTGTGATCGCCGATGAACCAGCCGGAACCGAGATACTGGGCGATAGCGGATACTCCGCTGGCGAGTTCCGGGCCCATCTCCAAAACCGTGACATGCACCCGGTGATCAAACCACAACCGCTACGACCCGCCGTTGACGGCGGGTTCACTCTCGATGACTTCACCATCAACACTGCCGCCGGCACCGTGACCTGCCCTGAGAACATCACCGTTGCCATCACTCCAGCAGGAGCCGCCCGATTCGCAGGGAAGGGCACTGCCGAACTTGTCCGGTTCAGCACCTCTGTTTCGGGTTGGGATCGAAAATACTGGGGGGATGCAGGGTTCGTCTGTTCCTGATCGTGAGTTGTTGGATGCGGCGGCGTTGTGTGCGCATTTGGTGCCGGAGGGATCGCCGTGACGCAGTCCCGCTGGGCCAGCCCTTCGATCAGGCGTGCGCCGATCGCGTCCGCGGGCACGTCCGATCCCCAGTCGTACGGCAGGGCGCGGGCCAGGAGAGGGTGTAGTGCGGCATCTCGGCTCCTTCCGCTGGTCCGTGGTCTTAGCTCGCGCCCCGCCGAGTGGCAAGTCTCCCCCGCGACTTGACGCCCGCCCGCCGACGAGCGTCCATGTCCCCATGCCCGCCCCCACCACGCTCTCGGAGCTGATCGCCCTCTACCTCGCCCGCTGCCGGATCGAGGGGCTCTCGCCACGCACCCAGTGCGCCTACAGCGAAACGCTGGCCCGGTTCCAGCGCAGCGTCGCCGCGCAGGGGCTGCCCGATGAGGCCGCGGCCGTCGAGACCGCGACCGTGATCCGCTACTGCGAGACCTTTCAGGCCCGCCGGCCCGCCACCCGCCATCGCTACTTCCGCGAGGTGCGCTGCTTCTTCAACTGGTGCGTGGCCGCCGGCTTCCTCGACCACACGCCGTTCCGCGGCCTGCGCAACGTCCGCCTCCCGTCCGAGGTCGTACAGCCCTTCCGCCCCGCCGAGCTCGCGCGCCTGGTGGCGGCGTGCGATCCCGCCACCGCCGTCGGGCGGCGCGATGCCGCCGTGGTGCTGCTCTTCCTCGACACCGGCATCCGCTGCGCCGAGCTGAGCGCGCTCGACCTGGCCGACTGCGACCTCCCCCGCGGCCGCCTGCTGATTCGCCACGGCCAGGGCAACAAGCAACGCGTCGTCCCCTTCGCCCGCCGCTGCCGGGCCGCGCTCGAGGCCTACCTCGCCGTCCGCGGGCCGACGGCGGGCCCGCTCGTGTGGGCCGTCACCGGGCCCGGCCAGCTGCGGCCCGGCGTGCGGCTCCAGCCCAACGGCCTCAAGCAGCTGCTCCGCCGCCGCGGACGCGCCGCCCACGTGCCCCGCTGCCACGCCCACCGCTTTCGCCATACCTTCGCGACCTGGGCCATCCAGCAGGACGCCCGCGAACTCGACGTCCAGCACTTGCTCGGCCACGCCGGCCCCGAGATGGTGCGCCGCTACACCGCCAGCTACCGCGCCGAGGACGCCGCCCGCCGCCACGCGCGCTTCTCGCCCGCCGATCAGATGCTCAGGGCATCCGCGTTCGGCGAACCCGCGCCCCGCTAGCCCCCCCAGCCTGTGTTGGCCCTGAAGCTGCACTGCAGTTTCCTCTTCTGGGAGCCCGCCCAATTCCGCCGCTCCGCGGTCTGCGAACCGACTGCAGATGCTTCCCAAGCAGAGGGTCGAGGGTTCGAATCCCTTCTCCCGCTCCAGACCGCGCATATAGAGGTTGTGAGGTTCCGGTAGCTAGGCGACACCCTGGCGCCGGTACCTGCACGACACTTCGCGGACGCGGCTCCGGTACGCAGGCGACACTGGCTCCGGTAGCCGGGCGACACCTGGCTTCTCTTCCTGGTCCTGCTCGAGGGCCCCTCCCGGTGGACGATCCCGTCCGCAGCGGAGGAGGCCGCCATGCTGGTGGAGTTGGGGCTCGTGGAACAGCGGCGCAGGCGCTAGAAACGCTGCTGGTACGTGAGTGCGTGGCGCACCGGCGGCCGCCGCCGGACGTGCCCGCGGTGGCGGCCGCTCGTGAGGAACTGCGCGCCGACCACCTCGGCGACGTCGGTCGCTGGCTCGAGACGGCGATCGTGGCGGACGACCAACACCGGCTCTCCACGGACGCGCTCTGGGAGGCGGCGCTCAAGACGACCGGCGAGCAGCCGGGCACCGACAAGGCGTGGGGTGTTGGGCGGCGCCAGATCGTGGACCTGGTGAAGCAGCTCGCGTTATGTCCACACAGTAAGCGCAGGGGGAGGGAGAGCGTGGGTGCGGGCTGGAGCCGCTATGACCGCTCGTCCCCGTAAGGCCGTCGGGGGCATGTCGTCAATCACGCCGAGCGAACGATTTCGAAACTCCGCGAACCGCCCCTGACCGCATCTATGCATCGCTTCGCATCGCTGCAGTATCGGGAGCGCGGAACGCGCTCTATTCTCAACGTGATGTCGCTTTCAGATGCAATGCTGGGCACTAGGCGTACCGCGAGGTGGGCCGCGTGACGACAATCGAGTCGGAGCGCGCAGTTGCGGTGCCTGAACAGGGAAACCTTGTTCGTGTGAGGGACCGCTATTGGGTGGTCGAGTCTGTGCGTCAGTCGTCGCGTCCAGCGGACGCAATGAATCCGGATGGACGGACACGGCACCACCTGGTGGATCTTGCCCCGATCGACGACAAGGGGAGCTCAGCGTCGCTGAGCGTCTTCTGGGAGATCGAGCCGGGCACGGAGATTCGTCCGCAGTCCGAGCTTCCCGACCCCAGAGAAGGCGTGGACGAGCCGGAGGTATTCGCCGGATTCCTCGATGCCGTGCGGTGGGGAGCCATTGCCTCGGCGGATCCTAGCGCGTTCCAATCGCCGTTCCGGGCAGGCATCGATATCGAGGACTACCAGCTCCTGCCGCTGGTGAGGGCTCTGAGGATGCCCCGCGTGAACTTGCTGATCGCCGATGACGTGGGCCTGGGCAAGACCGTCGAGGCAGGCCTAATCACACAGGAGCTCGTGCTCCGCAACCAGGCCCAGAGGATCCTCGTGGTCTGCCCGCCGAGCCTCTGCCGGAAATGGCAGCGGGAAATGCGCGAGCAGTTCGGCCTCAGTTTCGAAATCGTCGATACCGACCACGTCCACCGACTGAGACGGGAGCGCGGGGTCGGCATCAACCCGTTCCGGTCCCATCCGCGACTCATCGTGTCGATGGAGTGGATCAAGTTCGAGTCCCAGATGCGCTGGTTCGATGAGTTTCTCCCGCCGGATCCCAACATCTATCCGCGAGAGTTCGACCTGCTCATCGTGGACGAGGCACACCGCATTGCCCCGTCCGCCGTCGGCAAATACGCCAGGGATTCGCTCCGCACGAAGGTGATGCGACGCCTGGCGCCGCACTTCGAGCATCGCCTGTTCCTGACGGCGACGCCGCACAACGGCTACCCCGAGTCGTTCCAGGCGCTACTTGAGATGCTCGATCCAAACCGCTTCACCAAGGGCGTGCCTCCGAGCGCTCGCGAGCGCGACGCCGTGATGGTGCGCCGCCTGAAGTCGCACTTGCGGATCGTGCTGCCTGACGGTGAACAGCGTTTCCCGCAGCGGACGATCGCTGCCATCGAGGTGGCGTTCCCCCCCGAGGAACAGGAGTTGTTCGACCTGTTAGACCGCTATGCGGTTCTGCGAACGAGTTCCGCCAGTACCCCGGCTGAGCGCGCGGCATCGAGGTTCGTTGCGCTGCTGCTCAAGAAGCGGCTGCTGTCTTCGCCCGCCGCGTTCAAGCACACGCTCGATCAGCACATGAAGACGCTCGACTCCGCCTCGCACCGGCGGATCACGGAGCGATTGGTGCATGAGGCCGCAGCAGCGCTGGAAGATGAGGCAGACGACACCGCTGTGGTGTCCGGGCAGGAGCAGGAGGCACTGGCCCTGGTCGCCGGCGCCCTTGCAGGCGGTGACGCGACTCAGAAGCGAGAGATGCCGGTTGGGACGCGCGGCGCTGCAGCGAGCACTGATGCGGCTGCGCCGCTCCTCGATCACATGCGCGCGCTGGCCGACGAACGCTACCGCCGGGCGGACGCCAGGGCGACTCGGCTCATGGATTGGATCGAGGCGACCTGTTTCCCGAACGGCGAGTGGAACAACGAGCGAGTCATAGTCTTCACGGAGTACCGGGCCACGCTCGACTACCTGGACGAAATACTCACAGCCCCACACCCCGGGTGGCCCTCCATGTCCGGGCGGGTCGAGGTGTTCCACGGGAGCCTCGATGCCGAGGAGCGCGAGCGGATCATCCGAGAGTTCAACTACAACGCGCTGAAGACCAGCGTGCGGGTGCTGCTCGCCACCGATGCCGCCTCGGAGGGCATCGACCTGCACCTGGCATGCCACCGTCTCGTGCACATGGAGGTGCCGTTCAATCCGAACCGGATGGAGCAGCGAAACGGACGGATCGACCGGTACGGCCAGAGGTCCGGCACGGTCGACATCTTCCACTTCGCCTCGGCCGCCGGGGAAGACCACGCCCTTGGCCATGACCACTCGTTCCTGTCGCGCCTGGCCGAGAAGGTCAACGACATTCGCGACGACCTCGGTTCGGTGTCGTCGGTGCTGGCCGAACGTGTCGAGGCGCGCATGCTCCGCGATGGGAATCCTGGCCTCGACGTAGACGGTCTCATCACGGAATGGCACGACCGGGCCAGCACCGATCTGGAACGGCTCAAGCAAGCGTTCGCCGCCGATATCGCCCGCGTCCGCGAGCAGTACCGGACCAGCGTCGAAGAACTCGAGTTGACCCCTGCGAGCGTGCAGCGGGCTGTCGAGGTCGCGCTGCGAATGGAGAATCAACCACCGCTACGCCCCTCAACACTTGAGCGCGCAGGCAGCTCGGTGCAGGTATTCGAGGTCGACGACCTCGCCGGCACGTGGGGCGAGACGCTCGTCGGGTTGCGAAACGAGGTCGAGGACTTCCGCCTGCCCGTAACGTTCGACCCGGAGATCGCGAACGGCCAACACGACGTTGCCTACCTGCATGTGGGGCACCCGCTGGTCGCGCGCTGCCTGCGGACCCTGAGAGCGCAGGTCTGGGGTGCGGCCGTGGACCGCAAGATCAACCGGGTCGCCGTAAGGTACGCCGCCGTCACCGAGCCCATCGCGGTCGCGCACGCCCGTATCGTCGTGAACGGCGCCGACGGGGCGACGCTCGACGAGGTCATTGAACCCGCCGCTGTTCGAGTGGGCGGACGCCAGGGACGGCTCAACGTCGGCGAGACCCGCGCGGCCGTCGCATCCGCCGGCTCACAACCCGTGCCGGACCATGTGCGCGACCTGTACGCCGACCAATGGGGCCGCGTGCGGACGCCTCTCCAGGACGCGCTGGAGGCCCGCGCCCAGGAGGTGCGCGCGCAGCGCAGCCGGAGGATGGATGCCAAGCGTACGACTGAGGAACAGCGCCTGAGAGGTACGCTCACCGACCTCCAGTCGAGCATCCAGCGCCGCCTCGACGAGCTCGAGCAATCCGAGCACGTGGAGCAGTTGCGCCTGTTCGATATGGGTGAGCGCCAGCAGTTCGAGGTCGATGTGCAAGCGCTGCGCGACCGCATCGAGCGGATCGGAGACGACATCGACCAGGAAGTCGAGAACCTCCGGCGCCGCTACGCGGTGCGAGACGTCAACTGGTTCCCGGTCGGGGTCGAGTTCCTCATCCCCGAGGACGATCGCTAGTGCCCACGTCACGCCGCGTCGTCGAGCAGCATGAGGACTGGCTCAACCTCACGGACGCCGAGGCGCCGTGGTTCTCGCTGCCGGCGCTCAAGCGGGCGCTGGCCAATGGCCTCGACCCGACACCGCCCGAGCTGCGGGCCGAGCACAGAGTTCGCTGGTACGGCGACGACGACGCGAGGTCGGCGCGGCTCGCCGAGGACCGCCACGACTACATCGACTGGCTGCTGCGAGACGCGCTCGGCTGGGGAGCCAACTACCTGACCGGCGAGATGCTACCCGAGGATCTCGCGACTGGCGTCACGCGCTACGACGTCACTGTCGTGCCCACGGGCGTCTACCACCCAGCACCAGCGGCTCCTGTAGGGCTGTTCGGGGAACCATCGTCTTCCGGCGACCGCTCAGCCCCCGGGGCGCAAGGCCCGCGCGTGCTCGTCCTGGTGCTACCCGCTGGTACCGACCCGCGCACACGAGCACGCGGCGACACGTGGACTGCGACCTGGGTGCAGCGTGCGGCGCTGTTATGCCGCCATCACCACGTCCCCCTCGCGCTCGTCACAGATGGTGACCACCTCACCCTCGTGCATGCCCCGGAGCAGAGCGTCACCGGCTGGGGCACCTGGCGCGCGTCGGAATTCGCTACCGAGCCCGTGCTGTTCGATTCGTTCCGGTCGATGCTGGGCTCGCGACGCTTCATCGGTGCGCAACCGCAAGACACGCCCGAGGCGCTGCTGAAGGAGTCTGCCGGCTCCCAGGCCGAGGTCACCGACCAGCTCGGCACGCAGGTTCGGCGAGCCACCGAACTGCTCATGAACGCCATCTCGCGCGCCAACCGCGACCGAGACGGCGCCTTGCTGGCTGGCGTTGCACCGCACGAAGTGTATGAAGCAGCGGTCACAGTCATGATGCGCGCCGTCTTCCTGCTCATCGCCGAGGAGAATGACCTACTCCCCGTAGACGACCCCCACTACCAGGCGCTCTACTCGGTCCGCCGGCTGCGGGAGTCGCTGGAGAGTGAGCGCTTCGAGAACCCCGAAGCGCTTGAAACTCGCACCACGGCATGGCACCGCCTGCTGGCCACGAGCCGGGCCATCCAGAGCGGCATCCATCACGACGAACTGTCGATCCCCGCATACGGCGGCAGCCTCTTCGACCCCGACCGCTTCCCGTTCCTGGAAGGCCGGGATGCGGGCAGCACCTGGCACGCCAACGTCGGCACGCCCATCGCGGTGACCGACTTCGACGTGCTCGCCATCCTCGATGCGTTGCTGGTGCTGCGCTTCCGCGATGTCCGTGGCGCGACCGACACCCGACGCCTCTCATACCGAAACGTCGACGTTGAACAGATCGGACACATCTACGAGCGCCTGCTCGACCACGACGCAGTCACCACGGAACAAGTCGTCCTCGGCCTGCAAGGCAAGCCCGGTGAAGAGCCGGAGATCAGCCTTCCCGACCTCGAAGCCAGGAAGATCGACGGTGTGGCGTCTCTCGTCGCGTGGCTGAGTGATACAGACGCCACGAAGGCCGGCAGGCGTGTGGGAACCAGGAAGCAAGTCGAGAAGCTCCTGGCGGAGCCGGTCGACCCGCAGCGGCGCGCGGGCCTGCTGCAGGCGTGCCAGGGCGATCAGGGGCTAGCTGATCGCATCGAGCCGTTCGCCAACCTGTTACGGCTCGACCTGCGCGACCGCCCGCTCGTGTTCCTCGCAGGCTCGCTGTACGTCACTGAGACCGGTTCCCGGCGCGATAGCGGCACCGCCTACACCACGCGAGACCTCGCCGATGAGGTCGTCGAGCACGCGCTCGCTCCCCTGTGCTACTTGCCGGGCCCGCAGGACACGCCCGACACCAATCTGTGGTGCATCCGCACGTCCGCCGAGATTCTCGATCTCAAGGTCTGCGACCCGGCCGTGGGCTCCGGGGCCATCCTCGTCGCCGCTTGCCGCTATCTTGCGGACCGGCTCATCGAGGCGTGGCGGGCTGAAGGCCGGCCGGACGCGCTCGATACCGCTACCGCTGCGGGCGACCCGAACCGGCTCGACATCGTGGTCGAGGCCCGCCGCCTCGTCGCCGAGCACTGCTGCTACGGCGTGGACCGCAACCCCATGGCCACGGAGATGGCCAAGCTCTCGATGTGGCTCACCACGGTGGCCAAAGACCGGCCCTTCACGTTCCTGGACCACTCCATCAAGTCCGGCGACAGCCTGCTGGGTATCACCGACCTCGATCAACTCCGCACGCTCCATTACGACCCCGCAACGGGGAAGGCGCGGCGGACACCAATCCCCGGATTCATCACGGGCGGCGGGGCGGTCAAAGCCGTCGAGGGCCTTGTGGGGCGGGCACTGGAGTTGAGGGGCGAGATGCGTGGCATCGAGACCATCGGCCCGGCCGACATCGAACGCAAGCAAGACCTCCACCGCGAGAGTGAGACCTGCTTGGCGACGCTTGAGACGATCGCCGACATCCTCACCGGCGCTGCGCTGAAGACAGCCGGGGAGCGAGACCCCGCAACCGCGCTCACGAAGCTCCTGGAATCCGACGCGGCAGTCATCCAGCAGCTCGTCGAGGCTCTCGGTACTCCCGCTGAAACCGACGCCCTGAGCCGCGCGCGCGACCGAGCCAACGAACGACTCGACACCGGACGGCCCGACGGCGCTCCGCTACGTAATCCGTTGCACTGGCCGATCGCGTTTCCCGAGGTGTTCAGCGGGTCAGGGACGCCCGGATTCGATATGCTCCTGGGGAACCCACCCTTCATGGGCGGTCAGAAAATCACGGGCACCGCCGGGACGGACTACCGCGACCACCTCATCACCTGGATCGCTGACGGGAAGAAGGGATCCGCCGACCTCGTGGCGTACTTCTTCCTGAAGGCGACCAAACTCGCCCGGTCCCTCGGGTTCCTGGCCACCAACACCATTGCGCAGGGTGACACCAGCGAGGTGGGGCTCACGCAGATCATCGATTCTGGATGGACGGTCCATCGCGCCGTCTCCTCAACGGCCTGGCCGGGAGACGCGACGCTGGAGATCGCCAAGGTCTGGGCCACATCCCAGTCATGGAACGCGGAACGAGCGCTGGACGGGCTACCCGTAGCCAGTATCGACGAAATGCTCTATCCGGTGCCGCGATCAGGATGGCGCAAGCAGCGCCTGTCAGCAAACGCCGACAAGTCCTTCCAGGGCTCCATCGTGCTCGGAATGGGCTTCACCATGAGCCCCGAGGCAGCGCGAGCCCTCATCGCACAGGAACCCCGAAACAAGGATGTGCTGTTCCCCTATCTCGTCGGAGAGGACCTCAACCAATCGCCGACGCAGACGGCTCCTAGGTGGGTCATTAACTTCTTTGACTGGACCGAAGAGCAGGCGCGTGGGTATCCCGACTGCTTCGCGATCGTGAACGAACGGGTCAGGCCCGAACGAGCGAGCGTCAAGGACGCTGCGGCGAAGAACTGGTGGCGCTACCTGCGGCCGCGGCCGACGCTGTACCGGACGATCGAGCCGCTGGCGAGAGTCCTGGCCATATCGAGAGTCGGCAAGGCCGTGCAGCCCGTGTTCGTGCCCGCAGGGCAGGTGTTATCCGAAGCGACCGTTGTGTTCGCATACGACGACGATTTCCACTTCGGCGTGCTGACCTCCGGCTTTCACTATCGCTGGGCCGTGCGCTACGCATCGTCGCTGAGAACCGACGTCCGCTATACACCTTCGGACGTGTTCGAGACCTTCCCACAGCCGCCCTACAGCGACGCCGTCGCATCCGCTGGCGGGGAACTGGACGCCCATCGTTCCCGCCTGATGAAGGACCGCAATCTGGGTTTGACCAGCATCTACAACCTCGTCCACGACCCGAATGTCCAGTCCGATGAAGGCATCCAGCGCCTACGCGATCTGCACGTCGCACTCGACATCGCGGTGCGCGATGCATACGGCTGGGGTGAACTGGAGCTTGCGCACGGATTCCATGAGGTGCGCGGCCAGGGCGTCCGATTCACCCTCTCCCCCGAGGCCAGCAACCGCGTGCTTGAGCTACTGCTGGAATTGAACAGGGAGCGGTATCAGGCCGAAGTGGCGGCCGGGCTGCACAAGCGGACTCAGGCGAAGACCAAGGCTCGCAAGTCGAGCCTCGCGGGTCAGCCGTCGCTACTCGGGGGCGAATAGTGACGAACCAGGTGGGCGTTCCACCTCCAGTGCCGACGCCGTGGGAACTACGGGACGATCTCGTCGCCCGGGTCACAGCGGACCTGCTGGGGCCACTTGATGGCGAGCATGAGGTCATCCGCGGCTACCAGTTCGACGACGGCAAATGGTCGTCCCCGGGCCGGGTACGCGACCGTTACCTCGTGGGGATGCTCGCCCCGCAGGGGACCGTCGCGGTGGATCCAGAACGCGACGACGACGTCGGGCCAGAGGAAGGCGACGACGCCGCCAGCGGAGGCATACAGGACGGCCGGAATCCGCGTCCGGTGTTGGCACAGTCGTCGATGGGGCTGTCGTTCGTCGTCGACGGATCAGTCAATCGCCTGATCGTCCGCTGCAGTTGGGGGCAATACGACCGGGAATTCGAAGACCAGGACGACGGCTCCCGGGCGAGCGTATGGGTACGCACACCAAGAGAAGTCGATGTCGATCTGGCACTGGAGAACGACGAGTTTGGCCCTCTGCCGGTCAACGGTGAGGGCATCATGCTGCGGGGCCGGTCCACCCGTTCCTCCGATGGGGATTCGTGGGTAGTGACGGTGTTCCTCTCCAACGAGCAGGAGCAGGTGGATCGCAACAAGGACAGCCGCTGGATGTTCCAGGCGGGCGTCGAACTGGTTGCGCCCGATAGCGGCGGCGTGTTCCTCGGCCGCGATGCGGCACTGGCCGGTGCAGCAGGTGCTTCGGAGTCCGAGCAGGTGGAGCTTGCGCAGCTCGATCTGCAGTACCGCGACATCGTGGAGTTCGCTGTCGGGCACGGGGTCGGCACGGACGTTGAGGTGTCCGCCACGGACCCTCGCCGAGCAGTACGAGTCAGCACCGCCGTCATTCCCAGCTTCGAGGTGTGGCGCACGAATGCGCCGGAGCTCGACGGGCTGATCACTGACATGCAGGTACTGTCAGAGTTGGAGCCAGAGCGGCTGCGCGCAGCGCTGCTGCCCCTCGCTGAGGGCTACCGGGCATGGCTCGGCGACGAGTTGAGCCGCATCGGCAATCCCGACGCCCGTCTCGAAGGACACGAGCAGACTGCACGGGATGTGATCGCCGAAGCAGGCCGCATCGCCGACGCGATTGCAGCGGGGATCGAGCTCGTTTGCACCAACCCGGACGCTCTCGATGCGTTCCGGTTTGCGAACCAGGCGATGTGGCGTCAGCGCGTTCACAGCGTCGCCATTCAGGACAGGCGCGCGGATCCCGACCTGAGCCTGTCGCAGGCCGTGGCAGACGCCGATGTGCCCGAGCACCGGTCATGGCGCCCGTTCCAGCTCGCGTTCATCCTGCAGTGCATCCCGTCGCTGACCGACCCGGCCCACCCCGAGCGCAGCAAGCACGGCGCGCTGGCCGATCTGCTCTTCTTCCCGACTGGCGGCGGTAAGACCGAAGCGTATCTCGGACTCGTGGCGTACACCCTCGCCACTCGACGGCTGCAAGGCGTCGTCGGTGAAGGGGATGACGCCGTGGATGGACGCGACGGCATCGCCGTCGTGATGCGCTACACGCTGCGTCTGCTCACCGCGCAGCAGTTCCAGCGTGCTGCGACCCTGATCTGCGCGGCAGAGCTTCTGCGCCAGCACCGCGCGGAGACCGACAGCCGCTATGACGGCGTCCCATTCCGGCTCGGCATGTGGGTCGGCGGGTCGGTGTCGCCGAACACCTCCGGCGACGCGATGCGGTTTGCGGTGGACGCAAAGTTAGGCGGCTACAGCGGAGGCCGGGCGACGCCCGTGCAACTCACCGACTGTCCGTGGTGCGGGCAGACCATCGACCCTGGTGCCGACGGTCGCTTCGACAACGTGCTCCAGCGGTTCCTGATCTTCTGCGACAACGCGCAGGAGTGCAGCTTCGCCGAAGCCAGCAGCAAGGGCGAGGGCATCCCGGTCATCACCGTCGACGAGGAGATTTACCGGCTCGTCCCCTCGTTCGTCATCGGGACCATCGACAAGTTCGCTCAGCTTCCCTGGAACGGGGCGACCGCCACGCTCTTCGGGCGAGTCGATTCCCGCTGTGAGAGGCATGGGTACCGTAACCCCGATCTCGACCGGGCCCACCGGTCGCAGTGGCAGGAGAACGACTCCCATAGGCCGTCCGGCGAACATCCTTCAGCCAGGACCGTACCGTCGCTTCGGCTGCGTCCGCCTGACTTGATCATCCAGGACGAGATGCACCTCGTCACCGGGCCGCTCGGGACGATGGCGGGCCTCTATGAGACCGCGATCGACCGGCTCGCTACCTGGACTCTCAACAACGAGCAGGTGCGACCCAAGGTGGTCGCATCTACCGCCACGACCCGTAGGGCGCGCGAGCAGGCGTGGTCGGTGTTCTGGCGGGACCTGCGCATTTTCCCGCCGCCTGCGCTCGACGTGCATCGCTCATTCTTCGCCGAGCAGGTTCCGCCGAGCCCGGAGACCCCAGGGCGCCGCTATCTCGGGATCTGCGCTCATGGTGAACGGCTCAAGCAGGTGGAGCTGCGGGTATTCTCATCTGTCATGGCCGCGGCCAAGGCCATCTGGGACGAACTCGGCGCTGACGCGGAAGCGGCGGATCCCTGGATGACCACTGTCGGCTACTTCAACGCGGTACGCGAACTCGCCGGCATGCGCCGCATGGCCGAGGACGAGCTGCGCACCAAGCTGCGCCGGGCCCGGTTCACCCGCGGCCTCGCAAACCGTCGCGTGGTGGAAATGAAGGAGCTCACCTCGCGCGTGTCGTCGGATGACATCAAGTCGATCCTGCGCCAGTTGTTCGTCGCGCACGCACCCGACCGCCCTCCAGACAGCGAGCGGCCCATCGACTTGCTGCTGGCGACCAACATGATCTCCGTAGGCGTCGACGTGCCCCGGCTCGCCTCGATGATTGTCGTGGGCCAACCCAAATCCACCGCGGAGTACATCCAGGCCACATCCAGGGTCGGACGCGACGACAAGGGCCCCGGCCTGGTGATCACGCTCTATAACTGGGCACGGCCCAGGGACCTGTCCCACTACGAAACCTTCGGCCACTACCACGCGACCTCCTACCGCCATGTGGAACCGCTCTCCGTCACGCCCTTCTCAGAGCGGGCCCTCGACAAGGGGCTCACCGGCGTACTCGTGGCGGCGGTTCGTCACGGCAGCGGCGATTGGAATGCGAACCAGTCGGCCCGGAACCTGAACCGCCCCGACACGCGGATAGCCGCGCACGTCCAGGCCATCGCAGAGCGTGCCGAGGCCGTCACAGGCGACCTGTCTGCCGCCGATCTGACGACCAGCATGGCCAACCGGCGCCTCGATGCATGGGAGCAGAAGGCGGCGCGGCGGCCCGATCTCTCCTACACCTTGCGTACCGCAGAGGACGTCGCACTGCTCGCCAGGCCCGAGGCTGGTGAATGGGACATGTGGACCTGCCCAAACTCGCTTCGCGACACCGAAGTGCAGGCCAACCTCCAGATCATTGAAAAAGACCCCACCTACGAATCCGGTAGCCAGCCCGAGATCAGGCTGACCCAACCGGGCAGAGATGACCGCACCATGATCGCGAGCGACGAAGAGGTTCAAGAAGCTATCGAAGCAGAGGATGCTGAGGGCCGAGCAGCCAACGGAGGCCGACCGTGAGCCCCGCCCGTCCGGGTAGGGAGCGGTACAAGTCCCGCCGCGTCGGAGCGGTCCGCCCCTCGCAGATGATCCACACCTACGGCCCCGGAGCAGTCGTGGATCTGCCCCAGTTGTCGGTCGTGCTGTCGGGCGTTGACCGGTGGGACATCAACCACACCGAGCGAGTGATCGAGCCTCGGTTGATAGGATCTGTGCGCGAGTTGCCGGGATGCCAGAGCGTCGTCGAGTTCCGTACGCCTCCGTGGGAGGAGGAGACAGCGAGCCCGTTCGACTCGTGGGCCAACATCGGTGTGCCGGTGTATCCGTTCCCGCGATGGCTTCGCTGCACGCGGTGTAACCTGCTTGCGCCCGTTGACCGTGAACGCTTCCAGCTCGACGTCCCCGTGTACCGACCGGACAGGGCTCGCTACTTTCACGACAAGTGCCACAACCGCCGCCCAGGCGCGGTACCCGCACGCTTTCTCATCGCGTGCCCGTCCGGTCATCTCGACGATTTCCCCTGGGTGGAGTACGTCCACCATGGCGACCCTTGCCCGAACGCACCGATCCTGGAGTTGCATGAGGCCGGCAAGGCCAGCCGTGCCACCGATGTGCGCGTCACATGCAAGGGGTGCGGTGCCGAGCGACACGTCCAGGAAGCATTCAACATCGGCGCCACCAGGAACCTCCCGCTCTGTCGGGGGCGCCACCCGCATCTCCAGCGGTTCGATGCCGGCTGCGACCAACCGACCCGCCCCCTCCTGCTCGGCGCCTCCAACGCCTGGTTCGCTGTCTACCGCTCCGCACTCACGATCCCCACCGTCACCGGCGACATCGAGCAGCGGGTCGCCGATCATTGGGACGCTCTGACAACGATCGATAGTCGTGACGAGCTGACCTTCATCATCAAGCGACTGGCGACTGGCGCTGGTGAGAAGCCGCTGCGATGGCTGCTGAACTTCGACCCGGACGACGTCTGGGCAGCTATCGACGGGCGACGACCAGGGGGCGCCGGGGACATTGGCACCGGCGACCTGCGCGGACCCGAGTGGGCCGCGTTCACCGCCTCCATTCCGCCCAAGTCCGCTGACTTCAGCGCTCGCTCACTGGACATTCCAGAGGGATTCGAGGAGACGCTCGGCCGCCCCGTCGCCGTTGACCGGCTGCGGGAAGTGCAGGCGCTTTGCGGGTTCACACGCATTGATGGCCCCAATGAGGCGGAATCGGCTCGGATAGCGCCGATCTGGGACGCCCCACAGACGTGGCTACCGGCTGCGGAGGTTCGAGGCGAAGGCATCCTCATCACGCTTCCCGATCCCCGAATCGAGCAGTGGAAGAGCACGTACGGGGATAGCGACCGCTACCAGGATTTGCAGCAGGCGACCCGGAATTGGCGCGCGCGGCGCGGGCTCGATCCCAACGAAGGAGCGCCCACCGCCCGCTTCGTGCTGCTGCATACCGTCTCGCATCTGTTGATGCGTCAGGTTGCGCTGGAGTGCGGATATTCCGCAGCGTCGATCCGGGAACGCCTCTACTGCCGGGAGGCAGGGGATGCTGAAGGCCCGCCGATGGCGGGGATCCTGCTGTACACGGCCGCCCCCGACTCCGAGGGCACTCTCGGCGGACTGGTTGCACTGTCAGAACCAGCGCGGCTGGCCGCAGTGCTGCGTGACGCGCTCGAACGGTCCGCGCTCTGCTCTACTGATCCCATGTGCGCCAGTCACCGCGCTGGCGACCTGGGCGACAGCCTCCACAACGCTGCCTGCCACGCGTGCCTCTTCGCACCAGAAACTTCCTGCGAAGCGGGCAACCGCCACCTGGACCGCGCAACCGCAGTTCCGATCCTTGGTCAGCAGCACGGTGCCTACTTCAAGTGAGTGACCCCGTCACGGCCGCGATCGTCGAGGCGGCGATCCACGTCCCCGAAGACCTGCTCGTCAAGGGGGCGACAGCAATCGAGGGCTCGCCGCGGTGGTCGCACCATTCGCAGTCAGCGCTGCTCAACGCGATCCCTGCCTCCCACTACCGCGAGCAGGCACGCAATATCTCGCGAGCGTGGGCCCGCACCCCGGAGGTCACCGGAGACGTCGTAGCTGCCGCCATGCGGTCTGCAGCCGCAACTGCCGCAGCCGTGCGATCCGAACACAGCGTCAGCCTCGTCTGGACGGGGCCCCCGACGGAAGTCTCAGGTCTGCGCTCAACGCGGGCGGTGCTCTCCACACTTGTCGCCAACGCAGCCGAGAGCCTCGTCCTGCTGTCGTTCACCAGTTACGACGTCGCGGAACTCACCACCAGCCTCGCCGCCGCGACAGAGAGAGGCGTCAAGGTCACTCTTATCCTCGAGACGCCCGACAACCCAGGAGGCCCGCTCATCTTCGGCCCCACCCATCCGTTCGATCCGATCAAGACGACCGCCAGCTTCTACCGATGGCCCCTCGAAGCTCGCGAGGCCTTCTTCGCGACCACCGCGCGCCTGCACGCAAAATGCGTGATTGCGGATCGCTCGTCTCTCCTCATCACCAGCGCCAATCTCACGAGTGCCGGCATCAACGACAACATCGAGCTCGGGGTTCTCATAGAGGCAGGCTCCTTGCCTGAGAGTCTCAGTCGTCATCTCGAACTGCTGATCGAGGCAGGGATGCTGGAGCCAGTCTCGGGATAAGCGGATAGCGTCGGCGACACGTGCCCGCGTGCGCCTTTCTACTCGAGCGCTCGATAGCGCTTGGCGAACACAAGCATCGGGATCGTGAGTACGACGAGCGCTCCCCCGCAGACTCCGACTGCCGCCTGCGGTCCGGCTACATCTGCGAGCAGGCTAATGAGGAAGACACCGTACGCCATCAGGCCGTACTCCGTGTGGTAGATGCTGAGCACCCGCCCCCGGTGCGAGTCCTCCGCGTACGTCTGCACCAGCACGGTGCTGGGGGATGGTCACCTCGGTGCTGCCGGACCCGAGCTCGCGGCGCACGCGGCCGACGTAGGCGCACCGTTGCCTCGGCGACCGTCGCGCCGCGCTCGTCGACGAGGCGCTGCCAGATCCGTCTCGCGGTGTGGCGCTGCTTGCGCGGCGCGCTGAGGTCGGCGACCAGCCACGCGCGGATCGTCGCCTGGTGCGGACCGAGTGACCGGACCCCCTTTGCGAGCACGTCGTTGCGGACATGGGCGGCATCATTTACGGCCCGTACACCGGAACGCGGTTCGCCAGCACATCCGAGACTGACATCGAGCACATCATCGCGCGCTCGAAGACGCACGACAGCGGCCTCTGTAGGGCCGGTACCGCGCGGCGGCGGCGCTACATGGATGATCGCGACGGCGACGGGGTCGCGTGCGAGCGAGAGGCTGCCGAGAACTCGCCGAGCCCGACTGGCCCCATCTTTCCCGATGGTCGGACGTGACCGAGGAGGCGCGACGCGATCTCCGCCACTGCCCCATCCTTGTGTCGGGCTTGTGCGTTTCGGGCTGTCGGCCGAACACCGTATCCTTGGGTTGTCCGCTCCCCCGGAGTTGCAGATGCTCGACATACACGTAGGCCTCCAGACCGAACGCCTCACGTCTCACACGGGCGGCGGCGTCGAGTTCACACTTGCAAAGGTGACCCACGGCCGAGATCAAGTCGCCTACGGGCTTCACGCCTCGGTTCACTCGCACTCACTCGGAGGAGTCAGCAGTCAGGACTTCTTGGAGCACCTCGGCTTCCGGCTGCAAGACTGCCCATTCACATCTAGCCGCGAAGCCTACTGTGTGGCGGTCGACGAGGGGGTGGACGCAGCTGCATTCGCGGAGGCGTTCGGTGCGGCATTCGACGTGCTGCGCAAGGCTAATGGCCACCTCGAACGCTGCGGCTTCTACCTTGAGAGCCGAGATTTTCCAGCGAAGGCCTGGGCACGTGGCGGCGGCGATGGTCACACGGGTACGAATCAGCGACGTATGAAAGAGTCGAGAGACGAGCACTTTGAGTTCGTGTTCTCCTGGCTGGAGCAGGACAGTAATGGCGGGTGGACTACCCACTACAGGGCCACGGAGCGGCCCCAGTCTGCGGAGATGGAAGCTGTACTCGATTTCCTGGGTCTAGATACGTCAGAGCAGTGCGCCGAGTTCGACTTCGAGCGGTGCAGGTGGCGGCACGTACGACGCGATACGCAAGGCGATCCGACCTGCGGCAACAACGACACTGTTGGCGGCTGGTTCGAGGCACACCCTGAGCACTTCGCCGCTGGCATCGAGGACCTGCTCACTGCTGAGGGGCTCGTTCGGCCTTTCGGGATGAGTTTCTTGCAGCCAGCCGGGAGCAAGGCTCAGCCTGCCCTTCTCGAGCCGGCTCCAGCCGCGCCGGTGAACGGCGGCGGGCGGGCGAACGAAAAGGACTATGATGTTGCCACGCGCGCTCTCGACGCACAGCGTGCCTCGCTGCTGCCGCGGCTGGAAGGGGAGATGGGGGAGGGGTCTGGACCTAGGACTATGGTAAGAGCGTCCCCAACCGCATTTATCTCCTACTCATGGGATACCGATGAGCATCGAGCTTGGGTACGCAAGCTAGCTGAGCGCATTCGAGGGTGCGGGGTCGATGTCAAGCTCGACCAGTGGGAGACAGCACCCGGCGACCAGCTCACAGAGTTCATGGAGCGTGGCATCCGCGACCACGACTTCGTTGTGATCATCTGCACCCCCAAGTATCGCCAGCGCTCGGACTCGCGCGAAGGTGGGGTTGGATATGAGGGTGACGTGATGACCGCAGAGGTCATGACGAACGGGAACGAGAGGAAGTTCATCCCTGTGTGGCGAAGCGGTCAGTGGGAGGAAGCTGCTCCGTCTTGGCTGGTTGGAAAGTACTACATAGATCTCTCCGGCAACCCGTACGATGAGGAGCGATACGCCGATCTAATCGAGACGCTTCGTGGAGAGCGACTGAAGCCGCCGCCCATCAGCCCGCGTGCAAGCAGGGGGGGTGGCCCTGATGCAGCAGAGACACCAAGCGAGGCCAGCGCGGGCGAACCGGGATCGCAGCCAATCAGCGTTGCAGTGCGTCGGGACGGAAGACCGCTTGCGGGCGTGGACGTACTGGCGCTGTTTCCGAACAAGACGTGGCAGCGTGGGGCTACGGACGGGGTTGGAGAAGCACGCCTCGGACTGCATTCAACCCATCTACCGTTGACTGTGTTCGCTGCTGCCGAAGGCTGCGCGGCACATGTCGAGCGGGATTGGATCCCGGCCGAACGAGCTCTCGCCATTGATCTGACTGACCTCCCCGGCGGCGGCTCGGTCGTGTTCGCAGAGGGGACAGGTTATCTCCCCGGTCTAGCTGGCCGCCTCAATCCAATCCTCGACACGAGCGCCAGGACCTACCTGTACGCGTCCAACATCGCCATTGGTGGGGGGCGGCAACAACCGGTCTCATTCGTTCCCGGCGAAGAGGAACTGCACTTGATGGACGCGAATGGCAGCGAGGTGCTTGTGCGCGTGGTCGCGATCACTGGGCGGTCGTCGCTCCTAGAGTACCGTCCGGCCTGACCCCGACCTCGCGAACCAACCGGCTACGCCGCGCTCAGAACGAGAGCGCGAGATAGAACCTGGCGCACCCTTTTCGCACGACCGCAGCTTCATACCGATGTTTGTTCAATGGTAGCGAAATCGGCCTGATCTCCATCTGGGAAGATCGGCACGACGCCTGCGATCTCGACGCCCTCGTGCGAGGCTCTAACCTGCGCATCGACAGCTCGAAGCATGAGATCGAAGTCGTCCCCGCTCGCGTCCTCAACCCAATTGCGGATGGCCGAGAGCGCCTGTGCTACCAGAAAACGTCATCCTGGCGTTGAGTTGACCCCGCGGGCGTCCATCTGAAGGCTGCCTCCTGCGTGGGCAGGAGGCTCCGCCATGCGAACGTACCCTGGGTTACTGACGAACGCGGTTCGAAGCGCGCTGCGATCAAAGCACGACCTGATGCTCGAGAACCTGGCCCTTCGGCAGCAGTTCGCGGTGCTGACCCGTCAGCGCGCTCGCACTCGAACGAAGCCAGCCGACCGTCTCTTCTGGTCGTGGCTCTCCCGGTATTGGCCCGGCTGGCGTTCCACCCTGGTGATGGTGCAGCCGGAGACGGTCATCCGCTGGCACCGCACGGCGTGGCGCGGGTACTGGCCGTGGAAGCGCCGAGCGCGACAGCCGGGCCGGCCGCGTATCAGCAAGGAGCTGCAAGGGCTGATCGCGAGGATCGCAACCGAGAACCCGCGCTGGGGCGCCGTCCGCATCCAGCGCGAGCTACTCGCGCTCGGCTACGAGGTGAGCGCGGAGACGGTGAGGTGCTACCGGCGGAGGGCGCTGTGGCGTCCGCCGTCCCAGTCCTGGCGAACCTTCCTCACTGCGGTGCGGGCACCGAAGGCGAACGCCATCGCGGAGCGTGTGGTCGGAACGCTCAGGCGCGAATGTCTCGACCATCTGATGATCGTGAATGAGCGTCACCTGCGACTGGTGCTGCGGGAGTACGTCGCGCACTACAACCACGTGCGACCGCACCAGGCGCTCGAACTGTGGGCTCCGGACGACCGGCGGCCACGGTCACCGCCCCGGAGCGAGGGCCAAGTCGTGGGTCGGTCGATCCTGAGCGGGCTGCATCACGAGTACGAGCGTCTCGCCGCGTGACATTCGGGCGGACAACATTTTCTGGTAGCACCGCCCGGCACGCGGCCGCCCGGCAAGACAATCCGGCCTACCCGTGCCCGGTGCCCGCGGCAACCGGAGCCGGCCCGTCCTCGATGGTCAGCGGACCACCGCGTCCAGCTCCAGGTCGGCCCCGTGGCGCAGGGTGCGCACGGCGGCGACCTTCGGCCAGGCGAAGCGGCGGAGGAAGCCCGGCTCGCCCGCTTGCGGACCGTCGAGCGTCGATAGCAACGCCTTGAGCGAGCGTTGGCCGGGCAGCGTCGGACCGAGCAGACGGTAGAGAGAGCGCGCGCGCGCCGGCCCGCCGTCGGTCGCGGCGAACGCGATCTCCGGCCGGCGCGCGTGGCTGAGCATCGCCTCGATATCGCCCGCGCCGCCGCGCAGCGCCTCGTCGGGCACGCCCACCTCGTGCAGCGCCTCCACGACCGGGGCGAGCCCCGGCGAGTCGAAGAGCGCGACGGCGTTGCCGGCGAGCAGCGCGGCGGCGAGCCACCATGGGGCGTCGTCGCCCCGCGCGCAGAGGAGGCCGAGCCCGCGAGGCGTGTCGTAGCGCAGCTCCGTGCGTTGCCCGGCCGCAGGCACCGTGCGCTGCGGCCGTCCCAGCTCGCGGCGCGCCGCCTGCGCCGTCGCGAGCAGCGCGTCCCCGGTCGCGTGCTCGCCACGCTCGCCGAGCAGCACGGCCGCGCTCTCGACCGCAGCGAGCCGTTGCTCGAGCGGCGCGTCCCAGCCCCGATCGGGGAGGTCGAGCGGTGGCGGTAGCGAGGGGGCTTCCGCCTCGGCGGCTGCTCGCTCCGCGTCGTCGTCGGGCGGCGCGTCGGTTCGGCGGACGAAGGCCCAGAGGTAGTCGAGACCGCCCGCCTTCGGCCCCGTGCCGGACATGCGCATACCCCCGAAGGGCTCGACGCCGACGCGCGCGCCCGTCGTCCTGCGGTTGACATAGACGTTCCCCGCCTGGAGGGCGCGCGTTGCCTCGGCGATGGTGAGCGGGCTGCGCGAGAAGACGCCCGCCGTCAGCCCGTACGCCGTGCCGTTGGTCACCGCGTACGCCTCTGCGGCAGTCCTGAAGGGGATCAGGGCGACGATCGGGCCGAACAGCTCCTCGGTCGTCGTGCGCGCCTCGAGGGCGCGATCGGCGGAGAGCTGCACGATCAGCGGGCCGGCGGTGAGGTCGCCGGCGGGCGTGTCGAACGTGTCGAGCAGCACCTCGCACTCGGCGCGGGCGGTGTCGGCGTCGCGGCGCAGACGCTCGTGCGCCTCGCTGTCGATGACCGGGTTAATCCGGGTGTCGGGCGCGTCGGCGGGCCCGACGCGGAGGCTGCGCGCGGCGTCGACGAGGCGGTCGCGCAGCGCCTCGAAGATCGGCTCCGCGACGAGGATCCGCGAGGCCGCGGAGCACTTCTGGTTAGCGTGGCCGAACGACGAGGCCATCACCGCCTCGACGACCTCGTCGGGGTCGGCGTCGGCGAAGACGAGCACCGCGTTCTTCCCACCCAGCTCGGCGACGAGGCTCTTGATCTCGGCCGGGCCGGTGAGATCGGCCATAGCCACGGCCTCGTGGAGGTACGTCCCGACGGCGCGCGAGCCTGTGAAGGCGACCATGTCGACCTCGGAGCTCTCGGCGAGGGCGGCCCCGGCCGTCTCGCCGCGGCCGGGCAGGGCGATCAGCGCATCGCGCGGCACGCCGGCCTCGTGCAGGAGTGCGACGAGTCGCTGGCCGATCAGCGGCGTCTGCTCGGCCGGCTTGAGGATCGCGGCGTTCCCGCAGGCGAGCGCGGCGACGGTCATGCCGCAGGGGATCGCGATCGAGAAGTTCCAGGGCGGGATCACGGCTACCACGCCGCGATGCGCGACGCGGTCGCCGAAGCCCTCGAACAGCGCCTCCGCCTCCGCGGCGTAGTAGCGCAGGTAGTCGATCGCCTCCTCGACCTCCGCCCAGGCGTCCGCGCGGTCGCGGCCGCCCTCGTGGACCACCCAGGCGGCGAATTCGTGGCCGCGCTCCTCGAGCAGCTGGGCGGCGCGGCGCAGGATCGCCGCGCGCTCGGCGACCGGCGTGCGCGCCCAGCGCGGGGCGCCCGAGCGGGCGACCGCGACCGCGCGCCGAGCCCCAGCGGCGTCCGCGAGGGCGGCGTGGCCAACCGGCTCGGCGTCGGGGTGGGACGGGCTGTGCACCGTCAGCTCCTCGGAGGCGGCCAGCTCCTCGTCGCCGGCTCGAAGCGGGAAGTGCTCGCCCCAGCGCGCGCGGGTCGACGCGAGCGCCACCTCGAAGGCGTCGCGGAACTCGGCTTCGAACCAGCGCGCCTCCGGCGCGCGCCGGAACGCTGCGGCGTCTCGCGGCGGGGCGGCCAGCGACGGCTCCCGCGCCGGTGGCGGCCGCAGCAGCTCTTCGGGGGCGGCCCCGGCGCGGCTCTGGAGCAGCACCCCGGCCTGCGACGAGTTCTCAAGGACGCGCCGCACGAGGTAGGCCATCCCCGGCAGCAGCTCGCCGACCGGGACGTAGTCGCGGGCGACCCAGCCGACCTCGGCGAGCGCCCGGCTCGTCCCCTCAGCGGTGCGGAACAGGGTCTGGTGCTCGACCGCGTTTGCCGGCAGGCCCGCCGCCTCGGCGAGGGCTTCCGCGCGGGCGTGCGCCCGAGCGTTGTGGCTGCCGACGGCGAGGTGCACCGCCGGGTGTGCATCGATTAGCTGCGCGAGCACACGCTCGAAGGCGGCATCCGTTGCGCTCTTCTCGACGAAGACCGGTGGCGCCCAGCGCGCGGCGTCGGCGACGATCGTCTCGTAATCCCAGTACGCGCCCTTGACGAGCCGGACCTGGAACGGGACGCGGCGTTCGCCCGCGAAGGCGACGAGGGCTGCGGCGTCCTCCTCGGCGGAGCGGAGATAGGCCTGGAGCACGATTCCCGCGCCGGGCCAGCCGCCGAAGCGCTCGCCGCGTGCGAACGTGCGGCGGAAAAGCTCCCACGTCAGGTCGCGGTAGGCGTACTGCTCCATGTCGACGGTGATGCCGACGCCCGCGCCGTCGGCCGCTTCGACGATCGCCTCGAGGGCGGGCCGCACGCGCGCGATCGTGCCCTCCGGGTCGACCGGGCTGAAGTGCGCGGTCAGCGACGAAAGCTTGAGCGAGACCTGCAGCGCGAAGACGTCGCCGGCGGTGAGGCTACCCGCCAGCGGATCCTCGCCGAGCTGTCCGATCAGCTCGAGGTAACGCGCGAGGTACTGCTCCGCCTCGGGGTCGCTCAGCACCGCCTCGCCGAGCAGGTCGAAGGAGGGTACGCGGCCGTGGTTGGCGAGCAGCGCGGTCGTCGCGCGCACCGTGCCGGCGCCGGGTCGGGTGATGAACCTCCGCGCGAAGCGCTCGGCCGAGCGGCGGGCGCTCTCGCCGACGATGCGCGCCGGCACGAGGTCGTTGCGCGCGATGCGAAGGAACCAGCGCAGGGCACGCGGCAGCTCGGGAAACTCGTCGCCGAAATACTCGTGCGCGAGCCGCTTCGCCTCGGCGCCGCTGCTGTCGTAATCGACGGAGGCGAGCACGTCGAGGTAGCGCAGCAGGCGGCTGCGAAAGCGATCGTCGGCCACGGCGTGGGTGAGCAGCCAGTCCTGGACGCGCTCGGCCGGGCCCGGCCGGTAGCGCTCGGCGGCGGCGAGCAAGGCGCGGCCAAGCTGCTGTGTGCGCGCCTCGACGTCGACCGTGCTCAATGCCGCTCCTCGCCCCGTGCCGTCCGCCCTCCGGGAGGATAGCGCGGGGCGGGGCGCCGGCGCGGTGCCGGGGCGCACCCCGGCCATCTTGCGACACCACCGGGTGCGTGCTACAAGCCGCCGGGGCCGGCGAGGCTCGACGCGTGAAGGGGCGACCATGCCGCAGTACCACGGCCTCGAGGTCTTCGTGCCGCAGAACGACCGGCCGCACATCGAGTACTTCCAGGAGGCGGCGACCGGCCAGTTCAACCTCCAGAAGTGCGTCGAGTGCGACCTCTTCCGCTACCCGCCGGGGTCGCTCTGCCCGGACTGCGGGTCGAGCGAGCTGCGCTGGGGGGGCGGTCTCCGGCAAGGGCACGATCCACTCGTACTACTTCGTCCCGCACGCGGTGAACCGGGCGTTCCGGGACTGGACCCCCTACCCGGTGATCCTCGTGGAGCTGGACGAGCAGCGCGGCCAGCCCACGGCCGACCGCTCGCTCCGCATCGCCTCCAACTGCATCGACGCCGACGGCAACCCGGAGCAGGAAAAGAACATCGGCATCGGCAAGCGCGTCGAGACCGCTCGCTCGCGCTCGACTCACCGGAGGGGCGGCTACCGCAGAGGAGGCCGCGACTTGGCCGAGTGCAAAGCCGACCCGTCCTGGGCGGCCTCCATCACGAGTACCAGTGGGCCGCGTGATATTTTGCCGCCCCACGCATACAGGTTCATCCTGATCGTCGCGAAGTTGAGCCCGTGGCTGTGCCGCCAGCAGACGACCCCGACGACCCCGATCCATCTACAGAGGGCACCCCGTTGAGGGAGGAACCACCGAGGGATCTAGGTTCAGCCAGCGACGATCCCGTTGAGCCGACGACCATTGCGATGCCGTTGCCACTTGCGCTCCTCGTGAAGATTGAGCACGCCCGTCATCGGTTCAGTCATATGGTCCACGACGGTAACGCCGACCCACGACTAGCGGCGGCGGCATTTTACGCGGAACGGATTGCCGTTCAGCTCCTCGCCGAATTCGTGGACCCGATAGCTGACGTCGAGTGGGCAGGCGACGTCATGATCATCAGATTCAAGATCCCCAACGACGCGGACTGGGATGCTCGGCTCGCTGTCGGCCCGCTCGGCACAGCGCAATATCGCATCACGGTCGGCGGCCAGTCCACAGAAGTGTCCTGCGATCAAGGCTGGATGATCATCGGCGATGGTCGTTTTTGCCTTCACGCCAGCCGAGCGCCCACGTGTGAGGCAGCTCGGCGGTGCGATCAATGCGGCCCATCTTGTTCGCGTGGATTCACTGCTCGCACTCGATGAAGCCGTCGCTCATAACGTGGCACGTGACCAGCGGCCCGGGGATGAAACCGCAGCGGTTGCCATCGCACCACCACGGCTGCACCTCGAATGTCTCCACGGAGTGTGGCGCCGGGGTCGTCTCCTCCCACCACGGCGTCGGCACAGGGGGCGGTGTCGGCTCAGGCGTGGGCGGCGCCGCTGGCGGCAGTGCAGCCAGTGCCGCTGCATGTTCGGCCCTGTGGAATGCCCGCCACTCGTTGATCCAGCCCTGCAACGTCTCCCCGGTGACGTGCGAACCGCTAGGAGTATCGGTGCTGTGGAACTTGCCGATGGAAGACTCGGCGCCGGCGTCATCGTCGTCCACCTGGCTCATCGCCAGAAACACCTTGCCCCGGGTGAGCCAGCAGCCGTCTTCCTTGCATGGATCGATCCAGCCCAGTATGGCGGTCCGAAGCTCAGTCTCGCCGGGTGAGTTCTCGCGGAACCACTCGCCAAGTTCGCCACGAGTGAGGCCGTCACCGTAGGGATCGTCCTGGGCCTGCGCGGTCGGCGCGAGAGCGAGGAAGCCTGCCAGCAGTAGCACCAGAGCGATCGCAGCCAGCCGCAGCATCATGTGTCTTCCTGCGCGCCAGCATACCAAAGCCAGCGACTGGAGGTCAGTTGATGATGTCCACTCTGACCGGCACGAGCATCGTAAGCGCGTTGGAGTCGGTGATGCGCACGAAGAACGAGAGCCCATCGACCGGCGCGCTGACCGGCACGTCGATCACGGAGAAGTCTGGTTGCGCCAGCGGTGGTAGGTCTGCTCCGAGATCTCGACCTGCTTCGCCGCCTCGGCGATCGTCTGCCCTTCACCGAGCAGCCGCTCCACCTCCCGCAGCTTCCGCACGATCTGCTCAGGCGTGTGCCTGCGTCGTTTCACCGTGATGTCCTCCTCCACCCACTTTCATGGGCCAAAGGACTCTCATCAACGGTGGTCCCGTTTCAGGGGGTCAGGTCAGTACGGCGCGATCGCGCGCGGCCTGCACTAAGCGCCCTGTAATAGGGGCGCCCTGCGCTCAGGCGGGCATACGTTAGGGTGTGCGCCTCGATCGGGGCCGATTTCCGCCCACAGCGCCCTCCGCAAGCTGGAGGAGACGGTCGAGTTCGTCATCAGCGAGTCGTGGGACGGCAAAACCTCATGCGGCCCACCGATACTCATGATGCAAACCTCCTAGCACCGGCTTGCTGACGACTCGCTGGCTCGGCATCCGCTGCACCGGCTTGCGTCCCTCCGGAGAGTCGAGCGCCAATGACCGATGCGGCCGCATCGCGTTGTAGTGCTGGACGTACTCACCAAGCACCCGCCTCAGATGCCGTTCGTTGACCGCGATGACATGGTCGAGACACTCGCGCCTGAGCGTGCCGATGACGCGCTCGGCGATGGCGTTGGCATTCGGCGCGCGCACCGGAGTCAGAATCGTCTCGATCCCGAGCCGTCGAGCGCGTGCGATGAAGTCTCCGCCATAGCTACGGTCGCGGTCGCGGATGAGGAACCCTGGCTGCTGACCCCAGGCGGTCGCCTCGATCATCTGCTGCCAGATCCAGGGCGCGTTCGGATGCTCCGTGACGTTCCAGTGCCGGATGCGGCGCCGGTCGTGGTCGATCACGATGAGCACGTAGAGCGTGCGGAAGGCGAGCGTCTGGACCGTGAACAGATCGGCGGCCCAGATGCTGGACGCGTGGTTGCGGAGAAACGTGCGCCACGACTGGCTCGGGGGGCGCCGCAGCGCTTGCCGGCGGTAGCGACTCACGGTGCGGGCGCTGACCTCGAAGCCAAGGGCACGCAGCTCGCCGACGATGCGGACGGCGCCGCACCGTGGATGCTCAGTGGCGATGCGCAGGATCAGCCGCTGCCACTCGGCGGGAATGTGGGGACGCCCAGGTCCGCGACGACTCTTCCAGCGCCAGTAGGCGCGCCAAGCAGAACGATGCCAGCGCACCACCGTGTCCGGCTCGACCATCACGAGCGTGCCTCGCCAGCCGGACCAACCACGTGCCAGCAGTGACCAGAGTCGGCGGTCGTGGCGACGGAGCCGCGGTCGACGACGGCCCGTGGGACGGCAAAACCTCATGCGGCCCACCGATACTCATGATGCAAACCTCCTAGCACCGGCTTGCTGACGACTCGCTGGCTCGGCATCCGCTGCACCGGCTTGCGTCCCACCGGAGAGTCGAGCGCCAATGACCGATGCGGCCGCATCGCGTTGTAGTGCTGGACGTACTCACCAAGCACCCGCCTCAGATGCCGTTCGTTGACGGCGATGACATGGTCGAGACACTGGCGCCGGAGCGTGCCGATGACGCGCTCGGCGATGGCGTTGGCATTCGGCGCGTGCACCGGAGTCAGAATCGTCTCGATCCCGAGCCGTCGAGCGCGTGCGATGAAGTCTCCGCCATAGCTACGGTCGCGGTCTCGGATGAGGAACCCTGGCTGCTGACCCCAGGCGGTCGCCTCGATCATCTGCTGCCAGATCCAGGGCGCGTTCGGATGCTCCGTGACGGTCCAGTGCCGGATGCGGCGCCGGTCGTGGTCGATCACGATGAGCACGTAGAGCGTGCGGAAGGCGAGCGTCTGGACCGTGAACAGATCGGCGGCCCAGATGCTGGACGCGTGGTTGCGGAGAAACGTGCGCCACGACTGACTCGGCGGTCGCCGCAGCGCCTGCTGACGGTAGCGGCTCACGGTGCGAGCGCTCACCTCGAAGCCAAGCGCACGCAGCTCACCAACGATGCGGATGGCGCCCCACCGTGGATGCTCAGTGGCGCTGCGCAGGATCAGCCGCTGCCACTCGGCGGGAATGTGGGGACGCCCAGGTCCGCGACGACTCTTCCAGCGCCAGTAGGCGCGCCAAGCAGAACGATGCCACCGCACAACCGTGTCCGGCTCGACCATCACGAGCGTGCCTCGCCAGCCGGACCAACCACGTGCCAGCAGTGACCAGAATCGGCGGTCGTGGCGACGGAGCCGCGGCCGACGACGGCCCCGGGTGTAGACGGCGAGCTGATGCCGCAGCGCTAAGTTCTCGAGGACGAGATCTCGGCGGGCGCGGACCGAAGCGAAGAGTGCTGCGACAAGCAGACGGAGGTAGAGCACAGACGAGCCTCTCGTGGCTCGCCGATACTCTGCTATCTCAGCATCGAACCGCACGGATCAAGTTTTGCCGTCCCACGGGTGTCGCCGGAGCACGTTTATCTCTACCTGGGGTCCTTCAAGCACCTCAGCCTCGAGTCGCGCCACCGCTACTTTCGTGAGGCCCGCTGCTTCTTCAACTGGCTAGTCGAGTCGCGCTATCTCGGCGACAGCCCGTTCCGTGGGATCAAGAACGTCCGCCTACCCCAGCGCATCGTGGAACCGTTCTCACCAGCAGACATCGAGCGCTTGCTGGCCGCCAGCGACGCTGAGAGCGCGCTCGTACGATCGTGCTGTCCCTCCTCGACACGGGACTCCGGTGTTCGGAACTCGTGCAACTCTCGACGGTCGACCTCGACCTTGAGAGGCGCAGACTTCGGGTGCGCCACGGCAAGGGGAACAAGCAACGCGTTGTGCCGTTCGCGCGCCGGCCATGTCTCCGAACTGCTGCGAGGCTCCGTGGCGCGCGATGTCCTCGAAGCCCTCCGCGCCCGCCTGTACGTCGACGATGCACACAACGCACGCTGCATGCAGGGCTGCCTCTCGTGCGTGTTGAGCTACGAGGCGCAGCACTTGGTCGAAGTCGGCCTCGATCACCCGCGCGGGCTCGCGCTCCTCGACGCGTCCCTCGCGGGAGACTCCGTCACCGCGCCCGAGATCAGCCCCGCGCCAGCTGATGGAACCCCGACACCGCAGCGCGATGCAGAGGAACGTTTCGCCCGCGCTGCGGTGCGCAGACGCGAGCGATCCAGGAGGCGGGGATCCACAAGGGGCTGAAACCGGAAGGACCGCGAAGTTCGTCCGGGAGGCATACCCTGGCGGGCGAGACGCTTCACCCATGGAGGTGGTTGGTGACTAGTTTCCTTTCGAAGCTGCTTGGCCGGGCAGAGGATGTGGTTTCGCCGGAGTCCACCGGACTAGAGCTGCTGACTCCCGAGCCACGTAGGAAGTCTGCGCGGCGGGAGCCACCGGCACAACTCGATTGGTCGCGCGCAGAGTACATCCCAATGCCGCCTTCCCCACCGACCTGGGAGATGGACGGTCGTGACGACTTTCCCAGCTAGTCCATACTCAGTGCAGCGAGGGGGAGGACCTGCCGTGCCAGAACCACTTGAAGGCATCAGAGTCGTGGAAGTGGCCCGGGCGCTCCAGGGACCGGTCGCCGGGCAGTACCTCGCGGACATGGGCGCGGGCGTGATCAAGGTCGAGCCGGCGCTCGGTGACCCGAATCGTCGCTTCCGCATCGTGGGCGCGGAGGACGCCGAGAGCGGATTCGGCACCCAGTTCGTGAGCGCGAATCGGGGGAAACGCTCACTCTGGCTGGACCTGCGCGACGAGGCATCGCTGGAGGTCGTGCGCCAGCTCGTCGATCGCGCCGACGTCTTCCTCAGCAACTACCTGGAGCCCTCGCTCATCGCGATGGGCCTCGGCTACGAGCAGTTGCGCGCACGGAACGAGGAGCTCGTGTACGCGCTAGTCAACGGCTACGGTCCGCTCGGCCCCGACGCCGCGAAGCGCGTGCTCGACGGCGCCGCCGCCGCCCGCGGCGGGCTTTACAGCGTCACCGGGCCACGCGACGGTGCCCCAATGATGCCCGGCTCTGTGATCGCCGACCTTGCGGGCGCGATGCAGCTCGCCCTCGGCATCACGACCGCGCTCGCTGCGCGGGAGCTGCACGGCGGAAGCCAGCGCGTCGACACGTCGGGGCTCGGTGCGCAGCTGTTTCTGCAGGCGTACGAGATCGACTCGGTGTCGCTCAGCGGCGACCTACTGACGCGAGCGGGGGCGCATAACGCGAACATCCACGGCACGTACGGCCTCTACGAGACCACCGACGGCGCGGTCATGATTGCGTTCCTCTCGGACGAGCCGACGTGGATCGCGTTCTGCGAGTTCGCCGGCCTCGAGGAGCTGCTGTACGACGAGCGCTTCGACACCGCTGACAAGCGCGGCGGGCGAGCGTCCGATGATCCGCAGGGCGCGAGGGCGAACGAGATCCGCCCTTACCTGCAGCGGGCGTTCCGGGCGAAGACCACGGCCCAATGGACGAAGTTCCTCGCCGGCCATCCGCGGCTCGTCTGGGACGTCGTGCAGGACTACAGGCAGGTTCTCTCCGACGAACAGGCGCTCGCGAACGGCTACTTCATCGAGCAGGAAATCCCGACCTTCGGCAAGCGCCGGCTCGTGGGCAACACGGTGCGCGTCAACGGCGAGATGGCGCCGCAGAAGCCGGCGCCGCCATCGCTGGGGCAACACAACGAAGAGATCCTGTCCTCGCTCGGGTACGATCCGGCCGCGATCGACGAAATCACCGCCGCCGCTCGTGCCGCGGCGGTGCGGCGGCTGAGCGGCTGACGGCTGAGCAGCTGACTCGGGCTCCGTCAGAACTCAGACCACCGATCCGCTGCTAGCGTCGGAGTGAACGACGACGCTGGGGAGGATTGCCTGTGATGTGCCCGCGCTGCAGCTCGAGTGAGACTAGTTCGCGCAGCCGACGCACCTCGACGCCGTCGACGAAGAGCTGGGTGCTGCGCCAGCCGGCGACCAGGCCGAGCAGGCGGTCCAGCGTCGGCAGCCGATCGGAGTGGACCGGCACCAGGTGCCGGCGCACGCCGTGCGCCTCGGTGAGGCGGGAGCCGGGGACCGACGCGGCCAGCGCCTCGGCCGCGGCGTAGCGTCGAGACGACGACTTGGCGAAGGCGATCACGTAGCGAGATCTGCGCTCGTCCATCGCTGAGCATGGACGCTCGACGCTCCCACCAAGTCAAGTCGTACCGACCGGCGACCAGCGGGACTCGTGATGGGGTGCGGGCGATTGAGAACATGTGTGCTACACTCGCGCCGATGCAAGTAACTACTCCTGGTGATCAGCCTGGGCAAGCCCATTCCGAGAGCGGAAACTCGTCCCGTGGTGGGCTTCTCGAACAGCAGGCCGCCGCGCTGCGAGGCCACTTCCGGGCACGGGCGATACGCCGATCCGTCCGTGCTCAGCGTTCCGCCCAGCGGCGCCGCGCGGACCGAGGCGCCGACCGAAGGTAGGGCAGCTGGTTCCCAAGAAGGGGACCGAGGGTTCGAATTCCTGAATCGACCGCGTTGGGTCCTCGAGGAGGCGCACGTCGGCGCCCCCGGCGAGGATACGCAGCCCCGTGGGACGGCAAAACCTCATGCGGCCCACCGATACTCATGATGCAAGCCTCCTAGCACCGGCTTGCTGACGACTCGCTGGCTCGGCGTCCGCTGCACCGGCGAGCGTCCCTCCGGAGAGTCGAGCGACAATGATCGATGCGGACGCATCGCGTTGTAGTGCTGGACGTACTCACCAAGCACCCGCCGGAGATGTTGTTCGTTGACCGCGATGACATGGTCGAGAGGCTCCGTCAGATCTGAGACGCGGGCGTGCGCCAACCTTGCAGCCGATCGCGGTGCCCCCTCTTGGTTCATGCTGCCGCCGCGATGAGCGAACGCCAGCGAGCGATGAAGACTCGTCTCTGTTCGGCCAGCGAGAGGTGACCTTCGCCTCGGCGGCGGACCCGCAGGTAATGGCGCACCTCATCGAACGCCGTACAGAAGCGTGAGGCTGATTCGAAGCTCCCGAAACCGAGCATCGGGTAGTAGCGCTGCTTCACGGCCCGATGGCTCTGCTCCGTGTAGTTGTTGAGGTACTGCGTCGTCCGGTGCCATGCCTTGCGGCCGATGATCCAGCGGATCGCCCGCCGGTAGGCGGGATGCAGGTCGGTCGTGATTCGTCGAGGCCGGCCGTCGGCGACCTCGAGCAGGCGCCGGAGGAACAGGCGCGCCGCATACTTGTCGCGGCGCTCGCTGAGCATCGAGTCGATGAGGTCACCGTTGTGATCGACCGCTCGGTAGAGGTAGCACCAGCGTCCGCCGACCTTCACGTACGTCTCGTCGAGATACCACGAGACGCCTGTGCTGCCTCGCCGCTTGGCGCGCAGCTGCTCGGCGAGGAACGGTGCGAACCTGAACTCCCAGGCACGGACCGTCTCATGCGTCACCTGGAAGCCGCGGTCCAGCAGCAGCTCGGCGACATCGCGGAAGCTGAGCTTGTAGCGGAGGCGCCAGAGCACCGCGAGCAACACGACGTCCGTCGGGTACTGGAGATCGTTGAATGGTGTACCCGTCCGCTCGTTGAAGATACGGTCGCAGTCGCTGCAACAGAAGGTTCGGTAGCCCAGCGAAGTGCGTCGACGCCGGCGAGTGGTCTGATCTGAGTCACAGCGCGGGCAGATCACGGTCGGTCCTCTCCTGGATCGTCAGTGAGCGCGACGCTAGCAGGAGAGTCGTGGTCTGAGATCTGACGGAACCAACCCGGGGCGGTTCAATCCGACTCTCATCCCTGCGTTGGGTGCTCCTCGCCATTCTGCATTCGCCCCGCCTAAACGTCTGTGACGCTGCCCTCCCCCGACAACGACCCCTGGCGATCGCGCGCCTCGCCAATGTGACGCCACAGCGTCTCTCGCAGCGTCTCGCCGAGTTCGTTCTCGCGGCCGGGCACCGCACCAATCGCGGCAATGTCACTTCCATAGTGCTGGGTCGTCCCCGGGTAGAGCGTGGCCGCGAAGCTCACCACATGGCGCCCCGCCCCGTCGCGGATCGCGTCACGATAGGAGTGCATCTTGTCGACGTCGGATTTCACTGGCAGCCCCGAGCCCTGGTCGTCAGCGTCCAGCTTGTACTTCGGATCGAAGAGCAGCATGTCGAGGTCGCCGTCCGGCATGCCGATCTCGACGGCGACGCGTTCGGCGACGCCGAGCATGGTCACGGACGCCCGGCAGATCTGCTGGAGCGATTGGTCACCGGCCAGCCGCCGTTCGTTGGCGACGATCCGACGGAGCACGGATGAGGCTAGGAGTCTCGGCTGAATCGCGTGGGCTTGAGCAACTTCCGCATACGACCGATCAGCGCGCCGTACCTCGGCGGGCGAGGAGGTGCAGGCAGTGGCTTTGGCGGGGCTGGCGCAACCATCTAAGCGCGCCCACCGCGAAGGCCGGCGATCCACCTGTGGAGCTTCGGGACACGCATCATGATCACTGGGACCTCCCCGTGCGCGGCCGCGACGCACGCGATCCGCTGGAAACCCGCACCGGCAGGCGCGTCCCACGCCGCGCCAACAGAGAACCCCCCGGCCAGTATGGCGCGGAGAGACTAACGTGTGGGACCACGAAAAGCGATCCGGGTGGACGTGAGCCTCGACCCCCGAGAACGAGGACGCCCGCTGCTACTCGACTCCGCGCAGCGAATGCTAGCTGGATAGGAGCGGGAACACTCGCTCCTCTACGACCACGTGATCGAAGCGCGAGCGCAGCTCCGAGACGCCGAAGAGCGTGCGTCGGATCGATTCCTGCGCGCCCGCGCCCCGCGATCGTCGCGGCCGTGTCGAATACGCATAGCAGGCGATTCGCGTACGGCTCGAACACGTCTAGGTCGTTCAGGGGCGTGTGCACCGCCGCGCAAGAAGAGGTAGCCGGGGCCGATCCGTTTGAGCCGCTTGCTGTCCGCCCCCTTGCGCCGCGGTGGCTCCACTTGGGCGGGGGCACAGCGTGAACCACAGGTAGGGCCGCTTCGTAGGTGGTCCGCTAGACCGTATGGCGTGACCGGGAAGCTCAAGATTCGAGCGTGCTGCACGCGGTAGCACGCCGAGCAGGAGGCGACGCGCGATCTCTGTCGCGCACGGGAGGCAGCGGTCAGTGACCGCAAGCGGGCCCGAAACCGGCTCGGGAAGTTCCTGCTCAAGTGGGGGATCCCCTACACGGGGACCCGCTGGACGCTGAAGCATCGTCACTGGTTGTGGACGCTCACGTGCCCTACTACGAGCGCGCCCTGCTCAATGTGCTGCGTCAGGGCCGTGGCGTGCCAGCCGTCCCGCTTTGGATGATCGGAGTCGCACCGTGAGTAAGAAGCAGGGCGGCCGGCCGCCGAAGCCGATGCCGGAGCCGATCGATGACACGCCCGAGAACGTAGCGCGGGCGATCCTCAACACCCCGCCGAAGCGCCGCGAGGACTGCGCTTCATCCGCGAGGCCGAGGCCGAGGCCGAGGCCGAGGACAAAGTAGCCTCGCGTTCGCCACTTGGGTATGTAATCCCCGGATTGTTGGGTCGGGGCGCGAGCTGACCGCGCAGACACCAAGGCCGGAGTCCCTCGAGTCGGACCACGATCCTCCGCTTCGAAAGCGCCCGGCTGAGGGCCGGGCGCCGTATACGAAAGTGGTGGAGCGGGGGACGAGACTCGAACTCGGACCCTCTGCTTGGGAAGCCCTGCTCCGACGGGCTGCGACGCGTCAGCGCTACGAGCCCTCCCAGATGAGCGGCCCGGTCGCCCGCTCACGCGCCAGCGCCCAGAGCGTCGCCTGACCGATTGGCGTCAGCGCCAACTGTCGCTCGCCCCGCTCGCCGCTGGCGACCAGCATCTTGAAGAACTCAAGCAATCGCAGCGGGTCCGCGAGCTGCCACGCCAGGTCTTCGGCGGAAGGCGCTTCTCCCCCGGGCGCGGAACGGTAGCCTTCCGCTGCGAGCAGGGCCGCCAGGTCCTCGATCAACAGGGATTTCGGCGCCACGGAGCCACGCTCCAGCAGGAGCAGGGCGAGAGCTTCCAGGGCCACGGCTTCGAACGCCGGTCGGTGCGCCAGGATTCCCACAAAGCGCTCCCAGAGCTGTGTCGGCTGGCCGATGAGCTCGCGACCCATCGCCGTGCACAGCAGCGTGCGACCCTTCCGGCGCACCGCACGCATCGCCCGCGCGGTGTCGTGGAGATCGATGATCTCGATGATGTCGTCCTCGCCGCGCGGTATGCCGACGGGCGGCCACCACCCGCGCTCCTGCGCCGTTTCCAGCACGAACGCCGGATTGAGGTTGCCCGTTGCGGTCACGCGGATACCGTCACCTACGGCCTCGAGGAACCATCGCAGCGGCTCGAGCGCCTCCTCTACTCCCTCCGGTGTCGCGATCGGAGAGTCGAGCCGTGGAGCTGCGTGCTGCCGGAGCGCCGCCAGCTCCGATCCGCCGGACGCCTCGCGCCAGTGTTCGATCCGCTCTTTCAGGATGACCTGACGCCAGCTCGCGCCCTGGCGATCGGGGTGGGGCTGATCCACGGCAGCAGCGGCCAGCTGTCGCTGGTGAGATCGCCAGCCGCGCCCTCGCACTGCCAGCTCGCCGGACGCGACCGCGGCTTCGAGGGCGTCCGCGACGCGATCGCGCGCGTTCGCCTCCTCGATCCCCATGAGCCCGCCCCATGTGAGGTCGTCGAGGTCAGGGGGCTCGATGCCCGATCCGTCCATCGCACGCCGAAAGGCGCGCGAACCGTCTCGCCCCGATTGCAGATAGGCAGCGTGGACGCCCTCGGTGATCGCCGACCGGCACATGAAGGCGTAGCGCTCGAGTCCGAGGCGGGCGAGCACCCAGGCCAGCCCTTCGCGGACCTCCTTGAAGAGGCGCGCCTCCCCACCGGGCGGGCCGATCCATTTCCGCGGTAGCTCGTACCAGAGAAACTGCTGCAGGCCGTACTGTGAGAGCTCGAACGCTTCACCCGCCGAGAGCCAGTCGATAGCAGCTTCGGCCTGTTCGGCGAGCCGCGAATTTTCCCTCCGTAATTCTGCCAGCACGCGCTCGACTGGTTCGTCCGACATGAGGCCAGTCTCGCACGGAGCAGACGATGTGGCCCAGGAGCCTTCTTCGGCAAACAGGTGCCTACGCGGTCTTCTGTGCGGCCACCTGCGCCGCCTGCTGGCGCGCTGCCTGCCCGGCGGGCGGCTGGTCGGGGATCGACCAGAGGCGGTAGCCGTTGGTGGCCGTGCCGGTGAGCGCCTTGCCGGCCGCCGAGGGGCTCCTGAACACGCGACCCTTCGGCAGCACGAAGTACAGCCGCCCGTCGTGCTCGACCACCTCGCAGGTGTGCTGCTCCCCCTTGTACTTCGCGACGAGCGTCTGCCCGGCGCGAATCTTCTCCTTCGTCGTGGCCATGCTTTCGTCCTTTCTCGGCGGCGGTGGGTCCGCCGTCCGTGGAGTGACGGCATCACTCACTCCGTTCAGCGACGAAAGCAAGTCGCCGGCTCCCTCCGTAGCGTGAGGGCGCTGCCTTGTACGCGCAGCGCTGCCTCGAGGCGGCGGCCGTTCTCGACGAGGTTGCGGTCCAGCACCCGCACCTCGCGCACCAGTTCGCGGGCCATACGCAGCCGCTCGCGATCCGCGGCGCCCGTCGAACCGCTCGCCCCATCGGTCCAGGTAGAGGCGCACCTGATCGGCGGGCAGAGTCTCGGCAGCGAAGAGCTCGCGCCAGGCCGCGCTCGCGGGGCCCTTCGAGGGCGCGGTGAAGCACCGCCAGGAGCAGGCGGTGGAGCGCGGCCGTCTGCAGCGGGTTGTCGCCCACGAGCGAACGCAGCACATGCGCCGACACCAGCGCCTCGCGGATGCCAACCTCGCCAGGGGTTCCGTTTGCCCGCACGACCGGCAACCAGGGCTCGTTGAGAAGATCGAACTTCACTCGTCTCCCCGTCCCCATCGACGCGAGCGGCTCGTGAGAGCGCCAGCCTGATCGTGCGCGTTCCGCGTCTCTCTCGCGCGATCACGCTGACGGCGGCGGGACATGCGCTCGCCGGATTGCCCTCCGAGCAGGGATCTCGACCCCGGGTGAGCCCCCGGGCTGACGGACAAGCGGCGTAAGCAGACAGCCCGGCGTGCGCTGCGAGATACTCGTCACTGCATGCATGGTCGCCAGCCCGGCCGGGTTTCGCTGGAGCGAGGGACCACCGCAGGCGGTACCCGGGGCGATACCGAGTCCCTGCCGCGCCGGTGACCTCAGGGCAGCGAGAGCAGCGCCGCCCTGCAGCACGGTATGCTGGTAGCCGCGCCCTGGAACCCCACGGCGCTGGAGCCGGGAGGTAGATCGTGCCGGCCAACGAGGAACTCCTTCAGCGCATCACCGCTCGCCCCGACGTATTCGGCGGGAAGCCCATCATTCGCGACTTGCGGGTTTCCGTGGAGTTGGTGCTGAGCCTGCTGGCCCAGGGGGTCGCGCCAGACGCCATCCTTGACGACTACCCCGATCTCGAACTGGATGACATTCTCGCCTGTACCGCCTACGCGCATGCGGTCATCGCGCGCGACACACTAGCCACGGTCTCCGTTGCCGAGTCGTGAGATTTCTGGTCGATCGATGCGCCGGGCGCCGTCTCGCGGAGTCGCTTCGCGCAGGCGAGCACGATGTCCTTGAGGCTCGCCTGCTTGGCCCGGACCCCGGGGACCGGGCTCTGCTGGCACTCGCTCAGTCGGCGGGGCGAGTCCTGATCACGATAGACACCGACTTCGGTGAGTTGATCTACCTGCACGATGTCCCGCACGCGGGCCTCGTGCGCCTGCCGGATGTTCCGGCGGAGCGTCGCATTGCCTTGATGTCGGATGTCATCGCGCGTCATGGCGGCGCTCTTGAAGAGCGAGCCGTGGTCACGATCCGCGGTCGGAGGATTCGGATTTCGCGGCCTCCGCCGGCGGGGTGACCATCGCGCACGCGACCCATCGTCCAGCGGATTGGTGCCAAGCGCCGAGACTACTCCGTAGAGCACAGTGGACCACACGAGGGACTTCGGATGACTCGAGAAGAACCCTATTGCACGGAGACCTCACATCCGCCGGTCTTTCGCGACCGCGGACAGCAGACCCTGTATCAGAAGGTGGCGGCTACGTTAGCGGCGCATGAAGCAGCGGGCGCGTCGCACGATGATCTCGGGCCGCTCCTGGTTGAAGAGTTTGGTGACGTCTTCGCCAAGCCGTCGGATTACGTCGGCGATGGCATCAGGGTGCAGGGCCTCCGCCGGCAGATCGCCAGCGATTGGGGCGAGGTGCTGTACAAGCTCGAGAACGCCGCCAACCTCACCGGGTGGTGCATTCTCAAATGCCCGATGGTTCTCAGAGATCTTGTGACATCGTCGGAGATGGCGTGGCCTGCGACCGGCGAGCCTCTCGTGGGACGGCAAAACCTCATGCGGCCCACCGATACTCATGATGCAAGCCTCCTAGCACCGGCTTGCTGACGACTCGCTGACTCGGCGTCCGCTGCACCGGCGAGCGTCCCTCCGGAGAGTCGAGCGACAATGATCGATGCGGACGCATCGCGTTGTAGTGCTGGACGTACTCACCAAGCACCCGCCGGAGATGTTGTTCGTTGACCGGCGATGACATGGTCGAGACACTCGCGCCTGAGCGTGCCGATGACGCGCTCGGCGATGGCGTTGGCATTCGGCGCGTGCACCGGAGTCAGAATCGTCTCGATCCCGATCCGTCGAGCGCGTGCGATGAAGTCTCCGCCATAGCTACAGTCGCGGTCTCGGATGAGGAACCATGGCTGCTGACCCCAGGCGGTCGCCTCGATCATCTGCTGCCAGATCCAGGGCGCGTTCGGATGCTCCGTGACGTTCCAGTGCCGGATGCGGCGCCGGTCGTGGTCGATCACGATGAGCACGGAGAGCGTGCGGAAGGCGAGCGTCTGGACCGTGAACAGATCGGCGGCCCAGATGCTGGACGCGTGGTTGCGGAGAAACGTGTGCCACGACTGACTCGGCGGTCGCCGGAGCGCCTGCTGACGGTAGCGGCTCACCGGTGCGAGCGCTGACGTCGAAGCCAAGCGCACGCAGCTCACCAACGATGCGGACGGCCGTGGGGCGCAAAACCTCATCCGACGAGTGCTGACGGGCTCTAATTGTGTTGCGGCGTCACCAGCCGCGATGACCAACGGCTTATGAGTCCGTTGATCATCCCGTCCGTCGCGACCACGCTCAAGACGACGAGAAACGCCGTAAACACTGGACGGACGGAATTGTCGTGCCCCACAGGCAGGAAGAGCGCGAGACCGGCGAGCGACCCCAGCAGCGAGCGCGTGCATCGTCACCTTCCGCACCGAGGCCGAGGACGTCGACGCGCTGCTCGAAGCTGCTTCGACGCTCGGCGGCCGGCTAGACGCGGAGCTCAGGCCTGAGACGTTGCGCTAGGTGGGTGGCGTCCACACCCCACACCCGGCAATCCCCTCGGGCGCCCGCCGCGCGGCTCCCCGAAGCTAGTCGACTGGAGAACGGTCCTCGCGCTCCGCGAGCTGCTCCACGAAGCTCCGGAGCGCAGCAAAGTACGCGTCACCCCCGACCAGGGAGGTGTCATTGTGACCGGCACCGCGAATCGTGTAGAAGGCTTTCGGCTCAGCGGCGGCATCGAAGAGCTCTCTTCCGGCGTCGATGGGGACGATGTCATCCCGGTCCCCATGGAGCAACAGTTTGGGGACGTCGAGCCGCTGTAGCTTGTCCAGTGAGTCGTACCGGCTGCGAACGAAGAACTGGACGAAGGGGAACCAGGGGTACGCCCGCCGCGCCATGTAGGGGATGGATGGGAAGACCGACTCCAGGACGAGGCCATAGGGCGGGGCGCGAAGCGCCAGCTCCACGGCGACGCCGACCCCCAGGGAACGGCCGAAGTAGACGATGCGGTCCCGCGAGACATCGCTCCGCCGCCTGAGGTAACTCAGCGCCGCCTCGGCGTCGAGGTAGAGCCCCTCCTCAGAGGGGCTGCCCTCGCTGGCGCCGTAGCCCCGGTAGTCAAAGATGAGTACGTTGACCCCAAGCTCGTCGTGGAGACGCTTCAGGTTGTCGAGTCGGTTGCTGATGTTTCCCGCGTTCCCATGGAACCAGAGCCAGGTCACATCCTCCTCGCCCGGGATGAACCACCCGTGAAGTCGGATGCCGTCGCTGCTGAGAAAAGAGGCGTCTTCGTAAGCCAGACCGTAATCGGACGGCGCCCCTGTCAGCCCCCTCTCCGGGAAGTAGAGGAAGTGGTGCTCGATCATGCCCGTTCTACAGTTGAAGACGATCAGGGCTGCGACGACGGCGGCGGCGGAGACCGCATAGAGAGCTGGCCGCTTGAAGGTGTGCCTCCACTCGCTCCTGAGACTTCGTCCCTTCCGCTGGTCATATGTTCGCAAAACCAGCGACGGAAGGAAACGCTGGGCGAGCCAGCCTGATTGCTCCGGAGGCGACCAGTCGAGACCCGCGCCGCGCTCGAGGGGCGGGTACGAAGCGTCAGGCCGGAGCGACAGACGGAGCCTTCCGTCCGGTGGCGATACCTGACAGGGCCACCTATCCTTGTCATGGCTCGCGACACTGTCGTGGGCACTTCCCCGCGCGGACCGGAGGTGCTGGGTGTCTGACGGGGTCCTCAAGGAACGTGGAAAGAGCCTGGAGGAGCAGTTCTTCGCCAGGCGCGACGCGCAGCTCGTCGAGGAACTCAAAGAACGGCAGCGAGCCGAAGACGCCCGGGATTCGCTCGCCTCGGCGCTCGCGATCGATCGGTCGTCTGTTCCGGATGAACTGATCGCGCTGGGGCTCGACCCCGGAGAAATTGCAGCCCTCCCGCTGGTGCCCCTCGTTGTCGTCGGTTGGGCGGATGGCCAGCTCGATGATAAGGAACGAAGGGCGATCTTGGCAGCCGCCGGCCAGGACGGGATCGACGCGGAGAGCGTTGCGTACCGGTTGCTCGAGCGCTGGCTCGAGCAACAGCCGTCGGGCACGCTGTTTGCCGCCTGGAAGAGCTACGCGTCGGCTCTCTGCGAGAGCCTCGCTCCCGAGGCCCGCCAGGAGCTTCAGCGCGACGTGGTCGAACGCGCGCGCCGCATAGCCGAGGCTGCGGGTGGACTGCTGGGGCGCATAGGCAAGGTGTCGGGGCAGGAGGAGCGGGCGCTTCAGGACATCGAGGGCGCATTCCAGCTCGCAAGCGCGTAAGAGGCTCCTACGGGAGCGATGCGCGGCCGCCGAGGAAATTGACGTAGATCTGCCCGGTCGCGTGCGGCTGCAAGTCGTCGTAGAAATCGCGCACCCACTGCACGTTCGGCGCGGTTTGCGCGGGGTCGTGCCAGAGGCCATCGGCAGCGAAGGGTCTACTACATGCCGAAGGGCAAGCCACCGAAGAGTGCGTTGGCGCGGTCGGTCGGGGCGCATCTCCGGGAGATTCGTCTCCTGCGGAATGTCTCGCAGCGGCGCGCTGCAGAGGCCGTGGGCCTGTCCCAACCAGCACTCTCTCTCTACGAGGGCGGCATGCGTGACATCAGGGTGGTGGACCTGCTCGCGCTCCTCGACCACTTTAATGTCGGGCTGGCCGAGTTCATGGCTGAAGTTCCCGAGTTCCTCGTCCTCGAAGACTCGGCTGAGATCGAACTCGCCACGAAGCTGATCGCGGACGAGCTGGACGGTCCGGTCGACTGACCAGCTACCGGTCCCTAGAGCAAGCCAGCCAACGCCGAGAACCTTGATATCGTTCTCAGTCATTGTTCAGGTCCTTGCTGGCTTCGTCGCGTGGCAGCATGCCAGACCGGAGGGCCCACTCGTCGCGCGCAACATCGAGCTGGGCCAACAGCGAATCAGTCGCGTGATGTTCGCGCGCAAGGTGAGCACGCACGCTGTCGTAGTCGAATTTGGCCTGGCAACCATCCCGTCGCACGAGGCGCGACAGCTCCCCCACCGCGTCGTCGCGGTCCTGCTGGTCATTAAGCCAGAGGCGGAAGGCTTGCATGGGCATGCCACCCGCACGGATCGTACTGCGGCCCACCGTGCTCAGGTGGCGCGCCACAACCACGGCCACTGAATCGATGGCCCAGACGAACACGAGCTAGCGATTTGCAGGCTATGAACTTCGCTCTCGGCTGTCGCAGGGGCAGTCGTGACGGACACTGCCGTTGGCGCGAGAGCCCGTAGGACGGCAAAACCTCATGCGGCCCACCGATACTCATGATGCAAACCTCCTAGCACCGGCTTGCTGTCGACTCGCTGGCTCGGCATCCGCTGCACCGGCTTGCGTCCCTCCGGAGAGTCGAGCGCCAATGACCGATGCGGCCGCATCGCGTTGTAGTGCTGGACGTACTCACCAGGCACCCGCCTCAGATGCCGTTCGTTGACCGCGATGACGTGCTCGAGGCACTCGCGCCGGAGCGTGCCGATCACCCGCTCGGCGATGGCGTTGGCGTTCGGCACGCGCAGCGGCGTCAGAATCGTCTCGATCCCGAGCCGTCGAGCGCGTGCGATGAAGTCCTCGCCATAGCTACGGTCGCGGTCTCGGATCAGGAACCCTGGCTGCTGACCCCAGGCGGTCGCCTCGATCATCTGCCTCCCGATCCAGGGCGCGATCGGGTGCTCCGTGACGTTCCAGTGCCGGATGCGGCGCCGGCCGTGGTCGATCACGACGAACACGGAGCGCGTGCGGAAGGTGAGGGTCTGCACCGTGAACCGGTCAGCAGCCCAGATGCTGGACGCGTGGTTGCGCAGAAACGTGCGCCACGACTGACTCGGCGGTCGCCGGAGCGCCTGCTGACGGTAGCGGCTCACGGTGCGAGCGCTCACCTCGAAGCCAAGCGCACGCAGCTCACCAACGATGCGGACGGCGCCCCACCGTGGATGCTCAGTGGCGATGCGCAGGATCAGCCGCTGCCACTCGGCGGGAATGTGGGGACGCCCAGGTCCGCGACGACTCTTCCAGCGCCAGTAGGCGCGCCAAGCAGAACGATGCCACCGCACAACCGTGTCCGGCTCGACCATCACGAGCGTGCCTCGCCAGCCGGACCAACCGCGTGCCAGTAGTGACCAGAATCGGCGGTCGTGGCGACGGAGCCGCGGTCGACGACGGCCCCTTGTGTAGACGGCGAGCTGATGCCGCAGCGCTAAGTTCTCGAGGACGAGATCTCGGCGGGCGCGGACCGAAGCGAAGAGTGCTGCGACAAGCAGACGGAGGTAGAGCACAGACGAGCCTCTCGTGGCTCGCCGATACTCTGCTATCTCAGGACAGAGCTGCACGGATCAAGTTTTGCCGTCCCACGACGCTCGACGCTCCCACCAAGTCAAGTCGTACCGACCGGCGACCAGCGGGACTCGTGATGGGGTGCAGGCGATTGAGAACATGTGTGCTACACTCGCGCCGATGCAAGTAACTACTCCTGGTGATCAGCCTGGGCAAGCCCATTCCGAGAGCGGAAACTCGTCCCGTGGTGGGCTTCTCGAACAGCAGGCCGCCGCGCTGCGAGGCCACTTCAGAGCACGGGCGATACGCCGATCCGTCCGTGCTCAGCGTTCCGCCCAGCGGCGCCGCGCGGACCGAGGCGCCGACCGAAGGTAGGGCAGCTGGTTCCCAAGAAGGGGACCGAGGGTTCGAATCCCTTCTCCCGCTGCAACTTCGCCACCCCATGGCGAAGAAGCGCCGAGTCACCGGGCTGAAATCGCCGATCTCGTCGCCCTGCGGGAGCCTTCCTGTATGAGATTGCGAGGTCGCCACCGGTCGTTGGGCCACCAGGGTGACATCGTACTAATGCGCGGCCGTTCCGTGTCCGCAGTTACGGTACCAAGCGGAGCCTCAGCGTGAAGGTTCTCGATTTTGCCCAGTCTGGTGGGCCTCTGTGAGTCCCCGGCAGCGCCTCACTCGCACATAACCCCGTCGCCGTCCCGATCATCCATGTACAGGTAGGCGGGGTGACCGCGGCTCACGGGGGCGATGCCGTGCCGGCGCGCCTCGGCGCATGTGATGCGGCCATTCCCATTGTCGTCGTACAGCTCAAGAGCGCCGCCCTCCGCTCCCGTGGTCGGAACCGGGGTCGCCGTGGCCGCCTGCCCGGACGTGTCGATGATCATGGCGGTCGAGGAGCAGCCCGAAAGGATCCCCGCGATCGCATCGCGTTCGCGCTCATCGACGGTGAGGGCGTACTTCAGGCGGACCTCGACCACGCGGCTTGCGAACCAGCAGCGATTCAGATCGGGAAGCCACTCCGCAGCATCCTTGCCGCTCTTCTGCGAGCGGTTGACCGACGGACTGGCCAACGTGAGATTCAGGATGTCTGAGGCGAAGCGCCGCCGCGTCGCGGCATCCGCCGCACAGAGGCCGCTGTCGTGCGCCTCCGAGCGCGCGACGATGTGCTCGATGTCGGTCTCGGATGTGCTGGCGAACCACGTTCCGGTGTACGGGCCGTAGATGATGCCGCCCATGTCCCCAACGATCAGCTGCTCAACCGATTGCGAATAGGGGTAGTCGTCGGCGTCGTACGGGGCGCAGCGATTCTCCGAGGCGACCCCCAAACCGCTCCAGGTGCCAGCGCCGGACACAGTTGGTGCGGTGGCCTGTGGTGCCGCTGTGGCCTGTGGTGCCGCTGTGGCCTGCGGCGTTGCGGTGGCCTGCGGCGGCGTCCCGGTGGCCTGCGGCGTCGTCCCGGTGGCCTGCGGCGTCGTCCCGGTGGCCTGCGGCGTCGTCGCGGTGGACGAGGCGTTGAAGGTGAAGCTGCAGCACGTCCACGCCGAACAGTTCGGGGTCTACGGTGCGCGCAAGCTCTGGCGCCAGCTGCACCGCGAGGGCATCCCCGTCGCGCGCTGCACCGTGGAGCGGCTGATGCGGGAGCTGAGTCTCTCTGGGGTGGTACGTGGGAAGGTCAAACGGACGACCGTGGCGGACGAGAGCGCGCCCAGACCGGCGGACCTCGTGGAGCGGGACTTCCACGCACCAGCCCCCAACCGGCTCTGGGTAGCCGACCTCACCTACGTGCCCAGCTGGTCGGGCTTCGTCTACGTCGCCTTCGTCATCGACGTCTACTCGCGCTCGGTCATCGGCTGGCAGGCATCGCGCTCACTGCGGACCGAACTCGCGCTCGATGCCCTTGAGCAGGCGCTATGGGCGCGGAACGGACCCTTCGACGGGCTGATTCATCATAGCGATCGTGGGGTGCAGTACCTCTCGATCCGCTACACCGAGCGGCTCGCCGAGGCCGGGGCCGTGACCTCGGTCGGGAGTCGTGGTGACTCCTATGACAACGCGCTGGCGGAGTCGGTGATCGGGCTCTACAAGGCGGAGTTGGTGCACCGCCGGGGACCGTGGCGCGGACTCGACGACCTCGAGCTGGCGACGCTGGAGTGGGTGGACTGGTATAACCATCGGCGGTTGCATAGTGCGCTCGACTACCTGCCACCCGCCGAGTACGAGCGCAACCAGGAACGTGAGCTGGTCTCGGCAGGTGCCGGGACTCAATGAACCGAGTCTCCACTAAACCCGGGGCGGTTCAGTGGCCAGTTCTTCTCAGGATGCCGCTTCACGGCTGCGTACCAAGCGGTCTCGAGCCATGTCTCCTCGGCCGGTGACCAGTGGATCACGAACGGGTCGGTGCCGGGAAGGAGGCGGTCGCGCACCTCATGCATGTGGGCGACCCACTCGTCGATGATGCGTGCCTCCTCTGGCTCGCCGAGGTCGTCGGTGACGAAGCATTCGAAGCGCCACTCGCCGTCTTCGATGTGGCCGCAGCCAATCATGAAGATCAGCTCTTGACCACCGCGCGCGGGGATCTTTGAGAGTCGAGGCTCGAGACAGTTTCCAAGTCCACGTAGAACTCGACCGGCGCCGGCTCGATCCAGTCGTCGCGGTTGGCGAGAACGCGAGCTGGTCGGATTGGCGGACCACTCGGGTCTCGGCTGACGTCAAGGAGCGCCTGTAGCCCGGGGCCCATCGTGTCGCCGCCCACGCCAACCGACGGTGGTGTGACTCGACGGTCCGTCCAGTGGGTGATGCCGGCGTCGTTGGCCTGCCGTCGCTTGTCCACGCCTACCCAGTAGAGCTGAGTCAGGTCCTCGGTCTCGCCGAGGATCTGTTTCACGGCGTTCGACCAGGGCGCGTGATCGCCCTTCGCATTCACCCGCAGCTCGTCCACCGTCGGCTCCGGTGCGGCGACCCACTCGTGACCCTCGCTCCGTACTCGTCGCACCCACACGATTGCGGCGTTCGCTTGGTCTTCCACGCGGCCACTAGCCTTCGAGGCGTAGTCCTGTGCTACTGATCCGAGGCGGTCCATGCAGTTGTGGACGCGGGTCGTCACCTTGCTACGGGTCTGCTCCCAGCCCCGCCCCAGGATGAACGACTCAGGAGGCGTGTAGCCCTGCAGGCGACCTAACATCCGGTTGTAGAGGTGAAGCTGAACCTTGCGTCTGGTCGATCGCCGACAAGCCGCCCGCGGGCCGGGCAGCGCGCCAGCAGGCCGCACAGGCAGCGGCGGCGAAGGCAACGTAGCGCGCAATGAGAGAGCGGGCCACGCCGGCAGGCATGACCCGCTCCGTGCGCCGCGGAAGCGACGCGATGCATGCAACTGCGAACGCCGATGGGGGCCGGGGTTGCCTCTTATCTCAACCTCCGGACGGCTCCCGGAACTCGCATGCGGAAGCAGACGCAAGGCAGCTCACAGTCCCCATGCTAGGCTCCCGCCAAACCTTCGCGGGTCTTGGCGAATGGAGCTCGACGATGCGAGTCGGTGTGTCGCTGACGACCGCACAGGGCGGCGAGGCCTCCGGCACCGACCGTGTCAGCGCACGCGATGGGGCGCGCTGGCTGATTGACCGCGCGGCGGCAGCGCGCGACGCCGACCTCGATTCGCTGTTCGTCGGCGACCACCACGTCGCGAGGTCGACACGGCCGTACTACCAGAACGTGCCGATCCTCGCGCGCATGCTCGGCGAGTGGGGCGACCGCCCGGCGGGGGCACTGTTCGGGCTACCGCTCTGGCATCCGGTGCTGCTCGCTGAGCAGATCGGCACGCTGGCCTGTATCCACCAGGGTCGGTTCATCATGCAATGCGTCGGCGGGTACGACGGCCACGAGTTCGCCGGGCTCGGCGTCCCCACGGGCCAGCGACCCTCGAGGAGCGAGCAGTCGCTAGAGATCATGCGCCGGCTCTGGAGCGGCGAGCACGTGACGCACGAGGGCCGCTGGACGTTCGAAGACGCCTCGATCGCACCAGTGCCGCCGGAGCCGGTGGAGGTCTGGCTCGGCGCGCGGGTGAGCCCGTCGATCGACCGCGCCGCGCGCCTGGCCGACGGCTGGCTCGCCGGGGCCGGGCTCACGGTGGAGCGGGCGGCGGCGACCTCCGCGGAGTACCTCGAGCGCTGCGAGGCGCACGGGCGACCGCCCAAGGTGGTCGCGATCCGGCGTGACGTCTACGTCGGCGCCAGTGACGAGGAGGCGACCGCGACGACCGCGCCCATCCTCGAGGCTGGCTACCGCGGCTTTGACCCTCCGGCGCTCGCCATCGGCGGGCCGGAGACGGTAGCCGCCCACTTCGCGGCGCTCGCCGAGGCGGGCTACACGGACGTGATCGTGCGCCAGATGATGCCCGACCAGGCCTTGGCGCTCGCCTCGATCTCCCGGCTCGGCGAGGTGCGGGAGCGGGTGGCGGAGGCGTAGGGCCGCAAGCAGGCAAACTGACCCGGTAATCTCGCTCCAATCAAGGAGCCGCTTCGCAAGCATCCCCTCGACGCGGTCATGGGACGCGAGAACTTGCGCGCCCAGATCGCACGTCATGCGCCTTCATCTGCTTGGCTTCCCGGACATCGAGTGCGCCTAACCGCGAGGCGCGCCGAGCGTTGAGATCGCCCATCCTCCCAGGGGCGTTAGCGGGCGAACGGCGCCTCAACACCTGGCGCAACGGGCACGTCGAAGGCGTTGAGCGTCATCGAGACGAGCGTGTAGAAGCCAATCACGCCGATGATCTCGACCAGACCCTGCTCGCCAAAGGCACTCACTGCGCTCTTGTAGAGCAGCTCCGGAAGTGCGCGCTCGCGGTTGAGCGACATGCAGATGTCGTAGAGCAGCACCTGCTGCACGGGAGCGAAGTCCGGGCGTCGCCCCTCGAAGACGGCGTCCAGTACCTCGGGTGCGATCCCATGCTCGATGGCGCGCGGCGCGTGCGAGGCCCACGCGACGTTGGCCTCCCAGTGGCGTGCCGTGATCGAGATTGCCAGCTCCACGAGTCCACGGTCAAGCGTCGTCCGCTCCCACAGCATCGCCCCGATCGGGCGCAGTAGCTGCGACAGTTCGGGGCTCAATAGCCAGGCGTCGCGGGGTCCGCCGAACTTGCCGTCTCGCGGCGTGCGCGTGCGGGCCAGATCGTCGTACTCGTCGCGCTGCTCGTTGGTGAGTTCGTCGCGAGTCTTCACTGACAGTCGGCTCATCGCTACCTCCGTAGCTGTGCCAGCCCCAGGCTTAGGCGCGGCGTGGCCCATCGCGGTGTTCTTCGAGGCAGCGTTCGAGTTCGGCCAAGGCCTGTCCGCGCCCGAGCAGAAGCCGCGCCCCGCCCGTCAGCACGATCCCCACAACCGCCTCGCTGCGCTCGGCGTCGGCCAGGGCGTGCCTGAGCTCCTGCATCGTGCGGTCGGTGATCGCGTTGAGTTTCTCCGGGCGATTGAGCGTGATCGTCGCTACCGGGTCGTCAACGTCGTACAGGATCTCTTTGTACACAGTCGCTCCATCTGGCTGACGCGCACCAGCCTGCGCAGCTAGTAGGGCGGCTCCACGCCCTGCGCGATGAACTTCTCGCGTAGCGCCTCTCGGGCGCGATCCGTGATCAGTGTGATGGCGTCCCAGTCGTAGCCGAGTTCCAGCAGCACCTCTTCCGTCTGTTGGCCCAACTCCGGCCAAGATGCCTTGGTCGTGCCCGGTGTCTCGCTCAACTTGACGAGATTCCCCACCACCTTGCGCTCCCCAACGCCGGGGAGTTCACGTTTCGCAATGTAGCCGCTGGCGGCGGCCTGCGGATCGTTCAGCACGTCCTCGTAAGTCGCGATGGCGTCCCAGATGATCTCCGGCTGCGTCGAGGAACTCGCGCCACTCGACCATCGTCTTGCTCGCGAAGATCGCCGTCAGGAGCGGGCGTAGCTGTGCTGCGGTATCGCCCAAGTCTCCGCTCATCCCCATCCGTTTCTGCACGGTGTTCCAGCTCGTCGAAGCCCAGATCCGCTTCCCCACCGAAGGCGCAAAACGCCTGCCAGGCCTCCTCCGTCGTAGGGAAGGCGAGAAAGATGCCCTTGCCGTCCGCCGTGCCGTAGATCCCGTAGCTTCCCGGGACGTTCGGATGGTGTGGCCCGGTGCGGCTGAGGAGATGGCCGGTGAGCGCGGTGTGCGTGATCTTCCACATCTGGAGCCACAGCTGAGCACCGTACGAGGAGCAGTTCACTTTCTGCCCGACGCCATGGCGTTCGCGTGCCACCAGCGCGGTCATCACCGCCAGCGCCAGCTGCATCGCCCCCGCGGTGTCCGCCAGCGTCGTGCCAGTGAGCAACGGTGGTCCGTCCTCGTAGCCCGTCACGCTGGCCAGGTCGCTGCGCGCCTGTGCGGCGCCGTCCAGCATCCGCTTCTCAGCATCCACCACGTCTGCGCCCATGTCCGAGAGGTACAGCGCCGCCGCCGGTCCTTGCAGCGCGGTCGCCATTTCCAGTACGCGAATGCCCTCGAGCGGTTCGGTCATTGCAGGTTCCTTCCCAATCGCCGTGGCTCGGTGGGCCGGCGTGCGTCCGCTACTCAGTCGACCCGAGCGCGGGTACACGCCAGAATGGGCGGGGCCTGCGGGGCATGACGCTTCCGCGGTCGCGCGTCGCGACGTCGGCGCCCTAGCGGCCGTGCCTGAGGGGACCGGCGCGCGCCAAGGCAAGCCCAGCAGCTCGCCGATGATTCATGGCCCGGGCGCTCGCAAGGAGCGCGAACTACATCGTGGCCAGAGTCGGCTTCCCGGGATGGGGCATGATCTCCGCCGCGGTCAGCGGGTAGGCCTCCTTGCGGTAGATCTGCACGCGGTTGTAACCGAAGTCGCCGACGTACATGCGGTCCCCAACGATCCGCACCGAGGCCGGAGCCAGAAAGCGCTTCTGGTCCTCGAGGATGGCCATGTCACGCAGACGCAGCGGCGTGCTGTTCTCCAGCAGGTACCGCAGCCCAGACTTCGAGACCGTGGCATCGCCAAAGAAGCGCTCGACGTAGCGGCCATCGCGGTTGAAGAGCATGATGCGGTTGTTACCGCGGTCAGCCACGTAGATGTCGCCGTGCTGGTCAACCGCCACACCCGCCGGGCGGTTGAATTCGCCCTCACCGTCCCCGCTCGATCCGATCACCATCAATGGCTCGCCGGTGGGGCTCAGCTTCTGCACGCGATCGTTGCGCCAGTCGCCGACGTAGATGCAGCCTTCGGCGTCGACGGCGATGCCCCACGGCATGTCAAACTCACCAGGCGCATCGCCATATGTGCCGAAGCCATCGATGTACTCGCCATCGAGCGTGAAGCGCTGGACGCGGTGGTTCAACGAGTCGACTACCAGCAGCTGCCCCTCGGCGTCGAGGGCCATATGCGCCGGACGGTCGAGCTGGCCCGGTTCGCTCCCGTACTCACCCCACTCCGCCACCCGCTCGCTCTCTGGCGTCACGATGGTGATGGTGTGGTCAGCCTCGTCCGAGACGATCAATCGCCCCTCCGGGTCGAGGATGATCCCGACCGGCCAGGTCCAGCCACAGTCCGTTGATGACCTCCGCTCGTCGGCCCTCGCGCGATCAGTCGGTATCGGGTCCGGGTGACGCACAACGCCCAGGTCCTCGTCTTCGTCGCTGATCACGCGCAGCGTGCCGCCCGTGTTGTGCGGTCCTCGTCCAAGGAAATACACTCGCCCGTCGTCGGCGATCGCAAGGTCGGTGGGGTTCCACGTGACCGCGCGCCGGCCCAGCGTCTTCTCGTACGGGAAGCCGGCCCGGAGCAGCGCCTCAAAGGCGCCGTTGGCACTCGCCCCGTTGCCTGAGGCGCCATTCGGTTCGTTTTGCTCGGTCGTCATGGCGCCACCCCCACCCTGGCCTCCGTCTTGTACGGATTGATCTGCTCGTACGAGCCGCCCACGATCGGAATCGCGTTGACGCCCAGCCACTGCTCGAGCACGGTGGAGTAGACGCTGCGGAAGTCGATCGTGTGCTTCAGGTCTTCGCCGTAGAGCCAGTCCTTCTGCTCGAGCGACGGGTACTCGCCGTAGAGACCGCCCTCGACGCCGTCGCCGATGAGGTAGCAGCCGCCGCCGGAACCATGGTCGGTGCCCGACCCGTTGTCGCGGATGCGTCGCCCGAACTCGGTGAAGACCAGGATCGTGACCTCTTCGGAGGCCTCGTGATTCCGCAGGTCCTGCAAGAAATCGGTGATCGCCTCTGTCAGCTCCGTGAGCAGCTTCGGCAGTAGCTGGCCCTCCATCGAGTGGTGGTCGTAGCCGAGGTGCTGCGTATAGAAGATGCGCGTGCCGAGACCGGCGGTGTGCACGCGGGCGACATCGCGTAGCGCCTTCGCGATCGGGTTGCTCGCGTACTCCACGTCCGAGGAATACTGCTCGGGTGCTGGCGCTAGCATGTCCGCGCTCTGGAGCACGCTGCGGCCGGTCTGCGCCAGGTAGTCGTACACGCCGTCGGTGTCGACCTCGGGCGTGTACAAGCGCTTGAAGATGTCGATGTCCTGGTCGCGCTCCTCCTCCAGCTCGACCTCCGTCATCAGACCGAACTTGTCGAGGTCGCCGACCGAGGTGACGAGGACGCCCGATCCCGCCAGGGACCTGGGCAGGCCCAGGCCGAAGTTGACCGCCGTGAGCGGATTGTCCGAGTTGGGATCGAACTCACGCACGACCTTCGCGAGCCAGCCTTCGGTGGCGATCTTTTCGGACTCGCAGGTCTGCCAGATGTCCGTCGCGCGGAAGTGGGAGCGGTCCGAGCCGGGTCCGCCGAGGTGTTCCCAACCCACACCTTGTACGACGGCCACGTCGCCCGCGTCGTAGAGCTCCTTGAGCGCCTTCGCCGCCGGGTGCCAGGCCAGTTCGTCGTCGAGCGGCAGCGCGTCCTCGACGGGGACGCTCACCGCCGGCCGGGCGTCGCGGATGATCCCGCTCTGATAAGGGATCAGGGTGTTCATGAAGTCCAGCCCGCCAGCGAGCTGGATCACCACCAGCACTGGTGGTTTCTGCAGGGTGGTCGTCATCCTTGCCCTCCCTAGGCGAACTGGTACTCGGGCGCCGACACGATCAGCTGCAGCATGCGCCCGATGCGGACCGCGGCCTCCTCGCCCGCCCCGTTTTCGAAGGAGAGGCCGCCCTCCTCCTCGGCAAACTCCACGAGCGTCGCTCGGGAGTGCTCGCTGAACTCCAGTGGACCGCAGAAGTCGAGGCAGCGATCGACGAATTCGTTCGGCGTGGCATCACCAGCAGCGGCGACGCGATCCACGATCGCCGCGACGCCGGGCTGCGAGATGTCCGTGACGTTCTGGACCGCGAAGTTCACGCGCTCGGTGAGCGTGCCGGAGTCGAGCCACTCTTGACCGGTGTGCCAGCCCTCGACAGACGCCGGGTTCATCAGGGTTTGTCCCATCAGTGCCGCCGCCGGCGAGAGCTTGGTCACCGAGAGGTCAGGGAACCGCGAGGCTCCGGCGAGTTTGATCACGCCACCGACGAACTCGGCCGGGCTCTTGACACGCTGGAACCGCGCCTCTTTGAAGAAGTCGGAGTTGAGCAGCGTCCGCACTACCTCGCGGACGTCACCGTCGGTTTCGAGGAACCTCGCGGCGAGCGTGTCGATCGCAGCCGGGTCCAGCGGGGGTGTCTCGCTCCACGAGGGCACCGGCGGCTCGTCGGCGACGAAGAAGTTGTAGAGATGCCTGGCGATGAAGCGGGCGCAGGCCTCCTCCTTCACCAGGATCTCGATCACGTCCTCGCCATCGACCACCGTCTGGCCCAGGAACGTCTTCTCCTCCATGTCGTGATCCTGCGTGTCGAAGGTAAAGACCGGGATCACGTCGCTGTAGGGTTGGCGCGGCCAGGGCTGCTGGAATGTCCAACCGGTGAACGCTCGCGCCACCGCCTTGACGTCGTCCTCGGTGTAGTTGCCGATGCCGAGCGAGAACAGCTCAAGCAGTTCACGCCCGTAGTTTTCGTTGATCGCCTCGGCATGGTTCTCCGAGTTGTCGAGCCAATCGATCATCGCTGGATCGCGCGAGAGGTCGAGCAGGATCTGTCGCATGCTGCCGAGCCCGTTTTCACGGAAGCGGGCGATCTGCGCCGCCATTGCCCGGCCGTGCGCGCTCTTGTGGTAAGCCGTGGCGAAGACCTGGTGCCAGAACAGCGCCATCTTCTCGCGCAGCGGGCGAGGGCCATTCACCATGTTGTAGATCCAGCGGGACCCCGGGGCCGCCATGGTCTCGGTGGCGAGCGACCCCGCGGGGAGGATGCGGTCAAGCACATCCTGGTCGGGGTCGGTGAGCCCGTCGGTGTGGAGGAGGTCCTCGACGACGTCCTCGTAGAGTCGCTCGACGAGCTGTTCGAGCTCGTCCCGAGTCGCGCCCACGCCAACACGGCGCATCAAGTGCGCCATCAATCCGATCTGGTTGTCCGTCATGGCGCCCACCCCCCAAGCTCCCCGCCGCTGGGCGAGTCGTCTGGCAGCGTCAGCGATTGCTGTCATTTATACCACAGCCGTAATTCAGACTCGGATCTCGACGTCGTGGCACGGCCGCCAGCGTGCTGTCGCAGGGCTGAGGACGACGAGCCAAGCGCGCGGTACGCGAGGGGAAACGAACGTCGACGCTGACGCGCGCGACGGCCGGGGAGCTGCGGATCACCTCGCGCTCACGGGGGGAGAGGAGGCCGGCCTCATGGTCTCCAGGACAACCTGCGCGTTAGCCGCGCCCTGTACGGTACCTGCCGAGCGAGCCTCCGCGATGGCGGGTAGGTCTTCGCGGTGCGGTTACGGTGCGACGAGGGGTCTCGGCTGCCGCGGCTCCGATCCGGCAGTCACTGGAGCGAGCCGACTGGGCCGGCTTTACTCATCGCCGAGGGGCTAGGCGTGGCGGGACTCGGCCGGAAATTCTATACTCGCCGAGCCCCGGACGAAAACGTACGAAGTCGTCGCGTGGAGCGTGATTCATCGCCACGAACACTCGCCCGACGGCACCCGGGGCCCGGAAGAGGCCCCCTCCCGGGATTGCGTGTGCTCGACCTCACGCGTTACATCGCGAGCCCTTACTGTACGAAGCTGTTCGCCGACTACGGCGGCGATGTGATCAAGATCGAACAACAGGGCTCGGGAGACCCGATCCGGCACGTCCCGCCCTTCTACGATGACGTACCGGACGCGGAGGCTAGCCTCCACTTTCTCTACCTGAACACCAACAAGCGGAGTATCACGCTCGACTTGAAAAGCGAGCGCGGGCAGCAGCTCTTCCTGGAGCTCGCCCGCACCGCGGACCTCGTCGTAGAGAACTTTCGTCCAGGTGTGCTCGATCGCCTCGGAATCGGCTGGGAGACGCTCCAGGATGTGAACCCCCCGTCTCGTCCTCGCCTCGATCTCGAATTTCGGGCAGACGGGTCCGTACCGAGATCTTCCCGCGAGCGAGCGTTCTACGAGATGGTGGACCACGCCGAGGGCACCGGAGTCGGGCGCCGTCCGGTCATCGGACGGGGATATCGACTCAGTAGAACGCCGCCACGGATCGATCGCCCGGCACTGCCGCTCGGTGAAGCAAACGAGTACGTGTTCAAGGAGCTACTGGGGATGTCGGACGAGCGGTTCGATCAGCTCAGCGCCGATGCGATTATCGGTCGCCTGGAGCCCCTCGATGAGCCCGAGACAGGGATGTCCGTGGAGGATCTGCTGCGATTGGGCACCCTGAGGATCCACGACGCTGATTACCGCAAGCGGCTTGGCCTTGAGCGAGAAGAAGGCCTACCCGACTAGCGTTTCCCCTCCGCTGCGGGGTCATCAATCCTCGAACCGATCGCGGCGCCGTCGGGGATCGAGTGGCGTGCCGGATCATCCGTCAGCGCCCCGCGCGTGAGATCGACGGGCCAACAGCGGCCTGCGGCGATCTCCGCCATGAGCTCGCGTTCATCGCGGATGTCGCGTTCAAAGTACGTCGCGGCTTCCCGATGTCGGATGCCTGGTGCGAGTCCGTTCCTGCGGTGCCGGGCAGGTTCAGACGTACGGCGAGCTGCTCTGAGAACCAGTTCTCGCGAGCGCTGCCGTGACCGTTGATCACCTCGACCGCCTCGACCAGTCGGTACGCTAGTATCCGCGAGAACGTTGCCAACTCAAACAGACCCAGTGCCTGGAAGACGCCAGGCCCGATGGCGCGACGCGGCAGGAAAGGCGATGCATCCGAAGCGATCGGAAGATCGCTTACGCAGGACGGTCAGAGGTTCGCCGGCGCGGCGTGCCCCTGACTGAGAAGGAAAGGAGGGTCAATCATGGTCTGGCAGCCAGAGATCGACGAAATCAACCATCGACGCAAGCTTGCTGAACAGATGGGCGGTCCGGAGGGGATCGAACGGCAACATGCACAAGGCAAGCTGACCGTCCGCGAGCGCATCGCGGCGTTAGCTGATCCCGGATCGTTCCAGGAGGTAGGCGCTCTCGTTGGTTTTGCCACCTACGATGATCATGAACTGGTGGACTTTAGGCCATCGAACTCAGTGATGGGAGTCTGCACCTTAGACGGGCGTAAAGCGTTCGTCAGTGGCGGTGACTTCACGATCCGGGGCGGTTCGTCAGATGGAGGCACCGGAAAGTCAGCGTACGACGCCGAGGAGCAGGCCCTGGAATGGCGCATGCCCTACATCCATCTGATTGATTCTGCTGGTGCCAGCGTGAAGGGCCTTGAGACGCTGGGCCGTTCGTACATACCCGGCCGCGATCGGACCGTGACATCGCGCCTCCTGACTGAGGTACCGGTGGTCGCGGCGGTCATGGGTCCGGCTGCTGGACGTCCGGCCGTAGATGCCTGCCTGTGTCACTTCAATCTCATAGTGAAGGATACCGGTCAGGTCTTTCCCGGCGGTCCGCCGGTAGTGAAGGCGGCACTAGGCTACGACATCACGAAAGAGGAACTAGGCGGATATCAGGTTCACACCCAGAGCGGCGTAATCGATAACCTGGCGGAGAACGACGAGGAAGCTCTCAGTATCATCCGGAGCTTCCTCAGCTACATGCCGCAGAATGTGTGGGAGATGCCACCTCGTGCAGAGCCTACCGACGACCCTAAGCGGCGTGACGAAGAGCTGTTATCAATTGTACCTCGGGAGAGAAACAAGCCCTACAATCCCTACGATCTTCTTGATCACGTTCTGGATCGCGATTCGCTCTTTGAGATTGCCCCCTCCTACGGGCCGTCGCGCATCACAGGTCTGGCCCGTGTCAATGGCTATCCGGTTGGGGTGATGATCAACAATCCGATGAATCGAGGTGGCGCTCTAGATGTGGCGGCTGGTGATAAGGTGATCCGTTTCCTTCTACTGTGTAACACCTTCCACCTACCTATCGTGTGCTTCACCGATGAGCCCGGCGTGATGGTCGGCCTCGAATCGGAGAAACAGGGAATTGAACGCGCCGGTGCGAGGTTGCAGTGCGCCATCTACGAAACCAAAGTGCCCTGGATCACGTTCATCGTTCGTCAGCTCTATGGCGTTGCTGGCGGGCTCCACCTCCGAGCGAAGGACATGCACAAGCGTTATGCCTGGCCATCGGCGCATTGGGGTTCGATGCACGTCGAAGGCGGGGCTTCAGCAGCCTACCGGCGTGAAATCGAGGCCGCATCTGATCCTGAGGCAAGACGCGAGGAGATCGAACGTCGCCTGCAGGCAGTCACCTCGCCCTTCCGAGCAGCTGAGGCGTTCGATATCGAGGACATCATCGACCCGCGAGATACACGGCCGCTGCTCTGTGATTTCATCGAAGCGGCGCAGGACGTGCTAAGGACGCAGCTCGGCCCCAGCGTTGGCCCTAGCTACCGACCCTAGATGCGGCGGGCGATCGACCCATCCGGCGGAGCGTACCGCCGCAGTAACGCCCCCGAGGAGCGTCGCCGGCGGGGCCGGGCGACCGCGCGGGCCGCTCGCTAGAAGATCACCCCGTCGACGACGAGCGCGTCGAACTCGTCGCGCGAGCGTCCGAGGATCTCGCGCACGACGTACTCGGAGTGCTCGCCGAGCATGGGCGCGCGCGTCAGCTCGCGCTCGTGGCCGGAGATCCAGATCGGGTCGCGGTCGATCACGATCTCGAGATCGGGGTCACTCGGCTGGCGGACGCGCTGGTAGTGCTCCGCCAACACCGGATCGCGTTCGAGCATGTCGCGCAGGTCCTCGACGGGCGCGGCCGCGATGTCCGCGGCCTGCAGTCTCGCCGCCAGCGCCCAGCGGTCCTGCGGCGCAGTCCAGGCCTCGACAATCGCCTCGAGCGCATCCTCGTTCGCCTTGCGCGCGCCGTGGGTCTCGAAGCGCGGATCGGCCGGGAGGCCCGGTGTGCCGATCAGCGCCGCGAGGCGCTGCCACTGCTTGTCGCCCTCGACGGCGATGGCGCACCACTCGTCCTCGCCGCGCGCGGGGAAGACGCCGTGGGGGGCGTAGTTGGGGTCGCGGTTCCCGGGTCGTGGCGGCTGCTGACCGGTGCGGGCGTATTGCATCCAGTCCGCGCCGAGGAGCGAGATCGTCGCGGAGAGCTGAGAGAGGTCGATCTCGCAGCCCTCCCCCGTGCGCTCGCGACGATAGAGCGCGGCCAGGACCTGCGTCACCATCAGGAACGGCGAGGTGAAGTCGGGGTAGGCGATGCCGATGCTCCGCGGTGGCCGGCCCTCGAAACCCATGAGGTAGTTGAGCCCCGAGGCCGCAAGCAGGTGGGTGCCATTCGTACGTCGGTCTGACCACGGTCCCCTACCGCCGGGGCCCGGCATGTGCGCGACGACGATCCGCGGGTTGATCTCGCGCAGCCGTTCGTACGGGAAGCCCATGCGCGCGAGCGCGCCGGCGCGGAAGTTGTCTGCGACGACGTCGGACACCGCGACGAGGTCCAGCAACAGTTCGCGCCCCTTGTCGGTCGTGAGGTCTATTAGTAGCGAGCGCTTGCCGGTGTTGGCGTCGTTCAGCTCGCCGGGCAGGTCGGGGTGGAAGCGGAGGCCGGGCAGTGCCTGGTTTCGCAGCGCGTCGAGCCGCGTCTCCGACTCAACCTTGATCACCTCGGCCCCGAAGTTGGCCAATGTGCGCGTGCCCAGCGGCCCGGCGAGAACCCAGCAAAAGTCGATCACGCGAATGCCCGCGAGCGACTTCGCCCCGAGTTCGCGCGCCGCCGGTACCGGCCTCGCCGGCGGCCGCGCCGTCGAGAGCTCGTTGAGCAGCGCCTGGTCCGCGCCGAGATCCGGCGCCGGCGCCGGCAGCGCGCCCAGCGCGAGCCCTTCGACTGGGCTGCGTACGAAGCTCAGATCGGCGTCGAGCGTCTCGTGGTGGACTGGGCGGAACTGCTCGTTCTCGATGTAATGCTCGCTAGCGGCCATCCCCGCGAAGTCCAGGATCGGCATCGCCGACCCCCCGAGCCGCCAGATCTGCTCGAGGTACTCGTCGCGAGGCATGCTCGCCGCGAGGTCTCGCGCCGCGTAGTACAGCGGGTGGACGTGGGACCGCCACTGCGCGCGGTCGCGGAAGCGCGAACGTTGCCAATCGTCTGGGTCGACCTCGTGATCGATCCCTGCCGCCTCCAGCAGCGCGACGAACTCGTGGAGCCGGCGCCCCGGCGCGTTGGCGAACGCCCAACGGCCATCGGCGCAGCGGAAGGCCTCGCCCGTGGCGGGTCGGCGCGGCACCTCGCCGCGCCAGGTCCAGGTGTTCGGGTTCGACGTCTGCAGCACGGCGAAGCTGACCGCCTCCTGCAGCGATACCTCGACCTCCGGCGCCGGCTCGCCGTTGCCCCGGGCGCGAGCAAAGAGGGCAATCATCGCCCCGGCCGCGGCCGCTAGGCTCGCCATGCTGTAGCCGGGATGCGCCGGCCCTCGCGTCGGCGGATCGGCTGCCTCGCCCGTGATGGTGAGCAGACCGCCCGCAGCCGCGGCGATGAGGTCGCTCGAACGCCATCCTGCGCGCTCGCCCGCGTTCGGGCCGAAGGGGGTGATCGCCACGCGCAGGAGCTCCGGGTTCGCCTCGGCCAGCCGATCGGCCAGGCTCGCCGGTTGCCGCTCGCCGGTGGCCGGCGCTTCCACGAGCAGCTGCGCCGACCGGGCGAGCGCGTGCAGCGCCTCGGGCGCGACGTCGTCCTCGACGATGACCGAGCGCTTGCCGGCGTCGAGGTAGAGGTGGCGATACCCACGGTTGGCGCCCGGGCGGTCATCGAGGAACGGTGCGAGCGCGCGGATCCCCGCGCCTGCGGGAGGCTCCAGCATCACCACCTCAGCGCCGAGGTCGGCGAGAATGCGCGTCGAGAGGGCGCCCGCCCCGCCCGCCAGATCGAGCACGCGCACGCCCTCGAGGGGGAGCGCGGCCACGATGGGAGACTGGACCGGCATCAGTAAGACACCTCCGGGGCGAGGGGCGCGCGGATGGTAACAGGGGCGAGCCGCCGGGCGATCTCGCCTTGACAAATGTAATAAGTAGGAGTTGGATCCGGTGTTAGAATGTTTCCAGTGTGAGTCGGTTGCTAAACAGCGTCGGCTAAGTGCATGAGTCTACCGGCCTCGCTGACTGACCGGTGCGGTCACGGCTCATCCCAGAGGGACCCAATCATGTCGGAACAGAACTACTGGACGCGCCGGTATAACAGACGGACTATCTTTCGAGGTGCCGCGGTCGGTGGTGTGGGCCTCGCTGGCGCAGCGCTGATTGGCTGCGGTGACGACGACGACGATGACGACGGGGCGACGGCGACGGCGACGGCGACGGCGACGGCAGCACCCGGTACGGCGACGGCCCAGCCTACGGCAGCACCCGGTGAGGTGGACCTCGACGCCGATCTCATCGTCGGGTCGGCGGCCGAATTGCCTGGTGGCAACCTCGACTTCTCCTCAGTCGCTGGCGGCGGCGGCTACGGCATCAGGTCTGACCTCTTCGCGAAAGGACGCGACAACGCGATCACGAAGGGCGGCTTCGCGGACTTCGAGTGGCGCGAGGACAACAACGTCCTCCGCGTAAAGCTCCAGCAGGGGATTAAGTTCACCAACGGTGCGGTGCTCAACGCCGAGGGGTTGAAGTTCAGTTTGGACAGGGGACTCGGCCGCCTCAGCTCCAGTCCGGACTTTCTCGGGACCTACGCGTCGCGGCAGCAGTTCATTGGCGAGATGACGATCGTCGATGAACTCACGCTCGACATCCACATGGCGGAGGGGCCCTTCCGCGACGCCCCGGAGAATATTACGGAGGCCGGGATCGTAGACATGGGGTACATCCTGGATAAGGGTGACCAAGCCCAGGCCGAGCATCCGATCTCCGTCGGCCCGATGAAGTTCGAGTCCTTTGACCCAGACCAGGATATCCGGACTGTCAGGAATGACGATTACTTCTTCCCGAGCGACATCAACGGCCTAACTTGGGCCAGTGGTTCGGCGGCCCAGGTCAAGCGCGTGATTCTTAAGGGCATCCCCGAGGTTCAGGCGCGAGTCGCGGCCCTGGAGGCAGGCGAGATCGATATCGCTGAAGGCATAAGCCCGGACCTCGCCAAGCAGCTCGAGGGTCGCGAATCCTTCAAGGTGATCTTGCTGCCGAACCTCCGCACGTTGGAGATCGAGATACCGTTCAACTGGGCCACCGACCCGATCACCGGCGGTCCGAACCCGTGGCGCGACAAGCGTGTACGCCAGGCGGCCAACTACGCGCTCGACCTCGACTCGATCATCAGGAACCTGCTGACCGGCGCCGAGGAGAAGGGCTACCCGCCGTTCCCGCGCGGTGGCTTCCCGCTCCCGCTCGGCGACCTCGAAGCGCCGTACAGCTACGACCCCGCGCGGGCTCGGGCGCTGCTGGAGGAGGCCGGGGCGGTGGGCTTCGAGTTCACCCTCCTGATCGCCCAGCTAGGTTCCTGGGGCGAAGTCGGGCAATGGGGTCCCGCCATGCAGCAGATGTTCAACGATGTTGGGTTCAAGGCGTCCATCCGGATATTGCCCTATCGAGCTGGGTTGGACGCGGCGATCGAAAAGACGCACGATGGACCGTGGGTCTACCAGATGGGGGCGAATAGTAGCGGCTCCACCTTCAAGAATCCGGACTCACAGTGGGCGTCGATCATCACGACGGGGGGCAAATACTCCCACAATGTCGGGCCCGACCACGGCTCTGGCTGGGCAGCCCGGATGGACCCCCTGCCGGAGTTCATTGAGTTCGAGCAGACCCTTGCCGAGGCGAGGTCGCTGTGGGAGAGCGAGGACCGGGACCCCCTCTTCTTCAGGGCCGCCGAAATCGTCTACGAGAACGCTCTCAACATCCCGCTGTGGAACATACAAAACCTCCACGCGACACGGGGCAACATACTGTACACGCAGTACCAGGACATCCCTGCAGGATTAGAGACGGAGAGGGTACAGGTGCTGCGCACGTAATGCGGCCTCCCGGCGTACGTCGCGTCGGCGCGGGGAGTCGCTCCCCTCGCTGACGCGGGCGATGCTGGTTCGGCTCGAAGCGGAGCGTGAGCCGGCACTGGTGGCTCCAATGACGGGTGGGGTGCGGAGCGCGATCGTCCTTGGCGCGGGAGTCCGACCCGCGACTGCCAAATCAGGACCCTTCCTCCTCTCGGCGCGCTCGCTCCCCGCGGGAGCGTCTCGCTCGCTGACGCCGAGGGGACTGGCGAGCATCCGCCGGCGGGCAGCCGTTGAGAGGGTCCACCCCCCGCCGCTTCCGGCGCACATTCACCTGGCGTTCCAGAGTGGCGCACGAGAGCAGCCTCGCCGGCCCGCGTCGCGTCGGCGCGGCGAGTCGCTCCCGTCGCTCCCGTCGCTGACGTGGCGATGCTGGTGCGGCTCAGAGCGGAGCACGAGCCGCCCTGCGAGTGCGCCAGTGGAAGAATGCAGGAGTTGCTCGAATGACGACTGAGCTGCGGAACGCGATCCTTCTGCGCGTGATCCGCGCGGCCGTGACGATCTTCATGGTCATGACGTTTGTGTTCTTCCTGGCCCGGATGATCGGGGACCCGGTCACCTTCGCCGTTCCGGACGATTTCACCCTGGAGGAGATCGAGTATTTCAAGGAACGGTTGGGGTTAAACGACCCCATTCTCCTCCAGTACGCAGACTTCTTGTGGGATGCGCTCAGACTCGACTTCGGGGAGTCCTTCCGTGCCGGTCGGCCCGCGTGGGACGTCGTGCGCGATCGGCTCCCTGCCACCCTCCAACTGAGTGGTGCCGCGCTGGTGCTCAGCATTGTCATGGGTATCCCACTCGGGGTCATCGCGGCGATCAGGCGGGAGGGGCTGATCGACTATGTGGCCCGCCTGCTGGCGCTGTTCGGGCAGGCGGTGCCCAACTTCTGGCTCGGTCTGATGCTGATCCTCTTCGTTGCAGTGAATGTCGGCTGGATCCCAACCGGAGGACGGGGCGGAATCGAGAGCATCATTCTGCCGGCGATCGTGCTGGGGACAGGCCCGGCTGCAGCGATCATGCGATTCACTCGGTCGGCGATGCTCGAGGCCCTCCGGCAGGATTACGTCAGGACCGCCCGGGCGAAGGGGCTGTCCGAATACTCCGTCGTCGTCAGGCATGCGCTTCGCAACTCGCTGCTTTCGGTGGTGACACTGATCGGGTTCCAAGTCGGCGATATCATTGGAGGCTCGATCATCGTAGAGACAGTGTTCGCCTGGCCCGGTATGGGACGGCTCACCATCCAGTCGATCACTCTTGCCGATTTTGCGGTGGTGCAGACGGCGGTCCTTTTCACCACAGTATGGCTCGTATCCGTTAACCTCTTCGTGGACCTCTCATACATGTTCCTCGATCCCAGGATCAGGGCTGGAACATCACTGTGACAAGGTCATCCGACCTCCCCACGACCACCGTGCGTCGAATCCGAGTCTATTCCCCAATCACGCTGGCGATCCCCCTCGCATTACTGACGCTGTGGTTGTTCATGGGCGTGTTTGGTCCGTGGCTGGCGCCCCACGATCCGGGCGCGATCGACCTTGATGGCCGGCTGACGCCGCCGGCGTGGCAAAGCGGAGGGTCCTGGGAGCATCCCCTCGGCACCGATGGAATTGGGAGGGACTATTTGAGCCGGATGCTCCACGGCACCAGGGTTTCGCTGTTCATCGTGGGCACGGTCGTTCCGCTGACCGCGGTGATCGGCACGACGACGGGCCTCCTGTCCGCATGGTTTGGCGGATGGATCAGCCGGCTCATCATGGGGTTCGTCGATATCCAGATGGCCCTGCCCGGCATCCTCGTCCTCGTGCTGTTCGCGTCGATCTTTGGGCCCAGCCTGCGCAACCTCATCATCGTGCTCGTCTTCTTCGGCTGGGTGGGGCAGGCCCGCATGGTCCGAAGCGAGGCGCTGGCGCTGGCGGAGACGGACTTCGCGCTCGCCGCGCTCGCCATCGGGGCGACCGATGCCCGAGTCATGTTCCGCCACATCCTTCCCAATCTGCTGAACACCGTCGTCATCATCGCGACGCTGAGCGTCGGGTCGATCATCCTCGCCGAAGCGGCACTCAGCTTCCTTGGTCTCGGCGCGAGTGCGGAGACGATCTCGTGGGGGAAGATGATCGCGGAGGGGCGTGGCGCGCTGAGCGTCGCCTGGTGGCTCGTCACGATCCCCGGCATCGCCATCATCGCGGTCGTCCTGGCCGGCAACCTCTTCGGCGACTGGGTGCGCGATGCGCTCGATCCGAGCTTGCGGCACGCGAGGTGAGCGTCAGCCCCGTACCAGGTCCACGCCCCGATCCCAAACGAGCCGGCTCAGCTGCTCCTGGCGGAGCAGCGACGGCTCTTCTTCGCTCGCTGGCGTTCGCTGATCGCGGAGCTCGCTGCGGCGTAGGGTGAGCGACAATGGGAAACCGTTTCGTCGGCGCCATCGGTGACCTGAGTTCTGACGCAACCGAGTTTCGTGCGCAGGTGCGGAGCTTCCTCTCAGACAGCGTGCCAGAGCGCTACCGCCCGCAGCACCTGGGCTTCAGCGCGGTGACGAACTTCTTCGCCAAGTTGCCGTTCGCGTGGGGTGATGACCGCAAGTCCGACGACGGGGAGGCACGGGCGGTGGCCGTCACGTGGGCCAGTGCGCGCTAGGCGAGAAGGGCTGGATCGCCCCGCAGTGGCCCAGGGAATATGGCGGCGCCGGACTCTCCGCGATCGAGCAGTTCGTCTTCAACATGGAGATGACCCGGGCCAGCTGCCGAACGTTGGGGGCTTAGGCGTCCGCATGCTCGGTCCGGTGCTGATGGTGCACGGCAGCGAGGAACAGAAGGCGGAGCACATCCCGAAAATCCTCTCGGGCGAGGTGGTCTGGGCCCAGGGCTACTCCGAACCAGGCTCTGGCTCCACCTCGCCTCGCTGCAGACCCGGGCCTTCCGCGACGGCGACGACTACGTGATCAACGGGCAGAAGATCTGGACCTCCGACGCGTACATCGCCGACGGGTTCTTCGTGCTCGTGCGCACCGACCCTCTCGCGCCAAAGCACCGCGGCATCTCGTTCCTGCTGATCGATGGCAACACGCGGGGCCTCTCCGTGCGCCCGCTTGTGAACATGGGCTGGGACCACGAGTTCAACGAGACCTTCTTCGAGGACGTGCGCGTCCCCGTCAGCAAGCGCGAGGGTGAAGAGAACCGCGGTTGGTACGTCGGCATGACGGTGCTCGATTTCGAACGCTCCAACGTCACCGGCGCGGTCTCCGCGCGGCGCACGATCGACCTGCTGGTGAGCCACGCCACTGGCGACGGCGCGACGTATTCGCGTCTGGGCGAGCTGGAGACGCTTCGGCACGAGATCGCGGAGCGCTTCATCGAGACCGAAGTGATGTACAACTTCTCGTTCCGCATCATCTCGATGCAGGAGCAGGGGCTGATCCCGAACGATGAAGCTTCGACGTCGAAGCTGTTCAACTCCGAGCTGGTCCAGCGCCTAGCGAACACCGGGTCAAGACCTTCGGGCTACACAACAACATCTGGGACGCCGACGACGAGCGTGCGCCGCTGCGCGCGAGCTTCATCCAGTCGTACGTCGGCAGCGTCGCTGCGACGATCGCCGCCGGCACCTCAGAGATCCAGCGCAACATCATCGCCACGCGCGGGTTGGGGCTGCCTCGCGGCTAGCGCCGCTCGTGCGGGTGGCGTGGAGCGATCGCCTCGCTGCATCGGTGGGCGCCCGGCGCGGCCGCAATTATGGGTGTGGTACAACGAGGACACGATGGCGGTCGTGCAGACGACGAGCGGAGCGCTGGCGGGGACCGAGGAGGGGGGGCTGCAGGTCTTCCGCGGCGTCCCCTTCGCCCAGCCGCCCCTGGGCGACCAACGCTGGCGCGCGCCGCAGCCCATCGAGCCGTGGTCGGGCGAGCGGGACGCGTCGGCGTTCCGCGCCGCCGCGATGCAGCCGCCGCGGACCGCAACCGCCCAGTCGCCCTTCGCCGGCCTGTTCGGCGCCGGCGAACTCGAGACCTCCGAGGACTGTCTCACGCTCAACGTCTGGACGCCCGGCCTCGATGGAGCGCGGCCCGTGATGGTGTGGATCCACGGCGGCGGCTTCCGCAGCGGGACCGGCTCCTCGCCGATGTACGACGGGGCGGCGCTCGCCAGTCGCGGCGGGGTCGTGGTGGTCACGGTTAACTACCGTCTGGGCGTGCTCGGTTATCTCTTGTGCGACGGACTCGATGCGAACGTCGGGAGCCTGGATCAGGTGGCGGCGCTCGAGTGGGTGCGCGACGAGATCGCGCGTTTCGGAGGCGATCCCGGGCAGGTCACGATCTTCGGACAGTCCGCCGGCGGGAAGAGCGTCGAGACGCTGCTCGCCATGCCCGCCGCGCGGGGGCTGTTCCATCGCGCGATCATGCAGAGCACCTACGACCCGCAGATGGAACCCGCCGTGGCGGCCGAGGGTGCAGCTCGTCTCGTCGGGCAGCTCGGCGTTGGCCCCGACCCGACAGCGCTGCGCGGCCTGGACGCCGCGGAGGTGATCGAGGGTCAGTTCGCGCTGCGGGAGGCCGCGGCTTCGGGAGGGGGCGATCCCCGCAGCTTCCGCCTGTGGGCGAGCCTCAGCGACCCCGTGATCGGGACGAATCCCGTGGTGGACGGCGACTCCCTGCCGCGGCACCCGCTCGAAGCGATCGCGGCGGGCGAGGCCGCCGCCATCCCGGTGCTCATCGGGACGACCCTGGAGGAGTCGAAGCTATTCGGCCTCTTCGCCCCGCCGGAGCAGCCCCGAACCTCGGACGAGAGCCTGTTGGAGCGGCTGGCGCCGCAGCTGCCCGACGAGGCGCAGCGGGTCGCCGCGGTGGAGACGTACCGCTCGGTGCGGGCCGCCCGCGGTGCGAACGCAAGCGCGCACGAGGTACTGATGGCGATTACCGGCGATCGCATGCTCCGCTACCACTCGACCCGTCTGGCCGAGCTGCAGTCGCGGCACCAGGCGCTGACGTTCATGTACCTGTTCAGCTGGCGGTCCGAGCTCATGGACGAACTGGGCTCCTGTCACGCGCTGGAGCTGCCGTTCGTCTTCGACACGTTCGAGACGCCGTTGGGCCGACTCGCCGGCACGAGCGATGCCGCGCACGCGCTCTCCGCGCAGATGCAGGACGCCTGGATCGCCTTCGCGAAGACCGGCGACCCCAACCACGAGGCGCTACCTGCGTGGCCTCGCTACGAAGCGACGCATCGCTCGACGATGGTGCTGGACGCCGAGTGTCGCGTCGAGCGCGCGCCGCTCGAGCCGGAGCGGCACTTCTGGGACAGCTGGAGCGCATGACGGAACTATCCGCGGCGCTGCGACCGGCGCGACTGGCCGCGGTCCCAGCGAGGCGACGCCACCCCTCAGCCCACCGCCTCCGCCTGCCCCGCCCCATCTGCATCGCCTCTCGGACCTCCACGCGAGGAAATGCTCGAGGTCATGGCCGCCGCGGAGGCGTGACAGACGCGGTGCCAAAGGACTTCCAGTTCGAGGACCGCGGCGAGGTGGCGTTGAAGGGCTCCTCCTCTGCATCGTCGGGTGGCGGCGACGCTAACAGGAGATCCGTGGTCTGAGTTCTGACGGAGCCTTACCAGGGAGCCCGCTTGCCGATCCTTTACTCCAGCCCAGGGGGCGGTGGGCTGCGCTTCCTATCTTCCTTGCAATTGGAGGCGCCTCGAGGTCAGTCGAGCCCGAGTGTCCGCTCAGGTGAGATACGGAATACGACGCGCTGCAGCTCGTCCAGGCGCTGCGAAAAGCGCTCGAGGTCGTAGTCTTCTGGCAGCGGATCGCCCTGATGCTCCCGGATAGCGATGATTGCCTCGTCGCGCGCTCGGCCCTCGAGGATTTCGGCCTTTCCGTACACGATCACCTGCCGGCGCCCGTCGGGGACGAGCAGCGACACGCGAGCCTGGCGGCGCACGTTCCAGTATTTCGCGCGGTCCTTGGTGACGGAAACGAACGCATGCTTGCCGTCGAACAGATCCGTGACCAGCGAGAGCTGGGGCGAGCCGTCGCGACGGCCCGTGCCGAGCACACCCAACTCGCGCTCGGCAAGATACTCTCGTTGTTGCCGCGACGGATCGGGCATGTGCATCTCCCTACCCTGGCGCCCGCGCGCGCAGCGGGCACGGTCGATCCAGAGCAGGTGTTCGGGCCCGCCCTGCCGTGGGACGGCAAAACCTCATGCGGCCCACCGATACTCATGATGCAAGCCTCCTAGCACCGGCTTGCTGACGACTCGCTGGCTCGGCGTCCGCTGCACCGGCGAGCGTCCCTCCGGAGAGTCGAGCGACAATGATCGATGCGGACGCATCGCGTTGTAGTGCTGGACGTACTCACCAAGCACCCGCCTCAGATGCCGTTCGTTGACGGCGATGACGTGATCGAGGCACTGGCGCCGGAGCGTCCCGATCACCCGCTCGGCGATGGCGTTGGCGTTCGGCGCGCGCACCGGAGTCAGAATCGTCTCGATCCCGATCCGTCGAGCGCGTGCGATGAAGTCCCCGCCATAGCTACGGTCGCGGTCTCGGATCAGAAACCCTGGCTGCTGACCCCAGGCGGTCGCCTCGATCATCTGCCTCCAGATCCAGGGCGCGATCGGGTGCTCCGTGACGTTCCAGTGCCGGATGCGGCGCCGGCCGTGGTCGATCACGACGAACACGGAGAGCGTGCGGAAGGTGAGGGTCTGCACCGTGAACCGGTCAGCAGCCCAGATGCTGGACGCGTGGTTGCGCAGAAACGTGCGCCACGACTGACTCGGCGGTCGCCGCAGCGCCTGCTGACGGTAGCGGCTCACGGTGCGAGTGCTGACCTCGAAGCCAAGCGCACGCAGCTCACCAACGATGCGGACGGCGCCCCACCGTGGATGCTCAGTGGCGATGCGCAGGATCAGCCGCTGCCACTCGGCGGGAATGTGGGGACGTCCGGAGCGGCGACGACTCTTCCAGCGCCAGTAGGCGCGCCAAGCAGAACGCTGCCACCGCACCACCGTGTCCGGCTCGACCATCACGAGCGTGCCTCGCCAGCCGGACCAACCGCGTGCCAGCAGTGACCAGAGTCGGCGGTCGTGGCGACGGAGCCGCGGTCGACGACGGCCCCTTGTGTAGACGGCGAGCTGATGCCGCAGCGCCAAGTTCTCGAGGACGAGATCTCGGCGGGCGCGGACCGATGCGAAGAGTGCTGCGACAAGCAGACGGAGGTAGAGCACAGACGAGCCTCTCGTGGCTCGCCGATACTCTGCTATCTCAGGACAGAGCTGCACCTATCAGGTTTTGCCGTCCCACGCCGCCCGCTGGTTAATCGAAGCGGCTGCTTCGCGAATTGGAGAACACCAACCCGCGGCACCGCTTGACTTCGGCCTGGGAGAGAGCGTCCATGCTCGTGATGAACGCGAGCCCCTCCCTCACCGAGCTAAGCGCGCTGTACCTCCTGCGCTGTGAGGTCGAGGGCAAGTCCGCGCAGACGGTGCGCGCATACCGAGAGTCACTGAATCGCTTCGCCCGCGCAGTGACGGTCGCCGACGCGGCGGCGGTCACGCCGGAAGACGTCTACCGCTATTTGGGCGGCTTCTCTCACCTCAGCCTTGAGACTCGACACCGCTACTTCCGCGAGGTCCGCTGCTTCTTCAACTGGCTCGTCGACGCTCGCCACCTCCAAGACAACCCGTTCCGGGGGATCAAGAACGTCCGGCTGCCACAGCGCATTGTCGAGCCGTTCTCGCCAGCCGACATCGCGCAGCTGATGGCGGGGTGCGATTCAGCCACCGCGCTCGGGCTGCGGGATCGTGCGATGGTGCTGTGCTTACTCGACACTGGCCTGCGATGCTCAGAGCTCGTTCAGCTGACGCTCGATGACCTCGACCTCGAGACGCGCCGGCTGCGCGTACGCCACGGCAAGGGCAACAAGCAGCGCGTGGTGCCCTTTGCAGCGCACTGTGGCGCCGCGCTGGAGCGCTACCTCGAGCGGCGGGGAACGGCTCCGGGTCCGCTCTTCGTAGCGGCCAGCCACCTTGGTGAGCTGAAGCCAGCTACCGCGCTCCGACCGAACGGGCTCAAGCAGATGCTCCGCCGCTTGGGTCGTCGCGCAGAAGTGGCGAAAGTGCACGCGCATCGCTTCCGCCACACATTCGCGACGTGGGCAATCGCACACGATGCCCGCGAACTCGACGTGCAGTACCTGCTCGGACACTCCTCGCCCGACATGGTGCGTCGCTACAGCTCGGCCTACCGCTCGGAGCAGGCGGCAACACGCCACCATCGCTTCTCCCCGGGCGACCAGATGATCGGCCCGGTGTCTCGCTGAGCCCGCCTCAGAAGCGGCACCGAGCGGGCCCCTGACCTGCGATTCCCCTGCAGTTTCCCTGCAGTCTCACATCTGAGTTATGTCACTTGCTGCGGCAACCAGCGTGCTTCCCAAGCAGAGGGTCGAGGGTTCAAATCCCTTCTCCCGCTCCAGCCAGCGCACATCGAGCGCTGCGCACGAGTGCGCCCGCCGATTTCCTGACAGATTGAGCTCCTGCAACGAGAGGAGGGCATGAGTCGGTGAGCGTACGACGCCCCGATGCCCGGCGGTGACAGCAGGGCTCGAAGTGTACACTTCCGCCTGGATCACATCAGAGTCAAGTCGTGGTCGCACAGGCGGAGCCATCTGAGTAATGAGCTGGCAGAACGAAGTCGATGAACTTGGAATGGTCCGCAATCTTGCCCGTCGCATGGGTGGGGAAGACGGTATCGCACGCCAGAAGCAGCAGGGCAGACTAACCGTGCGGGAACGCGTGGACTTGCTCGTCGACCCCGGTTCGTTCGAGGAGATCATGAGCACCCTCGTCCCCCGGGGCCGGCTGGCACAGCTACGGAGGTAGCGATGACTCGACTGTCGGCGAAGACTCGCGACGAACTCACCGGCGAGCAGCGCGACGAGTACGACGACCTGGCCCGCACACGCGCGCCGCGAGACGGCAAGTTCGGCGGACCCCGCGACGCCTGGCTATTGAGCCCCGAACTGTCGCAGCTACTGCGCTCGATCGGGGCGATGGTGCGGGAGCGGACGACGCTTGACCGTGGACTCGTGGAGCTGGCAATCTCGATCACGGCACGCCACTGGGAGGCCAACGTCGCGTGGGCCTCGCACGCGCCGCGCGCCATCGAGCATGGGATCGCACCCGAGGTACTGGACGCCGTCTTCGAGGGGCGACGCCCGGACTTCGCTCCCGTGCAGCAGGTGCTGCTCTACGACATCTGCATGTCGCTCAACCGCGAGCGCGCACTTCCGGAGCTGCTCTACAAGAGCGCAGTGAGTGCCTTTGGCGAGCAGGGTCTGGTCGAGATCATCGGCGTGATTGGCTTCTACACGCTCGTCTCGATGACGCTCAACGCCTTCGACGTGCCCGTTGCGCCAGGTGTTGAGGCGCCGTTCGCCCGCTAACACCCCTGGGAGGATGGGCGATCTCAACGCTCGGCGCGCCTCGCGGTTAGGCGCACTCGATGTCCGGGAAGCCAAGCAGATGAAGGCGCATGACGTGCGATCTGGGCGCGCAAGTTCTCGCGTCCCATGACCGCGTCGAGGGGATGCTTGCGAAGCGGCTCCTTGATTGGAGCGAGATTACCGGGTCAGTTTGCCTGCTTGCGGCCCTACGCCTCCGCCACCCGCTCCCGCACCTCGCCGAGCCGGGAGATCGAGGCGAGCGCCAAGGCCTGGTCGGGCATCATCTGGCGCACGATCACGTCCGTGTAGCCCGCCTCGGCGAGCGCCGCGAAGTGGGCGGCTACCGTCTCCGGCCCGCCGATGGCGAGCGCCGGAGGGTCAAAGCCGCGGTAGCCAGCCTCGAGGATGGGCGCGGTCGTCGCGGTCGCCTCCTCGTCACTGGCGCCGACGTAGACGTCACGCCGGATCGCGACCACCTTGGGCGGTCGCCCGTGCGCCTCGCAGCGCTCGAGGTACTCCGCGGAGGTCGCCGCCGCCCGCTCCACCGTGAGCCCGGCCCCGGCGAGCCAGCCGTCGGCCAGGCGCGCGGCGCGGTCGATCGACGGGCTCACCCGCGCGCCGAGCCAGACCTCCACCGGCTCCGGCGGCACTGGTGCGATCGAGGCGTCTTCGAACGTCCAGCGGCCCTCGTGCGTCACGTGCTCGCCGCTCCAGAGCCGGCGCATGATCTCTAGCGACTGCTCGCTCCTCGAGGGTCGCTGGCCCGTGGGGACGCCGAGCCCGGCGAACTCGTGGCCGTCGTACCCGCCGACGCATTGCATGATGAACCGACCCTGGTGGATACAGGCCAGCGTGCCGATCTGCTCAGCGAGCAGCACCGGATGCCAGAGCGGTAGCCCGAACAGTGCCCCCGCCGGGCGGTCGCCCCACTCGCCGAGCATGCGCGCGAGGATCGGCACGTTCTGGTAGTACGGCCGTGTCGACCTCGCGACGTGGTGGTCGCCGACGAACAGCGAATCGAGGTCGGCGTCGCGCGCTGCCGCCGCGCGGTCAATCAGCCAGCGCGCCCCATCGCGTGCGCTGACACGGTCGGTGCCGGAGGCCTCGCCGCCCTGTGCGGTCGTCAGCGACACACCGACTCGCATCGTCGAGCTCCATTCGCCAAGACCCGCGAAGGTTTGGCGGGAGCCTAGCATGGGGACTGTGAGCGGCCTTGCGTCTGCTTCCGCATGCGAGTTCTGGGAACCGTCCGGAGGTTGAGATAAGAGGCAACCCCGGCCCCCATCGGCGTTCGCAGTTGCATGCATCGCGTCGCTTCCGCGGCGCACGGAGCGGGTCATGCCTGCCGGCGTGACTTGTTACGCCCCGTCGCGCCCGGTCGTACCATCCAGGTCGAAACGACATCATTCCGCTAGCAGAGCTCTTCCGGGACCGCGTCGAAGCGGTGCAAGCATCACCCGAGTAACCGGGGAGATGTAGCATTCGCGCGATCGAGGACCTGATGACCACGTGCGCCGCGTGTAATCAGGAACGCCTGTTCTGGGCCGGGCTGTTCTGGCGCGCGTCTCGTCGTGGCGGATGTGGCCGACTCGACTGCCGCGCGTGCTTCAGCGGCTTGCCCAAACACAACCAGCATGCGCGGCTGTGCAGGATTGCTCGAGCTGGATCTACCGTTTGTCCGGGGTTTTGAGGGCGGCTCGATGGAGACCGTCAAACGCTACGTCGCACGCGGTCTTGGCCCCGCCGTTGTGTCTGGGATCTGCCTGATCGAGGCGGATCGCGCAAGGATCGAGGCGGCGGCCATCCCGCCGCGAAGCCGGCCGACTCGGCCATCGGGATCGTACGGTGCATGTGCATTGGGTCTCCGAAGCCGGTGGCGCCGTCGAGGATCAGCGGCAGCTCGGTCACACTGCGGATGGCGAGACCGCGCTGGGCGACGTCGGTGATGTTGAGGTTGGCCTCGAGGATGGCTTGCTCGTATCCGAGCTGGCCGCCGCCGAGGTAGAGCGCCTCGTGGCCAGCGGCCTCGGCCAGGCGGGCCATCAGCGGGTTCAGCACCAGCGGGGCGAACACGCCTTGGTCGCGGTCGATCAGCTGGCGCAGCGATGCCGGCATGGGCGTCTCCTCGCTGTCGGCGGTTCGAGGGCCGTTCGAGGCCGGCGAAGGACCATCGTTTGCAGATCGATGGTCGACGTACTATCGTCGGCTCGCCGACCCGTTCCGGCAGGGGGACGCATGACTACAGCCACGGAGAGCGCGGCCGTCACCGAGCAGACCGTCGAGGTCGCCGGACTCGACGTGGCGCTGCGCGAGGCCGGCGAGGGCCGGCCGTTGGTGCTGTTGCATCGCTCCACCGGCTATCTCGCGTGGGGGTCGCTCGAGGATGCGCTCGCAGCTCGATTCCGCGTGATCGTGCCCGACCTGCCGGGCTTCGGGCGCTCCGAGCGGCCGGACTGGGCGCGCGACCCGCGCGACCTCGCGGTGCTGATGCAGCGTCTGATCGAGCGGCTGGACCTCGAGGGCGTCACTCTCGTGGGCCTGGGTTTTGGCGGCTTTGTCGCCGCTGAGCTGGCCGCGATCAACGAGTCGCGGCTCGGCGCGCTCGTGCTGGTCGGGGCGGCCGGTCTGAAGCCGGTCGAGGGCGAGATCCTCGACCAGATGCTGATCCCGTTCCAGGAGTACATCGACGCAGGCTTCAACGAAGAGGCCTCGTTCGAGGCGCACTACGGCGAGGATGTGGACGGGGACATCAAGGACGTCTGGGATTTCAGCCGCATCATGACAGCGCGTATCACGTGGAGCCCGTACATGTTCAGCCGCCAGCTGCCGCACCTGCTGGGTGAGGTGACGACGCCGGCGCTCGTGGTCTGGGGCGACAACGACCGCATCGTGCCTCAGACGTGCGGGCGGCAGTACGCGGAGTTGCTCGGCGATGCGCGATTCGAGACGATCGCGGCGTGCGGGCACCTCGTCGAGCTCGACCAGCCCGAGGCGCTTGCGGCCCTGATCTCGGCGACGCCGTAGCAGGAACAGACGGAGACGGGACTGACCGATGCTGATCGGACGCTTCACGGAACGGCCCTACCAAGACCCGCAATCCGGCTACTTCGGCCGCACGGGGCGCACGATCCAGGACCTCTCGATCAGCAACAGCGACTACGACCCGGTGCTCGGCTCGCAGCTCTACAACCGCTACCTGGACGAGCAGGTGGCGACCGAGGAGGTGGGCTTCGACGCGATCATGCTGAACGAGCATCACTCGACGCCCTTCTGCATGGGCGGTGTGGTGAACGTCGAGGCGGCGATCCTCGCCCGCATCACCAACAAGGTGAAGATCGTCATCAACGGCAACATCCTGCCGATCTGGGACGACCCGCTGTGGCTCGCCGAGGAGCTCGCGATCATCGACATGATCTCGGAGGGCCGGCTGGTCACCGGCTGGGTGCGCGGCACCGGTCGCGAGAGCGTGTCCCACAATGCGCAGCCGCCGTACAACTGGGAGCGCTTCCAGGAGGCGCACGACTTCATCATCCGCGCCTGGACCGAACCCGGACCGTTCCGCTTCGAGGGCGAGCACTACGACTACCGCTACGTGAACCCGTGGGCGCGACCCTACCAGCAGCCGCACCCGCTGATCATGATCCCCGGCGTCGTCAGCAAGAACACCGTCGAGTGGGCGGCCGAGCACCGCTACCCCTACCTCATGCTCGCGACCCGGCTCGAGCCGACCAAGCAATCGTTCGACTACTACCGCGAGGTCGCCGAGGAGAACGGCTACGAGGCGGGCCCGCAGCACATCGGTTACCTGTTCAAGGTCCACGTGGAAGAGACGGAGGAGCTGGCCTACGAGACCGGCAAGAAGTTCCTCGAGGGGCCCGGCAACATCTTCCTCGAGGGCAGCCGTGGCACGGCCTCGCCGTGGCTGCAGAACCTGCCCGGCCTGACCGACCGCAAGAACCTGCTACCGACCGGGCAGCTCGGCTTCGTCGCCACCTCGAGGGGGCGCGACGCCGACCAGGTGGCGAAGGACAACCCCGAAGAGAAGCAGGCCAGCGACGGCGAGGCGAAAATCAAGCCGGGCGAGCGCCCGCTGCGGGCCGACTACGACACCCAGCTCGAGCACATGACGATCATCGCCGGCACGCCCGACACGGTGCTGCCCAAGATCCGGCGCGTGCTGGAGTACCTGCGGCCCGGCACGATCTTCTTCTGGGACGGCGACGGCGCGATGACGCACAAGGACTCGATGCGGAGTCTGCAGCTGATGGGCGACGAGATCCTTCCCGCCGTGCGCGAGATGGCCGAGGAGCTGGACCTTCCGAGTCCGTTCGACATCGACCCGATGACGAACGAGCCTGTCCGCGATCGCGTCGCAGCGCCCGAGGCCGTACCCGCCGGCGACGACTAGCCGGGGCAGTCCGCACGCAGCCATTACCCGCCCCCGGGAGCTGCCCGCCGAGGCGGAGGTCGCCGATCTTCGCGGTGCCGTCCTCAGTCAGCCAGACGTTGCCCGGTTTGAGGTCGCGGTGCACCACGCCCTGCTCGTGAGCGAAGGCGAGCCAGCGGCACACGTCCTGCGCAATCTCCGGCGTGCGCTCCAGCGGTAGCGGCCCGTCCTCCAGCAGTTGTCGGGCACGAAAACGTCATCTGCGCTACGCCGCCCAGCGGTAACGGTGATGGAGCCCCCTAAGGATCGGCTCGGCGACGACGCGATGGCGGGCTGAGGGTGGCGGAAGTTCACGCGCACCTGCGGGCGTTCACGCGCATCGTCAGCCTGCCATCGGTAGGATCGACCACCTCACCAAGCGATACGGCTCCAACACCGTTGTCGATGACCTGTCCTTCAGCGTCGAACCCGGCCGCGTCACCGGCTTCCTCGGCCCGAATGGTTCCGGCAAGTCGACCACGATGAAGATTCTCCTCGACCTCGCAGCCGCCGACTCGGGCACGGCCACCATCGGAGGGCACCGCTACCGCAACCTCGCCGACCCGGCCCGGACCGTGGGAGCGGCGCTCGAGACCAACTCGTTCCATCCTGGGCGCAGCGGCCGCAACCACCTCCGGATCCTTGCCGGCGCCGCTGGATTCCCAACGAGCCGAGTCGACGAAACAATCGAGCTCGTCGGGCTCGGCGATGCCGCCGTGGGACGCTGGGAGGCTCGGGTCCTGGGACCTGACAGCTAGAGGCCCCGACCCCGTTCCGCGACCCTGGGACGCAGAAACGGGGCGAAGGCCAACGAACGCTAAGAGCTCATCGCTCGTCAGGTTCGTAGCTGTTGAAGTCGAAGTGGGACGCGAGTCTGACGCACGTCGCTGGGCTGTCTAGAGGCTGCTTGGTGGCTGTCCATGACAGGCAATGATCCGGGCCCCGAGCACCAAGGCCCCCCTCGACGCTCGACCGGCACTGATTGGTCGGTGCGTGCGGGAACCACAACGTTCAAGTCAGAGCATGCTGATGACCACCCGCGCCCGGTTCTGAGCTGAGACCCGCCGCCGCGAGGCCCTCCGATCAGCGAACGCCAAGAAGCGAGGAAGATCACGATCCGGGTCCGCCCGGAACGATTTGTCCTCGTGAACGTGATGGCGGATGCGATCGCCACCACGAAGCCGCGTTCGAGCAGCATCTCGCCCAGTGCGGGCTGAGCGGTCCCCGTGGGACGGCAAAACCTGATCCGTGCCTCCTGGTGCCGAGATAGCTGAGTATCAGCGAGCCACGAGAGGCCCGTCTGTGCTCTACCTTCGTCTGCTTGTTGCAGCACTCTTCGCTTCCGTCCGCGCCCGCCGAGATCTCGTCCTCGAGAACTTGACGCTGCGGCATCAGCTCGCCGTCTACACCAGGAGCGGTCGTCGACCCCCGCTCCGTATTCACGACCGCAGACTCTGGTCGCTGCTCGCCCGCTGTTGGTCAGGCTGGCGAGGCACGCTCGTCATGGTCGAACCCGACACGGTCGTGCGCTGGCATCGATCTGCCTGGCGCGCCTACTGGCGTTGGAGGAGTCGCCGCGGTTCCGGGCGGCCACGGATCCCCGCTGAGTTGCAGCAGCTGATCGTGCGCATGGCGACCGAGAACCCGCGGTGGGGCGCCGCGCGTATCGTCGGTGAACTGCGTGCTCTCGGCTTCGAGGTCAGCGCCCGCACGGTGAGTCGCTACCGCCAACAGGCGTTGCGGCGACCGCCGAGTCAGTCGTGGCGAACGTTTCTCCGCAACCACGCGCCCAGCATCTGGGCCGCCGACCTATTCACGGTGCAGACGCTCACCTTCCGCACCCTGTACGTCTTCGTCGTGATCGACCATGGCCGGCGCCGCATCCGCCACTGGAACGTCACTCGGCATCCGAACGCTTCGTGGATCTGGCAGCAGATGATCGAGGCGACCGCCTGGGGCCAACAGCCGGGGTTCCTCATCCGCGACCGCGACCGCAGCTACGGCGGCGACTTCATCGCGCGCGCTCGACGGATCGGAATCGAGACGATCTTGACGCCAGTGCGGGCGCCGAATGCCAACGCCATCGCCGAGCGTGTGATCGGCACCCTCCGGCGCGAGTGCCTCGATCACATCATCGCGGTCAACGAACGGCATCTGAGGCGGCTGCTCTACGAGTACGTCGAGCACTACAACGCGATGCGGCCACATCGGTCACTCGCGCTCGACTCTCCGGAGGGGAAGCCGGTGCAGCGGACGCCGAGCCAGCGAGCCGTCGGCAAGCCAGTGCTCGGGGGACTGCATCACGAGTATCGGTGGGCCGCATGAGGTTTTGCCGCCTCACGAGCGTAGACGCGTCGCACCCGCGGTCGGGGAGTCGGCTTGGTCGAATCCAGCCCGGGTAACCTCATCTGCGCAACCTTCGCCTCCTCACCCTTGCGAAAGCCAAGCTCCCAGAAGATCACCGACGTCCTCGCCCAGAGGGCGGAGCGACGGTGAGGAACCACCCCGTTTTCCTTCGACCCCGAACCGCGGGGCCGCTAGGGACTGCGTACGGAGACCACCTGAGGGTGACGCTCGGCAGTGGCTCGAGTGCTCAGCTCGCTGTCGATGCGATCGCGCGGCGGAAGTAGTCCTTGCGGTCGGCGGCTGCACGTTGGCCGAGTTCGGCGTTGCGGTTCAGGCGCGGGGTGTCGAAGCCATGAGGTCCTCCCGGATAGAGCTTTAGCTCCGTCGGGACGCCAGCCTCGATCAGCCGTCGGGCGTAGTCGATGTCTTCATCGAGGAAGATGTCGAGCGTGCCGACGGAGATGTACGCCGGGGGCAGGCCGCTGAGATCGGTGGCTCGAGCCGGAGCGGCATAGGGTGGAATGCCGTCCGTCTCGAAGAGGTCACCCAGGTAGGCACGCCAGCCAACGCTGTTGCTCTGGGGCGACCAGCCCCAGGTAGTCCACTGGCTCGAAGGCGTCGAGCGGGTGTCGTCGATCATCGGGTAGGTAAGCACCTGGTGGGTGACGCTGACCTCGCCTCGGTCGCGGACCAGTAGGGCGAGTGCAGCGGCGAGTCCACCGCCGGCGCTGCCGCCACCGATGATCACCCGGTTCGGGTCGATCCCGAGCGAGTCTGCGTTCGAGATCAACCAGTGCAGACCGGCGTAACAGTCCTCGATCGCGGCCGGGTAGCGGTGCTCTGGGGCGAGGCGATAGTCCGGCGAGGCAACGGTCGCACCGAAGTCCGTCGCCCATTCGGCGCAGACGTCGTTCGCACCGTCGTACGTACCGCCCACATAGCCGCCGCCGTGGATCCAGTAGATCGCAGGCTGTGCACCAGCGGCTCCCCTCGCTCGGTAGGTGCGGACCGTGACGGCTGACTCGCCTTTGGGACCGGGCGCGTCGTGGTCTGTGTAGTCGATCTCGTCGGGGACTGGGGGCGGCGGAAGGAGGGCCGCGCGATCCGCGCGCACCTTCTCCGGGCTAGAGAGCCAGTCGTTCGGGTCGACGGCGCTGGCAGCAGCGGCCTCAACGAGGCTGCGGTACGCGGGGTCCACCCGCTCTCGAACATCCATCGTTCTCTCCCCGTGCGTTCGGACCGATGCTGAAGTCAGATGGCCCCAGTTTGGCCCCATGGCCGCTGAGACACTCGGCGATGGAACTGACTGGGCTTCCCAAGAGCCCCATGGACACTGAGGAATTGTACGAGCACGTCCGAACCACAGATTCGCGACACCGAGATCTCGTACGCGAGCCTGGCGCTGGCGATTGCTGACTGGGCCTCCGTCGCTACGCTAGGGCCAGCGCGCTGATCGGGTTGCGCCGATACGACGAGGCTCTCGCCGAGGTCGATCGTACTATCGAGCTCGAGCCCACGCATGCCGGCGCTTACTTCAACCGGGCCCTCATCCTGGCTCATCAGGGGGAAGACTTCGACCTCGTCATCGTTGACTGCAACCGAGCGCTCGCGCGGGCCCCAGACTATGAACAGGCCCATATCCTCAAGCTAAGAGCACTGGAACGTCTGGGGCGCCACGACGAGGCGGCTCTGTCAGATCTGAGGGCTCGAGTTGTGTGGTCTAGCCTCGTCCGAGCATTGACGAGGAGACATCGGTGAACTGTCCGCACTGCGCATCCGTCGCCACGACCAGACGCCGGGCGCGCACGACTCTCGGCTACCGGCGGTGCCCCGCAGTCAACTGCCGCTCGTGCAAGCGTCGCTTCAACGAGCGAACCGGCACGCCGTTCAACGATCTCCAGGTCCCGACCGACGTGGTGCTCCTCGCGGTGCTGTGGCGTCTCCGCTACAAGCTGAGCTTCCGCGACATCGCAGAGATGCTGCTTCAACGCGGCGTTGAGGTCACGCACGAGACCGTCCGAGAGTGGGAGTTTCGGTTCGCCCCACTGCTCGCCGACCAGCTCCGTGCCAAGCGACGAGCTCGAGCGGGCGAGTCGTGGTACCTCGACGAGACCTATGTGAAGGTCGCCGGGCGCTGGTGCTATCTCTACCGGGCGATCGACGGCGAGGGAGAACTCATCGATTCGATGCTGAGCGAGCATCGAGACAAGCATGCCGCGCGGAGGTTCTTGCGCAGACTTGTCGAGATCACCGAACGCAAGCCCGCACGGATCACGACCGACCGGCATCCCGCTTACCGACGGGCGATCCGATGGATCATCGGCCGCAAGGCGTGGCACCGGACGACGCAGTACCTCAACAACTACACCGAGCAGAGCCACCGAGCGGTGAAGCAGCGCTACTACCCAATGCAGGGCTTCGGGAGCTTCGAGTCCGCGTCCCGCTTCTGTCGCGCGTTCGATGAGCTGCGACAGTACTTCCGCGTTCGCCGCCGCGGTGGCGCCTATGTCTCACTGACGGAGCAGCGGCGGCTCTTCCTCACACGCTGGCGCTCGCTGATCAGCGAGGTGGCTGCGGCATAGACGACCAGCGAGGTCACCTTCTGCCCCTAGGGGTCGACGCGCCCTGAGATCTGACACTGCCCTCATCGAACGCTGACGAGCCACCGCGAGTACGCTCCCAGGGGTTCCGTCGGACCGCGCCCCACCCGATCCCGGCGGGCCCGATTGCCGCGGTAAGTCGACTTCGAGGACTAGCGCCAGGGAGCCGTCAGGGAACGTTCCCAAATCACGCGCAAAGTGCTAACGTTCAGCCTCAGCCACGTTTGTGGCGCCAGTTCCCTCTGGACCCTGAAGGCCGGCATCGCCGGCCCTCAGGCTATGAGTCCGGATGCAGCCGTACTCGACCGCAGCCTGCCTTGAGAGCCTCCCTACAGACTGGCGCTGTAGATGTTCTGCGGACCGTGTCGCTTTACCAGTCTGCCACCGGTCGCATACGGCGTGACCTCGATATCGACGGCATGGATCGTCCCGCCGAACTCGAAAGGCGTGGTGTAGTTTGGGCTTACCGGGGACTGGTAGTCCGCCCCCACCCGCGTGCCGCCACCGCCGACGCCGCGCATGATGAACGGCAGTTCCGTCGCCCCCGCCTCCTCGCCGTTGACCAGGAAGATGATCCGGCCCTCGCCGCCTACACCCTCTGCCTCAAAGCGCACGCCGACCGTGGCGCGCCCCTGTGGTGCATCGATGTCCGCCTCGGTGAATGTCACCTCGCCGAAGACGTTGTAGTCAAAGTGGAGCCGGTTGCCCTGAACGTAGAACGCGATACCGGTGTTCTGCGTACCGCGTGCGAAGAGCAGCCCCTCGTCGGAGGCGTCAGCGCGCTCGATGTCCAACGTCATCGTCCACTCGCCGAGGCCCATCGCCGGGGACACGGCCGCCGGGATCCGTGATATCGGTGGGAGGTAGTGGTATCGCAGATGCTCGTGGACGCCTCCTGGGCGTCGCTGTGGCCCCGTCAGTTGGAAGCTCCGATCGTCGAGGGGTAGGACCCCGTAACGCCCCGCCTCGACCCACCAGAGGTCGATCAGCTCCCGCAGCTTCTCCGGACGCGTCTCGGCCAGGTCGTGCACCTCCGAGAAGTCCTCGTCTAGGTGGTAAAGCTGCCATTCGTCGTCCGTGTACGGATCATTCTTACGGTGCCGGGATGTCGCCTTCCAGCCGTCCGACCAGATCGCGCGATGTCCGAACATCTCGAAGTACTGGGGACTCCTCCGTTCGTCCTCGGGTTCAGCGCGAAGTGCGTAGCCGAAGCTGGTCCCAGCGATCGGCATCTGTGGAATGCCCTGGTAGGTTGTCGGCGCCTCCAGGTCGAGCAGCTCAAGGACGGTTGGGACGATGTCCGTCACATGGAGGAACTCATGCCGAATGCCGCCTCGGTCGGGGATGCCCCGCGGCCAGTGCACGAGCAGCGGGTCGCGAATGCCGCCACCGTGGACGGTGCTCTTGTACCACTTGAGCGGTGTGTTCCCCGCCTGCGCCCAGCCCCACGGGTAGTTTGGGGAGCTGTGCGGCCCGCCGATGTCGTCGAGCTTCTCCTCGATGGTGTCGAGATCGTCGAGATACGGATGGGCGTAGCGAGCGCCCTCGGAGACCCCTTGCGGGCCTCCCTCCTGGCTCGCGCCGTTATCGGAGGTCACCACCAGGATCGTGTTGTCGAGGTCCCCGGTTTCGTCGAGGAATTGAACGAGCCGCCCGATCTGTGCGTCCGTGTGATCCAGGAACCCGGCGAACGCTTCCTGTAAGCGCGCGGCAAACTTCCGCGCGTTCTCGGAGAGGTCCTCCCACGGTTCGACGCCGGGGTTGCGAGGCGCCAGGTCGGTGCCTTCGGGGATGATGCCGCTCGCCAACTGGCGTCGGTACCAGTCCTCGCGGACCGCGTCCCAGCCCTGGTCGAACTTGCCGCGGTACTTGTCAACGTACCCTTTCGGCGCCTGGTGCGGCGAGTGGGTTGCGCCGAATGGGAGGTAGAGGAAGAACGGCCGCGAGGGGTAGACCGAGCGATGGTCCCTGATGTAGCCGATCGCATGATCGACGATGTCCTCGCTGAAATGGTAGCCCTCGTCCGGGGTCTTCGGCGGGTGGACGTGGTGGTTGTCTTCAGTCAGTTCCGGATAGAACTGGTCCTCGGCGCCTGACAGGAAGCCGTAGTAGTGGTCGAAGCCACGCTGCAACGGCCAGGCGTCGAACGGTCCGGCAGCAGATCGCTCCTCGCGAGGCGCGAGGTGCCACTTTCCGGCCGCGAACGTCGCGTATCCCTCCTCGCGAAGCATCTCCGCCAGAGTGGCGGCGTTGCGCGTGATCGCGCCGCGCATGTTGGGGTAGCCGCTGTCGTAATCGGCGATGCCGCGCATGCCAATCGAGTGGTGGTTGCGACCGGTCAGCAGGCTGGCGCGTGTTGGTGAGCAGAGCGCGGTGGTGTGGAAGTTGGAGAAGCGGACGCCGCCCTCGGCGAGCGCGTCGATGTTCGGCGTTTCGATCGTCGAGCCGTAACAGCCAAGGTGGGCGAAGCCCATGTCATCGAAGAGGATGATCACGACGTTTGGCGTCTCGCCGTCCGCGGTCACGGGCGGCGGCGGCCACCACGGCTGCGAGTCCTGGAAGCTGCGTCCGATCGTGCCTTCGAATTGCGGCTCTGTCGTCACCGTCGTCTCCTTCCGTCCAAGGCCGACGAGCCACGTTGGCATCGACAGCGTCTGCGACTCGTTGCCGTCTTCAGGCAGCTGCTCCGCGACGGCCTGGCTCGCAATCAGCTCGTCGATGTCCTCGTCGCTGAAGTCGAGCTCGCCAAGGACCTCGCGCAGCGCAGATGCAGAGTTACCGGCCTAGAGTGGCCCGGCCCGATCGTCGCTCGGTAGCGTCCGCAGATGATAACGGAAGGAGTGATCAGCTCTCCTCGGCATTCATGCGTCGGGATCGGATATCTGAGCCGGTGGGCCGCTGCAAATCCCTGCAACCTTCGGCGCCTTATGTCGTCTGCCGTGCGACCGTGGTGCTTCCCAAGCAGAGGGTCGAGGGTTCGAATCCCTTCTCCCGCTCCAGCCAGCGCACCTCGAGCGCTGCGCACGAGCGCCGCGACAACCAGGGTGGACTCCGCTACCGCGGGTCGAAGATCTTCGGCTGCACGTCCGAAGAGATGCCGGGCGGGCTTCAGTGCTGCCTGAGGCAGAAGCTCACGGCTCGCTTCATGTGGCCCTCCGCACAGATTCGCGGACAGCGCCGAGGAGTAGCATCTCCGAGTGGGGTGCAGGTGAGGGGCCGACCCCGCTCAGGTCCGCCGTCATCACTAACCAAGTGTCCGCGCGAACGGAGAGTGGGTATGAGCGAGCCTCGTGCGGCGGCAGTGCCGCGGCCGTTCTCGATGCACTGGGGCGACGGCGAGATCGTCGAGGAGGCGCGTTTCGACGGCGAGCACACCGCGCCGGCGATCCAGTTGATGCGATTTCAGACCGGCGATGCCGCCGGCTCGATCGCACTACGGTTCTGCCACTTCAGCCACGCCGGGCGCTTCCAGCGTTCACCAATGATCGTGGGCGAGGCAGAGGTCGAGCGACTGCGCGAGGCGGTGCTGGTCAGCCCGCAAGTGCGCGAGCTGCTGCTGCGTATCGCTTCGGGGGCACCCGTGGAGTCTGAGTAGCAGCGTTCGAGATGCCGGACGGGTCTGCTGGCAGGCAGAGGGTCGAGCGTTCGAATCCCTTCTCCCGCTCCAAGCAGCGTCCCGCGACTACCAGGTGTCCACGTACGGTCGCTTTTTCCCGGTCCGGGGGGCCGTGGGCGGCAGGCTCCGTAGTCCCTGGGCGATCCATGCGCGCGTCTCCGCTGGATCGATGACGTATCGCGCTCCCGAATTGATAGCGCGTGCCGTCTCGTAGCCCTGGGCGACCTTCCGGTCGTACGCCTCTTTGCGCTCCTCTGGGTCCTCGATGGCAGCGAGCTCCCGACGGGCCGAGAGCTTCACGGCGCCGTCGATGTTCATGCCAGCGAATTCTGCCGTCGGCCAGGCCACCGTGAACACCGGCACCGATGCCGCGCCGCCGATCATCGCCTGCACGCCCAAGCCGTAGGCCTTACGCACCATCACCCCGAACATCGGCGCCGTCAGGTTCGCTCCGATGTTGAACAGGCGCACCGAGTGCCGCACCAGCGCCTCCCGCTCGTGATCAGGGCCAACCATGATCCCTGGGCAGTCCATCAGCACGACCGTCGGGATGTCGAAGGCGTCGCACAGCTGGAAGAAGCGGGCGCCCTTGTCGGCCCCCGGACTATCCACGGCGCCGGCGAGGTGGGCCGGATTGTTGGCGACCACACCCAACGGCCGTCCCTCGACGCGGATGAACGACGTGATGATGCCGATGCCGAACTCTCGACGGATCTCCAGCACCGAGCCTTCGTCCGCCAGCGTGTCGATGATCTCTCGCATGTCGTACGTGCGGACGCGGTTCTCCGGGATGATGTGCCGCATTCGGCGCTGATCCGGAGCCTCTGACGGCTCAGTCGAACCCTGGAAGTAGCTCAGGTACTGCCGGGCAGTCGCAACCGCCGCGGCATCATCCTCCACGACGATGTCGACGTTGCCGTTGCGCGCATGGAGCGCCGTCGAGCCAATCTCCTGAAGCGAGTGGGTGCCCAACCCGCTCGCCTCAACGACAGCCGGCGCGCCGACGCCGATCGAGGAGTGCTCAGTCGCGATGATGACATCGCAGCAGGCCAGCAGCGTGGCATTCCCTGCAAAGCTGCCGCCGGTGTTCACCCCTACTAACGGAACCAGACCGCTGAGCCGCGCGAAGTCGGCGAACACGGAAGCGTCCATCCCTACACCCACAAGGTTCCCGTAGGGCCTGCCCTCTCCCTCGGCGAACAGCACGAGGGGCATCCGGAGGTCTCGGGCCAGTTCGTGCACCGCCTCCTGCTTGTAGTGGCCATGGGTGTACGTCGCAAGCGCGTAGTCGTTGTGGACGACCGCCACCCGTCCCTGATTCTCGCCGACCAGGGCCGCGTTCACTGTGCCGAGTCCCATCACCGTTCCGCCCGCGACGGAACCAGCCGCCGGAGGGCCGAACTCTCGGAACGAACCTTCGTCGAGCAGGTCCGCGAGGTTCTCGCGCGCGGTACGACGCCCCAGCGCATGGCGTGCGGCGACTGTCTCCTTGTGCGCCGCATCGAGCGTCTCGTCGATGTGGTTGTACACCTCCCGCAGGTCGTCGCGGATGTGGTCGAGCGCAGCCGCGGCATCCGCTTCGATCGGCCCGCCCTCGACCTCGATTTCGTTGATGAAGACGATCGGATAGTCCTCGCGGACCACATCGCCCACCGACATCGAGAGGGCGCAGACGACGCCGCTCCGGTCCGCTCTGATGTCGTGTTGCAGCTTCATCGCCTCGACGACGGCCACCACCTGGCCCACCCGCACCTCGTCACCGACGGCGACGACGATCTCGACGATCGTCCCCTGAATCGGTGTCACGAGGCCGACCGAACCGGGCGGCCCGACCGCTTGTGCGGTGTCCTCCTCCGCTTCGCGGCCACTCGCCTCGTGACCAGCTGGCGTCACGAAGCGCCGGTGCTCGCCGGCGGCGGACGCCAGTTGCGCCATCTCGCGGTCGACGAAGCGCGTGTCGATCTGACCCGTCGCGAAGTCCTCGTGGGCGAGGATGCTCTGCAGGAACGCGATGTTGGTCTCGACGCCCTCGATGCGGAACTCGCTCAACGCGCGCGAGGTCCGCGCGATCGCTTCGGCGAAGTCGTCTGAGGGTGAGTGGCCGATGACCTTCGCCAGCAGCGAGTCGAAGCGCAGGCTCGTCTCGTAGCCGCCGTACCCGAAGCCATCAGTGCGTACCCCCGGTCCGCTCGGCGCCTCGTACGCCGTGAGCGTGCCGCTGGCGGGGTGGATCGAACCGTCCGCGCGCACGGACTCCATGTTCACGCGCGCCTGGATGGCGTAGCCCTGCGGCGTGCCGACCTCAGGGTCGTCGAGTCCAAGCTCGGAGAGCGTCGCCCCCGCGGCCAGCCGGAGCTGCGCCTGCACGATGTCGACGCCGGTCACCGCCTCGGTCACGGTGTGCTCGACCTGGAGGCGAGCGTTCGTCTCGATAAAGGTGAACGACTGTTCGTCGTCGTGGCCGGAAACGTCGACGAGAAACTCGAACGTGCCGGCGTTGCTGTAGCCCACCTCGCTGGCAAAGCGCACGGCGGCAGCGAGGATCTGGCCACGCAGGTCATCCGCCAGACCGGGTGCCGGCGCCACCTCGACGATCTTCTGGAAGTAGCGCTGCACGCTGCAGTCGCGCTCGCCGAGGTGGGCGACCGCGCCGTGGACGTCGCCGAGGATTTGCACCTCGACATGACGCGCTTGCGGGATGAACTCCTCGACGTAGAGCTCACCATTGCCGAAGGCGGCCTGCGCCTCGGCGCGGCAGCGTTCGTACGTCGAGACGACCTCGTCGGCGCTCTCGACCAGGCGCGTGCCACGTCCACCGCCGCCAGCGATGGCCTTGATCATCATCGGGCGGGCGTCACGGAGCTCGTCGAAGAAGGCAGCCGCCTCCTCGGCGGTCACCGCGTGGTCGAGCCCGCGGATGATCGGCACGTCGGCGGCCGCCGCGACTCGTCGCGCCTCCGCCTTGTCACCGAAGAGGTCCAGCGTGTCGACACGCGGGCCGATGAAGGTGAGACCCGCCTCCGCGCAGCGGCGGGCGAACTCGGCGTTCTCGGCGAGGAAGCCGTAGCCCGGATGGACCGCGTCGCAACCCGAAGCATCAGCGACGGCGACGAGCTGCTCGATGTCGAGGTAGGCAGCCGTGCCCGTCCCTTCGAGCGTGACCGCCTCATCCGCTTTGCCGGTGTGCAGCGAGCCGGCGTCGTCGAGGGGAGCGACCGACACCGTCGGGATCTGCAGCTCTACCGCCGCCCGCATGATCCGGATGGCGATCTCGCCGCGGTTGGCTATCAGCAGTTTCATCTCGGCTGTTTCTTCTTCCTCGAGGCAGACAATCCGGTCTGCGCCCGCTACCAGGTGTCGACGTTCGGTCGTTTCTTCTCGGTGCGAGATGGCACGGGCGGCAGGCTCCGCAGCCCCTGGGCGATCCATGCGCGCGTATCTGCGGGATCGATCACGTCATCGACGCCATAGTTTGTGCCGCCCGAATTGACCGCTCGCGCCTGGTCGACGAATTCGGCAACCCGACGCTCATACACGGCCTGCCGCTCATCCGGATCGTCGATGCCGTCCAGTTCGTCGCGGAAGGTGAGCCTGACGCGGCCTTCGATTGTCATGTCGGCGAACTCAGCTGTTGGCCAGGCCACCATGAAGAAGGGCTCGAGCGAACTGCCGCCAGACATCGCTCGCGCACCCATCCCGTACGCCTTGCGTACAACCACACCGAACATCGGAGTCGTCATGTTGGCGCCGGTGACGAACATCCGCGCGGAATGCCGGAGGAGCGCCGTTTCCTCGTGCTCCGGGCCGACCATGATGCCAGGGGTGTCCATCAGCGAAAGCACCGGCAGATCGAAGGTGTCGCACAGCTGGAGGAATCGCGCGGCCTTGTCCGACGCGTCACGGTCGATCGCGCCCGAGAGGTGCAGCGGGTTGTTGGCCACCAGCCCCATCGGCCGGCCCTCGACGCGGATGAAGGCGGTGATGATGCCCGTGCCGAAGGCTTCGCGAATCTCGAGGATCGACTCCAGGTCGGCGAGGGTCTTGATGACGTCTCGCATGTCGTAGGTCTCCGCGCGGTGCTCCGGAACGATCTGTCGCAGCCTCCCTTGCTCGTGCGCCTCCCAGTGGTCGATCGGCCCCTGGAAGTAAGAGAGGTACTTGCGAGCGGTCTCGATCGCTTCCTCGTCGTCTTTGACGAGGATGTCGACCACGCCATTCGGCACCTGGAAAGACATCGGACCGACCTCTTCGGGCGTGTAGATGCCCAGGCCGCCACCCTCGATCATGGCCGGTCCGCCGAGGCCAATCGTCGAGTTCTCCGTGGCAATGATGACGTCGCAGGACGCGAGCATGACGGTGTTCCCGGCGAAACAGCGCCCCGAATTCACACCCACAAGCGGGACAAGGCCGCTCAGCTGCGAGAGCTTTGTGAAGGTGTAGGAGTCGATGGGAACGCCACCGCCGCCTCGGCCAGCGATGTCAACGGCAGCGGAATCGGCCCCAGCCGCGCCCATACCGCGCGAAGTCTCGGGCTCTCCCCCACTGATGCCGGGCCGGCCGCCTCCGCCCTCGGCCCAGAGCACCAGCGGCAGTCTGAAGCGACCGGCCAGCTCGTATATCCGGTCCTGTTTATAGTGCCCTCGACCGCCCTGCGTCCCCGCGACCACCATGTAGTCGTAGTGGACAACGACGGCCCGTGAGTGCTCGTCGTCGAACACGTCGCCGTTGATGTTGCCGATGCCCATGACCAGGCCATCGGCCTGCGTCGTTTCGCGCAGCCATTGCTGCTTCTGCCAGCTGGCAGCGGTGACCAACGGGCCGTACTCGCGGAACGTTCCGTCGAACAGGTGCTCAATGTTCTCGCGGGGGCTGCGCTGCTTCTTCTCGTGGCGTCTGGCGATCTTCTCCGCCCGGAAGTCGTCGTCGACAAACGAGCGACGTTCGTTCACGAGCGCCAGATCGTCTCGGATGCTGGTGGGGTCAAGGTCGTGCGCCTCGCTCGTCGCGACCGTGTGGTCCTCGACGTCTGCCTCCGCAAAGAGGACCACTGGATCGCCCTCCCTGATAGCGTCGCCGACCGCGACGGAAACGGCCTGGACCACGCCGCTCCCCTTTGCTCGAACGATGTGATGCAGCTCCAACAGTGCGATGGTCGCGATCGGTCGGCCGGCCGCCACCTGGTCACCCTCTGCGACATCGACTGAGATGACGGTGCCGCGAACTGGCGCTGCGAGAACGACGGGGCGAGTCGGATCGGCGTCGTCGTCCCGATCGGCGTTCTCAGATTTGACCTGCTTGTCGTGATCGAACAGCGCCAGCGGGTCCCAGCTGTCCTCGACTCGCGCGCCGGCATAGCCTTCCTCGGTCGGCGAGGTGCCAAGGCCACTGGCCTCGTGACCAGCTGGCGTCACGAAGCGCCGGTGCTCGCCGGCGGCGGACGCCAGTTGCGCCATCTCTCGGTCGACGAAGCGCGTGTCGATCTGACCCGTCGCGAAGTCCTCGTGGGCGAGGATGCTCTGCAGGAACGCGATATTGGTCTCGACGCCCTCGATGCGAAACTCGCTCAACGCGCGAGAGGTCCGCGCGATGGCGTCGGCGAAGTCGTCCGAGGGTGAGTGGCCGATCACTTTCGCCAGCAGCGAGTCGAAGCGCAGGCTCGTCTCGTAGCCGCCGTACCCGAAGCCATCGGTACGCACCCCCGGTCCGCTCGGTGGCTCGTACGCCGTGAGCGTGCCGCTGGCGGGGTGGATCGAACCGTCCGCCCGAACGGACTCCATGTTCACGCGCGCCTGGACGGCGTAGCCCCGCGGCGTGCCGACCGCTGGATCGTCGAGTCCGAGTTCGGCGAGCGTCGCCCCCGCGGCCAACCGGAGCTGCGCATGCACGATGTCGACGCCGGTCACTGCCTCGGTCACGGTGTGCTCGACCTGAATACGGGCGTTGGTCTCGATGAAGGCGAACGACTGTTCGTGGCCGGAGACGTCGACAAGGAACTCGAAGGTGCCGGCGTTGCTGTAGCCCACCTCACTGGCAAAGCGCACGGCGGCATCGAGGATCTGGCCACGCAGGTCATCCGCGAGACCGGGCGCCGGCGCCACTTCGACGATCTTCTGGAAGTAGCGCTGCACACTGCATTCCCGCTCACCGAGGTGGGCGATAGCGCCGTGGACGTCGCCGAGGATCTGCACCTCGACATGGCGCGCCTGTGGGATGAACTCTTCGACGTAGAGGTCGCCGTTGCCGAAGGCGGCCTCCGCCTCGGCGCGGCAGCGTTCGTATGTCGCGGCGACCTCGTCGGCGCGCTCGACCATGCGCGAGCCACGCCCGCCACCACCGGCGATGGCCTTGATCATCATCGGGCGCCCATCGCCGAGCTCGGCGTGGAAGGCGGCCGCCTCCTCCGCGCTCACGGCCCGGTCGAGCCCGCGGATGATCGGCACGGCGGCCGCCGCCGCGGCTCGGCGCGCCTGCGCCTTGTCACCGAAGAGCTCGAGCGTCTCGACACGTGGGCCGATGAAGGTGAGGCCCACGTCGGCGCAGCGCCGCGCAAACTCGGCGTTCTCGGCGAGGAAGCCGTAGCCAGGGTGGACCGCGTCGCAGCCGTGCTCCTGCGCGACGGCAATCAGCTGCTCGATGTCGAGGTAGGCAGACGTGCCCGTCCCTTCGAGCGTGACCGCCTTATCCGCTTTGCCGGTGTGCAGCGAGCCAGCGTCGTCGAGGGGCGCGACCGACACCGTCGGGATCTGCAACTCCGCCGCCGCCCGCATGATCCGGATCGCGATCTCGCCACGGTTCGCAATCAGCAGTTTCATCTCGGTCTAGTTCTCACCCGTCTCAGACAAATCGCTCACATCCGGAGTATGCCACTCCTCGCTAGCGGCGGGTCCGACCGGCCGCGCCGCGCCGGCGGGTCATGCTGAGTGCCGCGAGCCCGCTACTATCGGGCACCTCGGGAGTGCAGATGACCTCAGTACGCCGCCACCTCGAGATCGTCGACCTCTCGATTGACGTGGTCGAGCGCGAGGCACCCCTGGTGCGGATCAACGATCGACGCGAGGCTCTTGGCGGTCCGACACGCCAGGGCGTACTGCGCGTGCGGACCGCTGAGGGCCTTGAGGGACATTGCCTTGTCGGCGTCCAAGCTGGCGATTCGACCCAAGTGATGGAGTTGATAGGCAGGCAGGTCAAGCCGCGCGTGCTCGGACGGTCGGCGAGTGAGCGCGAGTGGGTGTGGAGCCAGCGGTTCGAGCTGGACGCGACGCCGGCACGGGCGCATGCCTCAATGGCAAACATCGACATTGCACTTTGGGACATCGCGGGGAAGGCCGCGGGCGCGCCTGTGCACGCCTTGCTCGGCACACAACGAGCCGAGATCCCTGTCTACGCGACTTATCCGCCTCGGAACTCCACGCCCCAGGGCTACGAGGAGGAAGCGCGAGAGATCCTCACCGGCCCATATCCGGCCTACAAGATCCACCCCGGTGACATGGCCACGGACGACGTCGTCCGGATGGTTGGCCTCGTGCGGGCGGCCGTCGGCGACGAGATCGATTTGATGCTCGACCCGAACGCCGGCTACCACCTCGAGCAGGCGTCGGCCGTCGGAGCCGCGCTCGACACACAGCGATTCGCCTGGCTCGAGGACCCGCTGCCCTGGCAGGAAGTCGACGCAATCGAACGACTCACCAGCGAGCTAGCGACGCCGATTGCGATCGCCGATGCAGAGTCGTTCCTCCTCGATGAGGCCGTCATGATCGTCCGACGGCAAGCGGCCGCGGTGATCCGCGGTACCGCTCGCAAGATGGGCATCACCGGGCTCCGGAAGCTCTGTGCCATGCTCGAGGCCTTCGGCTTGAACTGCGAGATCGGCATGGGCGGGAACCAGCTGATGAACGTCGCGAACCTGCACGTCATGCTCTCGATCTCGAACTGCGCTTATTACGAGTACTGGATGCCGCTCGGGATCCACGAATGGGGTGTGACGGAGTTCCTCCGTCCCAACGAGCGAGGTGCGATGCAGGCGTCCGAGGCACCTGGTCTGGGCCTCGAACTGGACGAGGATTGGATCGCCGCGCATCGCGTCGCGGTGCTGACCTAGTCACACCTCTTGAGTCAGCGCGCCGTCGGCGCCGAATGACCTCGCGCTCACAGGCGTGGGCTCGCAGTCGATCAGGCTGCAGAATTTCACTGAAACCGCAACGACACGACACCGATCTCCGAGCGGAAACAGGAATGCGGATCACCACGCTTGGCGTCCGGACGGTTCCCTCGCTTGAAGTAGCGTGCTTCCCAAGCAGAGGGTCGAGGGTTCGAATCCCTTCTCCCGCTCCAATGAGCAAAGGCACATGGAGGGCCCGCCAGGTGGCGGGCCTTTACGGTGTCGGATCGTGGCCCCCCACCCGACGCTGGTCGTGTGAGTCGGCTTGGACCCGTTCGCGATACATTCTGCCCAGGGCGGTGCCAAACAGCCACGGCGCCGCGCGATGAGTGATGTTCACCCTCCGCGTATGCGGCAGGGACGACGCGAGGGGATCCGACCATGCACAGTCAGATGCTGCTTAACGCCTTCTCCATGAACTGCGTCGCACATCAATCGAGCGGCCTTTGGCGGCACCCGCGAGACCGCTCCCGTGAGTACACTTCGGCGAAGCACTGGCAGGACCTGGCCCGAACGCTCGAGCGTGGCCTCTTCGACGGCATCTTTCTCGCTGACGTCTCCGGGGTGTACGACGTCTACGAGGACTCGCCAGACGCCGCCCTCCGCGCCGCAACTCAGATCCCGGCGAACGACCCGTTTTCCATCGTCCCGTCCATGTCAGCCGTCACGGAGCACCTCGGGTTCGGCGTGACCGGATCGATCCCCTACGAGCCTCCATATGCCTTTGCTCGCCGCATCTCGACCCTTGATCACATCACGGACGGACGCATCGCACGGAACGTCGTCACCGGCTACCTCGACAGCGCCGCGAGAGGCGTCGGGAAGGCACAACAGACAACGCACGACACTCGTTACGACATCGCCGCGGAGTACATGGAGGTCGTCTACAAGCTCTGGGAGGGAAGCTGGGAGGATGAGGCGGTGCTCTACGACAAACAGGCCGGCGTCTTCGCCGACCCGGATCGGGTCCACGAGATCAGCCACGAGGGCGAGTATTTCAGCCTGAACGCCATCCACCTCTGCGAGCCATCCCCTCAGCGTTCGCCCGTCATCTTCCAGGCGGGCAGTTCGCCGAAGGGACAGGCCTTCGCCGCCGCCCATGCCGAGTGCGTCTTCATCGGCGCGAGCGAGCATGGACCGACGGCGGAGCACGTCAGCAGCCTGCGCGAGCAGGCTGTCGCCGCGGGGCGCCGTGCCGAAGACCTGAAGATCTTCGCCATGATGTCGGTCGTCGTCGACGAGACAGACGCGGCCGCGCGCGCCAAGTTCGAGGACTATCAGTCCTACGGTCTCCTTGACGGTTCGCTGGCGTTGCTCTCGGGCTGGAGAGGCTCGGACCTGTCCCAGTTCGACCTCGATGAGGTGCCAGGAGGCACCAGGGGCAACGCCATCCAGGGCTCCGGAAAGTCCACCGCGCGCCGGACGGTCCGCCAGATGGGCAGGTCCGCCGCGGTCGGCGGCGGGGCGAATGTCATCGTCGGGTCGCCGAAGACGGTTGCGGACGCGCTCCAGGCCTGGATGGAGGCCACCGACATCGACGGCTTCAACCTCGCCTACACCGTGCTACCAGAGTGCTTCGAGGAGTTCGTCGACATGGTCGTTCCGGAGCTGCAGGCCCGCGGTATCTACAAGACCGGCTACGTTGAAGGCACTCTGCGCCGCAAACTCTTCGGTGAGGGCGACCGACTGCCGCGGTCGCACCCTGCGGACGCATTTCGACGGAGTTGAGTGACGGCGGTGACGGACTACCTCCGACCACGACGGAATGGCCCCCGGGTCGCCTCGCTCTGCGAGCGGGGTGCTTCTCAAGCAGAGGGTCGAGGGTTCGAATCCCTTCTCCCGCTCCAGTCCGCGGTCGTTTGGTCCGGCACGGGCAGTCGGATCCTGAAACGCGTGTCCCCGGGCCGCGACTCGACCTCGATCTCTCCACCGCAACGCTCGGTCACGATCCTGCGGGCGATATCCAGGCCGAGCCCCGTTCCTTCCCCAACGTCCTTCGTCGTAAAGAACGGGTCGAAGATCTTCGGCTGCACGTCCGCAGGGATTCCGGGCCCGTTGTCGGCGATCTCCACGACCAGCTGGTCTTGTTCTCGCGAAGTCTCAATGCGGACTTCTCCATCGGGCCCGGCCGCGTCGATCGCGTTGTCCAGCACGTTCGTCCAGACCTGGTTGAGCTCACCGCCGGCGACCATCAGCATCGGAAGCGTGCGATCGTATTCGCGGGTGATCGTGACGCCGTCCCTCATTTTGTGTTCGAGAATCGTGATCGTGTTGTCGAGCCCCTCGTGGATGTCGACTTCCTGCTTCGGAGCGCGGTCCATGTATGAGTAGCTCTTCACCACGCGCACCAGCTCCGACATGCTCGCGGTCGTCGTCGTCAGAGTGCCGAGCAGCGCTGCGGCGTTGAAGGACTCGGCGAGCCACGCCACGGCGCCAGGCACCGCGATCGTCGGCATCCCGGAGGTCAGCTCCTCGAGCGTCGAGCCTTCGACTCCGGCTGCGGCGAGCGGTGCCGCGAGCGGCCAGGGGTTCTCAACGGCGTGCGAGCCGAGCCAGCCGACAAGGGCTTCTTCTCGGTCGGCTCGCTCCAGCGCGCTGAGCGTGGCTGAGTCTGCGCGGCCCGCCTTCAGGGCACTCGCGAGCGCGGCCCAGTGCTCTGCGGTGAGCTGGTGGTTACTCAACTCAGCGGTGGCCTGTGAGAGGCGGCCGAGTGTGTCGCGGAGCTGCGACGAGGCGCGCTGCGCAGCCGCCGCTGGGTTGTTCAGCTCGTGCGCGAGCCCGGCCGAGAGCTTGCCCAGGGCGCTCATCTTCTCCGCTTGGCGCATCTCCTCTTCCTGACTCGTCAGCAACGCCTGCACACGCTCATTCTCGCCAACGAAGTAGAAGATCAGGCCGAAGACGACGGCCGAGACGGCGCCGATGTTCAGCGCGAAGAACGCGAGCACTACAGACGTCGGCAAGTTGTTCCCATCCCGCAGCCACGGGTGTGCTGCGGCCAGCGACACCACCAGCAGCAGGTAAATCGATAGCCACAGCAGCGCGCTTCGCCGCCCCCCGATCAGAAAGGCCGTGATGGGGCCGAGCAGCGACCACAGCACCACGCCACTGGAGGCGACAAAGCCCCCCAGCGTGACCGCAAGGGCGAAGGGTGTAAACACGATCAGGACGAGCTGCGCCTGAAGCACCGGGGCCACCCCACCCATGCGCCTCAGCACAAGCACCAGGATGGCGGAGAGGCTGGCATACAACAGCGGTAGCGACGCGGCCAGCGGCTCATCGAACAGCGCGTAGATGCTGCCCCACGCGACTGCCAGGATGCCGACAACCATCATCAGCGTGGCCAGCATGCTGCGGGACAGACGGAGCTCTTCCGATTCGACCTCAACCACCCAAATCTCGCGGGCGAACCCAACGAGTCGATTGACCCAGCGCTCGAGCACGTCGCTCACAGGGCGGAGACTCCCGGTCGTCTGGAGCTGAGATACAGCATGCGCACCCCTGGCGCCCATGCATCTGTCACACCATCAGTGTCCGGCCGTGATCGGCGTACGGGCGACGGTGATCATAGCGGTCTCGTTTCCTCGTCGCGGATCCAGGGTGCTGCCCAACTAGAGGGTCGTGAGTTCAAATCCCTTCTCCCACTCCAATCACCATTTCCGCCCGTCGTTGCAGCGTAATACGCTACCGCGTCGACGACCTGTGGGATCAGCGCCATCGTGCCGATGCGGCCGATATTGCCGCTCGCCTCAGTGCCCTGGGCTACCACGATGTCCGCACCGCCCTCGGCGACGTGACGCGCGTTCTTCGTGTTGCCGATGAGGTAACGTTACCGATGGTGAACTGAGAGTTCCGCACATCGCCGCGGACGGCACCGTCGTGGGCCGCACTGCAGCTAGGACTTCGGGGACCAGCGTGGCGATGATGGCGCCTTCCGGCATGCGACCAATGGGTGGGCCGAGACCCAGTCTGCGCAAGGCGCTCGGCGTCCTCCGGGACCGCAACTACCGCAACCTGTTCCTCGCTTCGGCCGGCGGCTTCGTCGGCATGAACATGCAGATGGTCGCTCGTGGCGTGCTGGCGTGGGAGCTGACCCACTCGTACGCGCTGACGGGCCTCGTCTCGCTCTCGATGGCCCTGCCGATAGTCATGTTCTCGCTGATCGGCGGCGCCGTGGCCGACCGCGTCAACAAGCGCAACCTGCAGCTCGTGCAGCAGACGCTCACGGGTGTGCTCGCACTCTTCACCGCATTCCTCGTGCTGACGGGCGCCATCAACCTGGAACTGCTCTTCATCGTGGGGCTGATCCAGGGCACGTTCTTCGCCTTCGGCATGCCGGCGCGCATGCCGCTGATGGCGCAGGTGGTGGGCCCCGAACGGCTGATGCCCGCGATCGCGCTCTCGGCGGCGTCGATGAACGCGACGCGCCTGATCGGACCGGCGGCCGCTGGCGTCCTGATCGCGATCCAGGGCATCGAGGCGGCTTACTTTGCCCAGGCAGCGATCTACCTCCTCACCGTGCCGTTCATCCTGCTCGTCCCGAGCCGCTTCGGCGAGAGCATTGACGAGTACGAGTCGGACGGCCGCGGCGGCGGGATCATGCAGCGCCGGGCGGGTGTCTTCGCCGACATCAAGGCGGGTCTGGCCTACGTCCTCGGCGACTCCACGATCCGGCGACTGATGCTCCTCGGATTCATCACCACGCTGTTCGGCATGCCCTACGTCCTGCTGCTGCCCGGTTTCGTGGACCGTGACCTCGAGCTGCCGCAGCAGGCGCTGGGCTACCTGATCACATTGACTGGCGTCGGCGCGATTGGTGGATCGCTCCTTGTCGCCGCGTTCACGGAGTTCGACCGTAAACCGCTGCTGCAGTTGATCAACGCGCTGGTCGCCGGGGCCGGACTGATCGCGCTCGGTGTGCTCTCGATAGCCTTCGGGATTCCGGGCGTGATCATCGCCCTGCTGATCCTCGGCTTTGCGTTCAGCGCGTTCCAGACGCTGAACAACACGATGGTGATCGGCGCTGCGAACCCGGCTTACCGAGGGCGCGTGATGAGCATCTACATGCTCACCTTCAGCGCCATGCCGATCATGGCGGCGCCATTGGGTATCGCTGCAGACCGCATCGAGGGCGGCGCCCCGGTACTGTTCATCGTCCTCGGCGTGATGATCACCGTGCTCTTCGTACTCTCCGCGATCCTCGCGCCGCGCTACACGTTCGGCCGGCACGACAGCGGGCCGCAGGCGGCTCCGGGCACAGGCACCCGAGGGGCAGGCACTCGCGACGAGGACGCCGTCGAGGACCCGCAAGTCGCAGCCGCGCCAGCCTTCGCCGAGGACGAACTCGTCGAGGCGGCAGCCGCTCGGCCGCGCAGGGGCGGGGCGCGCAACTAGATGGTGTGCGGTGCCATTAATCGATCAGGCCACCTCTCGATCGTATCCATGCGTCAACCCCCCGGAACTAGGGTTTGAAAGCGTTGATCGTCCCTCAGAGTCCCGACCAGATCACGTCGGAATGGCTGGAACAGGCCCTGTCGGAGACGGACCCCAGGGCCAAACCCAAGATCGCGTCCATCGACATCTCTACGCTGTCGCGCGGCCCGATGGGGCAGACGCTGCGCCTTGTGCCTGCCTATCGAGACGACGCTGCGGACGCGCCCGCTTCACTGGTGGCGAAGATGCCTAGCTTCGCTGGGAGCGAGCTGCCGGCGGACCGCTCGCTCATCAGCATGCTGTATGCCAACGAGGTCAATTGGTATCGCGAACTCGCTCGCGAGTGCCCCATCCGCGTGCCGCGCTCGTACTGGACGGGGGCAGACCAGGCGAACGGGCGGTTCTGCCTGCTCCTCGAGGATCTGGGCCACCTCCGCGCCAGGACTCAGCTCGAGTCCTGCGACGAGGCGGACGCGCGCCTGGTGGTCAGGTCACTGGCGAGGTTCCACGCCAAGTGGTGGGACGCGGCCTCGTTGGGTGAGCATTCCTGGCTGCGTCGACCAGAGCAGTCCGGAGCGACACTGATGCAGCTCTGGGGGCTCAGCTGGGACACGTTCAAGGACGTCCTCGGCGACAGCCTCACCGCCGAGGTGATCGCGATCGGCGAGCGGATCGGCCCTGAGATGCTCTCCCTCAACCAGCGCGGAGCTGCTTCAGCCACGACGATCGTTCACGGCGATGTGAGCCTGGGGAACGTCATGTTCAACGACGAGGCGGAGGACGACGGCTTGTGTGTCCTCGACTGGCAGGGCGTGCATCTCGGCTCGGGCCCCGGCGATCTCGGCTACTTCACGGGCCTGAGCCTGACGGTGGAACTGCGCCGGGAGCTGGAGGAGCAGCTGCTCCACCTCTACCACGACACCCTCCTCGCGCACGGCGTGGCTGGCTACGGCTACGAGCAGTGCTACGACGACTACCGGATCGGTCTGCTGGTGGCGCTGGCGATTCCGGTGAACGGAACCCGAATGGCTCAAGCCGCCCGCGACAGCCAGCGATCGAACAGCCGACCGGCCGAGGCCCACCCTGAGGGCCAGGACGGAGCGTCCGACCTGGCGCTCACGCACCCGGTGATCCACCGGATCCTCACCGCCATTCTGGACACGGACGCGCAAGCGATGCTCTCGCCCTGACACAAACATAGGCTCGCCGACCCGCGGTCCTACTCTCCATCTGGGGGCGTGGCTCGACGCTTGCACCCAAGGAGTAGGGTGGCGGTGCAGGGAGACCAGGAGCATGGGATGAGCAGCATTCGAGGCGAGACGGCGATCGTCGGGTTCTACGAGACTCCGACCCAGCGAGAGTTCGTCGGACGCAACACCTACAGCCTCATGGCGGAGGCGGCGCGCGGGGTGATCCGCGACTCTGGCCTCCGCAAAGAGGACATCGATGGCGTGATCACCGGTGAGAACATCAACTCGATTACCCTCGCCGAGGTACTCAAGATCCAGCCTCGTTACACGCACTCGATGACGACCCACGGGTCGAGCGGCGCCAGCTCGGTGGCGATCGCCGCCGCCGCGATCGCCGCCGGCTACGCGAACTACGTGATGTGTATCTTCGGGGAGTCGCGCCCGCCTTCTAGTTCGCGTCTCAACGCCCAGACGGCGGCGCTGCGGAGTGCACAAGCAGGCAGCCGCGCTACCGAGTGGGAGGCGCCGTACGGGCCGGTGATCGCCGCGAACGGCGGCTATGGACTGATCAAGCAGCGCCACATGTTCGAGTACGGGACCACGCAGGAGCAGTTCGCCAAGGTCTCGGTCGACGAGCGTTTCAACGCGTTGAAGAACCCGAACGCCATCTGGAACGATCAGCCGATCACGATCGATGACGTGCTCGACTCGCGCATGATAAACGCGCCGCTGCATCTCCTCGAGTGCGTGATGCCATGCTCAGGCGCGGGGGCGGTGATCGTGACCAGCGCGGCACGCGCGAGGGCGCTGCCGAACCCGCCGGTCTATCTCCTGGGGATGGGCGGCCCGGCGACTAGACACGACACGATCTGGCAGGAGGACGACGTCACCACCACGCCGGTCGTGCTCTCCGCTCAGAACTCGCTGCAGATGGCGCAGGTCAACAACGGCGACATTGAGTTCGCCGAGTTCTACGACTGCTACACGATCCTCGTGATGGCCACGATCGAGGACGCGGGCTTCTGCGCAAAGGGCGAGGGCGGTCCCTTCTACGAGGATACGGACACCACCTATCAGGGTTCCTTCCCCATCAACACCGACGGCGGTCAGATCGCGGCCGGTCAGCCTGGCGGCGGCGGAGGCGGCTTCCGTCACGTCATCGAGGCCACGCGCCAGATCATGGGCAGAGCCGGCGAACGGCAGGTCGAGAGGAAGGATCTCTGCATGGTCAATGGGTGAGGCGGCACTGCGAGTGTCATGACGACACTGGTGCTCGGTTCGGACGCCACCCTCTAACGCACGCGACATAGAACGAGACAGAACCATGACAGCAGCAGCAGCCGGGATCGAATGATGATGAGCGTACCGGAGAAGCCTCTCCCCCTTCCCGAGGACGAAGAGCTGACCGCACCCTTCTGGGAGGCGGCGAAACGGCACGAGCTGCTGGTCCCTCGATGCCACCGATGCAACCGCTACTTCTGGTACCCCCGGCCCGCCTGCCCTCATTGCCTCGAAGAGGACTGGGAGTGGGCGCGCGCCAGCGGGCGCGGCCGCCTCCACACGTTCACGATGGTGCACCAACCAGCCCACCCGGCGTTCTCAGAGGACGTGCCCTACGCCTACGCGATCGTCCAGCTCGATGAGGGCGTACGCATGATTTCGAACGTCGTCGAGTGCGAGCCGGAGGACATCGCCGTCGACATGCCGCTCGAGGTGACGTTCGATGACGTCAGCGACGAGTGGACCCTGGTCAAGTTCCGCCCGGTCTGATCGCGTACGCGGCAGGCATGGCCCGTGAGCACGTGGAAAAGCACGAGCGGGCGAAGGCTTGCTGTGAGTCGCCCCCCGGCTTCACCCTCTTTGCCTGATCCTCGCCGGTGACGGAGTGCGAGCGCCCTAGTCGCGTCCAAAGTGGTAGACGGCGTCCGTCCGGTCGCGTCGCCCGGACTCGAAGTCGGCAGCGGCCCCAGGCCTCGGAGCGGCCGACGCTGTCTGGCTCCAGTCGACGACGAGCTTGCGCCGAGCGATGCGCCACTCCCCATCGCGCCGCTCGAAGCGGTCGATGTACCGGGCGCCGAGGACGAAATCGTCCTCGCTCGCGCTCCCGGAGGTGGGGAAGCGATGGAACGCCTGGCAATACGTCTCAACGTGGGCGACATCGCCTTCGAGTTCGATGTGGGTATTCCCGAGAAAGTGTTGCGTCACCGAGAACCTTGGTACGCGCCGTGATCCTCAAAAGCGTCGGGGTGGTACACGGTGCGCAGGAGGTCCATGTCGAGACGATCGATCGCGCGCGCGTAGCTGGTCAAGACGTGCCGGATGGCCAGTTCGTCGGCGACCGCATCGGTAACTGCTGATGCCATCTGATCCTCGCCTTGCCATCGGTCCTCGGGGCTTGGTGGTGGGCGATGGTAGCAGCGCCGCCGGGGCTCGCCGACCTCGACCGATGTACTTGCGAGCCGAGGGCCCGCTACCAGAACCCGCCGCCACCGCCGCCCATGCCGCCGCCTGCGAAGCCACCGCCACCGAAACCACTGCCGCCCGACGACGACGGCGTGGAGACGATCGTCCCGGCGGTCGTCGTCGAGAAGTTGCTGATCATCGAGGCGAAGATCAGCGTGTTGAACGCCCGTTGCGATCCGTACCAGGATCCAACGCCGGTCGCCTCATCATCGAGGCCATCAAACGCCTTCGCCCAGCGGTCGGTGAGACCGAAGACGATAGCGTAAGGCAGGTACTTCGAGAAGACGCCCTGCTCCTCGGCCCAGCGGGCCATGTCTTGCTCGGCGGTCGCCATCGCGCGCTGGAAGCCCAGCACGCGGCGCATCATCCCGGTGCCCTTCGCGGTGCGGCGGGGCATGCCGTTGGACGCGACCGCGAGCACCAGCCCTCCGACGGCGATCGGAACGCCGATCAGCGCCCACGTCGTGAGAAACGCGAGGAGGGCCGTGATCGCCACACCGGCGATGAGCAGCGCGATGCCGCCGACCAGCCACGTCTGGCGCACGCGGTCCGGACGGCGCAGGAACCAGCCGGCATCCACCATGTCGCGATAGAGGTCGTCCTGGACGGTCTGCAGACGGTCCACGAACTTCGTCTCCAGGTCCGACAGGAGCACCTCGTCGCCGTCCTCAAAGAGGCCGTCCAGAAGCTCACGCTCATACTCGCGTAGCGAGGGGTCGGACTCACGCAGCCGGTGCAGGCGCCAGTCGGTCTTGGCGAACCAACCTTCGCCCTCGATTTCGTCGATGCGGAGATAGCCGCGGACGGCCAGATCGATGATCGTGGCCGTGACGTCGAGGGGATGCGCCACCTCGTCGACCAGCGTGCCCATCTGGCCCGGCAGGGTCTCCTCGGGCGGCGCGAACTCGATGGCGGAGTCGGAGGCCGACTCGAAGAGGGGGACGCGGCGCGTCTCGCCCGTGTCCGACCCGAACGCGACCTCGACGACCGATCCCACGTACCGGCGGTCGCGGCCGTGGATCCACAGCAGCCGCAGCACCGTCCCTACCGCTCCGGCGAGCAGCAGCGCGGCGATCCCCACGGTCCACGGGTTCAGAGAGAACGCACGCTGCAGAGACCAGCGCGCCTCCAGGATCGGCGGCTGCACGTCGACCACGCCGAGGGGCAACGAGACCACCGGGGTCATGACCTGCCCTGGCCCCAGCCGCCCGTTCATGAAGCTCGCCGTCGACCCGGTGAACGACGAGGTGTCGCATCTGGCCGTTGAGCCGGGCGCTCCCGCGAAGCAGATGACGTCGAGGTAGGTCGCCGGCGCCGTCACGGTCACCGACGCCTCCAAAACCGGAACGTCCCAACCTGGACCGATGGCGTTCAGAAAGAGCTCGTCGTGGTCCGAAAAGCTGTTGAGCGCGCCCTCGACCCGGTAGCTGATCGTGTAGCTGTGCACCCCACGAACGGTCACGTCGGGGTCGCCGATGCGAATCCGGAGGTCGTCGCCCTCCTCGCTCACCCGCACGTCATCGGGCGTTCCAGCCGAGGCGGAGACGAACACGTCGTGAACCCGCAACACGCGGTCGTTGCTGTCGTCGAATACGAAGCGCACGGGGATGTCGCGGAGGATCCCACGTCGGGCGTTGGGACCGAAGTCGTAGGTGATGCGCTCGGTAATGGCCACGTCGCCGTTGGCCTGGATGTCGAAATCGACCCGGTAGGTGACGATCTGCTCAGTCGAGGACTGCGCGGCGGTCGACGCCGGCGCGAGCCCGGCCGCAGCGAGGAGCAGTAGGCCGAGGGCGAGCGAGCGGAGCGACGCCGGCACGATCTTCGCGGCGCTCAGTCGCTCGAGCTGAAGTCGACCTGGACCGGCTCTCGCGACTCAGTCTCGGCCTCGAAGTATGGCTTCTCCTCGAAGTTGAACATGTTCGCGACGAGGTTCGAGGGGACCATCTCGATGGCGTTGTCGTAGCCCAGAACGCGCTCGTTGTAATAGCGGCGCGCGAACGCGATCTGCTCCTCGGTCTGCGTCAACTCGGCCTGCAGCGACGCGAAGTTCTCGTTGGCCTTGAGGTCGGGATAGGCCTCGGACAGTGCAAACAGCTGGCGGAGCATCCCGGTCAGCATGTTCTCCGCCTGCGCCTGCTGCTCCACGTCGGGCGCAGCGATGGCCTGCTGGCGCGCCTCGACCACGCCCTCGAGGGTCTTGCGTTCGTGCGAGGCGTAGCCGCGGACGGTCTCGACCAGGTTCGGGATCAGGTCGTAGCGTCGCTTGAGCTGGACGTCGATCTGGGACCACGCGGTCTCGACGCGGTTGCGCAGGCCCACGAGCCGGTTGTAGGTCAGCGCGAAATAGCCCGCGACCAGCACCAGCAGCACCACAATCACGATCAGAGCGATTACCACTGCCGTCCTCCGTCCGCGCGAGCCCTCGCGCCCCCACCGCTCGTCCCCGTTCGTCCAGCAACGAGTATGACGCACCGGCAATGGCGAAGCGACGAGACACGCCGCGGTACGCTGTAGCCTCGTACGCGGGCTGGACCAGGAGGCTGAAGATGGTGGACTTCGCAGACACGCCGGAGCAGGCGGCATTCCGCACGGATGTCGAGGCCTTCATCGAAGAGCACCTCCCCGACTCGCTGAAGAGCAGCGGCGGCATGGGCGGGCTTTACGCGCTCTTCGAGGGTGGCGGGGACAGCGATGGCGACGCCTCGCCCATGGAGCGCATGGGTCGCATCTTCGCGACGATGAAGCCCTGACGCGACGCGCTGGTGGAGCGCGGCTGGATCGCGCCCGCCTGGCCGAAGGAATACGGCGGCGCCGACCTCTCGCCCATGGAGCAGTACCTGCTCAACGAGACGTTCGCGGAGCGTCAGGCGCCGATGATCCCCGTGCCTGATGTGGGCTCCACGATCATGGTGCACGGCAGCGACGAGCAGAAGCGGGAGTTCCTCCCGCCGATGGTCAAGGACGGCGTCTTCTGGGCGCAGGGCTACTCCGAGCCCGGCTCCGGGTCGGACCTCGCCTCGTTGCAGACCCGAGCCGAGCGCGACGGCGACGACTTCGTGATCAACGGCCAGAAGATCTGGACGACCGGCGCGCAGATGGCGTCGATGATGTTTGCCATGGTCCGCACGGACCCCGAGGCGCCAAAGCATCGAGGCATTACCTACATCTTGCTGCGCATGGATTCACCCGGCATCTCCGTGCGGCCGCTGGTCCAGATGAGCGACGCGCAGGGCTTCAACGAAGTGTTCTTCGAGGACGTGCGTGTGCCGGTGAAGAACGCCGTGGGCGAGATCAACCGCGGCTGGTACGTCGGCGCCACGCACCTCGACTTCGAACGCTCCTCGATCGGCTCGTCCGTGGGGCAGCTGCAGACGCTCGATCGCCTCAAGGACGGGCTGACCGCGATCCGCGCTGAGCATCCGGAGCGCTCACGCCTCAATCGACCGGACAGCCCGCGCCTCGAACTCGTCGATCGCTACGTCGAGGCGAATGTGGCGAAGACGCTCTCGCAACGTGTGATCTCGATGCAGGCTCGCGGCTTCGTCCCCAACCACGAGGCCTCGATGACGAAGCTGTTCACGACCGAGTTCACCCAGCGCATCGCGCGCACGGCGACGAAGCTCCTCGGCAAGTACGGCGACGTGCGGAAGGGCCCGCCGGAGTACACACCCCTCGAGGGCCGCTGGGCGACGAGTTACCTGTCGAGCGTGTCCGCAACGATCGCCGGTGGCACCTCCGAGATCCAGCGCAACGTCATCGCGACCCGCGGGCTCGGCCTGCCCAGGGGCTAGCGACGCTGGACGTCCTCGGCGGCCCGGGACGCTTTCGGCTACCGGGTCGGCGGGCAATCAGGTGCCCCGGGTTGTGCGGACGTGCACAAGTAGACCAGTGACAACCTCCTGCCGCGTCTTGCACGATGTTCGCAGTGACGGGAGGGGCAGAGATGCCTGCGCGAACCGTGACCGGACCGCCGACGCTGACCGATCGTCAGATCGAGGTGGCTCGCTTGATCCGCGACGATCTCACCAATGGCGAAATCGCGGATGAACTGGGCATCAGCCTGTCGGGCGCGAAGCACCACGTCCAAGAACTCCTACGTCGCCTCGAACTGAACTCCCGCGAGGAGATCGGCGATTGGTACGAGGCTGGCTCGCCGAGCGGGTTGCGCCGGCTGCGCTCGCTGATCAGCCTCCCGCTCGGGTGGCTGATCATCGGTGGACTGAGCACGGGCGCGGCGGCGGCGGCGGTGGTGGGGGTCGTGTTCCTGGTCGCCGGCGTGACGATTACCGGCGGTCAGTCCGCTCACCCGATCGTCTTCCCTGCCTCGGGCGTCGCAGGCAATCCCGATCTCTTCATCGTCAATGCCGACGGCAGCGGCATCAGGAATCTCACCAGCGACGCGGGAAAAGAGTCCGAGCCGAGCTTCTCGCCGGATGGCTCTCGCATCGCCTTCGAGGCGATTCGAGGGACAGACTCACAGCAGCAGATCTACGTCATGAACTCGGACGGCACAGACGTGACGCAGCTGACGTTCCGTGAGGACGGGGTCGCCATCTTCCCCAGTTGGTCGCCAGACGGAACACGCATTGCCTTCATGCGAGCCACGGCGCAACGCTACGGACCCCAGCGGCTCTGGGTGATGGACGCGGATGGCTCGAATCAGCAACTGCTGGGCGACGGTCGCGGTGGCGCGATCTGGTCGTCCGATGGCACGCAACTCCTCATGAACAACGTCCTGGTCGCGGTCGACGGTTCTGGACGGATCGAGCTGGCCGACCACGGCGGCGACTCCCACTGGTCGCCGGACGAGACATTGATCGTCTTTCACTCAGACCGGGACGCCGAAGTGGGTGGCCCCCACAACGGCGCCGGCGATCTCTGGGTGATGGACGCTGATGGCGGCGGCATGAGGCAACTCACGAGCGCAGCGGGGCGCGACTACCGTCCTCGCTGGTCACCTGACGGCGACAGCCTCGTGTTTGTGTCCGACCGCGACGGGAACGACGAGGTCTACATCCTCGACCTGCTGACCGGCGCCGAGACGCGTCTCACGGACAATATCGGGATCGATGGAGGCGTGCTCTGGAGCCGCGACGGGAGCCAGATCCTGTTCCTATCGAATCGAGACGGTCCGTTCGCGCTCTACTCGATGAGGAGCGACGGATCCGACCAACGCATGCTCACTGCGAGCGAGGAGGCTCCCAACCTCGTCTATTTCACGGGACTCACGATCGGCCGCTGACCCTCCGCCCAATCGCACCGAGGTCGCGATCAGACCCGATGCGTGCGTGATCGACTCGTATCCCCAGTGATCCTCCAATCCGAAGAGCTTGCCTGCTCTCACCTGCTCTGGTTGGCCTGTGAGATCGCTGTCGGCACGTCACAAGTGCAGATCCCCGTTCTGACGTTCGCCACTGAGCGCGCGGGGCGGTCGGCGCGCACCGCGGGGTAGCTGCCTACCTCACACTATGGGACGTAGCCGAGTAGCCCTCGGCTGGGACGGGTGGCGTCGGGATGACGACCGACCGCGCGAAGCCACGCTATTGCTCGCTCTGCGGCGAGGTGTTCGAGGCTCCGAGCTCTGCCTGCCCGCGCTGCAATCAGACGTGGGCCGAACCACTGCTCCGTCGCGATCTGCCGACGACAGCCGCGCTGCTCTCCACCTTGCAGGCCTGGATCGAACGTGGGCTGATCGACGCCGAGAGCGCCGAGCGGGTGCGGCAGGAGTACGAGGGCGAGCTGGCGCGGCTCAGCAGTCGTCAGAGCGCTCCGCCGCTCAGCGAGCCGGTGCCACCCGCGCAGCCGGTCGAGCCTGCGCGACGGCCGCCGCCACGACCCAGGGCGCCGTCGACGCGTGCGGATCCGACGCCGGCTCGGCCCGCATCGCCACGGCAACCCAGCCGGCCATCCTTCGACTTCCAGGCCTGGGTCGCGAGGCGACAGGCCGATGTCCTGCTCTACCTCGGCGCGTTCCTGCTGGTGGTGTCGGCGCTGATCTTTGTCTCTCGACAGGGCGGCGAGCTGGCGACCGGCTTGCGGGTCGGGCTGCTGGCGACGTACACGGTCGGGTTCCTCGCCACCGGCCTCTTCATCCGCCGGTGGCCGCGTGTGCGGGAAGCGGGACCGGTCTTCTTCGCCATCGGCGCGCTCTTCACACCGCTGAACTTCGTGCTCATTTACACGGAGGTGCTGGCGGACCGCGACATCGCGGCGAGCGCCGTGTGGTTCGGCGGCGCCTCGTACAGCGTGCTGTTCTATGGCGTGCTCTTCCGGCAGGGGTTCGGGCGTCTCTACGCCGTGCCGGCCGCGCTCGCGATCCACATCGCGTGGGGCGCCCTCTTCTTCACGTTCGACATCCCGGGCGAGTGGTTCGGCGCGTGGTGGATGGCCTTCGCCGGCCTGACCATCGTCGCGCTGGCCCGGACCGGATGGTTGCGAGGGCGCGCGCTGGTGTACCCCGCTGCGATCGCGCTCCTGTCACTCCTCTTCTCGCACATCGTGCTCATCGACAGCGCGCTCCACCGCGGGCCACTCCCCATGACTTACGCACTGCTCACGGCGGGGTTCACCTACCTCGGCTACGAGCGTCGCGAGGTGTTGACCGCCATCGCAACCGCAACCGGCATTACGGTCTCCGCGGTCGCCGCCCTGTGGGTGTTTGGCTTCGAGGTGGATTGGTACGCCTATCCTCCGCTTCTCGCGGCGGCTGCGGTCGTACGCACCCACCGACGCTGGGCCCACCTCGACCCGCGCCTGACGCCCGCCAGCTGGGCATTCGCTGGCGTGGCCGCCCTCACGCCGCTCGTGCTCATCGACGCCTATGCGGACGGCGCGAATGGACTCGTCGCCTTCACCGCGAGCGCGGCCATCCTCGCCGGTATCGCGGCGACGAACGCTACGGGCGGCGTCTTCACGGAGGCGTGGGCGAAGCGGCTGCCGACGGCGTGGGGCGAGCGACTGGTCTTCGGTTGGCTGGCGTTCCTTATGCTCATCGTCGCCATCGCCTACGCGCATCGCGAGTTCGGCGTCGCCCGGCCGGACACCGGCTGGTCGTACCTCGTCGTCGGCGGGCTGGTCGTACTCGCGATGGCCGCAGTCGCGAGGAGCGACGCGCGAGCCTACGGCGCACTGCTGCCAGCGCTCGCCGTTACGACGGCGGTCTCGCTGCAGCGCTGGGACCCCTACGCCGGGCACGACGCCGTGCTCCTCGGCTTGCCCGCCGTCGCGCTGCTGCTCGCGTTCGGCTGGACGCGACGCTGGGGGCTGACGTTGCTCTCAGCCGGTCTCGCCATCGCCTCGGCGGCGGCCATCTGGGCGGCGGCCGACTGGGAGCTCTGGACGCTGGCGTGGGTCTACGGCGCGGCCGGTCTGGCGCTGTTCGCCGGCCTCGCCTCGCTCCGCGACTACGCCCTGATGGATCGCCTCGAGGAGCGGCCGCTGTCGGCGATTGTGCTGAGCTGGGGCGTGCTCCTCACCGCCCCGGTCACGGCCGTGATCGCGCTGTCCGTACGCGCCGAGCCCGGCTACGACCCGCCATCGACTGCCGAATACCAGACGCTCGTCGCCATCGTCGCCGCCGTCGGCGTGCTGCTGGCCCTCGAGGGTTGGCGGCTGCGTCGCTGGGACGTGCAGGTGCCTGCGCTCGCCATCGTCGCTGGCGCGCTGGGCGCAGCGTGGCCGGCGCTGAACTTCGAGGTCTGGGCGCTCGGGCCGGTCTACGCCGCTGCCGGCATCGCACTACTCGTGGTGCTGGCCTCGCGGCGGCGCTACGCCGAGGTCGATCGCGAAGCACTGGCCGTGGCGGTGCTGTCCTGGGGCTTGGTCGCTGCCTCCCTGGTCGCGGCAACGATCGCGCTGCAACTGCGGGCTGAGGCCGGCTACGACCCGCCCTCGACGATCGAATATCGCGCCCTCGTCGCCCTCGGCGCCCTGCTGGGCGTGCTCGTGGCGGCCGAGGGCTGGCGGCTCGGCCGCTGGGACTGGCAGGTGCCAGCGCTCGCCATCGCGGCCATCGCCGTGGCTGCGGCCTGGCCGTCGCTCGGGTTCGAGCCGTGGACCCTCGGACTCGGGTACGCCGCAGCGGGCCTCGCGCTGTTCATCGCGCTCACCGCACGACGGCGTTATGTCGAGGAGGACTACGGCGCGGCCGTCATCGTCGTGCTGTCGTGGGGCCTTCCGCTGGCCGCACTCGCCGCCGCCGGCACTGCGCTCTCGCTGCGCGCTGAGCCGGGGTTCGATGCACCCTCGACGATCGAGTACCGATCGCTGATCGCGCTCATCGCAGCGTTCGGCCTGCTGGTCTCCGCCGAGGGATGGCGGATCGGTCGCTGGGGGTGGCAGGTCGTCGCGCTCGCCATCCTGGCCGGCGCGTTGGGCGCCGCCTGGCCGGCCCTGGACCTCGAGCCATGGGCGCTCGCCCCGGCTTACGGGGTGGCTGGTGTGGCGATGCTGCTCGCCCTCGCCTCGCGCCGCCGCTACGGAGACACCGACTCGGACACCGTCTCGGTCCTGATGCTCTCCTGGGCGCTCCTTCTCATCGCACCACTCGTGGCGACGAGCGCGCTGCAGGGGCGACTGGACGAGGGAGCGCGTCCCGCGGTCGGACTCGTCGAGTACCGCGCGCTGCTGGCGACGATCCTCCTGCTCGCGCCTGTGATCGCCTACGAGGGCTACCGCATCGGGCAGCGCAGCCTCTACATCGCAGCCGGGGCCGTCGCCGTGATCGCCCTGGAGATGGTCATTGCCACCTTCGAACCAACGAACGTGCAGGCGTACACCGTGCCAGCGGCCGCATACGCCGCGGGGGTCAGCCTGCTCGTCCGCCGTTCGCCGATGCTGATCCAGCCGCACCTCCAGTGGCACGAACTGATCACAATCGTCGGCGCCGGTTTGCTCGTGTTGCCGCAGGCAGCACAGGGCTTCGAACCCGGCGGCCAAGGCTGGGCACTGGTCCTGCTGCTGGAGGGTGCGCTCTTCCTCGCGCTGTCCTTCATCCTGACGGCGCGCTGGCTGGCGGTGTCTGGAGTCCTCACGGTCTCCGGCGTCGCAGTCCGCGCACTGTGGGTGAACCGCGACGTCGTGCCGTACTGGGTCATGCTTGGCCTCGCGGGCCTGCTGCTGCTCGCCGGTGGGTTCGTGCTGCTACTGCAGCGCGAGTGGTGGGATCGTGTCCGCGAGGGTGTCTCGGACTGGTGGGCGCGCCACGCCGTTCTCGCCGCCCAGCCCGCGGACATTCACCTGCTGGCCCTGCTCACGGCGCTGGGGCCGGCGCTGGTAGCCGCAGCGTTGCCGCTCGCGGAGTAACGCGAGGCGCCGACGATCGCCTGAGCCTCTGCGGGAATGCGCGATCGGAGCGGTTACCGCTCGAGGTACCGGACAGCGTCGAGGCCGCGGAAGCGGCGCTCGTGGTCCATGCCATAGCCGACGAGCCAGCGATCGGTGTCCGTCGTGAACGCCGCGTAGTCGGGCTCGCAATCAATGGTGCGATGGTGCGGCTTGTCCACCAGCACTGCGATGCTGATCGAAAGCAGCCCGTGCTCGCTGAGGACCTCGAGGAGCCGCTGCATCGTGATGCCGGTGTCGAGCACGTCGTCGACGACGAGCGTGGGGCTGGCGGGGCGCACCTGCTCGGCGAAGCCCGGCGGCAGCAGCACCTCCGCGCCAGCCGTCGCGTGGTCGTCGCCATACGCGGAGGCGAAGACGGGCGCTAACAGCCAGCGACCCGGGGCGCGACGCTCGAGTGCCATGGTGAGCGAGGAGGCGAAGTGGAGCGCGCCCGTCATGACCGGGACGACGTTGACCGTGTCCTCCGCCGCATAGGCCTGGGCCAGTTCGTCTGCGAGGCGCGCGATGCCGGCGCTGACCTCCTCGGCAGACCAGAGGTCGACCATCGAGGGCTGTTCGGCGGGCGCGACTGGCTGCTGCTCCTGCGTCACCTCAATGCGCCCCCGTCCGCGCGGCCAATGTACTCGTCGCCGCAGTCGCTGACCACGCGCGCTACTCCCGCCGGAAGGCCGTGCCGAGGGCCGAAGGCGGCTCGGTGATGAGGAACCCACGGGCGAGCGGCCAGCGCTCGACGAGGCGATGAACGAACGGCCGGTTCATGATCACGAGCGTGGCGATCATCAGCGGGAACGGCATGATCGGCAGGACCGACAACAGGTTCGGTACTCCGGTTGCAGCTTGAGCGCGGCGATCGACAACCGCCCGAAGAGGTAGCAACCGAGGGCGACGCGGAACGCATGCCAACCGCCGAAGATGACGATGGCCACGCGATCCAGCCGTAGTTGGTGGTGTGGCCCAGCATCCTCGGCGTGACGACTACAATCGCGCGACCCAGCGGGGCGCTGTGCCCCGCGTGAACCGTCGAGGAGACCTATGCCGCTGAAGGTAGTGAACGCCGGCCGAGCGCTGGCCGATCCGGGGATGTTCGAGGATGCCGGTTTCGAACTGATTCAGCAGCAGGTCGGCGCGCGCACGCCAAAGGAGGAGTACATCGACCTGCTCCGCGACGCTGACGGCGCCATGATCGGCGTGCTGCCACTGACCGATGCGGAGGTGCTCGAGGCTTGCCCGAAGCTCAAGGTCGTCAGCAGGGCCGGCGTCGGCGTCGACTCGATCGACCTCCCAGCCGCGACCCGCCTCGGCGTGCTCGCCTGCAACACACCGGGGGTGAACACCACCGAGGTCGCCGACCACGCGATGGCGCTGCTGCTGGCGACGACGCGGATGGTGCGCGAGTTCGACTCCGCGGTGAAAGCGGGGCGCTGGAGCAGCGCCACGCAGGAGACGCGCGCGCTCAGCGTCGGGCTGCGCCGGATCGCTGGGAGCACCGTCGGCATCGTCGGCCTGGGCGCGATCGGTCGTGCCTTCGCGACGCGCATCCGCGGCTTTGGACCGTTCCGCGTGATCGCCGCCGACCCCTACGTCCCGCAGACGGAGGCCGACCTCTACGGCGTCGAGGTTGTCTCGCTGGAGGAGCTGCTGACGGTGTCGGACTTCATCACCGTGCACACGCCGGCCACGGAGGAGACGAACCACCTCTTCAGCACCGATGCGTTCCAGCGGATGAAGCCCTCGGCGGTGCTGATCAACTGCGCCCGCGGCCCGATCGTGGACGCCGAGGCGCTCCACGTGGCGCTCACCTCCGGTGAGATCGCCGCGGCCGCCCTCGATGTCACGGAGCGTGAGCCGATCGACGCCGAGGACCCGCTGCTCGGCCTCGATAACCTGATCATCACGCCGCACGTGGCCGGGGGCTCGCCGGTGACGGCCGTCGAGGGCAGCCGCCGGCAGGCGGAGAACGTGCTGATGGTCCTCAGCGGCCAGCCGCCGCACCACATCGCCAACCCCGAGGTGATCAAGACGATCGCCGTGATGCGCGACGGCGACGCGGGCCGCTGGGAAGGCGTCCCCGACTTCTCGACGGCGCTGCAGCTCTAGGCCCGTGTGATCGCCGCTACCGATATACCCCCTGGGGGTATTCATATTCGGAGGTAGAGCCTGCACATCCGCTCCACACGCAGCGTCCCGGCCTCGATGGTCGTGCGCACGAGGTCGGTGAGGTTCGCGTCCGTCGTCAAGACGACGAGCGTGGGCGCGCCCTGCTTGAACACGATCCGCACGTCGAGGTCGGCATCGATCTCAAGGCGTTGCGCTGCCTGGAGGTCGCGCCTCACCTCGACGATCCGCCCGTCACCCTCGACGACGCTGGCTTCGCCGCAGGCGGCGACGAGCACGATCAGGCCAGCGAGCGCGGCGAGCGGTCGGGTGAGAACAGGCATGCGCCGATCGTCCTCGATAAGGCGCCGGCGGGACCGTGGCCTACGCCACAGTCGAAGCCTCGAATGCTGCGGCTAACGTGCGACGCTGGCGTTCGCGATCAGGACGATCGTGCCGTCGTCTTTCTCGATCCACGCGAAGGCGCCCTCGCGCGCCTGATCGTCCTCGAGCGGGCCAGTCGCGACACCCTTGACCGTCAGGTGGTCGTTCGGCCACGTCGGGTTCGTGAACTTGAGGTCGAGCTTGCCGCTTGCCCACCAGCGCTCACCGAAGTGGCGGTCGAGGAAGTGACCCAGGTACGACATCGTCATGCGCCCGCCCACGACCACCTCCTGGAACCCGAGCGCCTGAGAGGCCTCGAGGTCCGTGTGGTAGCTCTTGCTGCCATGGAAGTACTGGCCGCACATCTCGAGGGTGATCGTGACCTCGAACGGCTCGATCGGCGTGCCTGCGGGCACGTTGAACTTGCGCGCCCCCTCCTTGCGGTTGGGGTCGCGGAACTCGACCTGCTCGACCGGCTCATCGAGAAGGAACGACTGGTGGTGGTGGGAGCTGAGGACCACCCGCCCTTCTGAGTCCTCGAGCGTCATCTCCGTGTTGACGACGGTGCGGTCGCGGCGCTTGTAGATGTCGACGATGCGCCCGTGGGCGACGTAGCTGGCGCCGGTCGCCAGCGGCGCAAGCAGATCCCACTCCTGCCGCATCCAGAGGTGGCCACGATCCTGGCTGAAGGCGCTCCAGCGATGGAAGTTGTCGGCTGCGCCCGCCATCATCGACGGCACCGTCGCACCGGCGGGGCGCGCGAGGGCCAGGCCGTCGTAGTAGTCGTCGAGCAGCGACTCCGTCACCTCGAAGGGCAGGTCGGGGAGCGTCTTGCCGACGGTCGGTTCTTCGTGCCGGACGGTCTCGGTGGTCATGGCTTGCTCCTGCCTCGTGCGCTGCGATTCTCGCACGTGCGGTCTAGGCGCCTGCGGACCTCGATGGGTCGTTCGCCGGCAGGACATCCGCGAACGCCTGCTTCCACTCGGGCACTGGCGTCTCGCAGTCGGCCTTCGGCACGAACGTCGAGCGCTCGACCAGCTCCAGCTTGTGGATGTAACGCGGGCAGTTCGGGAACAGTTCGCGCGCGACGACGCGGACGATCGCCTGCGCCTCCGGATACTCCGCGAGCAGCGGATCGTCATGCTGCACGGTCGCCGTGCCGTTGAAGCGCATGCGGCTCTGGCCCTCGAAGTCGATGAACAGCAACCCGACCTCGCCGCTGTCGGCGATGCTGCCGAGTGACAGGAACATGCCGTTGCCGTCGTAGATCGGGAACGCGATCGTCCGCTCGTCCAGGACCCGGACGAATCCCGGCTCGCCGCCCTTGTACGAGCAGTTCGCCTGTCCTCGGCTGTCCACCGTCGCGAGGAAGAACATGTCGCGCGCCTCGATGAACTCGCGGTCGCGGTCGGTGATCTGCGCATGCACGATGCGCTCGGCCATGGTCTCCGCGAGGCGTTCCGAGTCCGCGAACCGCTGCGCCTCGCGCTGCCCGTCGGTATAGAAGCTCATCGGGTCCTCCTCGGGCGGGTCTGACGCCCGCGCTGTTGCTGATGATGATATCGGCAACGAGCGCACGACCGTCGCGCTCCGGCCGATCGGCCGCTACCGTGTGCGTCCGCGCGCCACCGACCGGGGGCGCAGCTAGGCAGAGGACGCCACATGCCAGCTCCCATCGCCGCGTTCGACCGGCTGGGCACCGAGACCGCCTTCGAGGTGCTCGCACGCGCCAACCAGCTCGCGGCAGAGGGGCGCGACATCATCAACCTCGGCATCGGCCAGCCCGACTTCCGCACCCCTGACCACATCGTGCAGGCGGCGAAGGCCGCCCTTGACGCTGGCGAGCACGGCTACACCCCCGCCGCCGGCATCCCGCCGCTCCGCGAGGCAGTCGCGGCGGACCTCGGACGCCGGCATGGCGTCGAGGTGGACCCGAAGAGCGTGCTGATCACGCCGGGCGCGAAGCCGGTCATGTACTTCGCGATCCTGCTCTTCGGCGAGCCGGGCGCGGAGATCATGTACCCGAACCCGGGCTTCCCGATCTACGAGTCGGTGATCGCCTACTCCGGCGCGAAGCCCGTCCCGATCGAGCTGCACGAGAGCTCGGGCTTCTCGTTCGACGCCGACGAGGTGCTCGCACGGGTGAACGACAACACCCGGCTGATCATCCTCAACAGCCCGGGCAACCCGACCGGTGGGGTCGTGCCGGCCGAGGAGATCGAGAAGTTGATCGCGGGCCTGGAGGCGTTCCCGAAGGCGACGATCCTGAGCGACGAGGTCTACAGCCGCATCCTCTACGGCGGCCGCGAACACGTGAGCCTGCTGAGCTATCCGGAGATCCGGGACCGCCTGATCGTGATCGACGGCTGGAGTAAGACCTACGCGATGACCGGCTGGCGCATCGGCTACGGCATCTGGCCGGACGATCTGTTCCCGCACGCAGAGCGGCTCGCCGTGAACTCCTACTCCTGCGTCAACGCCGCCACCCAGCACGCCGCGATCGCAGCCCTCGAGGGTCCGGACGACGAGATCCATCGCATGGTCGAGGCGTTCGACGAGCGCCGTGAGCTGATCGTGCGTGAACTCAACCGGATCCCCGGCTTCCGCTGTGTCGACCCCGGTGGAGCGTTCTACGCGTTCCCGAACATCGAAGGCACGGGCTTCGACGCCCCCACGCTGCAGACGAGGCTGCTCGAGGAGGCCGGCGTGGCGGTGGTCTCTGGGACGAGCTTCGGTGCGCTGGGCCAGGGGTATCTGCGTTTCTCCTACGCCGCGAGCAGCGAGGAGATCGTCGACGCGACGCGACGCGTGCGCGAACTCCTCGGGTAGTCGACGGCAACTACCCGTCGGCGTCCCCACCGGCCACGGCCGCCTCGGCGGCCGCCTGCTCGCGTGCCGAGGGTGCGCGCGCAATCATCGGCGCCAGGATGGCGACGCAGAGGATGATCAGCATTCCGATCACGATCAGCGTTACCCGCTCGCCCCACGCGTCGGCCGCGAGGCCGACCGGGAGCGAGGCGAGCATGAACGCCCCGCCATGGAGGTCAGTGAGATGACGTGGCCGTAGTACTGCGGCTCCGACTCGGTGACGATCACGGCGCTGTTGAGTGTCTGGAACGCGCCCGTGCCCAGGCCCATCAGGAACATCGGTCCGAAGACCAGCAGGAACGTCGGCGTCAGACCGACGAGCACCAACGACAGCCCGGTCAGGACGCCGCCCGCCGCGTAGACCGGCAGCGCACGCCTCGAGCCGGCGATCGGGGCGACGAAGACGCTCGCGAGCAAGCCTCCGACCGCGCTCACCGACGACATCACGCCGATGTCCTCGACCCGGCGCCCGAGTTCGTTCTCGACCAGGCCGGGGAAGGCGGTGGTCGAAGACAGGCCGAGCATGATCATGCAGTAGAAGAGCAGGATCATCGTCCGCAGGCGCGGCTGGCGTATGACGTAGCGCCACCCGGCGAGCATGTCGCCAAACACCGACCGGCCCGCCACCACCTGTGTCGGCCGCGACGCCGGGAGCGTCAATACCGAGATCACCACGCCGAGGTAGAGCACGGTCATCGTGAAGTAGGCGCCCTCCGCGCCGATGAACGCGATCGCGACCATCACGCCGGCAATCCCCGGCGCGACCACCCTCGACGCGTTGAGCGCGACCTGGTTGAGCGCGACCGCGTTGGCGCGCAGGTCCTCGCCCACCAGCTCGACGACCCAGGCCTGCCGCGCCGGGCCCATGAACGCGAACATCGCGCCCACGATCAGCGACCCGACGAAGAGATGCCAGAGCGCGATCTGATCGGCCGCCACGAGGATGCCCGTGACCAGGAAGACGAGCGTGATCACGCTCTGACAGGCCAGCGACACCTTCTTCTTCGAGATCCGGTCGGCGTAGGCGCCACCGAACGGTCCCAGTAACAGCGAGGCGACGCCCTGCCCGACGAGGACGATGCCGACCGCACTGTTCCGGCCGGTCAGCTGGAACGCGACGATCGATTGCACCACCGTCGACATGAAAAACGCGGTGAACGAGGTCAACGAGCCGACCCACAGCACGGCGAACTGCCGAATCGAGAGCGACGCGAACACGCCTCGCAGCATGGGGCCTTTGCCTTCCTCGACGCTCGTTGGACGAACGCCGGTCGGGCCATCGTCGCGCGCTGGCGCGTGCGGTCAATCCGATGGGCTCAGCCAGCGCCGTCCGAGGCGCACGCGGACCAGAGCCCTCGACCGGCCTCGCGTGCCGCCCGCTCGGCCTCGCGCATGCGGTCGAGGTGCTTGAGGTCCGGCGGGAAGGTGGCAACGTTGGCGAAGCCCTCGGCGACGATCAGCTCGTTGAGCATGCGGCCGTCAGCGAGATAGACATAGCGGAGCAAACGGTCGAAGCGATCGGTCTCGGAGACGTCTCGCTCCAGTCGCACTGGTGCGCCCACGGGCAGCAAGGCGGCGACGAAGCGGGTCGCCTCGTCGCCGTAGCACTCGAGGTTGTCGCCGACCTCGGGCGCGTCGATCAGGATCAGCCGTACGCGCTGGACCGCGCCATCGAGGTGCACGCGGATCGTGTCGCCGTCGACCACGCGCTCGATGCGCGCCTCCTGGTCGCCTGTCGACGGTGCCTCTTCCTCGCACGCGGCAACCAGCAGCAGCGCGGCGAGTGCGAGGAGAGATCGGGCGCCGATCAGAGGCCGAGCCGGCCGCCGAGGCCTTTCAGCGCGTCGCCGCCGTCGCCTCCACCGTCGCCGCCGAGGGCGCCCTCGAGTTGGTCGCCAATCGGACCGGGGAGCCGGTCCTTGAGCTGGGCGACGACCAGCTGGACCGCCTGAGTCGCCTGCTCCTGACTGATGCCGACGCGGTCGGCGACCATCTTCACGATCTCGTCCATTGGTAGGGCCCTTCTACTCGATCGGGTAGCGCGAGAGTCGATTTTCCTCGCTCGTCATGAACTCCAACAAGGCGGGACGGCCCTTCGCCATCTCGGCCTCGGCGCGACCAATCGCCGCCACGATCTCGGCGGGGTCGGTCACACGCTCGCCATAGGCGCCGAGCGCCTCTGCGACGGCCGCATAGTCGCCGTAGAGCTCCGTGAAACGGAACTGTTCGACGGCGGCCTGGTACCTCGCCGGGTAGCCGGAGAGCACCTGGTTGTTGAGGACGATGGTCAGCACCGGGATCTCGAGCCGCACGCCCGTCTCGATGTCCATACCGGCCATCCCAATGGCGGCATCGCCCATGAAGTTGATCAGCATCCGGTCCGGCGCGGCCAGCTTCGCGCCCATCACCAGCCCCAGCGAGTACCCGAGCTGCGTCGAGTTGCCCCACCCGAGGTAGCCGCGGGGCACGATCGATTCCCAGAACGGCACGAGCTGGTCACGCGGGTGCCCGGAGTCATGCGTCACGACCGCCTTCGTGCGGTCCACCGTGTGCATCAGGTCCCAGATCACGCGGTAAGGGTTGATCGGCTGCTCGTCCGAGGTGAGCAGCGGCATCCACTCCTCGAGCCATTCGTCGCGGATGCGCTTCACCTCGTCGGCGCGCCCGCCGCCTCGACGGGCGTCGTCCCCGGCCTGGCGCTGGACCTCCTCGATCATCTGTGCGAGCACGAGCTTCGCGTCGCCGATGATCGCGTGGTCGAGGTCGTGCTCCTTGTTGAGGTCACGCGCGTCCACCGTGGACTGGATCATGACCTTGCCGCCACCGATCCCGGCCGAGGCGAGATTGGTCGTGAAGCTGGCGCCGATGCCGAAGACGAGGTCGGCGGCGTTGAGGAAGTGACGCGCCTGCTTCGTGATCGTGTTCCCCGCGGCGCCGAGGGCCAGCGCGTGGTTCTCCGGGAACGCGCTCTTGCCCGAGTTCGTCGTCGCCACCGGAGCGTCGAGGAGTTCAGAGAGCTGCACGAGCTCGTCGGAAGCCTCCGCCCAGAGCACACCCTGTCCGGCGAAGATCACCGGCCGCTCCGCGCCCAGCAGCGTGGTTACCGCGTCGCGTACGTCCTGCGGGTCGCCGCTGGAGCGGTGAGCACGGACGGGGCGATAGTCGATGGCGTCGTCTTCCAGCTCCTCCATCGCGACGTCGCCCGGCACCTCGAGGAGCACCGGTGCGCCGCGGCCGGTGCGCAGGAAGGTGTGGGCGCGGCGCAGGAACTCGGCGACCCGGTCGGGCCGGTTGATTTGCGACGCCCACTTCGTCACACCCGCGTAATGCACGGGCGCGCTGAAGTCAGGATCCGAACCGGCGCGCCCGCGGGCGGTGCCGCCGGGCAGCACGAGGATGGGCACCGAGTCCGCGAAGGCGTGCGCGATGCCGCCGAAGGCGTTCTCGATGCCGGGGCCAGCCTGCGTGACGACGACGCCGTTGCGGCGTCCGTTCAGCATGCGGGTGTACCCGTCCGCCATATTGACGGTCGTCCGCTCGGTCCTCGACATCACCGGGCGGATGCCGATCGCCGCGCAGGCGTTGATTAGCTGGTTGTCGGGGAAGCAGAAGAGGTACTCGGTGCCCTCCGCCTGCAACACCTTGGCGATCGCATCGTTGCCTCGCACATCACGCTCCTCACTGGCGGTCCTGACTGCCGAGGCATGGTACGCGCCCCCTCCACAGCGTTCCGCCCCTGTCCGATCGGACAGCTGACCGTCCGGTCAGTGGCAGCGCCCGCGCGCGTGCCTACCGTGAAGCCAACAACGAAACGAGAACGACGCCGGGGGCGTCTCGAACGGAACCGAACATGGAACTACGTGAACGAACCGCCATCGTCACCGGCGCATCGCGCGGCCTCGGCCGCGAGATCGCCCGCGCGTTCGCGGACCGCGGCGCCCACCTCGTGCTCACGGCGCGGGGGAGCGAAGACCTCGAGCGCGTCGCCGAGGAGCTCTCGCACCGCACCGAGGTGCTGGCCCTGGCGCTCGACGTGTCAGAGGACGCGGAGCGTCTCTTCGAGGCGGCGACTGAACGCTTCGGCGGCGTCGATGTGCTCGTGAACAACGCATCCGAGCTGGGCCCGACGCCGCTCCCGGCGCTCGAAGCCCTCGACTGGCGCGCCTTCGAGCGCGTCCTACGGGTCAACGTCCTCGCGCCGCTCCACCTCACGCAGCTCGTGCTGCCCGGCATGCGGGAACGCGGCGAAGGTGTCGTGATCAACGTCAGCTCCGACGCCGCCGTCGAGGCCTATCCGGGGTACGGCGGCTACGGCGCGAGCAAGGCGGCGCTGGACCATGTCACGCGCACCCTCGCCACGGAGTTGGAGGGCACCGGGGTACGCGTCTACGCCGTGGACCCAGGGAACATGAACACCGCGATGTACGCGGCCGCGGAGCCCGACGACGACCTCACCTCGGTCCCGGGCCCCGAAGGGTCCGCTCCCGCCTTCGTCCACCTCGTCGAGGAGTCGACGGAGCCGTACGCCCGCATCGAAGCACAGCGAGCCTTCGCAACGACAGGAGCGACCCGATGACCACGCAAACTCCCACGCCGACACGCGCCGTCGAGTTCGAGCTGCCGCCGACCCTCGAGGCCCACGAGCCGATCGAGGCTCGCGGACGCGAGCGCGACGAGGTGCGGCTGCTCGTCACACGCCTCGACGATGACACGGCCGAGCACACGGAGTTCACGGCGCTGCCACACCTGCTTGCGCCCGGCGACCTCGTGGTCGTCAACGACTCCGGCACCCTGCCGGCAGCCCTGGTCGCCACACGCCAGGACGGCAGCTCCGTGGCCGTGCACTTCTCGACGCAGCTCGACGAGGCGATCTGGGTGATCGAGCCGCGCAAGGTCGCTGGACGCCGCGGCGAACGGCTCGACCTGCCGGGTGGCGGCCACGTGCGCCTGATCGCGCGCTACGAGGATTCGATGCGCCTCTGGGTCGCCGCCGTGCACCTCAGCGCCGATGTCCACAGCTACCTCGCAGAGTGGGGCAGCCCGATCCGCTACCCCTACGTCCCGGACGAGTGGCCGATCGAGCTCTACCAGACCATCTTCGCGCGACGGCCCGGCTCGGCCGAGATGCCCTCGGCGGGGCGCGCGTTCAGCCATCGCATCGTCGAGGCGCTGGATGCCCGCGGCGTGAGCATCGCTCCGATCACGTTGCACACGGGCGTGGCCAGCCTCGAGCACCACGAGTCGCCCTACGCCGAGTGGTACGAGGTAACCGAGGCGACGGCGAACGCGATCAACAGCACCCGCGCCCGGGGCGGCCGCGTGCTGGCTGTCGGAACCACCGTGCTGCGATCCCTGGAGTCGACGGTCGAGGGCGGCCTGATACGGCCCTCGAGCGGCTGGACCGACCTCGTGATCACGCCGGATCGGCCGATCACGGTCGCTGACGCTTTCCTGACCGGGCTGCATGAGCCGGAGGCGAGCCACCTCGACATGCTCGAGGCGTTCGCGGGCGCTCGACACGTGCGCGCGGCCTACGCCGCAGCCCTCGATGGCGGCTACCGCTGGCACGAGTTTGGTGACCTGCACCTAATGCTGTAGCGCTCTGGGGCGCATCCACGCCTGTGTGAACTCGAACACCCAACCACGCGCCAACGCCTCGCAGGAGGCAGGACTCCTCGTTCGTCGCACGCTGTCGGCAGACACCCAGCGAAGGAGGAACCAGATGACGACAGCGACAGCAACACAGACACCGATCGAGGTAGGACACGCCCTGGTCGACGCGATCACCAGCCGTCGCTTTGACGACGTGGAACGGCTGGGCCACCCCGAGGCCCGGCTGCGCTCGATGAACGCCAGCGGACCCGCAGAAGCCCACGGGCCGGCCGGTATCGCGGCGTTCTACCACGGCGACTTCGCCTCGGCGACGGCGTTCGAGACCGTGGAGACATCGGTGCGGCCGCTGGCCGACCGGGTGCAGATCACGTGGCAGTTCGATGTCGAGCGGCCGGGCGGGGACTACACGGAGACCGTCGAGCAGCACTTGTTCATCAAGGTCGTCGACGGGCTGATCCTGCGCATCGACCAGGTCTGCTCCGGGTTCCGCCCCAGGAGTTAAGAGGCGCTCACGGCTGATTCACTGCGAGTAGCCTCTGCGCAATGGCGACCTGGCCTGACAGGCCGGTCGCGGCGTGGAGGCTGCCCTGATGGATCCTGTCGTGTTCCAACTCGCCCTGGTGGCGCTGCTGATACTGACGAACGCATTCTTCGCTGGCGCCGAGCTGGCGCTGGTCTCGCTGGACGCCGGACAGGTGCAACGCCTCGAAGGCCGCGCCGGTCGCGGACAGACCGTCGCCCGGCTCGTGCACGAGCCGAACCGGTACCTGGCCACCGTCCAGGTCGGCATCACGCTGGCCGGCTTCCTCGCCTCCGCAACCGTCGCGGTGACGCTCGCCGATCCGTTGCTCCCGGCGTTCGAGGTCTTCGGCGGGGCGGCCGAGGGGGTGGCGATCGTTGCCGTGACGTTGGTGCTGGCCTTCGTCATGCTCGTCTTCGGCGAGCTGGCGCCGAAACGGCTGGCGATGCAGCAGGCCGAACGCTGGGCGCTCGTCGCAGCGATGCCCCTGGCCGGGCTGGCGCTCGTCGCGCGGCCCCTGATCTGGCTGCTGTCGGCGGCGACGAACGTGACCGTGCGCGCCCTCGGCGGGCGGCCGGAGCAGGGGCGGCGCGAGCTCACCTCAGGCGAGTTGCGCGCCCTCGTCGAGGCTCACCGCAGCGTCACGCCGATGCAGCGTCGCATCGTCGCCGGCGCGTTCGAGGCGAGTGAGCGGACGTTGACCGACATCCTGCTCCCCCGCGGAGAGGTCGTTTCGATCCGCAGCGGCGCGACAGCCGCCGAGGCGCGCGCCATCCTCGCGGACGCGGGTCACCACCGCGCGCCAGTCCACCGCGGGGAACTCGATGACCTCGTAGGCGTCGCTCACCTCGTCGACCTCGCCTCTGCGCCTGCGGACGCGCCAGTCGAGGCGCACTTGCGCCCCGCCTTCGTCCTTCCAGAGACCGCGACGGTGCTGGACGCGCTGCACCGGGCGCAGCGGGAGCGGCAGAAGATGGTGCTGGTGACGGACGAACACGGCGGCATCGACGGCCTCGTCACCGTCGAGGACCTCGTCGAGGAGCTGGTCGGCGAGATCTTCGACCAGCACGACCCGACGAGGCCGAGCATAGAGCGCACCGACGAGGGTGCGCTGATCATCGATGGCTCCTACCCGATCCACGACCTCGTCGGAGTCGGCGTGGAACTGCCCGAGGGGCCCTACGCCACGCTGAGCGGGCTCGTCATGGAACGCCTCGGGCGGGTGCCGCGCCGCGGCGATGAGGTGGCGATCGACGGCTGGCGGCTGCGCGTGCTCGATGTGCGAAGCAACGCCGTGCAGCGCGTCCGCATCGACGAGGCGGCCGAATAGCAAAGGGGGGCCGGCGCGGTGACGCCGACCCCTCGAGGGTTACTACTCCTCGCGCACCAGCATGATGGAGCTGGCGAGCGTCCACACCGCGAGGCCGGCGAAGGCTGCGTAGCCGAGTATCAGCGCGATGTCCGATGTCCAGCTCGTACTGGCCACCGAGATGACGCCGATCAGTGCCGCCAGGGCGGAGAGATATGTGTACGCGGGCCCCCAACTGGTGGGATGCCGGTAGGACGACATCGCCACCGCGCCAGTCAGCACCGCGATGGCGATGCCCACTCCGCCGTAGGCGCGTCCGCCGAGGTCCCAGATCGCACGAATCGTTTCGTCGTCCATGCCCGCGCCACCGCGCAGCAGCAACGTGCCAACCGCAACGCCGCCGATGGTCGCCGTAGCGCCGATCATGATGCCGCCAATGAGAGCGACGATCCCCCAGGCCTCACCGTGCTCGCGGTCGACCGCGGTGATGCGAACCACCATGCCGCTCAAGAAGACGGCGTAGAACGGCAGGATCAGCACGCCGAAGATCAGCGCCAGGCGGTGCATGTCGAGATCCTCGCCGATGTAGGCGACGATCTCGCTCGTCGGATCACTCAGGGTCGGCGTGCTCCCGTAGAACGCGACGTTGAGCACCATGAACACAAACGCGACGATGCCGAATCCGCCCGCTGTTCGAGCGTATGACATAGGTGTCTTCCCTCCTCATTTCTGATCAGGCACCAACGCGTCTGATCAGAACACTCGTGATTACGATAACATTCGATGTGGCACAGATCCAGAGCTGGCACTGGACCGGAGCCGCCAGATACGCCCCACAGGAGCGGGTTCATGTACTGTCCCCGCAGCAACCGGCAGTCGAGGAGCCGCAGGGAACGCCATGACGACCGTTGACTACATCAACAACACGCTGAGCTTCGTACACCGCGCGCTGATCGACGCCCGCAACGGCACGGACGAGCAGCTGCACTTCGTGCCCGACGCGGGCAGCCATTCGATCGCGTGGTGCATCTGGCACACGGCACGCATCGAGGACCTGATCATCAACCTCCGCGTCCGCGGCGAGGCGCCGATCTGGAACGAGGAATGGGCCGAGCGCACCGGCCTCCCCAACGACGGCTTCGGCACAGGCCAGTCCGACGATGAGGCGCAGGAGGTGCACATCGGCTCGATGGACGCCTTCGCCGAGTACCAGGAGACCGTCTTCGCCCAGACGGCGGCATACCTCGAGGGCGCCGACGACGAAGAGCTGCAGCGCGAGGTCCCGGCGCGCGAGGGTACCGAGACCGTCGGGCAGGCGATTTCACTGCACATGCTGGGCCACTTCAACGGCCATCGAGGCGAGATCAACACGCTGCGAGGCATGCAGGGCATGCCGACAGTCCTCGTCCGGGAGGGCACGCACTAGCCGCCACTCCCTCGGCCACCGCCGTCGTGTGTCGCCACTCGACACACGCCCCGGCTGATCCGCCGAGGCTCTTCTTGCTCGATCACCACGGGAAGCACCCGATTCCCCCCTGCGCCCAGCACTGTCGGGCTTGACAGAGTGATACATACTCCGTATCCATACCCACTATGCAGCATGGTGAACACCAGTGAAATACCCTCTGTTGGCGCTCCTCGAGGAGGGGCCGGCCCATGGCTACGAACTCAAGACCGCATTCGAGGATCGCTACGGCGAGGCCTGGCCGGCGGTCAACATCGGCCAGGTCTACTCGACGCTGCAGCGACACGAGCGTGATGGTTATGTCACGGTCGAGGTCGTTCATCAGGCCAACCGACCCGACAAGAAGGTCTACCGCCTCACCGAAGAAGGGCGGACCGCCCTTCGCGAGTGGCTGGAGGGGCCCGCGACGGCGACACGGCTGCGCGACCAGTTCTTCCTCAAGTTCCTGCTCGCCGCCGAAACCGGGCTCGTCGATCCGTTCGAGCTCCTCGAACGCCAGCGCGCCTCCGCCCTGCGCGCGTTGCGCGACCTCAGCGAACTGCCGATCGAGGCGGACCGCGGCGATGCGGCGTTGCTCGTCGAGGGCGCAGCGCTGCACCTGCAGGCCGACATCCGCTGGCTCGACCGCTGCGAGGAGTACCTGGCCAGCCGGCCCCAGCGAGCGCCCCGCGCCCGCACCAGCACTGACGACGCGAGCGCAGCGATGACACCAGCCACCAACGACAGGAGTAGTGCCGGGGTTTGACCGCGGCGGATTCAGGAGCGCCGCGCGGCGGCGCCAAAGGGGGAAGCCACCATGGAACCAATGCTCGAAGCACGAGACTTGCGGCAGACGTTCAGCACGGACGGCACGGACGTGCAGGCGCTGACCGGCATGAACCTGGCGGTCCAACGCGGCGAACTCGTCGCGATCATGGGACCCAGCGGCAGCGGAAAGTCCACGCTGCTCCAGATCCTGGGAGGGCTCGACCGCCCCACCGCCGGCGAGGTCTACCTCGACGGCGAACGCGTCGACGAGCTGTCCGAGACCGACTGGGCCGTCCGACGGCGCGATCAGGTGAGCTACGTCTTCCAGTTCTTCAACCTGATCCAGAACCTGAGCGCCGCCGACAACATCGAACTCGCCGCGCTCATGGCCGGGCTCCCCTCGGACGAGGTGCGCGCACGTCGTGAGCGCCTCGCCGAAGAGCTCGACATTACGGACCGCATGGAGCTGTCGCCGACGCGGCTTTCCGGCGGCGAGCAGCAGCGTGTCGCCATCGCCCGGGCGCTGGTGGTGGAACCGCTGATCCTGCTCGCGGACGAGCCGACCGGGAACCTCGACAGCGCGTCCGCGCAGGAGATGCTGCGTCTCCTCGAGCGGTACCACGACCGGGGCCAGACGATCGTGATGGTGACGCACGACCCACGGGTGGCCGCGGTCGCCGACCGCGTCGTGCGCATGCGCGACGGCCGGCTGGCCTCCGAGACGCGCCTCGATGGCGGTCGCGACCTGAAGAGCCGCCTCTCCGAGCTGATCGAGCTGGAGGCGTAACGATGTGGCGAGCACTCATGCGCAAGGGCCGCGCTGACATCGTGAGCCGGCCACTGCAGAACATCCTGCTCTTCGTCGTCATCAGCGTCGGAGCAGCGACTCTGACCCTGTCACTGACGATCGGCGGCGCACAGTCGCAGTCGGTCGAGAGCTGGGTCGAGGAATCGAACGCAGCCCACATCTGGTACTCCACGGACACGGACACGGACACGGACACGGACACGGACACGGACACGGACACGCTCGACTCGATCGCCGAGCGCGCGTTCGTCGCGGAGTACAGCGGCGTGCAGCCTGCCCTCAACGGCGGCACGCTGTTGACCGGGGCGACCCCGCGAGACCTCACCTTCTCCGGCGTCGACCCTGAGGCGACGACCATCACCTTCGGCATCGTGCGCGCCGGCCGCTGGCCAGCCGAGGGAGCCGCTGGCACGGCGATACTCGAGGCCGCGCTCGACCCGGGGCTGGCGCGTGAGCTCGACCTTGGGCTCGGCGACACGATCTCCGTCGCGACGCGCGGCGGGGTCTTCGAACTCGACGTGGTCGGGCTGATCGTGCCGACCAGCCGGGTTCCCTACCCGGTATGGAGCACGGCAGCCGTGTTCGTCACATCCGACGCCCTGGACACGCTCGGCGGTGGCCGACCGGGCCATTGGGTCGCTGGCTACCGCCTGGACGATCCGCATCGCGTCGATACGTTCATGCAGGCGGTGGCGATCAGTCTGCGCGGTGCGCCCGGCGGACACTCCTGGCTGACGATCCGCGACGACCTTCAGGAGGAGAACCAGGGCGCCACGCTGCTGCTGGGCACCTTCGCTATCTTCACGCTGTTCGCCGCCGCGCTGATCATCGCCAACTCGGTGACGGGCCAGGTGCAGGCACAGCTGCGCGATGTCGGGCTGCTCAAGTCCATCGGCGCCACGCCACGGCAGGTCGCGACACTGCTCGCCGCCGAGGTTGGAGTGATCGCGGCGGTCGCTGCGGCCATCGGCATTGCCGGCGGTCGTTTCCTCACGCCGGTCTTCCTTGACGAGATCGACGAGCTCCTTGGCAGTTCCGCGAGTGGGTCGCTGTCTCCGTTCGTCGTAGCCGGTGTGTTCGTCGGCGTACTGGCGGTCGCTCTGGTGGCTACGTTGATCCCTGCGGTCCGCGCGGGCCGCACGAGCACCGCAGCGGCGCTCGCCGGCGCCTTGAATGTGGGCGGTGGAGTCTCCGGACTCGCGCGCTTTGCCGTAGCAATGCGCGTGCCGCGCGTCGTCGCGTTCGGCTTGAAGGACCCGTTCACTCGCCGCACGAGGGCCTGGCTCACGATTGGCGCGATTGGCGTCGCCTCAGCCTCGATCGTCGCCGCCTCGACCCTCGAATCGACGTTCGATGGCGTCATCAGCAATCCAGCATTGATTGGCCTGCCGCCGGCCGAGCTGTCGATCGAGCGACTCTCGATCGAGGAGGGCGACGGCTTCGAGCCGATCAGCGACGCCGAGATCGTGGAGGCCGTGGATTCGCATCCCGAGGTTGACGGCTGGATCTCCAGGCGCTGGTCCAACATCAACATCAGTGGACAGGGCTTCAGCGCGTTCGGATACGACGGCCAACTGGACCGCGTGCCGCTGGCGATCGTCGAGGGGCGGCTGTTCGAGGACCGCGCCGAGGCTGTGATCGGGCTCGGTATGGCCCGCCGCCTGGGCCTCGGGATCGGCGACAAGACCCTCGTGCGGTTCTTCCACGACCTCGGCCCATCTCGCGTATTCACGGTCGTCGGAATCTACATCGAAGACGAGGCCAACGGTGAGGTGATGGCGATGTCTCTCGATGAGATGCGCCGCGCCTGGCCGGAGGCGAACGCGGGCGACTTCTGGGTCTCGGTTGGCAGCGGCGCCGACGTCCCGTCGGTCCAGTCGGAGCTGCTGGCGTCCATGGGCGGACGCGTCGCCATCTTCGACATCGACACCGAACTGGCGAACGAGGTCGATACGATCCGAGCTGAAGTGCGACCGCTGCTGCTGTCGCTCAGTGGCTTCCTGCTCGTGCTCGTTGCGCTGAACCTGCTGGCCGCGCTCATGCTGGCGGTGCGGGAACGCACGCGCGAGATCGGGATCATGAAGACGATCGGGTTCACTCCCCGACAGGTGGTCGTGAGCATCCTGTCCGGCGCGCTGCTGTTAGCCGCGATCGGCGCCGTCCTCGGCGCCCCGCTGGGCTGGGTCTTCATGCGGCTGCTACTCGAGAGTGCGTTCGCCGGCGAGGGTTACGAGACCGGCAATCTCGTGCAACCGCCGAGCCTCGTCTGGATTGCAGGCATGTTCGTCGCCATCGCGCTCGTGGCGGTGGCGGGCGCGATACTGCCAGCACGCCGGGCGGTGCGCCTCAGCGTGTCCGAGGCGCTGCGCTACGAGTAAGAGGCGCTGCGCTACCAGTCATACGTCCCGCCGGCTCGCCTGGGAGGGGACTCCGCTAACGCGGGGTTCCCTCTCCGGTCTCGACGAGGCGACCGCTTCAGGCTCTTGGTGTGGGCGAAGCTGAGCGCGATGCGCTCACCTCGAGGTTCGAGCTCGCAGCTGATCGCTGTGCCATCGAACGATCCCTCGCGGCAGGCCCACCGTTGAGGGCATCGCCGGATGGTAGACGGTCGATGTCTCAGGCGACCCCGGCGGCGGCGGGTGCTTCCACATGTCTTTCGGGCGCCCGGCGGACAGCCGGCTCGCCGTCGTGCGCGACCCCCGTCGCGGTGGCGGCCCAAGACTAGTCAGGTGGTGACCGCGGCCTCGACGAACTATCATGAACCATCGAGGTGAATATCGATGACCATGCTCCAAACCCCCACCGAAGAGACCCTGAACCACACGTTCGCCGCGCTCGGTGATCCGACGCGACGCTCCATCCTCGCGCGGCTGCGCGAGGGTTCGGCGACCGTCGGCCAGCTCGCAGAGCCGTTCGATATGTCGCTCAACGCGGTCTCGAAGCACATCCAGGTGTTGGAGCGAGCGGGGCTGGTGCACCGCGAGATCCGCGGCCGCGAACACCATTGCTCGCTGAGCCCGATGCCGCTGCGGGATGCCACCGCCTGGTCAGAGCAGTTCCGCGTGTTCTGGGAGCAGCGCCTCGACGCTCTCGACACCTACCTCCGCGACCAGGGAGCGCAAGCGCCATGACGACCCAGCGCGTGGCCGAGACGGGCGAAGACGTCACATCGTTGCGAGTCGTCCGCATCCTCCCCGCCACGCCCGAGGTCGTGTTCGACGCGTGGCTCAACCCGGAAGCGATCGCGTCTGGATGGTGCCCCGGCGAAATCTTCGAGTCGATCGCGGAGGTCGACGCCTCCGAGGGCGGCGCGTTCACCATCGTGATGCGCAGCCCCGGCCTGGACGACCCCACCGGCGAATATCGCGTCAGCGATCGCCCCGGCGGCTGCAGTTCACTTGGTCCTCGGCCGGGACCTACCACCAACCGACGCTCGTCAACCTCGAGTTCGCACCCTCGCGCTCGCCCTAAACGCACCGCCCGATAGCGGACTGATAGTGCCCCGCGATGGGTGCGGGCCCGGCGCTGCGCGACTCTCTGAGTGCGCCCGTCGGCAACGACGCGGCAGTGCGTGAAGGAGGGGTCAGGTGAGTCAGCGCAAAGAGTTCCCCGCTGTCGAGGCGCTGGCGATCCCGGGGTGGGCAGCTGCGGCTAACGCTGCGACGCCCACCAACCTTCTCGCCGCCCGCGGCTAGCCCTCCGCCGCAGTGAGGTCGATCGTTTCGAGCTCGATCCGCCCGGAGCCGGACACGCTCACTTCGACGCTCGCCCGCTGCTCCCAGCCGCCACCATCGATCTCGGTCGAAACCACGAGTCGGTAGCTACCCTCGGGCGGGTCGACCAGCGTGAAGCGGCCGCGCGCGTCCGTGAACACACGACGCAGCAACGGCGTCCGCTCGCCGCCCGTGACAACCACGAGGTCGACGCGCACGCCCTCGAGCGCCTGGCCAGCGTCGACGACCGTCCCGCTGGCGAGCGTGGCTGCCACCTCGACGCTCGCGTCGTAGGTCGCGCAGACGGCCGGTTGCAGCGGCGCTGACGGCAGGCATGCCGTGAGCGCCACGAGGTGCTCGCCCGGCGGCAGCGAGAGGCTCGCCGCACCGCCGCTCTCGAAGTGGCAGGGCGCGGCCTCGCCCACGAGCACGGGGTGTGGCGTGCATAGCTGCTCGGGCAGGAACGTCACCGCCGCCATGGAGGCGTCGACCGGCAGCAGCTGGGCCGCCCCCGAACACAACCCCTCGGCGTCACAGGCTCGCAAGGCCACGACGGCCGAAGTCGAGCCGACGCGGAGCTGCAACTCAGAGTCAGCGCCGCAGCGCTCGCCGTCCTCTGCGAACCCCGCGACGTCCGCGGACCAGCAGAATGCAACGACGCTCGACGAGACCTCCGGTGTGCACGTCACGCTGTCGCCGGCACGCGGGTACAGCGGGGTGCAGCCGAGCGCAGTCACGGTGGGCGGCTGCGGTGTGCTCGCATCGATCGAAGCGGTGACTACCGCGCTCTGGCAGCCCGCCGAGGTGCACGCGGTCAGTTCGAGGGTGTGGCGACCGGGTGCGTCGAAGCTCGTGGTGAGCGAAGCGGGCCCAGTGGAGCAGTCCCGCGCTGTGCCGGCGACCGTCCAGCACATCAGCGTCGCGACATCGCTCAGCCCCGGGACGCAGACGACGGCGTCGCCGACGCCGGCCGTCAGCGGCCCGCACCCGACCGAGGCGATCAGGTCCGTTAACTCCTCGGCGCCGGCGGGCGGTGTCAGGACGTCACCGCAGAGCCCCTCTGACACCTCCGCGTCGGGACCGGGCAACAGCGTCGGCGAGGCGTCGGGGTCGCCGAGGAAGCGGAACGAGCGCAGCAGCATGCGGTAAGTCGCGAGGTCGCTCGAGCAGCCCTCGACGGTGTCACCGCGGCGGAAGGTGAACACGTGGGCGGCATCGTCACGGAGCAGGAAGGTCGCCGCCTCCGTGGCTGAACCGGGCTGCGAGTCGTACTCGAGCACGACGGCGGGCAGGCCGTCGAGCGAGACTAGCCGCTCACGGTCCACGGTCACGTTCGTGAGAGCGCCGGCCGCATATTCCTCGAGGGTGGCTCCGCGCGCGTTGACGACGAAGATCTCGATACGTTCGCCGATCGACAACGCGGCGAGGCCCGGCGCGGCGCCGGCGGCGACCTGTACGAGCTCGTCGCGCGGACGCAGGAACTCGAAGCCGAGTCGCTCGTTGCGGTAGACCCGCGTGCCGGTCGGCTCTGTGATCCGCGCGAGCCAGACCTCTGCCGGTTCCGGCGCAGTCGTCGAGGCCTCGAACACGGCACGACAGTCGCCTCGGACGTCGGTCACGAGCCAGCGCTCGCCCACCGCGCCCGCCTGCACGGTGCGCGCGTCGGGTTCGAGCCGCGCGATCTGGATGAGCTGCTCGGTGGTCACCCTGAACACCAGGGCCGCGTCAGCAGTCTCGTTCGCGAACTCTACCCAGGTCGGCGCGCCCTCATCGGGAGTCGCCGCGGTGGCGCCCAGGTCGCACGAGCGCGCGTCCAAGTGCGGGAGACGGAGCGTCTCTTCGCGCGCAGGTGCCGGCGAAACAACCGGCGCCTCGCCCGTCACCTCGATGCGGACGTTGTCGATGATGTGCCAGTTCGTCTCCGAGGCGGTCGTGGTCGCAGCGAAGCCGAGACCACCGAACGTGCGGTCGAGTTCGCCCAACCACGTCAGCACCGGCTCGCCGTCGACCTCGACGGTCACTCGGTCGAGGTCGACGACGACACGCACCGTGTGCCATGCATCGTCCTCGACGCGCGCATCGTCCGCGGAGACGAGGTGCTGCCCCGCGGAGTCGCGTACGAGCGCGATGTGTGCCGCCGAGGGGTCGCCGCCGAAGCCGGGGAAGCTGCCGATGCCGTTGAGATGCGCGTCGAACTCGACGCCGTAGCCCTCCAGGATCGAGCCACTCTGGCCCGGCGCTGCCGAGGCGCACGGGTTGCCCAGCGAAAAGCCGAGGCAACCGGAGCCGAGGCTGATGTCAGCGGCCCGCTTGTAGAACATGAAGACCAGGCCATGTCCGCCGATCGAGTTCAGCGCGCCGCCGGCGCGGTAGTCGAACTCGGCGACGAACGGGCCCTCGACGGGAGCGCGCAGCCAGGCGATGCCGCGCTCATTGGCGCGCGGCGTGGTCAGGACCAGCGTGCCATCGTCGAGGGCGGCCGAGCCGACGAGCGTCCAGTCGGCGGCGCCACCAGAGAAGTCGTCATCGATCACCACGCCCGGTGCGAGCCCTGGTCCCGAGGTGGGCTCGGGCGTCTGGCCGACCACCTCGGTCGGGGTCGCCGTCGTCGTCGGCATTGCGACCGCGCCGTCGCCCGCGTTGGTGTCGAGAAGCAGGAAGAGCACCGCCGCGACGACAATCCCCCCGGCGAGCAGGGCCAGACCGACCGCCGCCCAGCGCAGCGGCGCGCCCCCCTCGCCGCGTGCGGGCGGAGCCTCCAGGCCCGGCGGGCCTCCGGCGAACCCGGCGGCAGCAGCGAGCTCCTCGAGGCTGCGCGCCTCGTCGAGGGCAGCGCGCGCGTCAGGCGTGAGCGGCCAGGTCGCGAGCGCCGCCAGCGCTGCGGCATCGCCCGCGCCATCGCTCGCCGGAAGACCCGGACGCCGCAGCAGCACGACGCCGCCCACGATCACGAGGTCGACCGCGGTCGGCGCAAACGGAAGCTCCGTCTCGAGCAGCCGGTCGCGCACAGCCACGAGCGCTCGTGCCGCGCGTCCGAGCATGGCCCGATCGACCTCGGCGGCGGCCTCGGCGATGGCACTGGCCCCACGTTCCTCGCGCGCGACCCAGAACTGGAAGCGCCCGGAGGTACGCTCCGGCCACGCCTCGCCTGGACGCAGCACGAGGCGGTTCGTCTCCAGCAGACGCTCGGCGCCCAGAGGCACCAGCTCCGCGTTCGCCTCGACGGCGCGCTGCAGCGCAACGCCGAGCGTCAGATCCGCGCCAAAGTGCACCTCGACGGTGGCCTCCTGGCCGGTGTCCTCGTGCTGGCAGCGGAACGCCCACGCGCGCGTGGGGTGGTTGTCGATGATCACCCACGGTCCGAGCCGGGTCGGGTGGCGCGGCCCCCTAGGGTCGGTCGAGTCCACCAGCTCACTCGCCGCGGCGTCGATGAGCTGCATGCAGGCCGCGGCATCACTGGGACGTGCCTCGACCTCCTTCTCGAGACAACGGGCGATCAAGCCACGCAGCGAGGGCGGTGTCGCGCCGGGCAGGCGTGTGAGGTCGGGGCGCTGGGAGAGGTGCTGCCGGTAGACCTCGGCGTAGGTGCCACTAAAGGGCGGCTCGCCGACCAGACACTGGTAGAGCAGCACCCCGACCGCGTACAGGTCGGAGCGATGCGAAGAGCGGCCGTCCCACGACTCCGGCGCGGCATAGGCCATGCTCAGCGGCAGCTGCCCCGTCGCCGTGATCGTGTCGTAGCCGATGATCTTGGCGATCCCGAAGTCGGTCAGCTTGACCGTGCCGTCGAGGTCGCGCATCACGTTTGCCGGCTTGATGTCGCGGTGGATGATCCCGGCCTCGTCGAGCACTCGCAGCGCGTCAAAGACGCCACGCGCCACCTCGATCGTCGCTTCGATCGTCAGCGAGCCGCGCTCCGCCAGCTCCTCGCGCAGGTCGCCGCCGCCGATGTACTCCATCACGACATAGGGCACGGGCTCCGTGCCACCATCGAGGACGCGCACGACGTGGCGCGACGATCGAGCAGCGGCGGTGGCCAACAGTTCGACCTCGGCGTGGATGCGCGCGGTATCCGCTTCCGAATACTGGCCACCGAGGAATTTGAGCGCAACGACGTCGCCGCTTTCGACGTGGCTCGCGCGCCACACGTCGCCGAAGCCGCCGCCCCCGAGCGGCTCGCCGAGGCGGTAGTCACCGAAGCGATCGCCCGTGGCGAAGTCAGCCACGCGGCGGCTTCAGACTGGCCTCGATGGGCGTCGGGGGTGGGCGGAGCGGCAGCACGGGCGGGTCACGCCGTCAGGCGAGGAGATAGCCGACGCCCGGTACGGTCACGATCAGCTCCTCCGCAGGCGCGCCGCAACCATCGAAGCGCCTCCGCACGCGGCGCACGAGGTTGTGCAACATGTACGTGTCCCATTGCGCCTCGCCCCAGACCGCATCGCCGATGGCGTCGCTCCGGACTGCGCGCGGCGCCGCCCGCTCGAGCACCTCGAGGAACTCGAACTCCTGCGGCGAGAAGCGCTGCTCGAGCGTCTCGCCGTGCACGGAGACCGCGTGCAGGTTGCGGTCGAGCAGAACGGCGGCCGCCTCACGCGGTGCGACCTGCGTCAGTGTGAGATCGCCCCGCGGCGCCTCAGAGGAGACGGAGAGTATGTACGGCCCGATCTGCAGCGTCGTCGGCTCCGCCGTGACAACGAAGGAGCCCGAGAGCAGCTGGTCCTGCACTAGCGTGCCGTTCTTGCTGCCGAGGTCGCGCAATACGATCTCGCCGTCCTCGGACCGCTCGATCTCGAGGTGGCGTCGCGACACGAGTGGGTGCTGCAAGCGGATCTCGCAGCTCTCGTCACGCCCCACCACCGCGCGGCCGTCGAGGGTCCGCGTGAAGTGTTCAGGGGTGCCGGGGAGGGTGACCGAAACGACGAATTCACCCATGGAAGGGCCTTCCGACTGGTGCGTCCATGGTAGCAACGGGCATGGTCGACCTCCTGTTCGCCCGCTATCCCCGTTCTATTCGCCGTTCCCACCCTCCGAGGGTCGGCTGCACCTCGATTGCGACGCGCTGGTGATGGGAACGCGAGAGGTCACGCCTCGCGGTCGATGTGCGCTCGCCAGTTCTCGGACGAAAGCGGGAGCCTCCCGGTTCCGGAGCGGCCGGGACAGGAACACCCTGTTGGCACGGCTGGTCGGTCCAGATGGCGCACAGACAGGCGTGGGCGCGGTCGTCAGGCCGCCGGGGGGTGTCGTCAGCTCGCTTGCGCCGCGCCGAAGTCGTCGAGCGAACTCGCCAGCAGCTCTATAGCCTCACGCTGCTCGCCGGCGAAAGCGATGCCGATCTGGCTGGTCAGGCCGTCCTCGCTGACACGCCGCACGACGCCGCTCAGGCTGTGGCCGCAGCCCGCCAGGGTGAAGGCGATGCGAACCGAGTCGCCAACTTCGGGGGCGAGCGCTCGCTGAATCGCAACGCGCGCGCCACCAACCGAGATGTCCTCGATGCTGCACTGGGCGCCGTTCAGTTCCGCGTCGACCTCAATGCTGTAGCGGGGATCTCGACGCCAGTCCATCAATTTACGCCGACGAAGGCGGAAGGAGCGGCGAACCGAGTTACTGAGCTTGTCGAAGATTCGCGCCCTCCATGCCCTCTGCCCTCCGGGCAATCCATTGCCAGGGACCATTTAAGAAGCAGGGTTGTTACGAAGCTCTTGCGCGCTTGTGCGTACAAGCACATCGAGCGGCGGTCCAACCTCTTGCGGCCGTACGCCGTCCTGCAGCGGCGGATGGTCTCTCTGACACCGGGAGCTTCGTCACGAGCCGGTACTGAGCGGCGACAGACGTGCCGACGGGCCTCGGAACACACGTCGGATCAACAGGCTACCGACTGTCAGAAAACGAGAGCAGGTTCAATCCGACGGCGTCATCGCGCGCTGGTAGGTAGCCAGGTCGAAATAGTCGCGCCAAGCGGCAATCAGACCGTCGCGAATCTCGAAGACGCCCGTCACGGGCAGATCGACGTTGCGGTCGCCCGCGCGGGTGCGGTCGACCCGTTCGGCGAGAACGAGGTCGCCCGCCGCGGCGATGTTGATCACCTCCCACACCGTCTCGTCCCAGCCGGAGAGGAAGCCCTCGATCCCGGCCCGGACGGCCGTGACGCCGTGGAGCGGTGGGCCGGGCATGTTGTGATAGACGGCATCCTCCGTGAAGTAGGTCATCAGCTCGTCAACGTCGAGGCGCGACCAGGCCGCGCAGAAGTCTCGAATCAGCTGTTTCGGTGACTGCGGCTCGGCCATCGCGCGCCCCTCGTCGACCGGCCTGAGCGCACCGGCGCGGGAAGCGTACTCTGTGCGACGCCGCCATCACGCAGCGAGGGGGACGCATGACCTCGGAGCCGACGACGCCGGGACGATGGACCGCCGAGGCCGTGCGAGCGCTGCTGCCTGCGGACGGCGAGCCATCCTACGCGGAGCCATTCACCCACGGCACGATGCGCCTCGGCATCTACGCCCCGCGCGGCCGCGACCCGCAGCAGCCGCACGATCACGACGAGCTGTACTTCGTACTCACCGGCACCGGCACGTTCGTCAACGGCGATGAGCACTCCACGTTCGGGCCGGGTGACGCGCTGTTCGTCCCCGCCGGGGTGGAGCACCGCTTCGAGGACTTCACCGACGACTTCGCGACGTGGGTCGTGTTCTGGGGTCCCGACGGCGGGGAGTAGCTCGGACTCCGGACCCCTCGAGGGCGGAAGCTGGCGATCGAGCCATCGATTTCGGCCCGTCACGTGGCGGTTTTCACGCGGTTTCCGGCCGGAAACCGCGTGACGGACGGCTCTGAGCGTGTTAATACTCAAGTGTTAACGCGCTTGTGTGGAGGCATTGATGAACAAGGCTGAGATGGCCCAGAAGCTCGCCGGACAGACCGGCCTGACCAACCAGAAGGCGTTGGAGATCCTCGACTCGATCTTCAGCACCGATTCCGGCAGCGGAATCATTGCGGTCGAGCTGGACGCTGGTCGGGACGTCGCGATTGCCGGTTTCGGCAAGTTTGAGACCAAGCGGCGCTCGGCCCGAATGGGTCGGAACCCGCAGACTGGTGCGGCGATCGAGATTGCGGCCCGCACGGTCGCGACCTTCAAGCCGGCCAACGGCCTCAAGGACCGGGTCGCGATCTAACGACCGTGATCCAGCCTCTTCGAGGCTGAGCGAGACCCCACCGCTTCGGCGTCGCGCTGAGCGCGAGCCGAGCAGGCATAGCACGAGCGGGCCTCGCGGCCCGCTCGTCGTCGTTTCGCGCCGCGGTGAGTGGCGCGCCTACTGTCCCTCCGCTGGCAGCGTCGCCAGCCAGTCGAGGAGGATGCGGTTTAGCTCCTCCGGCCGCTCTTGCTGCGTCCAGTGCGCGCAATCCTCGATGTGCCCGCGCTGGAGATGCGGGATCAGCGACTCCATGTTGGCCGCCAGCGCAGGCGTGAGCACCGGGTCCTTGCCCGCTGTCACCATCAACGCCGGACACTCGACCTTGGGGTCGGTCAGCGTCTGGCCCCACTCCCAGCTCGCGCGCTGATTGCGGTACCAGTTCAGCCCGCCGCGGAACCCCGTCTTCGAGTACACCTCGACGAAGGTGTCGAGTTCCTCCTGCGTCAGCATCACACTGCGCGGCGCGTCGTCCGGGTAGCCGACAAAGACGCCGCCGCGCTCGCGCACCGTGTCGAAGCCCGCCAGGACATCGAACTCGTCGGCGGGGTCGCTGCTGCGCAGGATCAGCCGGAACGCCTTCTCGACGTCGGCCTCGATCTCCGCCTCTGCGACGCCCGGTTCCTGGAAATAGAGCTGGTAGTCAAACATGCCCGCCGAGGGCAGGCTGGCGATGAACTCGGTGAGCGGCGCCGTCGCCTGGCCGTTGTACGGCGTGTTCACCCCGGCCACGGCGCGCACGCGCTCCGAGAAGTGGAGCGCCATGTTCCAGACGACCGCGCCGCCCCAGTCGTGGCCGACGAACACCGCCTGTTCGACCTCGAGTGCGTCGAGGAGCGCGACCAGATCCTCGCAGAAGTCCTGCTGGGAGTAGGCCGAGATCTCCTCGGGGGCCGTCGTACCGCCGTAGCCGCGCTGGTCGGGAACGATCACGCGGTAGCCCGCTTCCGCCAGCACCGGGATCTGATGACGCCACGAGTACCAGAGCTCCGGGAACCCGTGCGAGAGCACGATCGCCGGGCCATCGCCCTGCTCGGCGACGTGCATCGACAGGCCGTTGATGTCCTCGAGCTGGTGGTGCGTCAGGTCTGCCGGCATGTTCCCCCCTCGGACTCGCCTCGAACCGGGCCGATGGTAGCCGCGCGGCCGCACGAGGGCACGCCGGTCGCGTAGCCTGACGTTCGCACCGACGGAGGCAACGTGAAGCAGGTCGGCACGATCGCCAGCGCCTGGCGCTACCCCGTGAAGTCCATGGCCGGTGAACGCCTGGAGGCGGCGCCCGTGACGCTGCAGGGCGTGCAGGCGGACCGCATGTTCGCCTTCGTGCAGGCGGAGTCGCAGAGCCCGTTTCCCTGGCTCACCGGGCGCGAGCTGCCATCGTTGTTCGCCTACCACCCGGCCTGGACTGCAGACCAACGCCCGAAACTGAACGTGGCGACGCCGCGCGGAGACGAACTCGAGATCGGCAGCGACGAGTTGCGTGACGAGCTCGCCGCCGCCTCAGACCGGCCGCTGTTCCTGCTTCGCGACCATCGAGGTAGCTTCGACATCGCGCCGCTGTCGCTGATGACACTGGCGACCGTCGAGGGCATTGCGGAGGCCAGCGGGACGGAGCCTGAGATCCGGCGCTACCGCATGAACTTCTACATCGACGCGCCCGAGACCTCGACGTTCGGGGAGGATGCGTGGGTCGGGCGCGTGTTGCGCCTAGGCGACACGGTCCGGATGGGCGTCACCGAGCGCGACAGTCGCTGCGCGATGATCACGCTCTCACCGCATGGCGGCGAGCCGCTGACCGACGTACTGCGCAGCGTCGCGCAGCTCAACGACAACAACGCCGGCGTCTACGGCGCCGTGCTCACCGCCGGCGAAGTGCACGAAGGCGACGCGGTATACCTGGAGGACTGACCACGGCCCGGCTGGATCGAACGAGGCGCCCCTCGGCGCCTCGTTGGTGTGTCCGCGCGCAACGGCTAACCTCGCGGCAGGCCAAGGCCTCGCGTGGCGATGATGTTGCGCTGGATCTCCGAGCTACCGCCCTCGACGGTGTTGGCCGAGGCGCGCAGGTACCGATAGCTGGGCTGGTTGTTGCGCCCCTGGGGCAACTGCGGGTCGTAGACGTAGCCGTAGAGCCCGTAGACCTTCATGTGCACTCGCGCGATGCGCTGGTTCATCTCCGAACCGAACATCTTCGCCATCGAAGCCTCGTAGTTCGGCACCAGGCCCTGCGCCTGCATCGTGATCAGCCGGTAGGAAAACAGCAGCGACACCTCGGCGTCGATCACCGAGTCGGCGAAGGCCAGCCGGGTCGTGTCGGAGCGTCCGAGGGTGGACTGGCCCTCTGGCAGTTGCTTCGCGCGGGCGAGCAGCTCCAGCAGACTCTTGTGCGTGCCGATCGAGGAGCCGATGCCGCTGCGCTCGAAGTCCATCAGGGTCGCGCCCACATACCAGCCGCGGTTCTCTTCGCCGACGCGGTTGGTCGCGGGGATCTTCACGTCCTCGAAGAACACCTCGTTGAAGTCGGAGTTCCCGGTCATCTGCGTCAGCGGGCGCACCGTCACGCCGGGCGCATCCATCGGGAACATCAGGAACGAGATACCACGGTGCTTCGGCGCGTCCGGGTCGGTGCGCGCCAGCATGTACATCCAGTCCGCCTGGTGCGCGCCCGAGGTCCAGATCTTCTGCCCGTTGATGGTGTACTCGTCGCCATCGCGTGCGGCACGCGTCTGGAGCGAGGCGAGATCGGAGCCCGCGCTCGGCTCAGACCAGCCCTGGCACCAGGCGATCTCGCCGGCCATGATCTTCGGTAGGTACTCGGCCTTCTGCTCATCGGAGCCGTGGATGATCAGGGTCGGGCCGATCATCATCGTGCCGAACCCACCGACGTTGCTGACGCCGGCCTTGGAGAACTCCTCGTTGAGCACGGACTGCTCGCGAGAGCTCAGGCCCGCGCCGCCCCACTCCTCGGGCCAGTGAGGCGCGATCCAGTGCCGCTCCGCCAGCGCGGCGCGCCAGCGCTCGTAGTCGTCGAGCTTGCCCTTCGCGACACTCTTCGGGCCGAACCCCGCCCCCGGATCGCGTCCGTCCGCCCGGGTCTCCTTCGTCTCCTCGAGGAACGCCTGCACTTCGCTCCGGAACTCCGCCTCGGCGGGTGAGTCGCTGAAGTCGACCATGTCTTGCTCCTCGAGTCGTCGCGCATCCGCTTCCGTCGCGCCCTCATGATAACGATGCCAGGTCGAACGCGACCGATCGAGGCGAGATCGACCCGTCGAGCTACCTCGAAACCGTGTTCGACTGAGAGCATCGAGTGGGTCGTCTGCACTGAGGAGAGGAACTCTCCTCACTCGTCATCTTCGTCGGTCCGCGATGCTGGATCTTGGCGCTCGTTGAGCGTGGTGCGTGCTCGGTAATGGACAGGCGAGCCGGGGCAGCCTAGCCTGCTGCGATGCTGGTACCACGGCTCGAACGGACGGTGACGCTGCCTGACGGTCGCGCACTCGGCTATGCCGAGTTCGGCGATCCGGAGGGCAAACCTGTCTTCTTCTTCCACGGTCTGCCCAGCACCCGGCTCTCTGGCGCGATGGTCGATGCCGGCGCCACCGCCAACGGTGTCCGCCTGATCGCGCCCGATCGCCCCGGATTCGGGTTGTCGGAGGACGAACCGAACCGCAGTTTCCTGAGTTGGGCCGACGACCTCGCGTACCTCGCCGATGAGCTCGAGCTGGCTCAGTACGGGATCATGGGCATCTCTGGCGCCATGCCGTACGTCTGCGCCTGTCTGATCAAGACTCCGGAACGCCTGCTGGGCGCCGCCATCGTCTCCGGGCTCGGCCCGCTGGACGTCCCGGGCGTCCTCGACGGGATGAACCGCGAGACGCGCACGCTCTACCGCATGGCGCTGCGCTCGCCACGCCTCGGTCGGATGTGGATGCGCATGTTCGCCACCGCAGCCAAGACATCGCCCAACATCATCTACCGGCAGCAGATGGGCTACCTGCCCGATGTCGACCGCGCCTACTTCGAGTCGGACGAGATGCGCGAGCTGCGCCAGCGCGACCTCGAAGAGGCGTTCGTGCAGGGCCCGGCCGCGGCGAGCCTCGAGGCTCAGCTGCATGTCACCGACTGGGGCTTCGAGCTCGCAGACGTCGAGGCACCGGTCCTGCTCTGGCAAGGCGAGGACGACAAGCACCACCCGATCAAGATGGGCCGCTACCTGGCGGAGGCGCTGCCCGACTGCACCCCGATCTTCGTGCCCGGCGCCGGCGCGTTCGGGTTTATCGACCGCATGGAAGAAATCGTGACGGGCCTACTCGCAGTCGGGCCTGACCTGGATGCGTACCCGCTGGCAGAGGCCAGCGCGTGAGGGGCAGGCGTGACCAGCGATCGCATCCAGCGCCACATCGAGCGCCTGCTCACCGAGACCGACGAAGCGCTGGAGCGCGGAGACTGGACTGAGGTCGAACGCCTCTCTCAAGACGCTCTGGCACTCGATCCCGACAACGCCGACGCCGAACAATTGCTTCGCGCCGCTCGCGAACGTCTCGCGCCTCCGCCACCAGCCACGACCACACCTACGGTCCCGATGCCGCCCTCCGCGTCCGCCTCGGGTGCACCGCTCGGCGGTCACGTCACGCCGCCGCAGTCGGCCGGCGGCGGGCGCTACCGGATCGAACGCCTGATCGGCGAGGGTGCGCGCAAGCGCGTCTACCTCGCGCGCGACACCACCCTCGATCGCGATGTCGCGCTCGCATTCTTGAAGACGGAGGGTCTCGACGAGGCGGGCCGCGTCCGCATCGACCGCGAGGCGCAGTCGATGGCGCGGCTGGGTGTGCACGAGAACGTCGTCGCCGTCTTCGACGCCGGGATCGAGGACGGGCAGCCCTTCTTCGTGCAGGACTACATGGGCGGCGGCGACCTATCGGCCACCGTCGGCGATGGTCGCCAGATTCCGACCGAACGCGTGATCGAGCTCGCCAGCGCCATCGCACGCGGGCTGCGGTTCATCCACAACGCGAACATCGTGCACCGCGATCTGAAGCCGGGGAACGTCGTGCTGGACGACGCGGGTACGCCGAAGATCGGCGACTTCGGCCTCGCCGTGGCGATCGACCGTACGAGGCTGACGCAGGAGTCGGCGATGCTCGGCACCGCCAACTACATGGCGCCAGAGCAGGCGCTCGGCGGCGAGGTGACGCTGCTGGCCGACCTCTATTCGCTGGGCGCGATGCTCTACGAGATGGTGACGGGACGGCCGCCGTTCCAGGGCTCCGACGGCACCGCCGTCATCTCACAGCACATCAGCACCCCACCGGTCGCGCCCTCGTGGCTGGCCGATCAGTGTCCCGCCGACCTCGAGGAGCTGATCCTGCGGCTGCTGGTGAAGGACCCCGCCGATCGACCGCAGAGCAGCACCGAGGTGATCGAGGCACTCGAGCGCATCGACCCGAATCAGCATGCGCCCGCCGGATCGGGTGCACACCCCCTCGACCGCATCGCGCGCGGTGTCTTCGTCGGTCGCGAGCGCGAGCTGTCGAGGCTCCGCGATGCCTTCGACCAGTCGAACGCCGGCCGGGGCGGCGTCGCCTTGATCGCGGGCGCACCAGGCATCGGTAAGACCCGCCTCGCCGAGGAACTGGAGACCTACGCCCGATTGCGCGGCGCACAGTCGGTCTGGGGTCGTGCGCTTGAGACCGCCGGGGTGCCGCCGTATTGGCCATGGGTCGAAGCGGGCCGCGCCTTCGGCGAGGCGCTCGCGGGAGCCGACCCGAGCCGACTCCGTACGTTCGTGGGGAGCGGCGGCCGCGAACTCGCGCGCGTGCTGCCGGACATCACGCTGGTCATGCCCGAGATCGAGCCGGCACCCGAGGACGAGAGTCCTGCCTCGCAGTTCCGCCTCTTCGACGCGGTCGCCACGTTCTTCATCAACGCCTCCGCCGATGGCCCGCTGCTGATGGTCCTCGACGATTTGCACTGGGCCGACGAGGCGACGCTGCAAATGCTGTTGCACATGGCGCGAGAGATGCGCCGCGGGCGGGTCCTGATCGTCGGCACCTACCGCGAGGACGAGATCGACCTAGCGCACCCGATGACGCCGATCCTCGCCGCGCTCAACCGCGAACCGAACGTGATCCGGCTCGGCCTCGCCGGGCTCGACGCGGACGATGTCAGTCGCTATGTGCGCGAAAGCTCAGGCGTGACGGCCAGTCCGGAGCTGCTCGACCGGCTCTACGAGGCGACCGAGGGCAATCCCTTCTTCGTCAGCGAGATCGTGGCGCTGATGGCGGAGGAGGGCACGCTCGCCTCGGCGGCCGCCGAGACCCGCATCCCCGATAGCATCCGCGAGGTGCTCAACGCACGCCTGCGCTACTTGAGCGAGGCGGCCGTCGAGGCCCTGACCACCGCGGCCGTCGCCGGACGCTCGTTCGGCCGCGACCTGCTCGGGCGCATCCAGAGCGGCGAGGCGACCGACCTCGACTCCGCCCTGGAAGAGGGGCTGAACGCGCAGGTCATCGAGGAGGGCTCGGAGCCCGGTCGGTTCCGCTTCTCGCACGCACTGATGCGCGACACGCTCCTCGCCCAGCTGTCCGAGGCACGACGCAATGCGTTGCACGGCGAAATCGGCTCGGCATTGCTCGGGCTGCATCGCGAGAGCGACGAACAACCCCGCGACGAGGAGTTGGCCTACCACTTCGGCGCATCAGCGGCAGCGAACCCGGAGCACGTAGAGCCCGCCGCGCACTTCTCCTTCCTCGCCGGTGAACGAGCAGCGATGCAGAGCGCGTGGTCCGATGCCGCGCGGCAGTTCCGCGCCTGCCTCGAGTTCCTCGAACGGGTCGATGACCCGGCCGAGCTCGACGCGGCGGACGTGCACCTGGCGGCAAGCCGTGCCGAGCGTCTCCAGGGCGACACTCGTGCAGCGTTCCGCAACGGGATGAGCGCCCTCAGCGCGTACGTCGAACGAGGCGACGGGCTCAATGCGGCGCGAGCGGCCATCACTGCCACCGCTGTCGATATCGCGCCGGACCGGCGAACGCCGATCATCGCGCAAGCGCTGGAAGCCCTCAACGGCGCCGACCCGGCACTTGAGGCGCGCCTGTTACTGCAGCGCGCCGGTTCGCTGCAGGCCGACCCGAGCGACGAGGCGCGCGCCGCGATCAAGCGTGCGAGCGCGCTGGCCGACGAGCACGCGATCCGCGGGATTCGGCCCTTCATCACGTTCTACCACGCGAGCATCGCGCTCCTCGAACGGCGCTGGGACGAGGGCGATGCGCTCTTCCTCCAGGCCTTCAAGGAGGCGCGCGAGGAGGGTATGCAGGAGCAGGCAGCGATCGCCCTCCGTATCCGCACCCTGATGATGTCTCACACCGGCGATTACGACGCCTTTCGCCAAGCCGCCGTCGAAACCGCGGAATCGCTCGCGGCGAAGCAGATGGACTGGGACTACCCGCGCATGATCGTGTTCCAGTCGTGGGTCGCCTACGCCCGTGGCGACCGCGCCGCCGCCGAGGAGATCCTGCGCCATCTGCCCAGCGGGCAGGCCAGCGTGGCATGGACGCGCGCCGAATACGCCCTCGCCGCGGGGCGGCCCGCCGAGGCGTACCAGATGCTGCCTGAGATCGAGCGCGTCGACGCGGTCGAGCAGCTAGCACGGATCGGACTTGAGGCGCGCATCCACTTCCGCGCTGGACGCACCGAGGAAGCACGCCGGGTGCTCGATCTCTGGATCGCCTACGCGGAGCGGACGCCGCCCGGGGCCGTGCGCTACCTCTTCCTCGCTTCAATTGGCGAGGCACTCTCCGCGCTCGCTGACGACGAGGTGGTCACCGCCATCTACGAGGAGCTCTGCGGCTGGCCCGAGAATCGCGTCGCCGGTTGGCGCAGCCTCGACGGTTATCGGGCGATGCTGGCGTTGCACCTGGGACGCCACGACGAGGCGCGCGAACACGTCGCCACCGGTCGCGCCTGGGCTGCCGATCAGCAGGCGCCAGTCGAACTCGGCCGCATGCTGGTCACTGACGCGGCGCTGGCGAACGAGGAAGGGCGTGCCCTCGACGGGCTGCACGACCTCGATCGAGCGGCGGAGCTCTTCGCGCAGCACGACGCCGGGCTCTACGTTGAGGACGTGATCCGCCTGAAACTCGAACTGCAGGGCGCGTCCGCCAGCGTCGATGCTGGCACTTCGATCGAGGCGGTCAGCAGCGCCTGGGCGACGAGCGCTGGCTCGGCCTGCTTCGTGAGCACAACCAGCTGATCCGCGATGCTATCGCCAACCACGGCGGCAACGAGGTGAAGGTGATGGGCGACGGCTTCATGGTCGCCTTCAGCTCGGCCAACGAGGCCGTCCGTTGCGCGATGGAGCTGCAGGACGCGCTGCGCGGTCGCAACGCGGGCGCAGAGACGCCGGTCCCCGTTCGCGTCGGGCTGCACACCGGCGAGTTGATGCGCGCCGATAACGACTTCATCGGCCACCACGTCAACGTCGCCGCGCGCATCGGCGGCCTCGCTGATGGCGATGAGATCCTCGTCTCGCGCGTGCTGCGCGACCTGTCCAGCCCCACGGAGGCCTTCGCGTTCGCCGAGCGAGGCGAGCGTGAGCTACGAGGCATCGAGGGCAGCTTCGAGCTGTTCGCCGTCGAGTGGGAGCGTGGCGCGACGCCCTGAGTCATCAGCGCGAAGCGCCTCAGTCGTGGCCGATCGCGCGAATCTCGACGGTGCCGACACGGGCGGCGGGCATCCGCGCGGCGAAGGTTTCCACCGTCGCTAGATCGTCTGCCTCGACAAGGAAGAAGCCGCCGACCTGCTCTCGCGTCTCGGCGTAGGGACCATCGGTGATGCTCCGATCGCCGTCGCGGGAGCGCACGAGGCGCGCTCCCGGCGCGGGACCAAGCGGTTCCGACGCGATGAGGATGCCGAGCTCACGCATCTCCTCGGCGATCGCCTGGTAGCTCTGGAACGCGTTCGGTTCCCCGACATCCGGGTCGCTGTGCAGCAGCATCAGGTATTGCATCGAGTCCTCCTCGCGTTGCGCGCTGGGCCTTCCTCAGACCTACGCCGAGCGCGAGCTTAGATCGACCGCCCGAGGTGGATCGCGCGGACTCACGAGCACCAGGAGGCACGAGGGCGGATGCGAGCGTGTGGCGGCGTCCAATAGATCGGGCTAGAGGCCACCCGCCATGCCAGTCTGTAACTCTCCGACCTCGGCCTGACGGATCACGTCAAGGGTGAACTCGTAGTACTGGATCGTCTCGCCGAACGCCGGGGTGCGGTCGAGTTCGATCGTAGGCTCGTCGCTGGAGAGGTCGAGCTTCGCGGCGAAGCGTGGCCACATCAGCGGGGCAGTCCGGATCATCCCCCGCTCGATGCCCTCCTTGATCCCCGGCTCCGAGAGCACCGTGTCCAGGGCTTCGCGAACCTTTGGACGATCACGCAGCAGCGCCAGGTACGCCTCGGCGCAAGCCTCGACGCACTCGCGCGTCTGTCCGTCGTCCAGCGCCACGGACGCGCGCTCCATCGTCTCGCGCAGTTGCTCGTCGACGATGTCGGCCGGTGTGATCCCCAGAGGCATGCTGCTCCCCTCCGCCGCGGCGCCAGTCCCAATCGTAGCGCCGCCGGGCAAGCCGTCGAGGCCAGTTAACCCTCGACCGCCACCTCGCTCTTGAGGCCGAGCGGGTTGCCATCGGGATCCCGGAAGAAGGCCCGCCAGCGCTCGACGGAGCCCTCGCGATGCTGCATCAGCGGCGCGGCGTCGAAGGACACGCCGCGGCTGCGCAGCGCCTCGTAGCTCGCATTGATGTCGTCCACGTCGAAGTACACGGCGCCGCTCGACGGGCCCTCGAACATCGAGTGCTCGGAGCCATCGAGCATGAGCGTCGTCTCGCCGAAGCGGAAGAAGGCCAGCCCGAACACCTCGTTCACCAACGTGGCGCCGAGCTGCTCCGTGAAGAACTGGATCGAACGCTCGAGGTCGGAGACCGGGAGGGAGATCTGGCCGATCCCACCCAGCGCGGGCGTCAAGACATCGTTGCCGTCCGCGACCACATCGACGACCTCGATCGCGTCGCCGGGTTGGAGTGACCCAGCCTCCAGGACCTGCGCGTAGACACGGCTCTTGCCGGGCGCGACACGCTGGTTGATCAGGTTGATGTCGGCGCCCGTGAAGTTTTCGGCGATCGTCTTGCAGGGGTCGGTGAACCCGGTGATTTCGATCAGCACTCCCTCGCCGAGGCGCAGGCGTGTGCCGGGTGTGATCGTCGACCAGTCGACGCCGCTGGTCGTGACGTTCTCCCCGACGCCACCGGGGCCGATCGGGTGCCCGGCCGCAGCGAGCTCCTCGACAATCTCGAGCGGGAACAGGCAAAGCGCGCGATACGGGCCACCGTGGATGCCGGGCTTGGCCTGACGGTCGCCAGCCAGGCCCTGGGCGGTCACTTCGCCGACCTCGATCGGCAGCTTGGGCACGCCACCATCGGACACGCTGAGCTGATAGATCACGCCGGCCATGTCAGGTCTCCCAGAGCTGCGGACTGTGGACCGCGGCGACAGTATGGCTGATCGGTCGAGGTTCCGGCGAGCGCTTCGCTACCATCGACCGCAGTCAGGGGTGCCAATGACTACGAACGGCGAACGCTGGACTCCGCCCGACCTCACCGGCCGCATCGCCGTCGTGACGGGCGCGACCCGTGGCGTCGGACGTGGTGTGGCCCGGGTCCTCGGCGAATGTGGAGCGACGGTCTACGTGACAGGGCGTGGCACGCGCGCCGGTGGCCCGACGTCAGACCTCGGCGGCACCGTCGAGGATGTCGCCGACGAGGTCAGCGCGCATGGCGGCACCGGCATCGGCGTGCGCTGCGATCACGACTCGGCGGAGGAGACCGCGACCCTCTTCGCGCACATCGTCGAGGACCAGGGCGGCCTCGACGTGCTGGTCAACAACGTCGTGGGCTGGGACTCTGAGCCGAGCGGCGACCTTGCGGGCGAGCTCGATCGCTGGCGGGCGCCGATGTGGGAGCGCGACTTCGCCAACTGGGACGGCAACATGCACGTCGGCGTGCGGTCGCACGCGCTCGCCTGCCACTACGGCATCCCGTTGATGCTCGGACGCCCCGGTGCGGCCGTATTCTTCACGAACGAGCGACCGAGCGAGCGACCCAGCCCCGACCTTGGCATCGACATGCGCGCCCACGCCACCGCGCGGCTGGCGCTGAGCCTCGGGCGGCAGCTCCGAGGCGAAGGCATCCCCTCGATCGCCGTCTACCCGGGCTTCCCCCGCGTCGAGGCGATCGTGCGCAACTTCGAGACGGGGCATCCCTACTTCGAGGGTTGGTCGGAGGCCGATTTCTTCGCCCGCACGGAGTCGCCCGACTACGCCGGGCGCGGCATCGCGATGCTGATCGCTGACCCCGAGGCGATGGCCCGCAGCGGCCAGACCGTTGGCGCCCATGAACTGGCGAGGGCCTACGACTTCACCGACGTCGATGGTCGCCAGCCGGAGCCCGCTTCGTAGTACCTCGAGGCTCGGCTAGAAGCTCGCGCGGATCCTCGGCAGTCGCGCCTCGGCGTCTGGGAGCGCGGGGAACGGCGCGTGCGGCTCGAGCTGGTACCAGTAGGCAACCGACGCCAGCTCGTCGGTCAGCGGTTGGTACAGCCGGTCGGGATACCAGCCGAGGGCCTGGATCGTGACGCGCAGGTCCTCCCGGAAGCGGATCGGGTCCGGGATGTGCCAGCGGTACAGGCCGTGCTTCGGCACCTCGCCTGGCTCGCGGGTCCACAGCGGGTAGCCGAGGTAGGGCGTTGAGAACGTGTTCTTGAACGCCCAGGCGCCGCCGAAGTAGTCCTCCGTGCCGGTCCCGCAGATCGTCGGGTACTCCTCGTCGCCGTCGAGGAAGAACTTGATCTCGCCCTCGCCCCACCAGCCGTCTGAGAACTGCGTCCACCCGAGCGCGGTACCGACGTACTGCCCGCGCCCGCGGACACCGTCGAGGATCGTGTGCTCGGGGTGCTCGCGTGTGGTCATCGATTGCCGCCACTGGGCGTGGAAGTAGGCCGCCTGCTCTGGCACCTCGGTCAGGCTGTAATCCACCTGGTAGAACCACGCGCGGATATCGCCAGAATGCTGGTTCTCGACCGTGATGCGGGCGCGGCGGCGGAACGGCATGGGCCAGTAGGAGTTGAAACCGCCATCAGGGTTGACCGTGATCGGGATCGAGTTGACGTCGTAGCGCAAGCCATGGCTGTTCGCGAAGAAGTCGCCGACCGGCGCCTCGACCGAGGGCGTCTCCTCGTCGTCCCAGTAGATGCGGAGGATGCAGCTGCGGTATGCGGCGACCTCGACGGTGACCCAGACGTGCTGGATCACGCCCGGTCCTTCGATGTCCGCGAGCGTGGTCGTCGAGCCAGCTGGGAGCGTGAGGTAGGGCCGTGCCTTCCAGCCGACGCCGAGGCGTCGGGCGGGGCCATCGGGGTCGGGCTCGGCGCGCCCGCCTCCGCCGCGCTCGCCGGTCGGGTTCTCCGCCGAGATCGAGCGCGATTCGGCGTCCGTCACCAGCGGCAGCGAGCCCAGCCCGCCACCGAGCACCGTCAGGTCGTTGGTCATGCTGCCCCCGGCCGCTCCGCCCCGAGCTGCTTAACCCTCGGCGACCTCGCGCATCGCCGTGTCGACGCTGTCCCGCTCCCAGTAGAGGAGGTGCTCGACGTGCTCACGCACGGTCCACTCGCCCTCGCCGGTTGGCGCGTCCAGGAGGTCGTCGGACGCGTCCATCACGAGCCAGGCGAGTTCGATGCGGTCGCGTAGCCAGTCGCGGACGAGGCGCGCCTGCTCGGACTCCTGCAGCTCGCGCCGGTGCATTCGCGCGTTCGTGATCGCACCGCCGTGCTGCCGCTCGTGATCGGCGTTGTGAATCAGCAGCCGCCGCACACCGCCGTCCATGGCGCAGCCGTGGCTGCAGTCGTGGTCGAGGTCGCCCTCCTCCAGGCTCAGCAGTTGTTCTGCCGTCGTGGTGATCGAGCGGAGGAGCTCGACCGCCAGCGCGTTGCGCCCGCTGCCTGCGGTTCCCTCGTTGCGGTCTGTCATATTTCGCCATCCTGCGTGCGAGGGCTCAGCGGCCCTAGGCGGCATCTTCGCACGCCACGCCAGCGGGGCGGGGCGGCCGGGCCGCCCGGAAGCGGGGCGTATGCTCCCGCCATGTCGAACCTCGAGGTGCGATTCCTCCTCGACCAGCTCGACGGCGCCTTCGCGGGTCCGGGTGACCACTCCCTGCTCTCGAACATGCGACACGTGCGGCAGGCGGACTGGACCTTCCTGGCTGAAGGCCAAGAGCGACCGATGGCGCAGATCTTCTGGCACGTGATTGCCTGCAAGTGGATGTACGACCACTACGCCTTCGGCCCCGGTGAGTGGAGCTGGGAGTACGCCGCCGAGGGCCGCCCGCCCTTCTTGCCCGCGCCGAACTACGAAGACAACGCCACGTATCCCCTCGATGGCGCAGTCGACTGGGCGCAGGCGGCGCACGCGCAACTCCGCTCGGGCGTCGAGGCGCTCAGTGACGCGGACCTCGACGCTCCGCACATGACCAACTGGGGCGAGGAGACGACATCGCGCTGGATCGTGCAGGTGATGATCGAGCACGACCTCTACCACGCGGGCGAGGTCAACCACATCCGCTCGCTCTCACAGCGAACGGACTCGTGGCTCGTCGTGCCGCCGGACTAGGCCCGGCGCGGACTAACGGCGGCTCAGATGCCGAGCCCCTCCTTGCCGAGGATCGTGCGTTCGAGGTTGAGCTGACCGATGTGGTTGTTGCCGTGGTTGATCACGACCTGACCGATGATCTGGTAGCGCGGGAGTTCGCCCTGGGGCCGAATCGTCGTCAACGTCTGCAGGTACTCGTCGCTCATCTGCTCGATGCGAGGGACGATCGCGTCTGAGACGTCCGTCGCGTACTTCGCCAGCACCTCGCCGGCCGGGAAGCGCAGCGCGTAGGCGTCCTCGGGCGCCATGCCCGTGCCCTGATCGGCCTTGGGCAGCCCCCACTCCTGGTCCAGCCCCTGCTGGAGCCAGACGGGCTGCTCGCGCTCGAAGGCGAAGAAGATGAGGTTGTCCGCCGTCCGCGCGATGTGCCACGCGTCGAAGGCAATCGAGTTGCAATGCTCTCCCGGCCGGAAGTGCACCTCCTCCTCCGTCAGGTCCTCGACGGCCCGTGCCGTCTGGCGCAGCAGCTGCCGCGTGTAGTCCGCGAGGTAGTCCTGCACGCGAATCGAGTCAGCCATCGAAGTCCTCCTGAACTCGCGCCGCCGAAGGCGCATGTGTGGTGTCGCTATCCAACTAGCCGCCGCAATGTATCGGCCCAGCGCTCGGGATCCTCTTCGGCGATCGATACCTGGTGCAAGTCGATGCCCGCGGCCGCCTCCTCGTCGAGGCGTTCGAGGCACTCCTCGACGCCTCCGAGGAAGTCGAAGCGCGCCGGGAGATCTTCGGGCACGGCGGCGACCCCGGCCTCCGCGCCACCATCGTTCCAGGCGCGTCGGATCTCCGCCGCCTCGTCGGCGAAGCCGTGCCGTCCGAACTGTCGGTAGTAGAAGTCCCCGTTGCGGGCGACAAAGAACGCCAGCTGCTGGCGTCGCCCGGCGCGCAGCGCCGTCGCGCGCTCGGGGTCCTCGACCACCGTCACGCCGGCGGGCGAGCGCACTGTCACCGCCTCGGCCGGTCGCCCCGCCTCGACGGACCAGGCACGCAGCTCTTCGATCTCGCCAGCGATGCGTTCGAACGGGATCCAGGCGGGGAGCCACCCGTCTGCCTCCTCGGCGGTCATGCGCACGCTCCGCGGGTGCAGCGTTGCGAGGTAGATCGGTGGCTCCGGCTGCACCGGGTCGACGCCCATCACCAGCGCACGCTCGATGTCGTACCAGGCGCCGTGGTGCGTGACCCGCTCGTGTCGCCAGAACGCTTTGATCAGCGTCATCACCTCACTCAGCCGCTGGATCGAAGGCTGGAAGGGCATGCCGTGGAAGCGCTCGATCACGCCGGGCCCGCTGCTGCCCAGCCCGATGATCGCGCGGCCCTCCGAGAGCTGATCGAGCGTCGCGTACTGCTGCGCCAGTGCGCCGGGCGTGCGCGAGTAGGCGTTGACGATCGCCGTGCCCAGCTTCGCCCTCGAGGTTTCGCGCGCCAGCAGCGTGAGGCCGCTGAACGCGTCGTGGCCGAAGCCTTCGTTGACCCAGATCGTGTCGATGCCCGCCTCGTCGGCGGCGCGGGCGCGCGCCATCAGCGCGTCGAGGTTGCGCGGGTCCCAGGGGATGCTGATCGAGAGGCGACGCGTCACCATGTACCGCCTAGACCACAGGCGACGTGCCGCCGTCGATGTTGATCGACGCGCCGGTCACGTAGCTCGCGCGTTCTGAGGCGAGGAAGCAGATCACGTCGCCGGCCTCGGACGCCTCGCCGACCCGCCCGAGGGGTACGCGCTCGCCCATGCGCTCGTAGAACCCGTCGAGCGACACTTCCGGGTTGCGCTCCTGCATCGCTTCGTAGCGCCGCTCGTGCTGGCCGCTCTTGATCAGCCCGATGCAGATCGTGTTGACGAGGATGTTGTCGGCCGCGAGCTCCTTCGACATCGCCTTTGTTAGCGCGATGCCCGCGGAGCGTGAGAGCGAGGTCGGCAGCGAGGAGGCACCCGGCGCCTTACCGCCGGGCGTCGTGATGTTGATGATGCGACCGCCGCCCGCGCTGCGCATGAGGGGGATGACCGCGCGCGAGCAGTAGATGGCGCCCTAGACCTTGAGCCCGATGTCGGCGTCCCAGGTCTCGTCCGTCACGGACTCGAACGGCCCTGCGGAGGAGGTGCCGGCGTTGTTCACAAGGATGTCGACGCCGCCCCACTCCGCGACGACCCGCCCGACGAGAGCAGTTACAGCCGACTCGTCGGTGACGTCGCAGGGGATCGCGCGCACCTCGCCCCCGCCCGATTCGCCGATCGCGGCGGCCGCCGCCTCGAGCCGGTCTGCATCGCGGGCGCAGATGGCGACGTTCGCACCCTCGCGCGCCAGCGCCTCCGCCGCGGCGTAGCCGATGCCCTGGCTGCCGCCAGTGACGATCGCGACCTTGCCGCTCAGCCCCAGATCCATGCGCGCGCTCCCTCCGACCGAGCAGGACGCCGGCCCGCTGCGCCGCGATGCTACTCGACGGACACGGCTCAGTCGCGGCTCGCGACAAAGATCAGCTCGGGGCTCCCTGCGCCGACCGAGGAGCGATCCCAATCGCCGAAGACCGCGTCGACGGTGAAGCCCGCCGCGTCCAACGAGGCCACAATGGCGTCTTCGCTGCGGAAGCGCAGCATGTTCGACGAGACAAGCTCCTCCCCGCTCGCGGCGAACCGGTAGTGGATCTCGTAGCGCACGAGGTCGCCGTCCACGTCGAGGAGCTCGAACCAGACCTCGACGGAGCCGAGCGGCGTGTCGTCGAGCCGCTCAAACGAGGTCTCGGGCACCCACCGGAGCCAGGCCTCAGCCGCGGGGCTACGGCTCTCGAACGCGATGCGACCGCCCGGCACCAGGCAGCCTTGCAGCGCGGCCAGCGTGCCCTGCCACGCCACCTCGTCGTGGATCACCTGTGCGACGTGGCCGGTCATGATGGCGAGGTCGGCCTCGATCGCTGCGAGAGCACTCGCTTCGCCCTCGACCCAGTCCACGCGCTGGCCACCCTCGCGAGCACGAGCGACGCGCAGCATCTCGGCCGCAGGATCGACCCCGGTCACGGTGTGCCCGCGCCGCGCCAGCTCGCACGTGATTGCGCCCGTGCCGCAGCCGAGGTCGATGATCCTCGAGGCCTCGCGCTCGTCTGCCAACGCCAGGTAGAAGGCGGTGTCCCGCCGCGTCGGGTTCGGCCGGTCGTACAGCGCGACCAGACGCGGATCGTCGAACTCGCTGAACGTCACGCGCCGTCCGCCGGCCTACGCGATGCGCATGTCGAGGACGGCCGCCTGACCCGCCTCGACGCGCGCCAGGGCACGGGCGATCGCCGGAGCGACCTCGGCGGGGTCATCGACGCGTTCGCCGTACGCCCGCGACGCCTCGGCCAGGATCGCGTACTCCGGCGAGGGGTCGATGTCGACGCCGACGAAGCTGTCGTTGCGAGGTCCAGCGCCGTCCGGGTACCAGCGGTTCCAAGAGCTGCGTGTCGCCCCGTGCGCCGAGTTGTTGTAGATGATCGTGAGGAACGGCGCGTTGTACTTGTCAGCCCCCCAGAACGCCGAGGTCGGGCGAGCGAAGACGAACGCGCCGTCGCCCTCGAGACAGACGACCGTGCGCTCCGGCTCGGCCAGCTTCGCGCCCAGTGATGCGCCGAGGCCCCAACCCAGCGCCGAGCCTCCACTGCCGTATACCGAGCCCGGCCGGCTGCGGTCGGCATAGGACGACCAGGGGAAGCCGCCGCTCATCCCCTCGTTCATCACGATCGCGTCTTCGTCGAGTGCCTGTTCGAGGCAGTACGCGATCCAGAGCGGGTCGATCGGCTGCTGCTCGCTCAGCGAGAGCGCTTGCTCCTCCAGCTCGGCACGTCGCGCCTCAGATGCAGCTGTATAACCCTCGACGCGTGCCGCGATGCGTGCCCGAGGGGCCTCGCCAGCCGGGGCGTCGAGGCGGGCTCGCACCGCCTCGACAAGCGCGGGCAGCGCCTTGCGCGAGGCGGCGTGGATCATGAGGTCGGCGGGGAACGTCCACATCGGGATCGTGGCCTTCGCGGGGTCGATGTCGATCCACGCGATCCGGGCGGCAGGCTCCAGCGTGGTCTCGTCCGGCACCCATGGCACGTCGTGGTCGATCACCAGCACGAGGTCGGCCTCGGCCACGCTCGGAGCGCCGCACGTGGTCGCGTTCAGTGGGTGCCGCGACGGTAGGTTTAGCCTGGTGCTGATCGCGCCCTGCACCGGCGCGCCCGCGATTTCCGCCAGCTCCGTGAGCGCCGCTACCGCCTCGCGGTGGCGGCCCGGCGTGCCGGCGATGATCAGCGGCCGCTCCGCTTCGACGATCCAGTCGGCCAGCGTGGCGAGGGCCGAGGGGTCGGCGGCGGGTGGGATGGCGGGGGCGTGGCGGGCGGGCGGCGGCACCTCGGCGGCGTCCATCGCCTGCATCAGCAGCTCGCGCGGCAGCGTCAGGTACACCGGCCCCGCCGGCTCACTGCTCGCCACCTGTACCGCCTTCTGCACGACCCAGTTCAGGCTCTCGACGTTCCGCAGTTCGTAGTCCCACTTCACGAAGGTGCGCACGATGCCGTTCTGGTCCGGCTGCTCCTGGGTCCAGTGGATGCCCATGTCCTTCGAACCGGGCAGCTTCCCACCGATCGTCGAGGGTGCACGGCCGGCGCACACGATCACCCCGGAGCGGTCGCGCTGGACATCGTGGTAGGCGCCGCCGATTTGCGCGGTCCCGGCGTCGACGTGGACCAGCACCACTTGTGGACGGCCGGTCAGTTGGAAGTAGCCGTGCGCGGCGAACATCGCCGTCACCTCGTCGATGCAGAGCACGAGCTGCGGCACCGCGCGCTCCTGCTCAATCATGCGAGCCAGCGCCTCCTGGATCGGGAACGTGTCAGTGCCCGAGTTGATGAAGATGTACTCGACGCCGTTGGCCAGCAGCAGTTCGATGAACGCCTCCGCGGCGTCCTGGACGGGCACGCTGGTCAGCCCGTTCGCACCATCGCCCGCGGTCATCGTTCCCCCTCGCGGACCCAATTCGCGACTGCTCCCGCCGCGATTGTCGGCGCAGCCGTCAAGCGCCGGGCCCTTCGCCTGCACTCCAGCGCACGTAGGAAGGCCAGCTCTTCTCCGTCGGCCAGTTCGCCCACCGGGTACCGGTGGCCCGCTCCGGCATCAGCTCGAACAGCGTCTCGAAGTCGAGGAGGTCTCGACCGGCCGCCTCGGCGAGCGCCGTGCGCTCGGCCTCGTCCTCGACGAGACGGGCGCGACCGGAGAGATGCAGCTCGCGGTTCTCCTCGCCGGCCGGGATCATGTGCAGCGCGAAGCGCCCATCGTTCAACAGATCGCGATGCTTCGAGGAGAGCGAAACGATCAGCGCCCAGAGCCCGTCACCCGCCACGATCGGTATGATCGGCCGCACCTGTGGCGACTCGTCCCGCCGCACGGTCGCGATGAACGCCACGCCGTTGCTCTGTTCGAGCAACCAGCGCCCATCCTCCGCCAACCCGGGTTCCGCCGCCTCGAGGTCCGCCCAGCGCGCCATCCGACACCCCATCGCACATTCCGCGTGAGGACCATCGTAGGGAACGTGCTCGGAGGTTGTTGCAGCTAGTTGACGGGACCGAGCAGGCGTTCGCGGGCGTCGGCTACCGGCTCAGGCGCACCGGCGCCCGGAGTCATCCCCCGTCCGCTACCTGTCGCCCGCGTGGACGCCCGAGGATCACGCGCGAGCCTAGCTCGCCGCGCGCGCCCTCGGGGCGCAGCGCCTCTGCGGCTGCTTGCTATGCTGCGGCCGCTGGGAACGTTCACAGCGAGGGGGCGGGCGCGATGATCCGCACGACCACCGTCGGCAGCTGGCCGATTCCGTTCGGGCTCAAACGCTATCTCACCTCCTACTACAAGGGCGATCTCGACGACGACAGCGGCTACGAGTACCTGCAGCGTGCCGCTCGCGTCGCCATCGATGAACAGATCGGGTGCGGCCTCGACCAGATCATGGGCGGCGAGGTCTTCGCGCCTGACTTCGTCCACCACGTCCCGCCGCGCCTTGCGGGCATCGAGCCGATCACGTTGCGCGATCATCGCGCCGGCTATGAGGGTGCGGGCCGCTACCGCATCGTCGGCGACATCTCGGCTCCTCGAGGTACCGGCCATGCCAAGGGGTTCCGCCGTGAGCGGAAGATCGAGCCGGACCTCGACAAGGTCGCTGTCCCCTCGCCGCTGACCATGATCGGCTCGTTTGCGCAGGACCCGCGCCTGGACGAGCAGATGGAGAACGTCGCTCGCTTCGTTGAAGACGAGGTGCTGGACATGGTGGACGCCGGCGCCGCCGAGGTGCAGCTCGACGCGCCGAGCGAGGCGATCGGCCTCATCACCGGCAACCGCACCATCGAAGAGATCGTGCCCTGGCTGACCTACCCCATCCGCAGCGTCGAGGGCGTGACGCGCACGGTGCACTTCTGCCTCGGCGACATGGGGCGTCAGCCGGCAACGCAGGAACAACACCTGCACAACCTGGTCCCGCTGATCCAGGCGCTCGAGGGCCAGGTCGACCGGGTCCACATCGAGTGCTCCTATGCCGGCCAGTGGGCTGAGCGAGAACGGCTCGCCGACATCCCCGACTCAATCGAAGTGATCGCCGGCATCGCCGATGTGAAATCGCCGCCAGCGACCGAGGAGCACCTGCGCGCACAGGTCGAAGCACTACTCGAGGTGCTGCCAGCCGAGCGGCTGCTCGTCTCCTCCTCGTGCGGCTGCGGACGCGTGCCGCATGACGACACGATCACGATGATGCGGCGACTGGTGCGCGCGGCACACGCGGTCGCGGTATAACGGGGCTAGGAACGCGGGATCGAAGGGGCCAACGATGACCACGCTGCAGGAGCGCACCGGCGACGCCGCCGGACTCTACGAGCGCCTCGAGGAGGAAATCCTCGACCGCGACCAGGTGGCCGCGAGCGAGGTTTTCTACGACCTGATCCGCCAGGAGCGGCCCTTGGACGAGATGCTGCGCGAGACCGTGCGCGTCCACGCGCCCTTCACCCACTTCCCGTACCACCAGCGCATCGACGACGGCGTGGTGCGCTTCGTCAACAACGACCACTGTCTGCTCAGCGCCCGCGCGAGCTTGCGCCTGCCCGAGCTGCTGCCGGAGCGGCTGCGCTTCCTGCCGATGGCGCAGACGATCTGGTACGTGCCGACGGGCCTCGATCCGTGGAACCAGCTGCTCGGCAACGCGCCAGGACACTACGGCCGCCGCACCTACGATCCGTCCAAGCACGATTCGATCCCGCGCCCCGAGTCACACTGGGCCGACACCGAGGCGATCGAGTCTGAAGGCACGCTCGACCAGCGCCTCAACCACTGGCTCACGTTGGTCCAGCGCGGTCAGGTCGAGGAGTCGTATAGCGTCTTCCGCGGCATCCTGGAGGACCCATCGAACCGCCGAGCGGCCATGGCGCAGCTGATGTTCGCCGGGTTGATCGACGTGCAGGACCGCATCCTCCTCAACCGCAGCTACACCACCGGGCACAAGTCCTACCGCGCCCGCGCCACGATCGAGCTGTCGCGAGCCGTCGGCTGGGAGAACGCGCACGACGTGATCTACGCGGGCGTGCCGGACATCGCCGTCGGTCCGCGCTGGTACTCCTCGTACGAGATGGCCTGCCAGGTCGCGATCACACGCCTCGAGGAGACGGTGCCCAGTTCGTCGCTCGACGCCACCCAGGCCAGCACCCGCGACGCCGAGCTGTTTGCGCAGGAAGACGACCTCACCTCGGCCGAGCGCGACTCGCTGATGCGCGCGATCCTCGAGGAGCCCGAGCCCGCGTTCATCGATTCGATCAGCGGGCTGCTGCTCGCGGGTCGGTCGCCGAAGAAGATCCTCGACACGATCCAGATGGCCGCCGCGGAGGTCGTGTTGCGCTGCGGGCTGCCCGACAGTTTCTCGATGCCGCAGCACGGTTACGAGTACACGAACACGCTGTCCTGGTTCTACGCGAACTTCGAACACCGGCATCGCACGAAGCTGCTGTTCGTCGCCGGGTCGTTCATCCGCCAGTGCGCCCACTGGGTGGCGAGCACGCCGGGCAACGGCCAGCCCCTCTTCCGAGCGCCGGCCGAAGCGGAGCACCTCTCGCGCGACCAGCTCCTGAGCCGCCTCGACGCCGCCATGACGGAGCTGCGCCCCGACGAGGCGGCCTGCTGGGTGCAGGCCTACCTCGACGCGGGCCACCACCGGCGTCCGTTGCTCACCACCCTGGCGCTGGGCGCGGCGAAGCAGGGCAACGACCCGCACAACCAGGAGATCGGGCTCTGCATGCTCGAGGACTACGGACGGACCTCGTCGCCGCACCGCGACCGGCTGCTGCTCGCCTGTGCGAAGCACACCGCTGGGCATCGCAAGTACGGCGACACGTTGGAGTCCTATGGCCGCTTCGCGGACGCTTTCGGCCTTCCGCCGGCCACCGGCGCAGCGGGCGACCGCGACCCGATCGAGATGGTCCTCGACGAGATCGAGACGATCCCGGAGGCCGACATCGAGGAACGCCCCGCGACGCTGCTGACCTAGCTTCGCGTCGGTGCTAGAAGCGCGTGTATCCGCCGTCGATCACGAACTCGTCGCCGGTCTGGTACGACGAGGCATCTGACAGCAGGTAGATCGCGATCCCGGCGAAGTCCTCAGGCTGGCCCCAACGGCGGACCGGGACGCGCTTCATCACACGGTCCTCGAACACCTCCGCGCCGACGTTGCGCGCGGTCATCGCGGTTTCGATCCAGCCGGGGATGATCGAATTCGCCGTGATGCCGTGGCGCGCCATCTCCACAGCGAGACCGCGCATCATTGCGAGCATCGCGCCCTTTGTCGACGCGTAGGCCTCGTTGCGGGCGGCGCCGTGGATCGCCGAGGCGCTGGAGGTGCCGACGAGGCGGCCACCCTGCCCCCGCTCGATCATGTGCCGTGTCGCGGCGCGGAAAGTAAACATCACACCATCGAGGTTGACGCCGATCACGTCGCGCCAGAGCTGGGTCGGGAACTCCTGGAACGGCGAGCCGCCCCCGCGCCCCGCATTGGCGAAGCAGCCATCGACGTGGCCGAGCTGGTTGACGGTCTCCTCGAACGCGCGGTCCACCGCCTCCTCGTCGGAGACGTCGCACTGGAGGGCGAGCACGTTCGTGCCGTGCTGCGCCAGCCGGTCATGCGCGGCGCGGTTCTTCTCCTCGTTGGTACCCCAGACGCAAACATCGGCGCCGGCCTGCGCCATGCCCTCCGCCATCCCGAGCCCAATACCGCTGTTGCCGCCGGTCACCAGCGCGACCTTGCCGCTGAGGTCGAAAGGTTCGAAGGCCATGTCCCGCTCCATCCGCTGCCGCTGCCGCCGCCGTCGAGACGGTCCGCTGGATGCTAACCGCAGATCGAGGCAGGCCGAAGTCACGATGCTGCGCAAGGGCTAGGATGAGCCGCGATCACAACGCCAGAGACACCGGGTCCGCACGAGGGGTGGCGCCACATGGGCCAGTTCGAGTCACGCACAGTCGGCAACGCGACGCTCGTCTCGCTGCAGGACAGCTGGACCACGATGCCCGTGAGCGCGTTCTTTAGCGCAGTGAAGGAGGGCGCCTGGGAGCCCTACCTCGAGCTGCTCGACGCCGAACGCAGTTTCACCCTCAACTTCGGCGCCTGGCTGCTGCGCAGCGAGGGCCAGACGATCCTGTTCGACACCGGCATCGGCACGCGTGGAGGCGGGCGGCTCCCCGAGCCGCCGTCGCTGCCCGACGTGCTGCGCGCCTCGGGCGTGACGCCGGACGAGGTCGACACGGTCGTGCTCAGCCACCTCCACTTCGACCACACCGGCTGGAACACAGTCGACACGGACGAGGGCACGGTGCCGCTCTTCCCCAACGCGCGACACGTCGTCCAGCAGGCGGAGTGGGATTACTGGACCGGCGACGATGAGCTGCGGAAGGCCGCCAACTACGACGCTGTGCTTGCGCCGATCGAGAGCGCGGGGCTGCTGGACCTCGTCGAGGGTGAGCAGGACGTCACGTCCGAAGTGGTGACCATCCCGACGCCCGGGCACACGCCGGGCCACGTTTCGATCGTCGTCGCCTCCGGAAACGAGCGCGTGTACCTGATCGCCGACGCGGCGCACCATCGCGTGCAGGTCAGCGAGCCCACCTGGTCACCTGACGCTGACGTCGACCAGGAGCAAGCCTCGAGGACCCGCGCGCAGCTCTTCGAGCGCATCGCGAGCGAAGGGGCGCTGGTCGCCAGCGGCCACTTCTCGTTCCCCGGGTTCGGGCATGTGGTGCGCGAGGATCGCGGGCTGGTGTTCGAGCCCTCGGCGTAGCGCCCGTGACGATCAGAGGGTCTGCACGGCCAGCAACAGGCCGACGAACATCGTCAGGCCGATCGAGCCCCACACCACCATCGCTTCAACGCTGATCGCAAGCCTCCGCAGGCGCATCCACTCGTTGTCCGCCGAGGTTGTACGCGAGGGGACGACCGCCGTCCATATGCTCCCCGTCATAGGATGCAAACGCGGTCGGGCGCGTGTGCAGCGGTCACAGTTCGCATCGGAGCGTTGACCTACCATCGCCGCGGACCCAGGGGAGCCCTCGGACAGTCGGACTGAGAGCGAGGACGCAGGATGGGACACGACCGCAACAGACCCCTGTTGAGCCCCGCTCGCACGGTGGGACGTCGGATCTTCCTGACCGACCTCGGACGCGGCACCATGTTCGTGGCCGGGTTCGGCCTGTTCGCGGCCTGCGGCGGCGATGACGACGACGGCGGTGCCGGGAGCAGCGGGACTCCAACCGTCACCAGTTCGCCGACCGCCGCTGCTACCTCGGCACCCGAGGCGACCTCGACGGCGGACCCGACGACGGCGACGCCCGAGGCCACGAGCGCGGGCGGAGCCGCTGACGGCGGTGGCGCGTCCGAGGCCGTGGACTGGGAGCGCGTCAACCTCGGCTTCGTCTCCGCCTACCTCCTCGTGCGTGGCAATGAGGCGGTGACGGTCGACACCGGCACCGCCGGCAGCGAACGCATGATCGAGGCGTCCCTGGAAGCGATCGGCCTCGGCTGGGACGCAGTCGGGCACGTCATCCTGACGCACGCACATGGCGACCACCAGGGCAGCCTCTCGGCGGTCATGCAAGCGGCGCCCGAGGCCACGGCCTACGCCGGCGCCGCCGACATCCCCTCGATCCGCGCCCCGCGCGAACTCGTGGCCGTTGGCAACGGCGACAACGTGTTCGGGCTCGACATCATCGAGTCGCCCGGACACACGCTCGGGCACGTCTCCGTCCTCGACCCGATCGGCGGGCTCCTCGTCGCCGGGGACGCGCTCAACGGGTCCGGCGGCGGCGTGATCGGCCCCAACGCGCAGTTCTCCGCGAACCACACCCTGGCGCTCGAAACGGTCGGCATCCTCGGTGGGCTCGAGTACGACACCGTGCTCTTCGGCCACGGCGAACCGGTCGTCGGGAACGCCTCGGCGCTGGTTGCGGACCTGGCCGCGAGCCTCTAGCGGCACGCCTCGGACGCCCCGCCTATGCTGAGGCCCGGGAGCGTTGCGTGCTGCGGTACTGGCCTCTTGTTGGCTGCGTTGTGTTCGGGCTGCTCTTGATGCTCGGCGTGAACTTCGCGTTCGCGCGTCCCGACGACTTCAGTGCGAGTCCGAACCTGGTCGCGTTCTACGAGAGCGACCGCCATGCGATCGAGGTGGCGCTGGGCAGCGTCGCGGTCGTGATCGCCGCCCTGCTGCTCCTCGTGCTGACGACGCGGCTGACGCGCGCGCTAGAGACCGAGGGCGGCCGCGACGCTGCAACTGGCACGCAGTCTGGCCACCGCGACCGCGGTCCTGCTCGCGGCGGGTGGCGCCGTCTGGAGCGTGACGGTCTGGAACCGACTGTTCTACGACCCGCTCACCGCGGAAACGTCCAAGCTGCTGCTGATGCTCGGCTGGATGCTCGCCGCGTTCGCCGGGATGTTCGCCGCAGCCGCGATGGTCGCGAGCACGACGGTGGCGATGCGCACGGTCGAGGCAGCACCCCGGTGGCTCGAGCGATTGGGTTACCTGCTCGCTATCGTGCTGCTCCTGAGCCCGATGTTGCCGCCCATGCTCGCCCTGCCCATCTGGCTACTGGTCGCGCTCTACCGCCTGCGAGACCTGGCAGCGCCCCCCTAGAACGGCGGCGGCTCCGGGTTGCGCATCTCCACGATCTCCGCCGTGCGGCCGCGCACGCGGTCGAGCGGGACATCGCGTGTCAGGATCCAGAACTGCTCGTCCTTGATCGCCTGCAAGACCTGCTCCGCCACCTCGGACGGCGGCAGCCCCGTGTCGCGTTGCCACACGCTGTCCGCCTCCTCGGCCTTACGTTCCAGGTCGTCGCCGGTCGGCAGGTCGAGGTGCTCCGAAAGCTCGCTCGGCCGGTTGCGGCCGGAGCTGAGGATGCGCGTGTTGATGATGCCCGGGCAGAGTACCGAGGCACGAAGTTTTGATTCCTGCCGGGCGAGCTGGAAGTAGAGCGCCTCGCTGATGCGCACCACGCCGTGCTTCGTCGTGCCGTAGATGTCGGCGCGACCACCGCTCAGGAGGCCGGCCATCGAGGCCGTGTTCACGATGTGCCCCTCGTCATCCTGATCGAGCATGATCGGAACGAAGGTGCGGAGGCCGTAGACGACGCCCCAGAGGTTCACGCCGAAGGTCCACTCCCAATCGACCATCGGGTGCTCCCAGATCGGCCGGTCCGGCGAGAAGTAATCGAGGTCGCCCGCGACGCCGGCGTTGTTGCAGAGCACGTGCACGGCCCCGAACGCGTCGAGCGCCTGTCGGGCAAGGTCCTGGACCGCCTCCTCGCTCGAGACGTCGGTGACGACGCCGATCACCTCACGCTCGAGGGCGGTCAGCTCCTCGACGGCACGCTTCAGCGCGGGCTCATCGACATCCGACAGCACTACGCGCATACCGGCGTCGGCGAAGGTGTCCGCCATCGCCCGACCGATGCCGCTCGCCGCGCCCGTCACGACCGCCACGCGGCCCTCGATCTGCTGCATCTCCGCCCCCCGCCTCACCGAGCCTGCACTCGAACGCCGCCGGGCGGCGACCCTGGCCGAGTCTAGCGCCGCTTGCCGTTGGCCGTCTGGCCCGGCACCGTAGCGCGGAGGCATGGAGGGAGCTCGCGATGGCCGGACCGCTCGACGGTGTACAGGTCCTCGAGGTGGCAAACTACCTCGCGGCGCCGGCGTGCGGCGCGTTGATGGCCGACCTCGGCGCCGATGTCGTGAAGGTCGAGCCGCCGAACGGCGATGTCTACCGCGGCAACCGCACGAGGCGGCCGGGCGAGACGGTCAGCTTCGGCTTCGTACAGGACAACCGCGGCAAGCGCTCGATCACGCTCGACCTCGAACACCCCTCCGCGCGCGACGTCATCGCCCGTCTCGCGGCGCGGGCTGACGTGTTCCTGACGAACCTGATTCCGCATCGCCTCGAGCGCTTCGGCCTGACGTTCGAGGCGGTGAGCGCGGCGCAGCCCTCGATCGTCTACACCCTGCTCACGGCGTACGGATCGACGGGACCTGACGCCGATCGTTCGGGGTTCGACAGCACCGCCTACCTGGCGCGCTCCGGCGTGATCGACCTGATCGGAGAGACGGACACCCCGCCGGTCCAGGGCCGCCCGGGCCAGGGCGACCATCCGACCGCCCTCGGGCTGCTGGCCGCCACGCTGGCGGCGATGCGCCTGGTCGAGCGCGGCGAGGGCGCTCAGTTCGTCGACCTCTCGCTGCTCCGCAACGGTGTGTGGAGCATCAGCGCGGACATGCAGCAGGAGCTCAACCGCGAGGATTGGCAGCCCGAACGCCAGGATCGCTCCACGCACTGGCTGCTGACGCGCAACGCTTACCGCACCTCGGACGACCGCTGGCTCCAGCTGACGATGCCGATCCCCGATCGCTACTGGCCGCGGTTCTGCGAAGCCCTCGAGCGTCCGGAATGGGCCAGCAACGAGCGTTACAACACGACCGCCACGCTGCGCGAGCACGGCAGCGAGCTGCTGCCGGAGGTCGACGCCATCTTCGCCACACGCACCCTCGAGGAGTGGCGCACGATCCTCGACGCCGCGCGGTGCATCTGGGCGTCGATCCAGACGACCGCCGAGGTCGCGCGTGACCCTCAACTCGTCGACAGCGGTACCTTCGAACAGGTGGGCGAGGGCGAGGAGGCGTACTGGGTCGTCGCGCGCCGTTCACCATCCACGGCGCGGACATTGCAGCTCGCGGGCCGGCGCCCGGCATCGGCGAGCACACGCACGAGGTGCTGACCGAGGCCGGGTTCAGCAGCGAGGAGCTCGCCGACCTCGCGGCTGGCGAGCTGTTCGGATGAACTTCCGCTAGGTCGCGCCGACCAGCTCCGCCGCGTCCAGCGCGAACTCCTCCATCATGTCGGCCGCGTAAGTGATGCGGCCCGTCAGGCGCTCCGGCTCGCTGTGCGCGAGGCGCAGGCACGCCTCGGCCATGTGCTCGACCGGTGTCTGCGTGTCGCGGTTGGAGTCGTTGATCAGCCCGTGGTGCACGACACCCGGCGTCGCCACCAGCCCCGGCGAGATCACGTTCACGGAAATACCGTCGCCGCTCACCTCGGACGCCAGTCCGGTCGTGAAGCGCTCGAGGGCGGCCTTGCCCATGCCGTAGACCGTCCCGCCGCCGGGCCGGTCGAGCGGCGGGTGCAGTGCGGCGTGCGAGGAGACGTTGATGATCCAGCCCTCGCCACGCTCCAGCATGCCCGGCAGCACGAGCTGCGAGAGGTGGAACGGGCCGTAGACCTGCACCTCCGTCATCAGCCGGTAGCGCTTCTCGGTGAAGTCCGCGACCGGCATGAAGAAGGTAACGGCGGCGTTGTTCACGAGGATGTCGACCCGCCCGTAGGCCTCTTCGGCGGAGCGGATCATCGCCTCGCGGTCCTCGCCATTGGCGAGGTCGCAGCGGACCGCCGTAGCGTCGCCGCCGGAGTCGCGGATGCGCTGGACGACGCCGTTGATGCTGCCAGGCAACGGGTGATCCCCCTCCTCGACAGTGCGCGCGGAGACGACGACCTGCGCGCCCTCCATCGCATAGCGAATCGCAACCGCCTCGCCGATGCCGCGCGAAGCTCCGGTGACGACCGCCACCTTGCCCGCCAGCAGCCCGTTCGTATTGACCTCGCTCATCGCACCGCTCCGCTCTCCACCTCGAAGGTGGGCCGCGCGCAGCCTAGCGCACGACCGCGCGAGGGGCACGCGCCGCGCCTGCAGCGACGAGGTCAGTCGAGGCGTGCGAGGACGCCGCGGGCCAGGATCATGGCGAGCGCGACGGCGACGACGACGAGCGCCAGACCGGCGAGGGCTTCCTGGATCCCGATGGCGGCGGCGAGGATCCCGACGAAGAAAGTGCCGAGCGAAGCCACCGATCGCTGCATGTGATAGACCGCCAACACGCGGCCGCGGTAGGCGTCCTCGACGTAGTTCTGCACGAGGACGTTGCTGAACGACATGCGGCCGGAGCGGCCGATGCCGAGCACGAAGATCACTGCGGCGGTCGCCACGACCCAGGTCGTCCAGGCGAAGGCGAAGAGCGCGACGCCCATCAGCAGCACCGAGATGAGGTAGCCGAGCCCTCGACGGCGCGGCGGCAGCGAGGCCACGGCGAGGGCGCCGATGAGCGAACCCGCCGCGCTGACGCTGAACAAGAGCCCGAGCTGCGCGCCGGATTCGTCGTTCAGGACATCCGCGACAAAGCCCGGCAGCAGGAACTCGTACGGCATCAGGAGCAGGCCGAACAGCGTGTTCGCGAGTAGCACCCACGCGATACGCGGGTCACCGGCGATGTAGCGCATGCCGGCGATGAGGTCCTCGCGAGGGGTGGTCGTCGCCCTCGCACGTGTCGCCGAGCCGCGGGCGTCAGTCGACACCTGGGTCAGAGCCACGACCGCGAACATGTAGGTGCTGGCCATCAGGAAGTAGAGCCAGGCCGCTCCGTAGGCGGCGAGGATCACGCCCCCGATGGCTGGCGCGATCATCTGGATCGAGTTGCGGCCAGCCACGTTGAGCGCCACCGCGTTCGTCAGCCGCTGCATGCCTACCACATCGGGCAACATCGACTGGCGGGCCGGCATCGTAAGCGCGTTGATGCCGCCGGTGAGCAGACCCGCGATCAGCAGGTGTTCGAAGCGCAGCAGGTCGGTCCAGACCAGCACGCCCAGCACCACCCCCATCGCTGCGCTCGAGAGCTGCCCGATCTGCACGAGGCCCTTGCGCCGCTGGATGCGGTCCGCCCACACGCCGCCCACGAAGTTGAGCGAGATCCCGGAGATCGAGTTCGCGAGGAAGACCGTGCCGAGGGCGGCGAACGATCCCGTCAGCTCGTACGCGAGGTACCCACGCACGATGTTCTGGACGCGCAGCGACGCCATCTGGCCGAGCGCCGACAGCAGGAACCAGCGGAACGAGCGGTTGCCGAGAGACTCGAAGGTACGAAACCGAGCGCTGCTCGGTCCCGGAGCCGTGTCGACGGCGACCTCAGGATCGCGCTCAGCCGTCACGGTCCTGCGCGCGGCGCGCGAGCGTGCATCAGGCGTCCCAGAGCGCGCGTTCGACCTCGAGCGGCGCCAGTGCGACCTGCGACTCGCGGTCGAACACCATCGTCGCTCGCTCGGTGCCGTCGTAGGCGGGCCACGCCGGCAGGCCCTCGTGCGAGGGGTCGCCACTCTTCGCGAAGGCGATCCATGCGTCCTTCATCTGGTCGGACAGTCCTCGACCCTCCTCGCCACCGGCGATCTTGCCCAGCGGCGCATCGAAGGTGCCAAACACGAACGGGATTTCGAGGGCGTGACAGGCGCCGACCTCGAACATCTCCGCCTGCCACGAGAAGAGGTACATGTATGTCGCGGACTGGTGACGAGCCTGGGCCGCCGCGAGACGTGTCGAGTGGATCCGGAACGTGCGGTCGCTGTTGATCGCCATCAACAACTCCTGCGGTGACACGTCCGCGCCACGGGCCTCGCGCGCGGCGCGATAACCGTCGATGAGGGCTCGGGCCTCATCCTCGTCGATCGCTTGGGCCAGCGACCCGCCGCCCTGCATCACCCGCTCGAGCAGCACGGCTTCGTCGACCTCGGGGAGCCCACCGGGCGCGAACACGCCAAACAGCTTCGCTTCGTCGAGGTTCGAGCCAATCAGGATCGGCACGTCAGCCACCTCGCCGTCGGCCACCGCGTCGAGGGGTTGGCGTGCGACCGAGGTGCCGTCGACCACCGGGTTCGTGCCACGCTGGGGGCGCGTGCCAGCCATGGCCTGCATCTGGAGCGCGGTCTGCGCCGCGATCACGGCCTCGGCATCGAGGCCGCGCAGCCCTTCCGGGTCGGGCGACACGCCGAGTTCGCCGAGCAGCTCGGCGGCCGTCTCGGCGACCACATCAGGCGTCATGTCCGGGTCGTATGTGCTCTGCATGATGGCCCGCTGGTAGAGCCCTCGCGCGGCGGGCATCGCGAGCAGCGTCTCGACGCTCTTCCCGCCCGCCGACTCGCCGAAGATCGTGACCTGCGAGGGGTCGCCGCCGAACGAGGCGATCTCGTCGCGCACCCACTCCAGCGCTGCCACCTGATCTCGACTCCCGACGTTTGCGTCGAGGCCGTCGCAGTAGAGGTAGCCCAGCGCGCCCAGGCGATAGTTGATCGTGACCACGACGATGTCGCCGCGGGCGGCCAGCTGCACGCCGTCGTACATCAGGCTGGACCCGGTGCCGGTGCGGAACGAGCCACCGTGGATCCAGACCATCACCGGACGCGAGCCATCGAGTCCGGGCGTCCAGACGTTGAGGGTCAGGCAGTCCTCTGACATGTCGAGTGTCTGCGTCCCGAACATGCCGACGTACGGCGAGTCCCCCTGCGGCGCCTGGACGCGGCCCTGCCACGCCGCGAACCCGAACTCGGTCGCGTCACGCACCCCGCTCCAGGGCTCGACGGGCTGGGGCGCACGCCAGCGCAGCTCCCCGACGGGAGGCTGGGCGAACGGGATGCCGCGGAAGACGTTCAGACCGCCCTCCTCAGCCCCCGCGAGCGCGCCTCGGGTGGTCGTCACCGCTGCCATGTCCGGACCTCTCCAGTCGTCCTCCGTGTTGAGTCTCGATCGCTAGTCGCCGACCGGAATCGCCTCGCGCTCGTACAGCCCGACCTCCTCGACCGCGTCGAAGTCGGGCAGGCGGGTCATCGGCTCCAGACCGGGGCCGTCCAGGGCGGGCATCACCTCGGCGGCGAAGCGGCGCAGCGAATCCATGATCTTCCCGTGCGGGATCACCTGGTCGAAGTTGATGAGGAAGACCATGCGGTCCACCCCGACCTCCTCCCACTCCCGCAGCGATTCGATGATCTGCTCGGGCGTCCCGATCGTGCTGCGCTGGTTCTGCGACGTGTTGACATCGCCCGGCCGATTGCGGAGCTGCACGGCGTTCGCCTGCGATCCGTAGGCCGGCGAGGGGTAGACCGAGCCGACGCCGCTGAGGTGCGCCGCGGAGTTGGCGAACGCCATCGCTCCGGGACCGCCAACGCGACGCGCCTCCTCCTCGGACTCACCGCAGTACATCCAGCCGACCGCGTTCACCTGGTTGTTGACGAACTTCCCGACCGGGTCGGCGCTGCCGATGATCCGCCGGTAGTCGCGCACGCGCTGCTCATACTCCTCGGGCGTCCCGATCGAGACACCGAGAAGCCCGAGGCCGCGTTCGGCCGCCTGGATGGCGGTCTCCGGGCTCGACACCGCGACCCACATCGGCGGGTGCGGCTGCTGAACCGGCTTCGGCAGCACGTTGCGAGCAGGCATCTGGAAGTACTTGCCGTCCCACTCGAACGACTCCTCGGTCCACATCCGCGGAATGGCGCGAATGACTTCGTCCCATTGTTCCTTGGTGTCGTCGGGCTCGACCTGGAAGCCGCCGAGCTCGGTCCACGTCGCTGAGCGCCCGGTGCCGAACTCGAGGCGGCCGTTCGAGATGATGTCGAGCGCCGCCGCGCGCTCGGCGATGCGGGCCGGGTGGTTGACGCCCGGCAGACAGAGGGCGATGCCCTGACCGATGTGGATGTTCTTGGTCTGCGCGGCAGCCGCGGCCAGGAACACCTCAGGGGCGGAGGAGTGCGAGTACTCCTCCAGGAAGTGATGTTCAACTTCCCACACTTGGTCGTAGCCCAGCTCGTCAGCGAGGCAGATCTGCTCGAGGGCCTGGTGATAGGCCCGCCACTCCGAGATCTCGCTCCAGGGGCGACTCACCGAGTGCTCGTAGAAGATGCCGAACTTCATGCCCACCTCCGGCGATGCGGGTGGCCGAGCCGGCGTCCATGACGCGCGTCGCCGATGTCGGCGGGCCGGCTGCTCGTTTGCCACGACTTTACGCGCGCTGCGGTCGCGAATATAACAAACGCCGAGAGCACGGCCCGTGTCCGCCACTTTCACACTGCGAGGAGCAGGCATGCCCGTCGCCATCGTCAGCGACGCCTCGATCGACCTCCCGCGTGAGGAGGCCGCCGCGGCCGGCATCTTCCTCGCGCCGCTGCACTACGAGATCGGCGGCATGCGATACGCCAGTTGGGACCAGACACCCGAGGCGTTCTACGACGCCCTGAACGGCACGAGCGCGACCGTGAGCGGCGTCGAGAGCGAGGACTTCGACGCGGCGTTCCGCTCCGCAGCCGCCAGCCACGAGCAGATCCTCTGCATCTGCCAGTCGTTCGGCTCGAGCTTCACCTACGTCGCCGCACAGGTCGCGGCACGACAGGTCGCACACGACACGGGCGCGGAGATCCGCATCGTCAACACGGGCCGCTCCTCCGCATCGCAGGCCGCCATCGCGCTCGCTGCCGCCGGCGTGGCGAACGCCGCAGCCGACGCCGACGCCCTGCTCGCTACCGTCGAGGAACTGGCGCCACGCGCGGAGACGTTCCTGATCGCCTCGTCCGTGGACCAGCTCGAGCGAGCGGGCCAGCTCTCGCTGGTGAGCACGCAGTCCGGCGTCGGCCGCCTGGACGAGGGCGCTCCGCTCTATCGCGTGCGCGACCAGGTCCGCGCCGTCAGCCTCGAGGACGACGAAGCTTCCGCCGAGGCAGCGCTGGTCGACCGCGTGGCCAGCGTCGTCGCCGCTGACGAAGCGATACTCGTGGCGACACACGCCGAAGCGCCCGAGGCGGCAGCTCGACTCGCGGAGGCGATCGCCGGGCGCGTCACGGTCCGCCAGCAAACGACGACCGCACTGGGACCAGCGATCGGATCACTGCTGGGACGCGGCGCTTACGGTGTGGGCGTCGTGGCGGTCCACTAGACCTCGACGTTCGAGGCATATCGAAGGGAGCAACCCATGCCCGAGTTCGGACGCCTCGAAGCGAGCGCCCTGGGCGTCGCCGCCGCCGGAGGTGGCGAGGCGCCAGTCCCGTGGGCCCACGAGGGCGCGACGGCGCACACCGTGACGTTCGAGGTGGAACGCGACGCCGCCCTCGATCTGATGCCGGAGCGTCTGGCGCGCCCTACCCCACCGTACGCACGCATCCAGGTCACCTCGGTCGCCGAGTCACCGGTCGGCGCCTACACCGAGGCCCAGCTCCTGCTCTCCTGCCGGCTGATGATGACTCCGCGGCAGTACGTCGTCTCCTCCGTCGTCGACTCCGAGGCTGCGGCGGCGGCTATCGCCTCCGCGTGGGGCTACCAGCCGTCGGTCGGCGACGTATCGATCGCGCAGAGCGACAACGACTTCACCTCGACGATCGCGGACGGCTCGGGGCTGACGATCACGATCGCCTCCGCGAGCGGCCTCCCGACAGGCGCCGCGATCATTCGCTTCGACCCGACGGTGACGGTGTGGCAGAGCGAGGGCGAGGTCAGCGTCCAGACGATCTCCGCCGAGGCCTCGGACGTGCAGGACGCGTGGCTGGCCCGCGACACGAGCGTGTCCTACGACGGCGGCGATCGCGCCAGCCCGTGGCTGCGGCTGCGCTCGCGCAACGTCATCACCGCCACGGTCGCCCGACTCGACCTCGAACGCCCCGAACCCGCCGAGGTGGAGCGCCCCACGAGCATCGGCGGCGGGCTGCCCTAGCTTCAGGCGCGGCCGAGCAGACGCGCGAGCGTCCTCGTCAGGCCCGCGCGCTGACGGCGTCGTTCGTCCGGCACGCCCAGCATCTGATCGCGCCGCACCAGCAGGTCGTCGGGACAGAGGTCCAACTCCCGCTGCAGATGCGCCGGCACCACGGTGCGCCCGTGATCGTCCATCCGCACGCGTGACGTCGTCATCGCCTCATCCGCCGGCCGCCGCGCGCTCCTCGGGCGTAGCGATGCGGAAGACGGTCCAGTGGCGCAGGCGTGCGAGGTCGTTGCCCGCTTCGTCACGGAGCAGTACGTCGAACTTCGCGAAGTGATGCGCGCGGCGCTCGTACGCCTCGAGCAGATGCGCGCCGCCGGTGACGGTGGTCCCGGGCTCGATCCGCCGGAGGTGCTGGACCCAGCTCCGCGTGTGCATCGAGCTGGGGATCGACCAATTGTGGCGCAGCAGCCGCTCCGACCAGCCGGCTGTCCACGCCGGATGCACCCGCGGCGAGTCGCCCACGAAGCGAGGATCGGCCGAGCGCTGATGTTCTGCGGCGAACGCGCGCATCGCCTCTGAGGTCGCCACCTCGAGGGTCGGCGTCCAGTCCTCGCCCACAGGCGCCGTGTCGAGAACGAGGGCGGGCCTGGGCTCAGGCGGAGGCGCGGCGGTCATCGCCTCCGGCGTCGCGAACTCCTCGAGCCACGGGCCATCGCCGAGGCCGACTGTCGCGCGGACGCACTCCACGCCCTCCTGGTTGGCCATCACGACCGACCAGCCGCCCGCCGGAGCCTCGGCCTCCGGCGCGGCCACGATGGTCATCTGGTCGCCAGGGTAGGTCGGCTGGCGGAACGAGAACTCGGCCCAGCCGTGATCGAGCCAGCCCTCGCCGAGGGCTTCGAGCACCGTCGAGGTGGCCCAGCCCCAGAGCGTGACCCCGCCGACCAGCGCGCCGCTGAAGCCAAACTGGGCCGCGACGTCTGACGAGTGGATCGGGTTGCTGATGTCGGGGCTGTCCTCGTTCGAGAGGTAGGCCTCGACCGTGTGCTCGATACGCTGCGCCGATGTCATAACCCCTCCAGTGCCGCTAGCCTGCTGCCTCGCCCTCGGCGGGTCGATGCTCGTCCTCGCCCGACTCGAGCGCCGCCAGGATGCTGGCGACGAGTGCGCGGGCCGAGTCCTCGCTCAGCTCGACTGCGACGCGGTTGCCGACCCGATCCGCCTCCTCGACGAAGTCGATGATCAGCGCGTGGTCGAGCGGCGCGTCATAGGGGTGATCGAAGTAGACGTTGGCCTGTTCGAGGCTGAACCACCCTCGAGGCCCCTTGGCACTGCCTGACATGGGCGTGCGTTCGACGATCCAGGTGCACATGGTTGCTCCCTTCTGCTGACGGTTCGCTACCCCGCGTCCGAAGCCAGGTAGCGGCCGAACCAGGTGAAGACCTCGCCCCAGGCCTCGGTCGCTTGCTCCGCGCGATAGCCGGGACGGTTCACGGAGAAGAAGCCGTGGCCCGCACCGTCGTAGCGGTGGAACTCGTGAGTCTTGCCGGCGGCCTTCAGCGCCTCCTCGTGCGCGTCGACCTGCTCGGGCGACGGGCTGCGGTCGTCGTTGCCAAAGATGCCGAGCAGAGGCGCCGCGAGGTCCGCGGTCAGGTCGATCGGGGCGACCGGGTGTTTCTCCGTGAGCTGATCGGCGTCGGCGATCACCCGTCCGCCCCAGCAGTCGACCGCGGCGTCGAGGTGATCGAACCGCGAGGCGCAGAGCACGACCTGCCGGCCGCCGGAGCAGAAACCGATGATGCCGACCTTGCCGTTCGCGTAGCTCTGCGCGCGCAGGTAGCTGGCCGCGCCATCGGCGTCGCCGACGCAGCGTTCATCAGCGACGCCACCCGCGGCGCGGACGACCGCAGCGACCTCGTCTGCATCGCCGGGACCTTCGCGGTGGTAGAGGTCGGGGCAGAGCGCGGCATAGCCGTGGTGCGCAAACTTGCGCGTGATCTCGATCGAACCCTCGTCCCAGCCCGGCATGTGGTGCAGCACGACCACCGCGCCCACCGGGTCCGCGCCTTCAGGTCGGGCCAGGTAGCCCTCAATCTCATCGCCGTTGTGCCCGGCGAAGGTGACGAGCCCCGCCTGCATGCCTCGATACGTGGGTGACATCGTGCCGCCTTCCAAGCGTCCGAGGCGCAACCGGCGCCCCAACGGGCGCGATGGTAGCGCCACGGATGCGATCGGGAACACACGACGGAGAGCGCCGGTTCCGTTAAGCTTCCTGATCAAGATGCCATGGTGGGTTGAATCTTCGGGTCCCCTGCTGATGGCGCTGACGTTCGCGATCGTCGGCGTCGTCTTGGCCGTCGGCGCATGGCGCGTCGGCGCTCAGCGTCGCACCTGGTTCATCCGCGAGTTCGGCCTAGTGATCGGCGCCTACCTCGTCTACTTCGGCGTCCGCGCGTTCACCGAGGGCTCGCAGGCCGTCGCCCTGGACCACGCAGCTCGTCTCGTTGACTTCGAGCGCCGGATCGGGCTCTTTGTCGAGCCCGCGATCCAGACGGCGGTCATCGGCGAGATGATGATCATCAACGCCGCGAACTTCGTGTATGTGTGGTTCCACTGGCCCGTGATCGGGGCGGTCGCGATCTGGCTGTTCACGCGCCGTCCGCAGGCATACGTCACGTACCGCAGTGCGCTCTTGATCTCCGGAGCGATAGGCCTCGTGCTGTTCATCATGTTCCCGGCGGCGCCGCCGCGTCTGGCTGACCTCGGCCTGGTCGACACGGTCGTCGTGTACTCCACGTTCGGCGACCTGCTGCAGCCGACCGAGCTGACCAACCAGTACGCCGCATTCCCCAGCCTCCACTTCGGATGGAACTTGCTGATGGGGATCGCGCTCGTGTCCCAATCGAGGTTCTACCTGCTGCGTGTCCTCGGCGTGTTACTGCCGTTGGCGATGTTCATCGCGATCGTGATCACGGCGAACCACTACGTCATCGATGCCGTCGCTGGCGGCGCCCTCGCCGTGCTCGGCCTGCTCCTCGCCCGTCGTATCCACGCCGGCGGTCGCTGGGTGCCCTTCGGAATCGCCGAGGGCTCAGGCTATAACCTGCAGGGCACCAACTCCGCCTGATCCGTCCGCCGACCGCGTCCCCTGACTGAGCCCACACCCCCGCGTACGATGTCGCGACCGCGATCTCGACGGCTGGGGGGCTCGATGACCGTGACCGCGTTTCCGATGCTGGTTGACCACACCTACTGGGCGCTCGACCGCGTCCTCGACCAGCTCGCGCACGTCGACCCGGCGGCGCTCGACGCCGACCCACCGGCGGCCGGCATGCACGACGCTCGCAGCACGTTTCGTCACACGTACGGCTACGACCGCTTCTGGATCCCCCAGATCGTTCCGGGCCTGGAAGAGCCGACCCCGCCACCCGATGACCTCGCTGAGCTGCGCGCAATCTGGGAGCCGACACGGCAGGCGCTGCGCGACTTCCTCGACAGCGCCAACGACGAGGTGCTGCCCACGCGCGTCGAGGTGCAGGACAACGAAGGCGAGACGTTCCGCCCGCGCGTGAGCGATGTGCTCACGCAGTTCGTCCAGCACCACTCGCAGCACCGCGCTGAGCTGGCCGTGATGGCCACCGTCAACGGCCACAGCCCTGGCGAGCTCGACGTCTGGGACTACCTCGAGCACCTCGAGGGCGCATAGCGATGGCGGAGATCGAGCTTTCGCGCGAACAACGCCGAGGGGCCATCGCAGCGATCCAGCGCTATTACGAGGAGGAGCGCGGCGAGTCGGTCGGAGAACTCGCCGCAATGCTGTTCCTCGACTTCCTCGTCGAGGAAATCGGGGAGATCTTCTACAACAAGGGGGTCGACGACGCGCAGGTCTTGCTGCGGCGGCAATGGAGCGCACTCGACGACGAACTCGAGGTGATCAAGATGCCCGTGCGCCGGCCCTCGACCGTGTCCGCAGACGACGACGAGGACGAGGGCTAGCCGACCCGCTCGCCCGTCACGTCGCTGGCACTACCGGGGCAGCTGCCGCCCGGACCGACCCAGGTCCAGGCCTCGGCGCCAACCATCGTCCACGTCACCGGGTCGACCTCGAGGGTGAATGACGCGGTTGTGGTCCCGTTGTCTTCGGCGCGGGTGCCGTTGAACGTCACGGTCGTGCCGTCGAGCATGCCCGGCCAGCTGTTGCGACTGGTCGTACCGAACCCGAAGACCGTCAGCGTCGTCCCGTCCTGCGCGATCGTGGCGTTGTGCACACCGGAGTCGCCACTCACGCCGGCACAGGCGCCGGTGGTGATCGTGTTGACGACCACGATGTCCCAGCGCCCGCTGATGTCGAGGACCACCGGCGCGGTTGGCGTCGGGCTGGGCGTTGCGGTCGGACTGGCGGTCGGGCTGCCACTCGGACTGGCGGTCGCGCTCGGCGTTGGAGTCGCTGTCGATCGCCGGGGCGCCGGATCAGACCGAGGTCCCTCCGTGGCAGTCGCTGTCGGCATCGCGGCGGGCGTGATAGTGGCGATCGCCCCTCGTCCGCCCCGGGGCGTACTGGTGGTCCTGGGGGTCGACGTGGGCGCAGGCGTCGAGCTGGGTGTTTCGCGCTCGACGGCCTTCGTCGGGGTGGCAGCCACCTTCGGATCTTCGTCACCGCCACCGCCGGTGAACGCGACGACAAGCACGATGATCACGACAACGGCGCCCGCGGCGCCGAGGAACCACCAGATGAGGAAGCGTCGCCGTCGCCGGCGCTCCTCCGCCTCCTCGGGCGGCTGGGAATCAGGATCGCGGTTGGACATGTCCGTCCCGCTGGACCCCTACGAGCCGCCGGCGTCCGGCGGACGCGACGCGGCTTCGCCGCACCCTACGATGCGGCAGGCGGGGGCGGCAACGGACAAGAGGCTGTAAGTGTGGGCGCTGCTACCCGAGGACGCTCTCGTTCAGCAGCGAACGCATCCAGGTGACACCTTCTGGAACGGTCTCGAACTCGCCCTGGATGAAGCCGGACATGGCGAGGATGCCGAGCCCGAGCAGGGCCATGCCACCCGCCAACAGCAGCAGGACCTTCATGGTCGGGTCGGCTCCATGAGGCGTGCCATGCGGCGCGAGACGATCGCGTTCACCTTCGGCGATGCCTGCGGAGCGGCGTCACGCTCCTCGTCGTCCTCGACGGCGACGGCGTCCGGGATCGTGATGTTCCGGGCCCCGGTGACGGCTGCCTGAAGTTCCTGGTCCATGATGCGCTCCTCTCGCGAGGCCGGGTGGCTGCTACACCCTGTTGATGGCGCGGACCATAGGACGCGTTGCGGCCCGCGTCGACGAATGTATTAGAAACCTCCTGACGCGATAGAAACACCACGTTTAGGGGGTTTCGATCGCGAACAGGAGAGCTCTAACCATGAAAGAGACCCGAACAACGCGCTCAGTAGCGTCGGTTGGGGTCAGTTCTCCGAGAGAGACACGACGTCGCCATCATTCCACTCCGGGTCGCCCTCGAGGAGTTCGCGCAGCTGCATGAAGCGCTCGTTCTGCTCCGGGCTCTCGGCATTGGCCCGGTAGGACGCCTCGTCCGCGAAGCGGGTCGCCATCATGTAGCGGCGATCGCCATCGCGCAGTCGGTACACGGCCGAGGAGACGTGTCTCGGCACGTTCGCCGACTCGAAGGCCATCATCACTGCGACGAGCTGATCCTCGGCGCCTTCCTTGATCGTGAAGCTTGCGACGGTCCCGAACATGAGCGTTCCCTCCCAGAGCTCGGCCACCGTAGAGGGTGGTGGCTCGCGCGCGGCGATTGTCCGCCGTTCACCACAGACGTCAAGTGGCGACCCCGGGACTGCCCTCGCTCAGCGCGACAGGCCATCGAGGAGCGCGTGCGCATTGGCCCGCATGAGCTCGGCGTACGTCGCCACGTCTCCGCCGAGCGTTGAGTACAGGCTCGCCACGTCAACGTTCGTCTCCTCGGCGACGACAGCGAGGATCGACGAGCTGAACTGCGGCTCGCGGTACACGGTCCGAACCGCGCTCGCCTCGACCGCCGCGATCACATCGGCGACCGCGGCGGCGCTCGGATCCTGATTCGGGTTCGCAGGCACGACGCTCGCCACGATCTCGAATCCGTACTCGGTGGCCATATATCCGAAGGCATCGTGAAACACGACGATCCGTCGCTCGTCTGGGGCGAGCCCCTCGAGGATCGCGCGAACCTCGGCGTCTAGCGCCTCCAGCTCGGCGACGAGTGACGTGGCGCGAGCGCGGTAGCCCGCGGCGTGCTCGCCATCGCGAAGTACGAGGGCGTCGCGAATCGCCTCGACGTAGCTGATCGCGTTGGGGACCGCGAGCCAGAGGTGAGGGTCGCCATGGTCGGCGTCGAGGCCCGCCGAAACCTCGACGATGTCCGCGTCGCCGGTCACGTTCTCCTCGATCAGATCGAGCAGCGACGCCTCAAGCCGGAAGCCGTTGACCAGGACCAGGTCCGCGCCCGCGATTTCCCGCGCGACGCTGGGCGAGGGCTCAAAGGAGTGCAGATCAACGCCGGCTGGGATCAGCGCCCGCACCTCGGCGTCGGGCCCGGCGACGCGCTCCGCGAACTCGGCGATCACGCCGGTGGACGCGACCACGCGCAGCGCCAGCGCGTCCTCGGACGGTTCGCCATCGCCACAGGCGGCCGCGGCCAGCGCGAACAGCAGTAGAGGGGCGAGGAGGTAACTGAGCCTCGGTCTCATGACGGCGTGACGATACTCAGTCTCAACGGAACGGGTCAAGATGAACGGCGGCCTGCAAGCCCCGCTGGTGTCGACGTGATCAATGCCGGATGGTTCCAGCTTAGGCCGGCGTGCGGTTCACGGACCACTCGGCCGGAGTCGCTTTTGCTACATCACTGAAGTTCGCGCAGGTGAGCTCTAGGCCGAGCAGGTCACCGAGCCGCGCCAGCCCAGGGTCGAACTCCGACTCCAAGTACGCCAGATCTTCGGCGCTGGGAGTAGACGGCCGCTCTTTTACTTGCCAATGCCCCCTGATTCGCCGTCTCAGCGGACTTGGCAGCAAGACTCGGGCGACTTTCAGCACGCCCGGTGAGCGTGACACGAGATCGACTAGGCGGCTCCGCTTGAGGCGTTCACTCGAGATGTTCGCAACTAGGTCGTGTTCCCACTCGGGCGTCCCCTGGTACCCCAGGAACTGGCAGACCCGAGCAAACTCGGCGTCCGGACTACCAACGAGCCGCTCAAAGAACACCGGTAAGATCTGCTCAGGCTTGAAGCGCTCGAGGTAGGGCTCAAGCTGCCAGTCGTACCGGCTGGACTCGACCAAGATCGGATGGAGCCTGATCGCGTCTGAGATCGGCTCTGAGAGCCAGCCATTGGTCCAACGGAAATGGTACGCGGAGACCAACCGCTCGATGGGGTGGCGCATCACGTAAATCAGTCGCGCGTCGTCTGAGAGCACCCGGTGCATTCGCTCAGCGGAGTTCGGGTTCTCTGTGCGTACGGTGTACTGAGGACTCGCCTCTCCGCACAGGTCGCCGTGCGAGGCAGGGGCGAACAGCGATTGATACCACTCGATGCCGCGCTCCCAGTTCGCGTCATCACTGAAGAATGCCGGCTCCTTCTCCCGCGTCATGAAGATGCCAGGCTGACGTTCAAGTTGGTAGTGGAGCGTGGTTGTCGCCGCCTTCGGGGCGCCGAGCACGATGAAGTCTGGGAGCCGACCGCCACTCATTTCGCCATCCTCTCCACGACGAGCGCGCGCCACACCTCGCGGCCCAGACCGAACTCGGTCGAAACGGCGAGCCGCCGTCAATGGCCCAGCCCCAACGGTTCTACAAGTTTATTGAATGCCAGGGTCATTTTGTTCCGCGAACCGACCCTGGCGACCTCCGCCAATTCCCTCCGGGCCGCTTCGATTGCTAGGGTGCGCGAGGCCGGGCGTGTTTAAGGACCGACGCGAGGGGGCGTAGATGCAGGCGGGGGTGTTGCAGTTCTTCTCGTGGCCTGAGCGGCGCGTCTCGCTGGAGACGGTCTACGAGCGCGCCTTCGATCGCATCGAGATCATGGACCAGACCGGCTACGACTGCGTCTGGCTCGCCGAGCACCACTTCAACACCTATAGCGTCTGCCCCTCCGTGCACCTCATGGCCTCGCAGGTGGCCGCGCGCACGGAGCGGCTGCGCATCGGCACGGCGGTCACCCTGGCCGCGTTCTATCACCCGCTCCGCATCGCCGAGGAGGTGGCGCTGCTCGACATCTTCTCGGGCGGACGCGTGAACTGGGGCGCCGGTCGCGGCTTCGACCAGACGGAGTTCGACGCGTTCGACGTGCCCGTCGAGGAGAGCAAGGCGCGCTTCCGCGAGAACGTCGAGATCGTCCTCGAGGCCTGGAACCAGGACCGCGTGACCTTCGACGGCGAGTTCTGGCAATTCGACGACGTGGAGGTGCTACCGAAGCCGAAGCAGCAGCCCCATCCCCCGTTCTGGGTCGCTGCCACCTCGGAGGACGCGATCGAGTGGGCCGGGTCAAAGGGCTACTCGATCCTCATGGACCCCCACGCCTCGCACGCAGAGATTGGCCGCAAGCGCCAGTTCTTCGCGGACACGCTGGCCGCGAACGGACACTCGATCGAGGGCCGCACGCTGCCGATGGCGCGGCTGCTGGCGATCGCAGAGACCGATGAGGAAGCGAAGGAGGTCGCCCGCGCCGGCGCGCGGTGGACCGTCGGCTCATACGCCCCTGGCCGGGACGATGACGTCGACCCGGTCGAGCGTTACGTCAACGATGTCGTGATCTACGGCTCGGCCGACCGGGTCGTCGACGAGCTGCAGCGCCTCGAGGAGGAGATCAGGCTCGACTACATCCTCTGCTCGCCGCTCAGCCACGAGACGTTCATGCGCTTCACGGAGGACGTGCTGCCGCGCGTCAGCTAGCCAGCCGCCCACTCGCCCTCGATGGCCACGTAACGCGCCAGGTCGAGGTATCGACCGTTGATCAGCTCCGCCCCACGCTCGACCCCCTCGAGCGTGAACCCGAGCCGCTCGGCGATCGCGCGACTGCGTGCGTTGCCGATCGCTGCCCGGATCACCTGCCGGTGCAACCCCAGCACGCCGAATCCCTGCTCGACGAGCGTGCGTGCCGCACGCGTCATCACGCCTGAGCCACCTCGATCGGCGGAGAGCCAGTACCCGAGCTCGCCCTGATGGTGCAGCCCGTCGAGGGTGTTGTAGCCCAGCACGCCGACGAGCTCGTCGCCATCAGCCAGCGCCAGCGACAACCCCGTCCCGGCCTCGTACTGGGCGCGGCAGCCCTCGATGAACCCGCGCTTGCCGCCGACACTGTGGTCCAGATCCACCCAGCCGAGCCATTCGCGCAGGTGGTCGAGGTTCCGATCGACGAGGTCGTGCAGCGCCGCCGCGTCGTCGAGCACGAACGGGCGCAACACCAGCGCGCCCTCGACCTCAATCGTCACAGGTTCAGCCATCCCCGGGACCTCGACTGCCCGCGCAGCGTTGTGCGCAGGTGCCAGGCGCGTCAAGCGTCGAGAGCGAGGAATAGCGCAGCTACGCCGAAGAGGACGAACGCGGCCGCCGAGGTGCGGGCGATCGCCGCCGCCGAGGCGAGCCGGCGCAGGCGGTCACCGAGCAGCACAGCGGCGCTGTCGACGAGGGCGAAGCTGAGCGTCCCGCCTGCCCACACGCCGAACCTGAAGGCCGGGCTGAGGCCGGAGATCGAGAGCACAGCCAGCTGCGTCTTGTCGCCGAACTCGGACAGCACGATGGCGCCCGTGATGGCCAGCACGGTGAGCCACACAGCCCGCCCGTTCGCGGGCGCGGCGTCCAGGTCGTCGTCGTCGTCCGCGTTGAACCACGTCCAGATGCCGAAGCCGATGAAGAGGAGCCCCGCAACGGCGGCGATCAACGACCGCGGCAGCAGGGCGTCCATAGCGCCACCCGCCACGACCGCCAACGCCATCACGATCCCGGCGGCAATCGTGACGGCCACGATCACCAACCAGGCGCGGTAGCGACCGCCCAGGGTGAGCGCGAGCAACATCGACTTGTCGCCCAGCTCGCTGACGAAGACCAGCAGGAAGGCGGAGGCGAACGCGGTCACGCCACCATTCTCGCGCCGATGATCCTCGACCGACAGCGTTCGACGCCGCGACCCACACAAGAAAGTGGGGCGGCCTGGCGGCCGCCGCCCCACTGTTACTCAGAACCATGCTCTCTGCTCAGCTGTGGTCGCGCTGCCAGAGATCCCTGGTGCCGAAGTAGACCACCGAGCCCTGCCCCAGCCAGAGACCGGAGATGGCCAGCACGACGGAGGCGAAGGCCACGGCGAAGATGTTCACCGCGGATTTCGCGTCGTCGCTCAGCGTGCCGTCACCGGACGGTGGAAGCGTGGGGCTGGCGATGATCTCGACGTCATCGATCGCAGGACCGATTTGGTCGGTGCCGAGCACGGCCACGACCGAGTTCACCGTGCGCGCCGGCGTCGTCGGCTGGAGGGCCTCGAACGTCAGGTCGAAGGTGAACGTCAGCGTGCCCGGGCTGCCGGACGAACCTGGCGTCACCTCGCCGATGTCGCAGGCCACGATGCTGTGGTCCGCGTCCGGCATGTTCTCAATGAGGACACAGGCCGGGTCCGCCGAAACGAAGCCGAGGTAGTCGTGCTCGAACGTGTCGACCAGGCCGGCAGTCACGGTCGTGTCGCCGGTGATCATGGTCGCGATGGTGAACGTCACGGACTCGCCGACGAAGGCCGGGTCGGCCGAGGTCAGCATCTTCTCGACGATCGCCGTCGTACCGAGGACCTCGGCGGCCGGGTTGGTCACCGTGCAGGTCACGGAAGCGCCCGGCAGCACGCTGTTCCCGGAGCAGCCGCTGCTGTAGGTCACGCCCGCGGGCGCGCCCACCTCGACGACCTGGTAGTCAGCCGCGAGGAACAGGATCTGCGAGTGGCTGTCGCCGCTCTGCAGGCCGAACGAGTCGACCTGGTTCAGGCCACCGTGGGTGAGCTGGAAGCTGTAGTCGATACCCGCTTCGCCACCGGCCTTGGTGACCGTGATCTCAGCCGGCTCCGCCGGAGGAGGCGGCGGTGGGTCATCCACCTCAGCGGTGAAGGCGATGTTGTCGATGGCGCCGGAGCTGGTCAGCGTCACGGAGACGCTGTCACCAGGCAGTCCGACCGCGACCACGACCGTGCCACCGTCGCCGGTGACCGGCACCGGCACGGTGCCGACGAGCGTGATGCCGTTGAAGACCGAGATGGTGCTGCCCACCGGCTCGATGTCCACGACCGTAACGAAGTCGACGGTCACAACACCGAACGACGAGAACGACGCGCTCAGCGTGCCGCCGAAGGCGCTGTCGTCCGGGTCACCCGCGTCGCCATCCTCGGAGATGATGAGCACGTTGCCCAGGCCCACGCCGAGGTCATCGTCGCCGCCCGTACAGCCGCCGCCACAGTTCGAGTCGAAGATCATCGGGCTGCTGCCGGAGATCGTGACGGAGCCAGGCGCAGCGGCGGGACCCGTAATCCCCAAGCCGGGCGTCAGGACGCCGGGCGTCGCACCCTCGCTCAAGCCTTCGAAGTCGACGACCCAGTTCTGTGTGGCAGCATTCGCGACTCCGAGGAGTGCGATACCGACCAGGAGTGCGGCGATGGGGGCCGCTACCCAGCGAATCAGTCTCAAGAGACACCAACCTAGCTCTGCCGCTGGAGCCGAAGAGCAGGCTTCGGCGCTCAGCACACGGGACCCACGGCCGAACCCGCCGGGTCACCAGATAGGGTCGGTTGCCGCCCCCGCCGCGAGTGACTGAGAGCTGTGCTGCTGGGGTATTGAAAGTAATAAAGAATGTCTCAACGCACCGACTTTGGCCTGACGCCAGCGCTGTGGTGGAGCGCGATTCTGCGTCGGTGGCCACCCGCCAACCCTCGAAGGCGCTCCGGGGTGAGCGAACGAGCCCCGGACGCCGAAGCGTCCGGGGCTCTGAGATGTCCGCCTGCCCTGTCGGGCCTGGAAGGTGAACCGCGGGCATCCCGGGGTGAGTCTAGCAGGCGGCTATTCCGTCTGCGCCCGCTCGTCTACCAACCGCGCCACCGCAGCGACCGTTGCAGGTAAGGCGTTCGTCCGTCCCAGTACCAGCGGGTGTAACACCGAAGAGGGCCGGGCTTCGCGCCCTGGCTCGGCGCGAGGAAGTCGATGAGGCAGACACGCCGACGGGTGACCAGTTCACGAACTACCGCAGGACCAAATGGTGCCGAATTGCAGACGCTCTCTTACATGTTCTCATTTGACTTCTTCGCGCTCAGACAGACAGGCTCCGTGCCGTCGGCCATGATCGGGGCCAGGGGCGGGAAGAACAGTTAGAGACTGCGCCGTCCGGCACCTCCAGCGGGAGGGACCCCGCACCATCAAGGGAACCATCCGTGACCCGACGCTTAGCGACGGCCGAAGTTTCCGGGGACGCCTCGGCATATCAGCGGCTGCGCGAGCGATTGCAGAGTGGCCTCTGGTCCGCGTGCCTACGAGGGCTCGGACACGTCGGTCAGCCGCTCGTTGCGTCGATCGCTGACGCCGGCATCCCCGTCGTTGGGGTCGACACCGATCCCCGGGTTGTTGAGGCACTTCGCTCAGGGGATGGTCTCGGCGACGGCGAGTTTCTCTTGAGCTCCCACCTGAGCGATGGCGGGGTCCGAGTCGGGATGCTCGACGAACACGACATCGACGCCGACGTGGTCTTCATCTGCGTTCCGACACCACTCGACGCGGCGGGCGAGCCGGACCTGACCAGCGTCCAGCAGGCCGCCGAGCAGGCCGCGGAGCGGGGCCGTCCGGGGCAACTGATCGCCCTCGAGAGCACCGTCTATCCAGGCGCAACCAGAGCGATCGTTGGCAGTGCGTTCGACCGCGCCGGACTGCGTCCGGGGGTGGATGTCTTCATTGCGCATGCGCCCAGCCGCATCAATCCCGGCGATGTCGAGCACCCACTGCGCGAGATCCCGCGCGTCGTCGGGGGGCTCGACGAACGCTCGGCCGAACTCGCGCGCCTCGCGTACTCCCACTTCACGCACGACGTCGTGGTGGTTGCCAGTGCCGAAGTCGCTGAGATGTCGAAGCTACTCGAGAACACGGCCCGCGCAGTGAACATCGCACTCGCCAACGAGATGGCGATGCTCTGCCACGACCTGGGCGTCAACATCTGGGAGGTCGTCGACGCGGCCGCTACGAAGCCGTTCGGGTTCCTCGCGCACCAGCCCGGGCCCGGCGTCGGAGGTCATTGCATTCCCGTCGACCCCGCGTACCTGAAGCTGCTCGCTCTTCGCGAGGGCTCGCCGCACACCTCGCTGCTCTCGCAGGCCTCGGCGATCAACCGCCAAATGCCGGAGTACGTGGTCGATCGGCTCGCAGCGAGCCTCCAGGAGCGTGGCACGAAGTTGTCGCACGCGCGGGTGCTGCTGGCCGGAATCGGTTACAAGCGAGACGCCGATGACCTGAGGGATGCGCCCGCGATCGCGCTGATCGAGCGGCTGCAAGCCACGGGCGCGACTGTCGACTACCACGACCCCCTGATCCCGAGGCTGGTCGACGAGGACTTGTCGAGCGTCGAGCTCACGGCCGAGTCCCTCCGTCGCTACGAGGCGGTCGTGCTGGTCACGGACCACAGCACGCTCGACTACGCGCTGATGGCGACCCACGCGCCGATGATCCTCGACACCAGGAACGCGTTCGCCACGCGCTCTCTCAGCGGGCCACACATCGAGGTGTTGTAGCTCGACCACGACGGTAAGCGCCTCTCGCTCCCAGAAGTCTTCAGGTCGTGGTTCGCCGTATCTGGCAAGAAGCTCATCGATGCGGGAAGTTCGGTGATCCAGCGTGATCAAGTGCGTCTGAAATTCGCACCCGGTCGAGCGCAGTTCTTGGGCGACGCCGAGGCCGGCGCTCCACCCGCTGAGATTTGGGAGATTGAGTTCACGGCAGAGTATGGGTTCAAGGTCGAGGAGGTGCCCTTCTCGCTCATGTCTTATACCGATGCAGAAAGCGGCGAGGTCGGGATAGGACTGACCTGGGTCACTGAACCCTTCGCGTTCTTCGATGCCGAACGACGAGTGGCCATCTCGGCGAAGCCCGCTAGCGGCGAGATTCAGTTCGTCGTTGATCCTCCAATAGAGGGCACTCCTGCTTGATGCGCGGCCCTCTGAACTGGGCCGACCTTTTCTCTCCATCCGCCCTCACACGTACGCCCCCGGTGGGGTTGAGGTTGCTAGTGCGAGGTGCGGGATAAGAAGGGTGGGGCTCTTGAACGGAGTCGAGCGGTTGGGCGGCTCAGATGTGGTCAGTGTCGCCGAGCATCATGTGGATGGTCGCTCCTGGTTCGCTGAGAGCCGCAAGCTCCTCAATGTTGCAATCCCGAGGCCGGCAGTTGAACGTCATGACCCGCGGGCGGGTGATGAACCCAGCCTCCTCGATGAGCGGTCGATACGGGTGAGTGTCCGTCATCCAAGTGCGGAGATGCGGCGCCCCCGATCGACGTGCGATGTGGATCGCGTCGTCGAGAAGTGCGCGTGCGACGTCGAGTCGGTCAGGCAGCGCCAGCATGTCGGCGAGGACAGCCTCGTTCGCATCGACGCGCAGTGCGCAATAGCCGAGCATCCGCCCCTTGCGCTCGGCGCGGCGGATGACGAAGGATCCGCCGGCCGGCGTACTGTAGCGCCAGTTCAGAAATGCCACGTCTCGCACCTGGATCAGCGTGAAGGGCTTGGCTGCTTCAGGCCAGAAGTCCTCGAGCTCCGGCCCGAAGCGATCGATCGCCGAGATGGTCACACCCTCCGGTTGATGCGGGGGACGGCGGCGGGCGAGCAAACTCGCCAGCACTCGCGTGCCCGTTCCGAGTTGTCGATGTACCCGGCCGAGTAAGGGGCGCCGTTGGCGAGCGTCCAGGACTGCGGCCGTCCGGCTCTCGCCGCCGTTATCTGCCCGCTTCCGCAGTCGCGAGTGGACCAGCCCGCGAAGGCTCAGCGGCTTGGACCAGGTTTCGAGGCGCGTCGCCAACGGGACTCGCTCACGCGGGAGCCCGCGACGACTGGCGGATGTCGGGTGCGTCCCAAAGCCGAACGAAAAGCATCGGCTACTCAGCTCGCGTGGGGGTCCTCAATGGCGCGACGCAGGGACTTCAGCCGCCGCCCCTGATACTCGGGGTCGAGCGCCTCGTCGACGCCTTCCGTGGCAGCGCACTCGGCGCCACCGAGCTGGAAGCGTCGCCACAGCCTGAGTTGGGTGCCGATGATCCGGTCTCCGTCGTTGATCAAGCGCAGGGCGGCTTCACCGGGGAACTCGAACAACTTCCACTGGAGGTGTGAGCGCGGCTCGGACCAGCCCCACTTCCCGTTGAACGCGCGCGTGAGTAGCGAAGCGATCTCCTCGACCTCGGCTGCGCTCAGCCGCTCCGGTCGCGTCCAGCGCAGCGTGTAGGGCGTGGTCGGGATGCGCACAGGTACGTCCACCTCGGCAGAAATGGCCGTCGGTATTTCGTTCTCTTCGTCCATGCGCAGTGTCCATTCCCGTACTAAAGGTATCCCTCAGGACCAAACCCCGGCACGCAGGCACTGCTATAGGACTTCCGTTGGAAACTGCGTGACTCTGTCGGCGGGCGGGTGCTATGTGGCCTCTGACCCTCTCCCCCTGCCCCCTCGCACGTAGCCACTCCGGGGGGGTGCAGGTTGCTAGCGCGGGGGTCGATGGAAACGGGGTGGGGTGCCCGCACCGGCCGGTCGAAGCCCTTCAACACCACATCACCGAACCCCTCGAACTCGAAGCCCATGCCAGCCACCGCCTGCCGGCCATGGCGCCGTGACCGACGCGCGACGCTGAAAGTCGTTTGGATGCGGATGAGGCCGCAAGCTTCACTTCAATGAGTACTATGCCGAATAACCGCCATCGGCCCGAGTCGAGCCTGGAGCGAGGTTGATCAGCCGGCAGATGCCGGGCTGACGGTCCAAGCACGATTCGGACTGTCGCAACTCAAGCTGCATGATGTTCTTACGCTTGGCTACCCGATTAGACGTGTCTCCCGGCTGAATTTCGCCATGTCTGATGTTCTTACGCTTGGCTACCCGATTAGACGTGTCTCCCGGCTGAATTTCGCCATGTCAACTGTGAAGCGGGAGAACGGATTTGCCTGAATACTGCCTTCACCACTTCCTCCATCTTCGCGTGTCCGGCAGCGGGTCTGCCGTTCAGGCCGCGGCGGAGATCTTGAGCGGTTTCCCGTTGGACTGCCGCGACCCGGCTCCTCGGGCGACGATGACATCTGCACTAGCGCCGCCAACAGCGCAGGCGCTGACATCAAGCCATCTCGTCAGCACAGAGTTCAGGCTCCTAGATGACGACGGCGAGTTCACGCTCTTCATGCCCGAGCGGGTCCAGGACGACCATTTCGTCAGGCAGGGCGCAAAGATGTTGTGTCGGCTGCTGCTTGCACCCATGGGCGCAACTGTGACTAAGGCTGCAGCGATCTCTTACCGGGGCCACGGGATCCTAGTGGGCGGTGTTCGGGGCGCCGGGAAGAGTTCCTCCGCGCTCCTGCCCCTGCTCGATCCTAGGTACAAGTTCCTTTCGGACGACACCACGATCATTAGGCAGGACGGCATGCTCTTTGCCTTTCCGCAGCCTGTCTACGTACGTCATTACCAGTTGGACGAGCTACCCGACGAACTGCTCAGATCATCCCGGCGGCGCGCCAAGGTCTCGAGGCTGGTCCACAACGTGGGAAGTGTGCCCGGGATGCACGAGGTGGCAGCAGCGGCCAAGCGCGGGCTCATGCGCTCCTCGGTGTTGCGGAACTGGGCCCGCGAGGTGGCGAATGGAGGGGCGCACATCCCGCCGGCGAGTCTCTTTGCGTCCGAATCGATGGAGTCCCAGGCTCCGACGAGCGCGCTCCTCTTCTTGAGGCCGGGTGACACGCATCAGGCGGAGACGCTCGATTCAAGGCGAGCCGCCAGTTATCTCGCGAGCCTCAGCCTCAATCGAACCAGCGCTCCGCTGGTCTCAGAGTTTGCACTTGCGGACGCGTTCGATGGCGCTACGTTCCTACAAGACACGGCTGCTCTATGTCAGGAGTTCGCAGAGCGCGTGCCGGTCAAGCTTAGACTGACGATCCCGCCCGGATCGCCAGGCGTTGTCCGCAGGACAGTCATGGAATCGGTTTCTGAGGCCTTCGACCACAACAAGCTGGACCTCGTCTCGTGATGATCCGGGGCGTCACTGCCTCCCTCCCCCTCCGCCCTCGCACGTAGCTACTCCAGGCCGGGGGGTGCAGGTTGCGGGTTTGGGGGTCGAAGGAAGAGGGGTGGGGCCTAACTCCCCCTCACGCCCTCGCACGTAGTCACCCTCCAGGCCGGTGGGTGCAGGCCGCTAGTTCGAGCCCTTGATGGATCGGGGGTGTGCGCCCCCCCCTCACGCCCTCGCACGAGACACCCCCGGTGGGGGTGCGGGTTGCTAGTTCGGGGGTCGAAGGGAACGGGGTGGGCGGTCCTCGTCCGGCTGCAACTCCAGCAGCTCTTTGCTCAGCTTCCGAGGCTTTTCGGAGCGTGCGAACGCTACGCGAAGGCAACTTCAAGCTTGACGAATAGCACTAGCATTGCGTGCGCATGGAGGCGTGCCATCGGACTACACAGGGAAGTGACCCAACGAGATGAGGATGCGCAATGCGCCTTCCGCGACTGTTGGTTAGGACGAAAGCTGCGCGTGACGAGGACCCCGCAGGAACGATGGTCGAACCGCCCGTCGGCGGCGCGGCGACACAGGGACGCAGCCGCCGCGAGCTACTGGGCCTGGGGACGGTGGCTGCCGCAGGCGCGGTGGGCGCGCTGCTGCTCCCACGTGGCACCGCAAAGGCGGGACACGATGGTGGCGTCGATGCGGACGCGCTCCACCTCGGCGCGATCAACAACGCCGGAGGCTTGGGTCCAACCAGGTTGTCAGGCGACATCCCGTTCACCGCTCCGGCAGGTGCGCTGGATGCCGCGCTGATGGTGGAGAGCATCGTTCCCGGAGGGGGAGAGTCCGCCCACGGCATTCGCGGGTTCAGCCAGGGCCACATCGGGGTGCTGGGACAGAGCGATGGCCCGCCTGGTGCCTCGTTCGGCGGTGGCGGTGTCGGCGTCGTGGGATTCAACCCCAACAGTGACGGAGGCGTTGGGGTCAGGGGTGCTGGAAATCGCGGTGTTATCGGCACGGGCGTCACCCCGGACGGAAGTGGATCCGGTGTCGAGGGGGCCTCGCGGGGCTTAGGCGTCTTGGGACGCGCGGTTACCATTTCGCCAACCCCCACTCCGACGGACCGGTACAGGCGTGCGCGGCAAGACCGGCACTGGCATCGGCGTGCATGGCATGACCGACGAGGCCCCAGGCGTGGCTGTCAGAGCCGAAGCGTCGGCCGATGCGACGGCGCTGGACGTGGTCGGTCCCGCAGCCTTCAGCAGCTCCGGCCTCACGACTATTCCGAAGGACGCGGTGAGCGTGGTTGTCGCCCCCGGCTTCGACATCACCGAGGAGTCGAAGGTGCTGGCGACGCTACAGTCCGATCCGGGCAAGGCGACGATCCAGCACGTCGAACGCGACTCCGCGACTGACACGTTCACGATTCGCCTCACAGACAAGGCGAAGAACGAGTGTGCCGTGGCATGGTTCGTGATCAGCTGAGAGACGCTGCGCCACGTTCGAGGCGACGAGCGCCGGGGACTCTCGAGCGCTGAGCAAGTCAAGGATTGCAGATTCAAGGCCGCCTCGCCGCAGGGTGTTACAGGTGTCCACGTACGGGCGTTCACCCACGCTAGCCGCGTCCACGCACTATCCCGGTTATGTCCCTGGCGGATTGTGGTGAGGGAGCTGGTGGGGCTGGGATGCCCCCGGACCCAACACCAAAGAGGAGGGGTGGGGTCACCCTCGCCTTCTCACCCCGTGTATTCCAAGGGCTTGCGTGCGCTACATGCGTCGCGAAACGGTCTAACAAACCGCAACACAGCCGCGTGTTAGCAGCCTCGTGGTGCTGATTGCCAACCTGCTGCCAACATCCTCGCCGGTTTGACTGCCATCGGCGGCCGCCAACTAGCCGTGCCTATCGAGGCAGACGCGAATTCGTCAGACCAGGCGCAGCAGTGAACGCAGAGCCCCAAGGCGCGTCCACGGCGCGCTGATTTGTGGGCGGGGGCGCGTTGCGACTGAGATGCCCGGACCCAACACACTCCGAGGGAGGTTGGGGTCACGGTCGCCTCTCCGCACGGCACTACAGATGTCCCTGGCTCAGTTTGCAAGGGGAGTCGTGTTTGGGGGGAGATGGCATCGGCCGCCAGGGGCTGACCTACACGTGGTCCGAGTCGCCGGGCATGAGGTGTACCCTCGCGCCTCGCTCAACGAGAGCTGCGAGTTCGTCGATCGGACACTGGGCGGCGCTCAACCCCAAGGAGAGCGGGGTCTCGTAGTCGACGAAGCCACCTGCCCTGAACAGGTCTCGGTAGGGGTGAGACTCGGTGACCCAGCTTCGGAGGCTCGGTGCGCCGGCCTGCCTGGCGAGATCCGTGACATCGGAGAGCAGTAGGTTCACGACGTCGGCGCGGTCTGGCAGGGCGAGCAGATCGGCGAGTACGGCATCGTCGTGGCTCAGCCGTGAAACCGTGAAGCCCACGATCTCGTTCTCCTCCCGCGCGACTCTCAGCGTGAATCCGCCGGCCCGTGAGTCAGCGTATCGCCAGTTCAGATAGGACTCGTCGCGTTTCTGGATCAGATCCCAGCCGGCCGATGCCTTGGCCCAGAACGACTCCATCGCGCCGTCGAAGCTCGTCACCGACTCCACGTCGAGCTCAGCTCGCGCGACCGACGCCGGCGAACGTAGCCGCGCGAGGGCCACCCGCGCGCCGGTCCTCAGGGTCTGGAGCCGTGGCAGCGGGATCCTGCGAGCACGGTCCCGTCCGAGCCGGGCCGCTGTTCGGCTCCCGCCCGCAGCCGTCCGTCGTTGCGCGCGTCGTCGGATCAGCGCTCGGAGGCTCAGCGGCTTGGCGATCGTCTGCAGGTCGAGCACCAGGACGTCCTCGCTGGTGACGCCTCGTCGAACCTGCGATGTGGGGTGGGTCGCGAACCAAATGACCAGACAGGCCTGACGCGGCGGGAGATCGGCGGCGCGATCGATCCTGACTACCAGGGGCAAGGCGAACAACATCACCATTCGCGATGCCGCGCACCTTATGCAAGAGCTATATAGCGAAATCGCCGGCCGTGAACCACGGTCAGAGGTGGAGGAGGTCGACTCCGACACCTTCTACGGGCCGGGCTACGAAGACATGGACCGCGTGCCGCCTAACATCGAAAAGCTCCGCGCGTTGGGCTGGGAGCCACAGAAGGGCCTGCGGGAGACGTTCCGTCTGGCGATGCTCAGCTATATCGAGCAGGCATGAGGCGGGGGCGCCACCGGGCCCTCCCCATCCACGGGATGTCTGAACTCAGCGTGCTCGCACGCAAGATCGCCGTAGGCGCACGAAGCACCTTGCTTGGCTGGACTGGGCGTATGCCTGACCCTCCAGCCAAGCCGATGGTCATCGCCTGCCACCACCGAGGCGGCTCTCAGCTCATGTTCAACGTCTTCTTCAAGCTGTGCCGGGAGTTCGGCTGGCGTTTCGAGCCGGCATTGGGCATGGCAGAACAGCTCCCGGACGCCGACGTCGTGGTACTCCGCCACGGGCTGATCCCCGCCACGCTCGGCCTGGAACAGGCCGCTGCAGTTCATCTTGTGCGCGACCCGAGGGATATCTCGGTGTCCGGCTACGAGTTCCACCTCGTGACCACGGAGGCGTGGTGCACCAACGAAGACTTCGACCGCACTCGGCCGATTAGCTTTCCCCGCGTGCCGTACTCACAGCAGCATCGTGACGAGAGCTGGAAGAGCGATTACCTCGACTCACTCGGCGGCCGCTCCTACCAGCAGAACCTGCGCGACCTGCCTCGCGCCGAAGGCCTGCACTTCGAGATCGCGCGATATGGCGGATGGACGGCGGAACAGATGGCGAACTTCCGTCAGCAGCGCCCGGAGGTGCCGATGTTGAAGTTCGAGGCGCTCATGTCCGACTTCGACGGTCGCTTTGAGTGGCTGTTCAGCGCACTTGGGCTCGCGCCGGCGCTCATGGCTAGGGCCATGACGATCGCGCGCTCCGAAGACCTCGGCCGCCGCTCCCCGCCGCGCTTGCGGGCCAACCCACACACCACGGGAGGCGCATCGAGCCGATGGGAGGAGGCCTTGGACAGCAGCCACCAAGCAGCGATCGAAGAGCGCTTCGGCGAGTCGATCACCCGGCTCGAGTACCGCTGACCCCCTCCATCACTACCGCTCCACCGTCCGCCGCTCGATTGCCAGTAGCGCTTCGAGGCCGACCGCGTCGTTGAGCTCCTGGCTCAGCGCGCCTACGTCCGAGGGGTCGAGCGAGGCCGTGGACAGGTCGTCACGGTAGCCCTCGTACGTCGCACGCCAGGCCCTGAACGCCGCGAGGGCGGGCTGGCTCGGGTCGACGAGCAGGCGGTAGCCGAGCGACGCGATCTCGGTGCGGGTGACGCCGAGGCGCGCCAATCCTCGGGGGCCGGTCAGCAGCATGTACGGCGGCTCGACCGCGGCGGCGATGGCGCGCAGTTCGGTCTCGTCGCGCGGACCGAGCATGACGAGGTCCGCCCCGGCCGCCCGATAAGCGTTGGCGCGCGCGATCGCATCCTCGAGGTCGCTGGAACGCACGCCGTTGGTGCGGGCGAGGATCAGGAAGTCGTCGCTGCGACGGGCGGCGACCGCCTCGGCGACCTTCGCGACCATCAAATCCTGCGGGATCATGTGCTCGATACCGACGTGGTGATGAGCACGCTTCGGGATCAACTGGTCCTCGATCTCGATCGCGGCAAAGCCGGCCGCCTCTGCCATCGGGATCGTGCGATGCATGTGCATCGGATCGCCGAAGCCGGTCGCGCCGTCGAGGATCAGCGGCAGGTCGGTGACGGTGCGGATGGCGAGGCCGCGCTGGGTCACGTCGGTGATGTTGAGGTTGGCCTCGAGCGTCACCTGCTCGAAGCCGAGCTGGCCGCCGCCGAGGTAGAGCGCCTCGAAGCCGGCACTCGCGGCGAGGCGCGCCATCAATGGGTTCAGCACCAGCGGCGCGAACACGCCCTCGTCACGGTCGATCAGCTCGCGGAGCGTTGCTGGCATCGCGACCTCCCCTGCCCGCCCTGGCCGCGTGGCGACAGGCTATCGTTTGCCCGGCCGATGGTAGACGTACTATCGTCGCCTCGCGCCGACTTCGCGGCGACAGGCTGGAGGACGCATGACGACCGCAACTCCGTCCGCGGCTGTGACCGAGCAGACCGTCGAGGTCGCCGGTCTCGACATCGCCCTGCGCGAGGCCGGCGAGGGACCGCCGCTGCTGTTGCTGCACCGCTCCACCGGTTATGTCGCGTGGGGACCACTCGAGGATGCACTGTCGGTGAGCTTCCGCGTACTCGTGCCCGACCTCCCCGGCTACGGGCGCTCGGAGCGACCGGACTGGGCGCGCGAGCCTCGCGATGTCGCCGTACTGCTGCAGCGCTTGATCGAACGGCTCGACCTCGAGGACGTGACGCTCGTCGGGCTCGGGTTTGGCGGCTTCGTGGCAGCGGAGATGGCGACGATCAACGAGTCGAGGCTCGCATCGCTGGTGTTGGTCGGCGCCGCCGGCCTCAAGCCCAGTGAGGGCGAGATCCTCGACCAGATGCTGATCCCCTTCCAGGAGTACATCGGCGCCGGTCTCAACGATGAGTCCTCGTTCGCCACGCACTTCGGCGAGGATCTGCATGCGGACATCAAGGACATCTGGGAGTTCAGCCGCATCATGACCGCGCGCGTGTCGTGGAGCCCATACATGTTCAGCCGCCGGCTGCCCCACCTGCTCAGCGAGGTGCGGACGCCGGCGCTCGTCATCTGGGGCGACAATGACCGCGTGGTGCCAGCCATCTGCGGCCAGCAGTACGCCGAAGCGTTGTCCAACGCCCGGCAGGAGACGATCGCGGCCTGTGGCCACCTGGCCGAGCTCGACCAGCCGGAGGCACTGGCCAGCCTGATCGCAGGAACGGCAGCGAGCTGACTACTCGCCTCGACGAAACAAGCCGCCATCGCGCGGTCACGGACAGGACAGACGATGCTGATCGGACGCTTCACAGAACGGCCCTACCAGGACCCCTCGTCAGGCTACTTCGGCGCGACCGGCCGGCCGATCCAGGACCTCTCGATCAGCAACGGCGACTACGACCCGGTCCTCGGCGCCAAGCTCTACAACCGTTACCTCGACGAGCAGGTGGCGACGGAGGAGGTCGGCTTCGACGCGATCATGCTCAACGAGCACCACAGCACGCCCTTCTGCATGGGCGGCGTGGTCAACGCCGAGGCGGCGATCCTCGCCCGCATCACCAACAAGGTGAAGATCGTCATCAACGGCAACATCCTGCCGATCTGGGACGACCCGCTCTGGCTCGCCGAGGAGCTGGCGATCATCGACATGATCTCCGAGGGCCGGCTCGTCACAGGCTGGGTACGTGGCACCGGGCGCGAGAGCGTCGCCCACAACGCGCAGCCGCCGTTCAACTGGGAACGCTTCCAGGAGGCGCACGACTTCATCATCAAGGCGTGGACCGAGCCGGGCCCGTTCCGCTTCGAGGGCGAGCACTATGACTATCGCTACGTGAACCCGTGGGCCCGCCCCTACCAGCAGCCCCACCCGATGATCATGATCCCGGGCGTCGTCAGCAAGAACACCGTGAAGTGGGCCGCCGAGCGGCGCTACCCCTACCTGATGCTCGCGACGCGCCTCGAGCCGACCAAGGCGTCCTTCGATTACTACCGCGAGGTCGCGGAGGAGAATGGCTACGAGGCCGGCCCTCAGCACATCGGTTACTTGTTCAAGGTCCACGTCGACGAGACGGAGGAGAAGGCCTACGAGGTCGGCAAGAAGTTCCTCGAGGGCCCCGGCAACATCTTCCTCGAAGGCAGCCGCGGCACCGCCTCGCCGGTGCTGCAGAATTTGCCCGGCCTGACCGACCGCAAGAACCTGCTCCCGACGGCCGAGATCGGCTTCGTCGCCGCCTCGAGGGGTCGCGACACGGAGGAGGCGGCCAAGGGCAGCCCGGACAACAAGCCGGCCGAGGAGGCGAACGGCGATCGCAAGGACGAAGAGCCTGAGGACGACGGCCCGGCGATGCAGGCCGAGTACGACACCCAGCTCGAGAACCTCACGATCATCACGGGGACGCCGGACTCGGTGATCCCGAAGATCCGGCACGTCCTCGAGTACCTGCGTCCCGGCTCGATCTTCTTCTGGGACGGCGACGGCGCGATGTCGCACGACGACTCGATGCGCAGCCTGCGACTGATGGGCGAGGAGATCCTGCCCGCCGTCCGCGAGATCGCCGACGAGCTCGAACTCACGAGCCCGTTCGAGGTCAGCCCGTACACCAACGAGCCGATCGAGGACGCGTCGACCGCCGATGTCGAGGCGGTGCCCGCCGGCGACGACTAGTCTCCACGCCGCGCCCAAGCAGCCGAGGCGGTGACCGTGCCCCTACCGGCCTCCGTCGAGGTCGCCGTCATCGGCGGCGGGCCCGGCGGCTCGACGGCCGCCACCATGCTCGCGAAGCAGGGCCGCGAGGTGCTCCTCCTCGAACGCGAGCGCTTCCCTCGCGACCACGTGGGCGAGTCGTTGCTGCCCGCCTCGATGCCGATCCTTGAGGAGCTCGGCGTTGCTGAGGCGGTCGCGAACGCCGGCTTCCTCAAGAAGTGGGGCGCCTCGATGGTCTGGGGCGTCGATGACACGCGCTGGCACTGGCGCTTCGAGGAGGCGAGCCGGCAGTACCCGCACTCCTACCAGGTCGTCCGCTCCGAATTCGACCGCATCCTGCTCGACCACGCCGCGGCCAGCCGCGTCGGCGTGCGACAGGGCGCACGCGTCATCGAGGTGGAGACGAGCGACGATGCCACCTCGACGCTCCGGGTGGCCACCGACGATGGCGAGGCGACCCTCGAGGCGCGCTTCGTCGTCGATGCCAGCGGGCAGAACGGTCTGATCGCGCGCTCGCGCGGACTGCGTCAGTGGGACGAGTACTTCCAGAACCTCGCGGTCTACGCCTACTTCGCTGACGTCGCTCGACTCGACGACCCGGAGGAGACGAACATCCTCGTCGAAGCAACGGAGGCCGGCTGGGTCTGGGTGATCCCACTCGACCGGCCGCCACACGCGAACGTCGCCAGCGTCGGCGTCGTCCTCGACGCCCGCCGCGCCGCCGAGGCGATCGAGGGCGGAGCGACCGAGACGTTCCTGCGCGAGCAGCTCGCGCTCACGTCGGAGACCGTCCAGCTCCTCGCCGGCGCGACGCTGATCGAGGGGCCGCAGGTCGAGCGCGACTGGTCCTACAGTGCGGAGCGATTCGCCGGGGAGGGCTGGGTGCTGGTCGGCGACGCCGCCTGCTTCGTCGACCCACTGTTCTCGTCGGGCGTTCACCTCGCGATGAGTTCCGCGGTGCTCGCCGCCGCCTACGTCCACACCGCCCTCGAAGACGCTGAGCTGGGCCGTGCCTCCGCGCCGGTGTACGAGGAGCTCTACCGCACGCAGTACGGGCACTTCCACGAGCTGGCGCGCCTCTTCTACTCGAGCAACCGCACGCACGACTCGTACTTCTGGCAGGCCCGCCGCATCACCGGCGACGAGAGCTACTCACCGCGCGAAGCCTTCGTGCGGGCGGTCGCGGGCCAGCCGCCGCAGGCCTACGAGCGGGCCGTCCTCGACCACGGCCTGGCGCCCGAGGCGTTCCGCTCCTCTGTGAGCGTCGTCGCCGGCGACCGCGACGAGCGCCGCGAGCATGTCAACGCGCTCGGCACGCACCTCCTCGACGCGACGCCGATCCTCGCACCGGGCGTCGAGGTGGCGCGACGCCCCGTCCTGGCAACCGGCCGCTTCGAGTGGGGCGTCGGTATCACCGCGCCCCACCTCAGCGAGGCGATCCCGGCGAGTCCGCTCGTTGCCTCGCTGATCGCCCGCATCGACGGCGCCTCGACGCTCCGCACGATCGGCGAACGTCTCGTCAGCGACGCCGGCGCCACAGCCGGTGACGCGCTTGACCGCGCGCTCGGGCAAGCCGCGGCGATCCTCTACGTCGACGGCACCATCGCCACCCTCAAGGGCGGGAACACGCGGCAGATCTAGGCCCGATCCTCACAGTTTCCGACACCAGTCTGACACCCTCACACGCCGATCCAGCGAGCGATACACCGCCCACGACCTAGCGTGGATCGACAGGAAGGCATCCATGGAAACCCGCCGCCGCAGCATGCTCAAAGCCCTCAGCTGGCGCGCCATCGCGACGCTCATCACCGCGTTCGCGGCATGGTTCATCAGCGGCGATCTGGAGATCGGCATCCAGATCGGGCTCCTCGACATGGTGATCAAGCTTGTCGCCTTCTACTGGCACGAGCGGCTCTGGACTCGCGTCCACTTTGGGAGGCTGCACTTCCCCGGCACCTAGCGACCACCCGCAGCGACCACAGCCAGCAGGCTTCGTATCCTGTGCCCGCGCCCCGTCGAGGGCGCGCGACACGATGGAGCCTGCCCTTGACCGAAGCGTCCGCGCCCTACGACATCGCCGTCATCGGTGGCGGCATCCTTGGCCTGTCGAGCGCGCTGCATCTGCTCGAGGCGCATCCCGAGCTACGGGTGACGGTGCTCGAGAAGGGCGACGCGGTCGCCGGGCATCAGACCGGGCACAACAGCGGCGTAATCCACTCGGGCATCTACTACCGCCCGGGCTCGCTCAAGGCGCGCTTCTGCGTCGACGGCCGCAACTCGATCGTCGAGTTCTGTGAGCAGCACGAGATCCCGTTCGAGCGCTGCGGCAAGGTCATCATCGCGACGCGCGAAGAGGAGCTGCCGCGCCTCGAGCTGCTGCATGAACGAGGCACCGCCAACGGCGTCGAGGGCCTCGAGATCGTTGGCCCCGAACGCCTCGCCGAGATCGAGCCGCACGTGAGCGCGTGCCGCGCGCTCTGGTCGCCCGCGACGGCCATCGTCGACTTCAGCGAGATCGCTCGCGCCTACGCGCGCATCATCGTCGACGCCGGCGCCACCCTCGAGCTGGGCATGCGCGTCCTCGACATCCACGAGCGCGGCGACGTGAGCGTGGTCGAGACTGACCGAGGAGACCTCGAGGCGCGGCACGTCATCAACTGCGCCGGCCTCCAGGCTGACCGCGTGGCGGCGCTGATGGGCGTGGACCTCGAGCTCCAGATCGTTCCGTTCCGGGGTGAGTACTACACCTTGCGTAAGGAGCGCGAAGAGCTGGTGCGCGGGTTGATCTACCCGGTACCCGACCCCGACCTGCCGTTCCTCGGCGTGCACTTCACGCGCAATATGAAGGGCTATGTCGAGGCCGGTCCGAACGCCGTCCTGGCGACGGCGCAGGAGGGCTACCGCAAGCGTGACTTCCACCTCGGTGAGTTCCTGCGCACGCTGCGCTTCCCCGGCTTCTGGCGTGTCGCCGCCCGCGAATGGCGCACGGGGATCAACGAGGTGAACCGCTCGCTGCGCAAGTCGGTGTTCACCCGCGACCTCCAGCGCATGATCCCGGAGGTGGAAGCTGATGACCTCGTCGCCGGCGGCTCCGGTGTGCGAGCGCAGGCGGTCGCGCGCGACGGCACCCTCCTCGACGACTTCGCCATCGAGGCCAGCGCTCGCGCCGTACATGTGTTGAACGCGCCCTCGCCCGGCGCCACCTCGTCGCTCGAGATCGGCCGGCACATCGCAGGGCTCGCCACGGAGGCCTTCGCCCTCGACGCCTAGCCGACCGCCTACCATCGTCAGCGGTGCGAGGGGAGCGTCACGATGTCTCAGATCACCGAACACCTCGAAGCGAAGCTCGGGCTCTACGAGGAGCTCGCCAGCGCCCTCCCCGATGATGCGTTCGACCGCCACCTCGGCGAACTGAAGTCGAACAGCATTGGCAGTCAGCTCTGGTGCATCGTTGGCACGCGCGAGAGCTACGCACGGGCGATCGAGGCCGGCGAGTGGAGCGGCTGGGCCTGTTCGCTGATGGCGTTCAGCGGCGACGTGATGCGTCCGGGCCTCGCGGCCAGCGCCGATCTCGTACGCGCGCAGCTCACGGGCGACCTCGACGAGGCGAGGCTGGACCTGGCGCTGCAGCTCCTCGAACACGAAGCCCAGCACATGGGCCAGCTCCTCCGCTACCTGCTCGGCCTCGAACTCGAGGTGCCCGAGGGCTGGCGCACGTACTTCGCGCTCTAGCGACGCGCCGGGGGCCGCTGCTATCGTGAACTGAGGCGGGCGAGAACCGAGGAGCACCCATCCGCACCACCAATCGCGTGGCCGGCCCGATGCCGGCCGTCGCCTCGCTCGCCGCCGCCATCCTCCTGACCGTGATCGCCCTCGGTGCTCTGGCGCTCAGCACTGCGCCCTCCGAGGCTCGCGCTCAGAACGCGCCGTTCACCGCTTACGGCGTCGGCCTCGACTCCGGCGACGTGGTCTCTGCGTTCATCGGCGGCGAGCTCTGCGGCAGCACGACGGTCGACGGCGCAGGGCAGTGGATCCTCCTGGTGCGCGACAGCGACCCCTGCGACCCTACGAACGACGCCACGATCGGATTCACCCTGAACGGCGCCACCGCGGAGGAGACGGCGACGTGGAGCATCGGCGGGACGCCAGCGACCTCTGGATTCGATCCAAACGTCGGCATCCCACTGACCGTCGCCGCCACACCCACACCCACGCCCGAACCCACCGAGGAGCCCACACCCGAGCCCACCGCTGAACCGACAGCCACGGCTACGCCGAGCGCCACGACGGAGCCGACGGCAACCGCGGAGCCGACGGCGACCTCAACGCCGACGGCCACCTCGTCACCGGGCCCCACCTCGACGGCCACGCCGACCGCGACCGCGCCAGGCACCTCGACGCCCGCGACGCCGAGCGCCACGAGCCCGGCCGACGCAACGGCGACCCCAACGATCACGATCCGACCGATCGATGATCCGACCGAGGCCGATGGCGGCGGCAGCTTCGTCGGCACGTTCGGCATCATCGTGATCGTGCTTTTGGTCCTCGGCGGGATCGGAGCCGCGGTGGTGCTACCTCGGCTGCGTCGAGCCGCGTAGCAGCGAGGGGGCGCGTGTTCATGAGAGCGATGGGCCTCGCCGCACTTATCCTGACAGCCACGGTCGCTTTCGGCTGCCGCGGCGGCAGCGATCCCCAGCCGACCGCGATGCCCGAAGGCTCCGAACTCGTCGTTCCCACACAGAAGATCGAAGCCACCTCGACAGCGACGGCTTCGACTGTAAGCGGAAGTACGCCGACCGCGAGCGCAACCACGAGCGCAACTCCAGAGGTGAGCGCGGTGACGCCTGCCTCAACAGCCGGAAGTGCCACGGTCGTACCGACCGGGACACCCGTCCCGACCGCCACGGCAACGCCGACTGATCAACCGAATCCGCAGCCGACGCCCTCAACGACCGCCACCACTCCAGCGCCTCGGACGTTTGGGCCGATCTCCCTGACGCCAGCCCTCGGTGGACAAGTCTTCGGCCGGCCACTTGAGGTCGGGGCATATCCGATCCCCGGGCGCGACGGCAAGTTCGTCTTCGTCGCCGACCGGACGGGGATCGTGCGACTCTACCGCTTGGACACCGGCGAGGATCTGGGCGTATTTCTCCTGAACATCGCCGGGCAAACGCGATCGGACTATCAGGAGGGACTGCTTTCACTTGCGCTCGACCCGGACTTCCTGACAAACGGACATCTCTGGGCGTGGTACACGCCACTCGGCTTCCCGCGGCGGATGCGACTGTCGCGGTTCACTGCCTCTCGCAACGTCGCGCGGACGACCACAGAGCTGGTAGTTCTAGAGGTAGAAGAACCGCTGGCCGATCACAATGGCGGCGCGATCCGCTTTGGCGGCGACGGCCTCCTCTACCTCTCGATCGGTGACGGTGGGCAATTCGCTGATTCGAGCGTCGCACAAGATCCAGGCAGTCTCCTCGGCACCGTAATCCGGATCGATGTCAGCGCCGCCTCGGCGGCTGAGCCGTACCGCATCCCAACCGACAACCCGTTCCTCGGCACGCTTGGCGCCGCGCCCGAGGTTTTTGCGTACGGATTCCGTAATCCGTGGCGCATGTCGTTCGACGCCGCGAGCGGGGCGCTATTGCTTGGCGATGTTGGCGAAGACACCGCCGAAGAAGTCAACATCGTTCGCGCGGGCGCCAACTATGGGTGGGACCGGGTCGAAGGTCTCTCGTGCTACTCCACCGCAATTAACTGCCGTCGCGACAGCGATGTCGATCCGGTCTTTAGCTACGGGCATAGCGGCCCGCGCTGCTCTATCACTGGCGGTGTTACCTACCGAGGCAACGCGGTTCCCTCACTGGCGGGCGCTTACTTGTTCGCTGACTACTGCAGTGGCGAGATCTGGGCGTTGGACACCGCCCGACCGAACGAGGCGCAACTGTTGGCCAACGGCGTCCCTGGCATCGTCACTTTTGGGCTCGGCCCTGATGGGGAGGTATTAATCGCCCGTTTCGGCGAACCGCTGCTGACCATCGTTGAGGCGCCCTAGGCGTGGGCGCATGTCATTCGTTCGCCCGGAGCCATCAGCGGCTAGGGTCAGGCGGTTATCCGGCAACTCGGCAACAGCCTCGCGGAGGGCGGCTCGAAGGTGGCCGTCTCGCATCGGACTCGGGCGCCGGTGATTGCTGACGTGGGGCGTGCAGGCTCTCTACCCCGCGGCGTATCGCGCGAGGAATGAGTATTGATCGATCGCTGCACCGAGTCGATCCCGAATTGCATCGGGCCACTCGACGCGGTCCCGCGTCCGATTGGGCGACTTCGCTACGGTCGATGACATCGCGGCGAGATAGCTGTCGTCCGCCTCCAGTCCCACGAACTCACAGATCTCCCGTATCTGATCGTCGGGGCGTTCAATGAGCGCCTCATGGTGGATCGTGATCAGGTCATCGCCCACAACATCGCTGAGGCGCTGTACGGTTTCCGCCTGCAGCAGGTAGGTGTCGAGAGCCTGGTCGATCGGTCGTTCGCTGCGGATCGACATCGCGGCAACGTTGTCGTAGGGATCGCGAACAACATGAATCAGCCTAACTGGAACGCCGACCCTGCTCCGTAATCGCTGAAGTGCCTCGGGGTCACGCGCAAGTCTCAAGGTCGATCCGCCACCACGTTTGTCGCCGACGACCCTTAGCTGACGATAGCTCCCCTGATACTGTCCTGGCACGGCATAGCTATATCCCGTCCACTCGCGTCCATTCTGTCCGAACCACTGATCTCGACGCAGGATAAGGGCGTAAAGCTGCGAGCGGCTGACGCGTCGGTTGACCCATTTCAGCGCGTCCAGTTCGTGTGCTACTACCGCGTCAGAGTGAGCGTTGAGTAGACTCCCGATCAGGCTGTGACCACTCCGGCCATATCCGACGAACATGCAGTAGACCTCGACATCCATGAAGTCTTTTCGCAGCCTGATCGCGGTGAGCGACGCGGCGGCGAGCTCGGCGGCGTCGGTCGCGAGTGCGCTCGCGCGACGCGGGACACTGCGCAGCTTTCGGGCGAAGTCGGTCATGGTCGAGCCCCCTCAAGATAGTGAAGGCTGGTCTCATCAGCGGAACCCAACACCGGCGCTACCCCTCCATGTCGGTCACGATGGCCGCGCCGACCGTGTCGTTGGTGGCCTCGTCCACAAGGATCAGTGATCCGGTGGCCCGGTTGCGGCGGTACGAGTCGTAGAAGAGCGGCTCCATCGTCTTCAGCGACACACGACCGATCTCGTTGAGTTCGAGCGCATCGGTGTCGGCGTCCCGGTGCAGTGTGTTCACGTCAATGCGGTAGTGCACCGACTCCACGCGCGCGCGCGTCCAGCGCGTGGTGTGTTTCACGCGAATGATGTCGCCCGCTTTCAGAGAACGCTGCTCGGTCATCCAGCAGACCATCGTGTCGAACTCATTGGCGTGACGAGGCTGGTTGTTCGGACGGCAGAGCATGTCGCCGCGCCCGACGTCGATATCATCCGTCAGCTCGACGCTGACCGCCATTGGCGGGAACGCCTCGTCCAGGGCTTCGCCGCCGACGTCGATGCCGGCGATGGTGCTGGTCTGGCCGCCGGGGAGCACCATCACCTCGTCGCCAGGCCGCAGTACGCCGCCCGCCACCGTGCCGGCGAAACCCCGATATTCGACGGGGCGATGCGAGCGGCTAACGTACTGCACGGGGAACCGCACATCGATCTGGTTGCTGTCGGACGCGATGAACACCTCCTCGAGGTGCGCCATCAGCGTCGGCCCCTGGTACCACGGGGTCGCGTCGGAGCGATCTACGATGTTGTCGCCGGCGAGCGCCGAGATCGGGATGAAGGTGACATCGTGAACCTCGAGGCGGCGGGCGAACGCGGTGAACTCGCGGCGGATGTCGTCGAACGTGTCACGGTCGTAGTCGACCAGGTCCATCTTGTTCACGCAGACGACGAGGTGCGGGATACCGAGCAACGACGCGAGGAAGGCGTGTCGCTTCGACTGCTCGAGCACGCCCAGCCGCGCGTCGATTAGCACCACGGCGAGATCCGCCGTCGAGGCGCCCGTCACCATGTTGCGGGTGTACTGCTCGTGCCCGGGCGTGTCGGCGATGATGAAGCGCCGCCGGTCGGTGGCGAAGTAGCGGTACGCGACATCGATCGTGATGCCCTGCTCCCGCTCGGCGCGGAGACCGTCTGTGACCAGGGCGAGGTCCGGCTCGTCGGAGCCGCGCAGGCGGCTGGTCGCCGCGATCGAGGCGTAGGTGTCCTCGAGCAGTGACTTGGAGTCGTACAGCAGGCGGCCGATCAACGTGCTCTTGCCATCATCGACGGAGCCCACGACCACGAAGCGCAGCAGATCCATCAGAAGTACCCCTCGCGCTTGCGATCTTCCATCGCGGCATCCGAGGTGCGGTCATCCGCACGGCTCGCGCCACGTTCGGAGATGCGGGTGATCGCAATCTCAGCGATCACGGTCTCGATGGTGCCAGCGGTCGAGGCGACGGCGGCCGTGCAGGTCATGTCGCCAACGGTGCGGAAGCGGACGGTTTCTTTGAACGGTGTTTCGCCCTCCATGAGCGAGATGAACGGACTGACGGCCATCAGCATGCCATCGCGCTCAAACACCTCGCGAGGATGCGCGAAGTAGACCGAGGGCAGCTCGACGCGGTGACGCTGGATGTATTGCCAGACGTCGAGCTCGGTCCAGTTCGAGATCGGGAAGACACGCATGTGCTCGCCCGGGCGGTGGCGGCCGTTGTACAGGTTCCACAGCTCGGGCCGCTGCGAGCGCGGATCCCACTGGCTGAACTCGTCGCGGAGCGAGTAGAAGCGTTCCTTCGCGCGCGCCCGCTCCTCGTCACGACGGGCGCCGCCAAGCACCGCGTCGAAGCGATGCTCAGCGATCGTGTCGACCAGCACGCGGGTCTGCAGGCGGTTGCGCGAGGCGCGCGGACCAATCTCCTCGACGACACGACCATCATCGATGGCCGCCTGGACTGAGCCGACGACCAGCGGGATACCCAGCTCCTTGATCACCCGATCGCGGTAGTCGAGGACCTCGGGGAAGTTGTGGCCGGTATCGATGTGGACCACGCTGAACGGCAACGGCGCTGGCGCAAACGCCTTCTGCGCCAGCCGCAGCATCACGACGGAGTCCTTGCCACCCGAGAAGAGGATCGCGGGGCGCTCAAACTCGGCCGCGACCTCGCGGATCACATGGATCGACTCGGCCTCGAGTCGACGTTCCCAGTCGAGTTCAAGTTCGCTCACCCAGGTCACCTCGAGCAGCACGCGGCCGCAACCGGCCGTGACGACCCATTTTGAGGCACCGATCGAGCCTTCGCGAAGGACCAACATCTGTAGATCTCGGAAGAACGTTGAAAACTGTATGTGCAGGAAAGAGAGGGGCTCAGTAGCCGAATTCACTGTTCTGCTTGGCGAGCCGGTCGACCCCGAAATCGAGGTCGCTGCGCGGCTCCAGAGTCCGGCAGCTCCAGGCCAGCGCGCCTGCTACAAACGAGTCGGCTGGATGACCGCCGCGTCCGAAGAGATCGAGACGGGTCAACGCCCGGTGGTCCTCCCAGGCGCGTTCGATGCGCGGGCCCCACAGGCGACCGTCCTCGATCGCCATGATGTAGTCGCTGAAGAGCTTCGCGCGACGTCCGATGGCTCCGCCCGTCAGCGTCACCGATTGAGCGCGCACCGTGATCATCGAGCCGACCACATCACCGATGCCAGTCCCGTCGAAGGCCGCGGGGCCCGGAAACCGGCGGATGCGCTCGTTGAAGCGCTCGACGAGGTAGGGCCACGACCGCCCCTGGTCGGCCTCCCATCCCACGAGCCACCAGTGCCCGTCATCGAAGTCCGTGCGGTAGGTCACGATTACGGTGAAGTCACGCCGTCGTCCCCAGTCGCAGCCGGTCGCGTAGCGGTGATGGCGATGGGGGCCTTCCTCGGGGTCGTACTCAGCGCAACAGGGCAGCTCGATGTACTCGCCAGGTGCCCCGCGGAACGGCGCCGACGAGGCACCAGCCCGTGCCGCGCTGTTCCAGTCTTCGCTCCACATCTCATCGACCGCGGCCCGCGCGATCGCCAGGTCCTCCGCACGCGGCTCCTGCAGGGCGACCTCCACCGCGAATTGCTGCTGAGTCATGCGACCACGCATCGCCTCGACGTCGGACTCAGGCAGCCATCCCACGGGCTCGCCACCGACGCTTCGCTTGAGCGACTCCTTGTAGCACCACTCGTAGGCTTACCCGTCGAGCTCGCCGCTACGGATCCGCCGCAGTAACCGTGCCATGGCGCCGTCGTGATAGTGCCAGGTTGAGGCGATCAACGTCTGCGGCGTGACCTCGCCCTGCGTCATCGGCTGCCCCAACGCATCGTCGAGCACCTCGATGCGACTGCGGTCGGTCCTCGCCAACTTGAACTCGTCCGCTTCGTCGACACGCAGTCGTGGCCGATGCTGCCCGCGCGCGGAGCGCGACGAGGCACTGTGGACATAGATGCCGCCGCCATTGCTGAGCCTGAGCTCCGCCTTGGTCGACGAGCGCTCAAGCAACCGCCGGGGCGCACTCGGCAGCTCCCAGAACTTGCCGCAGTATTGGAAGGCGATGCGGGCCTGTTCTTCTGAGCCGGCCAGCAGCGACACTTCCGCGCCCAGCGTCGCCGCCTCGGTGGCCGTGAGTAGCGCCAATAGAAAGGTCTTACCACCGAGTCCACGAGATCCGATCCAGAGCGTTGTCGACACGCGGCTGAAATAGGCATCGGCAAACGCTGCAAATGGCGCACGGTGGCGGCCCTCGCAGTCGGGGTGGACGAGACGCGGGATCTCGATACCCCAGGTATCTCGCACGTATTCCCAGAGCTCCTGATCGTTCCCCGGTGGAGGCCAGACCTCGGTCGGCGACTGTGCTCGCACCTCAGCCATACGGCTCACGAACTTGAGACGGGCCCCGAGTGCGTCCCTCACGGGGTCGTTCCGGCGGCGTCATCGAAGGCGGCTGAATCCATGAGGGCGTCATCGACGTCGAAACCTTCGGCCTCGGCGTAGTCACGGACGAGCGTCTCGATGTGACGAGGATCGGTGGGCTCCGTCTCGTCAACGACCTCGTCCAGTAGCGCGTCGCCCAGACCCACGTAGCGGATGATGTCGCTTGGCTTCAGCTGCGGCGGTTGCTTCTGAGATAGCGCTTTCAGGGCGACCGCGAGCAGCTTCTCGCCCACGACCCGCTTCTGCCGCCTGCGTGCCCTCACCTCCTCAAGCCATCTCTCTTCGGCGACGGCGGCTGCCACTCGATCGCGCTGCTCGGCGCGGTCGATCCACTGCCCGTCCTTGGACCACTTCGCGACCGTCGAGTGTGCCCGGCCTACCTGACCGGCCAGGCGGCGCAGCGAACGCTTCGGCATGCGTAGGTATTGCTCGAACGCCTCGGCCTGCTCAGGAGTCTCACTGCGTTTAAGCATCGGGCTGCTCCCCGACTCGACAGAGGGCAGCCAGTGCACGGCCTCTCCGCCGCGCGTCGAGCAGCCCCAGCTCGGCCGCCAGCAGCTCGAGCTTCGTCTCGATGGCTTCTGCCTCGAGGGTGCTCAGGGTGAAGCTGACACGACGGAGGGCGTCGGGCGGGATCGCGGCTGGCTGTGGCTGTACCTCGCGTGCGCCGGCCTCTCCGCTTGACAGCTCATCAATGAGGGCGGAGAGCCGTTCGTCGCCGGCAGGGAGTAGCGCCTCGAGGTCGGCCGGGCTGTGACGGTTGAGAAGCTCGTCGAGGAGCGCCTCGCTTCGGGCCTCGTCGTCATCGCCCGAGAGCCGGTTGAGCGTCACCAGTAGTTGCAGCGCTTCATCATCGCTGCACTCCCAGAGGACCACCTCGGCCTCGGTGTGTCCGAGGCTGCGTAGCACCCGTGCCCGCTGATGGCCATCGAGTAGCTGGTAGTGGTCGTCACGCTCGGGGTGATTGCGCACGATCAGCGGCGGATAGCGGCCGCTTTGGTCGATGCGTGCCGTCAGCTGCTCGAGGCGATCGTCCGACATGACGTTGGGATTGGACGGGTGATCGTGGACGCGGGCGAGGGCCACACGCTTGCGCGGCTGCGCGCCCGCGGCGCGATCGGTTGAGTCTGGCATGACAATGCCACCTTCATCTACCTGTCGGGCAGACGCTCGGTGGCGTTCAGCGACACATTCGTTTGACGAGGCGTGCATCTTCCATGCGCACCTAAGGGGAATCTTAAGCTCTCCTTGTATCAGCTGTCAATTGCCGCTTATGATTCGCCTGGATAGCGTGCTACGAACGCACCGATAGCGTACCGACGAACTTGGTAATCCTAGCGCCTTCGAGCCGTTCACCGCGCTCGAGGTGCGACGTACCAGACGTCCCCGTCGAGCGGCGAATTGCTCGTGAGTGAGCTGAATGTAAGATGCGGCGCGCCTGCATCGTCGAGGGCCAGGCCGACGACCTGGAGGCGCTGGCTCCGGGCCTCGACGACCGTCTCGGCCGACCACGTGCCATCGGCTCGCGTGGCGAGTCCGACGCGGGCGTCCTCGACGAAGGCGATGGTCGGCTCGTCCTCGTGCAGACCGATGGCGACGACGCGGCGTACGCCGGTGAACCCGGCGACGACCACGTCGAGCGTCGTCACCACCTCGAATATCCATTCGCCGCCGTCGAGGAGTCCGTAGACGACGTCGACGCGGTTGCGGCCATCCTCGGCGAAGCTCTCAGAGGCGAGGAACGCGGTGTGTACACGGTCCCGGCTGTCGATCGCGATTACGGCGAAGCGACCGGCGTCGCCGCTGTCGTAGGCCACCTCGGTCGTCCACGCGTCGCTCTCGAGGGTGGCGTAGACGAGGTCGCCGCCAGCGGCGTCGAAGTAGACCGTGCGGCACGCCCGCGCTATCGAGCGCAAGGTCGGTCCCCCACTCGTATGGCTGCGCGCCGCTGCCGATCGCGGTCACCGAGGCTACGCCACCGTCGAGGCGGATGTACTCGACGCCGTCGGTGCCGCCGAACTGCGCGGGGTCGATGCCGAGGACGTGGAGCGCGCCGTCGGGGCCCGCGGCCAGCGTGGTATCCCAGCCGTCGTGCCCATCGTCCTCGACGTGCGTCACGTCCCAGACGCCGCCCTGCCGCCGCGCGATGGCGGCGTCTTCCCAGTCGTGGTTGTGGTACGCGACGACGAGGTCGCCCGCAGCGTCGAGCTCGAGGTCGAGCGGGCCGTAGTGATAGCCGGTCTGCACCGTCTCGATCGTGAACCCGTCGCCGTCGCCGATGGCGACGCTGACGAAACCGTCGTTACCCATCCGCTCGAGCATGTAGGCGAGTACCGGCTGCCCATCGTCGAGGATCAGCGCCGGCTTAGTCCCGCGGTCGACACGAACGAGCTCCCAGTCGAACGTGCCGACGCCGCTGATGACGCCCTGGACGACGCGCCCGTCGTCCGCGCTGCTGCCATTAGCAGCGGGCGTATCGGTCGCCTCGACCGTCGCGGTGGGTGTGCTGACACCGCCGGGCGCGCCGCTGGCGTCCTCGTTGTCGTCACCACCGCATCCGGCAGCGATCAGCGCGACGCTCGCGATGGCGACCAACAGCCAGCGCCCCCGTGGACGAGTCAATGAGAGCGGCACGGGCGGTAGCTCCTTGCGCGGGTGGGCGCCCATACAACCTACGGTGAACAATCGAGGCGATTCGTCACGGCGCTTCCCCCGCCGCCGCAGCCAGACTCGCGCCGAGCTGAGCGCATCGTCGATCCCGCGAACGCCGCGACGTACCGACGGTCGAACGTGACGAACTAGCTGGCCCGCGCCGCTGCTACCACCCTCTTAGATTTGCTGATCCTGAATTGCCGCCCCCTGATCGCTCCTTGACGGGCCTCGCGTGTCTCGTTCCTAGACTCTGGACTAACCGCTACGCACCGTTCGGGGGTTTGACCGTGGTTCGTCGTCTTCGTCAGTGGTCCGAGGAACGCGCGCAGACCGTGATCATGTTCGCGGGTGTGATGTTCATCTTCGCGTTGTTCGGTATCCTCGTCGTCGACGCCGGTCTCATCCTGACTGACCGTCGCGACGCTCAGAGCGACGTGGACAAGGCGGCGCTTGCTGGTGCCCTCGAACTCACGCTCGACACCGCCGACGGGGTATCTGACAGCGCGGCAGCATCTGCTGCCGCGCGAGCTTGGGCCGCCTCGAATGGCATCGACGTCAGCGATCCGACTCAGTCGCTGTCGGTCGAGGTAATCAGCAGCTGCTACTCGGCGAACGACGGAGTGCCTACCGGGGTGCGCGTCACGGTGACCAGGGACCCAGCGACCTTCCTCGTCAGCATGCTTTCGCTCGCCAACTGGCGAAGCACCGCGACAGCCACCGCATGCGCTGGTCGACCAGTGGAACTCATCGGCTTCCTACCGTTCGCGCTGTCGGAATCTGGCGCGTGCTTCGAGGACGGCGCGGACGGTACGCGCCAGCCTCGGCTCGGCGAGTTCTGCAACATCGTGATCGACACGAACGAACAGGGCCTCCTCGGCGAGCTGGGCATTGCCCCGAATTCGTTCTGCGCGGACGGCAATAGCTCCGCGAACGTGCTTGAGACGAACATCATCAACGGCACACAAACATTCTGTCGTGTCGGCGACTCGGTTCAGGGCAATCCCGGCCACAACGTGGGCAAGACACGTTCGGGCATCGAGGGCCGCATTGCTCAGCAGGGGGCGTGCAACCTCAGCTACAGTGCCGGACTCGCTCTCTTCCAGGCGGGCCAGACGGCTATCAACGACAAGTTCGTTGACCTCTGGACGCCGCTCTCGCCCAACGACGGGGACGGGCGCGACGACTTCCATGAGATCTGGGAGCACCCAGCCGGCTACAACCCGTTGACCGACAACCCGGCCGAAGACCTCGTGCCATACGACTGCGAAGCTGGGGCCGGACTGCAGACGAGCCCGCGGAACGTCACGATCATCGTGGTCGCAGACTTCGCGACGCCAGATGGCGCGGCCGGCTCTAAGAGCTACATCGTGCAGAACTTCGCCCGCATCTACCTGGAGGGCTGCAGCGACAAGAACGGCATCCCGAGCCGGGATTGCGACTTCAACGGCGGTGGCAAGTTCACCATCCATGCCCGCTTCGTCGACCAGTTCGGTCTGTCCAACTCGGACCTGGGGCTCGACTCGACATTCGGAGACGTCGAGGTCTTCCTCAAGCAGTAGTCGCTACAGGCCGTCGACGCCGGTCACGCGGACCGCGCCCGACTGCACCAGTTCGTCGAAGCGGTCCGCGAACCCGATGCCCTCAAGGATGTCGCGCGTATTCGAGCCGGGGCGTGGTGCCGGGTCGCCGGGGCCGACCGGCGAGCGCGAGAGTCGAGCCGCGGGCCCGGTCGTCGTCAGCTCGCCGATCTCGTCGTGCTCGCGCGTGACGCTGAGGCCATGCTCGATCACCCACGGGTCGCGCATCAGATCCTGCGGCGACTCGACCACTCTTGACGCGCCGATGCCCGCTCCCGTCAGCCGCCCGACCCAATCGGCCACTGACATCGAGGGCAGGCGCTCCTCAAGGGCGGCCTCCAGCGCATCCGGCGTCGCATCGGCGAGGTCCGTCAGCCCCTCGACGGCATCGAAGCGTTGGATCTCTCGCTCGCGCAGTCCGAGGAAGAGCCAGCCGTCCTCGGCGCGGTAGGCGCGGTGCAGCGTGCCGTCGCCGAGTGCGTCGAGCCCGCTGGTCTCGTCCCAGCGCTGGCCCTCGTAGCCAATCAGGAACGGCGACTGCAGCGTCACGCCGGTGTAGGCGAGCGCCGAGTCCACGTGCTGGCCGCGGCCGCTGCGCTGACGCTCGAGGAGCGCGAGCGAGATCGCGTAGGCCCCCATGAAGCCGGTGCCGTAGTCGTTGACGGCGTTGGTCTGTAGCGTCGGCGGCCCCTCGCCACAGAAGCGCACTTGCATGCCGGTGGCCGCCTGCGCGAGCTGCTCATGGCCCGGTCGCCCCGCCCACGGTCCGACGTGGCCGTAGCTGTTCAGCGAGGCGTAGACGATGTCCGGGTGGCGTTCGCGCACCTGCTCGTAGCCCACGCCGAGGGATTCTGCCACGCCCTGGCGGAAGTTCTGGACGATTACGTCCGCCTCATCGACCAGCGCCCAGAACGCCGCCTGTCCATCCTCGGACTTGAGGTCCAGCAGGATGCTGCGCTTGCCGCGGTTGACGTCGTTCCAGAACGCAATCGCGCGGGAGCGGTTCGGACTGTCGACCTTGATCACGTCCGCGCCGTATTCGGCCAGGGTCCGCCCGCAGGTGGGCCCGGCCAGCACGACACAGAGGTCGAGCACCTTGACGCCGTCGAGGGCGGCGCGCATCGCCTCGTCGGGGGGCGCCGCCGCTGCGCCGTCGCCGTTGGCCAACGACGCGAGGATCGCGTCCCGCTGCGCGTCGAGCACCGGCGCCGGTCCGCGCACCTCGCCGGGTGTTTCAGAGAGCCGGGCGTTGATGCCGGGCTGCTTCGTGACTCCGATGTGCGGGTCCTCCACCTCGATCACCATCTCCGACTCGAGCGCGTGTGGATGCTCGATCCACTCGGCGGTCGTACGGCAGACCGTCGCCTCCGACCCGGCCTCTGCGATCAGCAGCTCCCACTCCTCCGCAGTACGCGTCTTAAACAGCTCCGTGGTGCGCCGGTCTAGCTCGGCGCGCAGCTCCGGATCACCCGCCAGGCGCTCGGCGTCCATCAACCCTTCGGCACGCCAGTCGGCGACCCTCGCCGCCTCCATGAACTCGGGGACGTTCTTGTTGCCGGAGTGGAACTGCAGCCAGCGCCCGTCGGCGCACTCGTACTGCGTCGTGCGCAGCCCACCGAGGCCGCGCATCGACATGTGGCTGAGCCCGCGGAACCCGAGCGCGCCGAACATGCCGTCGAACAACGGCACCTCGATGCGCTGCCCGAGACCATCGCGCGCCCTCGCGAGGAGCGCCATCCCGACCGCGGTCGCCGCCTGGAACGCGGCGTAGACGGACGCCGTGGGGATCGCGGTGTAGACCGGGCGGAACTCGGACTGCTCCGGCCCACCCAGGGGGCCGCGCGTCGCATACGTCGCCGTCGCGGCGCCGATCACGCCCTCCCATGCCGGGACATCACGCCGCGGGTCGTCCGAGGCGAACCCGGGCAGCGAGCAGTAGATCAACCTCGAGTGCGCGGCCAGAGCCTCCTCCGGCCCGAGCCCGAGGCGGTCCATCACGCCCGGCCGGAAGTTCTCGACGACGACATCCGCGGATGCGATCAGGCGACGCGCGGTCTCGCTCCCCTCGTCCGTCCTGACATCGAGGGCGATCGAGGACTTGCCGCGGTTCCATGTGGCGTTAGCCAGCGTGTCCCACAGCGGCCCCGACGGCGGATCGACCCGAATCACCTCGGCGCCCTGGTCCGCCAGCAGCATCGCCGTGAGCGGCCCTGCGATGTACTGCCCGAAGTCGATCACGCGGACGCCGTCCAGCGTGCCCATGGTTGCTCCCGTCTCGTGTCGCCGTTGCGAGAGGATGATAGCCGCCGTCCTGCGCCCGCCCCTCGCTCGCGCTATCGTCGCGTGCGGAGTGGGGAGGCATGGCATGGTCGTCGAGGTCGAGCGCGAGCGCATCGCGAATGCCTGGTTTGGGCGCATCTCCGGCTGCGAACTCGGCAAGCCCGTCGAGGGCCTCTCGATGCGCGAGGGACCCGAAGCGTTGGCCGATTACCTCCAGGAGGTCGAAGCGCTGCCGCTGCGCGACTACGTGCCCTTCCGCGAGGGCCGCATCCCGGAGCGTATGCGCGGCACCTGCCGAGGCGAGATGACGCGGGCGGAGCAGGACGACGACATCAACTACACAGCGCTGGCGCTGGCGCTCCTCGAACAGCACGGGGCCGCGCTGACCACGGAGGACGTGGCGCGCGCGTGGCTGTGGTACCTCCCGCCCGGCCAGACCTGGACCGCCGAGCGTGCTGCCTACCGTGTGCTCCTGGCCAAGAGCAACGACCGCTTCGCCGTCAGCGGGGAGCCCGGGTTCGACCTCGCCGAGTGCGCGCAGAACGAGTTCAACGATTGGATCGGCGCGCAGATCCGCGCCGACATGTACGGCGGGGTCTGCCCCGGTGATCCGACCCTCGCGGCCGACCTCGCGCGGCGCGATGCCGAGCTCTCCCACGTCGAGGATGGCGTCTACGGTGCGATGTATGTCGCGGCCCTCGGCGCCGCGATCCCCACGGCCGACGATCTCGACGCCTCGATCGAGCGCGCGCTCGAGGAGATCCCCTCGGAGTCCCGAGCGGCCGAGGCGGTCCGCTTCGGCCGCTCGCTGAGCGGGCTCGCTGATGCGCCAGCGCAGCTGCACGCGCGCTACGAGGGCATGTCCCCGGTGCACACGTTGAACAACCTCGCGCTCGTCGTGTGGGCGCTGCACAGCTACTGGGACGACTACAGCACGGCCGTCGGCGAGGCGGTGACGGCCGGATGGGACACCGACTGCAACGGCGCGACGGTGGGCGCGCTCTGGGGCCTCAGCGGCCGTCCGGTGCCCGCCGCCCGGACCGAGCCGTGGCGCGGCACGGTCGACATCGGCCTCGGCGGCTGGGGGGAGACATCCGTCCAGGAGCTGATCGACCGCACGATCGTCGTCGCGAACGCGATCGCGCGCGACGCGTGAGCCGCATCGTCGTCTTCGGCGGTCTCAACATAGACCTGATCGTCGAGATCCCGGTGCCCGCCGGCCCGGGAGAGACGCGCTTCGGCACCCGCTTCTACACCACCCCCGGCGGCAAGGGCGGCAACCAGGCCGTCGCCGCCGCGCGACTGCTCCAGGGCTCCGGCGCCGTCGAGATGGTGGGGCGCGTCGGCGCCGATCGCTTCGGCCAGGAGATGCTCGAGGCGCTCCGGGAGGCCGGGGTCGGCACCTCCGCCATCGCCGTCGACGCGGAGGCGACCACCGGCATCGCCACCATCTTCATCGACGCCCAGGGCGAGAATTATGTCAACGCCGTCTACGGCGCCAACGCCGAGTGCGGCGCAGAGGAGCTGGCACACCTCGAGGCGCTCCTCGGCGACGCCGCCGTTCTGCTGATCCAGCAGGAGCTGCCCGTCGGGACCACCAACCGCGCCGTCGCGGTCGCGCGTCGCCTCGACGTGCCGGTGATCCTCGACCCGGCGCCAACGCGCGACGGGCTCGAGCCGGCGCACGCCGGGGCCACAATCCTGACACCGAACGAGCACGAGGCCGCCGACCTCACCGGCATCGCCACCACGACCGTCGAGGAAGCGCGCGTCGCCGCACGCGCCCTGCACGCACCCGGGCGCACGGCCATCGTCACGCTCGGCGCGCTTGGCGTCTGGATCGAAGCGGACGGCGTCTCGGAACATCTCGCCGCGCCGAACGTGGAGGCGATCGCCACGGTTGCCGCGGGCGACGCATTCGCCGCTGGCCTGGCGGTCGGACTCAGCGAGGGTCGGTCGCTGCTCGACGCAGCGCGCTTCGGGGTGGCGACGGCGGCCCTGAGCGTGACGCGCGAGGGCGCGCAAACGTCGATGCCGTCGCGAGCGGAGGTCGAGGCGCTGCTGGACGAGGGTTGGTCAGCGAGCTAGTCGGGGCTGCGGTTCCAGTCGACCATCGCGGCCAGCATCTGGCCCATGCCGTCGAGAATCTCCGCCTCGGTGTGATCTTCGAGCTGCGCTGCCTCCACTATGTAGCGCCGATAGACGAGCCACCCGAACGCCATCGAGATGAATCCGGCGACGACGACGCGCGAGTCGACGCGTCGCGGCGCGTCGCCCATTTCGCGCTCGATCCGGTCCAGGACTCCACGAACCACAGGGAAGTCGGTCGGCAGGGCGGCCGGATCTGCGCCTTCGAGCAGCAGCCAGCCAAGCAACCGCACGAAGGCCGCACGATCGCCGATCGCGGCGAGGAGCGGGTGAATGCTCGCCGGGACGTCGGAGGCGTCCTCAGCGACGGGGGCGATCTGGGAGGCCAGGTGCTCGAGGGTGGCCTGGATGAGCCCGTCCTTCGAGCCGAAGTACTGGTGCACCAGGCCGTGGTTCACATCGGCCGCATCCGCCAGCTGACGCACCGAGACGGCTCCGGGCCCTCGCTCGACGAAGAGCCGGGCTGCCGCGTCGAGCAGAGCGCTTCGCACGGCCTCGCGGCCGCGCGGCTTTTGACTTGCTTCTGTGGGCACCTTCACAAACTGAGCATAGCGGCTGAGCGCCTCGGAACCGTAGTTAGTCAGCAGGCTAAACGCCTGCCGCGGCTAACGCCCTCGCGGGCACCAGCCACGGGGCTCTGGCTTGGTGCACTGTTCGTGGTGGCGAGCGCTGCAACTGGCGTCGCCGGGCTGCGTCCGGCTCCGTCACGCACCGCTAGTGCGGAAGCGTCACCACGCCCGCGGCGACGAGCGCGTCGATCTCCTCGCTCGCGAGCCCGCACTCCGCGAGCACCTCGCGCGTGTGCGCCGCCAGCGGGGGCGCGGACCTGGCGGCCGGCGGCGTCTCCGACATGCGGACGATCGGGCCCACGACGCGCTGAGGCCCCGTGATCGGATGCGTGAGCTCTGACATCAGTCCGCTCGCCTCGACCTGCGGATCGTCCGCGATCTCCTCCGGGAAGTTGACCAGCGTCGCCGGCACCCCTGCTTCGAGGAAGGTATCGAGCCACTCGGCCGCGGTGCGCGCGAGCAGCCGCTCCTGGACCACGGCGCGGTACGCCTCGATGCGCTCGTCGGCGTCCGCCGCGCCCGCGTCGAAGTCGGGATCGTCGGTGTCGTCGTCCATGTCGAGGATGCGGCGCAACCTGTCGCGATTCTGCTGGGTGACCGCGCCCAGGACGATCGCGCCCGCCTTCGTGTCGTAGCCGCCGTAATAGAGCCGGTGCGATGCGAAGCGGCGGACGGCGCCTCGACGTAGCTGTACCAGCTCGTGGTAGGCGACGCCCTCCGCGCGGCGGCGGCGCAGGTCTTCCACGTGCGGGTCTCGCGTCGAGGCATCGTGCACCGGCTCGATCATGACGCGATTGGACAGCAGCTCGAGCCCGGTCTGCAGCAGCGAGAGCTGCAGCTCCTGACCGCGACCGCTGCGCTCGCGCTCGAAGAGGGCCGCGCAGACCGCCATCGCCGCGGCGATGCCCGACGCGCGGTCGATGACGGGCGCGGCCTGTTGCGGCAACGGCGCCCCGTGCTCGTCGACCTTCCCCTCGGCCGCCATCAGACCGCTGTACGCCTGCGCCACGATGTCCGAGCCGGCGCGTGCCGCATACGGGCCGGCCTCGCCGAAGCCGGTGATGCTCGCGTAGATCAGGTCCGGCCGCGCCTCGCGCAGGCTCGCGTAGTCGACGCCCAACCGCTCGGCCACGCCGTAGCGGTAGTTGCTCAGCACGACGTCGAAGTGCGGCACGATCCGCCGCACGAGGTCACGCGCACCATCGGCCTGGAGGTCGATCGTGAGGCTGCGCTTGCCGCGGTTGAGCGACTGGAAGTACTTACCTTCGTTCGGGACTACCGCGGCGGTGTTGCGCCGATCCTCGCCGCACGGCGACTCGACCTTGACCACCGCCGCACCCAGATCGGAGAGGTGCACCCCGGCCACCGGCCCGGCGATGATCTGCGTGAACTCGAGCACACGGATGCCGCGCAGCGGCCCCGTGGCCTCGCCCGCCGGCCCCTCCGAAGCGTCCCGATCGTCTGCCACAGCTAGCCGCGTGGCAGCCCGAGACCGCGTGTTGCGATCACGTTGCGTTGTACTTCGGAGGTCCCGCCGCGGATCGTGGCGGGGACCATGCGGATGTAGGTCTCGGCGTAACGCGCGCCGAGGCTGTCGTCACCCCAGCGCAGCGCCCGCAGCCCAAAGGCGCGCGTCCCCGTCCCCGCCAGCCGCTGGCCGAGCTCCGAGTTGAAGAGCTTCGACATCGATGCCTCGTAGTTCGGCACGATCCCACGCTGTTGCAGCGAGATGATGCGGAACGAGAACTGGAACATCACCTCGGTTTCGATGTAGCGCTCCGCGATCTCGGCGCGCGTGGCGTCCGAGGCGCCCTCGGACGAGCCGTCCGCAGCGAGCGCCGCGAGGTCGCGCACCATGCGCGACAGCATCCGCCGCGAGCCGACAGCGCCGCCGATGTTCGACCGCTCGAAGTCGAGCAGCGTCATGCCGACGTACCAGCCACGGTTCTCCTCGCCGACCAGGTGGTCAGCAGGCACGCGCACGTCCTCGAAGAACGTCTCGTTGAAGTAATGCCGGTCGCCCATGTCGGTCAGCGCCCGCACAGACAGCCCGGGCGTGTGGATGTCATCGACGAGGAGGAACGAGATGCCGCGGTGCTTGGGCGCCTCCGGCTCGGTGCGCACCAGCATGAAGATGGCGTCAGCGGTGTGAGCGCCGGAGGTCCAGATTTTCTGACCGTTGATCACGAAGTCGTCGCCGTCCCGCACGGCACGCGTCTGCAACGACGCGAGGTCCGACCCCGAGCCCGGCTCGGAGTACCCCTGCGCCCAGGCGCACTCGCCTCGGAGGATCGGCGGAAGGTAGTTCGCCTTCTGCTCCTCCGTGCCGTGCACGATCAGCGTCGGGCCCAGCAGGCTGACGCCGGAGCCGCCGACGTTCGGTGCACCGGCCTGCGCCAGCTCCTGGTTGAGGATGAACTGCTCCATCGCCGACAGACCCGCGCCGCCATACTCCTCGGGCCACTGCGGCGCGACCCAGCGCTTCGATGTCAGCGCGACGCGCCACTGATCGGCCGCCTCACGCGCCGCGGGATCGTCCGACTTGCGGTCGAACTCCCACGTCCGTTCAGGCGGCCCCTCGCCGCGTTGGTAGCGGCCGGGCAGCTCCGCCTCGATCAGGCCACGCACCTCGGTGCGGAACGCGGCCTGCTCCGCCGTGTCGCTCCAGTCCATCCTCGACGCTCCATTCCGAGCGTCGGGATGATAGCGCCTCGGCCAGTGCCGATTGGCACCCGTGACGAGCGCGGCGCGGCGTGCGAGGCTTGCCACCGATCACGAGACGCGCACGAGGAGCAGGCGGCATGTTCGGTGTAGCAATCCAGGCGGCTGACGCCGCAGGCGCGGTCGACCAGGCCGTAGCCGCCGAAGCGGCCGGCATCGAGTCGATCTGGGCGACCATGGGCGGCGCCGGCGGCGCCGACATGCTCCCCGTCTTCGCCGCGATCGCGGTCAAGACCGAGCGCGTCAAGATGGGCACCGCGATCCTCCACACCTGGCCGCGCCACCCGGTGATCTTCGCGCAGGAGCTGCTCGCCCTCGACCAGCTCGCGCCGGGCCGCTTCCGTCTCGGCATCGGGCCCACGACCGAGTTCTTCGTGACACGCCTCTACGGCCGCGAGTACGACCGGCCGCTGACGAACCTGCGCGAGTACCTGCTGACGCTGCGCACCCTCCTCGCCGAGGGGCAGGTCGAGTTCGACGGCTACCACGTGCGCTCGCGCGGCCGCATCGCGCGCACCGCCGACGTCCCGGTGATGGCCTCGGCGTTGCGCCCGAAGTCCTACGAGCTGTGCGGCGAGCTGAGCGACGGCGCGATCTCGTGGATGAGCCCGCTGCGCTATCTCCTCGGCACCGCGCTGCCGGCGATGGAAGCTGGCGCCGCGAAGGCCGAGCGCGAACGACCACCGCTCGTTGCGCACGTGCCGATTGCGGTCGACGTCGACGTTGAGACGGCGCACAACTGGGCGCGCGAGCGGTTCGCGATGTACGCCCGCGTCCCGAACTACCAGGGCATGTTCACCGCCGCCGGCTACGACGTGAGCGACGGCTACGGCGACGACCTGCTCGGCGACCTTGTCGTCTCCGGCACCGCCGAGGAGGTCGCCGCCGGCCTCCACCGCTGGCGCGACGCCGGTGTCGACGAGGTGCTGGCGCAGCCGCTGGTCGATCGCGAGGACCGCGCCGCCTCGGTCGCTCGATCGTTCGAGGCGGTCGCGCTCGCCACCTCGCAGTGAGCGGCTCGCGTCAGGCTGTGCGGACGGCTGACCCTCGTCGTGACGAGTTCTGGGCGCTCGACCCGGAAGTCGCCTACCTCAACCACGGCTCCTACGGCGCGACCCCTCGACCGGTGCTGGCGGAGCAGCAGCGACTACGCGACGAGCTGGAACACGAGCCGATCGAGTTCCTGAGCCGCACCCGTCAGACCCGCATCGACGAGGCGCGGGCCGCCCTCGCGACGTTCATTGGGGCGCGGACGGACGACCTCGCCTTCGTGAACAACGCCACGACTGGGGTGAATGCCGTGCTGCGCTCGCTCAGGTTCGAGCCGGGCGACGAGCTGCTCGTCACCGACCACGAGTACAACGCCTGCCGCAACGCCCTCGACTTCGTCGCCGAGCGCGCCGGAGCGACGGTCGTCGTCGCGCCGATCCCGTTCCCCATCGAGTCGCCGGGCCAGGTGGTCGACGCCCTCCTCGCTCGCGTCACGTCGAAGACTCGGCTGGCGTTGGTCGACCACGTCACCAGCCCCACGGCGCTGCTGCTCCCCCTCGAGGAGATCACCACGGCGCTGGCCGCCCGCAACGTCGAGGTGCTGGTCGATGGCGCGCACGCCCCCGGCATGATCCCGCTCGACCTCGAAGCGCTCGGCGACCTGGGCGTGACGTACTACAGCGGCAACTGCCACAAGTGGCTCTGCGCGCCGAAGGGCGTGGGCTTCCTCTGGGTCTCGCCCGCACGGCAGTCCTCGATCCGCCCGACCGTGATCAGCCACGGCGCGAACGCACAGGACACCTCGCGCAGCCGCTTCCACCACGAGTTCGACTGGGTCGGCACCGGCGACATCACGCCGTGGCTCTGCGTCCCGGCCGCCATCGACGCCGTCGGCGGAGCCTTCGACGGTGGCTGGACCGCGATCCGGGCCCGCAACCACGCGCTCGCCCTCGAGGCTCGCGACCTGCTGGTCGACGCGCTCCAGCTCACCGCCCCGCCGGCCCCGGACGACATGCTCGGCTCGATGGCCGCGGTGCCGCTGCACACGCCCGAGGATGGCGTCAGCGACCTCGGCGCGCGACTGTTCGAGGACTACGCGATCGAGGTACCCGTGATGTGGTGGGCCGGACCGCACCGCCGCCTGCTGCGCATCTCCGCGCAGCTCTACAACACCCGCGCGGACTACGAACGACTCGCCGAGGCCCTCACGGACCTCGGCGAGGTAGGAGCGTAGCCAGCGGGGCTAGGCCTCGGTCGAGGCCTCGGCGGGCGCCGCGTCGAGGCGGGTGCCAGTCATCGGATCCACGTCGAACGGGCCGTCGAGGCCGAGTTCGTCGCTGATCTCGCGCATCGCGGGGAGCACCTCTTCGCCCATCAGGCGCAGGCTGCGCATCGAGTCCTCGTGTGTCATCGACCCGTCGCCGTCCCAGAGGAAGATGCTGCCGGGCCGGATGTATTCCAGGACGTGGCGCAGCTTGGGGATCACCGTCTTCGGTGTGCCGCTGATGATGCTCATCTCGTCCTTCAGGTACTCGTAGTTCTCGTCGACATCCTGGTGCGCGTTCGCGCTGTCGAGGCGGAGCGCTGGCGGTCGTTGCGTCGGCGAGGCCTCCTCGCCGCGGCCGCGAGACTCGGCGATGTGCCGCACGGCCGCAGTCGGCAGCAGCGCTGTGCGGTCGGTGAAGCCGGGGAGGTTCTGCAAGTGCGCCCTCGCACGGCCCGATGAGCCCTCCAGGAAGATGTTGCCGGGGCCGGTCAGGAACTTGCGACCGACCTCGTCGGCCAGCTCCTCGGTCTCGTCGACATGGACCTTGATCAAGTAGCCGCGGTGCTCGGGGCCGGCCTCGTAGCCCGCCTCGCGCGCCACCTCGTCGTAGTACTCGAACGACTGCCGCGTCGGCTCCAGGCGCGTAGCGAGCATGACGTACGGGTAGCGCCGCCGGGCCGCCCACTGCACGGTGTTCTTGCTGACGGCGCCCGGGATCATGATCAGCGGGTGCGGCTGCTGGTAGGGGCGCGCCCACGGGTTCACGTAGCGGTAGTCGTAGTGCTCGCCCTCGAAGCGGAACGGGCCGGGCTCGGTCCAGGCGCGAATGATGAAGTCGTGCGCCTCCTGGAAGCGCTCCCAGTTGAACGGCGGCTGCGCGTTGTGGGCGATGCTTTCGCGCCCGGTGCCACGCACCCAGCCCGGCACGAGCCGCCCCTCCGAGATCATGTCGATGATCGCCAGCTCTTCGGCGAGCCAGAGCGGGTCGTCCCAGATCGGGAGGATGTTGCCGATGAGGACGATCTTGGCGCGGTTCGTGATCCTCGCCAGGATCGCCGCCTCCGCGTTCATGACGCCGCCCATGCAGAATGGCGTGCTGTGGTGCTCGTTCAGCGCCAGCGCGTCGAACCCCACCTCCTCGGCGTAGACCTTCTCGTCCAGGAAGCGGTTGTAGAGCTGCGCGCCGAGCACCGGATCGTAGGCGTCGTTGGACTGTTCGAGGTCGGTCAGCTGCCGTCCGCTGCGCCCCCACCAGGATGCATCCGGATCCTGGTACGGCCGCTCGGTGAAATGCCCGATCAGCATGGCGCCCCCTCGATCGCTCGCGCGGAGCCTAGCGCATCAACCGGCGACCGAGCTCAGCGGGTTCACCGTGACGCGCCCGAGGGGTACGTCCCCGGTGTTCGTGAAGTGGTGCAGCGCGTTCGGTGGCACGAGGACAGCGTCGCCGGCGCGAATCGGATACTCCGTGCCCTCGACCCAGAGGATGCCAGCACCCTCGGTGATGTACGCCTGGTGCTCCCACTCGTGGGTGTGGTGCGCACTGGACTCGCCCGGCGCGTGCTCGAGGTAGAGCATCACCGAGGTCGGCACGCCGTCCGCCGGTCCGTGCAGCACACGGCTGTCCGTCTCGTCGCGATTCCTGATCACCGGTTCCATGGAGCCTCGTTTCGTCGCTGGCTGCTCACTCGTTCGTTGACTACTCGTTTGAGAGCACCTTGGTCGGCGTGATGCGGATGATGGTGCGGTCCTCGCTGTCGAGGCGTGCGCTCACATTCTCGTCCGAGGGCGGGTCGCCGCCCATGCCCGCAATGAGGCGCTGGTGCTGCGCCACGCGCTCCGGATCGTCCGCAATGCCCTCGGCGGTGCCGTAGAGCACGAGCTGCTGACGCCCGTCGTTGACGAGCAGCGCCACGTTGGGCTGGCGCAGGGCGTTCTTCCACTTCGCCGTGTAGGTCTTGGCCGAGAGCACGATCGTGTCGCCATCGAAGGAGTACATGATCGTCGAGACCTGCGGCGAGCCGTCGCCCCGCCCCGTCGCCAGCACCCCGAGGCGGCGCGAGCGCAGGTACTCCTCCTGCTCCGGCGTCATCACATCACTCACGTCAACATCCCTTCGTTGGCCAGGTGATGGGCATCGTTACCGTCCGAGGCCCGCCTCGATCTGATCGATGTGTTCCGCGCGGTGGTCGTGCCGGCGCACCTGATAGGCGCTGCCACCGGCCTCGAGCGCCGCGACCTGCGCCTCGTCGAGCGTGGCCGCGACCGCATCGACGCTCGCGGCCGCCTCGATCGCGAGACGGCCCGCCGATGCAGCCTCAACCGCCGGCCAGATCGCCTCGAGGCCCGCGTTCGTGGCGTCGTCGGCCTCCTCGCCGAGCTGCTCGCCGGTCGCGGCGAAGTGCTCGAGCGCGGCGCGCTGCCGCCCGTCCCAGAAGGCGAGGTGTGCGAGGGCTGTCGCGACCACCCAGCCACCGCCGAGCGAACGCTCGAGGTCCTGGGCGCCCAGCCCCTCGACCAGCGCTCGCAGCCGCTCGGTCGCGGCGGCGTTGTGTTCGTTGTGTTCAGGCATGGCTCCGCGCCTTCCACGAGTGCTCGGCTGCGTGATTGTAGCGGCGCGCCGAGGCCTCGACGGTGGCGTGGAGTACGCGCCGCGCTTACGGCCAGGCGACTCCGTCGATCTGGAGGCCTCGCACGCGAGCCGAGCCATCGCCGTCGATGACGAGACGCACGTCTGGCGGGGCGGGCGGATTGCCGTCGCCCTGGGGTACGAAGAACTGTCCGATGTTGGTGAACGACACGCGCATGCGCTCGCTCGAGCCGAAGTCGACCCGCCCGCGGATCGCCACGGCGTCGCGTTCGTCCAGCTCGTCACGGCTCGGCCGGTTGCTGGTCACGCGGAACGGCTCCCAGTACGCACCCTGCTCGCGCATCCAGATATAGGCGTTGCTGCCCTGACCGCAGCACCACACGCCCTCGATCGTCCGTCCGTCGAGGTTCTCGAACTCGTAACTGAGGATGATGAAATCGCCTCGCAACGGGTCGCGGGGATCGACTGGTCGCGACTCCACGAGGATCTCCGTGCCGGTGCGCAGGAAGAGCTCCTCGCGACCGATGAAGGCGACGACGGCCACGACCTGAAGCGCGACCAACGCGCCGAAGATGGCGAGACGGCGGTTGGCCGCCAGCCAGGCGCTCACGACACCCGCTCCGCGAGCGAGGTCAGCGCACGCCGCGAACGCTCGAGGGCGAACGCGACAACAAGCACGACGACGCCCGCGCCGACGAACACCGCGCCGGTCTGCGTGTAGTCACCAAACGTGTCGAAGTAGCGGGTGATGACGAAGAGGCCGAGGTAGACCAGCGCGAGGTTGATCCACCAGCTGCGCTTGAAGAGCACGCCAAGCCAGATCACGAGCGCCGGCAGTACGAGCCCGACGATCCAGAAGCCGGCGGTCCAGGTGATCACGTCCTGCTCAGCCGACTCGCGCGGGTTGACGAGCACGATCGCGACGAAGCCGATCACCACGAGCGCGGCTACCGCCATGAGCCCCATCGCTAGCTCGCTGCCTGCCACCAGACGGAAGCGACTTCGACTCAGCCACGCCGCCGCCACGCCGACGACGATCAGCGCCGGCAGGCCGAGCAGCAGCCACGGCGCGCTGGCGGTCTCCCAGGTCACCTCGTTGTCAAACTCATTGATGAAGTGCCGATAGAAGCCGAGCAGGTAGATCAGCGCGAGTGCGACCGCGGCGCCGGCCGCCTCGATCGGCGTGGCCAGCGAGGCAAAGCGCGTCAGCCGGTGACCGGCGCCCAGGGCCACTAAGCCGATACCGACGGCGACGAACATGAGGATGCCGGCGATCGGATCGATATCGATCGGGGAGCGGTCATGCCCCGCCTCGGTCGCGAGACCGGCGATGAGCACGCCTGCGCTGAACAGCGCGAACACGCGCGAGCGCAGGAGGTACGGCATCGCGGCGAGACCGAGCAGCCACGCGACGAGGATCAGGCGCGACGGGTTCGCCTCGACGTTGTATTGCTGCGCGACGAGCGCGAGGTCGCCGACGAGGACGCCGGAACCGATCAACATCAGCGCGATGCCGCTATTGCGCCTCGCCAGGGGACCAAAGGCGATCCAGTAGCCGACGGCCTGACACGCAACGAGCAGGACGACGCCTGCGACCAGCTTGACGACGCGCGGAATCTCGTCCCAGTTCGCGCTACACGAGGAGCACGAGGCCGAGCACGACGACCACCGCGCCGAAGACGGTCAGGCCGGGCACCAGACGCCGCGACCAGACACCTTCCGGCTCCGGCGTCCGGTCGAGGATGGCGCCGCGCTGGGCCTCGGAGATCACGCCCTCGCGCACCCAATCGCCTGAGCGCGTCTGGAGCTCGTCGCGAAAGCTCATCTTCCTCCTCGGGCGCGTGCCCGCGCCTGTCACTGTGACGATCGTAGGGCCTGCGACGTTCCCTCAGGAAAGTCGACCGTGATACGGAGCCGTCTAGCGGCCGTGGAACTCGGGGTCGCGCTTCTCGAGGAAAGCGCGCCAGCCCTCCTGGAAGTCCTCCGTGTCGTATGGCGACAGCGCCAGCGCGTGGTCGGCCTCCGTCAGGCTCACGAGCGAAGGATCCTCGCGGACCGTCGTCGCGATCTGCTTGTGCACGCGGTGCACGACGGGCGCCAGCGCCGCGATGCGGCGCGCCATGTCGAGCGTGAACGCCTCGACCTCGGCGAGCGGCAGGACATGGTTGAGGAAGCCGACGCGATGCGCCTCCTCCGCGGACAACAGGTCCGCGGTGAACAGCAGCTCCATCGTCTTCGCGTGGCCGATCGCTCTGATCACGCGACGCATCTCGCGGAAGGCGATCGGCAGCCCCAGGTGTGCGATCGGCACGCCGAAGCGCGCGTTGTCCGCTCCGACGCGAATGTCGCAGGCCGAGGAGAACTCGAACCCGCCGCCAACGCAGGCGCCCTTGATCATGGCGATCGTCGGCTTGCCGGACGCCTCGGCGGCGTCCATCGCGTCATCGAACGCCGCGTTGTAGATGGCGGCCTGCGGGGCGCTGTTGCGATGGGTCTCGAACTGGCTGATGTCGGCGCCGGCCGAGAACGCCTCGTCGCCCGCGCCGGTGAAGACGATCACGCGCGCCTCGTCGTTGGCGTCGAGGTCGATGATCGCCTGCCGTAGCTCGTGCCACATCTCGAAGGTGATCGCGTTGCGACGCTGGGGACGGTCGAACGTCACCGTCGCGATGTGGTCGGCGATTTCGACCCGAATGTCCTCAGCCATGGCGCCCTCCTCGACGGAGGCCCACGGTACGTCGAAGCCTTGAGCCGGGCGAGTGGAGGAGGCATGGGCTGCCGGCGGCTCCTTGAAGCAGCCGAGGCCGGCGCGGCGCATCACCACAGACCTGCGTCCGGCCACCGGCGAGCGAACCGAGATGCGATCGCGGCGTAGAGCAGCGGTAGCCGCATCGAATCGACCCGCAGCGCCGAAGACGGTTCCGTGCCAAGGCGGAGGTGAGCGGAACATGAGCACGACTGGCCGCTTCGGCTCGACCGTCGGCATCAGTCGGAATCACGCCTGCCGCTATCTGATCCGCGAGCGTCTCGCGCCGGGAGTGAAGTGGCTACTCGATGAGGCTCAGAACGATCATCCGCGCAATCTCTTCGAACGCTTCGTTGAGCTTGCTCGGGTCGGCGACATCGAAGAACGCCCCGCCACCGCCCTCTTCGCGGCCGATCCTTGCGACCTCGCGGAGTACAGCATCCCCTGCGTTGTTCGTGAGACCGATCGTGTAGAGGGCATATCCCTCGCGTGCAGCGGCCCGCGCCTGCCTGATCACGTAGTTGTCCGCGTTGGCGCAGTTGCCGCTGCCCCCGCCGGAGCAGTTGCGGTGGCGCGGATCGTCGTCCAGGCCTTCGTTGTAGATGTTGGCTAAGCCGTCGGTGAGTAACACGATCGCCTGGATTGCGCCGCCTCCGTTCGCGTCCAGCTCAGAACGCGCGAGCAGCAGCGCGTGGCCCATGTTCGTGCGCCCCGCGGGGACGATGCTGTCAATGCCAGCGTTGTACGCAGTGCCCGGAGCGCCAAAGTCGTTCGTCAGGGGCACGTCAAGGGTGGCGTCCGACGAATAAGTCACCAGAGCAAGGTGGTCGAACGGAACGCCGTCGACGACCGGCGAGAAGGCCGCGGTAAAACCCTGCGCCGCGTCGCGCATCGTGTCGAACGGTTCCCAGGTTTCGCCGGCTCGAAGCGGGGGGCAGTTCAATCGCAGCCCATGGGAGTCGGCGCACATCGAGCCGGAGCGGTCGAGGATCACGACAACATCGCGTGGGTGAGCGTCATTCTCCGCGACCGCTCGCGCCGTCACGTCGGGGTCAGCGATCCCGAAGAACCCAGCGAAGATAAACGAGAAGCTGTGACTGGCCACGATCTCGATCTGGCTCACGTCCCCGTCGTACACGGTGTTGATCTGCGCGGTGACCTCCGGGTCCGAAGGGTCGTGCCCATTCACGACGAGCCAGTGCGTGCCCATGTCAACCGCGGAGCTCAGCTTGGCAGCGAGTTGGGGGTCGGCTGCGCTCATCGGCAGCTCTTGAGCGGCCGCGAGAGCCGCGAAGTCGACGGCCGCTTGCACGTCTCGCCGGGCGACAAGGAGACGCCCCATGTCGACCGTGAGCGTCGCGCCCAGCATGAAGAGGAAGAGGAACAGGGGCATGAGCATCACGATCTGGCCGCGTTCACCGTGCTTGGTCAGCTGACTCATGCCCACTCCACCTTTGCGTCTTCGCCGGTCGCGCTCTCGGCTAAGCGCCCCTACCAAGACAATGGCCGTCATATCGGTGGACCCTCGTATGAAGTTGTGCGGAACTTCGCAGGGACTGCACCCCGTCACAGATCTTCCCTCGCTAATTGCTCTGGACCTCCCAGACGAAGGAGAGGGCCGTGACCGACGCACCCTGCTCGCTGTCGGGTGTGGCGGCGTCGAGCGCCAGCGTGATGCGGTACGTCTTGGACTCAGGCGTGGAGCTCGGGTCCCAGACGCCGGCACCGTTGGCGTAGTTGGTGTGCGCCGCGCCGAAGGCGATCAGGTCGCCACCGGTCTCGATCGTGGCCGTTGCAGTGAAGGCGCCGCAAGCGCCGAACGCCCCGGGCGTGCCTTCCTCGATCGTGATGTTGAGCCAGTTGGCCAGGTCGCTCGAGTCCGTGTACCCGCCCGAATAGATCTTGACCGCCAGCGGATCCACGATCGAACCCTGGTAGGTGACGAGAATGCAGTTCTGCGAGGAGTCACCGGGCTTCATGTTCGAGACGTTGAACATGACGGCGACAGCATCATCGTCGACCAGCGTCACCGTGCCCGCCGATAGCGAGTTGCCCACGTTCGACGTGCTGTCGGTGAACGCCGCGCGGGAAGTCTGGAACACCAGCAGCGCCGAGATGAGCAGCGCTGCGGCGAGCGCAGCTGCTCGCAATGAGTAGATCCGTAGTCGGTTCGATGAAACCATTTTTGTCACCTCCGCAGTGACTGCAGAGTGACGATCGGTCGATCACTTCGGTAGACCGGCGGCCAAGCCCTATGGGCGTAGGCCCGGATCTTTGCGTCCCCGTCTTTCAGCGGGTTTGCCATTTCGGTGTCGATACGACCGTCACCATCCGACGGCAAGACCGTTCACCGGGGTTGCCTATTCCAATCTTCGGCCACAGCATCAGTTTCCTTAGGGATGCAGTGGTTCAAAGCGATCTTGTCCCTGCGATTGTTCCGCGCGCATCTCACGCCATCAGGGTTCTGCAACAATTGCCGGAAGCCTAGCCACGGCTGGCGGTGGCTCCGTCCAGCCGTGTCCAACGAAACGAAGCCCACTCACGGCGAGGCCGAAGGCGCCCTGGCTCCAGTGGAAGGTGGGCCCTGTTCATCCAGAACCGCGTGGGCACAGGGTTCGATCTCTAGCCGTGCAGTGGTCATCGGGCGGAAAGGGACAAGATGTTCGCGCAGTCTTCGACGACAACGCGGTGTTTCGCGCGCCAGATCAGCACGTCGGACCTTGGCGATCACTCTGTGCTCCAAGCAGCAGCATGAGCAACGGACCCGATCAGCGGGCGCTCCCACCTCGGGCGGAACTCGCGCTGCAAGCGGCTGTTGAGTGTGGGCACGACTCGGTGTCCTTACCGGCCGAGGACCGTGGCCGAGCCGTCACAGGCCCGTCACAGATCTTCCCTCGCTAATTACTCTGGACCTCCCAGACGAAGGAGAGGGCCGTGACCGACGCGCCCTGCTCGCTGTCGGGTGTGGCGGCGTCGAGCGCCAGCGTGATGCGGTACGTCTTGGACTCAGGCGTGGAGCTCGGGTCCCAGACGCCGGCACCGTTGGCGTAGTTGGTGTGCGCCGCGCCGAAGGCGATCAGGTCGCCACCGGTCTCGATCGTGGCCGTTGCAGCGAAGGCGCCGCAAGCGCCGAACGCCCCGGGCGTGCCTTCCTCGATCGTGATGTTGAGCCAGTTGGCCAGGTCGCTCGAGTCCGTGTACCCGCCCGAATAGATCTTGACCGCCAGCGGATCCACGATCGAACCCTGGTAGATGACGAGAATGCAGTTCTGCGAGGAGTCACCGGGCTTCATGTTCGAGACGTTGAACATGACGGCGACAGCATCATCGTCGACCAGCGTCACCGTGCCCGCCGATAGCGAGTTGCCCACGTTCGACGTGCTGTCGGTGAACGCCGCGCGGGAAGTCTGGAACACCAACAGCGCCGAGATGAGCAGCGCGGCGGCGAGCGCAGCTGCTCGCAATGAGTAAATCCGTAACCGGTTCGATGAGGTCATCTCGTGCACTCCCTCAGTGACTGCAAAGTGACGATCGATCGATCACTTCGTCAGATGGGTGGCCATGCCGGTCAGGCTAAGGTCAGGGTCTTTCCGTCCTTCGTCTCGCGGCGGGCCCGCCGATCGGTGTCGATGCGACGTCACTCGCCAACCGCAGGACCGCTCACCAGGGTCTGCCTAGCTGATCTTGGGCGGTGAGGGCCCAGCAGGCATGAGGGAAAACCCGATAACACGCCCGCGCGCTCGACGACAACTGTCGAAGGAAGTGCCGCCCGGCCGCGCGCTTCCGCCAGGTCCAGCAGACGATGATGTTGAGATCATCGAGATCCTTGGAGTCCAACTGCCGCCGGCAGGCGACGGATCGCTCGCGACAAACGCGGGCACGACGACGATCGGCTGGATACTCATTGTCAGCTTCGCGCTCAGCTCAGGTGCTGGGACGGTCACGTTGGCGACATCGCTTCGTCGCTAGTCGCCAATCCGAGGTGCGAAGCTTTGGCTATTGGTTCCCGCTCCTGGATCGGCTCATCGCTCCTGCCGAGCCAAAGGCGAGCAGGATGCGGTCAACTGAGCGTGTCGCTCCTGCGAAGTCGTGTATCCGGTCTGCTCTGATGCCTTGCCGTCCCGGGCAGCAGAATCTGCACATCCGCCCTGACATCACCTACGAACAGTTACTGGAACTCAAGCGAATTGCTGAAGAAGAGCGAGGGTGACCCCTACCCTCTCCGATTGAGCTTGGGTCCGTGAGCCGCTCTGAGAGCAGACGAACAACGGTCACCGTGCACGCCACAGGCGGGATGAGCGAGACCACGATCGAAACCCACCCGGACACTGCGAGAACAAGGACAAGGAACAGCAGCACGAGGATGGGCGCTGCAATCAAGATGACCACGCCACAACCGGGAGTTGAGCACCGCAGTTCGTCCGCAGTTCCGTGACCAGCCTCCGAGCATCCCAGGGTGCCCGAGTGGTTTAAGGGAGCGGGATTGAAAAGGAGAACGGGCCGACGGACCGCTCTCTGAGGCGCAGTTTGGCGGAGGGTTCACCGGGACGTAGGCGATCCGGTAGTGAGTGAGCGAGACCGTGATGCCTGACTGGTCGGAGGTCCAACCGACCTGTTTCCCTTGCGTCTCGTGAATCGAATCACCAAGGTTGAAATCGGGTTCGCGATCTGAATCCGACCCACCGCCTATCAAACATGAGGGGTGGGGTCACGGTCGTCTCCCTGTTCCTCGGCTTCTTGTTCGAGCATGGCCTTGAGCGCACGCAGCTCTTCGAGGGTGACGTCAGCACGCACGTGGACCTGGGCGCGCGGCCCTTCCGCAGCCACGCGAAGCCGATCATGATCGGCTTCGCGTGGCTACACCGTCATCAGGCTTGGCGCCCCGGGGTCCGGGTTTATCTCGGCCTCGGTCAGCGGATAGGCCTCCTTGCGGTAGACCTGCACGCGGTTGTAGCCGAAGTCGGCAACGAACATCCGGTCGCCGTCGATGCGCACCGAGGCCGGAGCGCGGAAGCGCTTCTCCGGCTCAAGGGCGGTCATCTCGCGCTGACGCAGGATCCTGGCGTTCGCCATGATGTACTCCCGCCCGGATTTCGAGACGGTGGCGTCGCCGATGAAGCGCTCGACGTAGCGGCCGTTGCGGTCAAACAGCACGACGCGGTCGTTGCCGCGGTCGGCCACATAGATGTCGCCGTGCTGGTCGACGGCCACGCCCGCCGGGCGGTTCAGCTCGCCCTCGCCGTCCCCGCTCGAACCGATCGAGAGCAATGGCTCGCCGGAGGGGCTGAACTTCTGCACGCGGTCGTTGCGCCAGTCGCCGATGTAGATGCAGCCCTCGGCGTCGAGGGCGATGCCCCACGGCATGTTGAGCTCACCGGGACCGCTGCCGTGCGTGCCGAAGCCGTCGATGTACTCGCCCTCGACGGTGAAGCGCTGCACGCGGTGGTTCATCGTGTCGACCACGAGCAGTCGCCCCTCTCCGTCGAGGGCCATGTGCGCCGGGCGGTCGAGCTGGCCCGGCTCGCTTCCGTGCTCGCCCCACTCCGCCACTTGCTCGCGCTCGCGCGTCATGGTGGTGATCGTGTGCGTGCCCTCGTCCGAGACGATCAGCCGCTCGTCAGCGTCGCAGATGATCCCGACGGGCCAGGCCCAACCACCGCGGAAGGGGTCCAACTTCCTGACTTCCTCGTTACGGCGATTAATCCATCCAAGCTCCTCGTCGTCCCAGTTGATGACGCGGATCACGCCGCCCACCGCGTGCGGCCCCCGTCGGAGGCAGTACACCCGCCCCTCGTTGCCGAGGGCGATGTCGATCGGGTACCACGAGCTGGTGTGCATCCCGATCGTCTTCTCGTATGGGAAGCCCGCGCGCAGCAGCCCTGCGAACGTGCCGCTGGCGCTAGCGCCGCCGTTCGTCTCGGCCGTCATCGCCCCGCCCCCGTTACCGTCGCCTTGTACGGGTTGATCTGCTCGAACGTGCCGCCGACGATCGCGGTCGGGTCGACCCCCATCCACTGGTCGAGCACCGTGCTGTAGACGCTGCGGAAGTCGATCGTGTGCCGCATATCCTCGCCGTAGAGCCAGTCCTTCTGCGCGATCGAGGGGTACTCGCCATAGAGGCCGCCCTCGACGCCGTCCCCGATGATGTAGGCGCCGCCGCCGGAGCCGTGGTCGGTCCCAGACCCGTTGTCCTTGATGCGCCGCCCGAACTCGGAGAACACCAGGATCGTCACCTCCTCGGACGCGTCGTGGTTGCGCAGGTCCTGAAGGAAGTCGCTGATCGCCTCCGTCAACTCGGTGAGCAGACGCGGGAGCATCATCGTCTCGTTCGCGTGGTGGTCGTAGCCGGCGTGCGTCGTGTAGAAGACGCGCGTACCGAGTCCGGCCGTGTGCACGCGTGCCACGTCGCGCAGCGCCTGTGCGATCAGGTTGGGCGCGTACTCCACCTCCGAGGAGTACTGCGACGGCGCGTCGACCAGCATGTCCGCGCTCTTGAGCACGCTGCGACCGGTCTCAGCCAGGTATTCCTGCACCATGCCAGTGCCGATGCCCGGCGTGTACATGCGCTTAAAGCTGTCGAGGTCCCTGGCGCGCTCGTCTTCCGCCTCGACCTCCGTCATCAGTCCAAACTGGTCGAGGTCGCCGATCGAAGTGACATTGACGCCGCTAGCGGCCAGCGCCCTTGGCAGACCGACGCCAAAGCTGACGGCGGTCAGAGGGTTCTCCGAGTCCGGGTCGAACTCGCGTGTGACCTTCGCCAGCCAGCCCTCGTTCGCGATCTTGTCGGGCTCACAGGTGTGCCAGATGTCCATCGCGCGGAAGTGGGAGCGGCTCGAGTTCTCCCAGCCGACGCCCTGCATGACGGCCACGTGGCCTGCGTCGTAGAGCTCCTTGAGCGCCTTCGCCGCCGGGTGCCAGGCCAGCTCGTCGTCGAGCGGCAGCGTGTCCTCCATCGGCACCATCACGTGCGCGCGGGCATCGCGGATAACGCCGCTCTGGTAGGGGATGAGCGTGTTCATGAAGTCCAGCCCGCCGCTGAGCTGGATCACCACCAGCACCGGGGGCTTCCGCAGCTTCGTCGTCATCGTTGGCCCTCCTCAGGCGAACTGGTACTCGGGCGTCGCCACGATCAGCTGCACCATTTGTCCGATGCGGCCCTCGGCCTCCTCGCTCGCTCCGTTGCCGAACGAGAGCGGGCCTCCCTCCTCCGCGCGCTCCACGAGCGTCGCCCGCGTCTGCGCGCTCACATCGAGCGGACCGCAGAGGTCGAGGCAGCGGTCGACCAGCTCTTCAGGCGTCGCGTCACCGGCGGCGGCGACGCGCTCGACGATCGCGGCCATGCCCGGCTTCGAAGTGTCCATCACCTGCTCGACCGCGAAATTGACGCGCTGGGTGAGTGTGCCGGAGTTGATCCACTCTTGGCCCGTGTGCCAGCCCTCGACGGAGGGCGGGTTCAACAGGTCCTGCCCCATCAGCGTCGTCGCCCGCGACAGTCGCGCCACCGAGATTTCCGGGAGCCGCGGCGCACCAACGAGCTTGATCACCCCACCGACGAACTCGGCCGGGCTCTTGACGCGCTGGAACCGTGCCGCCTTGAAAAAGTCGGAGTTGAGCAGCGTCCGCATCACCTCGCGGATATCGCCGTCGGACTCGACGAAAGTGGCGGCGAGCGCGTCGACCGCGGCCTGGTCCCGCGGCGGCTCCTCGTTCCACGAGGGCACCGGCGGCTCGTCGGCGACGAAGAAGTTGTACAGGTGCCGGCCGATGAACCGGGCGCAGGCCTCCTGCTTGACGATCACCTCGATCACGTCCTCGCCGTCGACGACGCTCTGGCCGAGGAACGTCTTCTGCTCGCTGTCGTGGTCCGCCTCGTCGAACTTGAAGACGGAGTCCGAGATGCTGTAGGGGAAGAACGAGAGCGGCTGCGTGAACGTCCACCCTGTGAACGCCCGCGCCACCTCCTTGATGTCGTCCTCGCTGTAGTTGCCGACGCCCAGCGAGAAGAGCTCGAGCAGTTCGCGCGCGTAGTTCTCGTTGTTCGCGTGCGCGTGGTTCTCCGAGTTGTCGAGCCAGTCGATCATCGCCGGGTCGCGCGAGAGGTCGAGCAGGATCTGGCGCATGTCGCCGAGCCCGTTCTCGCGGAAGAGCTCGATCTGCGCCGCCGACGCGCGGCCATGCGAACTCTTGCCATAGCCTGTCGCGAAGACCTGGTGCCAGAACAGCGCCATCTTCTCGCGCAGCGGGCGACGGGCGCCCGCCAGGCTGTGCATCCAGCGCGACGCCGGGGCCGACGATACTTCGGGGTTGGTCGACGTCGGGAGGTAACGGTCCAGTATGTCCCGGTCGGGATCGCCCAGCGCCTCTGGGTGCAGGAACTCCTCGACGACCTCTTCGTAGGGACGCTCGACCAGCTCCTCGAGTTCGTCCCGCGTCGCGCCCACTCCGACGCGGCGCATCAGGTGCGCCATCAAAGCAATGCGGTCGTCCGCCATGGCAACCCAGCTCTCTGGGGTTTGCGGCCGCTAGCGTCGGTTGTCAGCACCAGCGGCTCCTGCCCTTATATCATACACGTATATCACACCCGCCGGGGCGCGCTGCGCGTCGTGGTACGCGAGGCGTTTCGCTCGCAGGCCTCGGCCGCGCACTCGAGCCGTAGCTCCGCGACATCTCGGAAGCTCAGCTGGTAACGCAGGCCCCACGAGACCGCGAGCAGCACGACGTCGGTGGGATACTGGAGTTCGCTTTTGCTACTGAGTAGCGACCGCCAGGCGGTTGTGGAGCTCGACGAGGTAGCCCGGCATGTTTGCCGGGCGTTCGGAAGCGGCGGTGCCCTCCGCCTGTTCGCGTGCGCGGCGCGCGAGGATCTCGGGCGTGTAAATCAGGCGCGCGCCGGGGAGCGCCTTGTCGTAGTCGAAGCTGACGCTCATGTCGGCGCCCTCGATCGCACCCTCGCCGACCTCGACGTGCTGGCCGTCGATGCGGATGTACCAGGCGGCGACCGTCTCCTCGTCACCCGCAAGGCCGGGCGGGGCGTTGGTGAACACCTCGCAGACCGAGAACGTGTGGCCGGAGCGACCGTGCTCGGCGACGAGATCCTCAAGGATTGTGCGTGCGAGGGCGATCCACTCGTGGCTCGCGAACACGACCTTCGTCTGAGCTTCGTTCGTCACTTTCTGGACTCCTCCCGGAAGCTTCTGTGCGCATCGTAGAGCCCGGGATCTCGCCTGTCGCGCCAACGCTCATCCACCCGTGAACGAACCTCGGCGGCTCTCCGCTTGCTAAGCTGCCCGTCGCTGGGAACGTTCACAGCGAGGAGCGTGCGAGGCCCCTTCGATGATCCGTACGACGACCGTCGGCAGCCGGCCGATTCCATTCGGAGTGAAGCGCTTTCTAACGTCCTACTACAAACGCGATCTCGACGATGACAGCGGTTACGAGTACCTCCAGCGCGCCGCTCGCGTCGACATCGATGAGCAGAAGTGACGGAGTCTTCGCTCCCGCTCGTCGGGGCGGTGGTGCTCGACCTCAGCGATGAGTGTCTCAGCCTCACGGGCCGCCTCCTGGCTGATCTCGGCGCGGATGTCGTTCGCGTCGAGACGGCGGGCGGAGACGCCCTGCGCGTGAGCGGTCCCCACCTCGAACACCGTGGCGACGTCGAGGGCGGGCTGCGGCACTTGCTCCACAACGCCGGCAAGCGCAGCCTGGCGCTCAACTTCGAGGCGCCGGGCGCATGGGACCTCGTCGACCGGCTGCTGGAATCGGCCGACGTCGTCCTGGCGCCGCTGCAGAAGTCAGTCGAAGCGCGCCGCTTCCTGCACAGCGCCCGGCTGCACGCGGTCTATCCGCACCTCGGACTCGTCGACGTGGTCGTGCGGCGCGGCGGGGAGGAGCTCGCGGCCTCGGACCTCGCAGGTGTGGCGGCCGGCGGCCTGATGTACGGACTGGGCTATCCCGGCGTCGCGCCCGACTATCCGGCGGGCCGGCTCGCCTACAAGCAGGCCAGCCTGGTCGGCGCCGCGACCGCCCTCGCCATGCTCCATGAGGCGCGCCAGGGGCGGCCGGGCAGCCACGCCTGCCTCAGCCTCCAGGAGGCGATCACCTCGACGACGATCCACTTCGCCAACGAAAACATGTGGCGTCTGCGCGGCGAGAAGCCGGTCCGGTCCGGTGGCAATAATCCGGGCCTGCTACAGGCTGCCGACGGCGGCTGGCTCACGTTCGGCATCACGCCCAACACGCCGGCGCGCTGGGAGGCGTTCGGACGGTGGCTGCAGGAGCGGGTCGGCTACGACGGCCTGATCGGCGCTGACTTTCCCGGCGACGTCTGGGGGCCGGAGTACGGCGGTGACACGCACCGCGCACTCGAGCAGGCCTGCGCCGCGCTGCCGCGGGACGAACTCTGCGAGGAGGGTCAGGCCTGGGGCTTCCTCGTCGTGCCCGTCAACACCGTCCACGACGTCGTCGTCGATCCGCACCTGCGGGAACGCGGGGTGTTCCTTCCGGTCGACCATCCGCACCTTGGCCTCACGATCGAGATGCCGCGGCTCCCGATCCGCTCCACGGCATACGAACCCGCCCCGAGGCCGGCCCCGGCGTTGGGCGAACACTCGGCCGCGGTCCTCGCCGACCTCGCCGGTGTCGACCGCACCGAGTACGCCCGCCTCCGCGCCAGCGGCATCGTGGCCGGCAGCGACGAGGCGCCGGCCGATGGTCACGCCCGCGCGAGCTCATCAGCGACGGCGCGACGGGCGCCCTCGGACGCCGCGCGTGTCGAGACACTCCCGCTCGAGGGCGTGCGTGTCGTCGATTTCTGCTGGATGGCAGCCGGACCGCTCACCACGGAGCTGATGGCGAACTTGGGCGCCGACGTGATCAAGGTCGAGTCGGAGGCGCGGATCGACACGCTGCGGCTGGCCGTCCACCCGGTCGAGAACCCGACGATCGAAACGGGTGCGTTCTTTCAGGACTGCAATACCGACAAGCGCAGCATCACGCTGGACCTGAGCACCCCCGATGGCATCCACCTCGCCAAGGAGCTGATCCGCGAGGCGGATGTGGTCACGGAAAACTTCAGCGCCGGCGTCCTCGAACGGCTGGGGCTTGGCTACGAGGAGCTGAAGCAGGTGAACCCTCGGGTGGTAGTCGCCAGCTTCCCGGTCATGGGCTCCTTCGGACCGAAGACCAGTTGGCGGGGCATCGGCAACAGCGTCGTCGCGATGTGCGGGCTGGCCGCCCACACCGGGGCGCCCGAGAACAAGCCGACGGGCGTACTGCTGCACACCGACTTCACGCTGGCCCCGCTCGGCGTCACCGCCATCCTCGCAGCGCTGCTGCAGCGCGACGAGACGGGTATCGGGCAGTACATCGAGGTCGCACAGTACGAGGCAGGCATCCACCTCCTCGATACCGAGCTGATCGAGTGCCTGGCGAACGGCGTTACGCCCGAGCGGCCGGGCAACCGCTCGCGCGAGATGGCGCCCCACGGCCTCTTCGCCTGCGCCGGGGACGATCGTTGGGTCGCACTCGAAGCACGCGATGGCGTAGACTGGCTCGCGCTCTGCGGCGTAATCGGACGCGACGACCTCGCGCGCCGCGCTGACCTGCGCACTCTGGCTGGCCGGCAGGCCGTCGAGGACGAAATCGAGGCCGCGATCACGACCTGGAGTTCGCAACTCGACGTCTGGGAGGCCGCTCGGCGCCTGCAGGCCGGGGGCTTACCCGCTGCCGCCGTCGAGGACATCGAGGACATAGTCGAGAGCGACCCGTCAATGGAGGGGTTCTTCATGGAGTTCGACCACCCGGCCGGCGTGACGTTCATGGCCCAGAACCAGCCATTCCTCTGGAATGGCGAGCGCCTGCCGATTCGTCGTGCGCCATTCTTCGGCGAGCACAACGAGGCGGTTTACCGCCAGGAGATGCGGCTCGACGACGAGGAGCTAACGCGGTTGATGGTCGATCGCGTCATCCGCTAGCGCCACGCGTCCGGGCCCCACGGCGCGGGGACGCGCCGACATCAATGTTCAGCAAGCGCGAAATCCAGTGCGTCCCCTTCACCCTCAATGTGAAGATCTGGTGGCCTCACGACCACTTCCGGTGCCGCACATCGAAGTGTTCGAGCGCCGCAAGCCAGAACGTCCCCGGCGCTCGCGTCGAAGCCACCAGATCTAGCAGGGCCGGCTCGTGATGCCGCTCGGGCTCACGACGCGTCGCGGTGATGGCAGAACAGCTCGACGCGGGCGACCGTGCCATCGATCGACCGAAGCGCCAGATCAGTACGCGTGAAGTTCGCGCTGCGGAGCCAGCCCTGAGCATCGCGCTCTGACTGCCAGGTGGTCGTCAACAGCACCGAACGGAGCGAAATCCAGCGGTGAACCCAGAGGCACGCGGGCTCCCCGCGCGTGGCGAGGTCCAGACGCCGAATGTGGAGAAAGCTCCCCGGCATCGAACGCACGTGGCGGAGGTGCCAGGCCGTGATCAGCAGCACCGACGATTGAGAGACGCTGTCGCCGGTGGAGTCGGAGCCCGGCTGCGGCTGATCGCTCATCGCGCACTCCTTCCCGATGGGCTTTCGCAAGTGCCCGAAGGTAGCGTCTCGTGACGCGCGTCGCAGGAGAAGTCCGAGGGATACTAGGCGTCCGTGACCCGGCTGGTCGCCGCCGTTGCCGACGGCCCACTTCTGGCGTGGCCCGTCGCGAATCGTCCCGTTGACGCGCGCCACGTGCGTCGCGGCCTTTAACGATTGCCGCTCTGCTAACGTCCAGGCATGCGATCGCGTGCCGGCGTTGGGACGTGGCCGCGCCGCTTGGCGCCGTGGGCATGGTCTGTCCGGCTCCGCCTTGCGTGGCAGGCCGCCTTCACGGCACTGTTCGCGCTGCTCCTCCTCCGATCGGTCGACCCGAAGGAGCTCCGCGACGCGGTCGAGGGAGTCGAGGCGGTCTGGGTTGTACCGGCGTTGCTGCTGTTCACGGCGGCGAAGTACATCGACTCGTGGCGATGGCGCTACTTGCTCCGCGGTCTCGGCACGACGCTGCCCCAGCGGGCCCTCTTCGGCGCGTTCCTCATTGGCAACATGGCCAACAACCTCCTGCCCTTGCGGATCGGCGACGTCGCGAAGATCCAGGTCCTCGCGAACCGCTATGGCGCCTCGCGGGCCGGACTCGCCGCATCGGTCTTCATCGTCGAGGCATCACTCGACGGTTTGGTGTTCGTGCTCTTTCTGCTCGCCGCGTTCGCCTTCGGCGAGATCGGCGAGCTTTCGATCGTCACGCAGGGCGCGGTGGTCTCCCTGGCGGCAGCCGCGCTCGCTCTGTTCGCGGCCGCGGTGGCGTTCAGTCGCGGGCTCACTGCGAACGAGGCTGGCTGGCTGGCCCGGCTGCCGTCAGGGGTCCGGGGCTCCGCCGCGCGCCTCGTCGGGCAGGCTCGCGAGGGGCTCGAGGCACTCCGGATCTGGCCCCGCACCGCCGGCGCGATCGCCCTCTCGGTGCCAGCCTGGCTCGTCGAGGCCGGCATGTTTGCGCTCTTTGGGCAGGCGTTCGACCTCGGACTCTCGTACCCGACGTTCATCGCCGTCATGGTCGCCGCCAACCTGGCCGTGGCAATCCCCATCGCGTTCTGGAACTTCGGTCCCTATGAGGCGCTCGTCAGCGGCGTGCTTGTCGCCGCAGGGGTGGAGCACTCGACCGCGCTCTCGTACGCAATCAGTGTCCATCTGCTCTCGAGCCTCTGGATCGTCGGCAGCGGCCTGGTGGCCTTCTGGGCGCTCCGCATCAGCCCTCGGCAGGTGTTCTCGGTCCGAGTCAAAGCAAACTAACTCGACGTTCGATCGAGCCGGGCAGTTCGGAGTGGTGAGTCAGCTACTGACTCTCGCGCCTAGCGTTCTCGACGATCTCAGCGCAGCCAGCAGCGATGTGCCGGAGGTCGTCGCGTCTCAACCGAATCGGCGTGGGATCACCGCTGAGTTGTTGGGCGATCCGCAGGGCGCGCTCAGCGACGAGGTAGCGCTCGAACGCCTCATCATGCGCGGCCTGCAATCGGGCGGTCGTTTCGGAGTCCATGCGCCGGGTTGTAGCACCGGTGCGCTCTGACGTTCCTTCACGGGACGACGCACTCTCCCATACGCAGGGTGCGTGGGCATCAGAATTCGGTGCGTGTCCAATTCAGGGTGTTCTGCGAAGCGCCGCAGAGAGAAGCTCGACCGAGAGAGCCGGGTTGGCGACGAACTCCAGTCCCGCTCTGCCGCCGGAATCGACGCGGCGAACCTCGGCGGTCAGCTCGAACGCGCGCCCCTCGAGGTCGAACGCCAGCGTCACTCGATCGTCCGGCTCGAGCACGCTCAGCCCTCTGAAGGAGATTCGTGCGCCACCGGGAGACAGATCCTCGACCCGGCAGACGATGCCGTTGACGACCCCGACCAGACTCATCGATGTCCGCTCATGCTCCCGCCGTCGGCGACGGATTCCTGCACGCCTGCCGCCGCGCCTCGGGAGAGAGCGAGCGAGTCGCGAGACACCTCTGCGCAGGAAGTCGAACATCTGTGTCCCTCTGCCGAGGGTCATCACTAAGCGCTGAGTTCTCACCAATCTCTTGCCGTGATGAGTTAGCTGGATAACCTCCCGAGTCTCGGACCCTCTCCACTTCGCCTCATGCGTAGCTCCAGCAGCATCTGCAAGCACCCGGGGTTCGGGAGCGGTTGGTGGTGCAGATTGGGTCCTCTGAGGGAGCCCCCAGCGCTCTCGTTCAGAGCACGCTCAATCGACCCGCGTAGGATTCCGGCATGGAACCGTCGCCGCGACTCGACCCGACAGGACTACTTGCCGTTGGGCGCGGCGCACGCGCCTACGGCCAGCGCCAGCCCGCGCTTCGCTCAGCCGCGTTCCGGCGATTGCTCGTCAGCGGGTTCGTGGGGACCGTGGCGCAGTGGGGCGAGTTCCTGGGCCGCGGCTGGCTAGTGCATGAGATGACGGACTCGGTGCTCGCGGTCGGTGCGGTCACCTTCGCCGCGTGGATGCCGTTCGTCGTGGTCGGTCCGTTGGCCGGGGTCGCGGCCGACCGCATGGACCGCCGGCGCCTTGTGATTGCGCCGACGGCCGGCGTCGCCTTGATGTCTGGCCTGCTCGCAGTGATCGTCCTGGCCGACGTGGCGAGTTTCTGGAACATCCTCTTAATCGCGATCGGGTCCGGGACGATCGGCTCGTTCGGCCAACCCGCGCGGCAGTCGATGGTCGCGAACTCGGTCGACCACGAAGACCTGCTAAACGCCATCTCGCTCACGAGTGTGGCGATGTTCGGGTCGAGGATCTTCGGGCCGCTCCTGGGAGCGCCCCTGCTGATTACGTTCGGCGCTGGGGCAATCTTCGCCGTCTCGGCCGTCCTCATGCTCGCCTCGGTCGTCGTACTCTGGCCGCTGGCACCGCAGCGCGCTATCGGAATGACCGCCTCGACCGGCTGGCGTTCCACGATCGACGATCTCCGCATCGCGGTTCGCTACATCGAGTCCAATCCGCGACTAGCCGCGATGATCGTGCTTGTGTCCCTGCACTGTGGGCTGACGATGGCATTCGATTCGATGATGCCGACCCTGGCGACGATCGTGGGTGGGGCGAGCACGGTCTACAGCTCGATTCTTGTGGGGATCGGCGTTGGTTCAGTGGCCGGAATCCTCAGCATCTCCACCCTGCGCGGCGCCGAGGCGCAAGGGCGCATGTTCGTGGTCGCCGGCGTCGGCAGTGGGCTCTCGATGGTGCTCTTGGGCCTTGCGACGACCCCCGTGACGGTCGTCCTCGCCGCAGCGGTCGTAGGCGCCACGCAAGGCGTCTACATCGCACTCACTACGACGATCATCCAGCAGACTGTCACGGACGAGCTACGCGGGCGCGTGATCTCGCTGTACTGGGCACTGTCCACCGCGCACATGGCATTCCTCAACTTCGGATTTGGCTGGGCCGCCGATGGCCTCGGCGTGCGCCTCCTGCTGATCGTGCCCGGGCTGCTGTGGACCGCTCTGTTCCTCTTCGCCTTCATGCAGATCGACACGGTCCGGGGCATCGTGCGCGGACGTTCTGGTACGGGAGCCGCCGCGTAGCCAAGTCCACGCCGCGGTTGAGCTGCTCCCGCGCCTTGCGTGGGAGCGGTGGGATGACCTCGACTTGACCGCGGCCAGATCTCAGTTCACCGCTCACGTAGTGTCCATGCCGAAGGTGGCTTCTCCACGCCGAAGGCGGGAAAGGCACGCACAGTCTCGGTCGCCCCTGAGGTCGTCGCACTGCTGCGTGAGCACAGGCTGCTTCCTTTGGGCTTGGCTACGTTCACGATGGGCAAAGCCCAGTATTCCCCCGCTGGAACGGCCAGCCCGAGACGCCCGGCAACCTCTGGACGCGCTGGGCGAAGGTGCGACGCAAGGCTGGTGTCTCAGGGGTGCGCTTTCATGATTTGCGCCACCACAGTGCAACGCTGCAACTCAAGGCGGGCATCCACCCGAAGATCGTCCAAGAGCGGCTTGGTCACAGCACCATCGCGCTAACGATCGACACGTACTCGCACGTGATACCCGGCATGCAAGAGGCAGCGGCCGAGGCGTTAGAGGCGGCCCTCCCCTCATTGCCTTGGCGATCAACTGGGACCTAATTGGCGCCAAATTGCCGCCGGAGAGCGGCTCCAAGGGTGCCGAGCCTGCGAGGCGGACGACGAGAGGCCGCCGCAAAGGCAGTGGTGACAGCGGATCTTGGCGGAGGGGGTGGGATTCGAACCCACGGTACGCCGAAACGCACGACGGTTTTCAAGACCGCTCCCTTCAACCACTCGGGCACCCCTCCGAGGTCTATGGTGCGCGGTTTCCGCGGATGCGTCTCGTCTCCTCCGCGCTCCCCTCGAGACGAGCGCATCTGATAACGTTCGCATTGGCGAGGGTCAGCACGGAGGTTGCTCGTGGCGACTGCGGACGGCATGCCGGCCTATGCGGCGCGACTCGACATCGAATACACCGAGCAGCGGAACCACCTCACCGTAGCGTTCCGACTGATCCTCGCGATTCCCATCCTGATCCTGAGTTCGCTGTTGGAGCGAGCCATCGGACTCGCTCTGGTGTTCGCGACGCTATTGATGATCCTGCTCCGCCAGCGCTATCCGCGTTGGTGGTTCGACTTCGTCTACGCGTACACGAAGGTTCTCGACGCGGGTCAGCGCGTATCTCGGCGTGTTGGTCGATGAGTACCCTTCGACAGAGGACGAGCAGCGCGTTCATCTCGAGCTGGACTACCCGGACGCGAAGGCGTTGGGCCGCTGGCTGCCGCTGATCAAGTGGTTGCTGGTGATCCCCCACCTGATCGTGCTCATCGTGCTCTTCGTGCTCGCCATCTTCGCGATGATCATCGCGTGGTTCGCCATCCTGATCACCGGGCGGTACCCACGAGGGCTCTTCAACTTCACGGTTGGGGTGAACCGCTGGTGGCTGCGGGTGAACGCCTACGCGTTGCTGCTCATCACGGACCGCTACCCGCCGTTCCGCCTGGACGCGTAGCGAGCACTAGCGACTCACGCCGCGGCGTCCGCCGCGTGAACGCCCGAGGGGCTTCGCTCGCATCCCTGGTACGGCGGTCTGAGACCGCGAAGCCGACGGCGATCAACAGGCTGGCGAGGATCGAGCCCGAGCACGATTCTGAGACGGCGCGACCGCCTGCCCCCAGGTGCCTGCCCCCAGGTGCCGGGCGCCCACCGCAGCCGAGTCTACCTGGGCCATGGCGGCGCCAGTGGCCTGACGTTCTATCAGAGCCGATCAGCAGCGAATCAACCCTCGTCGGCGTCTGCGAGGGCGACCCATGGAAGGTCCGACACAGGCCCTCTGTGACGCGGCCTCAGGCGTCCCGACGCTGAAGATGCCGGTGACGACGAAAGCATTCATCGCCATCATGGCGATGTCGATGATGACCATCTTCGTCGCCGTCGTGCTGCACTGGGTCTTCGCGTTCGACACGTCCGACCTCGAGCTGGCCGAGCAGCGGTTCGTGGTCATCGAGGCTGGCCGCCGCGTAAGGGTCGCGGGCTACCTGTTCAGCATCCTGCTGGGCCTCGCCACGATCATCCAGGTCCTGCGCTTCCAGCCCGTGCGCCTGCGCGAGATCGCGGGCGCGACCGACTAGCGCCGGTTCGCTCGAACGACACGGAGAGACCCCGGCGCGACCGGGGTCTCTCTCGGTGCCACCCCCCGATGCGTGCAGCGAGGCCGCCGCTCGTGGTACCGATCGTGCGCACCTCGAGGATGGAGGCACCCATGCGCACCAGCGGATTCGATCACGTGTCGCTGCCGGCGGCTGACCCCGACGCCCTGATCAACTTCTACCGTGGCCTCGGCTTCCCGATCGTGTTCGAGGAGGACTGGCGAGCGGGTGACAAGCGCTTCTTCGCCATCCAGGTCGGGCCGGACGCCAAGCTCAACGTGCACCCGCCCGAGTTCTGGCAGGACGAGTCGTTCCAGCTGCGCGGCCCCACCGCGCTGCCCGGCTGCATGGACATTTGCCTCCGCTTCGAAGGCAGCGTCGAGAAGGCGCAGGCCTGGCTGGAGGCGGCCGGCGCACCGCTCGAGGCTGGCCCCTACGAGCAGCCGGGCGGCGTCGACGGCGGCACCCGCCTCGGCGTTTCGGTCTATACGCGTGACCCCGACGGCAACCTCGTCGAGTTCATGACCTACCCGACGCCTGAGCCAGCGCCCCCCAGGCGCTAAGATCGCGCCTGATCACCAACGGAGAGGCCGACTAGTGGCAACGCACGAGATCCAGATCCAGGAAGATGTCGTCTTCGGCAGCGGCGGCGGGCGTGACCTCGTCGCCGACGTCTACACGCCCGAGGGCATCGAGACGCCCGCTCCGGCGGTGCTCATGCTGTACGGCGGCGGCTGGCGTCGAGGCGACATCAAGAACCTGCGCGAGCGCGCGCTCACCCTCGCGGGCCACGGTTTCGTCGTCGTCGCCTCCGAATATCGTCTCAGTGGCGAGTCGCGCTGGCCGGCGCACATACACGACACCAAAGCCGCGATCCGCTGGCTGCACGCCAACGCGGAGACGCTCGGCATCGACGCGACGAAGATCGCCGCCGTCGGCTTCTCGGCTGGTGCGCACCTCGCGCTGCTGGCCGCGGGGACGCCGGGACGCGCGGAATTCGCTGGCGAAGGCGGCGACGCCGGAGCCTCCGAGGCGCTGGCCGCGACCGCCGTGTTCTACGCACCCGTCCGCTTCCAGATGCCGGGGACGAAGGTCAGCGGCGGCAGCCCCGTCGACGCCCTGGCCGGCGACGACGCGACGGAGGAGGAGACGATCGCCGCGGGGCCGATCGAGTACGTGACGTCCGAATTCCCCCCGACGCTGCTGCTCAGCGGCAGCTTCGACAAGATGGTGCCCGTCTCCGCCTCGCTCCGAATGTACGAAGCCCTCACAGCAGCAGGCGTCACGACCGACCTGCGCTTCTACGGCGGCCTCCCGCACGGCTTCGACCGGTTGCCGGGACACCTCGAGCAGACGATCGCAGACGTCGCGCTCTTCCTCGACCGTGTCATGGTCCGCCCCGACGTCTACGCCGAGGCGATCGCCAACCCACCGCAACGCGCCGCCGCGGCGGCGTCCGGCGGCGGCGACTGACAGCGACGGACGACACGCGATGGCGACAGGTGGCATCGAGTTCGGCGTGTTCGACCACATCGAGCATCTGCCCGGCGTGCCCCTCGATCAGCTCTATCGCGACCGGCTCACGCAGCTCGAGGCCCTCGATCGAGGCGGCTTCTACGCCTACCACCTCGCCGAGCACCACACGCCTGCGGTGCACAGCATGGCGCCGTCGCAGAACGTGTTCCTCGCGGCGGCTTCCCAGCGGACGGAGCGCCTGCGTTTCGGCGCCGGGGTCTACGTGCTGCCCTTGCACCACCCGTTGCGCCTGATCGAAGAGGTGTCGATGCTCGATCACCTCGCCGAGGGCCGGCTCGAGATCGGTGTGGGCCGCGGTGGGGTCCTCGAGGCCTACTTCTGGGGCCAAGAGTCGGACCCGGAGTCGAACCAGCAGCGCTACGACGAGACGCTCGCTGTGCTCCTCGCCGGGCTGAGCCACGAGGAGCTGACGTTCCACGGCCGGTTCTTCGACTTCGACGCAGTGCCGATGCGGCTGCGGCCCAAGCAGGAACCACACCCGCCGCTCTGGTACATGCGCAACCCAGAGACCGCCGCGCAGCACGGTATGAACGCGATCGTCGTAGGCAGCGTCGACTCGCTGGAGGCGAACGTGATCCGCTACCGCCGGCTCTGGGACGAGCACCAGGGCGTCGGCTCACTGACGGCCCAGGGCACGGTGCCCAAGATCGGCCTCGTGGTCCACGTTGTCGTCGCTGAGACTGACGACGAGGCCATTGCCGCTGCCACGCCTGCCTGGGAGGCCTACCGCTGGAACCTCGGCACGCCACGCCGTCTCGAGGCCGAACGCCGCCAGCTGACGCAGTTCCTCGGTCGCACCGATAGCGGCGACGGCGATGGCCGTAGCCCGGATCGGCATCGCGCCGTCGAAGAGCGGCGGGACCTCGACCAGGCGCTCGCGGAACTGTCCACCGAGGAGCGTGCCGCGCGGAAGCAGCGACGGCGTCTCCCCGGCGAAATCGCTGGGAGCGTGATGGCCGGGTCGCCCGATTCCATCCGCGCCTTCATGGCGGAGTACACCGCGACTGGCGCCAATTACATGGTGTGCTCGTTCCAATGGGGCGACCTCACCCACGAGCAGGCGATGCGCTCCGTCGAGCTCTGGTCCTCTGAGGTCATCCCGCACTACGGCACGACAATCACGGCCGGCGCCTGAGCTATTCCGCCGGCGCGAACTCCTCGATCGTGACGTCGAGGGCGTCGCCGTCGATGTCGATCCAGGCGACCGTGCCTGGGACTAGGAACGAGGGGTAGCCCTGGCCGCCGTTGACGTAGCGCACGCCCTCGTGCGTCTCGTCCAGCGGCACGTGGAGGTGACCGAAGCAGATCACGTCGATCGGTCCGTACTCGGCTTCCGGGAAGTCACCGCGCAGCTGCTGCGCAGGGAACTCCGGCCCGCCCCAGGCCGGATGCGTCACGCCAAGGCGGACGCCCTCCACCTCGAGGATCTCGCGATACCCCAGCTCGCGGCGCACCTCGACGGCGTCCGAGTTGCCGTGCACGACCACCGCCTGCCGGGCGGCGTCGCGGAAACCCTCGACGGCGGCCATGCCGACCCAATCGCCGCAGTGGACAGCGATATCGGCGGCGGCAATGTGCTCACGCAGCGCCTCGTGCACCTCGTCGTACCGCCGCACGTGTGTATCGCCAACCACGAGGATGCGCGTCGCCATGCGAGCCAGTGTCGCCGCCGCGGACGGCAGTGGCGAGCGTCACCTAGACCCCACCGTGCCCACTGCTACGATGCTGCGCGGCGCGCACCGTTGGGGTGGCGACCACCCGCGGAACGTCCGAGGAACCTGCGATGAAACTGCACGAGTACCAGGCCAAGGCGTTGCTCGCCGAGTTTGGTGTGCCCGTCCCGGAGGGGCGTGTCGCCACGACCGCCGACCAGGCGGCGACCATCACCGAGGAGCTGGGCGGCACGTCCGTGATCAAGGCCCAGGCGCACACCGGCGCCCGCGGCAAGGCCGGCGGCGTCAAGCTCGCCAACTCCCCGGACGAGGCGCGCGCCGCCGCCGAAGAAATCATCGGGATGCAGCTCGTGACCGGCCAGACGGGCCCCGCAGGACTGCCGGTCAACTCCGTCCTCGTCGAGGAACAGATCGACATCGCCCGCGAGCTCTACCTCAGCATCGCCATCGACAACTCGCAGGGCATGCCCGTCGTCATCGCCTCGCCCGAGGGCGGCATGGACATCGAGGAGGTCGCGGCCACGAACCCGGACGCGATCCACCAGGTGCACGTCGACCCGGCCTGTGGCTTCCAGCCGTTCCAGGGCCGGCTGCTGGCCTTCGCACTGGGTCTGGAGGGCGACCTGCTCAGGTCCGCGACCGCCCTGATCACAAACCTCGTCGAGGCCTTCATCGCCTCGGACGGTTCGCTGACCGAGGTCAATCCGCTGGTTGTGACCGGCGACGGGCGGCTGCTGGCGGCGGACGCGAAATTCTCGACCGACGACAACGCCGACTTCCGGCAGCAGACGCTGCTCGAGCAGCGCGACCGCTCGCAGGAGGCGGAGAAGGAGCTGGAGGCCTCGGACGCGGGCATCCAGAACTACATCAAGCTGGACGGCAACATCGGCTGCCTGGTGAACGGCGCGGGGTTGGCCATGTCCACCCTCGACGCCATCAAGTTCGCAGGCGGCGACGCGGCAAACTTCCTCGACATCGGCACTGCGAACGACCCGGGAACGGTTGTCGCGGCGCTCAAGATCATCGGCTCCGACCCAGGTGTCGACGCCGTGCTCGTCAACATTTTCGGCGGGCTCGCGCGCACCGACATCATCGCGCAGGGCGTCGTGGACGCGAAGAACCAGGGCGTGCTCGACCAGCCCACGGTGGTTCGTCTCGCCGGCACGAACGTCGAGGAGGGCGCGCAGATCCTCGACGACTCGGGCCTGGACTTGATCCGCGCCGACGGCTTCGCCGAAGCGGCCACCAAGGCCGTCGAAGCGGCGCAGTAAGGGGAGGCGACGATGGCAGTACTGCTTGACCACAACAGCCGCGTCGTCGTGCAGGGTTTCGGCTCGGCCGGCCAGCGCGAAGCGCTGACCTCGAAGGCCTATGGCACGAAGGTCGTCGGCGGCGTCACCCCCGGCCGAGGCGGCCAGGAGATCGAGGGCTTCCAGATCCGTAATACCGTGCGCGAGGCGGTCGACGAGTTCGACGCCAACGTCTCGCTGATCTTCGTCCCTGCTCCGTTCGCAGCCGATGCGATCATCGAGTCCGCCGACGCCGGCATCCCCGTCGCGATCTGCATCACCGAGGGGATCCCGGTCCTGGACATGGTCAAGGTGAAGCGCTACCTCGCCACCTCCGAGACGACGCTGATCGGCCCCAACTGCCCGGGCGTGATCTCGCCGGGCGAGCACGCACGCGCCGGGATCATGCCCACTGACGTCTACATGACCGGCAACGTCGGCGTGATCTCGCGCTCGGGCACACTCGTCTACGAAACGGTCGACCAGCTGACCCGCGCGGGCATCGGCCAATCGGCCTCGGTGGGGGTTGGTGGCGACCCCATCATCGGCACCTCTCAGCGCGAAGCCCTCCAACTGTTCGAGGCAGACGCGGAGACGGCGGCCATCGTGCTCATCGGCGAGATCGGCGGCACGGCGGAGCAGGAGGCGGCCGAGTACATCAGCGGCATGTCGAAGCCAGTCGTCGCCTTCATCGCCGGCGCGACCGCCCCACCCGGCCGCCGCATGGGCCACGCCGGCGCCATCATCGCCGGCGAAGCCGGCACCGCCGATGCCAAGAAGGCGGCCTTACACGCTGCCGGCGCCACCGTCGCCGACAACCCCTCGGACATCGGCAGCACAATGAGCAGCGTGCTCCAGGACACAGGGTTGCTGTAAGCGGTTAGCCGGCCGCAGGCAGGCGCAGGTCAGTCGACCCGGACTCGACGTAGCCCTTCAGCGAGAGCATCAGCTGCCCCCAGGTGAAGGCCGTGGGGCCGAACATGCCGTCGTCGGACGGCCATCCGGCGTGGCGGAAGCTCACGGTCGTCCCACCCTCGGCGGCCGCGAGCTGCCAGCGGATCTCGGTACCGGCCCAGTGCGGTGGGAACGCACCGATCGAGGCCCAGCGCACCGCATCCTCGCTGCGCTCGTCGACGCGAAGTTCGAACGGAGCCGGGGCCATCGCGAAACCGAGCGTCATCACGCCGCTGTCGCCCTCAGGCACCTCCGCCGACTCGGTCCACCAGCCGCGGATCCCGCTCTGGCTGGAGATCGCGTCGGCAACGCGAGCCTGAGGCGCTTCGATGTCCATCTGAAAGACGATGTCGGGCATGGGCTATCCAATCGGTGTTTCGTTAGGGTGAGCTTACGTTAGTAGATGCCGTAACTATCCCCTTACGACACGTGGGGTCGGCGCTAGGATTTGAGTGCTACCCTATGAGGCATGGGTGGATCATCATCGAAACAGCCCCGCCCGTCCTACAAGGACGGGAAGGTTCGCGATCCGAGCATCGAGGCGATGCAGGAGGCGATTGCGAGAGATGGCAATGATCAGAAAGGCGTGCTGCGCGACTTGATCAGACGATCGGCCACACAGCGCGCCCCAGACGCCTAAAGCGCCCGGTTCGTCGACACCCGTCTTAAGGTCTACACTCGTCTTAAGAGCATCGGTGCGCGGCCGTCGCGGGCCTTAGCCGCGACCGCCGCCACCACAGGGATGACTTCCATCCCGATGTTCCTTCCCGGCGGCGGGGGTTGGCCGACCAAGACCATCAGGCCCCCGCCGCCTCACTGTTTTCCCCAACGGCCGCCTGATCAGCCGGGTTGGGCTCTTGAGCCGCGAATTGACGAACGTGGTCTACGAGCTTGAAGATGAACGCGCGTTCGGCGTCGGTCAGGCTCCACACGTTGGCATCGATGCTGACGGTGACGAGCCCGCCGCTCGGGAGCCTCACGCTGTGTGGGCTTGGCCGACTTGGCGTCCCGCCCGTCTCGCGCCCCGTATCGACACGGTTGTTAGGTGTCGATGGACGCACGGGCCCCGCTGGATTGGAGCGGGGGCGTCCTGATCCGGCCCGACGGTTACGCGCGCGCTTCGCCACGGAAGTCGGGATCTCCAGGTTCGTGGCCTTCGTCGCGTTGATGAAGAACGCGACGGCCTTCCGGTGCGTCGCCTCGGTACTGCCCCTCTCGCGGATCGCGTCATCGACCATCTTTGGTGTCGCTGCTGGTAGACCATCGATCAGCGCCTCGCCATAAGCGTCGCGGAGCATCTGCTCGATCAGGTCGCGGCGCTCGTCGCCTGAGGCGCGAACGAGACCGATGAGCTTCTTCTGTGGCGTCTCACCTTCGAGCAGCCCAAGAAACCGCATGCCAGCGACAAGCTGTGCGCCGTTACTTCCGTTGAACTTCTGCGACCAGAGGGAGCGATCGATCTTGCTGGGGATCGTTGGCATTTCTGCGAGCCAGTCCAGCAGCGTCGTAAACGTGACGAACGAGGCGTACATGGGGGTCGGCGTCGCGTCGGTGGTGATGGTGGTGATGGTCATGTGACCTCCGCGATATGCCGCAACACGCAGTGTGCGTGCCACGTCTAACCTTATGGCCTCGCGCGTGCCAGTGCAACAGTCCCACGGACAAATCTTGAAGCTAGTCCTTTGTCCGCTCGATCATGTTAGCGAAAGGAGTCACCAATGGCTGTCTTCAGGCGTGGCGACCAGGTGGAAGTTGCAGGAATCGATGGGCGCAGCGGAGTGTTGCGAGTGTGGGAGCAACGGGAACGGGGAGTGGTGCTCTGCACCGAGGCGGGCTTCGCAACGTTGATGGGTGGCGGTGAAGCGCCGCTTGTGGGCTATCCCGCCCAGGATGTGCGGGGGCTTGCGCTGCCGACGGGCGAGTAGTTTCCGAGCTTCCCCGAGCGCACCTCGCGGACCCGCTCCGCGATGGTGCGGAACATCGGCGCGTCGTCGTCGCGGTGGTTATACCGGAACGCGTACTCGTTGACGTAGGTCTGTAGGTAGTCGCGCCCGACGCTGTGGTAGACACCACGGATGCCGTTCTTAAGCAGGCTCCAGAACCCCTCGATCGTGTTCGTGTGTACATCGCCGTCTACGTAGACGCGCGCCTTGTGGCGGATGCGTCGGTGCTCGTAGCCAGTCCTGCTGAGTAAGCTGTATTGCCTCGCCTCGTCGGTGTAGACCATCGACTCGGGCAGGACGTGAGCATCGACGAGCGGCTGAATCGTGCGGGTCTTTACGTCGTCGGTGACGAACGCGCGAACATCGCCGTCACGCTCGACCATGCCAACGATCGGCTTCTTGGCGTCCGGCTGCGACCGAGGGCGAGGACCGCGCTTGAAGCGCCCGTACTCGTCTCGGTTGCGCCCCACGTCGCCCTGGCGGTGACGGGGACGGCCACCGTAGAACGTCTCATCGATCTCGACGGTGCCCTTGAGCGGGCCGCTGCTGTCGTCGAGCAGCGAGCGGATCTGCTTGAACATGCGCCACGCGGTCTTGTACGTGACGCCTAGCTCGCGCTCAAGCTGCTTCGCGCTGATGCCGCTTCGCGTCGAGGACATCAGGTACATGCCGTAGAACCACGACCGCAGCGGCGTGCGCGACTTCTCGAAGATGGTCCCCGCCAGCGGGTAGATCTGCGTGCGGCACGTCTGGCAGGAGTACGCCTTGCGCCCCCTGATGCGGTGATGCTTGGTCACGTCCTCGCAGGCACGGCAAGGCATCGCGGGGAAGTCCGGGTAGACCATCGCCGCGATGTAGTCGAGGCACACATCCTCGTCAGGGAAGTCCTCGTTGAACTGCATCACCGTGTATCGTTGCATGCACCTAGTAGAACACATGCCCTACGTGCTGTCAAGGGATAGTTACGAAGACATTGCCTTCCGACAGCTGGCCAGCGAAGACCTCGGGCGCGTCAAGATGATGCGCTGGTCCCCCACGCTGGACCGCGAAGTGTCGTTTGACGAGCTGGTCAAAGGCTACGAGTACGCGAAGGACCAGTACGTCATCGTTGACCAGGAGGACTTCGATACCCTCCCGGTGCCTTCGAAGCACACGATCGCGATCGAGGCGTTCGTCAAGGCCGAGGAGATCGACCCGGTCTACTACGAGCGCACTTACGGCCTCGAGCCTGACGACGCCGGGCAGAAGCCGTTCAAGTTGTTGCTGCAGGCGATGCAGGAGAAGGGCCTGATCGCCATCGGCAAGCTCGCCATCCGCCAGAAGGAACACCTCTGCGCGATGCGTCCCCGCGGCGACCAGATCGTGATCGAGACGCCTCTACTACCCGGACGAGATCCGGGACCTTGATGTCGCCGACCTCTCCGAGGTCGAACTCAGCAAGGAAGAGATGAAGATGGCGTACGCGCTGATCGACATGCTCGAGAAGCCGTTCGACCCGACCGAATACCACGACGAGTATCGCGACGCGCTCCTGGACCTGATCACGGCGAAACTCGAAGGCGGCGAGATCGTCCGCGAGGAGTCCGTACCGGCGTCGCAGACCGTCGATCTGATGGCCGCGCTCAAGGCCAGTATCGAGGCGACGAACGCGCGCGCCGACGGCGAACCGTCCTCGAACGGTGCTTCCGCCGAGGCGGACGACGCGGACGAGGTCGCGGACGAGCCGAAGAAACCGGCCGCCAGGAAAAAGAAAGCGGCGACGACGAAGAAGAAGCCGGCCGCTCGCCGCAAGAAGGCCGCCAAGGCTTAGGCGGCTACGCCTCGGCCTGACCACACCCGATGCCGCCACGCGCACGGCGCACCTCGAAACGCTCCGCCGAGCCCGCTGACGCCCGCGAGGGAAACGGCAACGAGAAGGCGGCCGCCGCCGACCTCGAGGAGTACGACGAGCGCCGCGACTTCGAGGTCACGTCGGAGCCGGCACCCGACGAGGCACTGCTCGGCAGCGGCGAAGGGCCACTGACGTTCCTCGTCCAGAAGCACCGCGCCACCCGCATGCATTACGACGTGCGCCTGGAGGTCGATGGCGTGCTCAAGTCGTGGCCGGTGCCACGCGCCCCCTCGCCCGACCCGGCCGAGAAACGTCTGGCCTTGATGACGGAGGACCACCCGTTCGACTACGGCACGTTCGAAGGCCTGATCCCGAAGGGTGAGTACGGCGGCGGCGAGGTCATCGTCTGGGACCGCGGCACGTATTCGCCCGACGAACACGGCCTCCTCTTCGACGACCGCGACGAGGCCCAGCGGCAGATGCGCGAGCAGCTCGAGGCGCAGAAGCTGTCGGTCACGTTCCGAGGGTCGAAGCTCAAAGGCTCCTACACGCTCGTCAAGACCAACCAGTCCGAGAACTCCTGGCTGATGATCAAACACCGCGACGACAGCGTCGCCCCGGGCGTCGACCTGACGGAGCAGAACGCCTCGGTCATCTCCGGGCTCACCATCGAGGACCTGCAGGCCGGCCGACAGATTCCCACCGACATCGAGCCGGCGCCGTTGCACGCCCACGACCTCCCGGGTGCGAAGCGCACATCGCGGATGCCGAAGCAGCTCGAACCGATGCAGGCGACGCTGACCCGGGACGCGTTCGCCAACGACGAGTGGCTATTCGAGCCCAAGCTCGATGGCGTGCGCGCGGTGGTCACACTGCGCGACGGGGAGGCGACGCTGCGCTCCCGACGTGGCAACGACATGACCAAGCAGTACCCCACGATCGCGGCCGTGCTCGGGAGACAGCCGGCCAACCGGATGATCCTCGATGGTGAGATCGTCGCCTTCGATGAGGGGGGCGTGCCCTCGTTCGAGCTGCTGCAACAGCGGCTCAACCTGGCCAACGAGGTGGAGATCGCGCAGGCCGACCGCGACATCCCGGTGCTCTTCTACGTGTTCGACCTGCTCTACCTCGACGGTGTCGACCTCACGCGTGCAGCGCTCGAGGACCGGCAGCGGCTGCTCGCGCGGACGCTCGCGCCCTCGGCGTGGGTCAAGCAGCTGGAGGCGTTCGACGTGGACGGCCTGACCGCCTTCGAGGCGGTCCGCAACCTCGGTCTCGAGGGCTTGGTCGCGAAGAAGCGCAACTCTCGCTACTCCCCCGGTCGTCGCTCGAAGCAGTGGCTGAAGGTGAAGGCGCGGCTGACCGACGACTTCGTCGTCGTCGGCTACAGCGAGGGTGAGCGCTCACGCTCCTCCACGTTCGGCTCGCTCATCCTTGCGACCCGCCTCGAAGCGGGCGGAGAGCTCGTCGCCACGGGCCGTGCCGGAAGCGGGTTCACCGACCGCGCGCTCGACGAGGCGGTGGAACGCTTCGCACCGCTCGTCGAGGAGGAGTCCGCTCTGAACGAGGCGGAGCAGACACGCGTCTTCGCCTACGGCGACGACGTGACCTGGCTGCGCCCGGAGCTTGTCGCCGAGGTCGAGTACGCCGAGGTGACCTCGGACGGCAACCTGCGTGCGCCCGTCTTCAAGCGCTTCCGCGACGACAAGCCCGCCGCGGATGTCGTGCGGCAGGAGACGAGCGCCACGCCCCGTAGACGGATCGTCACGAAAGCGGAGACGGGCGCCTCGACCGTCGCGCTGCCCTCGACGCTTGGTGCCGACGTGGCGTCGGTGCTCGAACAGGTGGAGGCGCTGCGCAAGGAGGGGACGATCGATGTCGGCGGCGTGCCGATCAAGGTCACGAACCTCGACAAGGAGATGTGGCCGGCCGCTGACCTCGGCGGCGCGGTCGGCGAGCAGCGAGCGCTGACCAAACGCGACCTCATCGCCTACTACGCGCGCATGGCACACGTCATCATCCCGCAGATCCGAAACCGGCCGTTGACGATGACCCGCTACCCGAATGGCATCGATGGCAGCTTCTTCTACCAAAAGCATGTCGAGCACCTCCCCGGCGAGTTCGTCGAGACGGTGATGGTGCACGCCGGGGGCGACGACGGGTCCGACCAGGAGTACGTCCTGGTCAACAACCTGCCGACGCTGGTCTGGCTCGCGCAGATGGCCGACCTCGCGCTGCACACAAGCCTCGCGAGGGTGGATCCGACGCCGGACGCCACTCACCTCTCGACCGATTTCACGGGCTCGCGCGAGCAGATTCAGAGCTCGGTTCTGAACTACCCCGACTTCGTCCTCTGCGACCTCGACCCGTACATCTACGCGGGCACCGAGGGCAAGGGCGAAGAGCCGGAGCTCAACCAGCGGGCGTTCGAGCACACCTCGGAGGTCGCGCTGTGGCTGAAGGAGCTGCTCGACAGCGCGGCGCTCTCGTCGTTCGTCAAGACCTCGGGCACGACGGGACTGCACATCTACGTGCCCGTGCAGCGCCAGTACGACTACGAGACGATCCGAGGCGTCGCGCAGACGTTCGCGGGGTTCCTCGTGACGCAGCACTCGAAGATCGTGACGACCGAGTGGGTGTCGGAGAAGCGCCGCGGGATGATCTTCTTCGACATCAATCAGAACGCGCGGATCAAGAACCTGGCCTGCGCCTACTCGCCGCGCTCCAAGCCCGGCGCACCCGTCTCGATGCCGCTGCGCTGGGACGAACTCGGCAAGGTTTACCCCACCGACTGGACGATCCTCAACGCCCACGAGCGCCTGGCGGAGGTAGGCGACCTCTGGGCGCACACCCTCGAGTCGAAGAACGACCTCCGCTCGCTCGTCGAGGGATAGCGCGTCGATATAGCTACCCGCTCTGCGTTCCGACTACGGCGAAGATGGACAGTCAACCTCACACTTCGCGGATTGCCTTCCGTTGCCCCGCCTCGTCATCGGACTCGCCATGCCGCTTGTGCTGCTCGTGGCCGGCACGAGGAGTAGCGACGTCGCGCCTGCTACGATCGAAGCCCACCACACCAACGAACGGACCGAGATGAACCGCACGAGGCTCGCGTGGCTGATCGTGTGCGTGGGGCTCGTGGCCGTCGCTTGCAGCTCGGGCGGCGACGACGACCGGCTGGTGCCCAGGGGGCACGAGCTCACCGAGCAGGAGTTCGCCGGCTGGGCGGACCGGCTGACAGCCAACAACCCCGAGCAGCGCCGGCTCGTACTCCAGGTCGTCGAGGAGACGCAGGATCCTCGCTTCGTTCCGGTGCTGATCGATCTCTTCGCACACCAGCTCCCGCACATCCGGGAGCAGATCTCGGCCATCCTCAACCCGATGACCGGTCAGGACCTCGACGGCTCGGCCTTCACACGCTTCCTTAAGTCCTCGCGGCCGATCACGATCCGGCCGGAGCTGATCCAGTTCGGCGGCGTGGCGATCGATGGCATCCCGCCGCTCGACACCCCGCTGTTCGTCGGTCCCGACGGGGCCGAGTTCCTCCTGGAGAACGAGCCGGTGTTCGGCATCGTCATCAACGGCGACGCGCGGGCCTACCCGCTGCGGATCCTCGACTGGCACGAGATGGCCAACGATGTGGTCGGCGGAGAGCCCGTGTCGATCGCCTACTGCACGCTCTGCGGCTCGGCGGTGCTCTACCGCACGACCGTCGAGGGCGAGGTGTTCACGTTCAGCTCCTCCGGCCTGCTCTACGACAGCAACAAGCTGATGTACGACCGCGGCACGGACACGCTCTGGAACCAGCTCACGGGCCAGCCGGTACTCGGGCCGCTCGTCGGGACCGGCATCGAGCTGGAGCGGCTCCCGATCGTGCGCACGACGTGGGAGAACTGGCTGGCCCGGCACCCATCGACGACCGTGCTCAGCATCGAGACCGGATTCGCGCGCACCTACGAGCCCGGCGCGGCCTACGGCGACTACTTCGACTCCTCGACGACGCTGTTCCCGGTCGCCGCGCGCAGCCAGATACTGCCCGCGAAGTCCGAGGTCTACACGCTCCTCATCGACGGGGAGCCGCGCGCCTACCCCGCGACCGCCCTGAGCGACGAGCTCGTCATCAACGACACCGCCGGCGGTACCTCGGTCGTGCTGATCGTTGAACCCGGCACGCTGGCGGTGCGCGCCTACGACCGAGGCGGGCTCGAGTTCAGCGCGGATCGCCTCGAGGTCGCCGCTGGTGACGCGCAGACCGTCGTCGACGGCGCGGGCGTGGTCTGGCGCACGACGGAGGACGCCCTGGTCGCCTCGGACGGTCGCGAGCTGCCCCGGCTGGGCGGCCACCTGGCGTTCTGGTTCGGCTGGTTCTCGTTCTTCCCGCACACCACCGTGTACGGACTCGACGCGGCCGAGTAGCGCTAGGCCTCGGCGTGGCGCAACTCCCACTCGGACCGCAGGAGGCCGTAGACGACCTCGTCGACGCGCTCGCCAGCACGGTCGACGCGATGCTGGCGCAGCAGCCCCTCACGCGTCATGCCCAGCTTCTCCATCACACGCCACGAGCCCGGGTTGCGGAGGAAGGCCCGCGCCCACACGCGCTCGGCGTCCAGCGATCGGAAGCTGAAGTCAACGAGCGCCGAGGCGGCTTCGGTCATGTAGCCCTGACCCCAGTGGTCTCGACGGAGCGACCAGCCCAGCTCGGGCGCTTGGTTCCGCTCGTCGAGACGGATGGTCGTTGAGCCAACGACCGCGCCGTCCAGGACGACCGCGAACGGCAGCTCATCCTCGGATCCCTCGACCTGGATGGCCACCCACCGCACCGCGTCCTGCCGCGAATACGGCGACGGCACAGCCAGATCGAGGTCGCGCGACCACTCGGGATCGTTGGCATAGGCGTAGACGTCGTCGACATCGCCCGGCTGGAGCGCGCGGAGCGTCAGCCGAGGTGTGTGCAGTACATGCTCATGCATCGCTTGCCGCCGCCTCGGCGCGGGCCTGGCGGACGCCGTTGACGACCGCGAGCGCCTGCGCCATGGGTTCGACGTCGTGGACGCGTACGACGTGCACGCCCGCGTCGGCGGCGAGCGTATTGAACGCGAGCGTCGCCTCGAGGATGCCCGCGACGTCCTGGCGGTTTCCGGCGCCGAGGAGTTCGCCAAAGAACCCCTTCCGCGATGCGGAGATCAGCACCGGGTAGCCCGTGGCGACGAGGTGCGGAAGGCCCTCGAACATCGCGAGGTTGTCGGCGAGCGCCTTGCCGAACTCGAACCCCGGGTCGAGCCACGGGCGAGGCGCGCCCGCTCCCTCAAGGTCCGCTGCGCGCGCGAGGAGGAAGTCCCGAACCTCCGTAGCGATGTCGCTGTAGGTCTGATCGGCATCGTTGTGGAGCTTCGGCCGGCCTCGCATGTGCATCACGATGCCGGGCACGCTGAACTCGGCGGAGGCGGCGACCATCGCCGGGTCCACGAAGCCGGTGACGTCGTTCAACAGGTGCACGCCGACACCGGCGGCCGCTCGCGCGACCTCGGCGTTCCACGAATCGAGCGACGTCACGAGGCCGTCCCGGACGAGCCGTTCGATTAGCGGCACGACGCGGTCGATCTCTTCTTGTGCCGTCAGCTCGCGCGAGGCGGTCAAGGTCGAGTTCGCGCCGATGTCGATGATCTCGGCGCCCTGCCGCACGAGGTCATGCGCGCGGGCGCGCGCGCCGTCCAGCGCCACGCGCGACTGAGCCACGGGCGAGTCGTCGGAGACGTTGAGAATTCCCATGATGGCGGTGCGGTTGGTGCAATCGATCGTGTGCGCACCCAGTTGAAGTCGCATCGTCCAAGTGTAGGCAGCGCGGCGTCAGGCGCACCCTCGCGGGACCGACCGACGACGGCGCATCGTCCCTTTGCGCACGGGAGGCGGCTGACGTAGCGTCAGCGGCGCAGCGAGCGATGGGCGCGACCGAGGAATGGAACGGCGATGCTGGCGATCGACGGCGGCGAGCCCGTACGCAGCGAGCCCCTGCCCTCCCGCGCGCCCATCGAGCCGGCTGACGACGCCAACGCGGGCGGCGCGCTCGAACGGGAGTTCGCGGCCTGCCTCGACCTCGACGCGGCGCACGTGGTGGCCTGTCGCGACGGCGCGGCGGCGCTACACGCGGCGCTGACGCTCGCCACCGACCAGCACGCGGGCGCCGAGGTAGCGCTGCCCGCGCTCCTCGACGGCCCAGCCGCCGACGTCACGCTCGCGCTGGGACGCACGCCGGTGCCGACCGAAGTCGAGGCGGAGACCTCAGCCATCTCCGCGCGCGGACTCGCGCGTGCCATGAGCGACGAGACGGCGGCGATCCTGGTCCAGCACGCCTTCGGACACCCGGCCACGATGAACGAAGTGCGCCGCGTGGCGGAGCGCGGCGACATCCCCATAGTCGAGGACGCTTCGACCGCCCTGGGTGGACGCTATCGTGGCGACGCAGCGGGAACGCTCGGCATGGTGGGTGTGTTCGGCTTCGGCGATCACCACCTCGTGACCGGCGGCGGCAGCGGCGCGGTCGTTGTCAGCGGCGACGCCGCGATCGCCTCAGCCGCGCGCGACACCCTTGAGGACGCACCGATCGAAGATGAGCCCGCACGCATCGCGCTTGCCGAGGTGCGCCTGGCGCCGGAGGACCTCGACGAGCGCCGGCGGATGGCGTGGCACCTCACATACGAACTGCGGGGCGCACGGGCGCTCTCGGGCATGCACCATGCTCGCTGGGTGCGCCACGGCTACGACCGTTATGTCGTGCGTTTGCGCGGAATCCTCTGGAAACGATCGATGAAGGACACGCTGGCCGCGCTGCGCGCCGAAGGCATCGACTGCGAAGCCGCCTGCGGATCGCCACTGCACCTCGACGAACGCGTGCGGGCCGGCCTCGGCGGTGCCGAGGACCCGCGGCTGCACGAGGACCACTTCCCGGTCTCAGCGCGGCTGCCCGACGAGCTGGTGGCGATCCCGCTCACGGGCGTGGAGACGGTGAACGACATGAACGACATCGCCGCCGCGCTGCGCAAGGTCGAAGCGGAGAGCATCGAATGAGCAGCGACGCACCCCTCGACGCCCAGGGCCTGCTCGTCGCCGTCGACTTCACCGCGGACACACTCCGCCTGATGCTCGCCACCGTCGAGGGTGACGTCGTCGAGCGCGAGGCCTGGGAGTTGGCGGAGCTGCCGACCGAGGAAGCCTGGTCGTGGGAGATCGGCGGCCGCATCTCGACCCTGTTCGCGCGACAGGAGCCGTCGCACTGGGCACTGGGCATCGGCGTGGCCAGCCCCGGGACCGTCGATGGCGCGACGGGGGTCCTCGTGCGGTCGACCGCGCAGGCTCCGTGGGACGGGCTGAACATCGTCGCGGCGCTGCGTCGCAACATCGACGCGCCGATCGTCGCGCTCAACCGCACGGCCGCGGCGCTGCAGGCGGAAGCGAGCGAGGGCGTCGCCGTCCACGTGGCCGACGTGCTCTACGTGTCGCTGCGCGGTATCCCCGAGTCCGCCGTGATGGCGGGCGCGCGCCTTGTCGGCGGCCATACGCAGTCGGCCGGCGCGCTGCCGGCGCTCCCGGCCTTCGAGGCCGACGTGGAACGCACCGCGGCGGACATCGAGCGCAGCGCCGGTATCCTCGCGGACGCCGCCGCGCTACTCGACCCCGAGCTGGTGATCCTCGAGGGCGCCGAGGAAGACGTCCAGGCGCTCGGTCCGCTGCTGCAGAGTGTGATCGACGAGGTCGCGCCCGGCCCGTCGGTGGTCGCTGGCGCCCTCGGCGAATCAGGACCGCTCTTGGGCGCGATGCTCGCCGCAGGCGTCGTGGCCTACGAGGGTGAGCGCAAGCAGTGACCGCAGCAGGAGCACGACGATGACGATGCCCCCTCAGGCCGACCAGCCGGAGCTCCCGGTCACCCTCGAAGTCTCACGGCAGGAGGCGGGCACGCTGCTCGGCGCGCTGGCGTGGGTGACGGGTGCGCTGCAGATCATGCGCGACCGCGGTCACGCCGAAGGCGACGAGGAACTCCACGACCTTCACGACGCGCTGACGCCGCGCCTGGAGGGGGCGCTCGCGCGCATCGGCGAGGCACGCCAGGCCTCGCTCACCCACCCACAGCACGAGCAGATCGTCGAGGATGCCTACGCCGACGTGCGCAGAGCCTTCGAGACATGGATCCAGCTCACGGCTACGGACACGCTCGCGGCGGCCGTCGGCCACCGCCTCGAGACAGCCGCCGAGGACTCCACGGGCGACGAGCCCGAGGTGTAAGCGGTGGTCTGCCTAGTAGCCGCGGTAGCGGGTCGCCAGCGGCAGCCGGCGGTCGCGGCCGAAGGCCCGCGACGAGATCTTGACACCAGGAGGCGACTGCCGGCGCTTGTACTCGTTGCGGTTGATCAGGTCGACCACCCGCCTCACCGTCGCCTCCTCGAAGCCCCGCGCGACGATGGACTCGAGCGACAGGTCGTCCTCGACGTAGGCCTCCACGATCGGGTCCAGGATCTCGTAGTCGGGGAGCGAGTCGGAATCGAGCTGGTCCGGGCGGAGTTCGGCGGACGGCGGCTTGTCGATCGAGTTCTGCGGGATGACGTGGCTGCGCGTGTTGCGGTGCCGCGAGAGCTCCCACACGAGGGTCTTCGGCACGTCCTTGATGACGGCGAAGCCGCCGACCATGTCGCCATAGAGCGTGGCGTACCCGCAGGCGTACTCGGACTTGTTCCCGGTCGTGAGCACGAGCGACCCGTTGCGCTTGTTCGATAGCGCCATCACCAGCATCCCGCGGATGCGCGACTGCACGTTCTCCTCCGCGGTGCCCGCCGCAGCGTCGCCGAACTCGCGTGCCAGGGCGTCGAGCGCCGCCTCGTGCACCGGTTCGATCGGCATCGAGGCGAGGCGCACGCCGAGGTTGTTCGCCAGATCAACCGCGTCTCCGATCGAGCCCTCCGAGGAGTAGCGCGACGGCATCGAGACCCCCGTCACGGCATCCGAGCCCAGCGCGTCGACGGCGATAGCCGCGACGAGCGCCGAGTCGATGCCGCCGGACATCGCGACGAAGACGTGATCGAAGCCCGACTTCTGGACGTAGTCACGGGTGCCGAGCACCAGGGCGTCATAGACCTCGGCGATGTGGTCGGGTGGCGGCAGCACCTCTGCCGGCAGCGCCAGCCGCGGCTCGACCGGCGTCGTGGTGATCACCAGCGGCGGCGGACCCTCGATCGGTTCGCGGTCGCGACGCAGGCGCGACTCGTGGAGCTGGCGCTGCACCACCTCCTCGACGTTGATGTCGGCGACCACGAGGTCTTCGCGCATCGACGCGCCGCGAGCCAGGACCTCGCCGCTCGGGTCGATCACCATCGAGTTGCCGTCGAACACGAGCTCGTCCTGACCGCCCACCTGGTTCACGTAGGCGATCGCGATCGTGTTGTCGGAGGCGCGGGTGGTGATCATCTGCTCGCGGTAGCGGTGCTTGGCGGCGTGGAAGGGCGACGCGTTGATATTGACGACGACCTGGGCACCCAGCAGCGCCGCCTCGCGTGCCGGGCCACCGGGGAACCAGATGTCCTCGCAGACCGTGAGCCCCACGGGCACGCCGGCGATCTCATAGATGCCCACCTCGTGGCCCGGGTGGAAGTAGCGCTCCTCGTCGAACACGCCGTAGTTCGGCAGGCGTTGCTTGCGGTAGATGTCGACGACCTGGCCGCCGTGCACCAGCGCCGCGCCGTTGAAGAGCTGCCGTTCGAAGTCGATGCAACCGACCACGAGCGGCGGCAGGCCCTCGGCGTCGCGCGCCAGCCGCTCGAGCGCGGCCGCCGCGTCGTCCAGGAAGGCGCCGCGCAGCAGCTGATCCTCGGGCGGGTATCCGGTGATCGCCAGCTCCGGGAAGGCGACGAGGTCGGCGCCCTGCTCTGCGGCGCGCTGCGCCGCTTCGAGGATCCTCGAACGGTTGCCGTCGAAGTCGCCGACGGTCGTGTTGATCTGCGCAAGCGCGACCCGCAGGTGGTGCTGCATCCCGGCTCGACCCTTCCTCGACCGCGCCGCCTCACCGCCGCGCGGTACTTTGTGTACGAAGTACACTAACTACGAGTCGATCCTAGGAGCCAGCGGCGTCCGTCGTCAATCCAGGACCTCAGGAACGCGTCAGAGCGGCCCGCTCGCGTCTGCGCCTCGCGCGGTGCAAACTGGTGCACCGGTCGCCCCACCCGTCCGGCACGTCAAGGTTGGTCCGTGCAGATATCGTTTCCCGAGTTCCTCGAGGCGTTGCCGATCGCGCACGACTTGATCGGCGATGACGAGGGGATCTGGGGGGCGTGGAACTTCGACCCGGAGTTCGTCATCCCGATCGTCCTCCTCGGCGTGGTCTACGCGAACGGGCTGCGCCGTTGGACCGACCGGACGCGGGCGCACCCCTGGTGGCGCACGACGCTCTATTACAGCGGCCTGCTGGTACTGCTGCTGTCCGTCGAGTCCCCGATCGATCGGCTGGGCGAGCACCACTTCTCGATGCACATGATCCAACACGAGATGGTCGTCATGGCCGCCGCGCCGCTGTTACTCCTCGGGGCGCCGACCACGCCGATGCTGCGCGGCATGCCCAGGTGGCTGCGACTGGGCGTGGTGCGGCGGCTCGCGAAGCGAGACGAGGTGCGCTGGACCTACCGCCAGGTCACACATCCCCTGCTCGGTGTGATCGTGATCAGCGCAACGTTCTGGCTGTGGCACCTGGGACCCGGCTGGTATGACGCGGCGCTCGAGGACGATGTCATCCACGACCTCCAGCACTTCAACTTCTGGATCGCCGGCGTCCTGCTCTGGTGGAACATCGTCGACCCCAAGCCGCTGCAGGCACGACTCGCCTACATCCCCCGCATGCTCTACGTCTTCGCCGCGGGCGTGCCGAAGCACTTCCTCGGCGCCATCCTGACCTTCGCCGCGGAGCCGCTGTTCGACACCTACCTGAACGTGCGCCCGCTGATCGGTCTCGACCCGCTGGAGGACCAGCAGCTCGGCGGGCTCATCATGTGGGTGCCGAGCGTGATGATGCACCTGGTGACGATGGGCATCATCTTTGCGATCTGGGCGCAAAAGTCCGAACAGCGCCAGCGCGAGGAAGAGGCGGCACGCGACGCCGCCGCGGCACTGCCCGGCGACTGACCGACCCGACCGAGCCTCGAACGCCACGATCAGAAAGACCGAGGGGTTCGCCCTCGGCCTCAGCGTTGGATCCGCGAGTGGTCAGCCAGCCAGCCCGGCGTTCAGGACCGCGTCCGTAACGTCGTTCCAGAAGAGCGCCAGCAAGGCGATCATGATCGCCGACGCCAGCAGGAGCCCGACCAGGAACGCCTGCGTGAGCACCGGCGGGTCGAACTTGAGGTGCATGAAGTACGCGCCGACCATGGCGAACTTCACGGCTGAGAGGATGAGCAGGAGCGGGATCAGCACCGGTCCGAGGTTGGAATAGGACGCTATCAATTCGGCCACGGTGATGGCGGTGAGGATGGCGCCCACGATGACATAGCCGCGCACGGTCATACCGTGCTGTTCCTCGTGCTGCACTTCGGCTTCGTGGCTCATCGGCGGCGTCTCTCTCCCTGTGCCAGCTTATGCGGGAATCAGATAGATGACGGTGAACAGGACGATCCACACGACATCGACGAAGTGCCAGTAGAGACCCACGATCTCGATGTGGAAGCCGGTTTCGGGCCCGAGGCTGTTGCGCCTGAACGAACCCCCCAGCACCGAAAGCAGGATCAGTACCCCCACCGCCACGTGCGTACCGTGGAAGCCGGTCAGCACGAAGAACGAGGAGCCGAACTGGCTCGTTGAGAGGTTCAGTCCTTCCGCACCGAAGGTGCGGAACTCATAGACCTGGAAGCCCAGGAACGCGAGGCCCAGCAGCGCCGTCACCAGCAGCCAGAACTTCATCATGCCCGGCCTGTGGTTCTGCGCGCCGAAGACCGCAAGCACCATCGCCAGCGAGCTCATCAGCAGGACGAACGTCGAGGTCGAGGTGATCGGGATGTCGAGGATGCCGTGACACTCGTAGTCGCCCACGGCGCCGTGCGGGCTGCACATCTCCTCGACGGTGTGCGCGTCAACGAGCCCGGCCGCGATCGCATCTTCGAGGACCGAGAGCGGCACGATCGTATCGCTGGGGAATGGCGGCAACGAGAGGTCGCCCTTGAAGACCAGGTAGGTCGAGAGCAGCGCCCCGAAGAAGAGGCACTCCGACGCCAAGAAGATCCACATGAGGAGCTTCCGGTTGTCGACCCCCGTGTTCGTGGGGTCTCTGACCTCGTGAGTGGCTGCTGCCATGCTCTCTCCTGCGTCCTTACAACGTCGGGCGCGTCGCGCGGGCCTCGTTCGAGGCGAGCGGGGTCACTCCGTGGGCTCCAGCACCCAGCCCCAGGCCGCGTAAACGATGATGACGACGCCGAGCGCGGTCAGCGCCAGGTGCGTGAGCACCCCCACAGCGAGCAGCAGCGCGCCGAGGCCGATGATCAGCGGGTAATACGACGGCGGCGGCAGGTGGATGTGCTCCGGCTCCTCCGGCGTCGGCTGCTCGATGCCGTGGTCGCGGTCGTACCAGAGCGGGTCGCGGTCGCGAACCTCCGGGATCGTGTCGAAGTCGTGCTGCGGAGGTGGCGAGCTCGTCGCCCATTCGAGCGTCCCGCCATCCCACGGGTTGTCGCCGGCTGTCTTCTCCTGCCCCATCGTGCGGAAAAAGTTGAAGACGAAGACGAGCACGCCGAATGCGATGATGTACGACCCGATGGTCGCGACCATGTTCCACTGGTCCCAGCCCAGACCCTCGTCGTAACGATAGATGCGACGCGGCATGCCGGAGACGCCGAGGAAGTGCATCGGGAAGAACGTGAGGTTCATACCGATGAAGAGCAGCCAGAAGTTGATCTTGCCGAGCGTCTCGTTGAGGAAGCGGCCGGTCATCTTTGGGAACCAGTAGTAGATGCCCGAGAAGATGCCCATGATCGCGCCGCCGAAGAGCACGTAGTGGATGTGGGCGACGATGAAGTAGGTGTCCTGCTGCTGGGTGTCCACGGGCGGCGAAGCGTGCATGACGCCTGAGATGCCACCAATCGTGAAGAGCGCAATGAACGAGACTGCGAAATACGTCGCCGTCGTGAAGCGGATGTTCCCGCCGTACATCGTGCCAAGCCAGTTGAAAATCTTGATGCCCGTCGGAACCCCGATCGACATTGTGCTGGCCGTGAACACCACCTGTGGGACCGTGCCTAGGCCGGTCGTGAACATATGGTGGCTCCACACGGCGAAGCCGAGCACGGCGATCGCGAGGCCGGCGAACACGATCGCCGTGTAGCCGAAGAGCGGCTTGCGACTCATCACCGGCAGCACCTCGGAGATGATGCCCATGGCCGGGAGAATGAGGACATAGACCTCCGGGTGTCCGAAGATCCAGAAGATGTGCTGCCAGAGGATCGGGTCGCCGCCCCGTGCCGGGTCAAAGAAGGCCGTCGTGAACTGGCGATCGAAGAGCAGCTGAGTGAGGCCGACGGTCAGCACCGGCAGCGAGAGGATGAGCAGGAACGCGACGATCAGCGCCATCCAGATGTAGACGGGGAGCCGCATCATCGTCATGCCCGGAGCACGCATGTTGATGATCGTCACCGCGAAGTTCAGCGAGGCCATCAGCGAACTCAGGCCCAGGAGCAGCAGACCGACGACGTAGAAGTCCATGCCGTTCCCGGGCGAGAAGCCCTCGGACGTCAGCGGCGCGTAGGCGAACCAGCCGGCATCAGGCGCACCGCCGAAGACGAACGAACTCGTCAGCAGCACGCCACCAGAGATGAATACCCAGTAGGACAGCGCGTTCAGCCGCGGGAACGCGACATCGCGCGCGCCGATCATCAGCGGGATGAAGAAGTTAAAGAACGCCGCGCCCAGGGGCATGATCGCGAGGAAAATCATCGTCAGCGCGTGCATCGTGAAGAGCTGGTTGAAGCGGTCGGCGTCGATCACGTCGCCGTTCGGGACCGCGAGCTGCGTGCGCAGCAGGAGCGCCTCTAGGCCGCCGATCAGGAAGAAGGTGAACCCAGAAACGCCGTAGAGCACGCCGATGCGCTTGTGGTCGACCGTAGTCAGCCAGGACCAGATGCCACCCTGCTCAGCGGTATGGGAGAGGGTTCCTGCAGCAGTTGCCATCGCTATTCTAGTCCGCTCAGGTACGCCACAAGGCTAGCAATTTCCTCGCTGGAGAGACCGAGGTCCGCCGCAGGAGGCATGATCACACCTGGCTTCTGCCTCGGCGGGTTGCGGAGCCAGGCCGTCAGGTTCTCGGGCGTGTTGTCGAGGATGCCCGCGGCGATCGTGCCTCGGGCGCCCACGTGCGTGAGGTCCGGCCCGATCGTGCCTGCGGCGTTGGTGCCGCGAAGGGTGTGGCAGCCGATGCAGGCGTTCGTGGTGAAGATCTGTTCGCCGGCGGCCGCCGCACCCTCACTCGGCTCGGCCCGCTCCGCCCCCTCGTTCGCCAACCACGCAGCGAAGTCCTCGGGCGTGTCGACGTAGATGCGGAAGCGCATGTTGGCGTGTGACGTCGAGCAGAACTCGGCGCATTGGCCGAGGTAAGGCTCGGCACGGACGGCATCTTCGTGGGGCGTGAACCAGAGGCTGTTCTCGTGGCCCGGCACCATGTCGACCTTGCCGGTCAGCTGCGGCGCCCAGAACGAGTGGATGACGTCGTCCGAACGCAACACCACATTCACGGGCTTCCCGGCCGGGACGTGGAGTTCGTTGGCGGTGACCACGCCTGCCTCGGTGTACTCGAACTCGAACCACCATTGATGACCCGTGGCGACGATCTCGATCGCATCGGGGGGCGCGTCGCCTGTGGTGTCGATGATGACGTCGAACGTGGGCACGGCGATCGCGACGACGATCAGTACCGGCACCAGGGTCCAAACGATCTCGAGGCGCGTGTTGCCGTGGGTCTGCAGAGCCTCGCCGCCCGGACGCTCGCGGAAGACGATGGCGAAGATCAGCGTGATCGAGAGGATGGCGACGAAGACGGCGCCAGCCAGCCACCAGATGAAGTTGTAGACATCCTGAACGCGCTGCGCATTATCGGACTGCGGGGCGAACGTGGTCTGTGGATCGTCGTTCGTGCCGACGAAAATGAAGTACAGCGCCAGCGTGGTCACTCCAACGAGGATGACCGTCGCGATGATCGCCACAATGATACGGTCGCGCCGAGAGTTACCCAACCCGGTTTCCCCCTGCAGGCTGACGGTCGCGCCGAGCCTGACTCGCCCGGTGCGCCGTGACCCGATAACGGGGCGCGCGCCCGCGCGTCCATCCTCGCCGCTCCGCTAGTGGAGTAGCATCGCCGGGCTTTTAGGATCAAGCGAAGGGGCCCTGCCAAGGCATCACGGCGGTGATGCAAGAGTCCTCAAACTGCCCGCTTCGGCGCCTGCCCGTTGAACTCACGCAGGAGGTGTGCATAGCCTCGTTCAGTACCGCAACCCACCGCGGGACACCCACAGAGAAGCGCAGACGAATGAGCATGCGGGGCCCCACCAGCGAGGATCAGGCGGAAGATGCGCCGATCGCGTCCCGGTTCGGCGCTCGCCTCGCCATCGGCGGGGTCGGGCTCGTCCTGGCTGCGGCGATCGTGGTGATCGCGGTGGCGATGGGTCGTGGGGTCGGCGGCGACGAAACCGGCATCACCGCTGCCGGATTCGATGTCGCGCCGGACTTCACCGTCACCACCTTCGAGGGCGAGACGGTCGCCCTGGCGGACCTCGGCGATCGCCCGTTGTTCATCTACTTCTGGGCGTCTTGGTGCGGTCCATGCGAGATTGAGGCGCCAGTGATCCAGGCGCTCTGGCCTGAATACGAGGCGCGGGGGTACGAGTTCATCGGTATCAACATCCTCGACAACCCCTCGGACGCGCAGCGGTTCGTCGATCGTCACGGGCTGACGTTCACGACCGCCCGTGACGAGCACCGCTCTGTCTACCTCAACTACGGTGTGGCGCAGCTGCCGGAGGCGTTCTTCGTGCACCCGGGATTCGACCTGAGCGCTCGCTACAGCGGAGACCTCGACGAGGAGACGCTACGCACCCAGCTGGAGGCGATCAGCCCCGGGAGCGACCGCTCATGAGCACCTCGACGCCCACCTCGCCCGCCAGCCCGTCGCCGCGTCCCCCGCTGTCGCGGCGGCTGCGCCTGCTGATGAGCGATCGCCGAGCACGCCTCACCGCGCTCTTCCTGGTGGCGACGGTGGCGATCGTCGTGCTGGCGATCCAGGCGCTGGGACCGGCGTTGTCGTTCTACCTCGAGCCGCACGAGTTCCTCGCGGAGGACACGCCCACCGGCCAGCGCTACCGCGTCGCTGGACGAGTCGTCGAGGGTTCGATCGTGGAGCAGAGTGGCCGCCCGGTCGCGTTCACGATCGAGGGCGACCGCGGCGACCGCGTCGAAGTGAGCTACCCCGACGGGGTGGTGCCCAGCCTGTTCGGCCCCTACGCCCTTGTGATCGTCGAGGGCGAGGCGAGCGCAGCCGGCGCGATCGATGCGGACCAGGTGATCATCAAGCACGAGAATGAGTTCTTCTCCGAGCGCCCGCCGGAGGACTCCATCAGCTCGCACTTCGTCGATGAGGAGTAGCGAGCGCCGGAGCGGCCGGCAATGAATCCGCTCGCCACCATCGGCGCGTCCGCCATCCTCGCTGCGTTCGCGGCCTCCCTCGTCGCGGTGGGAGCGTCGACGTACGGTCAGCGCGCACGGCGCGCCTCGGGCGTGCGTGTGGGACGCCGGGCGCTCATCGCAGCCGCGGGGCTCACCACGACGGCGGTGATCGCCCTCGCATACGCGCTGCTAGCGAACGACTTCGCCATCGCTCACGTCGCCAACGTCTCGTCGAGCGAGATGCAGGCGCACATGAAGTGGGCCTCGATCTACAGCGGTCAGCCGGGCTCGCTGCTGTTCTGGACGTGGACGATGTCGCTGTTCATGGCGGGGGCCACGCTCTGGACCGTGCCGAAGATCCCCTGGGCCGCGCCGCACGCTGTCGCGACCATGGGCGCAGTCCTCGCCACGTTCCTGTTCGCGCTCGTGTTCATGGCCTCGCCGTTCGAACTGAGCCCGGTTGAGCCGCCAGATGGCGTCGGGCTGAACCCGCTGCTCGTGGATCCGGGCATGCTGATACACCCACCAATGCTGCTGACGGGCCTCACCAGCACCACGATCCCCTTCGCGCTGGGCGCCGCCGCGCTCCTCGCCGGCCGCGTCGATGGCGAGTGGATCCGCCACGCGCGCATCTGGGCCCTCGTCTCGTTCCTCGTGCTCGGCGTCGGCAACCTCCTCGGCGGGTGGTGGGCCTATACCGTGCTTGGCTGGGGCGGCTACTGGGGGTGGGACCCGGTCGAGAACTCCGCGATCCTGCCGCTGCTGCCGCTGATCGCGTTCCTGCACACGGTGGCCGTGCAGGAACGTCGAGGCATGTTGAAGCTCTGGAACCTCGTGCTCGTCTTCGCCGCGTTTGCGCTCGCCGTCTTTGGCACGTTCAACGTCCGTAGCGGCCTCGTCGCCTCGGTGCACTCGTTCGCGCAGTCGGATGTCGGGCCGTACTTCCTCGGCTTGCTTGCGCTCACCCTGCTCGCGTCCGTCGCCCTCATCATCTGGCGGCTGCCGGTCCTCCGAGGCGAGTACGAGTACGAGTCGCTGCTGTCGCGCGAGACCGGGCTGATCGTGAACTCGTACGTCTTCATCGCGATCGCGCTCGTGATCCTCGGCGGCACGCTCTTCCCGGTCTTCAGCGAGCTGATCGAGGGCGTGCGCATCACCGTCGGTCCGCCCTTCTTCGACGATGTCGTGGGACCGCTCCTGATCGCGATGCTCGCGCTGATCGCGGTCACCACCGCGCTCCCGTGGCGTCGAGGCACGCCCGCGTCGATCGCGCGCCGGGTGCGCGTCCCAGCTGCGCTCACGCTCGTCGCCACCATCGCCCTCGCGGTGCTGGGGCTGCGTGACCCCTTCGCCCTCGCCACGGTCGCTGCGGCGATCTCGATCCTGGCAATGACCGGGCGCGAGTACTGGGCCGGCGCACGAGGGCGGCGACGCGCGAGCGGCCGCAACTGGGCAGTCGCGTTCGCCAGCCTCTTTCCGCGCGACCAGCAGCGCTACGGCGGATACCTCGTCCATGTCGGCCTGGCCGTGATGGCCATCGCAATCGTGGCGTCGACGGTCTACCAGGAGCAGGTCCGCGCCGTGCTGGCCCCGGGCGAGTCGTTCGAGGTCGGCCGCTACGAGCTGACGTTCGAGGGCCTCGAGGTGCGAAACCCGAACGTCAACGGGATCGGCGCGGAGCGCGTCGCCCTCGTGACGGTACGGCGCGGCGACGAGGTGGTCGGGACGCTGGAGCCGGGGCAGCGTTTCTTCCGCAACTTCCCGGAGCAGCCGACAGCGATGGTGTCGATTCTGGGCGGCTGGCGTGAGGACCTGTACACGTTCCTGCAGGGCCAGTCGGATGGCACGGTCGAGCTGCAGGGCTTCATCAATCCGCTGGTGCGCTGGTTGTGGCTGGGCGGCGCGATCTTCGCTGTCGGTGGCTTCCTCACCTTCGCCCCACTGTCCTCGCCGGCCCCGGCCCGTCGCGAGGCGCCCGCCGCGGCGGAACGGGCGTGACGATGACCGCCTTCGTGACGCCGAGGCTCCGCGTGCCGCTGCTGCTCACCGCGGCGGTTGCCGTGCTGCTCCTGGCGGTCGTCGCCGCCTCGCACGCTCCGCCTGTCGCCGCGCAGCAACCGCTCGGTGGCGCAGAGCTCGAAGCGCAAGCGCTGCAGATCGAGCAGCAGTTGCTCTGCCCGCAGTGCACCAACAAGCGCCTCGACGTTTGCGAGCTGGCGATCTGCCGGGACATGAAGCAGGTCATCCGCGACCGGTTGATGGCGGGGGACGATCCCGACGAGATTATCTTCGGGTTCTCCGCCCGCTACGGTGAGCGCGTGCTGGCCGAGCTGCCGCGCGAGGGGTTCAACCTGCTGTTGTTCGGCTGGGTCGGCGGATCGATCGTGGGAGTTGCCGCGCTGGGCGCGTTCTTCCTCTGGCGCCTGCGTCTTGGAGCCTCGGGCCGAGGTAGCCGGCCCGACGAGGATCCGGCCTGATGGAATGGGTCCTGCTCGTCGTCGTGCTCGCGCTCGTCGCCGGTTACGTCGTCTGGCCCGGGTGATGCGGGCCGCCGCTCTGCTCGTCGTGGCCACGCTCGCGGCGACCGCGCTCGGTGCGACCAGCGCAGCGGCGCAGACGTCTGAGGGCCGCATCTCCGGTGCGGTGACGCCCGGAACGGCCGGCGCCAGCGTCCCAGACGGCCTCGAGGTCACGCTGCTCGCTCTGGACGGAGCGACCGTCGCCCCGGTGGCGCAGACCACGCTCGAGGATGGTCGGTACGAGTTCGATGTGCCGGCCGACGGCCGGCTGACGTTCATCCCGCTCATGACTTACCGGGGCATCCGCTACCTCGGCGAGGCCGTGATCCTGACGCCCGAGGAGCAGACCGCCGAGCACGACTTCATCGTCTTCGAGACCACGAGCGAGCGACCAGACCTCACGATCAGCTCAACCTCGGCGACCCTGCTCGCGATCGATCGAGGCCTCGGCGAACTCCTGATCGTGCGCGACGACATCGTCGAGAACCCGACGGATCGTATCTACATCGGCGGCGAGGACGGCGTCACGGTCACGTTGCCGGTCCTCGACGGGACGATCGAGGCGAGCGGCGAGGATGCAGGTGACGGCGACTACCGGCACGATGGTCAGGTGATACAGGCCGCGATCCCGCTCCGACCCGGCGCCACGCTGCTGCGCACGCAGTACCTGGTCGCCTACGACCTCTCCGAGGACGACTACCGCGTGCGCCTCACCGCGCCCGTCGCCACCGAGTTCATGGAGTTGCGCGTCCCGCCACGCTTCGTACGGGGGCTCGACGCGCTCGAGGGCGCCAGCCGTGGCGATGACGTGCTGCTCGGCGGCGCGCTCAAGGGTGAGCGGCTGCTGACGGCGGTCCGTGACGAGCCGGCGCGCGCCGGTGAGGCGCTGCTCGCGGAGTTCGTGGGGCTCTCGGGCGAGCGCGCCGTGCTGCCCCTGACCGAGCGCACCGGCGCCATCGTCGGCGCGATCGTCGCGCTGCTCGTCCTCGGCGGCGCTGCCGCCATCTCGATCCGCCGCGATCGCACGCCGCTCGACGGGAGCGAGGGCGACGAAGCATGAGCGCAACGTTGATCCTCGCCCAGGGCGTGACCAAGGAGTTCGGCGGATTCGCGGCGCTCCGTGATGTCTCGTTCGCCCTGCCCGAAGGTTCGCGTACCGCGCTCGTGGGCGGCAACGGCGCCGGCAAGACGACATTGCTAGAGATCCTCGCGCGTCTCGCCGGCACGACCCGCGGCGAGGTCCGCGTCGGACCAGCCGAGGCCGACGAGGTCGATCGACGGGCGACCGTGGGCTACCTCGGCGACCGGCCGATGCTGTACGAGGAGTTCTCGCCGCTCGAGAACCTCCAGTTCTTCGCCCGTCTCTACGGCCGCGAAGACGAGTCGCGGATCGAGGAACTGCTACGCGCGGTCGGCCTCTGGGCTCGCCGCCAGGCACCGACGGCTACCTTGTCGCGCGGCTTCCATCAGCGGCTCGGCATGGCCCGCGCACTCGTGCACGCGCCACAGGTGCTGCTCCTCGACGAACCGGAGACGGGCCTGGACGTGGCCGCGATCGAACTCCTCGACGCGCGGATGCTGACGGCGCCCGGCCTGACCGTGCTGGCGTCTACGCATCGCCTCGACCGCATCGACCGCTGGTGCGACGGCGTGCTGCGCCTCGAGGAAGGGCGGCTCGTCGAGGACACCGCCACCCGTGCCGCGGCGGCGGCAAGCCTGGAGGGCGCAGGATGAGCGCGGCATGGGCGGTGCTGCGCAAGGACTTGCGCGTGGTCTGGCGGGACCGCGTCGGCTGGCTGACCACCGGCGCGTTCGCCACGGCGAGCGTGCTGACCTACTCGTTCGCATTCGACCTGGCGTCCCGAGACGTCCGTCCGTTGCTGCCCGGGGTGCTCTGGACCACGTTCCTTTTCGCCGGGATTTTCGCCAGCAGCCAGGCATTTCAGCGCGAAGTGGAGCAGGGCACTCTGGACGCGATGCTAATCTCGCCCGTGCCCGCCTCCATGATCTATCTCGGCAAGGTCTTGAGCAGCGTGATTGCGCTGCTGGCAATCGAGGTTGCCCTCCTCGTCCTCGCCACTATCCTGTTCGATATCACCCTGATCACCGCGGAACTGACGCTCATCGTGCTCGTCGGGACGGTCGGATACGTGTCGCTGACCACCCTGCTTTCGACGATGGGTAGCCGCCTGAGTTCGCGAGCGATGATCCTGCCGGTGCTGGCGCTGCCACTGCTGGTGCCGATGCTGATTGGCGCTGTCCGTGCGACGGGCGCCGCGCTGGATCTGCCCGCCGGGACAGCGCCCTGGACGCTGTTGCTCGTGGTGTTCGCGCTCTGGAGTTCGATGGCCGGGGCGCTACTCTTCCCGCTGGCGGTGGAGCGATGAGCGCACTGCTTCGCCTACTGACGCCGCCGGTGCTGTGGGGCTACGACCACCGCTGGCAACTATTGCCGCCGCTCACGGGCGTGGCCATGCTCGCCATGATCGTCGGCGCACTGGTCGCTGCGCCGCGCGAGGTAGTCGAGGGCGAGGTGCAGCGCATCTTCTACATCCACCTCCCCGTGATCGCCGCCTCCTACCTCGCGTTCACAGTCGTCTTCGTCGCCTCGATCGGCGTGCTCTGGAAGCGCGACATGCGCTGGGACGCCGTCGCGAGGAGCGCTGCGACCGTGGGCGTGCTGTTCACGGGCCTGACCCTGGCGACCGGCGCGATCTGGGGGAAGCCGATCTGGGGCGTGTGGTGGGCGTGGGAGGCGCGCCTGATCACGACGCTGCTGCTCTTCCTGATCTACGGCGGCTACCTCCTCGTGCGCTCGATCTCGGCGCCCAACGACGAACAGGCGGCGAGGTACGCCGCGGTGTTGGCGATCGTGGGCTTCCTCGACATCCCGCTGATTCACATGTCGACACGCTGGTGGCGGACGCTGCACCCCGATCCGATCGTGATACGGGCGCGCCCGGCGCTGCCGGCGGAGATGATGATCGTGCTCGTGATCGGGCTGATCGCGGTGACATTGCTGGCGCTCTGGCTCCTCGTGTTGCGAGGCGAGGCTGAGCGCCTGGCGCAGCGCACGCTGAGCATCCGCGCCGATCTCGACCGTCGTGAGGGCATCTGATGGTCGAGAACGAGCTCGAGTTTCTGTTCGCTGGGTTCGCCGTTTTCTGGGCGGGCCTGTTCGTCTACCTGATCATCCTGCAGGGCCGCCTGCGCGACCTGCAGCGCGAAATCGACCAGCTCGAAGAGCGCCTCGAGGAGGCTGGGAGCGCTTCGCCCGCCTCGACAGCCGCGCCGAGCCCGGGGACCGGCGACGCGACCGAGGATGAACACGGCGCGGCCGCGGATGGCGACACGCCCGACGAGGCCGGCACCGGCGCGTAGCGGGCACCGGCTCTAGCATGCGAAGCGGTGGGTTCGTGGCCACCCGGACGGCGGGGAAATGTCGACCATTTCGCTCAGCGCCATCGCTCCTCGACAGGGCTTCACACCGTTCCAGATCCTGACGGTCGTGACTGTCGTGTCCACTCTGGTCTTGATCGGCGTCGGCTCACTCGTACGGACCACCGGCTCCGGCCTCGGCTGCCCCGATTGGCCACTCTGCCACGGCAGTCTGCTGCCACCCGCCGAGCGCACCGCCATCATCGAGTACAGCCATCGCACGGTCGCCTCGATCGTCGGCGCACTCGTCGTCGCTCAGTCGATCTGGGCGTACCGCGACCGCCGGCGCGACGGTGGCATCGCGCTGCTGGCGGTCGTCTCTCTGCCGCTGCTTGCGCTGCAGGCGTGGCTGGGCAAGGAAACCGTGGAACGCGAGCTGCCGGCGGAGGTCGTGACGATCCACCTCTCGATGGCGCTGGTGTTGTTCGCGGTGCTCGCTCTGATCGCCGTGTTCGCTGTGCAGGGACCCCAGCGCCGCCGCTTGACGACACCGCAGCGTCGAGGCTTCGCTCGTGTCGCGTTGATCGCCAGCGCGCTGACCGGCGCAGTCCTCGTCATTGGCTCCTACCTCGTCGGCTCGGACGCCGGATTCGCCTGCACCGGTTGGCCAAACTGCCCAGAGGCGCCCATCCCCTTCGTCGACGGCTCGCGCCTGCAGCACATCCACTGGATCCACCGCCTCTCGGTCCTCGGCGGTCTCGTCGGCGTCGGCTGGCTCTGGCTGGCCGCGCTCGAGCTGCCCGAGGATGCGCGTGTCCTGCGCCTCGGCGCGTTCACGGTGGTCGGGCTATACGCGCTCCAGATCCTCGTCGGCGCGGGCAACATCTGGTCCGACTTCGCCGAGGCCGTGCTCGTGGCGCACCTCGTCGTCGGCTCCGCGACCTGGGCGGTGCTGATCGCGGTCGCTATCGGTGGTCAGTTCCAGCCCTCGGAGGCGTCGCTGGCTGATCGACCGGAAACAACGCCCGCGGGGAGCCGGCCATGACGACGGCCACGCGCCCCGCCGACGCCCGCGAGGGGGTGCCCGCCTGGCTTGCCCTGGTGCGCGACTACTTCACGCTGACGAAGCCGACGATCATCCTGCTGCTCCTGATCACGACCCTGCCGGCGATGGTCCTCGCGGCGGATGGCTGGCCCGGAACCGGCCTCGTGCTCGCTACCCTCCTGGGCGGCATCATGGCCGCGGGCGGCGCCAGCGCGGTCAACATGTACATCGACCGCGACATCGACGCGCTGATGACGCGCACCCGGTCGCGACCGATCCCTCGAGGCGCGATCACACCTCGCCATGCTGCGATCTTCGGCTGGGCGCTGGGGATCGCCTCGGCGCCGTGGCTGATCATCACGGTCAACATGCTCTCGGCGGTGCTGGCCGTCAGCGCGTTCCTCTTCTATGTCCTCGCGTACAGCCTCTACCTGAAGCGCCACACCGTGCACAACACGGTGGTCGGCGGCATCGCCGGTGCGGCGCCGCCGTTGATCGGTTGGACCGCGGTGACCGGCGAGCTGTCGCGTGAGGGGCTGCTGCTGTTCCTGATCGTGTTCTTCTGGCAGCCCGCCCACTTCTGGGCGCTGGCGCTGCGTTTGTCCGACGAGTATCGCGCCGCCAACATCCCGATGATGCCGGTCGTCCTGGGCGAGCAAGAAACAAAGCGGCAGACGCTGATCTATGCGGTGCTGACGGGCGCGATCACAATCATGTTCGGGGCCGCGGCCGAGCTGAGCTGGCTCTACTTCGCCGTCGCCTCCGTAGGCGCATTCGGATTCATCGCGCTCGCCTGGCGACTCCTCCGAGGCGGGAGCGAGATGACCCTCTGGCGTTACTCAACGCTGTATCTCGCCGCTGTGTTCGCGGCGATGGTGGCCGACCAGCTGCTCCTCGGCTGACCCGCCTTAGTCCTCACTGAACCGGAACGTCATGCGGGCGACCACGAGCGTGCCGAGCGCCCATGCAACCAGCACCACGAGCTCCGGCCCCTGGTCGGCGATCGCCTCGCCCTCGATGGTGAGTCCGCGCAAGGCGCGGAGCATGTGCGTCAGCGGCAGCACGAGGACGATGCGCTCGACGACGCCAGGCAGCGTCTCCGTGGGGAAGAACGCGCCACTGAGGAACATCATCGGCAGCGTGATCGCGTTCGCCGCGCTTTCGACCGCCCCTCGACCCTGTACCCGCCCGGCCACGATCACGGCGATGTTGAGGAAGATCGATGTCCCGAGCATCGAGATCGCCAGGAACCAACCGATCGAGGTCAGCATGTTGGCCCCCGCCACGGCGGCAATCACGAGCAGGATCAGCACCTGCACGAACGCCACGAGGAGATAGGCGGCCAGCACCGACGCCGAGAAGCGCCACGGCGGCAGCGGGGTCACCCGGATGCGGCGCACCACGCCCTCCTCGCGGTAGCGCGAGAGCGACCCGGCGAGGCCGATCGTGCTGAACGTCATCAGACCCATGCCGATGATCCCGGGCGCGATGAACTCGAAGAACGTCGCATCGTCCTCATCGGTGTTGCGAGCGTCGAACATGATCGCGCGAGGCGTGCTGACGAGGGCGAGATTGACCTCGTTCACCAGCGCCTCGACGCCCCTGACCGTGAGCGGACCACCGATCGGGTCGCTGATCGAGTGCACCAGCTCGGCGCGAACCGTCTCACCGCTGCCACGAAGCAGGAGCACGGAGTCCACATCACCGTCGTCAAGGCGGCGCAACGCCTCGGCCTCGTCGAAGGAGTCGAGCCGCGAGACATCGAGGAACGTCACTTCGTCGAAGATGTCGCTGAGCGCCGTGGCGACCGGGCCGGGCTCTTCGACGACCAGCAGCAGTTCGGTGCGACCGATCTCGCCGATGGCAAACAGGCGGAAGATACCGAGGAAAAGGATCGGGAAGGCGAGCGCCCAGAATAGGTTCTGACGGTCGCGCACGATCATCTTGACGGCCGAAGCAATGAGCAGCCGCATCAGTCGGCCAGCCCTCGGCCGGTGACCGCCACGAACACGTCGTCGAGCGTGGCCGCCTCGATGGTGAGGTCGAGGAGATCGACGCCTGCGGCCTGCGCTGCCGAGTTCAAGGCCGCCGCAGCAGCGGGGGCGTCGGAGACGCGCAGCGTGAGGCGCTGCCCCTCGGCGCCGGTCTCGTTCGAGACCACCTCGAGGTCGCCGAGGTCCGGAAGCGGTCCCGAGGCGAGCGCGCGCACGAGGTACGGCGCCTGCAGTTGGCGCACGAGCGCGTCCGGCGTGTCGAGCGCAGCGATCCGCCCGTCGTTCATGAAGGCGATGCGGTCGCAGAGGCGCTCCGCCTCGTCCATGTAGTGCGTGGTCAGCACGACCGTGGCGCCCTGCGCCCGGATGTCCTCGACGATGTCCCACAGGTCCCGGCGGGCGTCGGGGTCGAGGCCGGCGGTAGGCTCGTCGAAAAAGACGAGCTCGGGTTCGTTGACGATCGCCGCGACGAGGCTGAACCGCTGTTTCATACCGCCGGAGAGCTGGTCCATTCTCGCATCGGCGCGATCGAGGAGCCCCACGCGAGCCAGCAGCTCAGCCGGATCGGCTTGTCGGGGGTAGAAGGAGCCGAACAGCTCCAGCAGCTCACGCAGCGTCAGGAACTGGTGGTAGGACGAGGCCTGCAGCTGCACACCGATGCGCGTCTTTACCTCGACGGGCTGCTCGGTAACCTCGAAGCCAACGACCGAGGCCGTGCCGGAGGTCGGCTCGACGAGGCCCTCGAGCATCTCGACCGTCGTGGTCTTGCCGGCGCCGTTGGGGCCGAGGATGCCCAGCACCTCGCCACGCTGCACTTCAAAGGAGACGTGGTCGACGGCGACCAGGTCGTCGTAGTGTCGTGTCAGCTCGCGCGCGACGATGACGGGAGCGTCGGCGGACCGGGCCAGTGAAGGTTGCTCGCTCATGCTCGCTCCGCGTGCGGACCGAGCTTAGCCGACCACTTCCATGAGCTTCATGCGGATCGGGCCGGACGGCGCCTGCACCGTCACCTCGTCACCCGCGCTGTGGTTCATCACGGCGACGCCGACCGGGGATTGCACCGAGATCTTCCCGGAAGCTGGATCGACCTCGGTCGGGCTGACCAGCGTGAATGTGCGGGGGGCGTCCTTCTCGAGGTCGAGCAGCGTCACAATCGAACCAACGTTCGCCCGGCCCTGCTTCGCCTCCTCGTCGATGATCACGGCGTGCCGCAAGCGTTCCTCGATGTCGCGGATGCGAGCCTCGAGGTGCGCCTGCTCATCGCGTGCGGCGTCGAGCGGTGCGTTCTCGCGGAAGTCCTTGTCGGCCATCGCCTCGCGCAACTTCTCGGCGATCAGCGGGCGGTTGGACTTCTCCTCCTCGAGCGACAGCTCGAGGTTCTCCAGGCCCTCTCGGGTCACGTGGTAGGCGGTGCCACCGAGTTCATCGACCGCGCCCAGACCCCCGCGCGCGCCGCCCGCGTCATGGCCGAGCTGCAGCGCTGGTACGAGGTTCGCCTCGGTGAAGGCCATGCGCGAGGAGTAGGCCAGGAAGGCGCGCAGCGGCTCAATGTGCTCGGTGTTGCCATCGAGCTCATCGCGCGCGTAGCCGGTGACCTGGGACTCGGTCAGTGTCTCGAGGTTGTTTGTGGCGCCGAACCACTCGACGAACCGCTCGACCGCCGGTCGCTCGTTCTTCGCCTTCTCTGGCTCCTGCGCGTTCAGGAAGTGCGCCAGCGCGTCGGTTGCAGTAATAGGCTCCGCCATTTGGGCGGTCCTCCGTTGTTTTCAGTGTGTCGTAGGACGTGGACTTCGTATCATGTCCGTGGTGGCAATTCTACCAGAACTCAACCCCCAAACGCGCGATCCTGCGCGCCATTCATGGCCCGTTCCGCTCGGGCGTCCAGGTCTGTCGAAGGGCCCCGCGCGATGAGCCAACCCCCGCCGCTACCCGGGCGCGACGCCATCGAACGCGCACTCGAGCGTGCGCTGGCACCCACCCTCGAGGACCAGTTCTTGCGCTACCTCGACCTCGTCGTCGAGGCGAATGAGCGCGCAGGTCTGACCTCCCTCGAGGATCCGACATCGATCGTCGAGCGGCATTTCGCGGAGTCGGTCGCGCTCCTCTCGCTGATGCGGGCGCATCCGTGGACGGCGTCGCACCTGAGCGACGATGACGACGCGAGCCCGCGTCTCGCCGATATCGGCCCGGGCGGTGGGTTCCCCGGCGTCCCGCTGCGTCTGGTCGAGCCGAGCATCCAGCTCACGCTGCTCGAGTCCCACGGACGGCGCGCAGCGTTCCTCGAGGATGTGGTCACGGCGCTGTCGCTGACGGGCGTCGAAGTTGTCCGCGCGCGGGCGGAGGAGGCCGGCCGCAACCCCGTCTACCGGGAGCAGTTCCACCTCGTGACGGCGCGCGCGGTGGCGCGGCTCCCGGTGCTGGTGGAGTACGCTGTCCCGTTGCTGCGCCCCGGCGGCGTGCTCGTCACGCCGAAGGGGAGCAGCGCGCGCGAGGAGGTCGAGGCGGCCGCCGGGGCCCTCGATGCACTCGGCGCCGAAGCGGCGGAGCCCCTACCGCTGGCCAATGTCCGGGCCGACGCTGCGCCGACGGTGATCCTGGTGCGACGCGTGGGTGACCTCGACGATCGCTATCCGCGGCGGCCCGGAATCCCCTCGAAGCGACCGATCGGCGTGTAGAAACGCTCGATTCGCGCCCGGCGCGGCGGCCGCGCTAGAATCACGCCACTCCCCCCAACCGGCTACGGTCGGCCAGGGTCCAGCCCGGTCCACTCCCCCGAAGGGGCCCCGCCGTGAGCATCACGTTCGAGCGCCTCCAGCGCGTCGCGCAGCTCGATGCCAGCGTCTTCGATGACATCGGAGCGGACGCGCGCGCCACCGCACCGGCGATCGCGGTCGCCGCGACCTCCATGGCCCTGCTCGGCGTCGGTGGCTGGCTGTGGTGGTGGGCGAGCGGGCTCCAGGAGCTGGACTCGGTGTTCATCAAGACCGTCGTGCTCGGCACGCTCTTCTCGCTGGCACTGTGGCTCAGCTGGCTCCTCGTCGTCTACCTCGTCGTGCAACGGATCGAGCATGTGCAGGTGGAGATCGAGCCGATGCTCCGCGCGGCGGGCTTCGCCTGCGCTCCGCTGGCCCTTGGTGTGCTGATGGTCATCCCTGGCATCTCGTTCGGCGTGGGCATCATGGCGCTCGGTGGCTGGGCCGTCTCGACGCACACCGCCCTGCGCCGCGCGACAGGCATCGAGGGCGGTTCACTCGTCCTCGCCAACGTGGCCGGCTTCGGCGTGTGGGCGATCGTGATGTCGCTGCTCGCGACCGGCTCGAACCAGATCGCGCCCGGACCGTTCCTCGCGGAGTCGATCTGGGATGCCGTAACGGGCTCGCGGATCCTCGGCTAGGCGATCTGGCGGCTACCCGACGACACCCGCCTCGCGCAGTCGCGCGATCTCATCATCGTCGCGTCCGAGGTCGCGCAGCACGTCGTCTGTGTGCTGCCCGGTCGCCGGGCCAGTCGAGCGCACATTGCCCGGCGTTTCGGAGAACTTGGGGCCGATGCCGACCTGACGGACGGTCCCGACGTTCGGATCTTCGACCTCGACGAGCATCTGGCGCGCCAGGGCGTGTTCGTTCTCGAACACCTCGTCGACGGCCAGCACGGGCGCGACGCAGAGCTCGACTTCGCGGAGCTGCTCGAACCATTCGTCGCGCGTCTTCGTCGCGAACATCTCGGTCAGGTGCGCCTTGAACTCGCCGTGCGAGGCGGAGTCGAACTCCTTGTCGGCCATGTCGGGGCGGCCTGAAACCTCGCACAGTGCAGCCCAGAACTGCGGCTCAAGCGAGCCGAGCGAGACGAACTTGCCGTCCGCGCAGCGGTAGGCGTCGTAATGCGGCGAGCCGCCGGCGAGGCCGGCCTGCCCCGGCACCGGCGCGCCGCCGCCAGCGAGCACGCCGCTCGCCTGGCTCGCGAGCAGGTACGTCACGCCATCCGACATCGACATGTCGAGGTATTGCCCGCGCCCGGTCTGCTCGCGCCCGAGCAGCGCCGAGACGATGGCGAACGCCGACATGAGCCCGCCGCCCGCGAAGTCGGCGATGGTGTTCTGTGGAATCGAGAGCTGATCGGCGTTGCGGCCAATCATGCCGAGTGAGCCACCGACGGAGATGTAGTTGATGTCGTGACCGACCATCTGCGAGTACGGGCCCGTCTGCCCGTAGCCCGAGAGCGAGCAGTACACGATTCCTGGGTTCGTCTCGGAGATCGCCTCGTAGCCCACGCCGAGGCGGTCCGTCACGCCCGGTCGGAAGCCCTCGAGGAATACGTCGGCTTTCTTGGCCAGCTCGTGGACGAGCTCGCGGCCCTCGTCGGTCTTGAGGTTGACGACGATCGAGCGCTTGTTGCGGGTGAGCGCGTTGTGGGCGCGTCGGCGCTGCGCCGCGTCATCGTCGCCACCGCCGCCCATGCCCTGGATGGCGCCCATCGGGGCCTCCACCAGCAATACGTCGGCGCCGAGGTCGCCGAGGAGCATGGAAGCGTACGGCCCGGGCGCCAGTCGGGACAGATCGACCACGTTGATGCCGGTGAGCGGCCCGGTGGCCTGCACCTCGTTCGTCACTGCCTCGCCCCATCCCCGGCGCTCGCGCCGCTGCGACCGGGATTATAGGCAGCGACCGCCGCAAGCGCTGGCACGCGCCGTCGACGGCGCCAATCGAGGCGCCTCGATGGGACGCCTTGTTGCTACTGCAGCTTGATCAGGAACAGCGTGCCGCTCGGGATGAACCCAGAGGGGAATGCGTTGGTGAACGGCGTGTTCACGAACGCCGGCGCGCCCGGGATGTAGCCAACCAGCTGCCCGTTGACCGTCACGAAGATGGACGCGGCATGGCTCGCCTCGCTCGCCATCTGCGCGATCGTGCCACCCGACCACATCGCCAGCGCCGTACCGCTCAGAGGCAGGGCCGGCGTGAACGAGGCGCTGCCGGTGGTTGTCACCGGGGGCGTCGGCGTGGCCGTGGGCTGAGCGGTCGGGGTCGGCGTCGGCGTGGCAATCGGCGTGGCAGTCGTCGTCGGCGTTGGCGTCGGCTGGGGTGCAGCCGGCGCGCCGTTCGATGGGACGAAGGTGGTCCCCTGGTAGCCGTTGAACGTCGAGGTCGGCTGCAGGTCGTGGCCCTCGATGGCGTACGTGCCGACGAGTGGGACCGCGTTGCCGAAGTAATTCTGGTCCGTGTGCACGGCGAGGTGGATGTGCGCGAGCCCGTTGTTGTTGGCCTGCCCCGGCGGCGCGACGACCCCGAGGTGTGTGCCGACGCCGACGCTCGTGCCACGACTGAGGTTCGAGGCGGGGAAGAGGTGGCACAGCAGCAGCAGGTGACCGTCGCCCATGTTGATGGTGAGGCAGTCCGAGCTGACGAAGGAGATGGTTCCGCTCACGGTGACAGCACCGGCGTGCCCGTCGAGGAGGCGTCCTCGCGCACGATGTCGATGGCCCATGGGTCGCTGGCGACGTGAGTCGCGGTGTTGTAGCCGGCGAATATCGACCAGACGCTGCCTGCCGGCGCAGGCAGCGACATCCCACCACCACTCGACTGAACCACCGTCGGCGTAGGCGTCGGCGTGGGGAGCGAGCCGGTCACCAGCTCGAGGAACTCGTTTGCCGCCCAGCCCTCGAGGCCGGCGGCGGTACGGATCTGCACCCACGTGAACCCATCGAGGGAGACCGGACCGCCGATCACGCTGACGACGCTGCCCTCCGGCATGCAGGTGATGCGAGCCCCGGCGACACCCGGGATCAAGCGCAACCGCAGGCAATCGCCATCGGCGCGGACGATCGCCGTGTCGCCGGCGGCGAGCGGCTCGCCGCGCAGCGCCTGGTGCGATGCGTCGAGCGTCGACGGCAGTCCGGCGGCCGAGGTCACCTGCACCGCGCCGAAGAGCAGCGTCAGCGCGGCGGCGAAAGCAAACAGGGCCAGCGGCGCGGCGGCGGGCGTGCTCAGCGCGCGGAAGCGGGCGAGCGATCGAAGGGTGCGGAACGCGGGGGGACGCGGGACACGGAGCACCAGGAATTCGCTTCCACTGCCCCGCCCGGAGCACCGACGATCCTATCGCGTGTCGGCCGCATGCGCCTCGTTGGCTGCTGCGGCGCTGCCGGAGCCCGACGACCCGGGCGGGGATCGGGCGCAATTTCGCGCTGCCTCGATTACGCGCTTTGCACCATCAGTATAATGTCTTCCAGACATAGGAATTGGTGATAGTGGGTCCAGATGTCACCGTCTCCGGGCGTATCGGGGCGCGCCGCAGAGTGAGCGCCTGTCCACCTGATGACGTTCGTGGTCTTGACGACGAAGTCGCGGCCCACGTCGCTCAGGGCTTCCAGGTCCAAGAGCGAACCGTAAGCTTCGTGACGCTGCGGCGCCCACGCCGCTTCTCGTGGTGGCGCTGCCTGCTGCTGCTGGGCGTGTTCTACGTGCCGCTGTACCTGCGGCAGCGCGACGAGGTGATCCACCTCCACCGCGACATCGGCGGAGACGTCTACCGGCTCGGCTAAGCGGCGTCGAGGAGAAGTTTCAGCTGTTGCGGGCGCGGGCTCGCTGGTTGGCGCCGAGGATCACCTTGCGCAGCCGCACCGATTCGGGCGTGACCTCGAGGCACTCGTCCACGCGCAGCAGCTCCAGCGACTGCTCGAGCGACAGCCGGCGCGGCGGCACGAGCTTCTCCGTCTGGTCGGCGGCTGCGGCGCGGATGTTGGTCTGCTTCTTCTCGCGCGTGGGGTTCGCGTTGATGTCGTCCGGGCGCGGGTTCTCGCCGATGATCATGCCCTCGTAGACCTCGACGCCGGGACCGATGAAGAGCGTCCCCCGCTCCTGCAGGTTGAGGAGCGCGTAGGCAGTGGTCGAGCCTTGCCGGTCGGCAACGAGGGAGCCCGTCGGTCGCGTCGAGACCTCGCCGTGCCACAGCTCGTAGCCGTGGAAAACGTGGTGCGCCAGCCCAGTGCCGCGGGTCTCCGTGAGGAACTCCGTGTGGAAGCCGATCAGCCCTCGCGAGGGCACGATGAAGTCCATGCGGACGCGACCGGCGCCGTGGTTGACCGTCTGCTGCAACCGCCCCCGGCGCTGCGCCATCAGCTGCGTCACGCTGCCGAGGTAGTCCTCCGGCACATCGATCGATAGCTCCTCGACGGGCTCGTGCAGCCGATCGTCGATGTGGCGCGTCACGACCTCGGGCCGTCCGACCGTGAGCTCGAACCCTTCGCGGCGCAGCGTCTCGACGAGGATCGCGAGCTGGAGCTCGCCGCGCCCCTGCACCGTCCACGCGTCCGGCCGCGTCGCCGGCAGCACGCGAATCGACACGTTGCCGACCTGCTCGCTTTCGAGGCGGTTCCTCAGCAGCCGCGCTGTCAACTGCGTGCCCTCGCGACCCGCGAGCGGCGAGGTGTTGATGCCGATCGTCACGGAAAGGCTCGGCTCGTCGACGGTGATCACGGGCAACGGTCGAGGATCGGTCGGATCAGCCAGCGTCTCGCCGATCGTGACTTCGTCGATCCCCGCGACCGCGATGATCTCCCCGGGGCCGGCCTCTTCGGTCTCGACGCGGTCCAGCGCCTCGGTCACGTAGAGCTCGCTCACTCGCGCCGGCTCGATGCTGCCATCGGCGCGACACCACGCCACCTGCTGGCCGCGTCGGATCGTGCCCTGCAGCACGCGGCACAGCGCCAGCCGCCCGAAGTAGGGTGACGCGTCGAGGTTCGTGACCAACGCCTGGAGGCCATGCTCGGGCTCATACGCGGGCGCGGGAATGTGGCTTAACAGCAGGTCGAACAGCGGCTCCAGGTCGCGGCCTGCCTCGGTCGGGTCGAGCGAGGCGAGGCCCTCTCGCGCGTTGCAGTAGATGATCGGGAAGTCGAATTGCTGCTCGTCGGCGTCGAGGTCGAGGAACAGCTCGTACACCTCGTCAACGACGGCCTGGATACGCACATCGGGCCGGTCGACCTTGTTCACCACCAGGATCACCGGCAATCGCGCCTCGAGCGCTTTGCGCAGGACGAACCGCGTCTGCGGCAGCGGCCCTTCGCTGGCGTCGACGAGCAGGAGCGCACCATCGACCATGGTCAGCCCACGCTCGACCTCGCCTCCGAAGTCAGCGTGGCCCGGCGTGTCGATGATGTTGATCTTGACGCCGGCGTGCCGAACGGCGGTGTTCTTGGCGAGGATCGTGATCCCCTTCTCCCGCTCCAGATCGCCCGAGTCCAACACGCGGTCAGGCAGCTCGACGCGCGCGTCGAGCTGCCCCGACTGCCGCAGTATGGCGTCGACCAGCGTGGTCTTGCCGTGGTCGACGTGGGCGATGATCGCCACGTTGCGCAAGTCGTCGCGCGACGCGAGTGCCGGCTCGGCACCAGCGAGAGCCGATTGCATGCAGATTCCTTGACGTTGGATCGAACGAGAGTCGCCGATCGACCGTAACAGCCGGCGACGTTGAGCGAGAGAGCGGAAGCCGACGCAACGCGACGCTGCGATGGCCTGACGCCGTTCGCGGAAGCTCGGCCGCCAATGGCCATGGTCACCGTCGCTCGGGACCGGGGTCCAAAGTGCTCGATCGACAGGGGGAACCGCGCCCTCCAAGCTCGCCACCAGCCTGCCACGCCGCACCAGCACGCCTCCCGCTGCCACCGCCGGCGTGGCTCGTCGACCCGACCTCGGCGTTGTGCTGTAATTCGTATCTGAAACGTGGGCCTGTAGCTCAGCTGGGAGAGCGCCACACTGGCAGTGTGGAGGTCAGGGGTTCGAGCCCCCTCAGGTCCACCACTACCAGCTCGATGCCCATGCGGATGAGGACCAGAGCGCTCAGCTTCTGAGAGGACTGCCGTGATCACTTCGCTTGCGCGCTGGTGTTTTCGTAACCCGTGGCTCGTCATCGCGGGCTGGCTCGTTGCTCTGATCGCCGTCTTCGGCGCTGTCGGGTTCATTGGCGCGGCGTACGACGCATCGTTCGAGATTCCGGACTCGGAGAGCCGTCGAGGCTTCGACGCCCTGGACGAACACTTCGGCAGCTTCGGTAGCGGTCAGAGCGGCTCGATCGTCTTCCGCATCGAAGGCGGCATCGACGATCCTGTGGTCCGCAGTGCGATGGAGGAAATGTTCGCCGAGGTCGAGGCCCTTGACGGTGTCACGCTGTCCAGCCCGTACGAGGGCGTCGGCGCAGTGACGCAGGTGACCAGCGACCGCACCCTCGCCTACTCCGCGATCAGCCTCTCTCCGGACCTCGACTTCACGCAGATGTCCGAGATCGGCGCCGAGATGGTCGCCCTCGCGCCTGAGATCGAGGGCCTGCAGGTGGAGATCGGCGGCGCGGCGTTGGCCGAGTTCGCGCCACCCGAAACCGAATTCATCGGACTCGCGTTCGCGGTGGTGGTGCTGATCATCGCGTTCGGTTCGGTCCTCGCGATGGGCTTGCCGCTGGCCGTTGCCGGCGCGGGCGTCGGCATCGGCATCGGGCTGATCACCCTGATTTCGAATCTCACCACGGTCCCCGACTTCGCGACCTTCATCGGCGTGATGATCGGGCTCGGCGTGGGCATTGACTACGCGCTCTTTATCGTCACGCGCTACCGCGACGAGCTGCACGCCGGGCACACACCTGAAGAGTCGACCGTCGCGGCGCTCGACACCGCCGGTCGGGCGGTCATTTTCGCCGGTCTCACGGTCGTCGTCTCGCTGCTCGGCATGCTGCTCATTGGGCTGGCCTTCATCACCGGCATGGGCCTCTCCGCCGCCACCACCGTCGCCGTCACGATGATCGCTTCGATCACGCTGCTGCCCGCACTGCTCGCGTTTGCGGGCGACCGCATCGAGGTCACCCGCTGGTATGCGCTGGTCGCCGCTGGCCTGATCTCCGTCCTCTTCCTCGAGGTCGGCCTTGGCCTCCCGCCGCTGCTGCTGGGGGCAACGGCGGCGCTGGCGGTCCTCGTGTTCCTCGCGGGCCGCTTCCTCCCCCGGCTCAAGGAACTGGTGCCGCACGGGCCCCCAACGCCTGTTGAGCAGACGCTGTCTTACCGCTGGAGCCGCCTCATTCAGCGCCATCCCTGGCGCTCCCTGCTCGTCGGCAGCGTGTTCCTCCTCGTGCTCGCCGCCCCGCTACTCTCGCTGCGCCTCGGGTTCTCCGACGAGGGCAACTATGCAGAGGGCTCGACGACCCGTGAGGCCTATGACCTGCTCGCCGTGGGCTTCGGTCCCGGGTTCAACGGTCCACTGCCGGTCACCGCTGAGGTCGGAGAGCCCTCCGATCAAGCCGTGTTGCGCTCGCTCGTCGGCGCGCTCGAGAACACGAGCGGTGTCGCGTCCGTCACCCGGCCCTTCCCGAGCGATCGCGAGAACCCGCAAGACTCGCCGGCCTACCTGATCCAGATCATCCCGGAGAGCTCCCCGCAGGACGCGGAGACCTCCACCCTCGTCGAGTCGCTCCGCGACGAGATCGTCCCCGCCGCAGTCTCAGGATCGACGCTGCAGGTCAATGTCACCGGCGCCGCCGCCGCCAACATCGACTTCACCGACCACCTGGCCGGGCGCATCATCCTCTTCTTCGGCGCTGTGCTGACACTTTCGTTCTTGCTGCTGATGGCGGTCTTCCGCTCGATCCTGGTCCCGATCAAGGCGGTGATCATGAACATGCTCTCGATCGCGGCCGCCTACGGCGTCATTATCGCGATCTTCCAGTGGGGCTGGCTCGGCTCGCTCTTCGGCATCGACGGCGCACCGATCGAGCCGTTCATCCCGATGATGATGTTCGCCATCGTCTTCGGGCTCTCGATGGACTACGAGATCTTCCTGCTGTCGCGCGTCAAGGCCGCATGCTCCTCGTCCCAGCCGCCATGGAACTGCTGGGCGAGCGCAACTGGTGACTCCCGCGCTGGCTCGATCGGGCCCTCCCGATGATCAACGTCGAGGGGCGATCGCTCCCAACACCGACCGACACGGCGAAGTAGCCAGGCGCGACCCTGTCGTGTTCTGCGGGGCATCCCGTCCCAGAAGGCTTACGGCAGTCGGAATTCGGTCCAGAGCGGGTAGTGGTCTGAGACTCGCCACGAGAGCGAGCTCCTCGACAGATCCGGATAGATAGCGGCTGGGAAGTCGACGAAGCCGCCGCGGACATACTCAAGCGTCAATCTCGGCACGGGGCCGTCCGAGAACCATGCGATCTGGTCATAGAAGCGCCCCTGCCCGCTCGCGAAGATCGTGCGCGGTGCATCGTTCAAATCCTGGGGTGCTGCCAGGCCCGTCGAAGTGAATGCCGCATGCAGCGGGTCGTCTCGGCGATCGATGTTGAAGTCGCCGAGGGCGATCAGATTGCTGCTCCAGGCGTGCTGCCAGATCGCCCAATCGGAGAGCCAGTTCGCGATCGCCAGCAACTCGGGGATGCGCTCCGCCGATCGCTGCCCGAACAAGACGTGCAACGTCACCAGGATGAACTCGACGCCGCTCGCCCTGAAGCTGACCGCGTACGGCGTCCGCGCAAACTGCTGGTTAAACGCGTCGGTCGACACGCCAGCATCTTCCACGGGGACGACCAGCTCCGCCGCCAGGCCGCTGGGGTTCACACGACGGCGGTCGAAGACGAAGGCGAAACGCTCGGCGTTGCCGGCGGTGCCTTTCGTGGCATCCGTCATGATCATGCCCCAGTCCTCGCCGAGGACGCTCATGAGCGCCCGCATCGCCGTCAGCTCGCTCTTCGCTTCCTGGATCGCGATCACGTCGAACCGCGATACGACCGAGGCGATGGCGCGCAGTGCGTGGAAGTCGCGCTTTGGGCTGTCACCATCACCGGCGCTCCAAGATTGAGTGAGCCCCCCAAAGGCACGGATGTTCCAGCTCGCGATCAGCAAGTTCCGATCGAGCTGTTTCGACGGTATGGAGTCGTCCAACAACGAGCTCAGCGCGTCTAACTCGGCTTGCACGGCGCGAGGAGGTGCGTCGGTCACAGATGCCATGGAGCAGCACTCCTGTCCTTCAACAGAGGGTCATTGACTTCACGCCAAGGGCAGGCGCGAACGTGGCGCCCTCGCTTTCCGTTCGGCTCCCACGTGACGGCCGCCCTCCACCAAGCGTCACGGCGGCCAAACGACTGGGCGTGAGAAATCTACCCATAACACTAGTAGTCACCGCGGGCCGATTGTGTAGTTGATCCGTAGTTCGCTTGAGCCGGGACGAGCGGGGCTGGCTGTCGGCTGTCGACAAGGCCAATCGAGACGCAGGGAACAATGCTCGACGACATCGTGGGCGCAACAGCGCTCGCCCTCGGCATACGCTTGGCGGACGGGCCACCGCGTGGGCTGATCTGGCGGTGGACCTGCGCGACATCCGAGCTACACGTGAACGATCGTCGTGAGGATGCACCAAGCGGCCGTTGACCGCCGTCGCCGAGGTGCGAAGCACGAGGAGCCTGCCCATGCCGCTGCGGATCGATCGGGTCGAGGTGTTTGGTGTGGCGATGCCGCTGGTCGACGCCTTCACGAGCGGCGGCGTCACCAAGAGCACGACCAACGGCGTCGTCGTGCGCGTGCATGCGTCAGACGGCGCGATCGGGATCAGCAGCATCGACCCAGCGACCACCGCGAGCTCGCCCCATACCGCCCCGGAGCTCGCGGTGGCGGTCCGCGAGCGGATCGCGCCAGCGCTGCTCGGCGAAGACCCGACGAACGTCCATCGGATCCTCGAGCTCGCGCAAGCGCTGACCCCGCTCCAGCCCGGCGCAGGGGCCGCCGTCGAGCAGGCCTGCATCGAACTCACCTGCCGGCGGCTGGGCATCGCGCTGTACGACTACCTCGGCGGCGGCGTAGAGGATCGGTTGCTGTTCAACGGCTGGATTGGCGAGCTGCCTCCCGAGGAGGCGGCGGCAGAGGCCCGACGTTGGCTGGACGCCGGATTCAAGTCAGCGAAGATCAAGGTGGGCAGCGGCGTCGAACGGGACCGCGATCGTGTGGCGGCCGTGCGCGACGTGGTCGGCAGCGCGATGGAGCTGCGCATCGACGCCAACCAGCAGTACGACGCCGCCACCGCGCTCGAGCTCTGCGAGGCGGTCAAGGGCGCCGACCTGCAGCTGTTCGAGCAGCCGACGCCGAGGGACGATCTGGAGGGCTTGGCGCGCGTGCGGCGCGAGGGCGGCATCCCGGTGATGGCGGACGAGTCAATCAGCGATCACGAGAGCCTCGTGCGTGTCATCAAGGCCGACTGCGCCGACTTCGTGAAGTTCGGCATCAAGCAGGCGGGCGGCCTCCTGCGTGCCGCTCACATGCTGGCGACGGCCGAGGCGGCGGGCATCCCGGTCGTCCTGGGCCACGGCTTCGGTCTCGATCCGAGCACGATGGCCGAGATCATGCTGGCGGCGACATCGCGAAACGTCGTGCCCGGTCTCGAGTGCGTGGGTCCACTGAAGGTGGCCGACACGGTGGCGACAACGCGGCTCGACATCGGCTCCGGCAGCATCGCGCTGCCGCCCGGCCCGGGCCTCGGCATCGTCCTCGACGACGCGAAGCTGGAGCAGTACCGGCTCGGCGACGCGGCTTAGCCCGACAACGTGACCGCCGCGCCCGTCTCCGAGGAGCGCTCGATCGCCGCCAGCAGTCGATGCCGCTGGACCGCGAGGTCGAAATCCGGGTCGAAGGGCTCACCTGCTCCGAACGCATCTGCCATCCGCGCGTACGCCTGTGCCACGTTCCGCGGCGGGCCGGGCGGCGTCCCCTCCGGCACCACCACGTACTCGTCCGGTGGCGCCAGCTCCTCGAGCGCGTCGCCTCCGCGAGCGCCGTGCAGCTGGTTGGGACCGATGTTGGCGGACCGAGCCGTCAAGAAGAGCGCCCCTTCGCGCCCGTAGATCTCGAGGCGCGTCCCCGTTGGCTGCGAGGGCACGCTGGCCACCTGGATCGCGATCTCGGCACCGCTCTCGATACGTGCGGCGACCGCGATGCTGTCAGGCGCATCGACCGGGATGCCCTCTCCCGTTTCTTCGTCGCGCCACTCTGTGATCCGGGTCGTGAGGCGCGCGGAGAGTTCGACCACCTCGCCAAGGATGAAGCAGAGCGCGTCGATCGCATGGCCGCCGGAGATGGTGAACGCATGCGCGCCATTGGCGCGCACGGCCTGCCAGCTGCGACCGGGGCCGCGTTCCAGCACCGCCTGCGTCATCACGCTGAGGTTGGCGGTCAACACCTCGCCGACATACCCCTGCGCGACGAGGTCACGCGCGTAACGGATGCTCGGGTCGCTGCGGGCCTGCAGCCCGACGGCGGTTCGCAGCCCTCGTTCGCGCGCCAGATTCGCCATCTCCTCGGCCTCCGCGAGCGTTGCACCCAACGGCCACTCGCAGACGACGGGCTTGTCAGCACGGAGCGCCGCCATCACCAGCTCGTGGTGCAGCGGCACGCGCACCGACACGACGACCAGGTCGAGGTCCGGACGCTGCACCATGTCGCTCATGTCATGGAACGCGAGTTCGGCGCCGAACTTCGCGGCTGAAGCGGTCGCCGTCTCCTCGTGCGCGGTGCAGACGGCCGCGAGCTCGTAGTCCGGCAGCGCACCCAGCGCGGGAACGTGGGCGTTCGCGCCCCAGCCGCTGCCGCCGGTGGTCACGGTCGCGCCGACTATGCCGACGCGCTTCGGGTCAGCCATTGCTCTCTCCTTCGTGCCTAGGCAACCGACGCCCATGCCGCCGCTAACGCCTGTCGACGCACACTAGCCCAGCGCGACTGATCGCACTGGGCATCACTGCGCCTCAGGTCGGGGAGGCCGGGGCGCCAGTCTCCCGGCTACAGCCCCTCCCGAAGAGCGGTGTCGGTCGTGAAGTCCAGGTACGTGATCGCGTCGCTCATCGAGAAGCGCTCACGGTCGAATCGAATCGTGCCGCCCCCGTCGCCGCCCACCTCGAGATTGGCGCCCAGGCGCGGGAACTGCTGGTGATGGATCTTCTCGTCGTCAGGGATGTTCGCTTCGAGCAGGTCCGGCCTGAGCACGATCAAGCGCACGAACGCGTCACAGCACGCGTGCACCGCCGATGTCGAATCGCCCGCACGCATGTCGCTGGTCGCCCGCTCGAGCATGGCGCGCACCTCGGGATCTTCGACGGTGTCATATCTGGCCATGCGCCGGCCCCTCGAGCGTTCGCTAGATCGATGAGTTGATGACGTATGGCACGCCGTCGAGCTGGCGCTCCCGCCAGGGCCGGTGCTCGGTTTCATGACGCTCGGCGAAGTCCGGCAGCACCTGCGTCCCGAACAGCTCGATCGCCTCCATGATGTGCTCATGCTTGCGAGCGCCGCACTGGGCGTTGAAGACCATCACATCGGTGTGGGCGTCCTCGTAGCGCTTGATGTTCTCCCGGATCGAGGCCGGAGAGCCGATCGCCGAACCGCTGCGGGCGGCCCGGAAGAGCGCTCGCGCCATTTCGTTCTCGGGCTCGCGATCTGCAATCTCCTGCTGCGTCAGCAGCCGCGCCTGGCGGAGCTGCGTACGGCCGTCCTTCTGCTCCTGCGGCAGCGCATCGAAGCGCCGATGGATGTTCGTGACGCCGGCCTCGTGCGCGTCGATCAGCGCCACTCCCTCTTCGTCCTTCTGCCGACCACGGGTCGTCGAGTAGTAGCCCAGCGAGTAGCTGAAGAACCCGGGCCCGTCGGCGCTGCGACGGATCGCTTCCTCGTCTGTTTCGGCGGCCATGAACTGGTTCAGCACCAACAGGCCAGGATTGATCGCCTGACCGATCGGAAAACACTCCTCGCGGATCAGCCGGTAGTACTCCTCGACGCGCTCGGCGGTCTCCTCCGGCGTCTCGAAGCCGAAGCCGAGGCTGCCGATACCGAAACGAGCAGCGAGTAGCGTGGTTTCGCGCCGAGAGGCCGCCACCCAGAGCGGCGGATGCGGTTTCTGCAGTGGCTTGGGAACCACGTTTCGCCTCGGCATCGAGAAGAACTCACCCTCGTAGCCCTCGTACGGGGTGGAGGAGAGCATCTTCACGCACTCACGCGTCGCCTCCTCCCACATCGACTTCTTGAGCGAGCGCTCGACGCCGAAGCCCTCCAGCTCCGCGTCCGATGTGCCCTCGCCGGTGCCGAACTCAACTCGCCCGCCGCTGATCACGTCGAGCGACGCGATGCGTTCGGCGACGCGCGCGGGGTGGTTCATGGCGGGCGGCATCTGGATCACACCGTGGCCCAGGCGGATGCGCTCCGTGCGTCGCGCCAGGGCGGCCAGCGCTATCTCCGGCGCTGTGGAGTGGGCGTACTCCTCGAGGAAGTGGTGCTCGACGAAGAAGACGTAGTCGAAGCCCAGTTTGTCGGCGTATTCGACCTGCTCGAACATCTCGTCGAAGAGCCGCCGCTCCGCGTCGGGGTCCCAGGTTTCTTCGTCTAGAGGACGCGGGAGCTGCAGCTCGTAGAACAGCCCGAACTTCACTATCGCCTCCCGACGTGACCGACCGCGCCTCGGCGATCCGGCCAGCATGCTACAGCAGTCCGCTGTCACATCTTGACGCGGCCTTGGGGCAACTCGCGCGCCGTGACCGCCCTGCCGTCTTCGTCGAACCAGCCTGCGGCTAGCGGGCGATGTACCCGCCGTCGATGACGAGCTCGGTCCCCGTCACGAACGAGGCTTCGTCGGAGGCCAGAAAGAGCACCCCGTTCGCCACCTCGATCGGTTCGCCCGTGCGGCGGAGGGGCGTCGCCGCGGCGGCTCGCGCGCGGGCCTCCTCCGACCCGGGCGGCCGCGATCGCATCGGGGGCATGAAGCCGGGATGCACCGAGTTGGCGCGGATGCCCTCCGGTCCGTAGCGAACCGCGGTGGCCTTCGTGAAGATGCGTACCGCGCCTTTCGACGCGTGGTAGGCCGGGTGGCCGCTGTCCGAGCCGACGAACCCCAGAATCGATGAGATGTTGACAATCGATCCGCCGCCGGAGCGTTGCATCGAGGCCACGGCGTGCTTCGTTCCGAGGAACACCCCGGTGGCGTTCACGTCCATGATGGCGTGCCAGTCTTCGGTGCTCGTGGGATCCTCGAACGTCCCGCCGCTCACGCCGGCGTTGTTCACCAGGATGTCGAGCGGTCCGAACGTCTCCTCGGTGAACTGGAGCAGCCGCTCCCAGTCGCCTTCATCGCTGACGTTGGTCTGCAGGAACTGCGCACGACCGCCAGCCTCATTAACCTCTGACTCCACCTGCCGCGCGCCGTCCTCCCACAGATCGGCAATGACGACGGCGGCGCCTTCGCGCGCGAACAGCTTGACCTCGGCGGCGCCCATGCTGCTGGCGCCACCGGTGACGATCGCGACTTTGCCCTCGAGACGCATGATGCCCTCCTCGCTCAGCTGTCCGACGCCCACCCCCGAAACGAACGACATGAGCGGGCGCCATGCCAAGGTGTCGGGTGGTAGCGTAACTCCGATTATTGGCTGTCCAGGGCGGTGTTCAGACAGCGGTGCGCGTCACCCGTTCAGCGGCGCCTGCCTCAGGTGGCCACGCGAAGGAACCTCTGATGCCAACGATCGACTGCCAGGTCCACGCCTATGAACGCAACCGACCCGAACGGCCCTGGGCCGGCACCCTGGTTGGTCCCGCCGAGGTGACCGGTGACGATATGGTCGCGGCCATGGACGCCGTCGGCGTCGACGGAGCGCTACTGGTCTCCCCCTACAGCATGTACCGCTACGACCCGAGCTACGCACTCGAAGTGCACGCCCAGCATCCCGGGCGCTTTGGTCTGATCAAGCCCTTCGATCCCCAGGCCTCCGAGGTTGGCGACGAAGTCGCCAGCTGGGCGGTAACGCCCGGGGTCGTTGGGGCACGCATCATGTTGAGCGACCGGTACTCGGACGGGGACATGTCGGCCGATCACCCCGGGCTCAATCAGATTCTGGCGGCAGGAGCGGCGAACGACATACCGATCAACGTGTTGTGCTGGCGGAAGCTCGATCTGCTCGCGGAGCTCGCCCGCCGCCATCCCAACACCCAGGTCGTGATCGACCACCTGGGCCTTTCTCAGCCCTTCCAGCCGCCCCCACCCGAGCAGCCGTTTGCCGACCTGCCCGAGGTGATCGCGCTGGCGGAGCTCGACAATGTGGCGATCAAGGTGTCAGGAGCATGCACGCTGTCGCATGAGCCGTTCCCCTATGCCGACATCTGGGAGCCCTTGAGCCAGGTCTTTCGAGCATTCGGGTTCGAGCGCTGCATGTGGGGCACCGACTGGACCCGCGCGGTCGAGCTGTTGACCCACGAGCAGGGTGTCGAAGCGTTCCGGGTCACCGACCAGCTGACGGAGTCAGAGCGAGCGGCCCTGATGGGTGGCAGCCTCGCCCGCATCTACTCGTGGACGCCGAGTAACTAGCGCCACCGCGACGGAGCCGCCGACGGGCGGTCTCACGACATCGCGATCGGGCCGGCCAGCCCGGTGACGGTCCACTCGCCGTCGACCGATGCCAGCTCGTAGCTCACGAAGACAACACATTGCGACGTGCACCAGTAGTGCAACTCGACCACGGCGCCGCCCGGAAGCACCTCCAGTGAGTCGATGATGACCACCGCGGCGCCCTCAGGCGTCTTCTCGAACAGCTCTGTGATCAGACCGTCCGGGTCCTCGAGGTACTCGGCGGTGGCACCCATCTCGTTGACCGCGGCCGCGATGCGTTCGAGCTGCAATGGCTTCAGCGGCTCGCCGCCCAGCCCGCCCAGTGCGTTCCCGACGTACACATCGGTGAACTGCGGCGTGTCACTGAAGCCGTGGTTGACCGTCAGCAATTCCCGTACCGCGGCGGCGAGCATGTCCGCCGTGTCGCGCTGCTCCTGCGTGAGCGGCTGACTGGAGTCGTCGAGGTCCTCGAACGGCCGCTCGATCGACGCGGTGGTCACGGTCCCGTCGTCGATCTCGAAGGTCACGCGCCCGACGATGAAGTCCTCGGTCAGCGCGAACCGCTCGCCGTCCTCGCGACCGACGCGCCAGCGGCGGCCCTCGGTCTCCGCGAGTGCCGACGCCGCGTCGCTCGTCAGCCCGATGAACGGCGCCTCATCCGCGGACGCGGTCGGCTGGTCGCCGTCCGCGCCATCACCGGCGTCAAGCGTGCCGAGGGCGAGCGCGACAGCCGAGGCGCTCAACACCAACACCAGGATCGACAGTCCAATCATCCTTCGGGGCATGGCGATTCTCCGACTGAGGCCATCAGCGGTAGCTGTGTTAGCTCTGATCCTAAGACGAGCAGGGACAGCCGCAGGTTCCCGCGTTGAGGGCTGGCCAATGCGCCTCGGCTACTCCTCGGTGAGGACGAAGTATCGGCCCGCGGGTTTCGCGGGGTCCGGTCGGTACACGTAGGTGTGGCCGGGCATCATCTCCTCTTCGTAGAGGACCTCCTCGACGCCATTCGAGGTCACCGCCACGGCGTAGTACTCAGGCCCAGGCAGGTAGAACCGGGCCAGGCCATGGCGGTTCGTCCGCGATCGATTGAGCCCCGCAATCCGCACCTCGGCGCCAGCGACCGGAGCGCCCTGCGCGTCGAGCACCCGGAGCCGTCCGGTTTGGCTGGGGACGAAGCGCGCGAGCAAGAACTGCTTCAGCCGGCCGGGACGGCCGGGGACGGTGCCCGATGGCATCGCATCGAGCACGTCCTTCTCGTAGCCGACCTGCTTCGGCGTACGCCAATCCGGCCCGTACTTGAAGGTGAGGTATTCGTCGGGCGGGCTGGGCACCAGGTACTGGTCGCCGATGAATTCAATCGGATCCAGCTCCTCGAACAGGCTCACCGGGAACGGCACGCCCGGGTAGTGAGCGATCGTGCCCTCGACCACGCGATAGCACTGCCAGTCGATGCGAATTCGGTACTTGAAGATCTTGACCGAGGTGTAGAGCCCCTCGCGGGCCACCTCGACGTAGCAGCCGTGCGCTCGCAGTGTCTCGACCACCGGTTCGATCATCGCCTCGGTGAACCCGTGCAGCCCGATGATCGAGCCCAGATCGAGGTCGTCGTCCCACGGGATGAGCGCCCCATCCCGCACCGCACCGAGGCACGTGCCCTGGCGCAAGAAGAACACCACACCATGCTCGTCGAACGTGGCTTTCGCCTCGCGCATGAACTGCTCGGCGTCCGCGATGTCGAGCGGGGGGATCTCCCGCTCGAGGCGTTCCATCAGGGCCGCGTTCTCTGCGTCGCTCAGCGTCGGGCCCGATCCCATGCCGCCGGGCTCTCCAGCTGGGGAGTCGGACGTCATGCGCCACTCCGGGCACCGGCCGATGACAGGACGGCTGCAAGCGCCTCGACGAGTGCGCGGTTCTCCTCGGGCGTGCGCGAGGCGATCCGAAGGTAGCGATCGGCGTCGGGCATGGTCTTGGCCGCGCAGTCCTTCACCAGGATGTTGTGCTCAACGTACAGACGTCTCGCGATCTCGGGCGCAGACGCAGAGGTATCGGCGAGCCGGCCGAGGACGAAGTTCGCGTCGGGTTCGATCGGCTCGATTCCGGGCAACGCGAGCAGATCCGCGTACAGCCCCTCGAAACTTGATCTGGTCAGCTCGCAGCTCTCGGCGAACTCGCGACGGTACCGTCCGACGGTGCGCAGGAATTCCTCGGCGAGACCGTTGATGTTCCAGATCGGCAGGGCGCGACGCACCTGTTCGATGAACTCGCGATCCGCACCCAGCAGATAGCCGAGCCGCAGCCCAGCGACTCCGAACACTTTGCTCATGCTCTTGATCACGAGGAGGTTTGGATGCGTCGCGATCTCGTCCTCCACGCTGGCACCGAGCCCGCCGCGACTGAACTCGACGAAGGACTCGTCCACGATCAACCGGCAGTCGTCGACCTCGAGGCGACGCGCGAGCGCAAGCAGGTCCTCGCGTGGCACGGAGAGCGCGGTGGGATTGTTGGGCGTGACCACGACCGCGGTGTCAGACCCCCATGCGATCGCCGACTCGGCGAACGCATCGACATCGAGCTCAAACGTGTGGGGATCGAGCGGGAAGCGGTTGAGGCCCTCAGGGGCGATCACCTCCTCGTACTCGTTGAAGGACGGCGTGGGGATGGTCAGCCGCCGTACGAACTGGTTGCCGAGGACCTTGATCAGCTCCGCGGCGCCGTTTGCCACCGCGAGGCCATCAGGATTTGCGCCTGTCCAGTCGCCCACGAGGCGAGCCAGCTCACGTTGACCGAGCGGATAGTTCGTCACAACCGCCTCCAGGTCGTCGCGGAACACGTCGACCATCGCCGGCGGCGGGAAGTGCATGTTGTAGAGGTAGGAGTGATCGGTGAAGCCATAGCGCCAGTACGAGCCGTGGAGTTCCTGGATCCGCTCGTACTGGGCGTTTCGATCGAGGAACAGAAACTCCGCCGCATCGAGGTCCCGATGGTCGTCGATCTCGTACCACCGGCTCGCCGAAACATCGACCGCTGCCAGATCCGTGAGCGCGCCCTCGGCGACTGCATCCTGCAGGACTGTCTCGTAGTAGCGCTGGACGTGACCGGCCTCGATCGCACGGTCCAGCCGCGGAACCACCTCGTCTCGAAGCAGCGCGCTGCGGAGCAGATAGATGTTGACCGTCTTCAGCGCCGAGGCGGCGTCGAAAGGTCGCCCCTGTTCCGCGCCGAGCGTGAACTGCGTGACCTGCTGCTGTTCGTCGCGATGAACGACAGTGCCAGACAGCGGACGGCGGAACGGCGCGACCGCCGCGCTGCTTCCCGGCTCGCGTAGCAGCGCGCCGATCACCTGCGGATCGAACACCACGTCTGCCTCGAGGAGGAGCACGTCCTCGTCCAGATAGTCCCGGGCGTCCCACAAGGACCGGATGTTGTTCGTCGTGGCGAAGTCCGGCGCGTCGACGTACCGAATGTCGAGGTCTGCGAAGCGCGCACCGAACCGCTCGCAGATCACGTTGCCGCCATAGCCGATCACGATCACAGCCTCTGCAACGCCCTGCGAGGCCAGCGCACGGAGCGCGCGCTCGAGTAGTGGCTCGCCGCCCACTTCCACGAGGCACTTCGGCAGGTCTTCGGTCAGCGGCTGGAGGCGTGTGCCTGCGCCGGCAGCGAGGATCACCGCCCGGCGCACGGCCAGGGGATCCTCGGTGTGCGGCGCCTCGGAGGGCCGCGGATTTGGCGCTGGTGTTGCGGGAACCACGGCTACGTTCCGGAACTCGCCGCTGCCCGATTCACCTGCGCGGTCCGGGACGGTTCCCGCTCTGTCGCAGCGGTGAAGTACTCGAGTAGCCGGTCGATGCCCTCGTTGTAGCGGTCGTTGCAGAACGCCAGGCGCAGGTCATGCGGCACGCCGAAGTCGGTGCCAGGCACCACGGCGACGTGGACCTGCTGCAGGATGTCGCGCGCGAGTTCCTTCGAAGAGGCGAAGCCGTGGGCAACGTTCCATGCCTCGCAGCGAAGGATCGCGTAGAAGCCACCCTCTGCGCCGATCGGCTCGCAGCCGCTGCCGACGAGGCGCTGCGTCGTGTACTCGGCACGCGCGCGATAGATGCCCGTCAGCTCCGCGGGACTCTCCTCATCCTCGAGCGCGGCGATCATGCCGTGCTGGTAAACGGGGTCGGTGCAGAGCAGCGTGTGCTGCTGGATCACCCGCAGGTTGACCTGCAGCTCCTCCGGCAGGATCGCGAAGCCGACGCGTTTCGTGTACATCCGGTAGCCCTTGGAGAAGCTGTTCGTGACGATCGTCGTGTCTGCATGCTCTGGGAGCAGCGCGAGCGGCGATTGGAACTCCTCGTAGAACATCGTGTTGCTGTAGATCTCGTCGTTCAGGACGTAGGCCTGACCATCGACGATCTCGTACATCTCCTGCAGCTCGTCCGGCGAGACGATGTTCCCGAGCGGGTTGCCCGGTGAATTGATGACGACGAGCGAGGTGCGCTCGGGCGAAAAGCTCTTGCGGAACGACTCCATGTCGACGCGCTTAGTCTCGATGTCGATGTCGTAGAACTTGACCGACGCCCCAGCCAGCGTCGCGCAATAGAGGTACAGCGCGTAGTAGGGGCGCGGAATCATGATCTCGTACTCGGGCCCCGACACCAGCTGGAAGACGTTGCGGAAGATCGGTGAAGTGCCGGTGTTCACGATGACCTGTGCGGCCGATACATTCGCTCGATGGCGCCGGTTGTAGAACGCCGCGATCGCCTCGCGCAGCTCGGGCAGCCCCTCCGGATACACCCGGCGCACGAAGTCCGGGTCGTGGAGCTTGTCGACCATCCGTTCGAGAACAGCCGGCGGCATCGGCAACTCCGGCACACCGATCGTGAGCTTGATGACGTCGGCGCCCTCATCGATCAGCTCATCAGCGAGTTCATCGAGGACGAACATCTGAAACTCGAGATCGGCCGGCATCAGATCTCTGATCGCGCGCGGCACGGAACCTCCTATTGCTGGTCAAAGCGCTCAAACGCCACAAGCGGGCGAAAAACTCAAAGCTGTACGCGGCACCACGACCAGGTTGTGGCGACGGCGGCCCACGACGGGCGTCATGCAAGCTGGTGACGAACGACGTGCCGGGATGATACGCCTTGCTGACCCTTTATCGGGCGGCTCATCCCGACAGCCGCGTATTCCTGAGGTGGACACCGCTGCCGCGGCCTGGCGGCAGGCTAGACTCCACGCCGTGAACACCCGCACCCTCGAGCAACTGCGCGCACTCTGCCTGGCCCTGCCGGAGGCCACCGAGCGTCTGAGCCACAGCGAGCCGACCTGGTTCGCCGGCAAGCGTGTGTTTGTCACGCTCGCGGATCGCCATCACGATGAGCGAGAAGCCTTCTGGTGTGCAGCGCCGCCCGGTGCGCAAGAGATGCTCATCGAGGAAGCGCCTGACCGATTCTTCCGACCGCCGTACGTCGGGCACAGAGGCTGGCTGGGTGTCTACCTCGATGTGCCGCCGGATTGGGAGGATGTCGCGGAGCTCGTCGAAACCTCGTACCGCCTGGTGGCGACGAGGCGGCTGGTGTCCCTACTCGACGGGTGAATGCGGACGACAAGCGGCGGCTGTCAGTCCGGAGCGTTCAAGCTCCGAAGATCCAACGAGTCGCGGTCCCTGAGAAGGCCTCGCCCTCGTCGCCGAGCCAGGCGAACGCCTTGTGTGGCGTCACCGCGTAAAGCCCCCCGTCCTCGAACGCGTCCGCCGTGAAGTCCCAGCTGTACTTGGGGTTGTAGGCGTCGAGGAAACGTTGCACCGACAACGGCTCGTCCGCGACAGCTCGCGCAGAGCCCTCGACCACCACGAGCTCGGCGCCGCTCTCGAGGTGTATCGCAACGTTGGGATTCGTCTCGATGTTGCGCGCTTTGCGGGTCGTCGCGCCGGTGCTGAACAGCAGGGCGCCGTCGATCCAGACGCCCCACACCGGCATCACATGAGGAGTGCCGGACGCCGAGGCTGTCGCCAGCCAGTAGTTGCGCGCGGTGACGAGCCGGGCCTCAACGGTGGCCCAGGGCAGGAGCCCGGTGCCCTCCTCTTCCGGGAGGAAGTACCCGCGTGGTTCGGGGCGACTCGCATCGGACCGTTCGTCCATCGCCGGAGTCTATCTGCTGCCACGAGGCTGATCAGTGGGGCGACGAAGAGTGTCCCTCGTGAGGCGACCCCTCGCGGAGAAACTCAATCTCTTCGGCGCCCTCGACGTCGCACTCCGTCTCGAGCTGAACCGTCGAGAAGTAGACACCGTGGCGATCGCGCAGGCCGTCGGTGATGAGGCGCAGCAGCTCAGCCGGATGATCGGCCTCGACGAGGAGATGCGCTGAGAAGATCGTGCGCTCCGATGCGATCGTCCAGGCATGAATGTGGTGCGCCGACCGCACCCCTGGGAGCGCGTCGAGCTCCCGTTTGACCTCGTGCAGGTCGATGTCGGGCGGCGCCGCTTCGAGAAAGATGTCGACCGAGGCCTTGATGATCCCGTACGACGCCCAGAGCAAGACCAGCCCGAACGCCATGCCCAGGAGCGGGTCGATTTCCAGGAAGCCCGTCAGCCGGATCACGAGCGCCGCGACGATGATGATCAGCGAGCCGATGAACGTCTGCACGACGTGCCAGTACGCGCCGCGGATGTTGAGGCTGGTCTTCTGCGCTTCGTAGAGGAGCGCCAAGGAGATCAGCTCCGTAAGGATCCCACCGGCGGCCACCAACAGCATGGGCGTCGTCGAGAGTTCGGTCGGGCTCTGCAGGCGCCGGGCGCCCATGAACAGGACGAACGCGGCCATGCCCAGCAAGAAGAAGCCGTTGACGAACGCGCCGAAGACCTCGCCGCGTAGATAGCCAAAGGTGCGCTCCGAGGTGGGCGGCCGGCTCGCGTAGCGGGCGGCTGCGATTGCGATCAGCACGCCGCCCACCGCTGAGAACGTGTGGAACGCATCGGAGAGCACGGCGACCGAGCCGATCAAGATCGCGGCGATCAGCTCGATGACAAAGTAGCCGCCGGTCAACCCAGCCGAAATCCAGAGGGCGCGGCCGGTGTTGGGATTCGCGTGGGCCTGGTGTCCCATCCAGCGCCGCTCCTCGCTCTACTCTGCGCCGTTCGCGCCGCAGTGTAGGCGCTCGCGCGCTCGCCCTGGCGGCGGACGTGAGCGGGCCGGATCTGGACCGCCCTTCTCCGGTGTTGCAGCCCGACGATCCCCGCGCAGAGTTCTGGCGGGGTTGCACGCAGGCGGTGGCGTGTGCCGACAATCCCGTACGTGATGCGCGAATGAGACTCCCCTAGTCGCGCCGATAGGGGAGAAGCATGTCAGAAACAGGACAGGCACGGATCCGCGCCAGCGTGGTCGCCATCGCTCCGGTGGTGCTGCTCATCGGATTCCTGATCGTGCCCTATGTCGGCGACTCGACCGACAACATGGAGATCGCCAAGGAGATCGGCGGAGACACCGGCCGGGCGAGAGCTGGGGCTTCCTGATCGCGGTGTCGTCGATCTCACTGACGATCCTGGCCACATTCTCGCTTCGCTACTATCTACGGGCTGCCGGTGAGGACGGCTGGAGCTTCCTCATGGTGCCCCTGGTCGTGGTGGGCGCCTTGACCATCACCGTGGCCGTTACGACCCAGTTCTTCACCGTGGCGTTGATCTCTGACGCTGGTGGCGACGCAGTCGCATACCTCGATGCCGCCGATGCGTGGTTTGTGCCGCTCTTCATCGGTTGGGGGTGTCATTTTCGGGCTCGGCTGGCTGGCGCTGGCGATGTCGGTCTACCGCAGCGAGATCAATGAGCCGTGAACTCACGATGGTCGTGGTCATTGCGCTGGTCGTGGTCGTTGCCGCGAACTTCATACCCACGGGTTGGGGCGGCTACGTGCTAGCTGTCGCGGCGATCGTTGCTTCGTGGCCGCTGGCCTATACGATGTGGCCGATGGCGGCGGCAGCGCCTGCCGCCGAAGCGCCGACAGCCTGACGAGCGTCGAGGGGTCGACGGCAGCTCAGCAGACGTCGTCGATCCCTCGAGTCGCCTTCGATTCAGCATGGGCGCGCCTTCAATGTTGCCGGCGAAGCTCAGCGCAAAGCCTAGAGCCAGGGGATGGCGGCCGCCGGGTAGTGGCTCGCGCGGAAGACCGAGTTCCGCCCGATCAAGTACACCCCGCGAGGATCCGGGCCAACCACGGGGTTGACGTACTCCCAGACGACCTCGCCAGCGGTTGTGACCTAGAACATGCGTCCCGCGCACCCTTCGGTGATCAACGTGTTCCCGTTCTCGAGCCTCCGTGCGCCTGAGATGAAGGGACTGAAGAAGTCGACCCAGGGGAGATCCTGATATTGCCATTCGATGTTTGCGGTCGCCGGATCGATCTCCAGCACGCGGGAGAAGCTGAGCGAGACCTTGGGGCGGTGGCAGCCGTTGTCAAAGACCAGGAGGTGGCCATTGTCCAGGAGGTTCGGGTCGTGCTGCTGGGAGAGCAGTGGCGGGCCGAGCTCCCAATCGATCTGGCCGCTCGCTTGATCGATCTGGACGACCGTGGAGATGTTGCGGAAGGACGCCAGCACCTTGTCACCGGCGCCGTCCTGCCCGGGCAGGGGGACGATGGTGTTGGCATGGCTCCACTCGTGGCGTCGGTCGTTGAACGTCAGCGGGTGTGTCGCTGGATCGAGGTGTTCGGCGACACGCCACTCCCAGACCCGCTCGCCGTTAGCATCGACCTCGACGAGCACATCAGCCCACATCACGGCGTCGCCTTCCGGGACGCCGCCCGGTACCTGCGCCGCGAGTTTCGGCGACATCGGCTCAGCCGTGAGGTAGATCGCACCTCCGCCCTCCGTGCGCCGAGCGTCATGATGGTGGTGATCGCGTCGTGGTGCTCCCAGACCACGTTGCCCCCCGGGTCGAGTTCGAGCATCACCCCGCCCCGGAACGCCTCCCAGGCCCCGAAGCGATCCTGCTCTGCCTGGTCTGGGTCTTTCCCGCCGTAGAACAGGTTCCCGTTGGGGAGGATGTATCCCCACATCCCGGCCGGATAGCCAGTCTCCCAGCGGTGCGCTATCTCCCCGTTGAGGGCCAGTAGATAGACCTCGCCAGTTGAGTAGACCGGCGAGTAGCAGACATACCCGGGGAAAGCCTTCTCCGTGTCGTGGTGTAGGAGACCGGTGCGGCGCGTGCGTTCAAACGTGTTCGACATGGCGCTCCAGACGCGGGTGAGCATACCGACGAGGGATTCGTGAGGTCTCAGCGTGAGCCGCGAGGATAGGCCGCGGCGCGCGCCGGTGCGGGCTTCCCGATGATTGGGGTGACGTCACTCCGAGCCCGTATCATCGCGTCACCGATGACCAACAACCCGAAGGATGTCGGCGAGCTGCGGGTGCTGACCGCCTGGCCACCGGTCCCGTACCTGCTGGCGATCGTGCTCGGGCTCCTGGTGAGCATCGTCCTGCCCGTGTCGGTACCATGGATCTGGTCGACGGCCGCTGGCGCAGTGACAGCGCTCGGAGGAGTGAGTCTGTTCGTCTGGGCGGAGGTGACGATGTCCGCCGCGGGCGTCAGCGGCGTGCCACGGAACCAGAATGCCCGGCTCGTGACAGCGGGGCCATTCCGGCTGTCGCGGAACCCGATCTACGTCTCGTATGCGCTCTTCACAGCGGGGATCGGCCTGCTGTTCGGCTCGGTGTGGACTCTCCTGTTCCTGGTAATGGCCGTCGCGGTCATCGACCACATCGTGATCCGCGACGAGGAAAGCCGGTTAACGCGGGAGTTTGGTGCTGAGTATTCGACCTACCAGGACAGCGTAGGACGGTGGCTCTGACCGGGTGGCCCTGACTGCGTGGCGCAGACCTTGGTGGGGTAAGCGTGCCAGGCGCGTGACCGCGGCCGACGTTCCCTTCCGCCCAGGGGGCGCCGGGAATCGTGTCGTCGAGCTGTTCCTGCGTAAGCTCTGAGAGCAACGTCAGCGTCTCGGCCCGCGTCGCCTGACCGAGCGCGACGATCTCGTCCAGCGAGTCATCGCGGTGCGCCTCTGCCCAGCTCTCGGTCCACTCGTGAACAGCCGCCATCACTTCGTCCCGGCTGAGCTCCCCGCCGGAGTCGTTACGAACGAAGGTGACGGCGTTCTGCTCGCCGGCCACGTGCCTCCGGATCATCGAGTTCCAGTTTCGTTCGATCAGAATGAGGTGGACCAGGTGATCCTTCACGGTCCACATCTGCTCGGGGTCGTGCTCGCTGGGGGTGACCGGCGCGACGAGGTCGGAGGCATCGAGCTGTGAGTAGGTGCCCAGGAGCCAGACCCGATCTTCGTTCAGGGTCTTCTCGATCTCGAGCCGGTTCACTGCTGCACCAGCGCGTGGAACTGCTGCGCGGCCACGGCATCACTGGCAGCGAGGTCGAGGTGGGTGATGGGGCTGGCCATGCGCGGATCCTAGCTGGTTGCGGGGACACGGTAGCAGCGGCGTCGCGTGCGACGAACCCGCCCGCCCAAAACAGATCTCGCCCTGAATGTTGACTCCCCAGTCATGTGAAGCGGTCCCCCTCGCAGGCAGATTCGACGCGTCTTCGACAGGCTCCCCGCCGCCCCCCGCGAGCACCTCGCCACGGCGGGACCGATCCCCGCGGACGTTGTGTTAGCATGCCACCGCCGCCGGAGGGAGCGCCACCTGCAGGTCGAGGGCGAACACCACTTCACGATGTCCCGCTCGGTGGTCTGGGCCCGCCTGCAGGACCCGGATTCGCTGTGCGAAGCGATCCCGGGCTGCATTGAGTTCAACGAGGTCGCACCAGATTCGTACGACCTGAAGGTCGAGGTGAAGATCGGACCGATCCGCGGAACGTTCGATGGCAATGTCACCCTGGCGGACCGCCAGCCTGAGCATGCCTACACCCTGCGGGCAGAGGGTGGAGGTCGCCCGGGGCGCGTCCACGGCAACGTGGCGATCACCCTCGATGAGACCACGGCGGGAACGGACCTGACGTACAGTGCCGACCTGAGGCTTCATGGCCCGGTGGCGCGTGTGGCGGGACGCTTGTTGACGACGACGGCCCGCGGGATGGCACGGCAGTTCTTCGAAGCGATCGAGGCGCAGGCGCAGTCAGCCACGGAGGCTGCCGGACAAAGCTGACCACGAACGAGGAGACACTATGAGCACAGCGATCACCATGACCGTGAACGAACGCGTTCACGATTTAGAAGTGGAGCCACGCACGCTGCTCGTGCATCTCCTGCGAGAGACGCTCGGATTGACGGGCACTCACATCGGGTGTGACACCAGCCAGTGCGGCGCCTGCACGGTGCTGATCGATGGCGCCGCCGCTAAGTCCTGCACGATCTTCGCGGTACAGGCCGACGGGTCTGACATCACGACGATCGAGGGCATCGGCGCCGACGGCGCGCTGCACGCGCTGCAGCAGGCCTTCTGGGACGAGCACGGCCTGCAATGCGGGTACTGCACTCCTGGAATGATCCTCTCCGCAGCGGATCTACTCGACCGAAACCCAGATCCCACTGAAGCGGAAATCCGGCGCGGCCTCGATGGCAACCTCTGCCGCTGCACCGGGTACGAGCACATCGTGAACGCGGTTCAGGTCGTAGCCGGAGGTGCCGAGTGACTATCTCCACAACCCCGGGTCAGCTCGTCGGGCAGCGTGTTCGACGCCGCGAAGACCCTCGTCTGGTGCAGGGGCTCGGCACATTCGTCGACGACATCCAGCTGGCCGGGATGCTCCACCTCGCGTTCAAGCGCAGCGATGTGGCGCACGGCCACATCCGTTCGATCGACACCAGCGCCGCCGAGGGGATGCCCGGCGTCGAGCTGGTGATGACCGGCGCGCAGCTGGCAGAGATTCTCCCGCCGATGCCGGTCGCGACGCCCTTCCCGGCGCCCGACCATCACGCGGTCACGCCGGACAAAGTTCGCTACGTTGGCGAGCCGGTGGCCGTGGTGGTCGCGACGGACCGCTACCTGGCGCGCGACGCCGCGGACGCGATCGTCGTCGAGATCGAGGAGCTCCCGGCTGTCGTCGACACCGAGCAGGCGATGGCCGGCGAGCCTGCCATCGTCCACGACGACTTCGAAAACAACCTCGCCGTCCCGCTCGCGCCGGCCGGTACCGGCGTCAACCCTGAGACCATGGAGGTGGAAGACGACAGCGCAATCGAGCAGGCGTTCGAGCGTGCCGATGTCATCGTCTCCCAGCGGATCGTGAACCAGCGGCTGGTGCCGAACGCGATTGAGCCTCGCGGCGTGATCGCCCACTACGAGCCGGGCAAGAACGAACTCACCACCTGGCTGACGACGCAGAATCCGCACATCGCACGAACACTCATCGCCGCCGTGCTCGGCCTCGGACAGCACCAGGTGAGGGTGATCGCTCCAGACGTCGGGGGAGGCTTCGGCGCCAAGATCAACGTCTACGGCGAGGATTTCGCCGCGGCGGCAGTTTCGCGCGTGCTGGGCAAGCCCGTGAAGTGGATCGAAGACCGCTCCGAAGCGTTCATGACGACGATCCATGGCCGCGACGTCATCGGCTACGTCGACATTGCCGCGACCAGTGAAGGCAAAGTGCTCGGGCTCAAGATCCGGATGATTGCTGACATCGGCGCCTACGAGATGGTGCTGACCGCTGCGATCCCGACGCTGGCGGCGTTCATGCTGAGCGGCGTTTATGAGATTGGCGCCGTTCGCTGTGACCTCACGGAGGTGTTCACGAACAAGATGCCGACCGACGCTTACCGCGGTGCGGGTCGCCCGGAGGGCATCTTCTTCGTCGAGCGTGGGATGGACTTGCTGGCGCGCGAGCTGGGCATCGATCCGGCGGAGCTACGCCGCCGCAACTTCATTCAGCCCGAGCAGTTCCCGTACACCACTGCCGGCGGCATGGTCTACGACTCCGGCGAATACGAACGGGCCCTGGACCTGGCGCTCGAGAACGCTGGGTGGGAGCAGATGAAGGCCGACCGTGACGCCGCGCGCGCGGAAGGTCGCGTGGTCGGCATCGGCATGTCGTTCTACACCGAGATCTGCGGCTTCGGCCCCTCGGCGGCGATGCCCACAGTTGGGCTCTGGGAGCACGCGAGCGTCAGCGTGGAGCGCGACGGCAAAGTGCGTGCGACCACCGGCGCGTCCTCGACCGGTCAGGGGCACGAGACGACGTTCGCCCAGTTGATGGCCGACGAGTTCGGCCTGCCCATCGAGGACATCACGATCGTCCACGGCGACACGGGCCAGGTGCGTGAGGGAACAGGCACCTTCGGCAGCCGCTCGATGGCCGTCGGCGGAACCGCGATGTTGAACGCCGCGGTGAAGGTCAAAGACAAGATGCGCCGCTTCGGCGCGCAGATGATGGAGCTGCAACCCGACGACCTTGGGTTCCGCGAGGGCATGATCGGCCCGCGTGGCGCCGAGGACACGGGTGTGCCGTTCGCCGAGGTAGCCGCGTTCGCCTACATCCCGCTTCCGCTGCCACCGGACACCGAGCCCGGGCTCAGCGAGGAGGCGTTCTGGGAGCCGGAAGCCTTCACGTGGCCGTTCGGCTGCTACATCTCCCAGGTCGAAATCGACCGTGAGACGGGCGAGCTGGAGTTGCAGCGCTTCGTCGGCGTCGACGACTGCGGCAACATCATCAACCCGCTCATCGTGACCGGTCAGATCCACGGAGGGATCGCCCAGGGCGTCGGTCAGGCCATGATCGAAGAGGCGGTCTACGACACCGATGGCCAGCTGGTGACTGGCTCCTTCATGGACTACGCCATACCGCGGGCGCGTGACTTCCCTCGGTTTGAGCTGGACCACACGATCACGCCTTCGCCGCTCAATCCGATGGGCGTCAAGGGCATAGGGGAGGCGGGGACCATCGGGTCGACGCCGTGCATCGCCAACGCCGTGGTCGACGCGCTCTCCGAGTTCGGCGTGACGCACATCGACATGATGATGCGTCCAGAGAAGCTCTGGCATGTGATCAATGGAGGCGACGCATGATTCCGGTCGCGTTTGAATATCAGCGCGCCGGCACGGTCGAAGAGGCGCTGGCGCTGAAGCAGCAAGCCAACGGTGACGCCCGATTCGTGGCCGGTGGTCACAGTTTGATCCCGCTGATGAAGCTTCGCTTGATCGAGCCGACGTTGCTGATCGACGTCAGCCGCATCCCCGGGCTGAGCGGCGTAGAGGCGAGCGGCGACCGCATCTCGATCGGCGCGCTGACCACGCACGCCATCCTCGAGGCGGACCCGGTGCTGTTGGCTCGCGCTCCGATTGTCGCTGAGGCGGCCGGCGAGATCGGCGACCAGCAGGTACGCAACCGGGGCACGATTGGCGGCAGCCTGGCACACGCCGATCCGGCGTCGGATCTGCCCGCAGTCATGGTGGCTCTGGACGCAAGGCTCCACGCCACCGGCAGCGGAGGCGAACGCACGGTCGCGGCGGAGGAGTTCTTCCGCGGGCTGTTCGAGGTCGATCTGGCTGAAGACGAGATGATCACATCGATCAGCTTCGACGCGGCGACCACAGCGGCGTACGCGAAGCTGCGTCACCGTGCTTCGCACTTCGCGATCGTCGGCGTCGCCGCCTCGCTCGAGCTCGATGGCGGCACCTGCACCTCGGCGCGGGTCGCCGTCACCGGTGCTTCGACGCATGCCCAGCGGCTCGGCGGCGTCGAGGAAGCGCTCGCCGGGGTCGAACTCAACGAGACCACGATCGCGGCCGCCGCCGAGGGTGCGTCGGAATCACTGATCGACGTCAACGTGGACCTCGCCGGTTCCGAAGAGTATCGACGAGCCATGACGGCGGTGTTCGCACGACGTGCAATCAGCGCCGCCGCCAGTCGCGGCTAGGGGGCAGCGCTCGGCCAGGTGTTGGCGGCGGCCCAGGGGTCGGTTGCGCGTGGCCGCCGGACTGGCGGACGTCGCGCTGAACGCTGACCTGGGTCGCCGGGCAGAGTCCCACGACCTCGGCGGCGCACCGCCGGCAGTACCTAGCCTCGGTAGACCGCGCGCACCTCGATGGTCGCAGCGACGCTCCCGGGGATGCGCTTGGCCCACTCGACGGCTTCGTCGTACGACTCCGCATCGACCTCGTAGTAGCCGCCGGTGTGCTCCTTCGACTCGACGAAGGGCCCGTCGATCACGGTGACGTTGTCGTCCGCGTCGCGATGCACGTAGCGGGCGTTGCGCCAGTCGTCGAGCCCACCGCCGCCGAGGTATTTGCCCGCTGCCTCCAGGTCGGCGGTGAGAGCCTGATGGCCAGCGATCACGCGCTCTTGCACCTCGGGCGGGTCGTTCCGCCACGAGTCGTCGCTGCCGTTGATCAACAGAATGAACCTCATCGCGTCCCCCTCGAAGGTCTTGTCTTACCTACTACACCAACGAACGAGGTCCACGAAATCGACGGCCTCTGGTCGACGGACGGGCGGCTACTCGGGTCGGCGCTTCGCGAGGTGGTTGACGATGAACGATGCCACTTTGACATCGTCCTGGTTCGTGGCGGCATAACCCAGCCGCAGGATGCCCCGGTCTGGTCGCCTCGACGACGGCTTCACCTCGACCACCTCGACCGTCGTGCGGAGCGTGTCGCCCGGTCGCACCGGCGCGAGCCAGCTTAGGTCGTCGATGCCGGGGGAGCCCATGCTGCACTGCGCCAGCAGACCGGTCTGAATGAAGAGCCGGAAGCAGACGGAGATCGTGTGGAAGCCACTGGCGATCAGGCCCCCGTAGAGAGACTCCGACGCGGCCTGCACGTCCAGGTGGAAGGCCTGCGGGTCGAACTGCATCGCGTAGTCGATGATGCCGCTCTCGGTGAACGTGATGCCACCGGTCGTAAAGACCTCGCCCACCGTGAAATCATCGAGGTATCGGTCCGCGGTCACGTCGCTCTCCCCGCTGCGGGCGTCACTTCTGCCTGGAACTCGCTGCCCAGCAGTGACGCGCTCGGCGGAGTGTATCGCTGACCGGTGAGCGGCACGCACTGCCAGCACGCCTTCTTCGCGCTCCTCCCGAGGTGACAGCAAACGTGATGAGCGGCTAGATTCACGCTGTCAGAGTTCGCGGAGGATCCACGATGAGTCGACACCGACTGTTCACGACCGCCGTCGTCGCTCTGCTCCTCGCGGCAATCGGTACCGGCGTAGCGAGTGCCCAGTCGGCCAGCGACGGCTCGGTCGCGTCTGACCTCGACGGGCCATGCACGGTGCAGGCGACGCTGTCGAGCGGCGGGACGATCAACCCGAGCGCATCGGGCGGTGTCTACACCGTGCCGCACAGCGGATCGGCCAGCTACATCGCCAGCGTCGGCGTCAGCGGCGAGGATCGCGTGATCGACGGCGCGGTCAGCGTGAGCACGCCGCCGGGCATCCCCTCGATCAACATCCACGATCCGTGGGACGGCGAGGCTGACGAGAACTCCGACACCGACATGGTCGACTGGGACATCCCGAGCTGGGTGCCGGGCGGCATCACGCTCACCGTATCCGGCTATCACAACGACGAGGGCGCAAGCTGCAGCGGCTCGATCAAGGTGAAGCTCGACGGGAACATCACTGACAGCCCGCTGGGCATCATCTCGCTGGTGATGACCGTGCTAACCGGGCTCGGGCTGCTGGGCGCGGCGTTCCCGCTGCGCTAGGCACGGAGGAGGGGACGACGATGGGTGCGAGGCGCGGTCAGCCGGTGCTGGGTGGCTTCTCCGGATTCCTCTTCGGGATCTTTCTCAGCTTCGATCTGCTCTTCCTGAGCGTGATCGAACTCGACTCGATCCTCGTCTACGTCCTGCCGGTCGGCTTCCTCGTGGTCGGCGTTCTCTTCGGGCTCTTCACACCCTTCGGTCGCCGCTGACACGCAGCGGCCGAGCCTTGCTACGGCGCCACCGCCACCCGGGTCGCAAAGCTGACCGCCGAGGTCTAATCGGTGGACGGCTCCTCGTCGTCGTCGTCACCGCTGACCATGTCGCGTGCTCGGTCGACCACGCCACTGGCGGCGTCGCCCACCGCCTCTGCGGCGTCACCGGCCACGTCGGCCGCTTTCCCAGCGGCGTCACCGGCGGCGTCCATCGCCGCGCCCGCGGCCGAGCCGGCGGCGCCAGCCGCACCATTCGCCGCGTCAGACGCGCCGCTGGCCACGTCACCCGCGGCATCGCGGCCGCGCCCGAACATTCCCTTGATACTGTCTAGCAGGCCCATCAGTTCCTCCGTGCTCTGCTGGCTGACCCCAGCCAGCCGAATCACGTCGGCATCCTATCCGCTTCGCTGCCCGTCTGCCGGAACGCCCAAGCCCCGTTCTCCCGGCGCAGACCGCTCTGGCGACCCGTTGTCGCTGTCCGCGTCGCTTCGATTGGGGCTAGAGTGCGCGTGGCGCGCGTACGCGCCGCAGCGTGGAGGTTCGCGCGATGACCGACGTAATCCGAGCCCATGTGATCGCCGGCGGATACCCTCCGGGCGCGCCAGCCGGCCACGACCACGACTACGCGCGGCTGCGCATCCTTGAGCTGCTCAAGGAACGCGACCACGTCCACACCACCGTCACCAACGACTACGAGGACATCGAGAAGTGGCTGCCGCAGTGCTCGTTGCTCGTGACCTACGTCGCCGGCCCCGTCGCGACGGACGAGCAGAACATCGTCCTCCGCCAGTGGGTCGAGGCCGGGGGTCGCTGGCTGGCGCTGCACGGCAGCTCCGGCGGCAAGGCGGCGCGTATGCCTAAGTCGGAGCGCCGCCAGATGGTGAAGATGAACTACCACAACACCCTGGGCGGCTTCTTCATCCACCACCCGCCGATCCGCAAGTTCGAAGTGGAGCTGGTCGACCGCCAGCACCCGCTGACGAAGGGCCTTCCGGACGTCTTCGAGACGATCGATGAGCCGTACATGGTGGAGATGCAGGCGCCCGACGAGAGCACGGTGCTGCTGACCGCGGACTGGGGCGAGGTGCCGCCGAGTCCGACCGGCTTCTACTACGAGCGCGACAGCGCGATGCTCCCGGGCAGCACGAAGCGCGCCATTGCCTTCGAGCGGTCGCTGAGCCAGGGCGCTGTCGCCTACACGACGCTGGGCCACTGCCACACGCCCACGACCAACAGCCAGCGCACCGTCGACGTCAGCGTCGCTGACGACAATGCGCCGCCGCTCTATCTGCTCGGCTCGTGGGAGACCGAGGGCTTCCGCACCCTGCTGCGCAACGGTGTGGGCTGGGGGCTCGGCGAGGTCTAGCCGTCGTCCGGCCCTCCGCTAGCTCTCCGAACGCACGCCACCGACGCCGCTGACGCCACCCACGCGCGCCGAGGCTGTCCAGCCGCCGTCGACGACAATCTGCTGGCCCGTGACGAACGAGGAATCGTCGCTCGCCAGCCAGAGCGCGGCGTTCGCGATGTCCTCCGGCTGCCCGGCGCGCTGGATCGGCTGCGCCCCGGCGAGCGCTCGTTCGAGCTCCGCCGGATCGCGGGGCTGAGACAGCGCCGGGTTGTTCCACAGCAGCGGCGTCAGGATGCCGCCTGGGCAAATGCTGTTGGCGCGGATGCCGCGGTCGGCGTATTCGATGGCGCAAACCCTCGTCAGCTGCAACACACCGCCCTTCGCAGACCCGTAGGCGCCCTGCCCGGGCATGCCCACGAGGCCGGAGATCGAGGCGGTCGTGATGATCGACCCGCCGCCACGCTCGATCAGGTGCGGCAGCGCGTGCTTCATCCCGAGCCACACCGCCTTGAGGTCGACCGCAATGATGCGGTCGAACATCTCCTCGCTGCACTCGTGGATCGGGCCCTCGCCGCCGCCGATACCGGCGTTGTTGTACATCACGTCGATGCCGCCGAACTCGCTGAGCGCGGTCCGCACCAGGGCCTGCACATCCTCGGAACTGCTGACATCAGCCTCGACCGCGACGCAATCGTCGCCGAGCGAGTCGGCGAGAGCCTGCGCCTTCTCACGCTGCACGTCGCCGATCACGACCTGCGCACCCTCGCCTACGAACAGCTTCGTCGTCGCCTCGCCCATGCCGGAAGCGCCGCCGGTGATCACCGCGACCTTGCCGTCCAACCTGCCCATGTTCCGCCTCCTTCTAGTCGAGACCGCCGAAGCGTGGCAAGACGTCGGTCGCGAACGCCTCGATCGAACGAAGCATCGAGGCGTGCGGGACCAGACCGTTGTACTGCCAGGCGAAGATCCACTGCACCGGCGTGTCCTCCAGCATGCGCTCGACCTGACCGGCGACGGTGTCGGGGCTGCCTACCAGCAAGAGGCCGCGCTCCATCATCTCCTCGGGCGTGTACTGGTGACCGTCCTGCGGGTCCTTCAGCACTTCGCCGAAGTGGAACGGCGAGAACCATGCCGCGCCGCAGAATGCGCCGCCGTGACGCCAGAGCGCCATCGCCTCCTCGTCGGTGTCGGCGACAACGACGTCACGCAGCACGCCGAGACCTTCGCCCGGCGCAAGGTCGCGACCGGCCGCGGCCGCTTCCTCGCGATAGACCTCGAACAGCCGGTGCTGCAGCTCGAGGTTCATCGGCGGCAGGATCGCGGTCACGCCCTCCTGGGCGCACCAGCGGATCGAGCGCTCGCTAGACGCGAATGGCTGGAAGATCGGAGGGTGCGGCCGCTGCAGCGGTTTTGGCACGACGGCCACCTGCCGGACGATATTGTCATCATCGACGCCACCGCCCCACTGACGTGTGGCGTCGAGGTCCCATGGAGTGCCTGCCGGTGGGATCTGCCAGTAGTCGCCCTCGTACGACAGGAAGTCCTCCGTCCAGGCCTGCTTGACGATGCGGAAGTGCTCCTCGAACGCCGCACGGTTGGCGGCGTCGATCTCGTCATGCTGGCCCGGCGTCGCGCCGTGGATGCCATGGAGGTGCTGCGCCATCGTGTCGACCCAGCGGCGCTGGTAGCCGCGCGCGAACCCGGCATGCGCCCGACCGCCCGACATGTGGTCGAGCATGGCGATGTCCTCCGCCACGCGGATCGGGTTCTGCGACGGCAGCACGATGCCCAGTTGGCCGACGGCGATGCGCTCGGTCTGCATCGCCAGGAAGAGGTCGAGCATGACCGGGTTGTTCGACAGCTCGAAGCCCTCGACATGAAAGTGGTGCTCGGTGAACGCGATCGAAGCGTAACCGAGCCGGTCGGCCAGCTTCGCTTGCTCGGACAACTCCGCGAGCATCCGCTGGTACAACTCTGGCCGTAGCCCGGCCAGACCCGCCTCGATCTCCTCGCGTGAGCCGATCGAGGGCAGGTAGAACACACTGGTGCGCATTTTGTGGACCCCTCTCCGTCCGCGCAGCTTAGGGCGCGAGGTGAGAGCATGCGCGCTCCGAGTTCCGGGGACCGCATGAGGACGGAGACTGGCCGCGCCATGTCGAGGCTGCGCCGCATCAAGGTCAGCCGCCGCACCGCGCTGCGGCTCGGCTCGCTCGCGCTCGTCATCCTGGTGGTGAGCCTGCTGGCGCAGCGTTACCTCGATCTCAGCGAGGACAGCATCGAGCGGGCGGTCGATCGCGCCGGCGTGTTCGGCCCCGCCGCGTACGCCGTCGTCCTGTTCCTCGGCATCTCGGTGCCCTTCAACCCGGTCTCCGACCTCGCGACGGTGAGCGTCGCCGCGCTCGTCTTCGAGCCGCGCGTATCCATCGGCGCGACGTTCGCTGCCCAGACCGCGGCGCTGATCGTGAACTACACGGTCGCGCGACGGTTCGGGTCGAGGGTCGTACGGCTCCTCGCCGGGCAGCGCGCGTCCGAGCTCGTGGAGCGCGTGGGTGACCGCCTCGACGCGCGGCGCGTGTTTGCCATTCGCTTCCTGCTGCCGCTGACAGCGATCGGGATCGATGTGGTCAGCTACCTCAGCGGGCTGCGGCGGCTCAATTTCGCCCGCTTCTACGTGGCGAGCATCATCCCGTGGACGATCATTGGCGCGGCCTTCTTCTACTCGACAAGTGTGCTGCGTGAGCAGTCGCTCGTGCTGTTCTTCCTGCCCGCGGCGCTGCTGATCCTCGTGCCGGTGATCGTCGTCGTCGGCCGCAACCGCTACAACGCCTACCGCGCCGGCGGCGGATCGTGAGCGATTCCACCCCACGCCCCGAGGCCGCACCGGCCACGCGAGGCGAGCTGACACCGGAGTCCGGGGCGTTCGCAGTGCTCCTGGCCGCGCTGTGGGGCGGCAATCCGGTCGCGATCAAGACGGGGCTCGACGACGCCCCACCGCTGCGCCTCGGTTGGATGCGGATCGCGATCGGCGGCGTCGTGGTGCTGGCCTGGGCGCTGGCGACCCGGCAATCGCTGCGCGTGCTGCGTTCGGAGTGGCTGCCGTTGGCCGGCCTCGGTGTGCTGTTCTCGACGCAGCTCGCGTTTATGAACATCGGCCAGGACCGGACGACGGTCGGGCACGCCGCAGTCATCACCGCGACCTTTCCGCTCTGGACTGGCGTCTTCGCTCATTTCATCGTCCCCGGCGACCGCTATGCGCCGCTGCGCGTCGCCGGCACGGTGCTCGCCTACATGGGCGTCGTCGTCGTGCTCTCGGGCGGCCTCGACGGCGGCAATGTCGAGGGCGTCACGGTCGGCGGCGATTTGCTGACGCTCGTTTCGGCGATGCTGCTCGGGGCACGGCAGGTTTACCTCTCGCAGACCTCGCAGGGCATCGCCATCCACAAGCTGCTGCTGGCACAGACCGTCGTTGGTGTCGCGAGCTTCCTGATCGCCGGCGCGCTGCTCGAGGACGAGGCCTCCCGCATGACTTCGCGCCTGGCGGTCGCGCTCTTCTATCAGGGCGCCGTGATCGCCGGCTTCGGCTTCCTCGGCAACGCCTGGCTGCTGCAGCGCTTCTTGCCCTCGAGGGTGGCCGCTGTGCAACTGACGACGCCGGTCTGGGGCGTCATCCTCGGCGCGCTGATCCTCGACGAAACGATCGGCCTCGAACTGGTGCTCGGCGGCGTGCTCGTCATCCTCGGATCGGTGCTCTCGCAGCAGCGGGGGCGCTGATGAGCGCCTCGTCGTCCTCGCTTACCGCCGTTCGCAAGGCCGACCCCGAGCGACTCGCGCGCGAACGATCAGTTCCTCGACGCACCAACGGACCGCCGGCCGCACGTCGCACAGGCCGGCCGCCTCGACTACTCGATTTTGCTTGCGGCGCGATGGCTGCATCGGCGGCTCACCGGGAGCAACGTCGAAGACACCGACGATGCCTAGGCGTCCGTCTCGGGCGTCGCCTGGTATACGAGTGCGTCGCCCTCGAGGACGGTCTCGCCGTGCTGGTTCGTCACGACGAACGCCATCTCAGCGAACGACCGCCGAGGGCGCACAGAGGTCACCTCGCCCCGCGCCTCGATCGTGTCGCCGATGTACACCGGCCGCGGGAACGACCAGCGCTGACGGACGAAGACGGAGCCGGCCCCCGGCAGGTCCATCGCCACGAGCGCGTGCAATAGCCCCGTCGCGATCCCGCCCTGCGCCAACAGTCCGTCGTAACGAGTGCCCTTGACGAACGCCTCATCGAAGTGCAGCGGATTGCGGTCGCCGGTCAGCCGCGCATACGCCTCGACGGCCTCGCCCGTCACCTCGAGGCTTCGCGTGGCCACATCGCCGACCTGACACTCCATGGCGAGCGAGGATACGCCGTCAGCGTCCGCGGCGGCGGCGCAGCCGCCACCACCACATACGCCAGCGCGGCTGCGGTCCCGGCGGGGACCCCATCCGCCGCAACACGCTCTCCCGACCGCCGGCGTCGAGCGGCGGTGCGGAACCTCCTGCCTGCAGCAGCACCATCGAGGGATCGTCCGGATCGATGTCGCTCCGGTCGAACAGCGGGCCCGGCAGCAGTGCCAGCGCGCGCGTGGGATCCTCGGCGTCGGCCAGCGGTATCGGATCGAGTGCCGGTCGGAGGAGGCTCCGGCGTAGCCAGAGCGTGCCCTCCGAGTCCCACGACCAAAGCATCGAGGCGCCGTCGGCGCTGTTCGTGCGGACGAACGGAGTCGTGAGCAGGCCGAGGAACGTCAGGTGCACACCGTCCCACTCGCGGCCCACGGCCTCCCAGTGCGGAGCCAGGTCGCCTTCGCCCGCCGGCGAGTCGCGACTGGTGAGCATCGGCGAGGGGTAGTCGACACAGAGGCGATGCCAGTCCGCCGGTGAGCCGACTTCGAGCACCCGCGCGCCCTCGATCGGCTCGATCGGCGCGCGCCAGAGCCGATCGGGCATCCAGTCGCCGCCGCTCCCCGCCCCGCGCGCTACGAAGTCGAGGTTGGCGAGACCATCGAGCATCCTGGACGTCATCTGGCAGTCGAGCGGTCGCTGGGCGTGAGTCTCCCAACGGATCTCTTTCGCGTCCCGTTGGTCGTCCAGCTCGATCGGTGCGTTCGGGTGGTCGCCGTAGCCCATCCAGAGTTGTGTGCCCTCGTACGGAGCGGACCACCAGACCGCGTCGGGGTGCGAGAGCAGCTCGCGTGCGAGGTCGCGCAATCTGGCGCCAAGCCGGTGCGAACGCTCAAGCATCTTCGCGTGGTTAGACGCGTGCGGGTTGGCATACGAGACCGCCTGGGCGGCGAGTGCGAACGATGCACGCGGGGTCACCGCCTGCGCGACGGTGAGGTTGGTATCGACGAGCGAAAGGAAGGCGGCGCCGACGGGGCAATTCACCATATCCTCGACGGCGCGGTCGAGATAAATCGTCACAATCGGACCTCGTTCAGACCCCGCCAATCGTACGCGCGTGCCGGGCCCCGCACTCTTCGCCTTAGGGCAGGGCGAGCCTAGGCTGGTTCGGCTCGATCGAGGGCATCGAACCGCAACATCGCGCGGCGAGCGGCTGCGCCAGAGGAGCTCGGACCATGGCGATTTCATTCGAGGGGCGCGTCGCGCTCGTGACCGGCGCGGGTGGCGGCCTCGGACGCGCGTACGCGCTCGATCTGGCGAAGCGCGGGGCGAAGGTCGTCGTGAACGACCTCGGCGGTGACCCGGCGGGGCACGGCGAGGATGCGGCCCCCGCCCGCAAGGTGGTCGACGAGATCGAGGCGGCCGGCGGCGAGGGTGCCGCCAACTACGGCTCGGTCTCCGACTACGACGATGCCGAGGAGATGGTGCGCACCGCGATCGACAAGTGGGGCCGACTCGACATCGTGATCTGCAACGCCGGCATCCTGCGCGATAAGGCGATGCACAACATGGCGGAGGAGGATTGAGACTCGATCTTCGCGGTGCACACGAAGGGCACGTTCAACCCGCTGCGGCACGCCTGGCCGGTCTTCCGCCAGCAGTCGTACGGGCGCGTCGTGCTGACCGCATCGTCCTCGGGCATCTGGGGGCAATTCGGGCAGGCCAACTACGGCGCGGCGAAGACGGCGAACCTGGGGCTGATGAACGTCCTCAAGCAGGAGGGCGCGAAGTACAACGTCATGGTCGACACCCTGGCTCCCGTCGCCGGCACGCGCCTGACGGCGTCGGTGATGCCGCAGGAGATGGTCGACCGCCTCGTCCCCGAACACGTCGTACCGGCCGTGATGTACATGGCCTCCGAGGACAACACGGACAGCGGCCTGGTCATCGAGGCCGGCGCCGGCAACTTCAATCGCGCCGTGATGGTGAAGGGCCCGGGCCTGCAGCCCGGCATGGACGACCTGAAGGACGCCGAGTGGGTCGCCGAGCACTGGGCCGAGATCACGAGCCTCGACGGGGCCGAGCCACAGTGGGCGACCGGCATGTCCATCGCGCAGTTCGAGGAGCAGCGGGCCCAGCAGTAGTCGGCCACCGTCCGCATACAGAGGCGTTTCGGACTGTTCCCGTTCCCTGACGGACCTGCGTGCTGCCCGGCTCACGAGCTCGGTGGCACGCTCTCATCACGTCCACTACCGATCTACTACGCCCGCCCCCGGGCGGTTGCTCTAACGTGCCACTCTCCGCTCCGTCTCGCTTGCGACCAGACATGATCGATCCCCCCTCGGCCAGGAGGTGACTGCCCTCACCTCCTGGCCGGGGTGTGCTCGGATCGCAATGGGGAACGCTTTGTGTTCTCAGCTCAACTCCACGCGCCCGTTCGGTCCCTGGACCGTGGCGACAAGCCGCGGGCTGTCGCTGCGCGTGACGTCGAGGTCGCTCGCCACGTCGAGGGCGTCGAGGTGGGCGCGGATCGCCTCGGGGTCGGGATGCTCGGCGCGGAGGGCGACGAAGGTGAGGCCTGCGGGTGAGGTCTCCGCGGGATGCTCCGTGTCGCCCCAGTCGATCAGGAATGGCACGAGCCCGTCGCCCGGCCGGTCGCCGCGACTGAGACGCCAGTGCAACGTGACGCCGTCGAGGCGGTCGCGGCTCATGTCCATGACGACGCCGATCTCCGTGCCGGCGGCGCGTGCCGCCTCGACGCGGGCGTCCAGGTCCGGAGCCTTCGCGGCCCAGGTGGTGAGCGCGGGGCCGTCTCCGCTGGGGCCAAAGGGTGAGACCGTGGCCGGTTCGTCCTGCTCGAGGTCGGGACCGATCACCTCGAGGTAACGACCCTCGCCGAACGAGACGAGCGCGTTGCGTGTACCGCGGCCGGGGTGGCGACCGCCCTCCGCAGCGCGGACGCCGAGACGTTCCGCCAGTTCCTCGATCGAAGCCTCGAGGTCGGGGGTCCAGTAGACAAGGTGGTCGATCATCGCGGTGCTCCATCGCTGCGGGCGTCTTGGCGGGTTGCGTGGCGGGTTGCGTGGATCGGCATGCTCCTCCACGCTTCGGGCTCCGGGCAAGCGAGGGGGCGCGGATGCCGATCGTCGTGGCCGTCGCCATTGGTGGTGCGCTGGGTGCGGCTGCGCGCTATGGCATCTCCTCGGGCGTCACGAACGCCACGAATCTCGGCGGCTCCGGCACCTTCGTCGTGAACATCGCCGGCGCCTTCCTGCTCGGCCTGCTGCTCGGTGCGACCGAGGAGCGCCTGGCCTGGTCGCAGGCCGTACGCTCCGGCCTGGCGATCGGGGTCCTCGGGGGCTTCACCACGTTCTCGACGTATATGTGGGACACGGTCGAGCACGCCGAGGGTGGCAACTGGTTGACCGCGGTCGTCCTGCTGGCGGCCACGGTCGCAGTCGGTCTGGTCGCGATGATCGGTGGGCTGGCCCTTGGGCGCAGCTAGAGCAGCGAGGCCACCTCGCGCGCGATCGCCAGGCTCGAGGTGAGCCCCGGCGACTCGATGCCGCCGAGGTGCACGTAGCCTCGATCGGGCCAGACGAGGAAGTCCGGCGGCGTGTCGCCGTCGGTGTCGAGCTTCGGGCGATAGCCCACCTGCCCCGGCGCAAGATCCTCGGCGCGCAGACCGGGCAGCAGACGTTGGCCGGCCTCGAGGAACGTCGCGCGGTCGCTGTCGTCGTTGCTGTAATCGAGCTCCGCCCCAGCATCGAGCCAGACCGTGTCCGGTCCGAGGTGCGCCACCCCATCGATGTCGACGCTCAGGTGCAGGCCGAGGCCACCCGCCTTCGCCTGGTGGCCGAGCACGCTCTTCTCGTGACGTGGCATCGGGTAAACGGGCCGCGACACCGCTCGTGAAACCGCGGGCCCGACGAGGTCGAAGTAGCGGCCGCGATTGACCCGCTGGCGCAGCCGGGGCACGCCCTCGGCACCATCGAGCGGGTAGCCGAGCGCGGCAGCCACGGTCGGTGCGCCGTGGCCTGCGGCGTTGACCAACGCCGCGCAGCGCAGCTCGCTGGCGACGCCATCGGCATCGGTCAGCTCAAGGCGGAACCCGCCCTCCTCGCGCGAGCCGCCGGTCACGCGATGCTGGTAGACGACCATCGCGCCCTCGGCCAGCGCCGACGCGGCGAGCGATCGCGCGTAGCCATACTGATCGAGCACGCCCGAGGTCTGCGAGTACAGCGCAGCGACGGCGGGCACGAGCGGCTCGAGCGCCCTCGCCTGCTCGGCGGTGAGGCGCTCGACTCCCGCAACCCCGTTGGCCTCGGCGCGTGCGGCCAGACGCTCGAGGGCCGGCAGCTCATCCTCGGTCATGGCGACCATCAGCTTGCCGGTGCGATGGGCCGGGACGCCGTGCCCGTCGCACCACTCGTACAGCAGCGGTTTGCCTTCGACGCAGAAACGGTGCTTGGCCGAGCCAGTCTCGTAGAAATGGCCGGCGTGGATGATGCCAGTGTTATGTGAAGTCGTTTCGAGTCCGAAGCTCTCGTTCGCCTCGACCACGACTACCGACCGCACCGGCGCGAGGCGGGCTGCGATGGCGAGGCCAACGGCCCCGGCGCCGACGATCACGAGGTCCGCGTCGAGTTCCTGCGATACCACACGCACCCTCCCCTGCCCGTCGAGGGTGCCAGTGCCGTCGCTCAGCGTCATCCACTCGCCGCCCCTGCTTGCGGGTCGTACGATCGGCGCACCGCCCACTAGACGGGAACCGCCTGTGTCGATCCGCCGCGCCCTGCCTGCGCTACTGCTGCTCGTTGCGCTTTCACTCGTCGCCTGCAACGGCGACGACGATCCGTCGCCGACGCCCGAGATCACCCCGAGCGCGAGTCCCGAGGCGACTACGACCGCGACTCCAACACCGACCTCGACCGCCTCGCCGACGAGCGAACCCACCGCCACTCCGACCGCGAGCACGACCGCCATCCCCTCGCCGCCTGCGAGCCCCCAGCCGACGGGCACGGCCGAGACGCCCGATACGTTCGGGCCGATCGGCGGCGAACCGATCCTCGGTGGCCGTGTCTTCGACCGACCGATCGAGGCGATCACAACCGCCGTTCCGGGAGAGACCTGGGTCGCCGACCAGCGCGGCGACATCCGCGCCTACTCAGCGAACGGCGACGAGCAGGCTGTGGTCCTGGACATTCGCGACGAGGTCAGTCGTTCCGGCAACGAGGAGGGGCTGCTCTCGATCGCGCTCGATCCGGAGTTCGCCGTCAACGGCCACCTCTGGGTCTACTACTCGGTCGCCCCCGGCGTCCGTCGCACTCGCCTCGCACGGTTCGAGGTGTCGGACGGGGTGGCCGATCGCGGCAGCGAGCTCGTGGTGCTGGAGGTGGCGCAGCCGTTCGGCAATCACAATGGCGGCGCAATCCGCTTCGGACCGGACGGCATGCTCTACCTCGGATTCGGCGACGGCGGTTCGGGCGGCGACCCGTTGGGCAACGGGCAGAACCCTGAAACGCTGCTGGGCAGCCTGATACGCATCGATGTCAGCAGCGCGACTGCGGGCGAGCCCTACGCCGTCCCGCCGGACAACCCCTTCGTCGGCGACGCGAATGCGCGCGACGAGATCTGGGCGTACGGGCTCCGCAACCCATGGCGCATGGCGTTCGATGAGACCTCGGGCGCGCTCTGGCTCGCGGACGTCGGGCAGTCCTCCGCCGAGGAGATCAACGTCATCGAGCGCGGCGGCAACTACGGGTGGAACCGCTTCGAGGGCTTCCGCTGCTTCGACTCGGACGCTGGCTGCGATGCCGAGGCGTCGAGGAGCCGGTGTTCAACTACCCACACCCAGCGTTCGGCACGGGGAACTGCTCCGTCACCGGCGGCGTCGTCTATCGCGCCAATCGAGTGGCCGAGATCGCGAACTCGTACATCTTCGCCGACTTCTGCACGGGCGACATCTGGGCGATCGAGGCCGACAGACCGAACGATGCCGACGTCATCGCCGAGGGCTTCGGCAACATCGCCTCGTTCGCACTCGACGCGGACGGCGAGGTGCTGCTGCTGCGCTTCGGCGATCCGATCCTGCGTATCGTGTCGCCATGATCTGGGTCATCGCCGCGGCGTTCGTCGCCTACGTCCTGCTCACCGTCGTCCAGGCGCGACGCGCAACGAGGGCGACCGAGCCCGTCGTACGGCTGCGCGAAGCGCGGCGGCTGCTCTGGGCGGTCAGCGCCGGTGTACCAATCCTCGTGGTGCTGATCCTGGTCGCGTTCTAGCCGAAGCGCGTCGCGTCCTTGACGCGTCGCGCCGGTCGCCGGGATACTGAATGCACTATGAGCGCGGCACACACATCCTCAGCCCGCCACCTCCTCCTTACGTAGGCGACATCGCGCCTGCGATGTCGCCGTGAGCACCGATCGAGCCGCGCATCGTGACCGGCGAGGCGCGTCGTATGTGAACACTGCACGTAAGCGAGCGACCAGATGACCACCGAGCCAACGACCACCGAACGGCCGGGCGACTTAGAACGCTACGACCCATCCTCGATCGAGTCGAAGTGGCAGCAGCGCTGGGCGGCCGACGAGCTCGACCACACCGAAGATGTCGTCGAGGGACGAACGAACCGCTACCACCTGACGATGTTCCCCTACACCTCGGGCGATCTGCACGTGGGCCACTGGTTCGCCATGGCGCCTTCCGACGCCCTCGCACGCCACTACCGCATGCGCGGCTATAACGTGATGTTCCCGATCGGGTTCGACGCGTTTGGGCTGCCCGCCGAGAACGCAGCGATCGCGGGCGGCGTCCATCCTCGTGACTGGACGGAAGCAAACGTCGAACAGATGCGCGGCCAGCTGAAGACGATGGGCGCGATGTTCGACTGGGACCGCGAGGTCAACACCAGCCATCCCGACTATTACCGCTGGACGCAGTGGTGGTTCCTCCAGCTGCTGAAGCAGGACCTGGCCTACCGCAAGTTCGCGCCGGCCAACTGGTGCCCCTCATGCAACACGACGCTGGCCAATGAGCAGGTGGTCAACGGAGCCTGCGAGCGCTGCGAGACGCCGGTCGAGACGCGCGAGATGGAGCAATGGTTCTTCCGCATCACGCGCTATGCCGACGAGTTGCTTGTCCACGAGGACGTCGACTGGCCCGAGCATGTGAAGCTGATGCAGCGCAACTGGATCGGCCGCTCCGAGGGCTGTGATGCCTCGTTCGCCCTCGAGCAGCCAGCGGGCGACGGCACCGACGAGATCCGCGTGTTCACCACGCGCCCCGACACGCTCTACGGCGTGACGTTCATGGTGCTCGCGCCGGAGCATCCGCTCGTCGCGCAGATCACGACGGACGAACAGCGCGCGGAGATCGAGACGTACGTCGAGGCGGCCCGGAACGCGACCGACATCGAGCGGCAGGCCACCAACCGCCCGAAGACGGGCGTGTTCACTGGCGCCTACTGCCTCAACCGCCTGACCGGCGATCGGGTCCCGATCTGGATCGCTGACTACGCGCTGGCGACCTACGGCACCGGTGCCGTGATGGCCGTGCCCGCCCACGACCAGCGCGACTTCGAGTTCGCCGCGCAGTTCGCTCTGCCGGTCCAGGTCGTGATCGCGCCTGAGGACTGGGGTGGCGAAGACCTCGAGGAGGCGTTCGTCGACCCGGGGGTGCTGGTGAACTCCGGGAGCTTCGACGGTCTCGCCGCCGAGGACGGCAAGGCGGCCATTACGGCGCATCTGCAGGAGCAGGGCTGGGGCGGGCCGAGCGTCCAGTACCGCCTGCGTGACTGGTTGATCTCGCGCCAGCGCTACTGGGGCGCCCCGATCCCGGTTGTCTACTGCGAGGACTGCGGAATAGTGCCGGTGCCTGAGGAGGAGCTGCCGGTCGAGCTGCCCTATGACGTCGAGTTCCTCCCCACCGGTCAGTCGCCGCTCGGGTTGTCTGAGGAGTTCGTGAACACGACCTGCCCGGACTGCGGCAAACCCGCGCGTCGGGAGACGGACACGCTGGACACCTTCATGTGCTCCTCTTGGTACTTCCTGCGCTACACCGACCCGGGTAACGCCGAGTTCCCGGTGGCCGCTGAGCCGGCCGACGCGTGGCTGCCGGTGGCCCAGTACACCGGCGGCGACGAGCACGCGGTGCTGCACCTGCTGTACTCACGCTTCTTCTACAAGGCCGCGCGCGACATCGACATCGTGCCGGGGGACGAACCGTTCCTGAACTACTACAGCCAGGGCCAGATCCTCGGAACCGACGGGCGGCGCATGTCGAAGTCACGAGGCAACGTCGTCGCGCCCGATGCGCAGGTCGAGCGCTGGGGCGCCGACACGTTCCGCGCGTACCTGATGTTCCTGGGCCCCTGGGACCAGGGCGGCCCGTACGACGTCGATGGCATCGTCGGCGTGGCGCGCTGGCTGAACCGCCTCTGGACCGCCGTCGAGAATCCGCCGGACCTCGTCGCCTCGGCGGACAGCGAGGCGGCCGAGGGGCTGCGACGAGCCGCGCACGCCGCGAACGCGAAGGCCAGCAGCGACATCGCCGGGAAGCGGTTCAACACCGCCATCGCCGCCTTGATGGAACTGACAAACGCGCTGCAACGCGCCCGTGACTCCGGCGAAGCCGACGAGGCGACCTGGCACGCTACGGTCGAACGGCTGCTGCTCCTCGTCGCCCCGCTCTGCCCGCACATCGCGGAGGAGTTGTGGGAGCGCACCGGGCATGGTTACTCGGTGCACTTGCAGCCATGGCCCGAGCACGACCCGACGCTGACGACCGCCGACCGCGTCACGATCGCTGTGCAGGTCAACGGCAAGGTCCGCGACCGCATCGAGGTGGACGCCGACGCCGGCGAGGATGCCGTACGCTCCGCCGCGGAGGTAGCGCCACGTGTCGCCGAGCGGCTCGAGGGCCGCGAGGTCGTCAAGGTGATCTACGTACCCGGCCGGTTGCTCAACCTCGTCGTGCGCTAGGAGAGACCGTGTCCGCAGCGCGTCCGCCGCATCGTTCCCAGATCGGGCTGATCACAGCCGCCGTCGCTGCGGCCCTGCTGGTGACCTCCCTGGCGCTGCTGGCGCTCGGCCGCATGACCGAGGATGACGCCACGACGACCGCGCCCGGCGGCGCCGAGTTGGCGACGATACCCGGGTCCGACGGCGACCGCCTCGCAGCCCGGCTGTGGGTGCGACATGCCGACCGTATCGCCGTGCTGCTGCACGACTTCGGAGGCGATCAACACGACTGGGACGAAGCCATCGAGCCGCTGCAGGAAGCCCTCGAGGAGCCGCTGTCGGTCCTCACGATCGACTTCCGCGGCCACGGCGAGAGTGACGGCGAGAATCGGGACCTCGAGGGCCTGGCCGCCGATGTGCACAGCGCCGTGGCGTTCGCCCGCTCGCGGGGGTTCACCGAGATCGTGTTAGTCGGCGCCTCGGTGGGCGGCACGGCGGCGATCGTCGCGGCGTCCGAGGACCCGTCGATCGCAGGCGTGATCGCTCTCTCCGCGCCCGCGCAGCTCGGCGACCTCGACGCGCTCGCCGCCGTGCGGTCGGTGAAGACGCCGTTGGCGCTGATCGCCGCCGAGGACGATGCGTCGGCCGTCGAGTCGTTCGAGCGACTCCGCGACGGGGCTGGCGCTCGCGCCTCGCTCGCGATGATGTCGCCGGGCCGCGCCCACGGCATCGAACTGGTCGCTGGCTTCGAGGTGCGTGAGCGCATGGCACGCGCCATCGACGCGCTCTGGGCTGACGAGGTGGCGGACTAGCGTCCTGGGTTCGGGCTAGGTTCCTGCAGTCGGATCATCATCCAGCCGCTCGTGATCGAGGTCATCGATCACGCTGGCGTCGCCGTTCCCAACGGCCGAGGCGAGTGCCCGCTCCTCCTCGGCGTCATCAACCTCTGGCGTGATCACCGTCGCCAGCGGCTCGTCGACCGGCGGGGTGTGGCCATCTGCTGCATCTCCGGGAAGCTCGGCCGTGATCGCCGGCCCAGCGCCGCGAGGTTCTTCCAGCTGCTCGATGCCGGACTGGACTGACGAGACGAACGCGGAGAGCTGGCGCTCGAGGCGGCGCAGCAGCTCCTTCGCGTAATCGTCAGCGGTCTCCATCTGCTGAAGCGCGAGGCGACGCGACTTGTCGATGCGCCCCTGCACGTCGCGGTTGGCGTCGGCGATGCGGTCTTCGATACGGAGTTCTGCCTGTGCCGCAATCTCATCGGCGCGGTGGCGTGCCGCGCTCGTCAGCTCGTGCTCATCGATCAGCCGGGCCGACTGCTCCTCGGCGCGCGCCAGGATGATCCGTGCCTCCTCCTCCGCCTCGCGCTGCAGCGTCTCTCGCTGGGCGACGATAGCCTCGGCCTCGCGCACCTCCTGCGGTATCGCAACGCGCATCTGGTCGACGAGATCGAGCAACCTCCGCCGATCGATGATCGCGCGGTTGCCGATCGGCATTTTCTGGGCGCTGGCGACCAGTTCTTCGAGACGATCGACAAGGTGGAGCAGGTCCATGGCGGTGATCCTCGGGGGAGTGCCAGAGAGAGTGTACGTCGCGTCGGGGCTCGCCGACCATCGGCGCCCCGCCGCCCAGACTCAGCGCCGCTGCGCCTCCATCTTGGCCGCGATGAGCTCGCCGACTCCGGGCGGAACGAACTCGGCGACATCGCGCCCGAACGCCGTCAGCTCGCGGATCCGCGAGGCGGAGATGTAGAGGTACTCGACGGCGGTCATCAGGAACGCCGACTCGATCCCCGGTGCCATGCTTCGATTCATCAGCGCCATGTCGAACTCGACGTTGAAGTCGGTGATGTAGCGCAGTCCGCGCACGAGGACCGTGGCGCCCTCCTCGCGCGCTGCGTCGACGGTGAGGCCGCGGATGGCTGTCACGCGCACGTTCTCGTGGACCCTCGCCGCGTCCCGGAACATCTCGATGCGCTCCTCGGTCGAGAAGAGTGTGCTCGTTGACTCGGCGACACCGACGACGACCTCGTCCCAGATCGCGGCCGCGCGGTTCAGGATGTCGAGGTGCCCGAGCGTGACCGGGTCGAAGCGTCCGGGGTACATCGCGACGGTCATGCATCCTCCTCAACGCGCTGTCCTGCGCGGTAGATGGCCACGGCGCCGTCGCCCTGCCGCCGCTCCCGCCACAGCGGGCGACCGGTCAGCGTCGCCGGGACGGTCACACGCGCCGCGTGCTCGATGACGATTGTGGCGTGCTCGGCCAGAGTGGCACCGATCCCCTCTTCGATCGAGCGCCACGCGTCCGGGTCATCATAGGGAGGGTCAGCGAGCACGAGTGTGAACGCAGCCCCCTCGTTGGGTCGCCAACGCTCGATGGGCCTCGCCACCACCGTCGAGGCGTCCTCGAACCCCGTCAGGCGGAGGTTGTCGCGAATGACGGCGCAGGTGCGGCGGCTCGACTCGACGAACGTGCAGTGGCCCGCACCGCGCGAGAGCGCCTCAATACCCAGCGCCCCGCTTCCCGCGTAGAGGTCAACGACCGAGGACCAGTCGAGATCGGCCGCTTCCAGGATCCCAAACAGCGACTCGCGCAGCCTCGAGGACGTCGGGCGCGTTGCGCCCTGCGGGTGCTTCAGCTCGACGCCGCGAGCGGTCCCGGCAATGACGCGCATGTCACTCGTTGCCGGCCGGACCTGGCGGCCCGTCGGGAGTGCCGCTGGGCGGTGGCGTGCTCGTCGGCTCGGGGGTCGGCTCCGGCGTCGCCTCCGAGGTGGGTTCGACCGTCGGCTCGGAAGTTGGTTCGGCCGTCGGCTCGACGGTCGGCTCCGGCGTGCCCGCGGGGTCGCTGACGACCGGCGAGCTCGTCCCCTCGGGCGTGGGCTCGGCGACCTCGCCGTCGACGCTGACGCGCATCGACAGCCGCTGACCGACGAAGCGCGTGCCCTCCGAGACGATCAGCGTGACGTCGTAAACACCCGGCGTTGCGGGGGCGCGCCAGGTGACGAGCCCGCTGTTCCTCGAGCCGTCCCAGCACGCGCCGGTGCCCTCCAGCGCACCGCCCGAGGCCTCCCAGCAGGGGGTCAGGTAGGGGCCATAGGGCCGTTCGAGCGTTACGGCGCCGCTCTCGACCCAGCCGAGGACCGTGTCCCAGAGATCCGCCAGTTCTTCGTCGGCGCGCGCGTCGGCGACGACCACGCCGCCGAGGCCTAGCCGTCCGGCGAGGTCGAGCCGGTAGGCGGCCGAGAAGCGGTTCTCGAGCCAGACCGTGCCCTCACCGCCGGAGTAGGCGACGGCTTGCGCCATCTCGTCCCAGCGGATGCCGGTGTTCCCCAGGTCTGCGGTCAACTGAGAAGCAACGACCGTAACCGGATCGCCCGGCGCCACCCCGCCGGTCGAGCGACGCACGACCTGGCTCGCCCTGACGAGGGCCTCGTGCAGCGTGATCCGCGAGACGACGTTCGAGGCGCGCGCCGTCGAGGTGCGCTCGAGCACGAGTCGCAGCTGCGCGGCGTCGACACCAGCGGCCTGCCCCGCCTCGACGGCGCTCTTGACCTGCTCGTAGTAGGCGACCGGGTCGCTCGGGGTGTGCAACCAGATCGCGGACGCGACGCCGCCGATCGCTGCCCAGTCGTAAGCGCCGGTATCGAAACCGGCAGGCGTCGGCACGGAGACGACGAGGCTCAGCCCCTCGTCGTCGAGCCGCGAGGCGAGCCGCGTGACCAGCGAGGTGAACGCTTCGCGGCTCGCCACGCTGAGTCCGCGGTAGTCGAGGTGGAGGCCGTCGGCCTGTTGTTCCTTCGCGGCGAGCACCAGGCTCTCCACATGGGCCTCGCGCTGGGCGTCGTCGCCGATCAGCACCTCGATGCGAGCCGCGTCAGCGACGCCGTCGACGCCAAGCAGCATGGTCGCGCCGCCCACGGTCGAACCGGTGACCGCGTCGGACTCGAGCGTCAGGGCCGAGGGGTCGTCAGGCGCCAGCGATGCGGCCATCACGGAGATCGTCGTGGCGATGTCGCCGGCAGCGGGATCGGGGCGCTCGCCGGCGTTGACGATCAGCCCCAGCTCCCCGGCCAGCGTTGTCCGGCGCAGCACGGCGAAGGCCGCCGGGAGCGATGTCACCTCGGCAAAGGCAGTCTCACCGTCGTTGGAGAGCGCGGCGGCGGCGACGCGCGTCCACTCGCCGCCCTCGAAGGCGTACACGCCCAGGTTGCCGGCGTCGATGACCGCCTGCTTCAGCGGCACCTGCAGCTCAAAGCCGGCGCCCCCGGCCTCGACGGGTTCGGGCATGTACAGCTCGCTCAGCGCCTCGAGGCCCGCCGGTAGCGAGGGGAACTCGGCACTGGCCTGCGCTTGGATGTCATCGGAGTCGTCGCCGCCGTCGAGGATCGAGATCGGCGGGAGGATCAGGACCGCGATCACGATGCCCAGACCGACGATGATGGCGAGGATGCGGAAGAGGCCGGCATCGTCGGAGCCGTCCGTGGGCGGTGGTGGACCGATCCGATCACCGTCGTCGAAGATCACAGGCGCCAGCGGGCGTTCGGGGTCGCGCCCGAGCGGAGGTTGGGCCATCAGACTGCCTGCCTCTCGACGCCCGCTCGCCCCCGCCTGCCCTCTAGCCTACGTCGATCCATCGGTTATGGCCCCGCCGCTTGGATCAGCGGCGCCGGGAGCACCGTCGCGATCCGCTGTTCACCGGCGCGCAGCAACGTGAGCTGCACATCAGCGCCCGTCTTCAGCAGATTAGCCAGCGGCAAGGGCTCGCCGACCGCGACACCGTTGACCTCCAGCACGATGTCGCCGGGCAGGACGCCACCGTCCTCGGCCGGGCTGCCGATCGCGACACCGGTGATCAACGCGCCTCGCTCCACTGGCAGCTCGAGTACCGACGCCACGGCGGCGTCGATCGGGATGTGCTGCTCGCCGATGCGCTCGATGCCGTACCGCGGCCGGGGGTTGAGTCCGTTGCGCAGCACTGACTCGATGATCGGCGTGATCGTCGACATGCTGTGCGCGAATCCGATGCCCTCGATCACCTCGCCATCCGGCGTGATGCGCAGGTTCGCCGTGACCAGGCCCACAACCTCGCCGTCGAGGTTGACCAGCGCACCACCCGAGTCACCGGTGTTGATCGACGCGTCGGTCTGGATCATCCCCTCGAGGATCACATCGGACCGATCGATCACGAGGTCGACGTCGGAAATGATTCCGAGCGTCACCTGGTTGCTGTCGCTGATGATGCCGGCGGAGATCGAGAGCACCGGATCGCCTTGTCGCAGCACTGTCTCGTCATTGATGCGCGCGGAGCGAAGTCCACCCGGCTCGATCCGCAGCAGGGCGACGTCCTGGAACGGCGCATCGTCCGCGATCAGCTCCGCCGGGCGCACCTCGCCGGTCTCGAGCACCACCGCGATCGAGCCGAATTCCTGGATCACGTGGTAGTTCGTCAGCACCAGCCCACGATCGTCAACGATGATCCCAGAACCAACGCTCGTGGTGCCCAGGCGCGGATCGGCGTCGGAGGCGACGGTCACCAGCACCCGCACGATGGCGGGCGAAACCTGCTCAACGGCGTCGCGTATGCGATCCGCGTCAGAATCGGCAATCGGTGGCGCCGGGGTCGAGCTCGACGCTGGCCCGGAGCTGTCATCGCCGTCGAGTTGCAGCGCGACCAGGCCTCCTGCGAGGCCGGAGACGACGCCCACGAGGACGAGGAGCGCCAGCACGGGGGCAAAGCGGGTGATACTGCGAATTTCGACGCCTCCGAGGCCGCGGGGGAGCGTGCGGTGGCGATACCGCAGTGTATCAGCGGAGTGCTGAGACGAGTGAACAGATGTCGCCTGAGTGCCGCTCTCTGTGGGGCTTTTTGGCGTTTCTGTGGCGAACGTGTGTGCTGATTGTGGTTGCAACGCCTCGACGGTCGATCTACCCTGTGTGGCCACAGGTGGACTTGCCGGCAACGGTGGGTCCGCGTTTCTGATTCCCCCACCCCCCACGGTCCGCATTTGCCCCCGGCGCGCGGGCCTGGCAACGATGGGACGGGATGGCATGTCCGACCAACCGGTGATGCTGACCAAACAGGGCCTGGCCGCCCTGGAGGCGGAGCTCGAGGAGCTCACCACCGTCCGTCGCGCCCAGGTCGCCGAGGCGATCCGCGACGCGCAAGAGCTCGGCCCCGATCAGCACGATGGTCAGTATGAGGACGCCAAGAACCAGCAGGCCTTCCTCGAGGGCCGGATCAGCGAGATCGAGCGGATGCTCGAGAAAGCGACCGTCATCGACGAGCGCGCCGCACATCGCGCGAAGGACGTGCGCATCGGCTCGACCGTGACCGTCAAGGCCAAGGGCGGCAAGAGCCAGAAGTATCAGCTCGTGGGCCCGGCCGAGGCCGACCCTTCCGCCGGTCGCATCAGCCACCAGTCGCCGGTGGGTCGCGCGCTCCTCGGCAAGAAGCGTGGCGAGAAGGTCAAGATTCAGGCCCCCAGCGGCGAGCTGGAGATGACCGTCACCAGCGTGTCCTGAGCGACACCGAACAACGCTTGACTTAGGACGACACATCATTGGGTCAGCGACGACTCAGGCGCGTCGCCGATGGAGTGCGGCGCGGCACGGAGAACGAGCATGAGCCACGCCGGGTACCAGCTCGCTCAGTTCAACATCGCGGCCGCGCGCTTCGACATGGACGATCCGAGGATGGACGGCTTCACGCACGCGCTGCTCGAAGTGAACGCCATCGCCGATCGCAACCCGGGGTTCATCTGGCGCCTGCAGTCCGACGAGGGCGATGCCACCTCGTTCCGGTTCGGCGACGACCCGCGAACCCTCGTCAACCTCTCCGTCTGGGAGTCGTTGACGGCGCTGCGGCGCTTCTACCTCGGCGATGACCACGGGCCCTTCCTGCGACGTCGTGCCGAGTGGTTCGAACACGCCACCCAGCCGTACGTCGTCATGTGGTGGGTGGCCGAGGGCCACCGACCGAGCCTCGATGAAGCCGCAGAGCGGCTGGACATGCTCCGCACTTCGGGACCGTCCGCCGCCGCCTTCGACTTCGCGCAGCCGTTCGATCCGCCAGCGCACTGAGACCCGGCCTGACTGCACGTACAACCTCGCTGTGCGTTACTGAAGTCGCGGGAGCGAGTTGCCACATGCCCTCCGAAGAGGAACTGATCGAGCAGCGCGCTGCCAAGCGCGAGCAACTGCTGCAGCGCGCCGATCCCTACCCCGCGCGGGTGTCACGCACCCACACCGCCGCCGAGGCCGTGGCAGCGTTCGAGGACGCCGGCGAGCCGGAGCCGGACGCCTCCGACGCTGTTCGTGCGACCGTGATCGGCCGCGTTACCTCGGCGCGACGCATGGGCAAGGCCGCGTTCATCGACCTGCGCGACGGCAGCGGCCGCATCCAGCTGCACTTCCGCCGCGATGCGCTCCAGGACTTCGAGGACCTGCAACTGCTCGACCTCGGTGACTTCGCGGAGGTGACCGGGCCGCTGTTTCGCACCCGCACGAACGAGGTGACGGTGCAGGTCGCCTCGTGGCGCATCGTCAGCAAGGCGCTGCGACCAATGCCCGGCGAGTACTACGGGCTGCACAACACTGAGACGCGATACCGTCAGCGCTACCTCGATTTGTTGGCGAACGAGCGATCGCGCGAACTGGCGCAGCAGCGCGCCGCGGTCGTCGCGGTCGTGCGGCGCTTCTTCGACGAGCGCGGGTTCATGGAGGTCGAGACGCCGGTGCTGCAGGACGCAGCGGGCGGCGCCGCGGCGCGTCCGTTCTGGACGCACCACAACGCGCTCGACCGTGAGCTGGCGCTGCGCATCTCGCTCGAGCTGCACCTCAAGCGCCTCCTCGTCGGCGGCTTCGAGAAGGTGTTCGAGATCGGTCGCGTGTTTCGCAACGAAGGCGTGTCGTTCCGCCACAACCCGGAGTTCACGCTGCTCGAGTCGTACGAGGCGTTCGCCGACTACGAGGATGTCGCGCGGATGGTCGAGGAGCTACTCGGCGTCGTGGCCATGGCGGTGCGCGGGACACTCGAGATCGAGCACGACGGCGACATCGTCGTGAACCTCGCCGCACCGTTCGCCCGTACCACCTACCGCGGGGCGCTGCTGGAGCACGCCGGCATCGACTACCGCGACTATCCGACGATCGAAGCGATGACGGCGCTCGCCGCAGAGCGCGGCGTGCCGATCGCAGACGGTGCGTCGCGGGCGACCGCCCTCGACGCGTTGATGGCGGCGCTCGTCGAGCCGAAGTTCGTGCAGCCGACGTTCGTCTTCGACTACCCGATCGAGATCTCACCGCTGGCCAAGCGCAAGGTCGATGACGAGGGCGCGGTCGAGCGCTTCGAGTTGTTTGCCCTGGGCGGTGAGATCGCGAACGCCTACTCCGAGCTGAACGACCCCGTCGATCAGCGACAACGCATGCTGGAGCAGGCGCAGAAGCTGGCCGACGGCGACGAGGAGGCGGAGACCGCCGACGAGGACTTCCTCGTCGCACTGGAACACGGGATGCCGCCTGCCGGCGGGCTCGGCATCGGCATCGATCGCCTCGTCCAGCTCATCACTGGTGAACACTCGTTGCGCGAGATCGTGCTCTTCCCGGTCATGCGCGAGCGGTCGACCTAGCTGATGGCGATTGTCCGCGAGGACGTGCACGTGCACGTCTCTGCCGAGGAGCTGCGCCCGCTCCTGGACGACCCGAGCGCGTTCGAGGCGTGGCTGGGGCCGCAGTTCACGGGGCTCACGGTCGACCGCATGCAGTGGAGCCTGGAGCTGACGCTGCCCGGTCGACGCGAGCGCATCACGCTGCGCGCCGCGCCCCAGGAGGACGGCACCGTCGTCTACGAGCGCGCCGACCCAGCGTCGCAGGTGAAGAGCATGAGCATGGCGCTCTTCGCCGAGGGGCCGCGAGAGGTGCACCTCACCGTCGAGCTTGAGTACGACCCCGCTGCGGGCCTGATCACCGCCCTGCTCGAGCCCTGGCTCCACCGCCCCTATCGGGCGCAGGCGCTGCGGGATTCGCTCTGGCGGCTCAAGCAGCACGCCGAGTCGCTCCCACCACCGCCCGCCGCCGAGACCAACGGAGACAACCCTCGATGACGGTCGAAGCCCTCGTCTTCGACCTCGACGGCGTGCTCGCCGACACCGAGCTCGTCCACCTTGAGGCTGCGCGGAGGCTGGTCGCGCCAGCCGAGCTGACCATGTCCGATTACGAGCAGTTCATCGGCACGTCCGGCTTCAGTGAGTGGATCTCGGCCACCTACGGGCTGACCCGGGAAGAGATCCGCGTCAACTACGACCGGCTGTTCCACGAGATCCTTGAGACGGAGGGGCTGGAGCCGATGGCCGGCGCTCACGATCTGTTCGACGCCGTCGAGGAGCGCGGAGTCGCGCTTGCGGTCGCCTCGCAGTCCTCGCGACGCTGGGTCGAAGCGACCCTTGAGGCGATCGGCTTGCGCGAACGCGTGCCGCTGATCGTCACGTCGGCGGACGTCGCGCAGGGTAAGCCCGCGCCCGACATCTACCTCCACGTCACGGCGCAGTTGGCGGTGGCGCCCGCCTCCGCGATGGCGATCGAGGACTCGGCGCACGGCATCGCAGCTGCCGCTGCGGCGGGGATGGTGGTCGTGCAGTCAACGCAGGCGAGCATCACTCCACCGCCACAGCCCGGCGCGCACGCGCTGATCGACTCGCTGGAGGCGTTCGACCTCGGCTGGTTCGAGACGCCACCTGGGCCATCTGAGGCGTAACACGACCCTGGCCGAGGGGTGCTGATGCGCCACGAACGGCGCGGCGTTACGCTCGGCCGATGGAGCGCCACTTCACCGTCACCGGGTTCGTCAATCGCGACGGGCTCACCGCCCTGCACTGGCACCCGCGCGTACAGGCCTGGCTCCCTGCCGGCGGCCACATCGAGTCAAACGAAGACCCACTGCAGGCACTGCTGCGCGAGGTGCGCGAGGAGACCGGCCTCGACGTGCGCGTGCTCGGCACCATTGAGCCATTACCGCGCGGCAACACGCTGCCCTCGCCGGTGCGCGTCTCGGTCTTCGACATCGGCCCGGACAGCGGAACGCCCGAACCGCACCAGCACATCGACCTCATCTATTTCACCGTCCCCAACGACCCCGCGCAGCCGTTGATTCCCGAGCCCGGCACCGATTGGCAGTGGGTCGACGCGACGCAACTGCGTGACCGCGTACCGCTCGAGGATCCATCGACTGGCCGGCGGACGCCCGCTCCCGAGGACGTGCGCGAGCTGGGCCTGATGGCGATCGAAGCGCAGCTCGCCGACGCCACCGCCGTCGCCTCGACGGGAGCGCGTTGATGTTGTCGATCACGAGCCTCCGCGACGAGCCAGACGCCATCCGCGCGGACCTCGAACGGCGCGGCGACGACCCCTCGCCGGTGGGGCGCGCCCTCGAACTCGACGAGCAACGCCGAGGGTTGCTCACGCAGGTCGAGACGATGCGGGCCGACCGCAACGAGGCGGGTCGCCTCATTGGCTCGGCCGAGTCCGACGAGGAGCGCCAGCGACTGATCGGGGAGCAACGAGCCGTCGCCGGTCGCCTCGACGAGCTTGAGGCCGAGCTGACCGAGACCGACGCGGCCTTCGACGCGGTGATGCTGACGATCCCCAACCGCGTGCACCCAGACGTGCCCGACGGCGGCGAGCCGGACGCGGTGGTCGTGATCGAGGGCGTCGGAGCGGATCAGCGCCGCGACGATCGAGGCATCAGCGTCCAGGACTGGCCCGACCCAGAGCCTGACGGCGAAGCGTCGCCCCACTGGGACCTCGGCGAGGCGCTGGGCGTGATCGACTTCGAGCGAGGGGTGAAGCTCGCGGGGGCGAACTTCTACGTGCTGCGCGGCGACGGCGCGCGACTGCAGCGCGCCCTCATCAGCTGGATGCTCGACCGCCACCGCAAGCGCGGATACGTAGAGGTCTATCCGCCGCTGATGGTGCGCGAGGAGATGCTGGTGGGCACCGGCCAGCTGCCCAAGTTCGCCGACACCATGTTCCACATCGAGGGCCAGGACCTCTGGCTCGTGCCCACCGCCGAGGTGCCGGTCACCAACATGTACCGCGACGAGATTCTCGACGCCGACGAACTGCCGATCAGGCACTCGGCCTTCAGCGCCTGCTTTCGGCATGAGCAGTTCAGCGCCGGCCGCGACACGCGTGGCATCAAACGTGGCTTTCAGTTCGACAAGGTCGAGCTGGTCCATTTCGTCCCGCCCGATCGCTCGTGGGAGGCGCACGAGGCGCTCCTCGACGATGCGCTGGACATCGTGCGGGTGCTCGGGCTGCGCTACCGCGTGATCCGCCTGGCGGCAGGCGACACCACGTTCGCTTCCGCCATGACCTACGACATCGAGATCTGGGCGCCGGGGGCGCGCGAGTGGCTCGAGGTGTCGAGCGTGTCCAACTTCCTCGACTTCCAGGCGCGCCGCGCCAACCTCCGCTACCGCAACGTCGAGGGTCGGGTCGAGCACCTGCACACGCTCAACGGCTCGGGCGTGGCCCTGCCGCGCCTCGTCGCATCGATCCTCGAGACGAACCAGCTCGAAGACGGCAGCGTCGAGGTGCCGGAGCCGCTCCGCCCGTACCTCGACGGCCTCGAGGCGATCACGTCGGCCCGGTAGACCGTCGACGCGTCACGCTTGACGCGATCCGCACACTTGTTCTAATCTATGCGAACAGACGTTCTGGGCGCGATGTCGACCGCTCCCGCGGTTTCGGGAGCGGACGTAGACGGGGGTTCGAGGATGCTGTTTGCACTGGCGTTGGGTGTCATGTTCGGCGCGGCAGGGGTAGTCCTGGTCCAGCAGTGGCTGCGTGGCTCGGTTGTTGCGCCGCGTCTCGAAGCAGCGGGCGATCGCTTCCCGCGCCTCGCTCCGCCCGTGCGCTCGCTCCGCTAGCGCTCACACTCACCAGCTTCGGCTCGATCGAGGCTCGACCACGCGGCTACCATCCGCGCATGTCCTCCAACGCTCCGACCGTTGTCAGCACCCTGCTGGTCGTCCGCCTGCTCCTCGACGCGCGCGATGAGTTCCGGCGCGTCGCTGAGGCCGTGCCAAACCCCGGGCGCGGCGGCGCGATCGGACGCCTCAACCCCGGCTCGTTCATCGTTGCCCACATCGCGACGCAGGACGACCTCGTCTGGAACGTCGCGTTGCAGGGCCTCGAACCTGACGCCTGGCTCGTCGCAGCGAACGCCGGCCACGGCGCCCCTCGCTCGACCCCCGACTACGACGAGGCGCTGGCGGCCCTCGATCGCACGTTCGCGCGCAGCGAGGCGACGGTGACAGCGCTCGCCGAGGAAGACCTGGACCGTGAACTCAGCTCCAGCGTGCCGGGGCGCATAGTCGCCGCACAGCTCGCGCGCAGCACGGCGCATACGTGGAGCCATGCCGGCGAACTCGCCACGCTCGCCTCGCTGGTCGGCGCGCCGGACCTCGGCCTGCCGGGGCGACTGCCGCGCAGCTCGATGCGGAGCGCCGAGGCATGACACGCGAACGCGTACCGCTCGACGAGCCGGCGATCGCCCTCGGCTCGGTCTACGACCCGCCCGATGTCGCCTACCCGCGCCTGCTCGTGATGCGGCGCTGGCCGCGTGGCATTCCGAAGGCCGCGGTCGACCAGTGGGAGCGCGACCTCGGCCCCTCGAACGAGCTGCTTGACGCCTATCGCGACGACGAGGTGGACTGGGACGGCTTCGCCGAGCGCTACCGCGAGGAGATGTCGGACCGCGAGGGCCTCGTGCGCTGGGCCGCCCTGATGGCACGCTACACCGCGTCACACTGCTCTGCAGCTCGCACCCGGACGAGGAGTGCCACCGCTCCATCCTCGCGGAACTCGTGATCGAGTACCTCGAGGCTCACCCAGACGAGTAAGCCGGGGCTCAGCTTCGCCTCGGCGGGGCTAGAACTCGCGAACGGCCATGCGCTGCGGCTGGCGACGCCAGGTGCGGAACTTCACGTTCTTCACCCCGGCGGCGCGGCAGTAGTCTTTCGCGCGGGAGAGCATCCCGGCCGGCACGTAGAGGTAGAGCGGCGTGGTCTTGTTTTCGAGGCGCGCCCACACGTAGGTGGCCTGATCGCGTGTCACCGTCTCCCGCGACTCGACCTGACCGATCGCCACCGGATAGGCCCCCGGCTGCTCGAGCACGACGATGTCGGGGAACAGCTTCTCGCCGCCCAAACCGGCGCCGATCTCGATGGCCATCACGGGCTCGGGCAGATTGACGTAGGTCTGGAGGTCCGGGCTCTCCTCGCTGGGGAAGGCGAAGCGGTCCTCGGCGATCGTCTGGACGACCTGGGCGAGGTCGTAGCGACGCGACTCCTCGCTGCGCCGCCAGTCGACACCCGGCTCGCGCCACGGCGTCAAGGTGCGCTCGTGCGAAGCGGCGAAGCGAGCCAGTGTGCCCGCCTGCATCCCGAGGAAGAGCAGCAGTGCGCCGATCGCCACGGGCAGTAACACGAGGACGCCCGCGCCGATCTGCAGCGGCCGCCAGTCCGCGCCGAAGATGTGCAAGCTGCCGTCCGTGATGTCGATCCAGATGGGACCGGGGAAGATCCACATCGTGAAGAACGCGCCGACGAACACGACAAGCAGCACGAAGCTGGCTGGCGACGGCTGCGCGTAGTGCGGAACGACCGGCTTGCTGCCGTGCGTTGTGTGCGAGGGGACGGCGGGCACCTGCGCGATCTCGGCGACGGGCACCGGGGCAATAGGCGCAGCGGCTGCCGCAGGCGCAACGGGTTCGGGCGCAGCTTCGGCCGGGACTGCGGGCGTCTCGGCGACAGGCTCGGCCTCAACCGCCGGCGTTTCCTCGGCGGACGCTGGCTCTTCGGGCGCCGGAGCCGGAGCGGCCGGAGCGGCATCGCCGCCGACCAAGGCACGCGCGGCGGTCGGGTCCTGGAACCAGAGTTCATTGATCTGGGTGAAGCGCTGCTCCTCGGCAGGGACGGTGTCCTCGGTGAAGATCGCGTCCACCGGGCAGGCCGGCTCGCACGCGCCGCAGTCGATGCAGTCGATCGGGTCGATGTAGAGCATGCGGTCGGCATCGCCGTCGAACTGGATGCAGTCGACCGGACAGACCTCGACGCAGGACTGGTCCTTGGTGTCGATACAGGGCGAGGTAATGACGAACGTCAAGCTGCGGCGTCCTCCGCGTGCGCCGCCCATCGGGTACGGCCGCCGCAATCGTACGCAAGCCCCCCTGCATGATCCATCCTCGATGACATCGCCGTGCGACCTCCGCTCAGTTCCCAGCGGGGCGCGACCGGGGAACTAGTGGATCCCCCCGATGGCGGCGCGCTGAGTGCTCGCTACGGTGGGTGCGCTCACACACCTAACGCGGCCCTGCCGTGCACCCCGCGTGAGGCGGCCGCCCTGCGGCGGCGTTCGCGACGCGCGAGGTGGATCGACGGTGACGCCGGGCGAAGGACCGCTCGGCGCCGCCACCCCATCTCACCTCGACGAGCCCTGCCTACGAAGCGCCCTCGAAGAAGCCGGCCGGCATCTCCGCCATACCGGCGTCCTGCGCCAGCAACCGCTCGAGGTGTGGCGTCACTCCGAGCAACCGCGTCAGCGACCGATATTCTCCAACGAGCGCGGCCGGTGCAGCGCCCGCCCCGCGTGCGGCGCGGATCATCTGGTTGCGCAGCGTGTCCTCGGCGTCGATGAACTCGATGACATCGGTGCGGTAGCCGGCGAGTCGCAGCAACTGGGCCCGCAGCGCATCCGTCGCGAGGTCGAGCGCCTGCTCGCGCAGGATGCCGTGACGCCACAGCGGCCGCAGCCCCTCGGCCGCGCCTTCCGTCGATGCGGCCTGCGCCTGCAGGTCGTGGTGGCAGCACGGCACGGCGAGGATCAGCGCTGCGCCCCACCGCATCCCCTGCGCAATCGCCTCGTCGGTCGCGGTGTCACAGGCGTGCAGCGACAGCACGACATCGGGTGCGGCGTCCGCGGGTCGGTAATCGACGATCGCGCTCGAGTGGAACTCGAGGCCGTCCCAGCCGAGGGCGCGAGCCCGCTGCTCCTGTTGGGCGACCAGTTGCGCATTCGCATCGACGCCCACGAGGCGGCAGTCGATGCCTCGCACGTTCCGCAGGTAGTGAACGATGGCGAAGCTCAGCTCGCTGCGCCCGCAGCCGGCGTCCAGCAGCTGCAGCGGCCCCGTCGGCTCCCCGGCGCTGTCGAGGTCGAGCGCGTCGCGGACGATGCGCAGGAAGTGGTCGATCTGGCGCAGCTTGCGCGAGCGGTCAGCCCGCACGCGCCCGTCCGCTGTGAGCACACCGATCGAGGTCAGGAACGGGTCGGGGCGGCCCTCGGCGTCGCGCAGGGGCAAGAGGCGCTCGCGTTCGCGATCGTGCGCCAGGTCGGCCACGAGCTCCGCCTCGTTCGCTGAGCGCGTCAACCGCGGCACACCGCGGTTGCTGATGCGCACCTGCACCTGCTCGCCGGTGGTGTGCAGGTCGATGCGGCGGAACGGCGCCGCGAGCAGCTCGTTCAGGAGTTCGCGTGCCTCGGCGCCGTGCGCGTTGCGAGCGCGCTCCTGTTCGCCTTCCGTGTACGTGAACTGCAGCTGCCGGCCGGCGCGCAGCATGACCGGGCGCACGACCACGCGCTGCCATTCGATCGCATGCCCGCGACGCCGCCCGCCGAACGTCGCGCGGACGAACGCGCCATCGTCGAGGACGATCGAACGCACGGCGTCGGGCGTGTCCTCGAGCGCGCTGTCTGCCGCGACCGGCTTCGTCACCACGGTCTCCTCGTCGTACCGATCGAGGATAGCGGCGTGGGTCGCACGCGCGTGGCCGACGAGGCTCAGACCGTCAGATCGTCAGACCGTCGTGGCCGCCTCGGTCTCCATGGCGCGCGTGTACCCGCCCTGGCGGGCGGCCGCGGTGACGCGGGCCCGGTGGAGGAGCGCTTCCTGGGCGGCCGGGACGTTGTCCGCTACCCCACCCCAGACCGTGAGCGGCGTCGCCTGCAAGGCGCGCCCGTACGAGAACGTCAGCTCCCAGGGCCGCCGCAGGCTCGAACGGTTCATCGCGTCGAGGTTATCCGTGGCCTCCTCGTCCGACTGGCCACCAGAGAGGAACGCGATCCCAGGCACGGCGGCCGGGACCGCCCGCAGGAAGCAGCGAATCGTCGCGTCCGCCACCTCCTCGGCGCTCGCGCGGTTGGAGGCGTCGGCGCCCGACAGCACCATGTTTGGCTTGAGCACGATCCCCTTGAGCTCGACGCCCTGCGAGGCGAGCTCCCCAAAGGTCGCGCGCAACGTGTCCTCGGTCACTTCGAAACAACGCTCGATTGAGTGATCGCCGTCCATCAGCACCTCGGGCTCGACGATCGGGACCAGACCGGTCTCCTGCGACAGCGCCGCCATGCGGCCCAACGCGTGCGCGTTGACTCGGATCGCCGTCCTCGAGGGCAGGCCCTCGCCGATGTTGATGACGGCGCGCCATTTGGTGAACTGCGCGCCCAACTCGCGATACTCGACGAGGCGGTCGCGCAGGCCGTCGAGGCCTTCCGTGACCGTCTCGCCCGGGTGGCCGGCAAGGTCCTTGGTGCCCAGATCGATCTTGATGCCGGCGATCACGCCTGCCTCGGACAGCACGTCGACCATGCGGCGGCCGTCGCTGGTCTCCTGCCGGATCGTCTCGTCGAAGAGGATGACACCGCTGATCGAGTCGCCGAGCCCGGGCGAGGTGAAGAGCAGTTCGCGCCAGGCGCGCCGGTTGTCCTCCGTCGAGGGGGTGTCGATGCTCGTCAGGCGGCGCTCGATGGTGCCGGCGGACTCGTCCGCGGCGAGGATGCCCTTACCGGGCTGCACCATCGCCTCGGCGACGGCTGCAAGTTCCTGGCTACCCATGGCGACCCCCGTCCCTGCCGCTGTGACGGCGGCCCGGCGCTCATGCTACTCCCGTCTCCCGGCTCGGGTGAACCGGAAACTCGGCGGCGTTTGGCGACGGCCTCGATGGCTCGGGAGCGCTCGCGTTGGCACAGACATCGTCGAGCAGACGGTCGCTCGCCGCGCGGAGCTCGGCAGCCGTCTCAGCGACGGCAGCGTCGGCCGCTGTGACCTGTCCCAGGCCCAGGCGCGTGGCGTCGATGGCGAGCTTGGCGAGCACGCGCAGCAGCGTATCGAGCTCCGCCCGCGCGGCCTCCGAGCGACGCACGAGCAGGCCGCTCACACGATCTATCTCTTCGAGGAAGGGTGTGTACTGCGTCCCGGCGCCGCGCGTGGAGGCCTGACCGATCAGCTCCGCCGCGGCCGCGGCATCCTCGACGAGCGTGCGGTGTTCGGCGCAGGTCAAAGGTGTCGGCGGCGAACCGGCCGTGGTCACAGGCTCATCGCGCGGTAGCAAGAGCACCTGGCCGACATCGATCAGGTTCGGATCCGAGATCTCGTTCGCGACGACGAGTTCAGCCACGGAGACGCCGAGGCGGGCGGCGATGCCGTCGAGCGTGTCGCCGGAGACGACGGTGTAACTGCGAGCCTCGGGCGTCGGGGGAGCCGTCGCCTGCGAGATGCTCTCGCCGTCATCGTCTCCGCAGGCAGCCACCAGCAGCAGGGCCGCCAACACCACCGCCAAGAGGCGGGCGGCATGCAAGCGGCGGGCTGGTCGGGTACGAAGCATGCGCTGGTGATCCCTTGAGGTCCGGACGCCGATTGAGCGTCTCCTACAGTGCCAGACGATGGCGTCTCAGAGGCCTGAAGCCGCCCGGGCAAGCCAAGAATTTGTCAGGTCCAACGGCCGCAGTCTGCGACAGTTCTCCCTGACGCCTTGACTGAACGCCAGATTGCGTGAAAATCATCACATGCGACAGGACGTCACCCGCACCCGCCAGGCCCTCTCCGGCACGGACGCCTCCGATCAGACCGGGGCGAACGGCCTCGATCGCCTGCGCGGCGCTCGCGTAGGTGACATTCGCATCCGCCGACCTCGTGGTGACCGGCGCGGTGGCATGCTCCGCGCCCTGCGAGCTTTGCCGAGCGCGATCCGTCGCGTCAACCCCTTCGGTTAAAGCGCTAGCCCGCACCCGACTCCGCCCGCGCCGCCTCGACCAGTGCCTCGATATCGTCGCGTCCGCCCGCGCCGCGCACCCGAGCGAGGAAGTCGCCCAGGTCGGCCGACAGCGCGCGCAGCTCGCGCAGCTGCGGGCCGAGCGGGTCCACCGAGTCCGGGCGAGCCGCGTACGTGCCGAACCAGGCGAAGAACGCCTGGTTGATCTTGCGGATGCACACGCCCGCCGCGCACAGCTCGTCACGGACCTCGTCCATGCGGCGCTCCGCATCGTCGACGCGGCCCGCCGCGAGCAGGTCATCGACCTCGATGCGGAGGTTCCGCAGCACCTCGTTGCGGTCGATCGAGGGCGACTCGCGGGGCGGCGCTGGGGTCGTTGGATCGCCGAAGCGCTCGATCACCATCGCCCCGACCTCGTCGCCCACGATGTCAGCCACCGTCTCGTTGATCGACTCAGCGTCGCTCGACAGGAAGTAGCGCGCTCCCAGCGGATAGAACGCGAGGTAGTGGTGCACCCACTCGTGCGCCGCGGTCTCGAGCGTGCCTCGGTAGGAGCGCGTGTCTGTCACGATTGCGGGATAGGTCGCGATGCCGCCAGAGCGCACGACGAGCGCGGCGATGTCGTCATTGTCGGCCTCGGCGCCCTGCTCGATCGACTCGATGCCCTCGATGGTGAGGTCGGGTCGAAGCAGGCTCGTCGACCGGCGCTCGATGTGGTCGCGCGGCGAGGTCACGAGCACGCGCGGCGGCGTCACCAGCTCCACGTCGACCGGCGGCCAGATCGAGAGTGGACCGAGCAGCGGCAGACGGGCGTTCAGGCCGAGGTCCTGCAACACCGCGTCGATGCGACCCTCGATCGAGGCCTCGACGGCGTTCTCGATGCCGCTGCCTTCGCCCGACCGATCGTCGAGCGCGAAGTACTCCGCGATCACCTCGTCCGCGTCTCGGTCGTCGCGCAGCGGCGCGCCGATGGCATGGACGAGCTTGCCAAGCAGCGTGTTGCGCTCCCAGCGCACGAGGTCAAAGCGGTCGCCCGACCGGGCATCGCGAATGGCGGCGGCGCTCCCGACGAGGAGCGCGGCGACGATGAAGACGGCCACGACGATCGCCAGCCGGCGTCGGTCCGCGCCTCGTTGGTATTCCGCCACGAGCGTCCTCTCCGGGTGGCTCCGGATCCACGATACGGGGCCACCGCGGTCGCTCGCACGGACGCCGACCCGACCCGCGTATGATCGGTCGCGATGTCGCTCCAGGAAGTAGACGCCGGCCCGACTTCAGCCCCGCCCCTCTCGACCAGCGCCGCACCCGTGGCGCGTTGGGCGCGCCTTCGTGCGCTCGGCCGCGACCTCGGCGCCCTCGTGGCTGCCGAAACCGTCGTCGCGGCGCTCGCGGTGCTCTGGCTCGTCGCGCGGACCGAGGCGGGGCGCATGGACATCGGTGACGGCGACGCGGCGATCGCCATGGCCCTCGTTGGCGGCGTCGTGCCGGCCTGGCTGGCATGGCTGGCGCTGCACAGCCTCCAGGGTGCGACGCCGGGCCAGCGTCACGCGGGACTGCTCGTTGCGGCGCAACGCCCCCGCGACCATCTGCTGCGGCTCGCGCTGGATCCTCGAGGGCTCGTTGGTTGGCTCTGGCTGGCCGCGCTGTTGTGGCTCGGTGAGGCGCCGCTGCTGCGCTGGCTGGCACTGTTCGCGCTGGCAGGCGTCGTGGCGATCGTCGCCGCCTCGGCCTGGCTCTGGCTGTTCGGCCCGCACGCACGAGCGCTGCACGACCGCCTGTCGCGTACGACACTGGTAGCGCGATGAGCCAGCAACCTGACGCCCCGCCCGGCGACGGGCACGAGGACCATCAGGCGCCGGTGATCGCCGACGGCGCATCATTCGGACGCGCGCCTCAGCTGCCGTCGCGCCAGAACCTGGAGGCTGGGGGCGACCGCAACTCGCTGGTATGGGGCCTGGGGGTGGCCGCGACGATCGTGATCGCGCTCTGGGCCATCGCCCTTTCGGTTTCCCAGGCGACGAGCCGCGAAGTGGCACGGCCGGTCTCCGAACGGGGCGTCGCCGTCCTCACCGGCATCGACGGGCTGCTCGACCTGCACCTCGACGAGGTCCGCGCGACCGCAGAGGGTCTCGACGACACGGCACTGGTCGCCCTGCCCGGCTACCCGGCGCTCGACGCGACGTGGCTCGCCGTCGAGGCGCGCACCGCCAGCCGCGACCGGCTGCGCGGGTTGCTGCTGAGCCGAACGGCGGACCTCGTCTACGTGGACGGCGTGACCATCCTCGCCGAGGGTGGCGGCACGTTCGAAGGCGGCACGTTCTCGACCAGCGCTGGCGTGCGGCGCGTCCTCAACACGCTCTCGCAGAGCAATCACGACCGCGTCTCGACGTTTGTGTGGCCGCTGGGGCTGCTGGCGCTGGCGCTCTCGATCGCGCTCGCGATCGCTGGTACCGGGTTCGCTCGGTACTCGATCTTCGGTACCACGCTGCTGCTCGGCGCGCTGCCCGCGATCGTCATCGGCGCCGGGCTGCGCGCGGTCGTGGGGCTTGCGGGCTCCGATGGGACCGCGGTCGCCGAGGAGTTCTCAGAGCTTGCCGCGACCGTCGCGTGGATGCCGGCGCGAGCGGGCGTCACGCTGTTCCTCGTCGGGCTGGCGCTGATCATCCCGGCGCTCGTCCTGCACGCGCTGTTCGACCGCTCGATCGGTCGCGAGCCGGGTCACCTCACGCGGGCCCCGCGCTAAGCCCTCCAAGGCACGGCGAGACGTTGACGCTGCACCGGCGCGCACGTAGCGTCCGGCTCGCATTGAACGTTCGACGATCGGCCGTGGGTTACCTGTCATGACGCCGCTGCGCAGCCCTCGCGACTTCTTCCGCCCCCTCGCCATCGGCGCGCCTGAGCCACTGCGCGAGATCCCGCTGCGCCCGACCCGGATGATCCACTTCCTGAACGCCGCCAACGAACGCATGGTCGCCAAGGTCCCCGACATGCTCGGGCAGGTCGACGTGCTGCTCGGCAACCTCGAGGACGCGGTCGCCGCCGACGAGAAGGAGGCCGCACGCGAGGGCTTCATTCAGGTCGTCAACGACCACGACTTCGGCGATGTCGGCTGCTGGACGCGCGTCAACTCGATCGACTCGCCCTGGTTCCTCGACGACGCGATGCGACTCGTCGAGGGCATCGGTGACCGCCTTGACGTGATGATGATCCCGAAGGTGCTCGGCGCGCACGACATCCAGTTCGTCGACCAGCTGCTCGCGCAGCTCGAAGCACGCCACCACGTGCAGCGACCGATCATGCTGCACGCCATCCTCGAGACGGGCGGCGGCGTAGCGCAAGTCGAAGAGATCGCGCTCGCCTCGCCGCGGATGCAGGGCATCTCCTTTGGCCCGGCCGACCTGGCCGCCTCGCGGCGGATGAAGACCACCCGCGTCGGCGGCGGGCACCCCGGCTACCTCGTGCGTGCCGACCCCGACCCGGACGACCCCGAGGCGGAGCGGCCGTCGGCGCAGCAGGACCTGTGGCACTACTCGATCGCGCGCATGGTCGACGCCTGTGTGAACGCAGGCATCTATCCCTGCTACGGCCCGTTCGGCGACATCTCCGACCCGCTCGGCTGCGAGGACCAGTTCCGCGCCGCCTTCCTCCTCGGCTGCATCGGCGCCTGGTCGCTCCACCCGAGCCAGATCGAGATCGCGCGCAGCGTCTTCTCGCCACCACCCGACGAGGTGCGCTTCGCCCGCAAGATCATCGACGCCATGCCTGACGGCAGTGGGGTGCTGATGCGCGACGGCAAGATGCAGGACGACGCTACCTGGAAGCAGGCGAAGGTGATGTGGGACTACGCCACGCTGATCGCGAAGCGCGATCCGGAGATGGCGGAGTCGTACGGGATCGACCCGGACGCCGCCTGACCTGCAAGCACCGGAGACCACCCACGGAGGACCTGCATGCGGTTCTATGAGCACGAGGCGAAGCAGATCCTCGCGCGCGCGGGCGTGCCGCTGCCGAAGAGCGTCTTCGCGGCGACGGCAGAGCGCGCGGCCGGCGCCGCCTGGGACATCGACGGCCCGCTGGTCATCAAGTCGCAGGTGCTCTCCGGCGGGCGCATGAAAGCCGGCGGCGTGCAATTCGCCGAGACGCCCGCGGAGACCGCCGAACACGCCGCCGCCATCCTCCAGCTCGAGATCAACGGGCTGATGCCTTCGGGCGTGCTCGTCGAGGAACGCCGCAACGTCGAGCAGGAGTACTTCGCCGCTGTGACGTACGACGGCCGCGCCAAGCGGCCGGTGATCATCTTCAGCGACATGGGTGGCATCGACATCGAAGAGGTCGCCGAGTCGCACCCGGAGCACCTGTCGCGCACGCACTTCTCCGCCTCGCGGCCGTTCTCTGACTTCACCGCGAAGGTCGCCGTCTCCGCGGTTGGCGTGACCGGCAGCGAACTGAACCAGCTGTCGAGGATCGTTGCGGCGCTGGCGCGCATCTTCCTTGAGCGCGACATGACGCTCGCCGAGATCAACCCGATCGCGAGGCTCGACGACGGCACGATCATCGCACTCGATGCGCACATGGACATGGAGGCGGAGGCGCGTAACGCGCATCGCGCGCTCCTCGACGAGCTGGGCGTCGACCCGGACGACAGCCGGCAGGCGCGCCCGCCGACACCGTTCGAGGTGGCAGCGGCGCGCGTCGATGCGGCCGACACACGCGGCGTCGCGGGCAACCTCACGCAGTTCGACGGCAACCTGGGGCTGATCATCGGCGCCGGCGGCGGATCGCTGACGCTCTTCGACGCTGTGCGCGCAGCGGGCGGCAAACCCGCCAATTACTGCGAGATCGGCGGCAACCCCTCGGTCAGCAAGGCGGCGGCGCTCACGAAGCTGATCTGCGAGCAGGAACAGGTCGAGAAGATCGCGGTGATGATGAACGTCGTCTCCAACACCCGTGTCGACATCGTCGCCCGGGGCGTGATCAAGGGCTGCCTCGAAGCCGGGTTCGACCCGGCTGAGAAGATCGCCATCTTCCGCATCCCCGGATCGTGGGAGGACGAGGGCTTCGCGCTCCTCGATCGCTACGGCGTCGAATACGTCGATCGCTCCGTCTCCATGCACGAGGCGGCCGCCCGCGCCGTCGCGAAGATGGGGGTGTAACGATGTCCATCCTCATCGACGAGCACACGACATCGATCATCCAGGGGATCACCGGGCGCGAGGCCGTCACCATGGCGCGCGAGGTCCTCGACTACGGCTCGAAGCTGCTCGGCGGCGTCACCCCCGGCCGCAAGGGCCGCGAGGTCCATGGCGTACCCGTCGAGGACACCGTCCGCGCCTTTACCGAGCGCGAGCGCGTCGACGCCTCGGTCGTGTCGGTCCCACCGGCGTTCGCCGCGGATGCCGTGAACGAGGCGATCGAAGCGGGCATCAAGCTGATCGTGGTCGTCACAGAGCGCATCCCGCGCCGGCAGGTGGCGCAGTTCGTCGAATACGCGGAGCAGGAGGGCGTGCGCATCATCGGCCCGAACTGCCTCGGCGTGATCTCGCCGGGCAAGTCCCGCGTTGGCGGTGTCGGCGGGGCGAGCCCTGAGCTGGCGTTTCAGCCGGGCCGCATCGGCGTGATGTCGAGGTCCGGTGGCATGACTGTCGAGATCGCGAACTCGCTCTCGGCCGCGGGCCTCGGCGTGTCGACCGCTGTTTCGATCGGCGGCGACGCCATCATCGGCAGCACGTACGCAGAACTGATGCCGTTGTTTGACGCCGACGAGCAGACCGAGGGCATCGCCATCTACTCCGAGCCCGGCGGCCGCGCCGAATACGAGCTGGCCGATTACATGGCCGAGAGCGGCTCAACGCTGCCGGTGGTCGCCTTCATGGCCGGGAGGTTCATGGACGAGATGCCCGGCATGCGCTTCGGCCACGCCGGCACCATCGTCGAGGGCCGCGCCGACACCACCGCCGAGAAAATCGCGAACCTCGAGGCCGTCGGCATCAGCGTCGCCGAGCGCATCGAGGACATCCCGCGGCTGCTGAGCGAACGGCTTGAGGGTTAGCGATGGCTGCCATGTTCATCCGCGTCGACATCGCCGACTCGCTGCAGTCAAACGCCCATCTCTGCCAGCAGGTCGCCGAGGTCTGCCCGGTCGACATCTTTACGGTCACCGACACGGGCACCCTCGAGACCGTCGAAGACAACCTCGACGAGTGCACGCTCTGCGACCTCTGCATCGACGCCGCACCCGGCCAGGTCGAGGTCGTCAAGCTCTACCGCGAGTAGTCGCCGCCAGATCACGGGCACGGACGTGGAGGCTCAGAGCGCCTCGTAGGTCGCATCGATCAGGGCGTTGTTGCGCGGATCGCGCCAGGAGCGACCGGCCTGGTTGCAAACGTAGCTGAACCCGAGCCGTGCATCCGGGTCGCAGAACCCCAGCACCGCACCGTTGCCGTAGTGTCCGAACGCCCGAGGGTTCGTCCCAAAGGGCCGGATGTCCGGGATCGTGAGCTGGAAGCCCAGCCCAAAGCGGGTGGGACGCCCGAGGAGGATGTCCTCGCCGTCTGACTCGATCCTGTTGGCGCGGTCGATGAGCTCGGGCGAGAGCACCCGCACGCCGTCGACCTCCCCGTCCGTCGCCAGCGCTCCGAACAGGCGGGCGATCGACCGAGCGTTGCTGTGCGGGTTCGTCGAGGGATACTCCGCCCCACGGAACAGCCGCGAGTTCGCGTCGCCGTCCGGATGCGGCGGCGGGTTGCGGTACGCCTGCAGCCGCCCGAGGGCGAGGCCGGTCGCCTCCCCCGGATCGACCTCGAGCCAGGGGCGTCGGACCGGGTCGTCGGGCTGTGTCTCGTAGTTGATCCACTCCGCGGTGCGCACGTCCTCGGCCTCGGACGTGCCGATGAAGAAGTCGATGCCCAACGGTTCGCAGAACTCCTCGCGCACGAAGTCGCGCAGCCGACGGCCGTCGACGCGCCGCACAATCTCGCCGAGCAGGAATCCGAGCGCGTTGACGTGGTAGCCGTGCCCCTCGCCTGGCGTCCACCACGGCGCCTGTTCCGCCAGCGCCTCCGTCATCGTGTCCCACGAGGTGAGATTGGCGCCGGGCGGGAGGTCCTTCGCGATGGCGATCATCCCCGCCTGGTGCGTCAGCAGGTGCCGGACCGAGAGCCGATCCTTCCCGGCCTGCGCGAACTCCGGCCAGTACGTCGCGACCGGCGCCTCCAGGTCGACACGCCCCTCGTCGATCAGGCGCAGTACGGCCATCGCGGAGACGGCCTTGCCGACCGACCACACCGCCACGATCCCATCGCGCGGCCAGGGTGTGGTGCGGGCGGCGTCGAGGTAGCCCGCCCAGAGATCGACGACCGGTTCGCCCTCGATCGTGACCGACACGGCCGCGCCGAGCTCGCCGTGTTCGATGAAGTTGCGCTCGAACGCCTCGCGTACGCCAGCGAAGCGCTCGTCGCAGAAGCCCTCGATCGTCGGAACAGCAGGGGTCGCGTCAGCCATCTCGCGCGTGAGCTTCGGGTGATCCGCCCCTCGCGCGCAACCGTCGAGGTCTCAGAGCCCCTTGACCTGGATGAAGTGCGCGTTCGTATGAGCGTGGAGGCTGTTGAGGACGCCGAGCACGTTCGCGTAGTAGAGCGAGTCGATCGAGGTGGCCAGCTGCGCCGGCTCGACCTGCTCCAGCAGCGCCACCACGGCCGAGCGCATGCGGTCGTACTCCTCGAGGCCACCCGCGGCGTCCGCGATCGACCACTCCTCCTGCACAGGCGCCACCTCGACACCCAGTGCAGTGCCGAGCGTGTGCGCGGCATCCGAGTCGGCGTAGAGCACGTGCTCGACGTTCCAGCGCAGGCTCGATCCGTCAGCCAGCGCTTCCTCCCACCCGGTCTCCGGGCTGGCGATCAACGCGCGGAAGCGATCGTAGGCTTCCTCGATCTGCTTGAGCAGCTCTTCCACCTCGTCCTCCTCCTCGCCTGTCGCGTCGCGTCAGGCGTCGGGAGAGTGTACCGAGGACACGCGCTGACAGCCGAGCGCACGCAACTGCCGAGCGAACAGCTCGCGCTCGCGGCGCGCGTTGCCGAGCGTATTCGCGTCGATCCGACCGGAATCGTCGCTCGCGACGCGGTCGTAGCGCTGCCACTCGCGGAAGAGCGCGGCGCAGTCCTCGTCGTGCTCATGCTCGGCCGACATGAGGCGGCTAGAGGCCCCGGATCTGCAGCCAGTGCACGTTCGTGTGGTGCACGGCGTAGATCAGGACCGCGTCGAGCACGCCGCAGAACGCGTGCGCCAGACCCGGCACTTACTCGGCGGCAGCGGCCAGCAAGGCCGGCCCAATCAATTTCAACTCCAGTGTTGGCTTCACGCCCTCGAAGATGGGCAGCACCTGCGCGTCCGCGACGTAGCGGGACACAGGGTCTTCTTCACTGTAGCCCCAGCCCCCGTGCAACAGCTGCGCCTCGCGAGCGACCTCGCCGGCGATGTCGCAAGTCAGCAGTTTGGCCATCGAGGGCTCGGGCGCGCGCGTATCGAACGCCCTCGCGGCCGCGTACGTCATCTGGCGGCCTGCCGCGATGCGGGCAGCCATCAGGCCGATCTTGTACTGGGTGAGCTGGAACTCGGCGAGCTGCTGGCCGAACTGGGAGCGCTGCACCACGTACTGGCACGCTTTCTCCAGGGCCGCCTGCGCGAGTCCACACGCCCGCCCGCCCGTCTGCAGGCGACCCGCCGCGAAACCGGTCATCTGCAGGTAGAACCCCTGCCCGATCCCCTCGTCGCCACCGACGAGGTGCGTGTGTGGCACCCAGACGTCGTCGAGGGCGAGCGTGAACGAGTGCATCCCGCGGTAGCCCGGCGTCGGGTTGGCCGTGCCGGTGATGACGCCGCCCTCGGGCTGCTCGAACGTCCACGCGTGCCCGTCGTAGGCCGGCTTCTCGATCATGAACAGCGACAGCCCGCGGTGACCCTGTGCGGGGTCGGGATCGGTCCTCGCGAGGAGCGCGATCGTCGTCGCCCGGCCAGCGAACGTACTCCACGCCTTCGCGCCGTTGATGCGCCAGCCCCGCTGGCCCTCGTGCTCGGCGGGCTCGGCCCGGCACTGCAACGAAGCGACATCGGAGCCGATGTTCGGCTCGGTCACCGCGACGGCGATCAGCTCCTCGCCGGTCGCGATCTTCGGCAGCCACGTGGCTCGCTGCTCCTCGGTGCCTCCCGAGAGCAGCGCCTTTGTCAGGATCTCCGGGCGAGTCGCCAGCGAGCCGGCCGCGGCCAGCGAGGCCTGGGACAGCTCCTCGGTGATGATGATCATCGGCAGGTCGCCCATGCCGGTGCCGCCGTACTTCTCCGGGATCGAGGAGCCGAAGAAGCCCTGCGCCGAGAACTTCTCGAGCAGCTCGTCCGGCACGAGCAAGTCCTGGCGGTGAATGTCCTGCGCGATCGGCGCGACCTCGGTGCGAGCGAAGTCGCGGGCCATGTCGCGCGTCAGCGTCGCGATCTCGTCCTCGAGGTCGACGTTGTTCACGCCCTGCGATTCGATGACCGTGCGGCCGATCGCGCGAATCGCTGCCTCATCGAGGCCCCGGCGCATCGTCGCGCGCGTCTCCTCATCGCGGATCGGCGCCGCGTCGGCCTCGGACAGTCCGAAGTCGTCCCACGCCGCATCGAGCTGCGAACCGAGCGCGGAGGCGACCTCGGCGGCGTACACGAGCGCCAGCTCTCCCTGGAACGCGTCACCGGTGCGCTCCACGTAGGCGGTCAGCTCGCCGGCCGCGCGCACCTGCGTCGCGAGGTAGGCGAGGCGTTCGGTGTGCACCTGGTGGTCGTCGATGTTGCGGCCGCCGTCGGTCATGGCGGCTCCGGCCCGCAGCGCCGCGGCGAGCACCGCATCACACGCGTCGACGAGCTGACGAGCGGCGGTCGTCGGGTCGGATGCGGTCGCCGTCATGGGCCTGTCCTCCGCTGGTCGCTATCCCTGACGCGCACGAGGTATGAGCACGGTGTAGTCGAGGTCGAGCACCACATTCGGATCGTAGCGCTCCCGGCCGCTCTCGTCGGTCACGCGGAACGCCTGCTCCGCGGTCGCGGGGTCGTTGTTCTTGACCGCCACGAGCCGGAGACGCAGCGCGCCCGCGTCGTCGCGTCCGAGGTCGATGCGCTCGAGCACATCCGTCCAGGCGAAGACGGTGTCGCCGGCGAACGTCGGGTTGCTATGCGCCCCCCCGTTCCACGCGAGGATGCGCAGCGAATGTTCGAGCCCGTTGAAGGAGAGTGCGCGCGCCACCGAGATCACATGCCCGCCGTAGATCACGCGACGGTTGAACGGCGGCTGGTCCTTCAGCGCGTGCGCGTTGAAGTGCGCGCGTGCCGTGTTCTGGTACAGACGCGCCGCCATCTGGTGCTCCGCCTCTTCGACGGTCACACCCTCGATGTGGTGAATGCGTTCGCCCGGCTCGTAGTCCTCCCACCACCATCGCCCACCCGTGATCGCCGGCTCGAAGCGCGAGAGGTCGAGGGCGCTCGGCACGACGAGGTCGTCCGCGTCGACGTGGTCCGGGGTCTCGGGCACCTTGTCGAAGCCCGTCGGCGTTCCTGGGTCACGCTTGTTAATCAGCACCCAGCGCACGTAGCTCATCACCTCGTCGCCGCGCTGGTTGGCGCCGGTGGTGCGCACCCAGGTGATGCCCTGCGAGCCCGAACTCGCCTCGCGCGCCCCGATCACCGTGCTCGTGGAGGTGATGGTGTCGCCGGGATAGACCGGCGCGCCGTAGCGCAGATCGGCGTAGCCGAGGTTGGCGAGCGCGTTCAGAGAGATGTCGGGCACGGTGTTGCCGAACACGACGTGGAAGACCAGCAGATCGTTGATCAGCTCCCGCTCGAAGCCGAGCGAACGCGCGAACTCGGCGTCGCAGAAGAGCGGGTAGCGGCTCGACGTGAGCGAGAGATAGACGGCCGCGTCGCCTTCGGTGATCGTGCGCGGCGTGGCGTGCACGATCTCGCGGCCCACGACGAGGTCCTCGAAGTAATTGCCGGGCGTCGCCTTGCCGCTCACATGCACCTCGGACGGCTGCGCCCGCACCAGCGGGGCGTCTGCGCGGGACATTGTAGGTGCGGCGGCGTCAACGGCGGGGTGGAGGACGTGCGCGCGCTCACGGGCGTGTAGGCTACGCGTCGCTAAACTGGACGCAAATCGCTACACCGATCGCATGGCCGAGGGGGCAGGCGTGGGGACCAAGGAACTCGAAGCGCTGGTCGAGGTGATCCAGACCGAACTCGCGAAGGGTCGCGACAACTTCGTGCAGGGGACCTGGCACATCCACTTCGAGCAGCAGGACGACCAGCCCATCTTCTCGTTCAACAAGTGCGAGTCCGAGGTGTATTGCGAGGAACGCCCGGTCGTGATCGCCGTCAGCGGCGAGGTCCTCGACGAGGGCGGACCCCTCCTCGGCTAGCACCACCCTGGAGCGGTCCACGAGCGCAGCCCACGGTCGTCGCGTAGGCTCTTCGGCGCGCACTCGCCCACGTTCGGGTCGAGGCGCGGCAGCCGCTGGAGGGCGCATGCTCCGCTTCAAGCACTACACCGTCGCCGTGAACGACCTCGACGAAGCGGTCGCGAACCACCAGGCGCGCTTCGGCATGGAGGCGATCGGCGAGCAGGCGCACAACTCGATCGGCAACTTCCAGTTCCAGCGCATGGGCTACGGCGGCGAGGTGTTGATGCACCTGATCCGGCCCGAGGGCGAAGAGAGCCCGATCTACCGGCTGATGCAGGAGCGCATCAACGACTTCAACCCCTACGGCGAGGGCCTCTACCTGATGGCCTACGAGTGCGATGACGTGGACGCGTTCTGCGAGCAGGTCGAGGCCGAAGGCGGCCGCGTGAACCGCATGCCCGGCGGCGCCAACGCCTGGGTGCACCCCACCGCGTCGAACTTCGTGCTGATGGAGATCTTCCCCGCCGGCAGCGACCACTAGTCGCGTCCCTCGGCAGTTGCTCAGGCCTCGACCCCGTCGAGGTCGGAGACGGCCTTGCGCGCGGCGATCAAGACCGGCTCCCACACGCCCGAAAACGGCGGCGCGTAGGAGAGGTCGACGTTGACCAGCTCGTCGACTGTCATCTCGTTCCAGATCGCCATCGCCAGCGCATCGATGCGCTTGCCCGACGAGGGTCCGCCGACGATCTGTGCGCCCAGCAGCCGACGCGAGCCTCGGTCGGCCGTGACCTTCATCGTCAGCGCGCTCGCCTCCGGCCAGTAGTTGGCCGCGGTCGTCGATTGGAACGTCGAGGCGACGACGTCGAATCCGGCGGCCGAGGCCTCGGCCGCGGTCAGGCCCGTCCGCGCCAGCTCGATGTCGTGGACCTTCGTGATCGCGGTGCCCAGCACGCCCGGGAAGCGCAGGTCCCCACCGCCGATGTTGGTTCCGGCGATCTTGCCCTGCTTGTTCGCGATCGTGCCCAGGTGAAAGTTCACCGGCTGGCCGCTGACGCGATGGACCGCCTCGGCGCAGTCGCCGGCCGACCAGACACCCTCGATCGGCGTGCGCTGGCGGTCGTCGACGGCAATCGCACCGCTCGCGCCCAGCGGGATACCGGCCGCCTCGGCCAATGCCCCCTCCGGCTCCGACCCGATGCCGAGCAGCACGATGTCGGCGTCGTGGCCGTGCCCGTCGCATCGCACGGCAGTGACGCGACCATCGCGACCCTCGAGGCGTTCGAGCCGGTGGCCGAGGTCGATATGCAGCCCCGCGTCGTTCAGCAACCGACTCGCGAGCTCGCCCATGTCAGCGTCGAACTGCGGCTGCAGCACGCCATCGGCCGAGGTGATGACGACAGTCTCGAGACCCAGGTTCTGGAACGCCTCGGCCATCTCGAGCCCGATGTAGCCGCCGCCGATGATCACCGCGTGACGCGCACCGTCGAGGGCAAAGTCGCGGATCGCCTGTGCATCATCGAGCGTCCTCAGCTCGTAGACCCCGCGCAGATCAGCGCCGGGCACGGGTCGCTTCGCCCGTGCCCCGGTGGCGTACATCAGGTCGTCATAGGGCTCGACGCGCTCCCGGTCGCCATCGAGGTCACGCACCGTCACCTCGCGTCGTTGCGTGTCGATGCCGACGACCTCGTGGTGCAGACGCACGTCAATGTCGCGCTCGGCGTGTCGCTCAGGCGTGCGCGCGATCAGCGTGTCGATGTCGTCGACCTCGCCGCCCACGAAGAAGGGCTCCCCGCACGCCGAGTACGACACGTACGACGAGCGCTCGAACGCGACGATCGACAAGTCCGAGGCGGGCCGCATCCGCCTCGCCTGGCTGGCGGCGGACATCCCGGCGACATCACCACCGATCACGACGAGGCGGTCCATGGTTCCTCGATTCGCCTGCTCGAAGTTGTGTCGGCTAGGTGACCACGGCTGCTGCTCTCGCCTGCTCGCCCGCATGGTAGGAGGAGCGCACGAGAGGCCCCGCCTCGATGTGGTCGAAGCCGATCGAGCGGCCGTATTCGGCGAGCTGTGCGTACTCGTCGGGGCGCCAGTAGCGCTCCACGGGCAGGTGCTTTGCGCTGGGGCGGAGGTACTGGCCGACCGTGATCAGGTTGACGTCCGCGGCGCGCAGGTCGTCGAGGGTGCAGGCGACCTCCTCGTACGTCTCGCCGAGGCCCACCATCAGCCCGCTCTTCGTCGGGATCGCCGGCGCGATGCGCTTGGACTCGCGGAGCAGACCCAGCGAGCGCTCGTAGCGCCCCTTCGGGCGCACCCGTGAATACAGCCGCGGAACGGTCTCCGTGTTGTGATTCAGCACCACTGGTCCCGCCTCCAGCACCGTCGCAAGGGCGTCCCAGTCCCCCTCGAAGTCGGGGATCAACACCTCCACGTCGCAGGCGGGCAGGCGCTGGGCGATCGCGCGGATGCAGGCGGCGAAGATCGAAGCGCCGCCGTCGTCGAGGTCGTCGCGGTTGACCGAGGTGATGACGGCGTAGTCCAGCGCCAGGCGCTCGACCGTCTGCGCAAGGCGGTACGGCTCCAGCAGATCGACCTCGCCTGGCCGTCCAGAGTTGACGGCGCAGAACCCGCAGGCGCGGGTACAGGTGTCGCCCAGGATCATGAACGTCGCCGTGCCGCTGTTGAAGCACTCGCCGATGTTCGGGCAGCGCGCCTCCTGGCAGACCGTGTGCAGCTCTCCGTCGCTGATCAGCGTCCGCATCGCCTCGTAACGCTCGCCAGACGGGAAGCGGGCGCGGAACCACGCGGGCTTGCGCTCGCGCTGGTAGCTCGCGGTGCGCGTGCTCACGCCGCCACCTCCGCCCCGGCCGCCGCCGGCAGCTCGAACCCGAGACGCGCCGCCAGGGCCGAGGCGAGAGCGTTCGTCACCTCACCGACCGTCGGAGCAGCCTCGCCCAGCTCACGCGCCAGCGAAGTCATCGAGGTGCCCTGGAGGCCGCAGGGAACGATCGTGTCGAAGTCTTCGAGGTCGGTCGCCACGTTGAGCGCCAGCCCGTGGCGGCTCACGCCGGAGGTGACGCGTACTCCGATCGAGGCGAGCTTCGTCGCTCCGTCGATCCAGACGCCGGGCCGCCCCTCGCTGCGCCGCGCGTGCACGCCGAACCTCGCCGCCGCATCGATCAGCGCGCCCTCAAGGGCGCGCACATAGTCGCCGACCCGTAGCCCGCGCGCCCGCAGGTCGAGGATCGGGTACGCGACGAGCTGCCCCGGACCGTGATACGTCGCGTCGCCGCCGCGGTCGGCCCGCACGAGGTCAATGCTCCGCTCGGCGAGCTGCGCAGGCGTGGCGACGAGCGACCCGACATCGCCTCGACGGCCGAGCGTGACGACGGGGCGGTGTTCGATCAGCGCGAGCGACTCGGCGACACGTCCCGCGGCGCGAGCAGCCAGCGCGCGCTCGTGAGCCCGCTCCTGCCAGCGCAGGCCTGCCGCGTACGAAACGTGAGCGGCCCGCCAGACCTCGATCGGTTCGTCCATGCCGGCAGGATAGCAACGCTTGACGGCGCTACTGGTGATGCCGCGTCCCGTCGAGGTCAATCGAGCGGCACGGCAATGCGCTCGACGCCACCGCCACGGCGCTCGAGCTTCGTCACCTCGCGCACGTTGTGGCGCAGCAAGTGCTCCCTCGCCAGGTCGAGACCGGCTCCGACCGCGTCGGCGCTATGCGAGTCGTCGCCGAGTGTGAAGACACAGCCGAGGTCGCGCGCCCGCTCGACGATCCAGCCTGCGGGGTATGGCTCGGCGATCATCCCGAGCACAGCCTTGGAGGCGCTCACCTCGACGAGCGCATCCACGCGCCGGACCGTGGCCAGGACCGCCTCGACCGCCGCGCGCACCTCGGCGGTCGCGGTGGTCGCGACGTCGGGGGCGAACAGGCGGATCACGTCGAGGTGGCCGGCGATGTCGGGGCGGTGCAGGTCCAGGTAGGCGTCGAGCTCCTCGTAGTAGCGCACCACCAGCGCCTCCGCGTCGCCGCAGACCTCGGCGGCCCGCTGCCACTGCTCCTGATCGACATCGATCGGCAGCCCGCGCACCCAGTGCGCCGAGCCGACCGCGAAGTCGAGTCCGTCGCCACGCCACTCGAAACTCGCGGCCCCGAGGTCTGCCGTCTCCTCAGGCGGCGGCAGGTTCTCCAGCTCGATCCCGCGCAGCAACTGCACGGGCCCGTCGTACGCCTCGACGGCCGCAGCGGAGCGCTCGAGGAAGCGTCGGTAGTCAGCCGCGAGGTCGTCGAGGCTGAGGTGCCGCTCCTCCTCGTAGGTGAACCGCCGGTCGGCGCGAGGCTGGTGGGCAACGAGGCCGAACGAGGAGAGCCCGGCCGCCTCCGCCGCAGCGATCAGGGTGTCGATATCGCTGGCTGCGTGGCGCGACGACTCCGTTGGGTGCCCGCCATGCGTCGAGAAGCGCCATGGCTCGCTCATCGCGTCGCTCCCCAGCCCCTCGTCGCCCGCTTGGTTACAGCGGTCACACACATCTGCAATCTCCCGGACATCGACGCGGAACGCAATCCTGTATCGTGGAGCTTGCGGACCACGCGCAACGCATCGGGAGCGCCGATGACCATCGACACGCCGTCGCCGGAGCTCGAGGAGACCCGCCCCGAGGGCCCCGACGGCGCCTCGGCGGAGCACGAGCCCGACTGGGTCGATACACAGGAGTGGATCGACTCGCTGCGTGACGTGATGAGGACGCGCGGAGCGGCGCGGGCGAGCCGCCTGTTGCAGGCGCTCCAGATCGAGGCGCAGCGCGCTGGCATTCCGCTGCCGGTGACCTCGACGACGCCGTACGTGAACACCATCCCGCCCGAGCACCAGGCGCCGTTCCCCGGCGACCGCGAGCTGGAACGTCGCATCAAGAGCGTGATCCGCTGGAATGCGATGGCGATGGTCACGGAGGCCAACAGCGAGGCGAGCGGCATCGGCGGCCACATCTCGACCTACGCCTCGGCGGCCACGCTGTACGAGGTGGGCTTCAACCACTTCTTCCGCGGCCCGGACGACCCGACCGGCGGTGATCTGATCTACTTCCAGGGCCACGCCTCCCCGGGCATCTACGCGCGCAGCTACCTGGAGGGGCGGCTCCCGCCGCAGCAGCTCCACCACTTCCGTCGCGAGTTCGCGGACGAGGGCGGCCTGCCGTCCTACCCGCACCCCTGGCTGATGCCCGACTACTGGCAGTTCCCGACCGTGTCGATGGGCCTGGGGCCGATCATGGCCATCTACCAGGCCCGCTTCATGCGCTACCTCGAGGACCGCGGCCTGAAGGAAGCGAACGGCCAGAAGGTCTGGTGCTTCCTCGGCGACGGTGAGACCGACGAGCCCGAATCGCTCGGCGCGATCTCGCTGGCCGCCCGCGAGGGGCTCGACAACCTGATCTTCGTCGTGAACTGCAACCTCCAGCGACTGGACGGCCCCGTGCGCGGCAACGGCCAGATCATCCAGGAGCTCGAGGCCGTCTTCCGCGGCGTCGGCTGGAACGTGCTGAAGGTGCTGTGGGGCACTGAGTATGATCCGCTGATCGAGGCGGACCAGGACGGCCTCCTCGTCCGCCGCATGGGCGAGGTCGTGGACGGCGAATACCAGAAGTACTCGGTCGCCGGTGGTGATTACGTCCGAGAGCACTTCTACGGCGTCGACGAGCGACTGCTGCGCATGGTCCAGCACCTCGACGATCAAGAGCTCTGGAAGATGCGCCTCGGCGGGCACGACCCCGACAAGGTCTTCGCCGCCTACCACGCCGCGACCAACCATCGAGGTCAGCCGACCGTGATCCTTGCCCGCACGATCAAAGGCTACGGGCTCGATGAGGCTGGCGAGGGTCGCAACGTCACGCACCAGCAGAAGGAACTCAACGACCAGGAGTTGATGCGGTTCCGCGACCGCTTCGACATCCCGCTGAGCGACGAAGAGGTGATCGGCGCGCCGCTGTTCCGACCCGCGCCCGATTCGCCCGAGATGCTCTACCTCACCGAGCGCCGCCGCCGCCTCGGCGGCCCAGTGCCCACGCGCCAGGTCGCGCGACAGCCGATAGCGGCGCCCGACGACGAGCTCTTCGAGGAGTTCTTCGAGGGCTCGGGCGACCGTGAGGCGTCGACGACGATGGTCTTCGTCCGCATGCTCGCCTCGCTGCTGCGCGACAGCGACCTGGGACGTCGGATCGTGCCGATCATCCCCGACGAGGCGCGGACCTTTGGCATGGAGGCGTTCTTCCGCGAGTTCGGCATCTACGCATCGTCCGGCCAACTCTACGACCCGGTCGATTCAGGCTCGTTGCTCTACTACAAGGAAAGCAAGGACGGTCAGATCCTCGAGGAGGGCATCACCGAGGCGGGATCATTCTGCTCGTTCCTCGCCGCCGCTACCTCGGCCATGTCCTACAGCATCACCTCGATCCCGGTCTTCATCTTCTATTCGATGTTCGGCCTGCAACGCGTCGGCGACCTCGTCTGGGCGGCGGGCGACGCAAGGGCGCGCGGGTTCCTCGTCGGCGCCACCTCGGGGCGAACGACGCTGCACGGCGAGGGGTTGCAGCACCAGGACGGCCACAGCCACCTGCTGGCCTCGACGATGCCGAACCTCGTCTCCTACGACCCCGCGTACGCGTACGAGATCGCCGTCATCCTGCGCGAAGGCATCCGCCGCATGTACGAGGAGGGCGAGGAGGTCACGTTCTACCTCACCGTCGGCAACGAGAACTATCTCCAGCCCCCGATCCCCGAAGGCGATCGCGAGGCTATCCGCGAAGGCATCGTGCGCGGCATCTATCGCTTCCGCGACGCGCCCGGGGGCACCGACGGTCCCCGCGTGCGGCTGCTCGGCAGCGGCGCGCTCCTGAACGAGGTCGTGCGCGCGCAGGAGGTGCTGGCGAGCGAGTACGGCGTCGCCGCCGAGGTCTGGTCTGTCACCTCATACACCGAGCTGCGTCGCGATGCGCTCGAGGTCGAGCGCTGGAACCTCCTGCACCCGACGGAAGATGCGCGTGTGCCGTATCTCGGGCGAGCCATGGGCGTCGACGGCGGGCTGGTAGTGGCGACGAGCGACTATATGAAGGCGCTGCCCGACGGCATCGCCAAGCACATCGACGCGCCGGTGATCGCGCTCGGGACCGACGGCTTCGGCCGCAGCGCGACCCGCGAGGAACTGCGCGACTTCTTTGAGGTCGACTGGCGTCACATCGTCTTCGCGACGCTATCCTCGCTGGCGCGGGACGAACAGGTCGGCGTCAGCGTCGTGGAGGCCGCGCGCGACGCGCTGGAGATCAACCCGGAAGCGCCGAACCCGGCGACGAGCTAGCGGAGAGCCGATGGCCGACTTCCTGCTCCCTGACCTCGGCGAAGACATCGACGAGGCCGACGTCCTCAAGGTCCTCGTCGCGCCCGGTGACACCGTCGTCATCGACCAGCCGGTGCTCGAGATCGAGACGGAGAAGGCGACGCTCGAGGTCCCCTCCGGCGTCGCCGGCACGGTGACGGCGATCCTCGTCTCGCCGGGCGACATCATCCACCCCGGCCAGGCGCTGCTCACCGTCGAGGCCTCGGGCGCTGCGTCCGCTGCACCGCCGGCCGAACCGCCCGCCCCGGAAGCGCAAGCCGTCGAGGCCCCGGCGCCGGAACCTCCGGCCAGCGACAAGGAACCGCCTGCGCCCGAGGCGGTAACGGCCGAGCCTGCTGCTGCGCCGGGACCAGCCTCGGCCACGCCCCCGCCGCCACCGCCCTCGACGGACGGCGCGCTGTTCGCCGCACCCAGCGTGCGCAAGTTCGCGCGCGAGATCGGCGTCGACCTCTCGAAGGTGAGCGGATCGGGCCCCGAGGGACGCATCTCCGAGGACGATGTAAAGCTCTTCGCGCGCCAGCTGGCGGCGATCCCGCCACAGCCCTCGACCGAGCGGGAGCGGCGTCCGCTCCCCGACTTCACGCAGTTCGGCGAGGTCCACCGCGAACCGCTGTCACGCCTGCGTCGCACGGTCGCCCGCAACATGAGCGCGTCGTGGGAGGAAATCCCACACGTCATCCTCCATCGCTCCGCCGACATCACGGCGCTGGAGGAGCTGCGGCAGCAGTACAAGCAGGGCGCGCGAGAGGCCGGCGGGAACCTGACGATATCGGTGTTCCTGCTCAAGATCCTTGCTGGTGCGCTGAACGCCAATCCGCGGATGAACGCCTCGCTCGACACCGAGACGAACGAGGTCGTCTACAAGCACTACATCAACATCGGCGTGGCCGTGGACACCGACCGCGGGCTCGTCGTGCCCGTGATCCGCGACGTCGATGAGAAGAACATCATCGAGCTCTCGATCGAGCTGAATCAGGTGGCCGAGCGCGCGCGCACCAACAAGCTCACGCTGGACGACAGCCGCGGCGGGAGCTTCACACTGACGAACCTCGGGAGTCTCGGCACCGGCTACTTCTCTCCGATCATCAACCCACCCGAGGTCGGCGTGCTCGGCCTCGGCCGTGCAGCGCAGCAGCCGGTCCTGAACGAGGACGGAGCGTGGGAGCCGCGGCTGCTGATGCCGATGTCGCTCGGCCACGACCACCGGCTGATCGACGGCGCAGACGGGGCGCGCTTCATGCAATGGATCGTCGATGCCATCGACAACCCGCTGCTGCTGGCGATCGAAGGGTGACGGCATGACCAACGCAGCCTCCACCAACGGCGGACGCGACCTCTCCGATGTCCGCCTGGCCGTGATCGGCGCCGGCACCGGCGGCTACCCGGCAGCGTTCCTCGCCGCCGAGCTCGGAATGCAGGTCACGCTGATCGATCCCGAAGCGAACCCCGGCGGCGTCTGCCTCTACCGCGGCTGCATCCCCTCGAAGGCGCTGCTCCACGCGGCGGAGCTGCTCCATGACGCGCGCGGCGCCGAGGAGCTGGGGATCCGTTTCGGCGAACCCGAGATCGACCTCGAACAACTGCGCGACTGGAAGGACGCCGTCGTCAACAAGCTCACCAGCGGTCTCGGGCAGCTGACGCGAGCGCGCAAGGTGAACTACCGGCAGGGCCGTGCGAGGTTCCTCGACGCGGACACGCTCCATATCGCGAACGACGGCGACATCGAGGAGCTCGGCTTCGACTACGCGATCGTTGCGACCGGGTCTTCGCCGATGATCCCGGGCACACTCGCCATCGAATCCGACCGCGTCTGGGACTCGACCGACGCGCTCGAACTGCGCGAGGTCCCCGACCGCCTGCTCGTCGTGGGCGGCGGCTACATCGGCCTCGAGATGGGCAGCGTCTACGAGGCGCTCGGCTCTGAGGTCACGGTGGTCGAGATGACGACCGGCCTCTTGCCGGGCGCCGACCGCGACCTCGTGCGCGTCCTTGAGCGCTCGCTCCGCGACCGCTTCGCCGCGATCCATCTGAAGACGAGCGTGACGGCCCTCGAGGAGACGGCGGACGGCGTCGCCGTGACGCTGTCGGGCGTGGAGCACGAACACGAGACCGTCGAGGTCGATCGCGTCCTGATCGCGGTCGGTCGCCGGCCGAACAGCGAAGGCGTCGGCCTCGAGTCGTTGGCAACCATCGTCAACGACCGCGGCTTCGTCGAAGTGGACGGTCAGCGCCGCACCGCCGAGCCCTCGGTGTTCGCGGTCGGCGATGTCGCCGGCGAGCCGATGCTCGCGCACAAGGCGACACACGAGGCTCGTGTGGCGGTCGAGACGATCGCCGGCGAACCCGCGCTCTGGGACCCGGCGGCGATCCCCGCCATCGTCTTCACCGATCCCGAGCTGGCGTGGACCGGCCTCAGCGAGACGGAGGCGCAGCGGCGCGGCATCGACATTGAGACGGTGTCCTACCCGTGGAGCGCCTCGGGACGCGCCACCACGATCGCGCGCAACGACGGCCTGACGAAGCTCGTCCTCGAGCCTCGCACGCAGCGCATCCTCGGCGTCGGCATCGTCGGCCGTGGTGCCGGCGAACTGATGGGCGAGGCCACACTGGCCGTCGAGATGGGCGCACGCGCGGACGATCTCCGCCTCACGGTGCACACTCACCCCACTCTGTCCGAGACGCTGATGGAGTCGGCCGAGCTGCTGTTTAACACGAGCCCGCACTACATCGCCCGCCGCCGCTAACGCGACATCCGGACCGGCCCCGGCGGTCCGAGGACCCGTGACACTCAACGCGCAGCGTGGCGCTGTGGTTCAATCGATGCGGGCGGGTAGTCGGACGAAGGCCGCATCCGATGACGCCCGATCGCCCCCACATCGCTCTGCCCGCGGACGCATCGCGCGCCCCGCGCCCGCCGCGAGGTCTCTCGCGTCGCCAGTTCCTCGCTGCCGCTGGGCTCGCGACCGCCGGTCTGGTCCTCGGACCAACGAAGTTGCTCGCACGCTCGCTCCCCGCGCCCATTCACCCCCCGGCTGCGCCTCTCCTCGTCGGGCGCGCCGCGCACCACATCGCCTGGGTCTGGCAGTTCACCGTCGACGGCTCGCGCGAGCTGATCCGCGAAACGCTTGCCAGGCACGGCATGGGCGTAGCGCTGAAGACGCACGACGGGCTGAAGTGGATGTCGGAGCACGACCCCGACCCCTGGGCTGTCAGCGGCCCGGCTCGCGTCGAGGAGCTGGCCGAGTTCTTCGAGGCTGGCGGCGTGCCCTCCACGCCTGGTGCGTCGTCAAGGGTCACAACGCCCCGCGCGAGGCCGAGATGGCGGCGCAGGTCCTCAACGCGGGCGCGCGCTCGCTGTTCCTCGACCTCGAGGCGCACGTCGGGTTCTGGGACGGCACCAGCCTCGACGCGATCGTCTACGGCGCCGAGCTGCGCCGGCTCGCCCCGGACGCGTTCGTCTCCACCTCGGTCGACCCGCGCCCGTGGCAGATCGACCTCGTGCCGATCGAGGAGTTCGCCGCATTCAGCGACGAGCTCTCGCCGCAGGTGTACTGGAGTCTGTTCAGCAACTCGACCCACCTCCGGTTCTACGCGCGTGAGGGCATGACCCCGCCCGCCAGCGGCATCGACGGCAGGTTCGTCCTCGAATCCGCGATGGCGCGCCTCGCCCGCTTCGATCTGCCGATCCACCCAATCGGCGACGGCCCGCTTCCCGCCAGCGCCGGTTGGCACAACTTCGTCGAGGGTGCGCGCGCCGTGGGGGCCGAGTCGCTATCGACGTTCCGCTTCGGCAACAGCGATCCGAGCGTGTTCGCGCTGCTGCGCGACACCGAGCCACAGCCCGACGGCTACACCGTGGTCGGCGGCGACACGTTGAGTGCGCTGGCGGCCCGCTGGTCGACCAGCGTCGCTACCATCACCGACCTCAACGGCATCGAGAACCCCGACCTCATCGTCGTCGGGCAGCAGCTGATCGTCCCCGGCCGTGGCCGCGCCGGGCGCACGGCGCTTGCCGGTGGCTCCGCGCCAACCTCCACGGTGTCGGCGCCGACGAGGGCGGCCGGCGCGCCGCTCTCCACCGATCCCGTGACGCCGCCCAGCTCCTCGGGCGGTACGTACACCGTGCAACCGGGCGACTCGCTCTCCCTCATCGCCGAACGCCTCGGCGTGAGCCTCCAGGCGCTGATCGACGCGAATGGCATTGCTGACGCGAACCTGATCTACGTCGGCCAGGAGTTGATCGTCCCCTGACGCCAACGACCTCGAGGGGCGCGTCAGGCAGGCTTGCGCGCGCGCAGCGAGTACATCATCGGCACACTTTCGCGGTGCTCCGGCAGAATCCAACGGTCCGGCCCGTCCTCGACCATGAACGGCAGCATGCGGAACGTGCTCCAGTCGTGCTCGTGCAGAAACTCGAGCTGCAGCCCGGCGGCCACGAGCGCGGTCACGACCTCGCCGAGGCTGTGCGACCACTCGTACGGCTGGTTATGCACCGTCGGCTCGCTCGTGGCATAGCTCCCGCTCGTCGTGAACTCGAGTGGCGAGGTACAGTAGGGGTAGGCCACGCGTAGCTCCTCGACGCCCGCCGCGTCGTCGAAGATCCAGGCGACGTGGTGGAACTCGCGAATGTAGAAGACGCCGCCGGGCCGCAGGCAGGCCGCCGCCGCTCGCGCCCAGCCGTCGACATCGGGCAGCCAGCCGAGCACCCCTGCGGCCGTGTAAACGACGTCGAACTGACGTCCGCCGAGCGCCGCCGAGCGCCGCCGAGCGCCGCCGGCGCGTCGAAGACGCTCGCCTCGACGAAATCCGCCGCGATGCCCACCTCCGACGCCAGCTCACGGGCGGTAGCGATCGCCTCGCCTGAGAAGTCCAACCCGGTGACGGTCGCACCGAGCCGCGCCCACGACAGCGTGTCGAGCCCGAAGTGGCATTGCAGGTGCAAGAGCGACCGGCCCGTGACGTCGCCCAGCTCCTGCACCTCAAGGTCGGGCAGTGTGCTGGCGCCTGCGCGGAACCCCGGAACGTCGTAGAGGTCGGCGACCACATGCAGCGGGACGCGCTCGTCCCACATCGTGCGGTTCGCGTCGAGGCGCGCCTGCTCGTCGGGTGCAGTCATGCCGGTTGACCGGGCGCCGAGGCAGGGCATGGGAGCCCCGGGCGCGACTCAGTTGGCGAAATAAAGTTAGCTCTGTCGAGTGGCCCGGGGCCTGGCGGCAGCGTACGCGCCACGAAAACGTTTGTCATGCAACCCCGCCGACGCCGACCTCGAACTCCCGCGCCACGTCCAGGGCGCGGCGCACGGCGACGCCTTCCTGCGCTGCGATGTGGTCCAGCAGGCGTTCGAATTGCCGCAGCCGCCCCAGCCGGCCGCTGATCCAGAGATGCAGCGTCAGCGTGAACGCCCGCCCACGCTCGTAAGCCTCGTCGAACGTATCGATCCAGCCGTCGACGACATCGCGTGGCTGAGCCATCAGGCTCACGCGCCCGCTCGCGGGGTTGAACATGTAATACGGCGCATCGTCGAGGGACCAGTGCACCGGAATCTCGACGAGCCGCCGGCCACCGGCCTCGACGGTGTACGGCACATCGTCGCCCATCAGGCTCGAGTCATAGACGAAGCCGCGCTCGGCGAGCAGGTCGAGCGAATGCTCGGACAGCTCCCAGCTCGGCGAGCGATAGCCCAGCGGTCGGTCGCCGGTGATGCCCTCGAGGATGGCGCTGCCGTGATCCAGGACCTCGGCCTCCGCCTCGCGACCGTCGAGGTCCGCTGGCGGCTCATGGAGGTAGCCGTGGTGAGCCACCTCGTGGCCGGCGGTCGCGACCGCCTCGACCATCGCGGGATGCCGCTCCGCGACCCAGCCCGGGATGTAGAACGACGCCGGCAGGTCGCGCTCGGCGAGCACCTCGAGGATCCGCGGCACGGCCACGTTCGGCCCGAACTCGCCCATCGACCGCGCGGATGGCATGCGCTCGATCGCGGGGTTGCGATGGATGCTCGCCGACGGGCCATCCACGTCGAACCCGAGCATCACGGTGCAGCGTGTATCGCCTGGCCAGATGCCGCTCATCGCCGCCCCTCATCGCTTCGCCGCCGCGAGGCAGCCTACACGACCGCGTGCGGACAGGCCCGGCGAGGTTCGATGCGCTTGAGGGAACGACGCGGTGATCGGCGGTGGTCAGGTCATGGACTTCCGTGCATGCTGCGCACGGTCAGCACACACCACACCACTGGAGGAGAACGGCTGTATGGCGGTCATCTGCATCTCACGCACCCTCGGCGCTGGCGGCGAAGAGATTGGTCAGCTCGTCGCTCAGGCCGCCGGGATGCAGTATGTCGACAACGAGATCGTGTCGGAGGCCGCGCGGCGGTTGACGCTCCCCGATGACGTTGTAGCGGAAGCCGAGGCGCCCGAGAGCTGGGTCTCCCGACTCGTCCGCGCGCTCGCGCTCAACTCGCTCACCGAGGCCGACCCCACGGCTTTCTCTCCCGAGACGGTCCTCGAGGGCGACCGCGACCTCCAGCGCCAGCTGATCCGCGAGGTGCTCGGTGAGACCGCCGAGGCCGGCAACGCCGTGATCGTCGCACACGGTGCGGCCATGGCCCTTGGCGCGAGCCCAGACGTGACGCGCGTATTGGTCACCGCCAGCCGGGACGAGCGGATCGGCCGCGTCGCCGCAAACGTATCGCCCGCTGAGGCGGAGCGTGAGGTCGACGCCTCCGACGAGGCCCGGCGCAACTACTTCAAGCGCTTCTACGACGTCTCGCAGGAGCTGCCGACGCACTACGACCTCGTGATCAACACCGACCTCGTGAGTGCGGAGACCGCGACACAGCTCGTGCTGGCGACGGCGAACCGCTAGCGACACCCTGGGCGATGGCCATCCGATAGCCCCGTGATAGCGCGGAATGGAACGGACATGCGCGAACATACGTCGTAGGGTTAATCAGGCTGCTCTCGCGCTCCGGAGTCCCCGCTATGAGCTCGATCCTTGCCGGTCACCGACGTGCAGCGCTCGCGGTCGCCGTGGGCGCGCTCGCGCTCCTGACGACCGCCTGCGGTGGCGGCAGCGGTGACGATGCGGCCACGCCGACGCCCACAGCGACGTTGTCCGAAGCGCCCTCCGACCTGCAGCTACAGCTCGCTCAGAGCGGCCTCGCCGACCTCGCCGAAGTGATCGAGGTAGTGCTCGAGGCCGATTCGCGGGCCCTGGAGGACAGCATAGAGTTCAGTAACCGCCCCTGCTCGGCCGCACTCGACCCCGGCAGCGAGCCCGGTTGCCACTTCGATGTCGTATCGAGCCCGTCCGGCAACGTGCGGCGCTACACGGAAACGGAGGGGACGCTCGTCGAGGTGTTCCCCTTTGCCGCATGCAACCTCGAGTGGCGTCGCGAGGACAACCTGATCGACGTGTTCGACTGGGTCGACGGCGCCGATCCGCAAGTCTATGCCATCTTCGAAGCGCCCGAGGACCGGCAGCTGCCCGGCGACTACGTGGCCGTCTTCGCCTCGGCGGAGCGGCAGTTCGGCCTCGCGGTCTACGCGCGTGGCGACCGCGTCAGCGCCATCGCCCAGGGCTGCTCGCCGAACCCGTCCAGCCTGATTCCGGTGGACCAGGAGACGTTCATCGTCGCCCCGCCGCGGGCGGTCGCCCCGACACCAGAGCCGATCGCCGGCAACGCGCGGATCATCACCGACCACCTCAACGTCCGCCTCGGCCCCGGCCTTGACTACTCGGTCGTCGGCCAGCTCAACGACGGCGCACAGATCGATGTCCTCGGGCGCAGCGTCGATGGCGAGTGGCTCGCCGTGGATGGCGCGGGCTGGGTCTTCTACAACCCCGAGTGGATCGACCTCGGCGTCACGCTGCCGTCCCTGGCCGCGCTCCACGTCTCCACCACGTTCGGCACGATCGGCGAACTGCACCCCGCAGGCACGCACCTGGGCGTTGGCTCCGTCGACGCGGTGATCGACGCTGTCACCAACCACGACGCCGCCGCGATCACCGGGCTGATCAACTACCTCTCGGTGCCCTGCACGAACGGGTCCCCCGGGCCGAGCTGCGACAACCTCGCGCCCGGCACACCGGTCGATGCGGTCGAGTTGGTAGCCTGCGAGGGCGGCTACCACCGCCGAGGCTCGACCGTGCTCGCCGAAAACGTCCTCGCCGCCCCGGCCGCGGGCAATGCCGGCGACCGCTTGCACCTCTACCTGGTGGTGGAGACACCGGACGAAGCAAACGCCGAGTACGCGGTGCTGTTCGCCTTCGATGACGCGCGACACAGCGGCCGCCTGGTCTACGTCGGTCGCGACGGCGGCATCGTCGGCGCGTTCGTCGGCTGCGGCGATGAGCCACCGGTCTGGCTGCTACGAGGCATCGAGGGCTCAGCCCTCGCGGTCTTGCTGCCACCCCGACCGAGCGCCCTGGACCCCTCGCCGCAGTAGGAGCGCAACGGCCGCCGAGCAGCGAGCCGCATCAACGAAGCCAGCCTAGTCCGGGTCGAAGTGGTTGAGACCGTCCCGGCTGGTGAGCAAGCCGGTCAGGCCCACGCCCTCCCGCTCCGTGAACTGCGCGATCGTCGCGGAGTCCGTGGAGGTGTTGGCGATGAACCGCTGACCATCCTCCTGCCGTCCGAGGACGATTCCGCGCTCGGGTGAGCCGTCCCGACCGTAGATCACGGTGTAGGTCTCTACGGCGCCGCGACCGCTCGCCGCCTCGACGACCGGGGCGGGCGCGCGCTCCCGCTCGTGCTCCATGGGCTCGCTGTGGGCGGTGCCCGGCAGGTCATCACCGCTCGGCGGCTCGCTCGACCAGACGCTGGCCGCGTGCTTCGTCAGGTACCAGCCGTTGCCCGTGACGAGGCCGACCGAGCCTCGATCCTCACGCAGCACCTCGGCCATCGTCGTCAGCGAGTGCAAGGTGTAGGCGCTAGCCGGCCCGCCGGCATACGGCAGCCCGCCGGTCACGGTGAAACCTCGAGGATCGTCCTGGGCGAGGTCTAGCATCTCGCAAGCCATCTCCACCGCGACCGGGAAGCAGGAGTAGAAGTCGATGTGCCCGACTTCATCGATGCCGATGCGAGCGTTGGCCAGCGCGCCCAGCGTCGAGTCGGCCATCGCCGGCGCGGCGGCGAAGTCCGGCCGCTCGCTCGCCCACCACGCCTCCTCGACGGCATCGCTGCCGCCGCGGTAGTAGACCCACCGTTCCTCGGGCACGCCCAGCTCGCGCGCCGCCTCGACCGAGGTCATGAGGAAGGCGGCAGCCTGGTCGGTCGCGAGCACGGCGTTGAGATACTTCGGGTAGGGGAAGCCGATCATGCGGTTGCTCGGCGCGACCGTCGTCAGCTCATCGGCGGAGCGATGCGTCGGGAACCAGGCGTAGGGATTGGCCGCGGCCACGGCGGTGAACGGCTCGAACAGCGCACCCATCGAGGCGCGATGCTCCTCCAGGCTTAGCCCGCGCCTGGCGCGCAGCGCATTCTCGAAGATCGGGTAGATGTCGGTCGGCCCGTTGAGCCCGTAGGCCTTCTCGAGCTCGGTGTTGCCCGGCTTCAGCTCGCCGATCATCTGCGGCTCACCCTCGCCCCCCATCGTCCACTCGATGGGCAGGCCGGCCTGCTGCAACTTGCCGATCGTCCGCAGGTTGTTGCAACCGGCGATCAGCGCCACACGCGTCTCGCCGCGCATGATCTCTTCCGCCACCCGGTTCGTCGCCGTCACGCCGATCTGGCCGCTGATCTCGGTCGTGAACTCGAGGCGCGGCGAGGCGCCGAGGCGCTCCGCGAGCAGACGGGGCGCGTTCTGCGCGCGCCAGCCGGCCACCGAGATCAGGGCGACGGTATCGACCTTCGACCAGACCCCACCGCCGACGCCCGCGTTCTCCGCAGCCGTGCCCGCGACATCCGCGAGCATGTCGAGGGGCTCAGGCGCCTCGGCCGGATCCACGTCCCGCTGGACGGACTGGCCGACGCCAATGATCACTGGTGTGCGGTCGTGCATGGTCGCTCCCGTTCGACTCACGACCGCCTCGACGGTCGCCCGCGCGAGCATGCCGCACCATCGCGCCGCGCGCCAGCGTCCGAGGTCACGCTCGACTGTGCTTCAATCGCCGCGGAGGCCTAGCCGTGTACCGAAGTGACCAGCTCGCCGAGTTCACGATCGAGGAGTTTCGTCGCAACCTCGGGGGGTTGAGTGACGCCGACGCGCTGGTGCGCGTGCCCAAGGACGATGGCACGGAGATGAACGCCGTCTCCTGGATCGTCCAGCACATCGCATCGCACTGGATCAACGTCTATGCGCAGGGCGTCGGCGAGCCGTTTCGCATGGACACCCTCCCGCCGCAGGACGGCACACCGCCCGCCTACCCCGACGCCCTGGCGCTGTTCGACGAAGGTGCCCAGATCCTCGAATGGCTGCCGGAAGCACCCGAGGCGGCGATGCTGCGCCCCTCGATGCGGGGTGAAACCGTGGGGCAGTTCCTGCTACGCGCCGTGCTCCACAGCTGGTTCCACATCGGCGAAATCAACGCGATCCGCCAGCACCTCGGTCACCCGACCCTCGACTTCGTCGGCGACTTCGCCGGCCGGCTCGCCTGGATCGAGGGGCAGACCTAGCAGCCGGAGGAGGCGCCTTCCGCGGCGCGGACGACGACAACGAAGCTCTCCGCATACTGGCGTGCGTGCTCCGCGTCCCCCTCACGCGCGGCGATGAGGGCGAAGAGGTACTCCTTGTAGCTCGCCACCAGCACCAACGGCACCTGGTCGGCCTCGTCACCCTCGGGCAACAGCTCGGCCGCCTCCGCCATCGGCTCTTCGTAGCGGAGCACGACCTCGATCGGGTCGCCCGCCTGCAGATCTGCGCGTAGCGCGCCGACCAGCGCGTCAAAGCGGCGCTGCGCCGCATTGTGGTAGTCGCATGCGTCAGGACTCTGGGTCAGCGAGACCGGCAGCTTCGCCCCACAGGCGACGAGCAGCAGCGCGGTGCCGAACAGCGCGAACGTGAGCGGGCGTCGGAGGGCGTACATCAACGCTCCTGATCGCACGGATGATAGGTCGCACCGTCGCTCGGCCGCTCGCATACGCTGTGCGCCACCGAGTCGGAGGAGGGACGCCCATGTACATCCAGCGAGCCGCCGAGGGCGAGACGGTCGATCGCAGCGACGCGCCGATCTTTGAAGGGCAGGTCTGGGGTCGTGGTCTCACCGGCGACACATCGGACATGATCACCGCCTCGGTCGTCAGCTTTGCCGCGGGCGCGCGCACGAAGCTGCACCGCCACACGAGCGACCAGGTGCTCCACGTGGTCGCCGGGATCGGCCAGGTCGGCGACGCCGAGGGCGACCACACGATCACGCTCGGCGACACCGTCGTAATCTCTGCCGGCGTCGACCACTGGCACGGCGCCGGCGACACCGGCTCGCCGATGTCCCACCTCACGATCATGCGCGCGGGCTCCGAAACGACCGTCCTCGACGGCTGACCGAGTCGGATGACTTGACCCCGGCGGCGTCGCCGCCCTCAAATGCGAGGGGGATCCCATGGGGCCAATGCTCGAGGTTCGTGGGCTGGAGAAACGCTTCGGCGGCAACCGCGCGGTCGACGGCGCGAGCTTCGATGTCTCCGAGGCCTCCATCACCGGCCTGATCGGCCCCAACGGCGCCGGCAAGACCACCTGTTTCAACTGTATCGCCGGCGCACTCAAGCCGGACGGCGGCACGGTGGTCTTCGACGGCGAGGACATCACCGGGATGCCCTCCTATCGGGTCTACGAGCGAGGGCTGGCTCGCACGTTCCAGATCCCTCAGGAGCTCGGCGGCATGAGCGTGCTCGAGAACCTGATGCTCGCCCCGCTCGGCCAGAGCGGCGAGCGCATCTGGGCCTCGTGGCTGCTGCCGCGGCGCGTCGCACGCGAGGAGCGCGCCAACGTGGTCCGCGCACACGAGGTGCTCTCGCTCGTCGATCTCGACGCCGCGGCGGACGAACGCTCGGATAGCCTCTCGGGCGGCCAGCGCAAGCTGCTGGAGCTGGCACGAGTGCTCATGGGCCGCCCCCGCATGATTCTCCTCGACGAGCCGAGCGCGGGCGTCAACCCGACGCTGATGATGCGCCTCGTCAGAGACATCCAGTCGCTCCGCTCCTCGCTTGGCATCACCTTCCTCGTCGTCGCGCACGACATGGACCTGGTCACTCGGCTCTGCGACGAACTCGTCGTCATGACCACCGGGCGGGTGCTGACGTCCGGCACGCCGGACGACGTGCTGGCCAACGAGGCCGTGCGCGACGCCTATCTCGGGAGCCAGCACCGGTGACGCCCGTGTTGCGCGTGAACGACCTCGTCGCGGGCTATGGCGACACCGTGATCGTGCGCGGGGCGTCGCTCACGGTCGACGCGGGCGAGCTGATCACGGTGATCGGCCCCAACGGCGCCGGCAAGTCGACGCTGCTGAAGGCCATCTTCGGCGTGATCCGGCCGATGGGCGGCCAGGTCTGGCTCGGCGACACGGACGTGACGGGCGAGCCCGCGCACCGCATGGTCTCGAACGGCGCCTCGTTCGTACCCCAGACCGACAACATCTTCCCTTCGCTCTCCATCCGCGAAAACATGGAGATGGGAGGCTATCTCCGCCGCAGCGGCAAGGCCGAGCGCATCGACGAGCTACTAGCCATGTTCCCGGACCTCGAACGGCGGCCGCGGGCGAAGGCGTCCGAGTTGTCAGGCGGCCAGCGCCAGGCACTAGCGATCTCCCGTGCGCTCATGCTCGACCCCAGGCTCCTGCTCCTCGACGAGCCGACCTCAGCACTGTCGCCCAACATGCGCGAGGACACCCTGAACCGCATTCGCGCGATCGCCGACGGCGGCGTCGCCGTCGTCATGGTCGAACAGAACGCCACCGAAGCCCTCGCCATCTCCGACCGGGGCATGGCGATGGCCGCCGGTGAGGTCGTGATCGAGCAGACCGGCACGGAGATGCTGGCAAACGCCGAGGTGGGTCGCCTCTTCCTCGGCCAGACCGAGCCCGGGGACCCGGGAGCGCAGCCGGCGAGTGAGGGGTCGGTGCCACGGACATAGCGCAACTGGTGGTCGTGGGAGTCATCGTCGGGTCGATCATCGGCCTCGGCGCCATGGGCCTGACCCTGAGCTACGGCGTGCTCAAGTTCGCCAACTTCGGACACGGCGACCTGATGACACTGGGGATGTTCCTCGCGTTCCTGATCGTCGGGAACCTCGGCTGGCGCGGCTCCAATGTTGGCGCGCTCTCATTCGGCTGGGGGCTGTTCCCCGCGATGCTGTTCGCCATGGCCGGCATCGCCCTCATCGCCGTGGCGGTCGACCGAGTCGTGTACCGACCGCTGCGCCAGCGTGGCAGCGGCATCATCACCATGGCTATCGCCTCGCTGGGCGTCGGGCTGATGGTGCGCGCACTGGTCCAGATCTTGTGGGGCCCCAGCAACGAACGCTACGCACAGGGCCTCAACCCCGCGAAGACGATCTTCGATCTGAAGATCCGGCCGGACCAGATCTTCATCGTCGCGCTCACCCTCGGCGTGACGATCCTGCTCTACCTGCTGCTCTATCACACGACCCTCGGCAAGGCGATGCGCGCCACCGCCGACAACGCCAGTCTGGCCGATGTTTCCGGCATCAACACGGAGCACGTCTACCGAGCGACCTGGGTCATCGCCGGCACGCTGATCGCCCTCGCCGGCATCATGCTCGGCGTGCAGGCGCAGTTGCGGTTCGACGCCGGCTTCTCGCTGCTGCTCCCGATGTTCGCCGCGACGATCCTCGGCGGTATCGGCAACCCCTGGGGCGCCCTCGTCGGCGGCCTCATCGTGGGCATCTCCGGTGAGGTCTCGACCGAGTGGATCGACACCGGTCTCAAGCCCGGCGTGCCCTTCGCGATCTTGATCGTGATGCTGCTCGTACGCCCTCGAGGGCTCTTCGGATCGACGGTGTAATCGTGACCATCGAGGGCATCCCGATCCGGGAGGCGCAGGCGCTGATTACGTTCATCGGAGCGACGAACTGGTCGGTCGGCTTCCTCACCACCGTTGCGATCTTCGGGATCCTCGCGCTGGCACTGAACCTGCAGTGGGGCTACACCGGCACCTTCAACTTTGGCATCGTCGCGTTCTTCATGGTCGGCGCCTATACGAGCGCGATCCTGACGGTGGACGCCCCCAGCCAGTTCGAGGATTACATCGGCGGCTACAGCCTGCCGATCCCGATCGGCTGGCTCGGCGGGGCGATCGCCGGCGGCGTGCTCGCGCTGATCATTGGCCTGCCCACGCTGCGGCTCCGCCGCGACTTCCTCGCGATCGCCACGATCGGCTTCGCCGCGATCTTGCGCTCAGTCGCCGCGTCCACCGAGAACTTCGTGAACCAGGCACGGGGCATGAACGGCATTCCGCGCTTCCTGGACCACCTCGTCGAGGGCGGCGACCGGGAGTGGCTGATCGGGCGCGACTATCAGTGGGTGCTGCTGGGCATCGCCGTAACGATGCTGCTGTTCTCGTACATCGTCGTTCGCGCAGCGACGGCGTCACCGTGGGGTCGCGTCTTGCGAGCGTTGCGAGACAACGAGGAGACGGCGCGGTCAGTTGGCAAAGACACGACGCGCTATCGCATGCAGGCGTTCGTCCTCGGCGGGATGATCATGGGGCTGGCCGGCGCGATCTGGGCACACCGCGTCAGCGCGATCGGACCCGACTCCTTCAGCGACCTCTTCGGCACGTTCCTCGTCTGGACGATGGTGATCATCGGCGGCAGCGGCAACAACCGAGGAGCGGTCCTCGGCGCGCTGGTCGTCGGCCTGATCTGGTTCGGCGTCCCGCTCATCCAGGAGGACCTCCCCGACTTCCTCGGCTCTCGCGTGTTCATGGTCCGTCAGTTCATGATCGGGCTGCTGATCGTCGTCTTCCTGCTGCTGCGCCCGCAAGGCCTGATCCCGGAGGACCCGATCGTCAGCCGCTGGGTACCCCACCCCTCGCGCGAGGGTCTGTGGTCGCGTGTGCGCGCCCGGCTCCGGCCCTCGCGCGCCTGATTCGCGCGGCCGCACGACATCAGACAACGAAAGCGGGCGGCCTTTCGGCCGCCCGCTCGTTGATCGAACTATGCCGTCGAGCTACTGCTCGAGGTCGAAGTCGAACGCCTCCAGCTCCACGATGGAGTCGGCGGTGTACTGCCAGATGCCCATCACACCGGTCGTGACATCACCCGTCGAGTTCCAGTCCAGCGTCGTGGCGGCGCCGTCGTAGTCGACGTCGTCACCGTCGCGAATCGCGTCGAGCGCATCCGAGATGCTGTCCGCGCCCGGAATCACCAGTACGCCACCCGGCGAGGCAACCCGCACCATGGCGTCACGGAGGTCAGCGCCGTCCAGGGTGTCAGCCGCCTCGGCGGCCAGCATGATCGCGATCGCCGCGTCGTACGCCTCGCGCACGAACGGACGCGTCGGCAGTGCGCCGTACTCGGCGATGTATGCCGAGTTCCAAGCGGCGCCTGCAGCCTCAGCCTCGGTCCGCCCGATCGGGGCGGTGCCCTTGAAGCCCTCGATCGCCGAGCCGAACTCTGCGATCAGGTCCTCGCTCTTCGTGCCATCCACGAACAGGAACTCGTCGTAGATGTCGTTCTCCAGCGCCTCACGCAGGAAGATCGATGCCTGCGTCGGGAACCCAATCGCGACCAGCACGGTGGCTCCGCCGCCGGTCGTCGCTTGCAGTTCGGAGAGGTACGACGCTGCGCCGTCCTCGTACGAAGCCGATGTCACCGTGCCGGGGAAGTGACGCTCGAACGCGCTGGACAGCCCCTGCCCGTACGTGTCGTTGAGGTAGATCACGCCAACGTTGTCGTAGCCCTCGTCGACGGCGAGCTCAGCCAGGAAGCGCGCCTGCGCCTCGTCCGACACCGTGCTGCGGAAGAGGTAACCGTTGTCGGCCGCCTCAGACAGCGCAGGGAACGTCGCCGACGGGCTCACCGTCGGCACCTCGGCGTCGCCGATCACGCTCTCCGCGACCGCGATGCTGATCGATGAGGCCAGCGGCCCGATGATCGCGTGCACGCCTTCGACGTCGACGAGGCGTCGCGCCTCCTCGAGGGCGACGGTGGTGTCGACCTGGGTGTCACCGGTGACGAGCAGGACATCCTGCCCGTTGACGCCGCCGGCGGCGTTGACGTGATCAATCGCCAGCTGGACCCCGGTCTGGATCGCTGGACCAAACTCCGCGAGTGGGCCGGAGAAGTCCGCCAGGAATCCGATCTTGAGCTGGTCCCCGTCGTCATCGCCGCACGCGCTCGCGAAGACCGCGAACGAGATCACAGCGAGGAGAGGCAGCAACAGCCACCGCTTCGTCATGTGTCGATCCCCCTGCTAGTTGTGTCCTGTCGTTGAGCGCCCTTCGCAGCAGAACCACGATCGTATTCGGCGCAACCTTCGAGGAATCGTAAAGCCGCCAATTCGTGGTGCCAACCCAGAGCTATTGGCAGATTTTTGACATACGCCTATGCCCATGGCACCACGAGCCCTCGACGATCAGCGCTGGAGCGCGCAACGCTGCGCTCTAGCCGACGTCGACCTTGTAGAGCCGCGCCGCGTTATCACGCAGCACCTTGCAGCGCTCCTCCTCCGTCAGGGCGGAGAACGTCTGCTCGATGAAGTCCCTCGGCGTCTCCGCATAGGACTTGGGGCCGGGCGACATGCTCGTGGGGTGCGGGAAGTCGGTCTCATACAGGAACGAATCCGCGCCGACGCTGCGGATGGCGTCGATCGCCGACTGCTGCTCGAACCAGAAGCAGGCGAAGATCTGCCGCTTGAAGTACTCGGAGGGCAGCAGATCGTACTCCGGGTGCTCCTCATGCACGCCGCTGTTCCGCCACTGCCAGTCGAACGCCTCGAGCAGGAACGGGACCCAGCCGATACCGCTCTCGACCGAGACGACGTTGAGCTTCGGGTGCCGGTGGCAGATGCCCGAGGAGATGACCTCCATGATCGCGTCGTTGTTGTTGAGGAAGAGCTGCACCGTGCCCTTCGCATAGTTGGCGTGGTAGCCGTTTCCGGGGAAGCCGGACAGCCCGTCGATGCCGCCGGACCCGATGTGGAAGTTGAGCGTCTGTTCGTACTCGACGCACGCCTCCCAGACCGGCTCCCACTGCGGGTGGGCCAGCGGCTCGGAGCCGTAGCGGTCGGGCTTGCCGGTGAAGAGCACACCCTTGTGGCCCAGCTTGGCCGTGCGCTCGATCTCCGCGACGCACTCGTCGACGTCCCAGAACGGCATAGCCGAGATCGGCAGCAGCCGGTTCGGGTCGGGCGAGCACCAGTCCGTCAGGAAGTCGTTGTACGCCCGCACGCACTCCATCATCAGCTCGGGGTCTTCGAGGCGCAGGAAGTTCTGGCTGCCGAAGCCGGCCACGTTCGGGTAGAGCACCTGGGCGAAGATGCCGTACTCGTCCATCCGCTCCAGGCGCTTGTTCGAATCCCAGGCGGCGGGGTCCGTCTCCTCGAGGGTCGGCGGTGACTCCGGTGGCCACTTCTTCCAGCCGGCGTACGTGGTCGCCGCGACACCTGCCGAGGGCGTTTCGTTCAGGAACCAGACCGGGTTGCCGGTATCAGGGTGCGCGCGCACGTGCGGGATCTTGTCGCCCCACTTCTTGCTGACGCGCGCCGTCCAGATGTCCACCGGCTCGGTGAGATGGGTGTCGACTTCGATGACCTTGATCTCGTGGCGATCATGCGCGGCCTCCCCAGCCTCGACGCCCGCCCGAGCCCGGACGGCAGCGCCACGCCGTCATCCTACGGCGATCGGTCAATCGAGGACGCGATGGGTTGGGGGAGCGGCGAGCGCTACTCCTTGTAGCGTCGTCCGCGCTCGGTGCGGGTACGTTCGCCGACGTACTCGTAGACCGGCACGCCATAACCGCACGAGGTTTGCGTGTAGTCGATCTCGATCTCGACGACCTGACGCTGCGCCAGCTCGATGTCATCCGAGGGTGCGGAGAGTACGAGGTCGGCCACTGCCGATTCCTCGAAGGATTGCGCCGTCGCGTGGCCGTAGAGCCGGACGATGCCGGCATCATCGCCATCGAGCGACAGCACCATCACCGTCACCGGCCCGCCTGCGTCGGCGTGCCGCGCCGTCTCGTTGCCGCTTCCCTTGTAGTCGAGGTAAGCGACATGCGTGTCGTCGAGGATGTGCAGCGGCGTCCCGCCCTTCGGCGAGAGGTTGACCGGCCCCTGCCCCTGCGGCCCGCCGCTCAAGTCCGGATCAGCGCTGGCGACGAAGAACAGCTTCGACTGCCGGATCAGGTCCGCCTGCTCCTCGGTGATGTGATCCAAGATGGACCCTCCCCTGTCTCACGCGCGCGTCAACGGCTGGTCCTGGCGAGCCACAGGATACCTGGGATCCACGGTCTGAACCGCCGCCGGCTACGCACGCCGGAGCAGCCAGCCCCGTGACCGCCATCACACTGGAGTGGCGCTCGCGCCGCGTGCTACAACCTCGCCGGCAGGAGCGAGCCATGACCGACCACCACCTCGAACCGTCCGAGTACAGCAACAACTTCGCGACGCTACCTCCGGTGCTGACCGTGACCCCCGGCGACCGCGTGACGACTTCGACCAGCGACGCGTTCGGGCAGGACCGGACCGGCGAGCGTGTGACCACACGCGGCAACCCACTGACCGGCCCCATCGCCGTCGAAGGCGCGGAGCCGGGCGACATGCTGGTGGTCCACCTCGAACGCATCGAACCGAACCGCGACCACGGCTACACCATGAGCAGCGTCGCCGCCGCGATCGTGCACCCCGGCTACATCGGCGAGCTTCCCGAGCGCGAGGTGATGCGCTGGGAGCTCGACTTCGACGCCCGCACGGCCACGCTCGAAGACTCGAAGGCAACGCCCCCCGAGGTGACGCTGCCGCTCGCACCGATGCTCGGCTGCATCGGCGTCGCCCCGCCACGCGGTCAGGCGATTAGCAGCGCCACCTCCGGCGCCTACGGCGGCAACATGGACTACCGCGACGTCGCCCCCGGCGCCACGATCATGTTCCCGGTCTTCGCTGACGGCGCGCTGCTGTGGGTCGGCGACGGCCACGCCCGCCAGGGCGAAGGCGAGATCGTCGGCACCGGCATCGAGATCTCGATGGACGTCACTCTCACCGTCGACCTCGTCAAGGAGGAGCAGCTCGGCGAAGAGCGGCAGATCGGCATGCCGAGGATGGAGACCGCGACGCACCTGATTGCCCTCGGCAACGCGCGACCCCTCGAGGAAGCGCTCCAGTACGCCACCACCGGGCTGATGCGCTGGCTTCGGGCCGATTACGGCTACGACGGCCGCGCCGCCAGCCACCTCTTCGGCCAAGCCATCGAGTACGACATCGGCAACGTCTTCGACCCGGCGTACACCATCGCCGCCAAGATCGCGAAAGACCTCGTCCAGGGCTAGGCAGCCCCCCTCGGCCGAAGCACCCACACGCCCACGGCCGCAGCCAGGAGTGCTGCGAGCACCGGCACGATGACGACTCGCACATCAGCGGCTGTCGAGCCCTCCACAGCGCGAGGCTCCGGCATCTGCGGCTCAGCCGCGCGGAACGCACCGAGATCGCCCGCGCGCTCCTCGTTCGCCACGCGGGCCATCCGCTCCTCGTTGGCCGCCCGGATGCGCGCCAGCGACTCCTCGGCGCGGCGCTCGCGCCCCAACTCGTGCACTTCGCCGCGCTCGATCGACTGCTGCAAGAGCGCATCGAACTGCGGGCTCGTGTGGTAGAAATTCGCCTCGACTCGGTCGCGCGTGATGTACCCCGGCCACAGCCGTCCTGGCGCGCCGCTTGACGAGTCGGGGGGCGCGTAGACAGCCACAGGGCCAGACCAGCTGTGGGTCTCAAGCACAATCCACATCGCCTCGGGCGGAGTCGACCGTCCGGCGGGCGCTGCCGACACCGCCTCGACGATCTCAGTCGCCAGAGCGAGGGCATCATCGTTGATCAGAGACCCCGGCGTTCCGAGCACGGAGTAATCAGTCCACCCGGCGACCACCGCCCGAAACGTCGTGCTGCCCCGCGCGTAGTAGCCAGCGACTGAGGCTGCGGCGACGATAGCGTCTCGATATGCGTCTCCGTCACGCATCCGGGTCAGAGCGAGGCGCGTATAGCGAGCGGCCGCGCCGTCGCTAGAGACCTGATACCAGCGACTGTCGGGTCCATGGGATTCGCCACGATCGTGGAGCAGACCGCTGTCAGCGTAGAACCGGAACGCGGGACTCTCTGTGTGAACGCTCTCGGCAATTCGCGCTACGCCAAGCTGCGCGTAGAACTCGTACGCGCCATCCGGCGCAACCGCAGGCGCGTCGACGCGGGCCGCGCCGTCATCCGGAAGACCAACGAAGTCGTCACCGAAGTCCCAGTATCCGAGGTGCACCGCCTGCTCGCCGAGTGCGCCGCCGGTGATGATCCACGAGTTGCCCTTCGCCTCCGCCTCGGGCGAACCGCCGAGAATGAACGCAGTGCCGAGGAACAGCGCGAGGGCTGCTGCGACGCGGGTCATCGTCGCACCCGCGCCAGGGCTGCCGCCCCGCTGACCGCGATGCCGGCGACGAGCCCCAGGATGAGCCAGATGATGTCGGGTCGCGCGCCCGCCACACCGACCGACGCGACGGCGGGCGCGCTGGGGCCGGTCGCGCCCTCGACGATGACGGTGCCGACCATGCCGGGGTGCAGGACGCAGTAATAGGGGTAGACGCCAGCCTCGTCGAAACGGTGCGAGAACGTCCCGGCCGCCGGAATCAGCGGCTCGCTGCCCCAGTCTGCGCCCACCGCGCCGATGGCGTGGTCCCAACCGTCGAGGTTCTGCCAGGTCACGGTCGTCCCCACATCGACGTGAGACACGGCCGCCTGGAAGCAGTTGCCCACCATCTCGACACTCATGTCGCTCGAGGCGGCTTCGAGGGGCGCTTCGCGGCAGCCGTGGCCGCCACCGCCCGCGAAGGCGGGGCTGACTGCGCCCGCCACGGAGAACACCAACAGAGCGATCGGAACCAGCAGCTTTCGTCTCGACACGAACACACCTCCACCCTCGCTGTCTGGTGCTGGTACACCAGCGAGGGGCGTTCGGTTCCGTCGAGGGCTAGCGGAGCGTTTCGGTGATCGACAGGGCCTCGGCGAGCGAAAGGGCCTCGGCGAGCGTCAGCTCAGTCTCGATCCGATAGACACGCTCCGCCGTGCGCCAGATCAGGCTGTTGCGTGTGACGTCGAGGCTGGTCGCGTCGTCGTCCGGCGAGAAGCGGATCGTGCGCGGGCCCTCGACCCAGTAACCGCCCCTACCGTCGACCACCGGCGTCTCAATCACCGTGCCCGGCGGGCCGACCTTGCCGAAGTAGACGAGCGTCTCCGTCGTCTGCCAGAGGTCGAGCCCGTCGTAGCGGAGGATCACGAACGACGCGCCAAACTCGGTCATGATGAAGATCTCGGGCGTCCCGCGACCGTCGAGAAGGCTGACCGGCGCGCCGAGGAACGACTCCGCCTCAACCGCCGTGGCCGGCGCCGCGATGGTCTCGATCAGCGTTGGCTCCACGGTCGGCTCCGCCGCCGGCGTCTGGGTTGCGGTCACGCTGGCGCCGGCCGCTCCGGCCGCCGTCGGTAGCGCAGTGGCGCGCGGGACCCGCGTCGAAGGTGCCTCGACGATCTCGATCTCGTAGCCCTCGATCAGCCCGAAGAACTCCGCAACGCCCGTGCGAGCGGGCTCGACCGCGAGCGTCGCCGCGAATGCGAGCGCCGCTGCGACGGCCGCCACCAGCGCCACGCGACGCCACGCCCGCTGCGCCTCCGGGCGGGCCAGCCGCAAGACGACGCCAGCGCGCAGCTCTGGCGGCGGTGGGGCGAAGGCCGCACCCTCCTCGACGAGCATCTCTTCCAGCCAGTCGTACGAGGCGGTCATCGGCTCGCCTCGTCGCTGGGGTCACGCTCGGGTCGGAGGCCGGCGTAGCCGTCCTCGATCGTCTCGCGCAGACGCTCCCGGGCCCGCGACAAACGCGACTTCACCGTCCCCGGCCGCTGGTCAATCGTTGCCGCGATCTCGCGCTCGGGTAGGTCGAGGTAATAGCGCAGATGGAGCACTTCCTGGTCCTCCCTCGACAGCTCACCGATTGCTGCCAGCAGCTGTTCGGAGCGCTCGGCGTCCTCGACCGCCACCGCTGGACTCGGGTCGGGCGGCGGGGCGTCGTCGCCCAGCAGACGGCCCAGGAGGCCTCGACGTCGCCCGCGCGCTCGCAGCTCGTTGCGGGCGAGGTTGCTGACGATGCGCAGCAACCAGGGCCGAAACGGCTCGCCGATTCGGAACCGCTGCAGGCCGCGGTACGCCCGCACAAAGCCGTCCTGCGCCACCTCCTCGGCGGCGGTCTGATCGCGCACGACCAGGTACGCCGCGCGGTATGCGACCTGCTGATAGCGCTCCACGATCCGCCCGAAGGCCTCCGTATCGCCCTCCTGGGCGGCCGCAAGCGCCGACGCCTCGTCGAAGTCGACGGTCACATCTGCCTCGTTCTCAGTACCAGTACACCAGACGCGCGCGTCCGGTTCCGCCTGCCCTGATCGCGCGCGATGCGGTAGCGTCGTAGCGGCGGCGGCGTACGAGGAGGCGGGCGTGGCGAGTGGCGATGGCACGCGGGCGGTGGTGGCGGCTCTGCTCGCCAACTTCAGCATCGCGATCGCCAAGTTCATCGCGTTCCTGGTGACACGGTCCTCGGCGATGCTGGCCGAGTCCGTGCACTCCGCGGCCGACACCGGCAACCAGGCCCTACTGCTATTCGGCAAGCGGCAGGCCAGCCGCGCGCCTGACGAGCGGCGCCCCTTCGGCTACGGGCGCGAGCGCTACTTCTGGGCGTTCGTGGTGGCGCTCGTGCTCTTCTCCCTGGGCTCGCTCTTCGCGCTCTTCGAGGGCGTCGAGAAGCTGCAGCACCCCCACGAACTCGATTCCCCCGAGTGGGCGATTGGCGTACTGCTCCTCGGGCTGGTCCTCGAGGGCGCGTCCTTCCGGCTGGCGATCAACGAGGCGCGGGCGATCAAGGGCAGCGCGTCATGGTGGGAATTCATCCGCCACACGCGGCAGCCGGAACTCCCGGTCGTGGTTCTCGAGGATGCCGGCGCCCTGCTCGGCCTGCTCGTCGCGCTCGGCGCCGTGGGGATGACGATGATCACGGACAACCCTCGCTGGGACGCCGGCGGCACCATCGTCATCGGCCTGCTGCTGGGCGTGATCGCGATCATCCTCGCCACGGAGATGCGCAGCCTGCTCATCGGCGAGCCCGCTACCGACGACGACGTCGCGGCCATCGAGGCAGCGATCGAACGTTCACCGAACGTGCAGCACCTGATCTACCTGCGCACACTCCACGTCGGTCCCGACGAGATTCTGGTCGCCGCCAAGCTCGAGTTCGCCCACGAACTCTCGATGCGCCAGGTCGCCCTCGCCATCGACGAAGTCGAAGCGGAGATCCGCAGCGTCGTGCCACGGGCGACGCAGATCTACGTCGAACCCGACCTCTACCGCCAGGACGCCGCCATCGCCGAAGAGTCACAGCCCCCGGCGGAGTAGGCGGTCACTAGGCGTACATCTTGCGCATCACGCGGTAGATGTTGTTGCGCTGCACCTCGTTCGCGCCTTCGTAGATGCGCTGCACGCGGTGGTCGCGGTAGAGGCGTTCGATATCCGCCTCCCGCGTGTAGCCGATGCCGCCATGCATCTGCAGCGAGCGGTCGATGACGCGGTCCGCCGCCTCGGTGACGTAGACCTTGCAGGTGGACGCCTCCGCCTCGATGTTCTGGCCAGCGTCCGACATCAGCGCGGTGCGATAGACGAGGGACTCGGCCGTGAGCACCGCGATCTGCATGTCGGCGAGCGCGTGCTGCGTGACCTGCTGGTCAGCAAGCGTGCCGCCGAAGAGTTCGCGATCGTGGGCGTAGCGGAAGCCGAGTTCCAGCGCCTCCTTCATCATGCCCAGCGAGATCGCCGCGATGCCGATTCGCGACTGGTTGAGCGTGGAGAGCGCCATCGGCAGGCCGTTGTTGACCTCCCCGATCAGGTGCGATCGCGGCACGCGCACGTCGTCGAACGCGAGCTGCGCCGTGTCCGAGGCGTGCAGGCCCATCTTCGACTCTTCGCGCACCACCACGAGGCCGGGTGTGCCCTGCTCGACGACGAACAGCGAGATGCCACGGCCGCCTTGCTCGGGGTCCGTCTTCGCGAAGGTCACCACGAAGCGGGCGCGGCGGCCGTTCGAGATGAACGCCTTCGAACCGTTGAGGACAAAGTCATCGCCATCGGCCACGGCCGTCGTGGACATCGCGGGCACGTCGCTCCCGGCGCCCGGTTCCGTGAGCGCGAACGCCCCCAGCCCCTCGCCGCGTGCCATCGGCGCGAGGAAGCGCTCCTTGCTCGTCACTGCCGAACGCGGCGACCATCCGCGCGGCGAGACCGGACGAGGCGCCGACCAGCACCGCCATCGAGGCGTGCGCACGGGCGATCTCTTCCGTGACGATGGTGAAGCCAATCTCGCCCATGTCCGACCCGCCCCAGCGCTCCTCGAACGGCGCGCCGAAGTAGCCCAGCTCGCCCATCTGCGCGATCAGGTCGGCGTCGATGTCCTGCTTCGCCTCCATCTCCGGCACCCGCGGACGCAGCTCTCGGTCGACGAAGTCCTTGACCGCAGCGCGCAGCGCCACGACCTGCTCGGGCAGTTCGATGAACATGGGAATGCTCCTCGCCGGGGTACGGCCTCGGACGGGCGTGGCCGCGCCGATCATGCCACAGGCGGCCACCGCGAGGTCGCCGCGCGCTAGACTGCCCGCGATCGTGCAAAGCAGAGAGGGGCACGCCATGAGCGCAGCACTCGAGGGCATGCGCGTCCTCGACATGACGCAGTACGAAGCGGGGACGAGCTGTACGCAGATGCTCGCCTGGCTCGGCGCGGATGTCGTCAAGGTCGAGTCACCGCTGGGCGACCCGGGCCGGCGCTCCTTCTCGAAGGGGCCCGAGGACTCGCAGTACTTCATGAACTACAACGCGAACAAGCGCAGCGTGGTGCTCAACCTCAAGTCCGAGGAGGGACGGCAGCTCTTCCTCGATCTCGTGCCGAAGTTCGATGTCTTCGTCGAGAACTACGGTCCCGGCGTGATCGAGAACCTCGACATCGACTACGAGCGGCTGAGCGAGCTCAACCCGCGGCTGATCTATGCGCGCATCAAGGGCTACGGCCTCCAGGGTCCCCACGCGCACTACAAGTGCTTCGACTCGCTGGCACAGGCATCGGCGGGCGCCTTCAGCGTGACCGGCGAGCCTGACGGCCCCCCGACGAAGCCGGGGCCGACCGTCGCCGACACCGGCAACGGGATGCAGACCGCTCTCGCCATCACCGCCGCCTACGCCCAGCGTGAACGCACCGGCCGCGGGCAGTTGATCGAGCTATCGATGCAGGAAGCGATGACGATGTTCATGCGCACCGTCGGCGTCATGGACTGGAACGAGCGCCCGGCGCAGCGCCGGGGCCACCGCGCCGGGACGCCTTCGGGCATGTACCCGACGAAAGGCGGCGGGCCGAACGACTACGTGCAGATGCTCGTGGCGACCACGCGCATGTGGGACCAACTCTGCGTGGCGTTGGAGCGCCCTGACCTCCTCGAGGATCCGCGTTACGCCACCGGCCGCTCTCGCCGCGAACACGCCGACGCGCTCGACGCGGAGGTGACCGCGTGGTCGCTGGCGCACGACAAGTGGGAGGCGTCGCGCATCCTCAACGAGGCCGGCGTCGCCGCCAACGCCATCTACGACACGCTCGATGTGTTCAACGACCCACATCTGCGCGAGCGTGAGTTCATCCACGAGGTCGACCACCCGGAAGTCGGGGCGGTGACGCTGATGGGCTCGCCCATCCGCATGGCCGACTCGCACGTCGAGCTGGGCGCGCCGCCGCTGCTCGACCAGCACACCGACGAGGTGCTGGCAGCCGAGCTCGACCTCGACGCTGCCGCCCTCGAGCGGCTGCGGGGGACGGGCGCTGTCGGCTCGCCCGAGCACGCCGCTGCCGCCGCCACCGCGGAGTAACACACGAACCTTCGAGAACCGCAGGAGAGGGACCCGACGATGACGACCGACACCGACACGATGACCGGCGCGCAGATCCTCGCGCAGAGTCTCAAACAGCAGGGCGTCGACTTCATCTTCGGCGTCGTCGGATTTCCGATCACCGCGTTCGCCTCCGACGCGCAGCGCGCGGGCATCCGCTACATCGGCATGCGGAACGAGCAGGCCGCGTCGTACGCGGCGCAGGCGGCCGGGTACCTGACCGGCCGCCCGCAGGCCTGCGCTGTCGTCTCCGGACCGGGTGTGATCCACGCGCTCGCCGGCCTCGCCAACGCGCAGTCGAATCGCTGGCCGATGATCCTGATCGGCGGCGCATCCGCTGTCTACCAGAACGGCATGGGCGCGTTCCAGGAGGAGCGCCAGGTCCTGGTCGCATCGCCGCTGTCGAAGTACGCCCACGCCGTCGAGGAGGCCGAGCGCATCCCCTACTACGTCGAGCAGGCGATCCGCAGCTCCCTCTTCGGCACACCCGGCGCCGCCTACCTCGACCTGCCGGACGATGTCCTCACGTCTGAGGTCTCGCTGAGCGAAGTCCACGAGGCGGCGACCGTCGGCGACGCGCCACGCCTCGCCGCGGACCCCTCGGCCGTGCAGGCGGCGATCGCGGCGCTCAAGAGCGCTGAGAGCCCGCTGATCATCGTTGGCAAGGGCATGGCCTGGTCGCGTGCCGAACACGAGGTGCGCCAGTTCATCGAGGCGACCCAGGTGCCCTACCTCGCCACGCCGATGGGCAAGGGTGTCGTCCCGGACGACCACCCGCTCTCGGTGGCGGCCGGACGAACGTTCGCGCTGCGCAACGCCGATGTCGTCATGCTCCTGGGCGCGCGGCTCAACTGGATCCTCCACTTCGGCCACGCGCCGAGGTACTCCGAACACCTGCGCGTGATCCAGCTCGACATCAACGCCGAGGAGATCGGCACGAACGTGCCAACGGAGGTGGCGCTGGTCGGCGACGGGCAGGCGGTGATGGCGCAGCTGAACGCGGCGATCGCCCAAGAGCCGTGGCAGTACCCGCCCGAGACACCGTGGCGCTCCGGCCTCGAGCAGGCGATCGATGCCAACGTGCAGATCACCGAGCAGATGATGGCCGACGACTCGACGCCGCTGAACTACCAGCGGACGCTGCGCGCGATCCGCGACACGACGCCGCGCGAATCGATCATCGTCTCCGAGGGCGCGAACACGATGGACATCGGGCGCACGATTCTCAACAACTACGACGCTCGCGAGCGCCTCGACGCCGGTACTTACGGCACGATGGGTGTGGGCATGGGCTTCGCCATCGCGGCGGCGGTGGTCGACCCCTCGAAGCGGGTCATCGCCGTCGAGGGTGATGCCGCGTTCGGCTTCTCCGGGATGGAGCTGGAGACGATGTGCCGCTATCAGCTGCCGATCACGACGATCGTGATCAACAACAACGGCATCGGCGGCGGCGTCTCCGAGCTGCGTCCCGACCGCGATCCACCGCCGAGCATCATGCTCCCGGGCGCGCGCTACGAGAAGCTGATCGACGCCTTCGGCGGCCGCGGCTACTACATCGACTCGCCCGACCAGCTGGAGTCGACGCTGCGCGAGGCGAACGAGGGCGAGGGACCGGCGATCGTCAACATCGCGATCGACCCTCGGGCGCGACGCAAGCCGCAGGAGTTCGACTGGCATACGGGACGGACCTAGGAACGTCCACCGCGGCGCTGAATGTGGCGTGGAAGGCGACAGCCATGCGCTCACCCGTCCTGCTTCTCATCTTGGCGCTCACACTCCTGCTGGTCGCCTGCGAGAACGACGAGGAGCGCATCGACCGCGCCAACGAGGCCGCAGGGGCCGAGTCCGAGGCGACCCGCGCCGCCGATGAAGAGCGGGCAACATCAGCGTCTTCGATCTACGCACGGGCGACTGCCTCGCAGCGAGCGTCTCTACCGACGTGGAGCTCGAAGAAGTCGAGATCGTGCCCTGCGACGGCGAGTGGTCGTTCGCTATCCTCAGCTCGTTCCTTCTCGACGACAGCGACGAGTACCCCGGTATGTCCACCATCGACGAAGCCGCGCTCGCAAACTGCGACTTCGCGGCAACGACGCCGTTCTCTCCGACAACCGAGAGCTGGGCACTGGGTGACCGCACAGTGAACTGCCTCCTCGACCGCGCATCGTTCTTCGTTCCCGCCGTCGGCGAGTGCTACACCGCCGATCTGTTCGTGACCAGCCGCGTCGATTGCGACGACCCGCACACCTTCGAGGTGTTCGAGGTGTCGACCATCGAGAACGCGACGTTCCCCGGCGAACGGACAGCGCTGCAGACGGCGGAGCGCTCCTGCCTCGCGGCGTTCGAGGGATATGTGGGACGTGACTACCAGAGTTCGGAGCTGTTCTTCTCGGGAATCCCGCCCACCGGAGGCACATTCGCGGTACTCAACGACCGCTCGATACGGTGCTACCTGCACACCGAGCGGTTCGACTCGCTCACCGGCTCGATGCGAGAGAGCGGCCGCTAGCGCCTAGTTCTCGTCGAGGCTCGCGTCGAAGACGATCGCCGCCACCTTCGAGACGATGGAGTCGAACGGCACCGGGCAGGGGTCGCGATTCGGCAGTGCATCGCCCTGTGTGCGGAACGCGATCTGTCCATCCGAGAAACGGACGATCTGGACGATGCGGTGCAGGATGCCGGTCCCGACCATGGCCTGCGAGCAGTCCGGCGTCGGCTGCCAGAAGACGATGATGTCCCCCACGTCGAGGTCCTGCGCGTCTGGTTTGTAGACGAGCAGCGAGTCGCTGCACTCGATCGTCGGCTCCATGCTGCCGGTGCAGAGCGCGCGGATGATCTGCGTGGGGCTATCGGGGTCGAAGCGCAGCGGGTCCGGCGAGATGTTGAGCGAGTTGATCGTCTGTAGCGCACCGAACTCGGCGATCGCCTGGTCGCGCTGGATACGCACCGTCACCAAGTCCGCCGCCGCGGCGTCGAGCTGGTCCTGGAGCTGGTCGCGGCCCTCCTGAGCCGCCTCGAGGTCCGCGCGCAGCTGCAAGCTTTCGGAGTTCGTGACCGTCAGCGACGCCACTTGCGAACCGAGCGTCGCAATCTCCACGTCCCTCGAATCGATCTGGCGCTGGAGCCCCGACGCCTCCTCGGTCAGCTCGAGCGCGAGCGCATCGGCCGCAGCGCGCGCGCCCATCGCCGCCGCGATGCTGTCGTCGAGGCTGGCGACGCGATCATCGAGGCGATCGACCTCGCCGTCGCGCGAGAAGAACCCGCCGGCGGCACCGGCAACCGCGCCTAAGAGCAGCCCGACGGCGACGGCCGCGATGATCGCGGTGCGCGAGCTGCGCAGAAGCTGCAACAGTGACATCGACGACGTCCTTCAATTGACGGTGGGCTGTACCAGCGTACAAGTGCTCGTGCGAACAGGGAGCCCCGCTCACGACGAGTGTGGTCGCGGCGTCGGCTAGATTCGGTAGAGTGCCCTCGGACGGCCGGTGTGCCGAGGTCTGGGGCGGACAATGGTCGACGACAACGACAGTGCGCCGCGCGATGCATGGCCCGGCCGGGTTCGCGTCAGCGGCTCGCGCATCGCCGTCGTCTCCGACACGCATGAGCAGGACGACGGCTGGGGTTCGCCGCCCGAGCTGATCGAGGCACTGAGCGGCGTCGACCTGATCCTGCACTGCGGCGACCTTGATGTCCTCGGCGTACTCGACCACCTCGAGACCGTCGCGCCGGTCTACGCCGTGCGCGGCTACCCCGACCCGCGCGAGGAGGGACAACGCCTGGCGAACGACCGCACGCGGGTGGTCGAGATCGGCGACGTGCGCATCGGCATGATGCACGACATCCGCGGGCACGGCCCCGCGCAGACCTTCACCCACACGATCGGCTTCCCACCCGGCGACATCCATGACCAGCTCCAGCGCCAGTTCGGCCACACGGTCGAAGTGGTCTGCTTCGGCGACACGCACGAGGAGTACATCGGCTGGTACCAGAGCGTGCTGTTCGTCAACCCGGGCAGCACGACGACGCCCGGGCTCCGCCACGGTCGTGGCGAGCTGGGCACCTTCGCCATCCTCGATATCGATGACGGCGTCGTCTCCGCCCGCATCGAGAAGCTGCGTCGCGGAGCCTAGCGTGGACGGCGTGGCCGGCCGGCTCCTGGTGGCGACGCCGGATCTGCTCGATCCGAGCTTCTACCGCAGTGTGGTCCTGGTCTGCTCACACGACGACGAGGGCGCGTTCGGGCTCATCCTCAACCGCCCGCTCGACGCCGCCGTGGCGGACCACATCGACGAGTGGTCGGAGCACGTCGTCGGCCCGCCTGTGGTCTTCGAGGGCGGTCCGGTCCAGCGCACCACCGCCGTGGGCCTGGCCCTCGGCCCGGCGAACCGTGAGTGGAACATCCAGATCGGCCCGGGCCTCGGGTTGATCGACTTGGCCGAAGATCCGGCCACCGTCGAACTGAGGGCGCTACGGGTGTTCTCCGGGTATGCGGGATGGGGCGCAGGCCAGCTGGATGCCGAGATCGCCTCGGAGGGGTGGTTTACGGTCGATCGCTGGCCCGAAGACGCGTTCTCGGAGCATCCAGAGCAGCTCTGGCGGAGCGTGCTGCTACGACAGGGCCGCGATCTCGCCATCTACGCGAACTTCCCCGACGATCCGCTATCCAACTGACTAAATCGCCCCAAACCGGCGGACCGCCGCGCAGCGCTCAGCCAGCTGAGGACGCGGCTCAGGTTTCGTACCCGATCGACCGATGATTGAGGGACGGATCGCACTGTCATCCCTTCAACTGAAACGGACCACGCCATGGTCGCGACTGAGCCGCTCCCCCTCTACCCCGACTCGGGGGACCTCGAGGCTGAGAGCGACGCGTCTCCCCTGCGGGCGCCAGAACCGACCTCGATGGCTGAGGTTGGCCTGAGCGAGCCGATCATGATTGACCTCACGCTGAAGATGATCCGGCACCTGGCCAAGCCCAGTGCCTACGACCTCGCCGAGCGCATGGCGCTCCCGACGCCTGTGCTCAACGAGATCCTCGACCTGATGAAAGAGGAAGGCCTCGTCGAGATCGGCGGCGCGGTGGGCGGACGGCACGTCGAGTACTCGTTCGTCCTCTCTCAGCGCGGCAAGGAGCAGGCCGTCGAGGCGTTCGACCGCAACGGCTACCTGGGGCCAACGCCCCTGCCCTTCTCGCAGTATCTGGAGATCCAGCAGCAGCAGTCGGTACGCCAGGCGCGCGTGACACCGGAAGGCGTTCGCGAGGCGCTGGGCGACCTGGTGCTCTCCGCCGAGCTGCTGGAGTCGGTCGGCGCGGCCCTCACCTCGGCTCGATCGATGATGCTCTACGGCCCGTCCGGAAACGGGAAATCTTCGATCACGACAGCGATCCGCGACATGTTCTCTGGCTCACTGCTCGTACCCTTCGCGGTCGAAGTCGACGGTCAGGTGATCCGCATCTACGACGAGCGCGTGCATCGCCGGCTCGACATCCCCGACCACGACGACCCTGGCCCAGGCTCTCCGATCCTGCGCTCCGCCCGCCAGGATGCGCGCTTCGTGCGCTGCGAGCGCCCGATTGTGACCGTCAGCGGCGAGCTCACGCTCGAGAGCCTCGAGCTGCAGTTCGCTTCGGCCGGTCACTTCTACAACGCCCCACCGCAGATGCAGGCCAACGGCGGCGTGCTCGTCATCGACGACCTCGGCCGCCAGTCCGTGCGCCCCGAGGATCTGCTGAACCGCTGGACCACGCCGATGCAGTCGGGCTGGGATCAGCTGCGCCTGCAGACCGGCGGGTCCGTCAGCGTTCCCTTCGATGTGATGCTCGCGTTCTCCACGAACCTCCAGCCATACGAGCTGGGCGACGAGGCGTTCTTCCGCCGCATCCGCCACAAGGTGGTCGTCCCGAATCCGACGCGCGAGGAGTTCACGCGCATCCTCGAACGTTGCTGCGAGAGCAACGGCGTGACCTTCCACCCGGAGGGCCGGGAGTTGCTGCTCGGCGCTTACGCCGACGGCCGACGCGAGTTGCGCGGCTGCCACCCCGGTGACGTCGTCGCGAACCTCGTCGACCTCGCGCGCTTCCGCGCGATCCAGCCAGAGCTCAATGTCGAACAAGTGCAGGCCGCGATGGACTCCTACTTCGTCAGCGACGACGGCGACCGCCGTGTAGTGCGCAGGGGTCTCGCGAGGGACGTAGGCCGCGCCGGCGATGACCGGAATGGCGCGTCCTCGAACGGCTCCATGGCCGACACGCCCGACGCGCCGTTCTTCACTCCGGACGCCGAGGCGCTGAGCGACGCCGCCTCCTAGCCGCTCCGCTACTCCTGCACGCCGAAGTCGAGCGGCTCTCCGGTCTCGATCAGGCTCTTTAAGCTGCTGAGCAGCGGCGCCCAACCCTCGCTGATCTGCGGGTAGACCGCCGAGCCCGCCGGGAAGCGGTCGTGCGTCATGCGCAGCCGCACGCTCTCACCGACTGGCTCCAGTTCCCAGAGCACCCGTGAGGGCGTCTCGGTCGCTGCAACGTCGTTGTAGAGGACGTGCCAGGTGTAGGCGAGCCGGCGTGGCTCATCGACCTCGAGCACCTCGCCCTCGACGGACAGGCTGCCGTCGGGATTGACGTACTCGACCCGGGATCCCACCGCCCAGTCGGAGTTGATCGCCGTCTCGTGGAAGTAGCGCCGCGTGAGCGCTCCGTCCGTGATCCCGTTCCACACCGCCTCCGGCGTCGCACGGATGTAGATCTCCAGGACGTGTTCGTCTGTTGAGCTGCCTGTCACGCCGAGGTCAGTCGTTCCGGCCTCGTCGGTCGCTGTCTCTGTCTCTGTACCCTGTGTCATCGCTTCCCCCTCCGTGGCCGGCGCTCCGGCCTCGGTCGCATCACCCTCAAGTTCCGCCCGCAGCGCGGTCAGCGCCGCCGCCCACGGTTCGAGGTACTTCGCGATCCAGCGTTCCTGGAGCGCCCGGATCGGAACCGGGTTCAGGAAGTGCTGCTTCTCGCGACCTCGACGCCGTGTCACGACGAGTCCCGCCTCTTCGAGGATCCGCAGGTGCTTCATCACACCAAAGCGGGTCATCGGCAGATGCTCAACGAGGTCGCTCAGGCGCTGCCCGTCTCGCTCCCGCAGGCGATCGAGCAGCTCCCGCCGGCTGGCATCGGCCAGGGCCCGGAAGACCAGCGCCTCCGCCGGTGCTTCCTCCTGAGCCTCGATCGTTGCCACCGTCGGTGCTGCTTCGTTGGTCATGTGGTGACAATAGGTGACTGTTTGGTCACCTGTCAACACACCCTGCCAGAGCGGCTATTCTGGGCCGCGCCCGACTCTCGAAGGATCCAACCCCGCCGGAGCGCCCATGCCAGAAGCCGCCGCCGACCACGTCGACCTCGCGCAGGCCGTAGCGGCGCTCCAGCCGGCCGCGAGGAGCGAGCTGGAGACGCTGGTCCGCATCCGCTCCGTCAGTGCCGAGGGACCAGACACGCCGGCGATCCTCGAAGCCGCCCACCACGTCGCCACGTCGCTGGAGGCCGCCGGCCTCGAAGGCGTACGGCTGCTCGAGGTACCCGACGCGCCGCCGGCGGTCACCGCCGAGGTGCCGCCGCCGCCCGGCGCACCGACGGTGCTCCTCTACGCGCACTACGACGTCCAGCCCGCGTTCGAGTCCGACGGCTGGCGCGGCGACCCCTTCGAGCCGGTCGAGCTCAACGGCCGCCTCTACGGCCGCGGCGCGTCCGATGACAAGGCGGGCGTGATTGCCCACCTCACTGCGCTGCGGGCCCACGAGGGCAGACCGCCGGTGGGCGTTCGGCTGTTCATCGAGGGCGAAGAGGAACTCGGCTCGCCGCACCTCGACGCGCTGCTCGCGACCCACGGTGACGCCCTGGCCGCCGATGCGATCTTCGCGGCCGATTCGGAACACTGGGCCGTCGGCCAGCCAGCGATCACCACGTCCCTGCGGGGGCTCGTCGACTGCGTCGTCGAGGTGCGCGTCCTCGAGCTCGGTGTGCACAGCGGTCAGTTTGGCGGGCCGCTGCCTGACGCGCTCTCCGCACTCTCGCGCCTCCTCGCGACGTTGCAGGACGCCGAGGGGCACTGCCGCGTTGAGGGTCTGACCAGCGACAGCGTCAACGGCCCGGCCGTGAGTTATGACGAGTACCGGGAGCAGGCGGGCGTGCTCGCCGGCGTCGCCCTCCCGGGCGAGGGTTCGCCACCCCTCGGCGGCCTCGCGAGCCGTCTCTGGATGCAGCCAGCCGTCTCCGTGCTGGCGATCGATGCGCCAGCGGTCCCCGACGCGGTGAACCAGATCGTCCCGGTCGCCCGCGCCAAGGTCAGCCTGCGCCTCGCCCCGAGCGAGGACCCCGCGCACGCGATGACCGCGCTCATCTCGCACCTCGAACGCCATGCGCCGCCCACGGCGATCGTGGAGGTGACTCCGGGCGCGGGAGCCGCGGGCTACTCCGCCGAAACCAGGGGCGCAGCCTTCGACGCCTATCGCGCCGGCTGCGAGGCGGCCTGGGGCGTCTCGCCGATGGAAATCGGGATCGGCGGCACCATCCCCTTCGTCGCCGCGTTCGGCGAGGCGTTCCCCAGGGCCTCGATCGTCCTCATTGGCGCCGGCGAACCCACGAGCCGGATCCACGGCCCCAACGAGAGCCAGGACCTCGACGAGCTGCGGCGCAACGCGCTCGCCGAGGCGGTGGCCTTACGCGAACTCGGGGTCTCGCCATGACGACGGAGGCCGCCGTGGTCGATGCGGCCCACGCGGCGCTCTACGCCCGGCTGCCCTCGATCGACTGCCAGCTCCGCTGCGCCACAGCTTGCGGCCCGATCGTGGCCACCGAGGCGGAGTGGCGGCGCATGGAGACAGCGACCGGCGGCGGGACGTGGGGCGATGCCACCGTCTGCCCGCACCTCGACCGCGACGCCGGCCTCTGCCGCGCCCACGCCCTGCGCCCGCTGATCTGTCGCCTCTGGGGCGTGGTCGAGACGATGCCATGTCCACACGGCTGCGAGCCCGAGCACTGGCTCACCGCCGCGGAGGCAGCCGCCCTGATCGACGAGGCGATCGCGCTCTCGGGCGGTCATCTCGCCTCGGGCTGGCGCGGCTGGCAGCAGACGATCGTGAACGCCCCTGACGCCCCGGAGCCGGCCGCGTGACTCGCGGTCCGTGGAACCCCCTCGCCGGCGTGCGCGTCCTCGAGGCAGGCACCGAGCGCTCGGTCGCCGTCGCCGGACGGGTGCTGGCTGACCTCGGCGCGGAGGTGATCGTCCTCGAACGCCCCGTGGCTGCCGCCTTCGTCACGCTCGACGCCGACAAGCGCCTCGCCCCGCACGCTACCGCCAAGGACATCTCGAAGGCCCTCGCTGGCGCCGACCTCGTCCTCCTCGGCGGGGATCGCGCACTCGCCACCCTCGAGGGCGCTACACCCGAGCAGCTTCGGGAGCGCTACCCACGCCTCGTCGTCGTCGCGGTCACCCCGTTCGGGCTGACCGGCCCCCGCCGCGACGATCCCGGTACCGACCTCACGCTCTTCCACGCCAGCGGCCTCGCGCGACTCCTCGTGGGCCAGGTCGAAGACCTCGAGGCTGACCCGCCGTCACGCGCCGCCGGCGAACAATCGGCGTTCATTGGCGGCATCACCGCGGCCGCCGGTGCGATGGAGGCGCTGCTCCGCCAGCAGCCGAGCGGCGAGGGCGACCTCATCGACGTCTCGCTCCAGGAGGCGTTGGCCTGCATGGCGATCCGCGAGCTCGCCGTGCCGGGCCACGGCGGCGAACCGGCCTCGCGACTCCGCCACCTCGACGGCAACGGCACGACGGTGACGATCCTGCCGACACGGGACGGCTACATCGCGATCTCACCTCGCGAGGAACGCCAGTGGCAGACCTGGCTGGGCGTGATCGGCGAGCCGGCGTGGGGACGTGAGCCGAGGTTCGCGACGAAGGCCGACCGCGCCGAGCACTTCGACGAGCTGCACGCACTCATGAGCGAGTGGAGTCGCGTCCGCACTCGCCACGAGATCTTCGAGGCCGGGCAAGGCGCTCACGTGCCCTGCTTCCCGCTGAGTACCCCCGCGGACCTCCTCGACGACCGCCAGCTGCGCCATCGGGAGTTTTGGCGTCGCCTCGCCCCGGTCGACGGGCCGCTCACCGTCCCCGGTCCGCCCTGGGGCCACCCGCGCGGCGACGCGAGCCCGACCGAGCTCTCAACACACGCCCGCTGGCGCGACCGGGCCGAGCCAGCCCACGACCCGCCCTTGACGGCGCGACCGCTCGAGGGCGTCCGCGTCCTCGACTTCAGCTGGGTGATCGCCGGGCCGACCTGCACGCGTTACCTGGCCGCCTGGGGCGCGGAGGTGATCAAGGTCGAGACCTCGAGCCGGCCCGACCCCGGCCGCGCCTCCGAGCTGCACGCGGTGCTCGGCGAGGGCAAATTCGGCGTCACGCTCAACGTGAAGCACCCCGACGCCCTGGAGGTCGCCCGCCAGCTGGTCGCCAGCAGTGACGTCCTCGTCGAGAACTTCGCGACCGGTGTGATGGAGCGGTTCGGGCTCGGAGACGACGCGCTGCGCGAGCTCAACCCGAGCCTCGTGCTGCTCTCCGCCTCGGGTATGGGCCGCACCGGACCGGACGCGGGGCTCGTCGCCTACGGCACGCTGCTGCAGTCGTTCACCGGCTTCGCCGCGCTCAACGGCGAGCCCAACCGCGCGCCGAGGATCGGCATGGCCTGGCTCGACCCGATGTGCGGCTTGATGATGGCGCTCGCCGTCGGCGCAGCCATCCTCGACGCCCGCGGCAGCGAGGACGCGGCGCACGAGGGCGCGCGCATCGACTTCTCGATGGTCGAAGCCCTCCTCGGCACGATGCCGGGACCGGTTCTCGAGTATCAGCTGAGCGGCGAGACGCCCTCGCCCGCCGGCAACCGCGACCCGCTACACGCGCCGCACGACATCTACAGTGCCCGGGGCGACGACGCCTGGGTGGCTCTTGCGGTCACGTCCGAGGACCAGTGGCACGCTCTCTGTAAAGCGATCGAGCCGCTGGCGCCGCTGCGCCACCTCGATGCCGCGGAACGCCGCGAGCAGTCACCTCAGATCGACATCGCGATCGCGAGCTGGATCGCAACTCGCGCCCCCGAGGAGGCCCTAGGCGCGTTGCTCGCCGCTGGCGTCCCGGCCGCGAGCCCCACGAGCAGCCGCGATCTGTTCGACGACCCGCACCTCGCCGCCCGTGGCTTCTACGACGAGGTGGCGCAGCCGGACGGCGCGACACTGCGTCTCCCCGGGCTCCCCTGGCGAGCCACGACGCACGCGGCAGCGCCACCGCGTGCCGCGCCCGCCCTCGGCGGCGACACCGACGAGGTCCTGACAAGCGTCCTCGGCCTGACGCCGGAGCGCGTCGCGCAGCTCCGCGATGCCGGAGCCCTCGACTAGTTGGCCTCCGCGACCGTTCTCGCTAGTAGTGGCCGGAGCGGTAGATCTTCTCGAGTCGCTCCCACTCCTCGACGGTCGGCTCGTCGAAGGGCTCGCCCGGCTGCCGGATCGCGCCGGTGAAGTTGGCGGGGCGCTTCTCGTTGAAGGCGCGGCGTCCCTCCTCGCCGTCCGCAGTGGTCTGGATCAGGAGGTTGTTGATCAGGTTCTGGACCTGCCACGCCTCGTCTGTGCGCGACTCACCGAAGCGGATCAGGAACTCCTTCATCATGCGCACCGCCAGCGGCGGCATCGTGCAGATGTGGCGCGCGATCTCCTCGGCGCGGGCGAGGAGTTGGTCGTGCTCGACCACTTCATTCACCAACCCGATGCGCAGCGCCTCGTCCGCGTCGACCGGCTCGTCGGTCAGCAGGATCCGCATCGCATCGGCGTAGCGCAGCTGCCGCGCGAGGAGCGTCGCGCCCGGCCCGTTGCCGAGCCAGCCCTGCGAGAGCAGCGCGAACTTGAACCGCGCATGGTCGGAGCAGGCGATACGGATGTCCGTCGTCGAGAGCAGCAGGTAGAGCCCGGCGCCCGCGGCCCAGCCGTTGACCGCCGCGATCACCGGTTTCCAGATGCGCGGGTAGTGGTCGCCCATGCGCCCGTCGACGCCGATGGTCGCGCCATTGACCGTGCCGCCCAGGGGCCAGTAGTTTCGCCGCGAGCGCAGGAACGCGCGCTCCTCGGCTGTCACGTCCTCGCGCGGGCTGAGGTCGTGGCCAGCGCAGAAGTGCCGGTCGCCCGCTCCGGTGACGATCCCCACCCGAACGTCGCGGTCCTCCCAGACCTGCCGCCAGGCCTCCGCCAACTCGTTCGAAGTCTCATGGTCGAGCACGTTGGCGCGGTCGATGTTGTCGATCGTGATGTACGCGATCTGGTCGCGCGTCTCGTAGCGAATCCCCACCCCGCACCTCCGATACCACCGCCGCGCCCGGCCTCCGCCAAGGCGTCGCGGCACACCCTACAACGCCGCCAAGGCCTCACGCGCGGCGTCCGTGCGACAGGGGATGCGATCACCTCGACAGCGCCGATCTTTCGAGGATCGCTGGCAGACATTGACCAACCTCTCGGCGACCATCCTCTCAACGAAGTCGCAGACGCTAGACCCCGACGACGCTACGCGCTCGGCAAGGACACCCCCGTCAGATGACGAATCCTTCAAGTCTCGCGACGCCTAAGAGATTTCAGGAGCTCTAGAGCCCTTCTCCCCGCTAATCCAGCCGCTTGCTCCTGATTTCTCTTGCTTGGAAGGGCGATCGCCGCGAAGCTCTTCGCGCATCGCGAAGGAGCCCATCGTGTCCACTCGTTCGATCAGCATCATCCTCGCCCTGACAGCGATCCTCAGTATTGCGGCGTTCGCGTTCGCCTCGCCTACGCGCGAAGCCGAGGCGCACGCTGACCCGCTCAGCGACCTGGCCTCGACGGCCGGGGCGGTTGCCGACGCGATCTCCGCTGGCGGCGCCGGACCGTCGACCGCACAGATCATGGCCCTGGGCACGGCTGCCAACGCGGTGGTTGACGACGCGCCAAACCACGCCGCCTGCACAACCATGGCTTCGCTCGGTGACAGCGCAGTCGATGTCTACGAGTGGCTGCACGCGGAGTATCTGGCGAGCGGGGGAGCCGCGACTGCCGCAACCTACTCTGATCATCTGACGGCGCTCGAGGCGATCGCGTCCGAGGCCGAGGATCTGGCCGCACAGAAGCAGACGTCGACGCCGACGCCGACCCCGACGCCGACGGACACCCCGACCTCGACACCCGACGGCAACACCGACGGCAACACCGACGGCAACACCGACGGCAACACCGACGGCAACACCGACGGCAACACCGACGGCAACACCGACGGCAACACCGACGCCACCGGCGACGGCAACACCGGCGCCGCCGGCCGCAGCCGACACCGGCAGCGGCGGCATCTCGTCGACGGAAGCCGGCCTTGGGCTGCTCGCCTTCACCGCCGTGCTGGCATCGATGATCGTCCTCGGTGGCCGCGTCGCGACGCGACGTACGAGGAGCTAACGACCGAGGCGATGACGCCCTGACGGCAAACAGCAACGCCCCGGCCCGGACCAGGCCGGGGCGTTTGCGTATGCGACTGCGTTGGACAGAATCGTCCGGACTCGCCTCGCACGACCAGCTGGCGTTCAGGCGACGGCCGGGGCGAGCGGAGCCGGAGGGGCGTGCCGGTCCATCTGGGACCGATGCAACGGGCGGGGTCTCTTCGCACGCAATTCAGCGCCGCTCGCCCGGTCGTCGGAACCAGTAAGCGCCGGCATCCCTCAAGGCCGCGTGGTGCCTCCGTGAGAAAGCGTTACGAAGAGGCGAGACGGGCCGAGTGCGGACGGGCTAAGGCAGTGCCTCGATCAGCGCGACCGCGAGGATGTCGTAGCCGATCACCTTCGGGTGGATGTCCGGCGGCAGGTCGAACATGTGCGTGGTCGCACTCGTCGTTCCGGCCATGGGACTGAAGCCGTCAGCGACAGCGATCCCTCGCTCGCCTGCGATCTCGACGGCGATGGCGTTCAGTTCCTCCGTCACATCATCGCTCGCCGCCTCGAGGCCCGTCCCGAGGCCGAGGCTGAACGGGTTGTAGACCGTCAGGAACACGATCTGCGTGTCGTCACCGGCGGCGTCCCGGATGTTGTCCAGGATCCGCTCCAGGTTCGGGCGATACGCCGCCAGCGTCGGCTCCAGCCTCGACTGGCAGGCTGGCGATGTCAGACTGTCACTGCAGTCGGCCGACCCGAGGTGGCCCAGGAAGTCGTTGGCGCCGATATCGATCGTGACGTAGGCGACCTCGCTGCCACGCATGAAATCGAGCGCACGCTCGAGCTGCCCGCCGCGAATCAGGGTGCCCGAGGTCTCGCCGGACACGCCGAAGTTGCGCAGCCCGTAGGTCTCGCTGTCGCGTCGCTGCACCTCGGCGTGGAAGCGCGAGACGAACCCGTCGCGCGCGTCGTCTACCCCGACGTTCGCAGTCAGCGAGTCGCCGATGGCCACCACGAATGAGGGTCCCGTCGCGCCGTCGCTCGCAGTTCCGCGCGTGAGTTGCTCCGCCGGCGCACTCGCACCGCCCAGCGCCGCCGCGTTCGCAGCGAGCCCGTCAAGCAGGTCCTGGGAGGAGATGATGTCTCCGCCGCCGATCGCGCCGATGACGGCGATCTCGTCCGACCCGATCACGATCGCTTGAACGTCGGCTTGAGCCCTGGCTAGTTCCTCGTTCAGGTCAAGCACCGTGTTCAGCAGATCGTTGACCGCGCCCGTCGCGATGCCCGGCAGCGTCAGGTTGCCGATGTCGACGTCGGCGATGTCGAACTTGATCTCGCCCGCCTCGAGGTCTGCGGTCACCGAGCCCGTCGCATCGAGCGAGCCGCTCTTGAAGTCGATGGCGAAGAGGACGCGCCCGTTCTCGCCGTCTTCGCCATCGACGACGTCAAGCGTCACACGACGGATCGGTGTGTCACCCTCGGCGGCAATCGCGTCTTGCAGGAACGCCGTCAGCTCCTGCTCGGTCAGCGCGATGCGGAAGCCGGCGGTGCCCTCCGCCTCCTCGAGTTTGCGCTCGATCGAGGCGAGCGCGACCGGGTCTGCCGGATCAGCCGGGCCGTCGCTATCGGTCAGCGCGCTCACGACCTGGTAGGCCGACCAGCCGCCGAAGGCGATCGCACCGACGAACACGATCGCAAAGCCGGCCATCAGAATGGCGCCGACGGGGCCGCGGAAGAAGATACCGGCGATGATGCCGATCAGAATCAACACCAGCACGGTGATCGCGAGTGCTTCGCCCATCGTAAACAGGGCCAGGCCAGCGGCGGTGACGGCCGCGAGCACGCCGAGAATGACCAATCCGACGACCATGGTGTCCTCCGGTCCCGCCCCCCGCGATGCGGCCATCCTACTCGCACGGCGACAGCGCCCGCGAGCCGCCGTCAGCGTGGCTCGACGGCGTCGCATCCGAGGGAAAACCCCGATGTCGCCCCGTGTCACCCCGCCTACCGTGACCCCATGACCTGGTCCATCTTCGTTCGGCGCGCCCTCCTGTCCGCGACGCTGACGGCATACGTCGCGCTGATCGCTGGCGTCTGGCTGGCCTCGCCATCAACGATTCGCGAACTGACCGCCGAGCTCCCGGCAGCGCTCGAAGCGTCAACCGTCGCCTATCGCGGCGTCGCCTCGGTGGTGCTGATCGCTTCGGCGTTACTGGTCGCGCTCGCGGGTTGGTCATGGCGGACCAGGCCGAAGCGCCCTTTCGCGCTCGAAGATGGCAACCGGCTCACCGTGGCCGCAGCGGCGACGCTACTGAGACAGGCCGTGATCCGCCGTTCTGACGTGCGAACCGCGGAGGTGGTTGTCGAGCACCGAAGCGGCAGCGTCGCCGCGAGCATGACGCTCGATGTCACCGCAGACGCGCTGCTTGCCGAGATCGAGGAACACGCCCGGGACGCCGCGCGGGCCCTCGCCGCGCGCGTCAACGCTCCGATCTCCGATCTTCACGTCGCGATCACCTTCGACGAACTCGACCTCGTCGCCGCCCGCGCGCGGCGCGCTGCCCCAGCAAGCGAGCGACTGCGCGCCGCCTAATAATCGCCCCGCCACGCCGCACACACACTGCCTCGACGATGTCCTAAGCTCGCGCCAATCACGCGCGCGCATAGGGGGCATCGCCATGGCCAATACCCTGCCGGCTTCGGCCGACGAACTCACGGTCGAGTGGCTACGCGAATCGCTGCCAGCCGATCTGCGCCCGGAGCGCATCTCCGCGTTCACCAGCCAGATGATCGGCGAAGGCGAGGGGTTCGCCGGTCGTCTCGCTCGCGTCGAGGTGACGACCACCGATGGTGAAGCGTTCCCATCACCGATCGTGAAGTTCGCGGCGGAGCACGAGACGACCCGCAAGCTCATGGCGGACTTCGGCGGATATGAGCACGAGGTCAACTTCTACAACCACCTGGCGGAGCAGGTGGACGTCCCGACCCCGCGTTCATACTTCGCGGGGTTCGACGATGAGACTGGGACCTTCCTGATCATCCTCGAGGACCTGGCGCCCGCAGCCGTCGGCGACCAGGTCGTGGGCGCGACACTCGAGGAGGCGGAGTTCATCGTCGACGAACTCGCGCGTCTCCACGCGCAATGGTGGAACAGCGAAGAGCTGGCCGAGATTGACTGGCTCACGCCGCCCGAGGGGTTCGAGGACCAGCTCTTCGAGCTCTTCGACCGCGGCATGCCGTCGGTGCGAGAAGAGTGGGCGCCAGAGCGGCCGGAGCTGGTCGCGCTGGTCGAGCGCACCCGCAAGGTGCTTCCCGAGCTGCTGAAGCGCATCAAGCCTGGGGTCCCGCCGAAGCCCTACACGCTCCTCCACGGCGACATGCGCCTGGACAACCTCTTCTTTCCTTCCGACGAGGGCGGCCGGTTCACCGTCATCGACTGGCAGGCGATCGCGCTCGGCCCGGCCGGGCAGGAACTGGCCTACTGGCTCGTGCTCAGCCTCCCGGTCGAGCTGCGGCGGGAGCACGAGGACGCACTGCTGCAGCGCTACCACGAGGCGCTGATCGGCCACGGAGTCACGGACTTCAGCATGCGGAACCTCAAAGCCGGCTATCGCGACGGCACGATCCAGATGCTCGGCGGCATTCCGATCCTCGCCGGCAGCCTGGACTTCACCTCCGAGCGCGGTGTCGCGCTGTCCGATGCGGCCATGGACCGCATGGAAGCGGCGCTGAACGATCGGAACGCGAAGCGGTTGCTGCAGATCCTGCCTTGGCTCTTGCGGGGCGTGGACGTGTGGAGCGCCATCACTGCGCCCGTGCGAGGGCTGCGTGGTCGCTTCGCCAGCTCGTCGTAGACACCACTAGTCGCTCGGCGCCACCGGATCGTTCGCACCAAGCAACACGCTGCCGACCGACTCGTAGTGCTTCTTCGACGCGGCAATGTGGTGCTTCGCCACGTTGAGGTCGCGCAGCACCCGCTCGATGCGATGCGCCGTGTAGATCGCGTTCGTGCCCGCGGCGTCGTAGAGGAGCTGGACCGCACGCAACGCCTCGTGCACGGAGTAGGTCAGCGCCAGCCGGGCCTCCCAGTTGCGTAGTATCGCGTCCGGCGCTTCCTCGTTCGCTGCCACCCAGGCCGCCTCGACCGCCTCGAACAGAAACGCCCGCGCGCCACGCACGATCGCCTCCGCCTCGGCGATCGCCGCCTGCACGTGCGGACGGTCTCGTAGCAGTGACGTGTCTACCTTCGAGGTCCGTGTCTGGGCCAGCGCGCTCAGATCCTCGATCGCACCGCGCGCCATGCCCAGGGTGTTGCCGCCGTGCAGCGACCAGCCCCACGTCCCCACGTACGGCGCGCGGTAGCGCGGCCCAGGGAACGGCGAGGGGTCAGCGTACCACATCGTACGTTCGACCGGGACGAAGAGGTCACGCACGACGAAGTCGTTACTGCCGGTGCCGCGCATGCCCATGACATTCCACGTGTCGATCACCTCGCCATCGCCCTGTGGCATGAACGCGATGCGTTGCACCGGGTCGCCCGTGGGGCCGATGCGTCGCTCGCCGCCAGGCCCGTCGAGGATCCAGAATCCACCGAGGATCCAGTTGGAGTGCATGACGCCGCTGACGAAGTCCCAGTGCCCATCGATGAGGTAGCCGCCCTCGACCTCGACGGCCGTGGCCTGCGCCATCGTCGACCCGCCGAGCCTGATGTCGGCGGCGCCGCGACTCTCCAGGGTGCACATGCCCTCGATCGCTTCGGCCGAGAGCCAGCCGAGGAGCGCTGCCTCGAACGATCCGTTCTGCGCCAGCCAGCCGGCCGACCCGTCGGCGCGGGCGATCTGCTCGATCGCGCGGATGGCCGTCGTCGGCTCGGCCTCGGCTCCGCCGTAGACGGCAGGAGAGAGCAAGGTGAACAGCTTCGCCTCGGCCATCGCCTCGGCGATGTCGTCCGGGAGTTGGCGCTCAGCTTCGATCGTGTCGGCAGCGGCACGGATCCGGGGCGCGATGGCCGCGGCCGCGGCTACGACGTCGAACATAGGACGCCGAGCGTAGCAGCCGACGGGTCAGCGGATACCGCTGTCGTATGCGACGTCGAGGTCGGTCCAGGTCTCAGCCGTGACCTTGAAATCGATCGGGCCCCACCGGGAACGGCGACCCGGCCGGCGTCAGTGGATCGAGCCGGTACGAGCCCGGCGGCAGCGAGACCTCGAACCAGCCGTCCTCAGACGACTCAACACGCTCCACTTCGTCGCCGCGAGTGTCGCGCACGACCAGTTCCGCGGCGAGCGCGCGATCGGGGCACCAGAAGCCCTGTCGCTGCACCGGGCAGATCGGCCCGAAGTGGACGACCCCTCGCGCGCCGCTCCCCGCCGAGGCGGCGTCCAACCGCTCGATGAGGACCACGACGCTGTAGTCGCCCGCCTCGAGCTCGACGGTCGAGCGAGGCTCCGGGCGCACCTCGAGAATCCGCACGCGATACGTCGAGTCGATGTCCACCGTCGCTTCGCCACCGTTGGGAGCCGTGACGGGCAGCCAGACGGACCCGGACGCGCTCGTCGCGATCAGTACCAACTTCGTCTCGCCCGCCCAGACACAGGTGACGTCGACCGCGCAGCGCGAATCACCCTCGATCGCCGCGAGGGCCAGCTCGTACGGTGTGCCGTCGAACGCGAACGGGATGCCGAACGGCAGCTCCGTCTCGAGCCCGAGGTGGGTCCGCGTCTGACCATCGTCGCTCGCATGACGCTCGACGAGCAGGCCGTACATCGCATCGCCACGGTCCTCGAACACCGCAAGCGTCACGAGCCACGCGCCATCCGACGGCAGCGAGAAGGTCGCGCCGTTGGAGGTGACATCGAGCTTGAGCTTCGTCGCACCGCCCTCGGGCCTGTAGGCGAGCCAGTCGGCGCCGAAGTCCACGGGCGCGGCGGGACGCGCGATCGCGCTGACCTCCAGCACCTCGGCGCCGCTCCAATCGAGGTCGCCGCTCAGCGAGATCGTCTCGTCGTTGACGACGGTGAGCGAATCAAGCGGGGTGATGATGCCGATCTTGTCGGCGCACAGCCCGACCCCCGAGGCGGCCGACCAGCAGTACGTCCCCTCGCCGAGGGCGATCGACCCGCCGGAGGCGGCCGCAAGCACCTCGGGGATCCCGAAGTCGCTGCCGATCGGGGTTGCGTTCGGCTCCGATGTTGGCGAGGGCGTGGCAGTCGAGGTGGGCTCGGCCGTCGGCGAGGGGGTCGCGTCGGAGTCGCCGCCGCTGCAGGCGACCGCCAGCAACGTCAACGCGAAGGCGAGCGAGAGCAGCGGTAGCGTTCTGCGTCTCACGAAGGCAGCCCTTTCGATGCGTCGTGACGCACGAATAGGACGATCGTGCGCCCTTCACAGTTCCGCCGTCGAGCAACCTTCGCCGAGGTCGCTTCACAGCTATGCGCTATCTGTGCTGTGATGGGGCCACCGCGCGATCCCGTCAGGGACGCGCGGCAGAGGAAGCAGTCATGGTCGAAGCGATCGAGACGCGATCGGACGAAGCGACGGCAGATCCGGCGTACCGGGTGTTCGTCAGCTACATCGACAAGTCGCGCGACTTCTACGCGGCGCAGGGCTACGAGCGGCCGTATCGCTGGGCCCGCAACGACGAGGCGCCGTTCACGCTGCTCGCGAAGCCGCTTTCCGAGAGCCGCATCGCGCTGATCACCACCACCACCCTCGTTGACGACGAGGCCGAGGACCCGAACCCGGACGATCGACCGCCCAAGCGTGCCTATGCCGCGCCGATCGAGCCGCGCCCCGAGCAGCTCTACACGATGGATCTGTCCTGGGACAAAGAGGCTACGCACACGCGCGACCTCGACTCGTTCTTCCCGGTCCACCGCCTGCAAGAGGCCGTCGAGGCCGGTCGCATCGGCAGCCTGTCGCCACGCTTCTACGGCGTCCCCACCGAGTACAGCCAGCGCCGAACGAACGAGATCGACGCGCCCCAGCTCCTCGAGTACCTGCGTGAGGACGGCGTCGACGTGGCGCTGCTGGTCCCGCTCTGACCGGTCTGCCACCAGTCCGTGAGCCTGGTCTCAAGACACCTCGAAGCGAACGGCATCCCGACCGTGGTCCTCGGATCGGCGCGTGACATCGTGGAGCAGGCCGCCGTTGCGCGGTTTGTCTTCAGCGACTTCCCGCTCGGCAACTCCGCCGGCAAGCCCTACGACATCGAGATGCAGCGCGCAGTCGTCGGCATGGGACTCGACCTCCTCGAGGAGGCGCGCTTCCCGCGCACGACATTGCAGACACCGTTCCGCTGGGACGACGACGCCTGGCGCGCTGGCTACATGCGCGTCGACGAATCGAACCGCGTCGAGTTGAGCCGCGCCGGCGAGGAACGACGTGACCGCCAGGCGCGACGCAAGACCGAGGGCCGCGCACGGGTCGACTGAACGTATCGATCGCGACACAGACAAAGAGGCCGCCCCCATGGGCGGCCTCCCTGATCGTGTGTCGAACGTCGGGACTAGGCGCTCTGCCCGGTCGTCTCGCTCGTGTCGCCACCGCGCGGACCGTGGTGGAAGCGGCCACGGAAGCCCTCCGGCCGCTCGCCATTCTCGATGCCCTCGAGAATCTCGTCGGCCTCATCCTGGGTGATGCGACCGTTCTCGACCGCCTCAGCCAGTTTCTCGGAGAGGTTCACGAGCCGGTCGGCTCGCAGCTCCGCCATGGCGTCGGTGATCTCCGACTCGCTCACGCCGAGCTCGACGGCGAGGGCCGAGACGAACGCAGCGCGACGCTCCTCCATCACCTCGGGCGTGACCTCATCGGGCCGGTCGCCGAGGGATTCCTTGGCGGCCTCGGCCGCAGCACGCAGCGTCTCAACATCGATGCTGAGCGCCTCGGCGAGGGCCGCGCCGCGCGCACCGCGGTGACGGCGGCCCTCGCAGCTCTTGCCGTCCTCGTTCGTTTCGCCCTCGGCCTGCTGCACCACGACCGGCTCCGCGAGCGTCGTAGCCGCACTGCCACCGCCGGACGCCATCGCGAACGCCGGCACGGCGATCGCCCCAGCGGCCGCCACGGAGGCGAGCGCCAGGCTGATTCCTCGTCTGCTGATGATCATCAGTCTGTTCCTCCTCGAAACGCGGGAGCGATTCGTAGGGAGAAGGTATCGATGAGGGAATAAGACCCCCGTAAGGTCCGCAGACCCGCAGCGCTCGCTTATGTAGCGTCGGCCGGTTCGTTGCCGTACTGGCGCGTCACCTGCTGCTCGATCACAAGCGCGTGGGCGCGCTCCTCAGCGACAGGCCGGTGCTCAACGCCGGCCGGCACCACGAAGAGATCACCGGGCTGGAGGTGCACGTCCTCCCGCCCGCGGAGCTCGATACGGAAGCGGCCGTCCCAGCAGAGAAACGCCTCGTCCTCGTGGTGCTGGTGCCACGGGAACTCGCCCTCGAGGCGCGCCACCCGCACGACCGCATCATTGGGCGCGGCAAGGTCTCGCGGCTGCCACGCCTCCGTCAGCGCTTCGATGGCCATGGGGACCGAAACCGGCTCGCCGGAGGTCATCAGGTCGCCCCTCTTCACACTACCCACCCGAAGTCAACATTGGGACTTCGCCCTGGTGGAGCCCCGCCCGCACTGTTCGTCATGAACCCCTAGCCCTCAATGCTGTGTCGCGGATACCGCGCAGCTCAACACGCTCATCGGGTGTCCGCCGCTCGATGGCGCGGGTGAACGCGGGAGCCGCCAACTCGGCGGCATGCGCCTCGAGGTACGAACGCACCTCGAGCGGGTAGACGTGACCCATCTCCCGCAGCACCCAGCCGACCGCCCGCGTCATGTAGTACCGGTGGTCGTCGAGGCAGTTCGACACGAGCGCGAGCACCTCGTCGAGCGGCATGAACACCGCGTTCTTTCCGCTGTAGTGAATCAAGCTCACGATCGACATCCGCCGGAGCCACTGATCCTGATCGGAGCTCCAACCCTCAAGCTGGGGGTACACGGCATCGTGGTGGTGCGCGAGCACCCACGAGTACACGCCGCTAAGGGTGTCGGCGTGCGCCCAGTTGTCGACGCGTTCACTCCAGCCACGAACCACCGGCCAGAAGTCCGCGCTCACGGACCCGCGCACCAGTGGTCGGTAATACTCGAGCGCCGCGGACATCACATCGCCATGAGGTGTGAACCGCCAGAGCCTGTCCCAGACGCCGAGGATCTCGCGCTCGGAGAGCTGATAGAAGGAGAAGCCCTGCTTCACGCGTGCACGCAGCGCCGGGACTCGAATGCCGAAAAACTGGAGCTGCGATCCAAGACTCTCGGCGATGTGGGCGCCGAACGAGGGGCTGCCGATCGCCTCGAGAGCGCTCGCAACCTCAGCGTGATGTCGCGGTGCGCCCGTCACTCGATGCTCGAAACCGGACCGCTCGAGCGCATCAGGCCACTCGCCTTCGCGTCACCCGACGGAGGCCCCAGCCAAGCCCGAAGAGGATCAGCATTCCGCCCGCGCCGGCGGCTGCCGCAATCGCTACGTTCCGCGTGTCGTCGTCGTCGCTGAGGCCGCCCACGTCGGCGTCGAGCTGGTCCGCCGCGCGGCGCAGCTCCTCGGAGCGATCCGGCAGTAAGCGTCCCACGATCGTGACGACGATCTCGGTCTCGCCCACGGCGCCGTCGCTGTCCTCGGCGCGCAACGTGATCTTGTGCTCGCCCGGCGAGAGGTCGACCGTGTCGAGGACCTCGCCGCCGCCGATTTCACCGTCGAGGCTCGAGTTCCATGTCAGCGCACCGCCCGGCAGGTCGCCGTCCTCCCAGTCGGTCGCGGAGCCCTCGAACGAGACGATGTCGCCCTGGAAGGCGCGCTGGCCATGGCCCGGTCCGAGGATGCGCGGCGCGGGCGCGCTGTTCGGCACGGTCAGCCCGCTGACCTCGTCGCTGCCCGTATTCGCGCCATCGTTGACCGTGACGCGCAAGCGTCCGTTGCGATCGCTCGCCGGGAGGTACCCGAGCGATTCGATCGTGACCTCACCGCCGCCGACGGCGTCGATCAGCACGCGCCATGTTGCGCCGTCGTCGGCGCTGTACTGCACCATCGCGACCAGGGCGTCGCCATCTCCGTCCGTGGCGTCCCAGGTCAGCGTCAGCGGCCCGCGCAGCTCTGCGCCGTCGCTCGGCGAGGTGATCTGTACCGTGGGTGCGCTCGCGGAGACCGGCCGCTCGGCGATCGCGTCGCCGTCGCTGCGGACCGTCACCGCCTCGACGCCGGCGGGCCATGGCACCAGCTCGCGGAACATCTGGATGGCGTCGACCCCGCTGTGGTGCGCGACATCAACGTCGACCAACGGCAACTCGATCAGCACGCGGCCGCCGCCATCCTCGAGGGCCAGCTGGTACGTCGAAGTGGCAACACCAGAGCGCGCCGCCTCGCGCGCCTGTGCCTCCTCGAGCACGTGCGGCAGCGGGTCGTCGAGGCGCTGGACGTGGATGATCGCGGCCTCGCCGCTGTCTCGATTGACGAGCCCGTAGATCAGGGCGAACGACTGCGCCGCCTGCAGCGCCGAGGGCTGCGAGGGGCCGTGCTCGTGGCTCGTCCCCGCCCCGTCCGTCTGCGGGACGACGACGCCAGAGCGCATCGCCTCAACCGTCGTCACGAACGCGTCGCGGAGGCGGTCCGGCACCGCGATCTGGAGATCGTCGAGGTCACAGTCCACGTCGTAGCCGTTCAGCATCAGGCAGTAGTCGTAGGGGTCGGCCCACTTCGGAGAAAGGTAGCCGAGCAGCGGGAAGCCGTTGGCCGGGTCCGCCTCGTCCGGGTCGTTGCTGATTACGGCCGGCTCGGACAACCACGGCCAGACGTGCCAGTAGACATCGAGGCCGTAGTACCCGTCCTCGTCCACGTCCGCGAGCGAACAGTCGGGGTTCTGGTAGGGGTAGCCGTCGTCGACGGCGCCACCCGCCTCCTCGTTGCCGTTGCAGTTGACGTGCTTCAGCCCCAGGTTGTGCGCGAGCTCATGCGCCAGCGTCGCCGCCCGCGAGATGTGCCACGGGGAGTCGTCGCTGAACCCATCGTCCATCTTCCCGTAGGACACGCCGTTCTTCGCGTAGCCGGAGATGTTGATCGGGTCGAAGCCCTCGCTCTGCATCGTCATGGTGACGCTGTTGGGCGCCATGCCGTACCAGGCGAGGTTGTCCTTCCACGGGTCGGTGTTGTCTTTCATCGAGGCGATGCGCACCGTCGGCAGCCCGACCTGGGCGGGGTTGGAGAGGTCCCACTCGCGCGGCAGGAAGTTGAGCCACGGGAAGGGGTCGCACCAGCCGGAGTGGCAGAGCGGGCCCACCGCGTTGTCGGAGTTGCCACCGTAGACGTAGAGCCGCGGCACCGGGTTGAGCCGGAAGATGTCGTTCACGACCCGCGTCGCCTGCGTCTGGTTGGCGAACCAGGTGTACGTGATCGACGCCTGGTTCGCATTCGAGTTCTGGTGGAGGTGCACCGGCACGAGCATCAGGTTCGCGTCCAGGCCCTCCTCGAACGACATCGCCACCTGTACCTCGTTGTTGTCCGGGTTCGGCTCGAAGTCCACCGAGTCGGGGTTGCCCTGCCCGTACACGAGCACCCGGAAGGTCGTCGTGTCCTCCGCCCAGTAGCGCGGCAGCTTGAAGTACAGCGAGTCGTCGAGGTTGACCCGCTCCCCGCCGTCCTCGCGGGCGGTGATCGTCCCGTTGTCCGCGAACAGCACCGCCGGGTCGTCGTCGTCCTCGGACAGCCCGAGTTGCTGCCCGTTGCGGAACGCCGCCATCGCCGCGTCGACGCCGGAGAGCTGGCCATCGTCGGTGGCGACGTATGCACGCAGGTAGGTCAGCCGGCGCTCCACGAGGGGCATGCGGTTGTCGAGGTCCTGGATGCCCTGCGTGACCTCGACGTCAGTGATGCGGAGGTCCGGCGGATCGGGGACGCCGAAGCCGGGCTGCTCGGTCGGCTGCTCCGGTGCGGCGACCTCGCCGCCCGGACCGGGCGCGGTCGGGTCAGGACCCGGCGTGACCGTCGGCGCCGCGATCGGCGGCTGCGTCGGCGTGGTGGTCGGCTGTTGGATCGGCGGCGTTGTGGCGGTGGGCGTCACCCTCGGCGGTGTCGTTGCCGTCGGCGTCGTGGTCGTGGTCGTGGCGATGATCGTCGGCGGGACCGTCGGTGGCGCGGTCGCGGTCGGCGGCACGGCGCAGCCCGGATCGGCCGCGTCGATCGGCCCGTCGAGGTCGTTGTCGGCGGTGTCGTTGCAGGTGTTCGCGCCGGTGGTCTGGTCGTATTCGAGATGCTCGGGGCGGCTGCGCGACGACTGCGGGTCGCTGCCATAGCGCGTCTCGATGTCGTCTGTGATCCCGTCGCCGTCGCTATCCGGCGCCGTTTGCGCCTCGACGGCCGCGCTCACGACCAAACCCAGGGCCAGCACGAGCGCTGCGAGCGAGACGACGAGGAACGCGACGCCAGCGATCCGGGAAGGTCTGACGCGCACCGTCACAGAGTGGTCCTGTCCTCCCGCCCACGCAGCTTAGTCGTAGCGGGCCCGTACGGGCCCGCTCATAGGGATGCTAAACAGGGTTTGCGTCATTTCTTATCTCTCCGATGCGGAACGATCCGTGGGCGTCCCCGCCATCTCTACAGTGAACGGCCAGACGGCGCGGAGCCGACGGCACCCCAGGAGGACTGCTTTGCTGCAGTTGAACGACACTCGAGGCCAGAAGCTTGCCGAGTTCAGGCTCGCTGCAAACACCCGCGTGCCGGTCTGCTCCGACGCCGCTTACCTCCTCGCGCGTGCGCGCTTCCTGGAGGCCGTCCGCGTCGAAGCCGCCTCGGCCCGCGCAGCCTCCTAGCACACGACCGCATCGCCACACGCCAGCAGAGCGCCCGGCAGGCGCTCTCTTCGTGTGTCTGCCGCGACTCCAGGTCAGTTCGAGTGCTCCTCGATCGTGTCGAGGGCAAGGAAGCGGTTGCTCACCCAGCTCTCGACGCCATCGGCCTCGACGTATGACCAGCCAACGCACGGCCCGCCGCCAGGCTCCACGACGGTGACGCTCGCCCCCTCGCGGAAAGCCCCACCGGATCTGGCGTCAGCCTGGCAGGCGTCGCGAACCGCGACGCCGCGCCCGGCCGTTTCCACGATGCGCGCAACGACCGGCTCGGGTTCGTTGATGACAACGCTGGTCACGCTGCTGTCCTCGTCCGTCGCGTCGGGGACCAGTGCGGTACTGCCCTCGTCCGCCACGCTGGCGACCCGTGCCTCCGCCCACGCGGAGAACTCGGTCGTCGCGAGGCTCAGCTCGGCTCGCGCTGTGGACGCGAAGCCCGAACTCCAGAGGAAGACGGCGCCCGTGGACAGAGCCGCGAAGACCGCCACGGTGAGCAACGGGCGGAAGGCGGCACGTAGTCGGGAGTCGCTCGCGTGCTGCTGCCTCGGGCGGATGTCGTCATCATCGCCTCGGCGCGCTGCCAGGTCGGCGGGATCCAGCGCCATCTGACGGACACGCGTACGTGAAGCCACCGAGTGAGGTCGCGCGCCCATGGAGGTTCTCGCCTTCGACGTCCGCAGTTTCGTCGCCCATCCACTCTGATCGCTGAGTCGTATCGATCCGGTCAGAGATCGCCAGTTTTGATGCTGACGAACCCGCGAGGCGAGCCATCCCGCCCCTCGACGCTAGGACCGGGCGCGCGTTGAATCTCCAGGCGGTCGTGTGCCGAAGGGAACTGCGATGACAGCCGAAGCGTTCTTTCGCCACGAGGATGGCGTCTTCGTCCCCAGCGACGAGGCGAGAGGGCCATGGGACCCGAACTCGCTGCACGGACGCGTTCTCGTCGGATTGCTCGCCCGCGCGTTCGAGCAGGAACACGGCGACGAGGCGTTCCAGGTGTCGAGGCTCACGACCGAGCTCTTCCGCCTCCCCCCGTTCGCACCGCTCACGGTGACCAGCGAGGTCGTGCGTGAAGGTCGCCGCATCCGCGTCGTCGAGGGCAGCGTGTCCTCGGGCGGCGTCGAATTGGCGCGCGGACGCGCGGTGATGCTGCTGCGGGCCGATCAGCCAGAGGGGAGCGTGTGGTCACCGCCGCCCTGGGATGCCCCGGATCCCGACTCGATTGCCGCGCCGGAACCTCGATCGGGGCGCGTGCCGATGTGGGAGACGCGCCTGATCGAGGGCGACGACTTCGGCGACGTGGTGCAGAAGCGCGCCTGGCTACGCGAGACGCGCGCCCTCGTCGAGGGCGAACCGACCACACCGTTCCTGCGCATCGCCGTGGCCGCCGACTTCACGAACCCGTTCGCCAACTCCGGCGACCGCGGACTCGAGTTCGTGAATGCGGACGTGACGCTGTACCTGCACCGCTACCCGGTCGATGAATGGCTTGGGTTCGAGGTCGCCGGGCACCACAGCACCGACGGCGTCGCCGTCGCTGAGTATCAGATCCACGACCGCCGAGGTCAGATCGGGCGCAGTCTCGTCTGTGCGGTCGCGAACCTGCGCCGCAGCTAGACGCGCTTCCAGACGAGCGTCTTCTGCTCGCGGTCCTGCCAGCCAGAGCGGACCTTCAGGCCCACCAACTTCGCCGACTCGCGCAGGCGTCGCTTGACGACCGCTGGGTTCTCGCCAGGTTCGAGATCGATGGCGCCGGCCTTGGCCGACTCCAGGATGTCGAGGTAGAACTGGCGAGCCTCGTGAGCCTCGCGTTGCCGTCCGATGTGCACGGTTGCGGGGTCGAGAGTCGTGAACTTGGGCATGACAGTAGGGTTCCGAATCTAGATGCCACCTGTTGAGGTGTGTACGGGGACAGGCATCTCTTATACCGCGTCTGTCGACGCGTGAACACGCTAGCTCGCACCAGTTTCACTCCGCTCATGATTTCGCCAGATTATGACCGCAGAGTTCGTCAGACATGCACGATTCCGCCTCCGAATTCGAGGCGCTCAGCTACCCTCGCGCACATGCTCTTTCGCACCCGTGACCATGAAGCGATCGAGGCCGGGGTGGTGACGATGACCGTTCGCGCCTGGCGGCGTCCGCAGGCGCGCGTCGGCGGCGAGTACCGGCTGAGCCCGCGTGGGGTGATCGTGGTGGACGCCCTCGACGGTGTGGCGATCGACGACCTCACTGACCGCGACGCCGCCGCCTGCGGATTCGCCGACCGCGCGGAGCTGCTCGGCCAGCTCGGTGCGCCGAGGACGGATCGCCGAAGCGTCGAGCCGTTGACGCGGCTCCGCTTTCACTACGAAGCGCGCCTCGACGAGCGTGTGGAGCTGGCGCGCGACGATCACCTCGACCGCGAGGCACTCGCGGCACTGGCGGCGCGGCTGGCAGGTATGGACGTCCGCAGCAAGCACGGCGCCTGGACGCTCGACACGCTGCGGGCGATCGAGGCGTCGCCGCTGGTGGTCTCGACCCAACTCGCCGCCGCGCTCGGGCGGGAGACACGGCCGTTCAAGGCGGATGTGCGCAAGCTCAAGAAGCTGGGCCTGACGATCAGCCACGAAGTGGGCTACGCGCTCTCACCCCGAGGTCGCGCACTGCTCGAGCATCTGCGCTAGCGGCGGCTTCGGCGTTAGGCCCAGCGCTCGTGCAGCACGAACTCGTCGAGGTCGATGCGACCTTCGCCACGGGAGACCGCGTGACCGCCGGTCGGGTAACCGAACGTGATCGCCATCGCGACGGTGGCGTCCGGCGGTAGGCCGAGCAGCGCTCGGGCGCAGTCGTCGTGCTGGATGCCGACCGGGCAACTCGCCACGCCCTCGGCGTTCGCAGCGACCATCATGTTCTGCGCCGTGCGGCCGGCGTCGAACGGCCGGCTGTCGCCGAGGCGTACGACGACGACGACCAGCGGCGTCAGCGGGAAATGCGCCGCGAAGTCGGCGCACTGCGCCAGCTCAGCCTTGCGTTCGTCGGTCTCGATGAGAATCAACCGGATCGGCTGCTCGTTCTTCGAGGAGCCGGCCATCCGACCGGCTTGCAGGATGCGCTCCAGCGTCTCCGCCTCGATCGGCCGCTGTTCGTACTCGCGGGTGTCCCGCTTGCTCACGATCGCGCGGTATGCGTCCACGGTGTCCCCGTTCCGCTGGGTCGGCTCGTCGAGGGCTCAGCCTAGCCGCCATCGGGCGTCGCGGTGCAGATCAGCGCCATCGCAGCTTCAGCGGCGCCCTTCGCCATTCGGCTCGTAGCGCCGTCGCGGCGCTGCGAGCAGAGGTGACAAATTGCAGTTCGCACGCAGATCCAATCTGGGTTTAGTTGGAGTATCTCCAACAGACTTGCGGGTAGTGGTGTGTTGCATTAAGAAATGCACGCTAGGCACGGGATGCTCGCTTAAAGCTTTCCACCGCGGCCGCTTCTTGCGGAAGTCCGTCAACGGACGGGCGTCGCTGTGGGTGAGGGGGAACTGTGACAGATACCAACTATTGGAACCGGACGTTCCGCCACCGCGTCTCTCGAAGAGGCGTGCTTCGTGGCGCGGGCGTGGCGGGCGCGGGTCTCGCCGGCGCAGCCTTGATCGGCTGCGGCGACGATGACGACGACGACGACGACGACGACGACGACGACGACGACGATGCAACGCCGGCGCCGACAGCGACCACCGGTGGCACGGCTACTCCGGCGCCGACGGCCGTGGATCCGTTCGCAAACATCACGCGCGGCGGCACCTGGCTGTCCACGCGCTCCGGTGACCCGCCGACGATCGATGCCTACGGCAACCTATCGTTCGAGGCGAAGACGGTGTCGCTCTATGCGCACAGCCGTCTCTTCAAGATCGGCGCTCGCGCGGACATCAACCCGAACGCGGCGCTCCCCGAGGAGGACGCGGCCGAGTCCGTGGAGACCATGGACGGGCAGAACTGGACCGTGAAGCTCAAGCAGGGGGTCAAGTTCCACAACAAGGCCCCGGTCAACGGCAAGGAGCTGACGACCGACGACATCATGTTCTCGTGGGAGAAGCTCACCGCTCCCGAGTCCCCGAACGCGACGATGGTTGCCCACGTCACCAAGTTCGAGGCGGTGGACGACTACACGCTGAACGTGGAGCTCGACTCGCCCTCGGCGACGTTCAAGGACCTGCTGGCAGACGCCAACGTCTTACACATCCAACCGACCGAGGCGGATGGCGGGTACGACCCGCGTCTGGACATGATCGGCACCGGCCCGTGGATCTTCGATCAGTACGAGCCGTCCGTGTCGATCAAGTACTCGAAGAACCCCGAGTGGTTCGTCGAGGGCAAGCCGTTCATGGACGGCGTCGAGCTCTTCATCATTCCCGAGTACCAGAACCGACTGTCGCAGTTCAAGGCGGCCAACACGTCCGTTGCGGGCATCAATGCGAACGACGTGCTGGGACTCCAGGATGAGCAGAGCGACGTGCAGTGGCGCGGCCTCCAGCCGGCGCTATTGTCGTTCGTCTACTTCTCGAAGCCCGAACGGGACCCGGATGCGGCGTGGCAGGACCCGATGTTCCGCCAGGCGCTTTCGATGACGTACGACCGGGACGCGCTGACGGACCTCGGTTACAACGTGACGGCCCTCAAGGAGGCCGGCCTCGATGTGATCGAGAGCTGGAACAACCTGGTTCCCGCAGGCTTCACGCGCTGGTGGCTCGACCCGACGTCGGCCCGCCAGGGTGAGAGCGCCAAGTTCTTCGAGTACAACCCAGACGAGGCTCAGAAGATCTTCGCGGCCAATGGCTGGGAGGGCACGAGCTTCACCTGGCAGTACACGACGAACCGTTACGGTTCGACGTTCAACTCCATTGCGGAGGCCATGGGCAACTACTTCATCGAGTCTGGTCTCGACCCTCAGACCGAGGGCCAGGACTACTCGTCGAAGTACATCACCCAGACCTTCAGGTCCGAGTTCAACGGCGTGGCCTTCGGCTATGAGACGCCGTTCCCGGAGGTGGGTGGGTACTTCCCGCGCATGTTCGGCGACGACCCGGCCAACCACAGCCGGATCTCGGACCCGGTCATCGACGAGATCGCGGCCAAGCAGGCTGTCGAACTCGACGAGGAGACGCGGCGAGAGCTCATTTTCGATGCGCAGGTGCACAACATGGAGATGGGATACTACCTCCCGTCCCAGGCTGGCGCCGGTACCGGATGGTCGGCCTGGAGACCAGAGGTGCGCGGCATCGTCCAGACTCGTTCCTATGGATCGGGAACCGAAACGGTACCGAACCACTGGTTCGACGTATAAAGGAGATGTCCCGGGACTTCCCGGAGCGAGCGTCCCTGGACCCGGCGCTCGCAACGGGTACAAGGGGCGGTGCCTTCGGGCATCGTCCCTTCTCTTTGCCCTCGGACCGTTCGAGGAGCGACCGGCCGCGCTGCGGTGGTCGTGGACGGGCGCTAGCTGCGCCCGATGAGCTCCAGCCGGCGCATGCCGCGCATCTGGAAGTTCTCCTCGCGCAGGGCTCCGTCACCTCCGAGCTGGAGTTCGTCGAAGCGTTCGAGCAGCTCCGCGAACATGATCTCGAGCTCCATTTCCGCCAGCGGCGCGCCGAGGCAGAAGTGCGGTCCGAGGCCGAAGTTGAGGTGCCGCGAACGGCCGCGTCCGATATCGAACCTGTCGGGATCCTCGAACTCCTCCGGGTCGCGCGTGGCCGCGCCGCCCATCGCCAGCACCGAGTCGCCGAGGCGCAGGTGGCGGCCTCCCAGTTCGGCCGGCTCGGACACCCAGCGGAAGTGGACGTGTGTCGGCCCGTCGAAGCGCAGCATCTCCGACACCGCGTCCGGCATCAGCGCGGGATCCTCGCGGAGCCGCGCCAGTTGGTCCGGATGCTCGAGGAGCAGCGACACGCCGTTCGCGAGGCTGGACCCCACCGGCGTCGTGCCGGCGGTGTAGAGGAACGTGACGAAGGCGAGAAGCTCGTCGGCCGAGAGCACATCACCCTCCGCCTCCGCCTCGGTCAAGATGTAGATCAGCGAACGGTTGGTGTCGCCCTTGTGCTCCTCGCGGAACCGATCGAGGTATGCGCGCAGTGCTTCCGCTCCGGCTTGCGCCGCCGTGATCGCCTCGGGCGGGATGCGCTCGCCAGAGGTGCCGAGGATGATCGCGCGTGCCCAGTTGTGCACCGCCTCGCGGTCCTCGTCCGGCAGTCCGAGCAGATCGCCGGTGACCAGCAGCGGCAGCGGATAGGCCAGCGTCTGGATCAGGTCGAAGGGCTCGCCGTCCGGCACCCGTTCGAGGATCTCCCGTGCGTAGCGACGGATCGTGTCGCGACGCGACTCGACCATGCGCGGCGTGAACGCCCGGTTGACGATCGAGCGCAGGCGCGTGTGCACAGGCGGATCGGAGTGCACGATCAGCGGCGTATCGCCCAGCGGCGACCGGCTGCGCGCCTCTTCCACCATCCCCGCCATGCGCCCCCCGGCCGACCGCGGGTTGGACGAGTAGTGCTGCTGGTCCCGCAGCACCTCGACGCAGTCGGCGTAGCGGGTGACCACCCAGGCCTGCATCTGCTTCGAGTAGTGGACCGGGTCGTCCTCGCGCAGCCGCGCCAGCGAGGGATAGGGGTCGCGCAGGTAGGAGGGCCGGAACGGATTGAAGTACGCCAACGCCGCGCCTCGCCTGCGGTCTCGCTCACCTCGACGCTCCGCAGTGTAGATCGGCGGCGCGGTGACGTCGGCGGGGCGATGGTCAGGAGCGTCGAGGGCTAACCCTCGCCCAGGCGCGTCAGCACGACGATGGCCCAACCGTTGCCCTGCGGATGCGGTGCGAGCATCAGACGGACGCGGTCGTTGAGCAGCGAGGATGCGATCTCTTCGTCCAGCGTCGAGCCGGCGACGACGCGAGCCCAGACGACCTCGCCCGTATCGGTCTCGACGTTGAGCGACGCGGGAACCGTGACTTCGCGCACGGTGCCCTCGATGATCTCCTCACCAAACCAGACGAACTGGCTCCCCGCCTCGTCGGTCCGGACCTCGTACCGTGCCCCGCCCTGGTGGTCGATGAGCACCACATAGCCGGGCAAGCGGATCGGGTCGCAGCGGCCGAGGCGTCGAGGTGTCTCGAAGCATGTGTCCGACCACTCCACCCGCTCGATCGAGGCCACGTCGAGGCCCCCGGACGCGAGCATCACGCTGAGTGCCTGCAGAGCCGCCCCGGAGACGCGATCCGGGTCGTCAGCTTCAGGTCGCTCGCGATGCGGATCACGCTCGATCCAGATCACCAGCGGCACATCCGAACTCGGGCGACCATCACCGGCGACGATTACCGGATCCCCATAGCGAAGTGACGCGACGATCGTGGTGTCCGATCCCGGTGACAACGAGTACCCGATGCTGTGTGGATCCAGAGTATTCGGGAAGTCACCGGTGATCCCCAGCGAACCGTCGTCGGCCGACGAGAATGTTCCCTCCACGATCCAGTCAGTCGCCCAGACGAGCTGCGTTCCATCGAGATTGCTGCGTACCTGGTACGACACCTCGCCCGCCAGAAAGATTCGCACGAGGTAGCCCGGAACGATCCCCTGGTCGCACTGCTGCTTGGGGCGGGCGAATCCGAGGCACGAATCCGGCCAATCGGTCCTGACGACGTGGTCGAGCGACAGCCCCGAGGCGTCGGTACCGAGCCATCCGGCAAGCGCGGCGACCGAGGCCTCGACCACGTCGCCTGCTTGCGCGCTAAACCGGGGAGCGGGCGTCGCGGTCGCCACCGCGGTCGATGTCGCCACGGCCGTTCCCGTTCCTGTCGCGGTCGCCGTCACCTCCGCGGTCGCCGTCACCTCGGGGGTTGGCGAGGGCTCTGACGGCGGGGCGCTCGAGGTGCAGGAGGCGAGCACCAGCACTGCGAGGGCGGCAAAGGCAAGTCGGAGCATTGCAGCGTCTCTCCATGCGCGAACCGCACGAGGAACGATCGCGCCGATTGCAGGAGTGAGCGTAGGACGCGAGCGGAGGGATGAGCTGACCTGCCTCTATCCGCCTTCTATTCGCTCGCGCTTACGAGCTTGCCCACAAGCTTGAGGTAGCGCGGGCCGCGGAGCGGCAGCGCGCCGCCCCACTCGACGCCACGGCGGGGGACCTCGAGGGTGTCGAAGCGCGCGAGCAGCTCTTCGATCATCGTCTCGCCGAGGATGCGGACGCTGGGCATGCCGAGGCAGAAGTGGATGCCACGGCCGAAGTTGAGGTGCGTGGGGGCGCGACGTTCGACATCGAGGCGGTCGGGATCGGCGAACTCGGCGGGGTCGCGGCCGGCTGCGCCGACCATGACGAGGATGGCCTGCCCGCGCCTGATGTGCTGTCCGGCGAGGTCGGTGTCTGCAGTGACGAAGCGCATCACCTCCTGCGTCGGGCCGTCGTAGCGCAGGGCCTCGTCCACGGCGTTGGGCATGAGGTCCCGGCGGGCACGCAGCTTCGCGTACTGCTCCGGGTGCGCCGCGAGAGCGTGGAGCATGTTGCCGAGGAAGAAGGCGGTCGAGTTGTTGCCGCTGACGGCGATGTCATACGCCATCTTCACCCGCTCATCGGGCGCGAGTGCCGGCGCGAGCTCTCCGCTGGCCGTGGGCTCGACGCCCGTCGAGGGCTGCACGAGCACGTCGAGGAGGCTGCCCGTCGTGCCCCGTTCGTCGGCGACGAGCTGCTTCAGCTCCTCGAAGATCACGCCCTCGGCGCGCTGGGCCTGGCGGGCGAGCATGGGGTCGCGGTGGCTGTGGGCGCGCGCGGCCTGCACGGCGAGCGCGGCGTCTCGATAGCGCCGCACGCGGTCCTCCGGGATGCCGAGCAGCGCGATCACGAAGTCGACCGGCAGTGGGTTGGCGAGCCCAGCCATCGCCTCGAAGGGCTGCCCGGCCTCGGCGACGTCGAGCAGCCGTGCGGCGTTGGCGGCGGTTGACTCGCGCAGCGCAGCGACCGCCCCCGGCGTGAACGCCCGCTGCACGGCCAGTCGGGAGCGCCGATGCGCGGGCTCGTCCGAGCGCACCATCGGCACGCGTTCGCCGAACCTCGAGCCGGTGCGCTGCGAGTCGAGCTGCTCCGCCAACTGGCTGCCGCCGACGGCCGCCGGGTCGGCGGGGTTCGAGACGAAGGTGTCAGGGTCGCCGAGGATCTGCGCGCACGCAGCGTAGGAGGTGACGATCCAGGCATCGAGCTCGGCGCTGCGGAAGACCGGCGCTTCGGCGCGCAGTGTGGCCAGCGAGGGGTAGGGATCCTCGACGTAGGACTTGCGGTAGGGATTGAAGAAGGGCATCGCGAGGAGTGTAGCGGCCGTCCCCACCTCGATCGGCCGGCCAACGTCGGGCGGCGATGCGCTATCGTCGCCGTCGGTCAGAGAGACCTCGACGGACGGCGACTGGCGCAGCGAGGAGCGGAACACGATGGCGAACGGGCAGCGGCTGGGGATCGGGTTCGTGGGCGCGGGGTTCGTCGCGCAGTTCCACATCCAGAGCCTCGTCTCGGTCCGCGATGCCGACGTGGCCGGCGTCTTCGCGCCCACACGCGCGCACGCCGAGAAGGCGGCCACCCTGGCGCGCGACCTCGGCGTGGGCGACCCCACGGTTCACGCTTCGATCTCCGAACTCGTACGCGACCCGAACGTGCAGGCGATCTGGATCTGCGCGCCGAACGATGTCCGCGTCGCGGTCGTCGAGGAGATCGTGGCGGCGATACAGGGCGACGCGGAGCTCCTGGGCGTTGCGTGCGAGAAGCCGCTCGCGCGCAACGTCGTCGAGGGCACGCGGATGCTCGAGCTGATCGAGGAGACCGGCCTCAAGCACGGCTACCTCGAGAACCAGGTGTTCGCGCCGAGCCTGGCGCGTGGCAAGGAGATCATCTGGCGACGCGGCGTGCCGGCCAGCGGCCGCCCCTACCTCGCACGCGCGTCCGAGGAGCACGCGGGGCCACACATGCCGTGGTTCTGGTCCGGCGAGCGTCAGGGCGGCGGTGTCCTCAACGACATGCTCTGCCACTCGTTCGAGGCGGCGCGGTTCTTGCTGACGGAGCCCGGCCAGCCTCGCTCGACCGTCGAGGTGATCGACGTGAGCGCCCAGATCGCCTCGCTGAAGTGGACCGACCCCCACTACGCATCGGCGCTGAAGGAGGAGTTCGGCGTCGACTACACACAGACGCCCGCGGAGGACTTCGCGCGCGCGGTGGTGACGCTGAACGCGGGCGGCCGACCCGCCCTCGTCGAGGCGACGACCTCATGGAACTTCGTCGGCGCCGGGCTGCGACTGCGCATGGAGCTGCTCGGCCCCGAGTACTCGATGCAGGTCGACACGCTGAACTCCGACCTTGAGGTGTTCTTCTCGCGCAACGTCACGGGCAGCGAGGGCGAGGATCTGGTCGAGAAGCAGAACGCCGAGCAGGGCCTGATGCCGGTCGTCGCCGACGAACCGGCCGCCTATGGCTACGCCGAGGAGAACCGCCACATGGTCCGCGCCTTCCTCGACGGCGTCGCGCCCGAGGAGACCTGGCACGACGGTCTCGCCGTCACGGAGGTGCTGATGGCGTGCTACCTCTCGGCGGAACGCGGCTCGGTGGTGCGCTTCCCTGAGCCCGAACTCGCCTCGTTCATCCCCGCCGTCGCCCGCGGCGAATGGCGGCCGTAGTAGCTACGCGATCTCGCCGAAGGCGCGAAGCATGTCGTCCTCGCTCGGTGGGGCAAGGATGGTGCGGGACGCGAAATGCTCGGCGCTCGAGTACTCGGTCTTGCGCACGAGGGCGGCCGCGGCGTCGAGGTCGTACGTCGTGTGCCGGAACTCGATGTCCGGGCCGAGCAGCAGCCAGAAGGCGCCCGTCGCGCCCGAGGGCATGCCCACGCTGCCGGCGTTGATCACGCGTACGTCGCCGATCGTGCGGTCCATTTGCATATGCGTGTGGCCGCACGCGACCACGCTCACGTCGAGGTCATCGAGGTGGGACCGGGCTCGCTCCTCGGGCGTGACGCGCGTGACGATCGCCGTTTCGGCGTGCGGGGTGGCGTGGCAGAAGAGGACGGGGCCGAGGCCGGTGATGTCGAGGGTGACGGTCTTCGGCCAGCTGGCAATCACGCTCTGGTAGGAGTGGACCCGCTCGCCGGCCCACCGCAACTCATCCTGCAAGGCCTGCGGGAGCGGCTTGCCTGAGGTCGTGCCGTGGTAGGTCACGTCCTCCGGGCTGGCGGCCGCCAGTTGGGCGAGCAGCACGAGCTCCCCGTTGCCGTGCACGAAGTGCACGGGCAGGTCGAGGTTCAGCAGCCGCTGGAGCGTTTCGGAGGGGAACGGGCCCGGCAGGACATCGCCGCCCACGACCATCGCATCCACCGCGGCGGCGCGGACCTCCTCGAGGACGGCGTCGAGCGCCGGCAGGTTGCAGTGGATGTCGCAGAGCAGGGCGACCCGCATCTTGCCTCCGCACGGCCGCCGGCTCAGTCGAACCGCACCTCGCGGCCCAACGCGGCGGAGTCGTACATGCCATTGAGGACACGCTGCACGTTCAGCGTCTCCTCCGGCGTGACCAGCGGTGAGGCGTCGCCGCGGACGCAGTCGACGAAGTGCGCGATCGCCTCGTTCCAGCCAGGCGCATGCGTCGGATCCTCGAGCGGCTCGGTGAGCTGCTCGCCGCCGTCGAGGCGGTAGCGCACCGGCGGGTCGTTGCGGACGCCACCCTCCGTGCCGACGAGCTGCAGCCACTCCTCGTTGCCTTCGATGTGCGCAGCCCACGAGGCGCGCAGCACCAGCGAGGCGTCACGGCCGCTCGGCAGCTCGAAGCGCACGAAGGCCGCGCCGAAGTCCTCGACATCGAACGCGGAGGGCTCCCAGTGCCGGCCGCGTGCATCGGCGACCTCGTCGCGCGTGCCGAACTCGGTCGCGGTCGTTGCCGAGACCGAGACCGGGCGCGGGTTATCCATCAGCCACACCGCGAGGTCGAGCGCGTGCACGCCGATGTCGCAGACTGCGCCGCCGAACGAGGCGGCCTGGCTCGTGAACGAGCCCCAGCCGGGGATGCCGAGACGCCGCGCGTAGACCGTCTCTGCGAAGTAGACCGCGCCGAGGTCTCCTCGATCGACGGCCTCGCGCAGCACGCGGTTGCGGGGCTGGAAGCGCGTGTTCTGGTCCGCCATCAGCACCACATTGGCCTCGTGCGCGGCCGCGAACATGCGCTCGGCCTCGTCGACGGAGGTGGCGAGCGGCTTCTCGCAGAGCACGTGCGCACCGGCCTCGATGGCGCCGAGGGCGATCTCCGCGTGCCACATGTTCGGGACACAGACCGAGACGACGTCCGGCTGCACCTCCGCGAGCATCGTGCGCCAGTCGGTGTCGACGCGCCCCACGCCATGCTTCGACGCAAGCTCGCTGGCGGCCGCTTCGTCGATGTCCGCGATGGCGACCACCTCGACGCCAGCGCGCGCGTAGCCGGGCAAGTGCCCGTGGTCGGCGATCCATCCGGCGCCGACGATGGCGGCGCGCGGGGTCGCAACTGTGCGAGTCACAGCAGGCGCTCGAGGAGCCGCCGAGCCGCACCGATGCCGTCGCGCTCGGTGACCGGCACCTCCCCATCGGCGGTCTCGAAGCCGTCTGCGATGCGACGCATGCCCCGGTACTCCTCGTACTCGATGCCGACGAAGCCGCTGTAGTCCGCGGCGCGGACGATGTCGATCATGCGCGTGAAGTCGATCTCGGTCTCGCCGCCGTCGTCCGCGAACGTGTAGCACTTCGCGGACACGCCGCGAGCGTGGGGCATCAGTTGCGCGACCGCCCCGTAGCGATCGATGTGAGGCGCCCAGTTGCCGAAGTCTGGCAGCGTGCCGAGGCGAGGATGCCCCGTCGCCTCGACGAGCGAGACGATCCAGGCAGGGTCGGCTGCCGGCGTAAGGTTGCCAACCTCGCGGTTGCCGTGGTTCTCGATGATCACGTCGATGCCCGCGGCGTCGCTGTACCCGCAGAGCGACATCAGCGCCTCGGCGGCGCGATCGCGCATCGCGCCGGGGTCGCTCACGTCGCCGTGCACGTTGACGCGGATGGAGTGACAGCCGAGCACCTCCGCGATGTCGATCCACTTGTGGTGGCTCTTCACCGCTTGCGCGCGCTCGGCAGCGTCGACCGCCGCGAGGTTGCCCTCGCCGTCGCACATGATCAGCAGCGGTGTGATCCCGTGGTCGGCGCAGCGGTCGCGCAGTCCCTCGAGGTAGCGGTACTGCGGCGAGGGGAAGAACGTGTTGACGAACTCGATGCCCTCGATGCCGAACTCGGCCGTGAGGTCGACCATGCCGAGCAGGTCGAGCCCCTCCTCGAAGAACATGCGGTGCATCGACCACGTCGCGAGAGAGATGCGGAGGTTGGCGTCGGCCATGTCGGCTCCTCGTCCACTGCTGCTGCTGCTCTGGACGCTGCTCTGGACGTGGAGCCGCGCCCCCGGAGGGCGCGGTTCCGAACCGTCGAGGCGTACGCGGGGCTAGTCGGCTGCGACGGCCGCGCGCTGCGCCACAGCGGCCTGCTGCAGCTCGCGCGGCACCTCGACGTAGCGATCGAACGCCATATCGAAATTGCCGCGGCCCCCGACCAGGGCGCGCAGCGAGGTCACGTAACGCTGCACCTCGGCCAGCGGGACCTCGGCTGAGACGGTCGAGAAGCCGTCTCGATCGACCGTGGCCTCGACGCCCTGGATTGAGCCCCGGCGCGAGCTGATCTCGCTCATCACGTCGCCGACGTTGTCGTTCGGGACGTGGATCTTCATCGACATCACAGGCTCGAGCAGCACTGGCTGCGCCTGCATCATGCCTTCGCGGATGGCCTGGATCGCCGCGGTCTTGAACGCCATCTCAGACGAGTCCACCGAGTGGCTCGAACCATCGACCAGGGTCACGCGCAGATCGACGATCGGCGACTGCGCAAGCGGACCCGCCTCCATCGCCTCGGTGATGCCGTGCTGGACGGCGGGGATGAACTGGCGCGGCACGGAGCCCCCGACCACCGCGTCCGTGAACTGGAACCCGCTGCCTCGCGGCAGCGGCTCGATCTCGATCACGACGTGCCCGTACTGCCCATGACCGCCGGTCTGCTTCTTGTGCCGATACTCAGCCTTCGAGGAGGCAGCGATCGTTTCGCGGTAGGGCACGAGCGGTTCGGCCATGTCGGCCTCGACGCCGTAGTTCTGCTTCATGTGGTCGATCGCGACGGAGGCGTGCGCGTCGCCGAGGGTGAGCATGATCGTCTCGCCGGTGTCGTTGTCGTGCTCGATCCGGATCGTCGGATCCTGGTCGCGCAGCCGCTCGAGGGCCATGGACAGCTTGTCGACATCCTTGTCGCTGAGCGGGTGGAGCGCGCTGCGGTACGTCGGTGTCGGCAACGGTAGCGGCCGCAATGCCGGCGCCTCGCCTCCGTCCGTCAGCACCTCGCCCGTGTGAGTGTGCGACAGCTTGGGGATGACGCCGAGGTCGCCCGTGACGAGCGCCGGTACCTCGATCTGCTCGGAGCCACGTTGCAGGTAGACGTGCGGGGCCCGTTCCGACTCGCCGTTCTGCGCGTTCGTCAGCGCCGCGCCGGCGCTGATGCTTCCGCGCAGGACGCGGACGAACGAGAGGTGCCCGACAAAGGGGTCGGATGCAGTCTTGAAGACGTAGGCCACCAGGCTGCCTGACGGATCGGGCGCGATCGTGCCCTCGGCCGTCGGGTACTCCCGATCGGCCGGCGAGGGGAAGAGCAGCGCGATCTCGTGCAGCGCCGGCTGCACGCCGATGTCGCGCGGGGCGCAGACGGGGAACACGGGAACGACCGCACCGGTAGCGACGCCGCCCTTCAAGGCCGCAGCGATCTCGTCGTGGTCGAGGTCCTCGCCCTCGAGGTACTTCATCATGATGTCGTCGTCGGCGTCGGCCGCGGCCTCGATCAGCTGCTCGCGCGCCGCCTCAATGTCGTCCGACAATTCCTCGGGGGTCTCGGTGGGCTTCCCGGCGCGGGTCGCCTTCTGTTCCAGGAGGTCGTAGACGCCCTCGATACCGTCGGCGCCCATGATCGGCAGCCCGAAGGGGGCGACGCCGCTGCCGAAGCGCTCGCGGAGCTGTTCCACGACCTGTGCGAAGTTGGCGTTCTCGCGGTCAAGGCGGGTCACCAGCATCATGCGCGGCTTCACCCCGGCGATGTTGAGGCGGGTCCACGCAAGCTCAGTACCGGCCTCGACACCGGAGACGGCGTCGACGGTGATCAGTGCGCCATCGGCGGCGGCCGCCGCAGAGACGACCTCGCCCTCGAAGTCCGGGTAGCCGGGCGCGTCGATCAGGTTGATGCGCACGCCGTGCCACTCGATCGGGATCAGCGAGGCGGAGATCGAGTACTCGTGTGACTGCTCGAGAGGGTCGTAGTCGGACACGGTGTTGCCATCAACGACCGAACCCAGGCGATTCACGACGCCCGAGGCGAGCAGTGCGGCCTCGGTGAACGTCGTCTTGCCGGATCCGTGATGGCCCACCAGGGCCACGTTGCGAAGCTGTCCTATCTCGTAGCGATCCATAAGCACCCCCGTCGCGGCGCGATACTACGCCCTGCCGCACCGGCCTTACAACGCGGACCAGCCGCGATTACATGCGTTGGACCGCACGCGCCACTCGCCGAGGTAGCATGACGCCGCCGCGTCGTCCGGGGTGTAGCCCGGACGCCCGGCTGTGGAGGGTGTATACGCATGCTAGGCCACTACCGAGTCCTCGATTTGACCGACAACGAGAGCATGATCGCCGGCATGGTCCTCGCGGACCTTGGCGCCGAAGTGATCGCGATCGAGCCGCCCGAGGGGAATCCCGCCCGCCTTCGCGGCCCCTTCGCCGGGGACCAGCCGGGCCCTGACACTTCGTTGCCATGGGCGGCCTGGGCGCGCAACAAGCGCTCCGTGACCGCCGACCTCGGTACGGACGAGGGGCGCGAACGCGTGCGACAGCTGGCGGCCACGGCGGACGTCATCTTTGAGTCTGCCGTGCCCGGCGAGATGGCTGCGCACGGCCTCGGCTATGACGACCTCGCCGAGGCGAATCCGGCGCTCGTCTACGTCTCGATCACCCCGTTCGGATCGGACGGACCGAAGGCGAGCTATGCCGCGACCGACCTGACGGTCGCCGCCGCCTCCGGCGAGATGGCGATCACGGGCGACCACGACCGTTCGCCGCTCCGCATCTCCGTCCCGCAGGCCGGTTTGCACGGCGGAATTGAGGGCGCGCAGGCGGCGTTGATCGCGCTGCGCGAGCGCAAGCACTCGGGGCTCGGACAGCACATCGATGTCTCCTCGCAGGCTGCGCTGGCGCAGGCGACGCAGTCGACCATCCTGTCGGCGGCCGTCGGCACGGTGCAGTCCGAACGCTTCCGCGGCGGCGTCTCGCTCTCCGGGCTGACGATCCCTCTCGTCTGGAAGACGATCGACGGCTACGCGTCGCTGACGTTCCTCTTCGGCCCCGGCATCGGCCCCTTCTCGCAGCGCCTCATGGACTGGATCCTGGAGGAGGGCGGATGCGACGAGGCCACGCGCAGTAAGGACTGGATCGGCTACCAGGCACTGCTCGCCAGCGGCGAGGAGACGCCCGACGAGTACCGGCGCGTCCTCGGCGTGATCGCCGCGTTCATGGCGACCAAGACCAAGGCAGAACTCCTCGAGGAGGGGATGAAGCGTCGACTGTTGATCGTCCCGATGTCATCGATCGAGGACCTGCACGATTCGCCGCAGTTCGCCGACCGAGACTACTGGTGGGACGTCGAGGAAGACGCCGCGCCGGTCGCCGGACGCTACCCGGGCGCGCTCGCGAAGCTCAGCGAGACACCGATCGGGCGGGGCTCGCCGGCGCCGTCGATCGGTGCGGATGACGGCGCACCACTCCTCGATCGCGTGCCCGCTGTCGAACGCATCGAGGGCCCGGCCGAACAACCGCTGAGCGACGTGAAGGTGCTCGATCTGATGTGGGTCATGGCCGGCCCCGCGGCCACACGGGTGATGGCCGATTACGGCGCCACGATCATCAGGGTCGAGTCCACGACCCGCATCGACACGGCGCGAGGGCTCGCCCCCTGGATCAACAGCGAGGCTGGGCCGGAGAACTCCGGGCTCTACCACAACATGAACGCCGGCAAGCTGGGGCTCACCCTCGACATCTCGAGCGAGGAAGGGCGCAGCGTCATTCGCGACCTCGTGGGGTGGGCGGACGTCGTCGCCGAGTCGTTCTCGCCGAGGGCGATGCGGAGCTGGGGACTCGACTACGCCACGCTTCGCCAGATCAATCCGCGGATCGTGATGCTGAGCAGCTCCCTCTTCGGGCAATCAGGGCCGTATTCGAGCATCGCTGGCTTCGGGACGATGGGCGCGGCCGCCGCCGGCTTCAACAGCATCGTCGGGTGGGGCGACCGCGACCCGGCGGTCGTGGCCGCCTACACCGACTACGTCGCGCCGCGCCTGACGCTCGCCACGCTGCTGGCAGCCCTCGAACACCGCGACCGCACCGGCGAGGGTCAGTACATCGACTTCTCGCAGGCGGAGGCGAGCATCCACCTCCTGGCGCCAGCGATCCTCGACTACTCGGTGAACGGCCGCGAGTTCGAGCGCGTCGGCAACGGTGACGCCCACATCGCGCCGCACGCCGTCTACCCGGCCGCGGGCGAGGACCGCTGGGTGGCGATCGCGACACCGACCGAGGAACAGTGGCAGGCCCTCGCGACAGCGATCGGTCGCGAGGACCTGGCCGCTGCGCATCCGGACCTGGCCGCGCGGCAGGCGAACCTCGACGCGATCGACGCGGCCATCGCGGCCTGGACCGCCGAGCGCGACATGTACGAGGTGCAGGAGACGCTCCAGGCGGTCGGGGTGCCATCGCATGCCGTACAGAACAGCCAGGAGTGCGTCGTCGACCCGCAGCTGCTGCATCGCGGTCACTTCGTGCAGCTGGAGCACGACATCGTCGGTGCGACCACCGTCGAGGGTTCGCGCTTCCGTCTGAGCCGCACACCGGCTCAGATCGAGCGCGCTGCCCCGAGCTTCGGTCGCGACAACTTCGAGGTGCTGACAGAGATCCTCGGCTACGACGGCGAGCGCGTCGCCGATCTCGCAGCGGCTGGCGTGCTGCAATAGCGGGCGGTCGGGCGACTAGACTGCCCGCGGGCACGGGGGGCGGGACTTGAGTTACGAACTGTTGATCTGCACGCGCAAGGGCCTGCTGATCGGCCGCAGCGAGGACCGCGCATCGTGGTCGCTGAGTGAACCGAGCTTCCTCGGCGAGCAGGTCGACTACGCGGTCCGCGACCCGCGCGACGGGCGCATCTATGCCTCGACGGCGCACATGCAGTGGGGGCCACACCTCTTCGCCTCCGACGACGACGGCGCGACGTGGAGCGAGATCCCCGCGCCGATGTTCGCGCCGGGCGAGAGCTATCCGGCGAGCCCGCTCGAACTCGCACAGCGTGACGCGCTGGTCATGGACGAAGAGCGTGGCGAATGGTCGCCGCGCCTCGAAGCCTCAGCGAGCCTGGAACGCATCTGGACGGTCGTGCCGGGCGCGGCATCACAGCCCGGCCGGCTCTACCTTGGCGTCGCACCGGCCGGCGTCTTCACCTCGGACGACGGCGGCCAGAGCTGGGACCTCAACCGCCCGCTCTGGGAGCACCCCACGCGCGGGCTGTGGGTGATGGGTGTGACCAGCGTGTCGGACAACGTGTTCGGCTCGGCGCCCGCCTGCGACGACCTCCGCGTCGATCCCACTGACCCGGAGCACATGATCGCCGTCGTCCAAACCGCCGGGCTCTTCGAGACCACCGACGGCGGCGCCTCGTGGGAGGCGCGGCAGCGCGGGCTGCACGACGACCACCTGCCCGGCGGAGGGCTCGACATGGAGGCCGGTCACGACGTGCATTCGTTCCAGTGGCACCCGGCAGACCGCTCGAGGATGTATGTGCAGCACCACAGCGCGCGTCCTCGCCTCGCGCAACGGTGGCGCGGACTGGGACGACATCGCGGGCAGCCTCGCCGCGGCGCTGGGGCACGAAGACGACTACCCGCTGCACGGCTTCGCCTCGGCGATCGACCCGCACGACCCAGAGGTCTTCTACGTCGTCCCGCACATCTCCGACCAGCAAACGCGTCCCCGTCGACGGCCACCTGCGCGTCTGTCGCACCTCGGACGGCGGCACGAGCTGGGAGGCGCTGGGCGCCGGCCTACCCGACCATTTCTACCAGGGCGCGTACCGGCAGGCGCTGACGGCACGATGACCACCCGGAGCCGGGCAGCCTGGGCCTCTACCTCGGCACGAACGGCGGCCACGTCTTCGCATCGCCAAACGGCGGTGAGTCGTGGTCGGAGGTCGCGAGCTCGCTCGCGCCGGTCACCGCCGTGCGCTGCGCCGAGGTGTAGCCGCGGCGCTCCAGGGCGGCTCGGCTCCGCGATTCTGGAGCGCGCCGCCGAACTCAATCTGCACCGCCGGCGTCGAGTAAATGATCGGCCTTGGCCCGGCCTCGCTCGTGAACTCGACCCAGCCCGGACCCGCCCCGCAGCCGAGTCACCATGAACCGCAGCATGCGCCCGTTTTGCGCGAAGAGCTGTTCGTGCTCGAACGTGCACTCGATGTCGATGACGCCCTCGGTCTCGCCGGCACCCCCTTTCAACGAGCCGTTGAACAATCCTCCGCACGCGGGAGCCGACACCTCGAGGTTGTCGGTGTGTCTGGGCTGTAGCCGGTAGCCAAAGCCCGACTCGGGGAAGCCCTTCGACGCTGACCCAGAACTGCTGGCCCGTCTGGCCGAGCGCGATCTCGACGTAGGTGCGGTCGAAGTTCACGACGGCCACCGGGGGGGTCCTCGGGCCCAGGGCGGATCGGGCAGGGGGCGGGTCGGCGAAGGCGATGATCGCGACGGTCGCGGCACCCGACGTCAGGAGCGTCACGATCACCCGCCGAGCCTACCCACCACGCCGAACATTCGCACCGATCCACCGCGGACAGCCCGGCGTAAGAAACCTCTTGCCGCTACCATCGAGGCCGCCGCCAGCCCGCCGAGCCGAATACTCGGTCGTTAAGTTAGCGGTCAGGACGCCCTCGTGGCGCGGGGTGGGAGCGGGACGATGGACTACGAGTCGATCAAGGTGGAGCGCCGAGGCGACCACGAGGGCATCGTCTGGCTGACGTTGAATCGGCCGGACCGGCTGAATGCGCTCACGTTCCCGATGCTCGCGGAGATGCGCGACCTCCTCGAGCGAACGCACGATGACCGCAGCGCGCGCTGTGTCGTGATCACGGGCGAGGGCCGAGGCTTCTGCTCCGGCATGGACCACCGCGGCGCAGCGACGAGCGGACGACGACGCACCGCCATCCACCGCCGCCGGTCCGGACGCCGAGGGCGCGCGGCTCAACTTCCGCAACGAGACGAAGACGTTCGCCTGGTTCCGCCGGCTCGACATCCCGGTGATCGCTGCGATCAACGGCCCCTGCGTCGGCGCGGGCCTAGACATGGCGGCGCTCTGCGACCTCGCCATCGCATCGACGAACGCTCGCTACCAGGTGGCGTACGTCAAGCGTGGGCTCTACGCCGACCTCGGCGGGTTCTGGGTGCTGCCGAAAATCATCGGCTGGCGCAAGGCGATGGAGCTGATGATGACGGGGCGCTTCATGGATGCCGAGGAGGGGCACGCCGCGGGCCTGACGAACTACCTCGTGCCCGCCGAGGACTTCGAAGAGCGCGTGATGGCGTTCGCGCAGGAAGTCGAGTCGGGCCCACCGATCGGGCAGAAGGTCGGGAAGATGATGGCCTACCGCACCGCCAACCTCGACTACGAGAGCGCCCTCGACCTCTCGGGCGCGGTGCTGCCGTTGGTCACGCTCTCGGAGGACCGCATCGAGGGCGTCCGCTCGTTCGCCGAGAAGCGCGAGCCGCGGTTCAGCGGACGGTAGCGACCGCTAGCGCTCGCTGACGACGTCGGCGAAGCGGCGCCCCGCCTCGACGTCAAGCTGATCGAGGCGGCAGTCGGCCGCGTCCTTGTCCGGACGCCAGCGCAGGAACCGCGAGGCGTGGCGGAAGCGCCGGCCGGTGATCTGGTCGTGGCTCACCTCGGCCACGACGATGGGCTCGACCGGTACCCAGTGCTTGATGCGCTGGCCCGACCAGCGGTGCTCGTGCTCGGGGCGTCGCGCCTCCTCGCCAAAGCTCGACTCCACCTCGAGGCGTTGGAACTCGCCGAGCATGGCCATGCGATCGGCCGCGCTGAAGGACGAGGTGTGCCCGACGAAGTGGAGCGCGCCGGCCTCGTCGTACATCCCGAGCAGCAGCGCCCCGATCTTGTCGCCGTCCTTGTGCAACCGGTAGCCGCCGACGACCACGTCCACGCTGCGCCGATGTTTGATCTTGAGCATCTGGCGCTTCCCCTCGACGTAACGATCGTCGAGGCGCTTGGCGACGATGCCATCGCAGCCAGCGGCCTCGAACTCGTCGAACCAGCGCTCAGCCGTCGCCCGATCGGTCGTCGAGGGCGTGAGGTGCCACGGGTCGTCGAGCGTCGAGGCGAGCGGGACCAGCCGCTCGCGGCGCTCGTGGTAGCGCAGAGGGCGCAGGTCCTCGCCCTCGCTGGCCAGCAGGTCGAAGGCGACGAAGGCCGCGGGCGTCTCCTCGGCGAGCTTCGTGATGCGCGACTCGGCCGGGTGGATGCGCTGCGAGAGCGCGTCGAAGTCGAGCACGCCGTCGGTGATGACGACCACCTCGCCATCCACGACACAGCCGGGCGGCAGCGCCCCGCAGCGGTTCCTCGAGCTCCGGGAAATACCGCAGCAGCGGCCGCTGGTTGCGGGAGTCGAGGCGCACCTCGTGACGGCCGCTGACGCCCCACGCCACGATGCGGAAGCCGTCCCACTTGGGCTCGAAGGCCCAATCATCGCCGTCGGGGAACGACTCGCGCACACGCGCCTCCATCGGCACGATGGGCGGTCGGAACGGCCATGTGGCGTCTGTCACCGTGGTACCGGCCGAGGGCGCGTCAGCGCATCTTCCACTGGGGTTGCCGCTTCTCGGCAAATGCCCGAGCGCCCTCGACGGAATCCTCAGAGGTCCAGACCGACTCGATCAGCGTCGCCCCCATGCGTCGCCCGTAGTCCATCGGCATCTCGAGGCCGAGATGCGCGAGCTTGCGTGTCGCGCGCACGGCGAGCGGCGCGTTGGCCGCGATCGTCTCCGCCATCTCCACGGCCGTCGGCAGCAGCTCCTCCTGCGACACGACGCGGGTCAGCAGGCCCATGCGCAAGGCCTCGTCGGCGTCGACCGGCTCGCCGCTGAGCAGCATCCACATCGCGTTCGAGAGGCCAACGAGACGCGGCAAGTTGAACGAGCCGCCGGGCGGACAGAGGCCGACCTTCACCTCGGCGAGGGCCATGCGCGCGCCCTGGGCGGCGATGCGGATGTCGCAGGTCAGTGCCTTCTCGAGCCCGCCGCCATAACGCCGCGCCGTTGATGGCGGCGATCGTCGGCTTGCCGTGGTCAGGCGCGATGCGCTCGAAGCGCCCGATCGGTGGCGCGCTCGTCGGCGCCGAGGCAGCGCCGCCACCCGAGGCGTCCTGTTCGGCCGCCTCCTTCAGGTCGCGCCCCGCGCAGAACGCACGGTCGCCCGCGCCGGTGTAGATGCCGATCCACGCCTCGTCGTCGTTGATGAACTCCGCCTCCGCCGCGCGCAGCTCGGCGCTCAGCTCACGCCCGAGGGCGTTCATCCGCTCGGGGCGGTTCAGCGTGATGATCGCAACGTGGTCGCGCTTCTCGTACAGGACGTAAGCCAAGATGCCCTCCAGCCACAGCCGGTCGATGGTTTTGCGGTCGACCGCGGAGGCCAGCCTACGCGCCTCGCAACGCACCGCGCGAGGCTCTAGAGTGCTCACAGACGCCGAACTCGACGTGCGTCTCGGAAAAGCACGACCGGAGAGCTGCCATGGTGCTCGGTTTCCCGCTCAGGACCGTCGGCCGGCTGCTTCGCGGCGGTCAGAACGAAGGCATGGCGGCGGCCGCTCGCCCCTACGACCGCGCCGACTACGAGCGCCCTGACCTCGACGGTTCGGGGTTGATGACCGCCGACATCCCGCTCGGCAAGACACAGCCGGGCGCGTCGCTCGCGGTCTGGCCCCACCGCATCCTCGACGGCTGCACGGAGCCGCTCGCCGCGGGCGTGCCCGACCTCCGAGGCGTGTGGGAGGTCTACGAGGGGCGGATGGCCGGCCACGTCGAGCGCATCGAGCAGGCGGGCAACCGCATCTGCATCTCCACCGGTGGCCTCGTGCATGACATGTACTGCGACGGCACGTTGGAGAACGGCGTGGACGACATCGGGGGCTTCGAGGGTCAGCAGATCCGCGTCGCCGCGACGTTCGAGGACGGCGTCCACAAGCTGCGCCACGGCGGCAAACGGATCGTCGCTGTGACGCGTCGCCTCGATGGCGACGCACTGCGCTGGCGCTACGGGCCCGTTCCGCAACAGGCTGCGCCGCCTGGTCGCGCCGCCGCTGGACCACCCCGCGACCGCGTCGGCGGTCGCCGCTGCCGTAAAGGGCTAGCCCTCCACTCGGGACGCCAGGCGCTTGCTGAGGGCCACGTCGCCGTCCGGGAGATACCCGGTGGACGCGGCCAGTGCGAGTCCCTCCGTATTGACCTCCGGGATCATGACATAGACGTAACGGGCTCCGGCCTCGGCCAGGAACTCCTCGGCCTGTCGCATCAGCGCGTGCGCAACTCCGTGCCGTCGCTGCGTGGAGGCGACGGCCACGTGGTAGATGTACGCCCGCCAGCCGTCGAACGACGCGACCGCGACACCGGCGACCTCTCCCGCCGCTTCGGCGACGAGGATGAGCGTCGTGTCGCCGTCGGCCAGCGCCAGCCACTCATCGCTGGCGGGATCCCCCAGACCGGAGCGCGCCCACAGCGCGGCGATCTGTTCGCGGTCGCCGGTCACCATCGGTCGGATCGTCGTCGTCGGCATGGTCACCATGCTTAGCCCCCCTTCGCGCGACATTTCTGGGCAACGCGACCGTAGATGATCGAACACACGAGTACCAATTGGTACAAGTTCGCACAATCGCGAACCGCTGAGTCCCGGACCGTTGAGCCTCGGCCGATACCGTTCCGAGGTGCAGTCTTGCCGAGGTCGGCGTGAGCCTGGGCGACCGGCGCTACCTCGTCGATTCGACCAGCGTGGCGCGGCCAAAGCGCTCGGCCAGCACCCCGCGGCGGTACTCGAAGACCTCGCGCACCCGCGGCGCAACCATGCGCGAGTTGACGAGGTTGCCGACCGGGCCGAGCGGCACGGAGTAGTGGACGATGTCGCGCATGCGCGTGCCTTCGGCGACCGGCTCGAAGTGGTGCTGGTGGTGCCAGAAGGCATAGGGGCCCATGCGCTGCTCATCGACGAACCGCACGAGGGGTTCGACGTGCTGGATCTCGGTCACCCAGGTGACCGCGATGCCCAGCAGCGGGCGTACGTGGTAGGTGACGATCAGACCCGGATACATCTCGTCCGGCAGATCAGAGGTCACCTCGAAGGCCATCTCGGGCGGGGTGATCTCGTTGAGGTTCGCCGGGTTCGAGAAGAACGCCCACGCCTCCTCGAGGTCGATCGGAAACGTCTGGTCGGCTTCGAAGCGGTGCAGCGACATCACGTCTCCCTCCCGAACTCAGCTAGGCGGCGGGCGCCAGGTCGTCGGCCAGCGCTTCGGCGAGGGCGCTCGCGACCTCGTCGTGAGCGAACTCGAAGCCGGCCGCGGTGAGCGCGCTCGGCGCGGCCCGCTGACCCCAGAGCAACGTCTGCACGCCCATCTCGCCGAACAGGAGCCGCACGGCGAAGCCGGGCAGCGGTGCGAACGCCGGCCGGCTCAGCGCACGACCCAGCGCCTTCACGAAGTCGCGATTGGTGACGACGCCCGGCGCGACGAGGTTGACCGGGCCGGTCAGCGCCTCGTGCGTGAGCGCGAACTCGACGGCGCCTGCGGCGTCGTTGCGGGCGATCCAGGGCAGCCACTGGCGGCCGCCGCCGATCGGTCCGCCCAGGCCGAGCTTGAAGGGCATGAGCATCCGGGCAAGCGCCCCGCCCTGCTGCGACAGGAGGATGCCGGAGCGGAGCAACACCGTGCGCATCCCCGCTTCCTCGGCGCGGCGCGCCTCGGCCTCCCAGCCAGAGCAGAGCTCCGCGAGGAAGCCGTCGCCGGCGCTCGAGGTCTCGTCGATCGCCTCGTCACCCCGATCGCCGTAGTAGCCGACCGCGGAGGCAGAGACGAAGGTCGCGGGCGAGGCGTCGAGTGCGGCGAGGTGGTCGACGAGCAGGCGCGTGGAGTCGACGCGACTGCGGATCAGCTCCGCCTTGCGGCTGGCGCTCCAACGGCCGCCGTCGATCGGTGCGCCGGAGAGGTGCACGACCGCGTCCATGCCCTCGAACGCGCCGGGGCGGATCCAGCCGGCCACCGGGTCCCATAGCGCGGCGGGGTCGGACTGGTCGCCGCGGACAATGGGGACGACGTCGTGTCCCGCTGCGCGCAACCTCGGGACGAGGGCGCTGCCAAAGAGGCCGGTGCTGCCGGTGATGGCGACCCGCATGTTGTCGCTCCGATCCGGTGCGGATGGCAAGGCTTTGTGCTTTGCTTCACGAAGTCAGCGTACGCCTCTGCAACCGTTGCGCAAGCCACAGCAACTTCGCCGGTTATATGACATCGAGTCTCGTTTAACAGCCGTATTGGACCCGTTGTCTCGCCCTGAGCGATCACCGACAATCGCGCGACAAACGGCGCCCGGCGGCGTCGAGGATGGAACTGCCCGCGCATGCCCGAGCTCCTCTTCACGCGCGCGTTGGCGGCCCAGATCGGCGGGCAGCTGAGCTACGACGTCACGGCCGCCACGGTGCGGGGAGCCCTCGACGAGGTCTTCAGGGAGCATCCGCTGCTGCAGCGCTACCTCCTGGACGACCAGGGACAGCTGCGGCAGCACGTCAACGTGTTCATCAACGAAGAGCTGGCGCGCGACCGGCGAGGCCTCAGCGACGCGATCGCGGACGGCGATCGTGTCCACGTCTTGCAGGCGGTATCTGGAGGTGCGTGGTGAGCGACTTTGAGCTGCTGGTAGGTACGCGCAAGGGGCTGGTGATCGGCCGCTCCTCCGACCGCGGGCGCTGGGAGTTCAGCGACACCGCCTTCCCCGGCTGGTTCGTCGACTACGCCGTCCGCGATCCGCGCAGCGGGCGCCTCTGGGCGGCGGTCACCCAGGCGCAGTGGGGACCGCACCTGCACACCTCGGACGATGGCGGGCGGACGTGGGACGAGGCGACTGCGCCGAGCTTCGACGGCACGAACGCCGACGCCACGCTTGCGCGGATCTGGACGCTGCAGCCAGGCCTCCAGGAACAGCCGCAGCGGCTCTACGCCGGCGTCGATCCGGCGGCGCTCTTCATCTCCGACGACGGCGGGCAGAGCTGGCGACTGGCGGAGGCGCTCTGGAACCACGAGACGAAGGAGTACTGGTCGCTCCAGACATGCTCGTCAACGCCGACGCGGATCCCAGGAGCCTCAACGAACGACTGGGGCTCACGTCGCGACAGATCGAGGTGCTGCGACTGCTGACCAGCGGCAATACGAACCGGGAGATCGTGATCGAACTCGACATCTCGGTCCACACGGTCGATCGCCACACCTCCACGATCTACCGGGGGACCGGCCTGCGCGGTCGTGCTGACGCGACCGCCTTCGCGCTACGCAACGGGCTCGCCTAGCGGCGTGATGCCGCGCTCGCCAGCACTACACTGACCCCGGGTCCGCGAGCGTCGAAGAGCCTTCGGAGCGTCGATGACCAGCGCGCGTCCCATCGCCGACGCGGACTACGGTTTCGCGGCCGCCCTGGTCGCGGACCGGCAGCGCCGCCTGCGGGCGTTACACCCCTCGCTGCCCTCGACCTTCGAGGACGCCTCGAAGTGTGGGCAGTTGCTCCGCGATACCGCGGGGTTCAGCGACGGCGTGGTTGCCACCGACCACGACCGCGTCGTCGGCGTCATGTTCGGCTTCCGACAGCTCACAGCGCCGTCCTCGAGGCGTGCGCGGTTCGCCCCGCCGCGCGCGGCGACGATGCTGGCCCACAGCCACGCCGTAGCGCCGGACGTCGACGCGGGGCACACCTACGGCGCGCTCTACGCGCTGCTCGCGGACACCTGGGTTCGCGATGGCATCCTGGACCACACGGCGCACGTGCCGGCGGGCGAGCGCGCGGTCGAGGAGGCGTGGGCAGACCTGGGCTTCGGGCGCGGCGGAGCGTTCGCCGTCCGCACCATTGCCGACGCGCTGCCAGATCCACCCACGGATGTCGACGTGCGAGTGGCCGGTCTCGAGGACCTCGACGTCGTGCACCGGCTGATCGACGAAGAGGCGCGCTTCCACGCCGGCGCGCCGATCTTTCGCCCCTATGTCAGCGCCGATGTCGCTTCGGAGGTGCGCGAGGAACAGCGCGCAATGCTTGAGTCCGACGAGGCGGACGTCTTCATCGCCTCGGTCGACGGCGCTGAGGCCGGCGTGATCAGCGCTGGCCCCGTGAACGGCAGCCCGCTGTTCATTCCGGAGCGCACGGCCTACGTCGGCGACACGGCCGTCCTGCCGTTGGCCCGACGCCGAGGCGTGGGCACGGCGCTGCTCGCGGCGCTCGACGCGTGGGCGATCGAGCGCGGCTGCGACCACCTGGCGCTGCACGTCGCGATGCCGAACCGCATCTCGGTCCCGTTCTGGCGCTCGCTCGGGTTCGTCGAAGTCATGTACCACCTGCACCGGCGTATCGACCCGCGGATCGCGTGGGCGCGGCCGAGCGCCCGGAACTAGGGCATGTGGGACGCGATCGTCGACTGGGAGTGGCGCTGGCTGCCCTCGCTCGCCATGGCCCTCGGCGGGCTCGCGCTGGCGGTCTACGGCTGGCGCATCGGTCGAGGCTGGGCGCGCCAGCACGACCCGGCGGTCACGCTGCGCTTCCTCGCCGGGTTCCGCTTCGCGGTGATCGGCCTGGCGCTGGTCGGTGTCGGGGTGGCGTGGACGTGGCAGCTGGGGTGGGTGCTGATCCTGGCGCTGGCCATCGGCGGCGAGGAGACGCTCGAGTCGTCGATCCACTACTACGCGGTAAACCGCGGCATCCGCCTCGGCTTCATCCCCGCGCGTGACGCCACCGCTGAGGACACGCCACGGGACGGCTCAGGCGATGGCGCGACGGAGCGTGGCGGCAAGTGAGCCCTTGCGCTCGACCCTGACCTCGTCGAGACCGAGCCAGCCGCCGACGGTTCGCAGCTCCCGCGCGAGGGCCGGCGCGACCTGGTCGGGATCCGAATGGTCCTCGACATAGGCGGCCTGGACGAGCAACTGCTTCGCCTGTCGATCGGCCTTGAGGTCGACCCGGGCGACGATGCGATCGCCGAGGAGGAACGGCAGGACGTAGTAGCCATACTGGCGCTTCGGCTTCGGGACAAACATCTCGAGCCGATAGTCGAACTCGAACAGCCACTCCGCGCGCTTCCGATCGCGCACGATCGGGTCGAACGGGGAGAGCAGCGAGGCGGCGTTGATGCGACGCGGCAGCTTCGCTTCCGCGTGCACGAAGACCGGCTGTCGGAGGCCCTCGATCTCGACCTGGTGGACGACACCCTCGGCTTCGAGGTCGTCGAGGATCCCTCGGGCGTCGCGCTGGTTGAGCTCGAAGTAGTCGGCGATACAGGCAGCGGTGCCGACACCATGCGCGCGCACCGCGCGCTCCGTGAACGCGCGATGCGCCTCCTCGGTCGTCACCTCCCGTGCGACCTGTTCGGGCGGCAGCACGCGCTCCGCGAGGTCGTAGCTCCGCGCGAGGTCGGCGTCGCGGTCAGTCACCGCCAGCGCGCCTTCCGCGAGCAGCACCTCCAGGGCGTCTCGGGCGGGGGTCCAGTTCCAGCCCCAGCCGTCCGTGCGCTTGGGCAGCACGAGATGGTCCGAGACCTCATCGGAGCGCAGCGGACCGTTCTGCCGGACGTCCTCGTAGATGTCTTCGAGGAACGTCGGGTGCGAGGGATAGCTGTTGAGCATGCCCTTCAGGAAGCGGACACGGCGGCTGGTCTTCGCCATGCGCGGCTTCAGCAACGGCCAAGTCTCGACCGGCACGAAGGAGGCCTGTCGTGCCCAGTGCTCCGTGAACTCTCGGTCGTCGTAGAGCAGTCGCTTGAAGCGCTCGCGGTCGAACGGACCGATCCGCGAGAACGGCACGGTGTAGTGCGCACGGTCGAAGACGTTGACCGAGTCGAACTGGAGCACGCCGAGTTGGTGAATGACGCGACGCAGATCCCTCGCTGTGGCGCGCTTCGGGCGAGGGCGGTCGAACCCCTGCGCGGCCAAGGTGATGCGCCGCGCCTGCGCGAGCGAGAGTCGCTTGCGTGGCATCAGCGCAGCCTATAGAACGCCCGTTCTGATAGCAAACGCGCGGTCCCCAGGCGCGCCTCGACGCTAGCCCCGCGGCAGGCCGAGGCCGCGCGTGGCGATGATGTTGCGCTGGATCTCGGACGTTCCGGCCGCGATCGTCGCGGCCACCGACAGCAGGTAGCTGTTGGTGAACGTGCTCCGCATCGGCGAGCGCTCGTCCGAGGGGTCGTGGATGTTCGAGTAGAGCCCGAACACCTTCGTCCCCGTGCGTGCGTTGCTCTGGGTCAGCTCGGAGTTGAACAGCTTCGAGACGGACGCCTCGTAGTTCGGGATCAGCCCCGCGTCCTGCATCGAGATGATGCGGAACGAAAAGTTGAACATCACCTCGGACTCGATGAAGCGGTCCGCGATCTCGTGACGCAGTGTGCCATTGCGCGCCAGCTGCGACTTGGCCTGCCCGTCCTCGCTGTGGATGTAGTCGACGAGGCGGGTCAGCGAGCGGCGCGAGGTGACGGCGCCGGTGATGTTGGAACGCTCGAAGTCGAGCAGCGTCATGCCGACGTACCAGCCGCGGTTCTCGTCGCCCACGCGGTTGCTGACGGGGACGCGCACGTCCTCGAAGAAGGTCTCGTTGAAGTGGTGCCGGCCGCTCATGTCGATCAGCGGGCGCACGGCGATGCCCGGCGTGGTCTTGTCGACGAGGAGGAAGGAAATGCCTCGATGCTTCGGCGCGTCGGGATCGGTGCGCACGAGGACGTAGAGCCAGTTCGCGAGGTGAGCGAGCGAGGTCCAGATCTTCTGACCGTTGATCACGTACTCGTCGTCGTCGCGGACCGCCCTCGTCTGCAGCGACGCGAGGTCGGAGCCGCTGCCGGGCTCGGAGTAGCCCTGCCGCCAGTCGACCTCGCCGGAGAGGATCTTCGGGAGGTGCTCCGCCTTCTGCTCGTCCGTGCCGTGCACGATGATCGTGGGACCGAGTTGACCGACGCCCTGGCCGCCGACCGGGGGCGCACCGGCGGTGAACATCTCCTGCTTGAAGATGAACTGCTCCATGGGCGAGAGCCCGGCGCCGCCGAACTCCTTCGGCCAGTGCGGCGCGATCCAGCCGACATCGGCCATCGCGCTGACCCACTCCTCGGCGGTGCCGCGCGCGGCGGGGTCGTCCGAGTGGCGGTCACGCTCGATGTCGCCGCCGCCGCGGCGATAGCGGTCGGGCAACTGCTCCTCGATGACCGTGCTCACGGTCGATCGGAAACTCCGCCTGCGTCTCGTCGTCGGCCCAGTCCATCGTCTAGCTCCTCGTCCGGTTGCCGGCACCTCGACGGTGCTCGGCGCGCGAGGCGAGTCTAGCGCAGCGTGCGAGGTGTGATCCGCTAACCCCCGCCCGGCACCACGAGGATCTTCGCGTGCTCGTCCGGTGAGGCGAGCGTTTCGAAGGCAGCGGGGACGCCGTCGAGGTCAACGCGGCCGGTGACGATGGGGCGTGGGTCCAGCTCCTCCGCGGCCATCGAGGCGAGCGTGCTGGCGAACTCCTCGGGCGTGTAGCCGAGCACGAACTGGAGATTGATCTGCTTGCCGATGGCGGAGAGCGGACGGATCGTGTCGGGCTCCATGCAGACCCCGACGACGACCGCCTGCGAGTTGCGCGGGATGCCGTCGATCACGCCCTGGATCATGCCGGGCACGCCGACGCACTCGAAGACCAACGCCGAGGGCTCGTCGACCGCGCCTGCACTCGTCCCGACCTCGGCGCGCCAGGCGTCGAAGGTGGGCACGTCGTTCGGGTCGACGACGTTGGTGGCGCCCATCGTTGAGGCGAGCTCGCGGCGTTTCGCGGAGAAATCGGCGGCGACGATGCGCTCGATGCCGCGGCGGCGCAGGTCGGCGATCACGGAGAGACCGACGGGTCCGCAGCCGATCACGACCGGCACGGTGTCCGCGGGCATGTCCTCCAGGCGCGACATCTCGACGCCGTGGCGGCCGACCGCCATCGGCTCGGTCATCGCCGCCTCCTCGGTGGTGACGTTGTCGGGCACGGGGATCATCAGCGCCTCGCTCAGGACCATGCGTTCGCTGTATCCGCCGGGGAGTTCGTTGCCGTAGGCGAGGGAGATGCGAGCGTCGCCACGCGGGACGCCGGGCACGGAGACGACGCGCTGGCCCACGGGGAGCGCCTCTTCGCAGTCGGCGCCGAACTCGAGGATCTCCGCGCAGAACTCGTGGCCCATGATCACATCGCTGTCGTTGTCGAAGCGGAAGTCCGGCGAGCCATCATCGTTGCCCGCGAGCGAGCGCTGCACACGCTGCACCATGTGCAGATCGGAGCCGCAGATGCCGCAGGCCAGCGTCTTCACGAGCACTTCGCCCGGCCCGGGTACCGGGTCCGGCACCTCGTCGACCCGCAGCTCACCTCGACGCATCGGCACGGCACGCATGGACAAACCCCTCCCGGTTAGCGCGAGGAGGGTACGCGCTCACGCGAGCGCTGTGGGCCGCTAACGCGGCGCCTCGACGGTGTCGCCGACCTCCAGGGCTTCGCGGACGCTGGCGGCGAGCGAGGGGTCGAGGCCGCCGTCGAGGCAGCGCGGGCAGGTGGGTTCGTCCGGCGCGCCGGTGTCGTGGAGCGTGACGGTGACGTTGCCCTCGTCGAGCCAGATGCCGCAGACGGTGGAAACGCCGGAGGCGCGGTACGTGTCGGCCTCGAGCTCTTGCGCCGCGTGCAGGATCACCCAGTGCCAGTCGTCGCCGAAGTCGTCGAGCGCTTTCGCGACGATCCGCTTGTCCGGCACGGCCAGCTCCGCTACTGCCGCGCGGGCAGTTGATCGGCGTCGGCAGGCGCCTCGACGGCCATGCCGTTGAGCACGCCGGCGACCATCGTGTAGTAGCCGAGCAGGGTGGTGAGCTCCATGACGCCCTGCTCGCCGTAACGCGCCCGTGCGGCGTCGAAGGTGGCGTCCTCGACGCGGTGGTCCGTCAGCAGCTGGCGGCCGTAGCTGACGATCAGGCTCTCCTCGTCGGTCAGGCCGTCGAGGGCGCCCGCCGCGGCGATGATCGCGATCGCCTCTTCGCGGACGCCGACCTCACGGGCGATACGGGCGTGGGCGGCCCACTCGTAGCCGCAGTCGGCCTCGCGGGCGGCGGTGATGATAGCGATCTCGCGGTGGTCTTCCGGCAACACCGACTCGAAGCGCAGGTAGGCGCCGAGGTGTGCGAGCCGCTGCGCCACCTCGGGCGCGTTCATGAGCTGCGCGAACGGCCCGCCGACGCGGCGTCGCGTCGCGACGATCGAGTCGAACGCCGCCTGAGCGTCCGCGGACAGGCCATCCTTCGAGGTGATCTCGGGCAATCGTGGCACGGTGGTTCCTCTCTTCGGTGCGTCGAGGCTACCGCGACGGCCCCCGCAGCAGCACCCCGCCGTCCACCGGGAGGACCACGCCGGTCACGTAACGCGATTCGTCGGAGGCGAGATAGACCGCCGCCATGCCGATGTCCCAGCCGCTGCCTTCGATCTCGAGCATGGAGGCGACGCGCCGTGCCTCGCGACGTTCGGCCGACATGCCGCCGGAGTACACCATCGGCGTGTAGACCGGGCCCGGCGCGATGCAATTGACGCGGATGCCGTCACGGGCATGGTCGACGGCCATCGCCTGCGTCAACGCGATCACGGCGCCCTTCGACGTCGTATAGGCGGTGAGCCCTCGGGGGCGCAGCGCAGCGATCGAGGAGACGTTGATGATGGCTCCGCCGCCAGAGTCGCGCATGGCGGGGACGGCATGCTTGCCGGTGAGCATCATGCTGTCGACGTTGACGTGCTGGACGCGCGCCCAGTCCTCCTCGTCAACATCCACGACGCTGCTCGCCCCGGCCAGCCCGATGCCAACGTTGTTGTGCAGCACGTCGAGGCCGCCCCAGCGTGCGACGGCGGTCCGTACCATCGCCGCGCAGGACTCGGAGTCGGTGACATCGCCCTCGAACACCTCGACATCGGCCTCCGGCCGGTGTTCGAGAATCAGCGCGCGTGTTTCCTCTGCGGCGTCAGTGTTGGCGTCGACGAGCATGACGCTCGCGCCCTCGAGGGCGAACAGCGTGGCCGCCGCACGACCGTTGCCGATGCCGGCGGCGCGCGAGCCGGCGCCGGTGACGATGGCGCGCTTGCCCTCGAGGCGCACACCCGTCGTGCGCGGGACTGGCGGCGGGCCGGCGTCTGTGGTCATGTCGCCTCCGTGGGGTACCTTCGTGCGCGCGGCATGATAACGCGCAAGGGGGCAAGCGATGGCGGACGCGCTGCGCTACGGCGTGATCGGCACTGGTCTGATGGGTGTCGAACACCTGCGCCACCTCGCACTGCTCGAAGGTGCGGAGGCGGTGGCCTACGCCGATCCACACGCCCCCTCTCGCGAGCGCGCGGCCGCCGTCGCGCCGCAGGCGGTGGCGTACGAGGAGTACGCCACGATGGCCGCCCGCGACGACCTGGACGCGCTGATCGTGGCGACCCCCAACCACACACACGTCGAGGTTGTGCGTCAGCTCCTCGACGGTCCGCGCTCGCCTCACCTGCTGATCGAAAAGCCGCTGGCGACGACCGTCGAGGACGCGCGCGACCTGGCGGATGCCCTCGATCGCTACGACGGCATCGCCTAGGTGGGCATGGAGTACCGCTACATGCCGCCGGTGCGGCGGCTCATCGAGGAGTTGCGGGAGGGCACGATCGGCAGGCTGCGCATGCTCGCGATCCGCGAGCACCGCCGACCCTTCTTGCCGAAGGTCGGCGACTGGAATCGCTTCAACCGCAACACGGGCGGAACGCTGGTCGAGAAGTGCTGCCACTTCTTCGACCTGATGCGCCACGTCACGCAACACGAGCCCGTGCGCGTCCTCGCCTCCGGTGGGCAGGATGTGAACCACCTCGACGAACGCTACGAGAGCGAACGCCCCGACATCCTGGACAACGCGTACGTGATCGTCGACTTCGACGACGGCAGCCGCGCGCTGCTCGACCTCTGCATGTTCGCCGAGCAGTCGCAACACCACGAGGAGATCGTCGCCACCGGCGATGGAGGCAAGCTCGAGGCGTTCGTGCCCACCTCGACGGTTGTCGTCGCGCAGCGCGATCCTTCCTCGCTGGCGCGCGACCCCTCGCGCATCGCGACGTACGAGGAGCGCCCCGACGCCATCGCCGCCGAGGCGCGTGGCCACCACGGCTCGACCATGGGCCAGCACCGCGCCTTCCTCGCCGCGATCCGCGAGGGCGGGCCGGCGGAGGTCACCCCGCGCGACGGCCTGGTGGCCGTGGCGATGGGCATCGCCGCCCACCGCTCGATCGACGAGGGCCGCGCGGTGGAGATGGCGGAGGTGCTCGGCTAGGGACCCGCCATCCGCCGTGTGATAGCGTCCGCGCGGTTGGAGGCGCGTGATGGCGGAGATGGCCGACCCGCGGACGTCGGAGGCACCGGGGCCCCTCGAGGGCGTCCGCGTCCTCGAGTTCACGCAGATCGTGGCGGGGCCGGTCGCCGGGGTGAACCTGTCGGACCTCGGCGCGGATGTGATCAAGGTCGAACCCCCCGAGGGCGAGCCGACGCGGCGCGGCCTCGCTGTCGTGCCGAACGAGGGCAAAGGCTTCCAGGCGCTCAATCGCGGGAAGCGCAGCCTGGCCATCGACATGCAGGACGAGCGGGCCCAGGCGCTGATGCAGCGGCTCGCGGCGGGCTCGGATGTGGTGCTCAACAACTACCGGCTCGGCGTGGCGGAGCGGCTCGGCATCGACTACGAGACGCTGCGCCAGGTGAAGCCGGACCTGATCTACTGGCAAAACACCGGCTTCGGCGAAGGCGGGCCGGAAGCCTACCGCGCGGGCTCGGACGTGGTGGCGCAGGCGTACTCGGGCCTGATGGTGACCGACGGCAAGACCGACGACGATGGCGCGCCGGACCTGATCGCGACGCCCATCGCCGACTTCACCTCGGGCTTCGCCGCCGCGATGGGGGTGGCGGCAGCGCTCTTCCACCGCGAGCGCACCGGCGAGGGGCAGTACCTCTCGACGTCGCTGCTGCGTACGGGGCTGTTCTTGCAGGCGAGCGCCGTGATGCGCGAGCCGGTGCACGACGCCGTGATCCGCGACCCGCTGTTCGAACGCGTGCAATCGGCGCGCGAGGCTGGCGGCTCGTACGACGAGGTCCTGGCGACGCGGAAGGCGGGGCTCGGCATACGGGGCGCCTTCCGCCTCTACTACGGCGGTTACCGGGCGAAGGACGGCGCCGTCGTCCTGGGCGCACTGACCAGGGCGAATCGGGACGGCATGCGCCGCGTGTTGGGCATCGAAGGCGAGCGCTCGGACGAGCCAGATTACGACGCGCGCGACCCGGAGAACCAGGCACGCGCCGCCGAGTGGAAGCGCGTGATCCGCGAGACGTTCCTGACGAAGACGGCGGCGGAGTGGATGGCGCTGTTCGACGCCGAGGGCGTGCCGGTCGCCCCGGTGCAGTTCCCAGAACAGCTCGCCGATGACGGTCAGGTCAACGCCGACGGCATGATGTGGGACCTGGAGCACACGGTGACCGGCGAGCAATGGGTGGTCGGACCGGCGGTCTTGATGTCGGCGACGCCGACGCGCGCGCGGCGCCCTGCGCCCGCCCTCGGCGAGCACTCCGCCGAGATCCTGCGCTCGGCCGGCGCGACCGACGACGACATCGCGGCACTGATCGAGGCCGGCGTCGTCCGGCAGTTGTAGGAGTCGACTGATGACGCGCGAACCGGCCGTGTTTGACCAGATCAACCTCGTAGTCCGCGACATGGCCGCGTCGGTCGACTTCTACAAACGCCTCGGGGTCATCATCCCGGACACGGAGCCGGAATGGCAGGCGCACCACCGCACGGCGGAGACCGACGTGGCGGTCGACCTCGAGTTCGACAGTTCAGCATTCACGCCCGACTGGATGGAGGGCTGGCCTGCCTCGAAGACAGGCGTCGTGGTGGGCTTTCGCGTGGCCACCCGCGACGATGTTGACGAGTTGTACGAGGAGCTGACTGCAGCCGGACACGCCGGGCTGCAAGCGCCGTACGACGCTTTCTGGGGCGCGCGCTACGCGCTCGTCGAGGATCCAAGTGGCATCGCTGTCGGCCTGATGAGCCCGGTCGAGCCGGAGCGCCGTGCGCGCCCACCGGCTCCGCCCGCGGACTGAAGCCGCCTACTCGTACCTGTCGCCAATGACCCCGTCCGCCAACAGCGCGGCGATCGAGGCGTCGTCGTAGCCCAGCTCGCCGAGGATTTCGGCGTTGTGTTCGCCGACGAGGGCGGCGTAGCGGTCCCACGTGGTGGTGTCGGGCGCGGTGCGCCAGGTGAAGCCGGCGAACTGGTGCGGGCCCGCGACCGGGTGCTCGACCTGCTCGATCCAGCCGCGGGCGATGTGCTGCGGGCTGGCGAGGACGGACGTGGGTGAGCTGACGGTGGCGGCGATCGCGCCGGCGGCCTGGATCGCCTCGGCGGCGTCCTCCGCGATCTGCGCCGCGGCGAACTCCGCAATCGCCGCGTCGATCTCCTCGCGGGCGGCGAGGCGGCCGTGCACCGTCGCCCAGGGGTGCTCGTGCGCTGCCCACTCCGCGTGGCCAAGGACGGAGGCGAGCGCGCCCCACTGGGCGTCCGTCTCCGCCGCGACCGCGATCCACGCCTCGACGCCGGAGAGCCCGGCGGCGGCGCGGTAGACGCTGTGGGGAACGATGTGCGGATCGACGTTGCCCAGCGGTCCGGGGATGCGACCGTTCAGCGTGTACTCGGCGAAGACTCCTGGGAGCTGCCAGCCGAGCGCCTCAGTCTGCGAGAGGTCGACGAACGAGCCTTCTCCGCTCTGCTCGCGGCGTCGCAGCGCCGCCACCGTCGCAAAGATGAGCGTCACCGCGCCCGTGGCATCGGAGTGGTAGATCTGCTGCACGTCCTCGCGGTCACGGTCCGGATAGCCGCGCACCGACCAGTGCCCGACCGTGGAGTCGAGGCCCGAGCCAAGGGTGACATAGCCCTCGTACGGTCCCTCAACGCCCCAGCCGGGCATCGAGATCAGGGAGCAGCGCGGATTCACCTCGTGCACCCGCTCCCAGCTGAAGCCGAGCCGCGCGACCGTGCCGGCCGAGTAGCCCTCGAAGAACACATCCGCGCTCTCGAGGAGCTTCGATAGCGCCTCGACGCCACGCTCGTCGCGGAGGTGAAGGCGATGTTGCGCTTGTTGCGGTTGGCGAGCTGGTGGATCGGATAGCGCTCGTAGACCGGCCCCTCGCCCTCCCCGGGCGGAGCGAGCCCGCCGGCGAGGGGACGGGTCATCGAGGAGCGCGGGAACGACTCGACTTTGATCACGTCAGCGCCGAGATCGCCGAGCAGCGAGCCCGCCATCGGCCCCGCCCAGACCTCGGTCATCTCGACCACGCGCACGCCTTCGAGGAGCCGGGCGGTCATGCCGTCCTGCCGATCACGAGGCGGCGCCAATCACGCCCGCCCGGAAGAGCGCCATCTGCTCGTCGCGCGAGAAGTCCGTCTCGTCGAGCAGCTCGACGGTGTGCTGGCCGAGCCGCGGCGCGGGGCGGAGCGCGAACGCGCCGTCGAGACGGAACGGCGGTCCGGCGAGCGTGACCTCGCCGACGCCGGGCTGCTCCTGCGTCACGAACGAGCCTCGAGCCTGCGACTGGGGATCAGCGATCGCCTCCGCGACGTCGAGGATCGGCGCGACCATGACGCCGTGCGCCTGCAGCTCCGTGAATACTTCCTCGCGAGTGCGTGTAGCGAGCCAGGGGCCCAGGTGCTCCATGAACGCGTCGAAGTGCTGCGCCTTCGCCTCGGGCTCGGCGAAGCGCGGGTCGCGAGGCAGCTCCGGCTGGCCGATGGCAACGCAGAGGCGTGAGAAGAACGGCTCCCCCGAGGAGGCGAAGGTGACATAGCCGTCGGCGCAACGGTAGGAGCCGGCGGGGTAGTTCAGCTTCGACTGTCCCGGCCCGCGCGGCATCTCGAACCCTGTGAACTCGTAGATCAGAAACCAGCTGTCGACATTGCCGAGCAGGGCCTCGACGCCCGCGACCTCGACATCGCGACGCTGGCCGTCGCGGGACTCGCCCCAGATCGCGGCCGCGCTCACCGCGGCTGCCGTCGCGCCCCACTGCATCGTGGGCACGTACGGGCCGTAACGCAGCGGCGGCTCGCCCGCAATAGTGTGCTGCCACATCCGTGTCGAGGCGGCGAAGAGCGTGAGGTCGTTCTCAGTGCGGTCGCGCCACGGCCCCTCGATGCCGTGCTCGGCCAGGCGCACGCGGCTGGGCGTGCGGTCGAGCCGAGCCAGCGCGCCATCCATCGCCTCGCCGATCGCAGCGTCGAGGTGCGACGTGACCAGCGCCGAGCCCGCCGCCACGCGCGCGAGGACATCGCAACCCGACGGCGTCGCCAGGTCGAGCGCCAGCGAGCGCTTCCCGGTGTCGAGCGCGAGGTGGTAGGCCCCCGCGTTGACGTCCGGCGTGTCGTCCGGGAAGGGCGCGAAGCGGCGCATCGAAGCGCCCTCGAGCGGCTCCACCTTGACCACATCGGCCCCGAAGTCGGAGAGCGTCTTCGTCGCCGCGGCGACGGCCAGCGTGCCACCGACCTCGACCACGCGCGAGCCAGCGAACGGCTGTCCGCCGGCTGCGGTCGAGGGTTCGGCGCGCTCGGTCGTCATGGTGCCTCGGTCTAAGCCTCGCTGGAGGGCCCGCGCAATGTGCCCCGCCACGGCTGCCCCGTCAACGGGCGCGCGGGTATCATCACGTCCGCCGCCCTAGTGGGCCACGAGCAGATGGAGCGCACGATGGCCACCGAGACCGCCACCCGACCGAAGCGCAGCTACTGGGCGTGGGGCCTAGAGGCCGACGAGCCGACAGAGCAGGAGCGCGTCGATGCCGCGCGCGAGCTCTCCGAGCGGCACGGCGTCACCATCGAACCGAAGCCGATCCCGCGCGCGGAGGACCTCGACCTGCGCGCGCCGCGGATCACCCCGCCCGAGGCCATCGCCGAATTCTGCCGCACCGACGCCCACGAGCGCGCACTGCACTCCTACGGCAGCCACGGCACGGAGCGGTTGCGCGCCCTCAACGGCGACTTCCCGAACCCGCCCGATGTGGTCGCCCATCCGCGCAACGAGGCGGAGCTGGCGGCCGTCCTCGAGTGGGCGTCTGACAGCGGCTATGCGGCAATCCCCTTCGGCGGCGGCTCCTCCGTCGTGGGCGGCGTCAACCCGCCCGAGGGCTTCCCCGGCAGCGTCACGATCGACCTCGACGAACTCGACCAGGTGCTCGAGATCGACGAGACCTCGAGGGCTGCGCGCATCCAGGCCGGGGTATTCGGCCCCGCGCTCGAGAACCAGTTGCGCCCGCACGGCTTCACGCTGCGGCACTTCCCGCAGTCGTTTGAGTGGTCCACACTCGGCGGCTGGATCGCCACGCGTTCTGGCGGGCACTACGCGACCAACCACACGCACATCGATGACTTCGTCGAGTCGGTGCGGATGCTGACGCCTCGAGGCTGGTGGGAGTCGCGTCGGCTGCCGGGCAGCGGCGCCGGAACGAGTCCGGACCGTGTCGTGCTCGGCTCCGAGGGCATCCTCGGCATCATCAGCGAGGCCTGGATGCGCATCCAGGCGCGTCCGACGTTCCGCGCCACGGCTGGCGTCATCTTCCCCAGCTGGGAGCAGGGCTACGACGCCGTGCGCGCGATCGTGCAGACGAAGCTCTGGCCCTCCAACCTGCGCATCCTCGATCCCGTCGAGGCGCAGCGCGGCGCCGGGCTCGACGGCGAGCAGACGCTGCTGATCATCGGCTTCGAGTCGGCCGAGCTATCGCAGCGCTGGAACATCGAGCAGGCCGTCGAGGTCGCGCGCCACTTCGAGGGACAGATCCCGGACGAGGACATCCTGATCGACGACGGCTCCGGCGTGCCGACCGGCCGCGGCGGCGCGGTCGGCGCCTGGCGCGACGCATTCATCGGCGTCGGTGGGGGCGCGACCGCGGGCCTCGGCCTGGTCAGCGACACGTTCGAGACCGCGATCACCTGGGACCGCTGGCCCGACTTCGACCGCGAGGTCCGCGAGCGGGTGATGCGCGCGATCAACGAGGTCGGCGGCGGCGGCACGCTGTCCTGCCGCTTCACGCACGTCTACCCGGACGGCCCAGCGCCGTACTACTCGTTCTCGGTGATGGGATCGCAGGGCTCGGAGAACGAGCAGTGGGCGCAGATCAAGCACGCCGCCTCGGAGGCCGTGATCGCCGCCGGCGGCACGATCACCCACCACCATGCCGTCGGTCGCCTGCATCGACCCGGCTACGACCAGCAGCGCCCGGACCTCTTCGCCGATGCGCTGCGCGCGGCCAAGCGCGAACTCGACCCACGAGGCGTGCTCAACCCGGGCGTGCTGATCGACCCCTAGCGGGTCGAGCCTGGTCGCGTCAGCCCTCGAGCAGGAACTCCGCGAACCGGGGGGACGCCCTTGGATCCTCACGCACGAAGCCGTGGCCGCCCTCGAACCATTCGAGGACCGCGTCCGGGATCTGCGAGGCAAGCGCCTCCTGGTTCTGCGGCGGAGCCTGGCCGTCGTAGCGCCCGCCCGCGACGAGGACCGGCGCGACGATCTGCGGCAGACGCTTGTAGGTGTCGTGCTCCGCTCGCGCCAGCATCTGGCAGCGAATGCCCTCTGCCACCTCCGGGTCGCGCTGGCGGGCGCGGACCTCGGTCGCTCGCGCGAGCAGTTCCGCGTTCGCCTCGAACCACTCCTCGTCGTGACGCGTATCGACGACGCCCAGCGACGTTCGCGCGGCCTCCGCCGGCGTCATGTCGAGGTAGCTGTGGATCGGGTACGACGGCTTCCCCGCGCCGCCGCTCGAGGAGCAGGCGAAGACAGCGCGGTCGACGCGGTCGGGATAACGGATGGCGAGCTCCTGCCCCACCATCCCGCCAAACGACACGCCCACGACGTGCGCGCGCTCCCACCCGGCGAGCTCGATCATCGCCGCGGCATCGACCGCATACTCCGCCATCGTGTACGGCCCCGGCGGCTTCGACGTCTGCGCGAGCCCTCGCTGGTCGTAGGCCAGCACCTCGAACCGCTCCGCCAGCGGCCCCTCTGCGGCGTTCGCGCGCCGCAGGTCGCCACCGGACCCGCTCAGGTACAGCAGCGGCGGCCCGCTGCCTCTACGGTCGTAGTGCACCTCGATGTCGCAGACGTGCGCAGTAGGCATGGCCGGGATCGCTCTCCGTTGCGAGCGGAGGTTACTGCGGGGCGTCGAGCCGCACCTGTAGCCGTTGGCCTTCTTCGCGCGCCATCGTTGCGAAGTCACGAGCCCGAGCCGCGATCAACTGCCCAGTCGGCGGTGTTCTCACGATGACGGGGCCGAGGGTGTGGAAGCCCTCGTCGAGGGTAAGGCAGCGCTCGCGGAGCGCTATCCGCTGCCTACGCTCGGATGCTGGCCGCGAGTGCGCGTCCGCGAGCGGCCTGTTCGACGGCAACGGTGGCGCATTCGCCGGTGTAGCGCTCCGGGTCGAGCAGCGCTTCGAGCTGTGTGGCGTCGAGGTGTTCGGCGACCGTTTCGTCCTCGAGCAGCAGGTCGCGGAACGGGCGCCCGCTCGTCGCCGACTCCTGAGCGGCGTCGTAGATGGCGTCGTGCGCGTGCTGGCGGCCGATCGAGGCGCCGAGCTCGAGCATCAGCGTTTCGCTCATGATCAGCCCGCCCGACCGGTCCAGGTTCTCACGCATGCGCTCCGGGAAGACGCGGAGGCCCTCGAACAGCATGACCATGCGCGTCAGGATCGAGGCCGTGCCGACAACCGCGCCGGTGAGCGCGCGGCCCATCATCGAGGTGCGTGAACCGTCCGCCTCGTGGTCAGAGAGCAGCGATTCGAGGGCGAGGGGGACGAGGGCGCGGACCTCGGTCTCGGTCGCCATGATGTCCTGGCAGAGCTTCGGATTGCGCTTCTGCGGCATCGTGCTGGAGCCGACCGAGCCCGGCGGGACGGGCTCCTCGACCTCCGCGAACTCCTCCTTCATCAGCTCGCGGAGCTCGCGCGCGGCTTGGCCGCAGGTCGACACGAGCAGCGCCGTGGTGGTCACGTACTCAGCGAGGTGGTCGAGTGCGATCCTCGACGGCACGGGCATGGCGCCGAGGCCGAGCCGCTCCCCGAGGAGCCGCTGCAGCTCGGGGCCGTGACCGTCGAACGAGGCCGAGGTGCCCGCGCCGCCGCCAAGCATCGCCACGAACACGCGCGGCTCGAGGTCGCGGAAGCGCTCGACATGGCGGCAGAGCTGGTCGATCCAGACGCCGATCTTGAACCCGAACGTCGCCGGCAGGGCGTGCTGGCCGTGCGTGCGGCCGGCCATGACGAAGTCCTTCGTGCGCTCCGCGAGGTCGGCGAGCACATCGAGCAGGCGCGCGATCTGGCCGAGGTTGATCGCGTGGGCCTGGCGGAGCTGCAGGATGTTGCCGGTCTGCGTAATGTTCTGCGTCGTCGCGCCCCAATGGGCGTAGCCGCCAGCGTCGCCGTCGCAGATGCGATCGAGCTCCCAGACGATCGGCACGAGGCCGTGGCCGGTGACGCGTAGACCCTCCTCGATGCGGGGGATGTCCATCAGCGAAAGGTCCGCCTTTGCTGCGATCTCCGCGGCGGCCTGGGCCGGGATCATCCCGAGCTCCGCCTCGGCGTGGGCAAGCGCCGCTTCAACGTCGAGCCAGGCCTGCCAGCGTGCCTCGCGGGTGAACAGTGCGGCGACGCCAGGATCGGGCACGCGCTCGTCGGTCGGCTGGTCCTCCATCGTCGAGGGCTCCTCGCTATGTCGCTCCTGGCTAGCTGGCGGGCAGGGGGAACTCGTCGAGCAGCGGCCGGTAGTCATCCTCGAGGTCGATGTCGAGCGTGATCAGGTCGACGGTGTGCTCAGGGCCGAGCGCGTCGAGGACGGTCGCGAACGTCGCCTCGCTTCCCTGCAGCTCCTCGGTCATCTCGCGCGCGAGACGAAGCACGGCACGATCGAGGTCGGGCAGACCGCTCTCCTCGCCGCTGGTCTCGGTGGCAATGGCGCGGATGTCCACGTCCGAGACGCCGAACTGGTCGCGTCCCAGCTGGATGTGGTGCGTGTACTCGTACTCGGCCCGGGTCAGGTAGCCGACCTGCAGAATCGCCAGCTCTCGCAGCCGTGGGTCGAGTGTGCTGCGGCTGCGGATGTATCCGCCGAGGCGGGAGAAGCTGCGGAAGGCCTCCGGGCTGTGCACGTACGCGCGGAACAGGTTCGCGGGACGCGCCAACAGTGCTCGATCCTCCTCGGCGAGATCCTCAGCGTCGAGGTAGGGCAGGCGGGCCATCGGGGAGCCTCTCGTGTGCGCGCCCCCTCGAACGGCGCGCGGCCGCATGCTAGCGCACCGACGGCGCGCCCGACCTCCGACCGGGCGCACGAGGACGGGGCAGCCGGCTGGCTGCCCCGTTGCCTCGAAGAGGCTGCTCGTCTCTCGTCAGACGGGGTGGAACCCCGACTGTGCGGACCAGAGGTCGTGCGAGGAGAAACCTGCAGCCCCGGTGTGGTGCGCAGCTCCGCCTGGAAGTCCCACTCGGTGATGGCAAGCGCTTCGAGATCGCTCACCGCGGTCACGGTCGCGCTGCGCGGGAAGCCCTCGAAGAGGGCCATGTCACCGAAGAACTCGCCCGAGCCGATCGTGTCGACCGACTTTCCGCCCTTGGTTACTTCCGCGGACCCGGAGGTCACGATGAACATCGCGACGCCGGGCTCTCCCTCGGTCACGATCGTGTCGCCGGCGGAGTACGAGCGCTCGGTGCACGCGTTCGCAATGCGTTCGATGTCGCTGCGCGCGATCTGCCGGAAGAAAGAGGCTCGAGCGAGCGCGTCGGCCTTCTGACTGTTGTCCATGAGACTCCCATTACTGCGAGACGTCTGAGGCGCCGCCTGCGCGCGCCGCTCGGACTCTAGAGATTGGAGGCGTGTGGCGTCAAGAAACCTCCGCGGCGGCGCTCGCGGGATGGGCCGCGGTAGAGTGTGCGCGGAAGGGTGGCCTACGTTGACCAACGACCGACCGATCGAGCTGCGGGGCGTCCCGCTGCTCGAAGCGCTGGGGCGTGAGCACCTGGACGAGATCGCGCGCCTGGGACGCCCCGTGCGCTTCCCCGCCGGGCGCATCATCTTCCAGCACGGCGAGCCCGGCGACGGCCTGTACATCATCGCGAGCGGCCTGGTGCGCGTATACGTGGGCGGCGATGACGGCGCCGAGGCGACGATCGCGATGCTCTCCGAGGGCGAGTCGCTGGGCGAGTTGGCGCTGATCGACGGTGGACCACGTTCGGCGACCGCCGAGGCCATCGAGGACACGACGGTCGTGGCCATCACTCATGACGACTTCACCAAGTGGCTCGAGCATCGCCCGGAGGCGGCGCGTGCGCTGCTGCCCACCCTCAGTGGTCGCGTTCGCCGGACGAACGAGGACCTCGCGGACCTCGTGCTGCTCGACCTGTCAGAGCGGCTGGCGCGGCGTCTGCTCGTGATGGCCGAAGCGAGCGGGGACTCGAAGATCCGCATCACGCAGGCGGAACTCGGGAGCCGTCTGGGCGTCACGCGCGAAGCTGTGAACAAGCAATTGCGAGCCCTCGAGGAGGCCGGAGTGGTCACCACCGGTCGCGGATCCGTGACCGTGCTGGACACGGAGCGCCTACGCGCCGCCGGATCGCTCTGACCGCCGAGCGTTACACGATCGCTCGTCGCAGCGATGTCGAACCTGCCGCCGTCACCCGGTCGAAGAACGCGGCCAGCTCCGCCTCGTAGCGCTCCGGCGCGTGGTTCCACGAACGGACATGACCGGCGCCGGGCACCGTCACCAGCGCGACCCGGTCGGGAAGTAGCTCGGCGAGGCGTTCCGCGATGGAATAGGGCACGACCGGGTCAGCGTCGCCGTGGAAGACGAGGATGGGGAGACCGCAAGCGGCCACGTCAGAGATGTAATCGAGCTCGCCGGGGCGGAGCCCATAACGCATCGTCAGCAAGCGCCGGAGCACGGGCCCGACCGCCCTCGGCAGACCACGCTGGCGCATACCGTGCTCCACCGTGGCGGCGAAGTCGAGCATCGGCGCGTCGAACACGATGCCGCAGACGTGCTCGGCCAGCGGCGAGCGGCGCATGAAGCTGGCGACGATCGCGCCGCCCATGGAGAAGCCTGCGAGGACGATCTGCTGCGCACCGCGGTCCAGCGCCGCCTGCATGGCGATCTCCAGGTCCTCCCACTCGTCGCGGCCGTAGCCATAGCGGAGGCTCGGCCGCGCCGGGGCGCCCGCGTCGTTGCGATAGCTGGCGATGAGCACGGGCCACCCGCGCTCGGCGGCGGGAGCGACCAGGCGCAGAGCCTCGGCGCGGCCTGCGCCCTTGCCATGCACGGCCACCAGCCAGGTGTCGCCGCGACCTTCGGTGATCCAGGCCGGCAGTGCGCCCAGCGGCCCCTCCAGGCGGCAGAGCTCCACACCGACGCCCAGCGCCCGCGTCGGGTGTGCGGGGAACGAGGCCGTATCGATACGGACACGAGTCCCGGGTGCCGGCAGCGTGCCCTCGAGGAGCGTCACGGACCTCGTCACGCCCGCGCTGTGCTCTTCGAGCACCGAGTGCAACTGCGCGTAGCCGCCCGCCCACTGCAGGCCGAAGCGAGCCTCGGTCACCAGGTCGCGGTGCGCCCGGCTGCCGCCCCGCAGTGTGACGCGATCGCCCTCGACGGCCGCGACCTCCAGGTCGTACGGCGTCACGCCGGAGTCGATGCGCAGGGCCTCGCGGTGCATCAGGCGCATCGCGACCAGGAGCACACCTGCGAGCAGGAGCGCGAGAACCGTTGCGGCGACGAAGATCAGGAGCATGGTCTGTCCCAGGCGGACATTCTAGTCGCCCTCGTTGCGGGCTGCGGAGCGTCCAGTGACGCGATAGCGCAGTGTCAGACGCCTCGCGCCCGTTCTCTCGTAAGGTGTGGCTATGCCGTTCGACATCGCAGGTCGCAGTCACGTCGGCATCTTGCGTGCCGGGCGCGAGAACGAGGATGCGTTCGCAGTGGCCGAGCATCCGGCGGCCGCGGTTGTGGCGCTCGCGGTGGCGGACGGCGTGGGGGGCGCGCCAGCGGGCGACCGCGCGAGCCGCGCCGCCGTCGGTGCGTTCAGCGCCACCTCGATCCTGCTCGACCCGCCTTCGACGCTGCGGGAGGCTGTCCGCGCAGCCGCCGCGGCCGTGCGCGCCATCCCCGAGGGCGCACCCCACCTCAGCGGCTCCAGCACGACGATCGTGTTCGCCTACGCCTCGATGGTGGACGACCGCGCGCGTGCGTGGGTGGCCAACCTCGGCGACAGCCGCGCCTACCACCTGCACCACGGTGTGCTCGCGCGGGTCAGCGTCGACCATTCGTGGGTGCAGAAGCAGATCGACATCGGTTACCTGAGCGAGGAGGAGGCGCGGATCCACCCCCGCCGTAACCTCATCACCCACGCGCTCAACACCCATGGCGGCGACGACGAGGCTGACTATTTCGAGCTCGATCTCGCGCCGGGCGACCGGCTGCTGCTCTGCACCGACGGGCTGCACGGCCCACTCGACGACACCGCGATCGCCCGGCTGCTCGTCCTCGACGCCTCGGCCGACGAGCTGGCCTCGGCGCTGGTGGAGGCAGCCCTCGACGCCGGGGGGCCGGACAACGTGACCGTCGCCGTGCTGTGCGTGACGCCCGAGGACGCGGGGGTAGCGCGGCGCGGGCGGCCAACCAACGTGTGAACACGGTCATGGAGACGGATCGGCGACTCGGAGACACTCGCGCCGAGTCGCGTGATGCCGACAGGCCTCGGTGTCACGCGACGGACAGGCTTCGAGCGACGTCCCTGCGTCGCGACCTGCGGCGCGCCGGGGTGCGAACCCCTCACTGCCCCCGGCAGGCGCCGGTTCTCGCTTCGGCCGTTAAGATCGAGGCATGAGCCTGTCGCCGAACGGCGAACTCCTGCAGCTCCAAGACCTGTCACCCGCCGCCGAGGGTGCGCGGGTGTTGCTGGTGTCGACCTATGAGCTGGGGCATCAGCCGCTCAACCTCGCCGCCCCGGCGGCCGTGTTGCGCGCTGCCGGGCACGCCGTGGAGACGCTCGACCTCGCCGTTGAGGAGCCACAGGCGTTCCGCTTCGCGCAGGCCGACCTCGTCGCTATTTCCGTGCCGATGCACACCGCCGCGCGGCTGGCGGTGGAGCTGGCGCGACGAGTGCGGCAGCTCAATCCCGCCGCGCACATCGCCTGTTACGGACTCTACGCCTCGCCGCTCGACGACCGGCTGGCGCAAGAGGTCGACAGCGTGATCGGTGGCGAATACGAGCCCGCGCTGCTCGCGCTCGCCGATCGGATCGCCGAGGACCGGCCGACCGCCGACGTTCCCGGCCTGGGCGCCACCCCAACGTTCGAGCGGCAGGCGTACCCGGTGCCGGACCGCGCCGGTCTGCCCGCCCTCGACCGCTACGCGCGCGTGGACCGGGCTGACGGCCTGGCGCTGGCGGGGTACGTCGAGGCGACGCGGGGCTGCGCCCACACCTGCACCCACTGCCCGATCACGCCGGTCTACGCCGGGCGCATGCGCGCCGTGCAGCGCGAGACGGTGCTGGCGGACATCGAGCAACTCGTCGACCTCGGCGCTCGCCACATCACCTTCGGCGACCCAGACTTCCTCAACGGCGTCCGCCACTCGCTTGCCATCGCCCGTGAACTCCACGCGCGCCATCCGGAGGTCACGTTCGACGCCACGATCAAGGTCGAGCACCTGATCGAGCACGAGCCGCTCGTCGAGGAGCTGCGTGACCTCGGCTGTCTCTTCATCACCTCCGCTTTCGAGTCGACGAACGAACGCATCCTGGCCGAGCTGGAGAAGGGGCACACCGTCGAGGACATGGAGCGCGTGCTCGCCCACGCGCGCGGCCTCGGCGTCACGATCCGCCCGACCTGGGTCGCGTTCACGCCCTGGATGCAGCGCGCCGACTTCGTCGACATGCTCGACTTCATCGAGCGCCACCGCCTCGTACGGCACGTCCAGCCCGTGCAGTACGCGCTGCGCCTGTTGCTGCCACCCGGATCGCCACTGAACGAGCGGCTGCGCTCGCAGGGGCTGCTCGGCCCGTTCGACGAAGAGCGCCTCACCTACACCTGGTCCAACGCCGACGTCGACACGCTCCAGACCGAGCTGGCAGCGATCGTCGAGGCGGCCGCCACCCCAGCCCTCGACGCGACACACGACCACGACGCCGACGCCCTGCTCGCGGCCCCGCTGGAGGACCCGCTCGACACGTTCCGGGCGGTGAAAACGGCCGCCCTCGGCCTCGACCCCGCCTCGACAGAGGTCGCCGCGCAGCCCTCGACGTTCGTCCCAGGCCTGACGGAAGCGTGGTTCTGCTGAGCAGAACCCACCGCGGAGCAGTTAGCTCCGCTCGACCACGCGCTGGGGGTGTAGGGGCTGGGTTTTCGGCCTCCCTCTACACGTCAGTTCTACCTGCCTGTGGCCGAATGTTGGCTACAAACTTGGCTACATCCACTCGGCGCTGAATCTAGCACGTGAGCATTGGGTGACTGGGCGCTCGAACTAAACACGAGGCTCGGTCGTCGGCTCCCTCTGTGCTCGACGAACCCCGCGATAGAGACCGCCGAAGTGCACGCGTTAGACGGCCGGCCATCGGAACGGCCGCCGCGCGGGCTGTCCAGTTGGCTCACGCATGAAGCGGTGCCTACTCGCGCGAGCCTTCAAGCTTCGCAAGCGTCGAGTTCAGGAGCGCGAGTACTGCCTCGGCCTCCTGCGGGTCGGGGAGGAGGTCGTTGTGGGTCCTGGGATTTCGGCTGAGCGCATAGAGTCCCTTGAAGGGCGCCGGCTATTGGCAGACCGATGATGGAGCCGGGCAGCAGAATCTGCACATCCGCGCTGACATCACCTACGAGCAGTTACTGGAACTCAAGCGGATTGCTGACGAAGAGCGAGGGTGACCCCTACCCCCTCCGATTGAGCTTGGGTCCGTGAGCCGCTCTGAGAGCAGACGATAACGGTCACCGTTCGCGCCACAGGCGGATAAGCGAGACCACTATTGAAACCCACCCGGACACTGCGAGAACAAGGACCAAGAACAACGGCACGAGGATGGGTACCGCGATGAAGGCGACCACGCCACAACCGGGGGTTCCGCACTCGCTTCTCAACAACAGGAGTCCGACGCCGAACGCGAGAACAAAAGCAACGATGGTCCTGGTCAGCCCGGACGCCGCGTCCATCAGTCGCGGCCACCTCTGCCTCGTAGCTCCCGGATACGCGATCAGCGACGATTCCCTGCTCAACGCCGTCGTCCGCCGCGAGTGTCCGGTCCTGCACCCAGGTGACCCCATCATCGAAGGCGTTCACGCTCGCCTGGAACGCCCCAGAGGACCAGAGGGCCAGTCCGGCGACGGCCACGACCGCGGCCAGCCCAACGATGAAGGCAAGGCTGGGCATCATCGCGAGAGTCGCGGCGATGCCGCTTCCTTGCTGTGGAGCGGGTCGTCTCCTAACCGTGCCCCGACGGGAGGCAATGTCGTCGGGGTGCAGCGCGTCGCTCCCGCGATCCGCCTGGCCGGTTAGACCACGCTCGGCGCTGTCACCCTGCCACTGCCCTTCGAGCGCCCGTCGGGCGAGCGCGTCAGTCTGGTTCGGCATGGATCCCCCTCGCAAGAGCGGCTTGCCTCCATTCTCGATTGGAAGGCAGACGCCGAGCCATCCCCGCCACGCGAAGGACCTGCGGGGCCGGTCCGATGTTGCGATGGACGGACGTCGAGGCGACTCACGCGATGCGCGCTAGCTAACCGGCCATCGTCGTGACAATCCCGCCGACCGTAGTCGTGATCTGCCCGGCGATGCCAGTGGTGTTGAAGGCGACGAATAGCGCCATCGAAATGACACCAGTCACTAGGACGTACTCGATCACGCCCTGGCCCTCGTCGTCGGTCTCGAACTGAGCGTGCTTCGCCATTAGGTAGTTATTGAGTCTGCACAAGGGTCCCTTCACTGATACGGATAGGCTTCTGCCGGGTGCTCAGACTCGACGCGGTGTCGATCGTCAACGGCCTCACCGTCAGATTGGGTGGGATTCCGTATGAAAGGGGTTCGACTTTCACAAGCGAAGAAGCCCCGCCGAGACGGGGCCTCTTGCTCCGCGCCCGTGTCAAAGGGGATCAGGCGCAGAGGCGATCGACGCGAGCAATGCGAGGCAAGGCGAGCCAGGGAGCCGGATGGGGTCGGTCCGGATGTGCTCAGCGCCTACGAAGGCGGCCCCGAGCAGGTTCGCGGGTCACTGAACGGATGACGGCATAGAGCAGAGCTGGCCACCGAGAGAGTTACGAGCGATGAGCGGATTGTCCGGGAGCAGCCGGGCAATCGACAGCGCGACGACGATCCGAAATGCCTCGACGACGAGATGAGATCGAAGTGTGCGAGGAGGAACGAACCCGCTGCCGCTCCGATCCGTGGCAACGCCGGCAGCTACCAGACGAACGGGACGATGCGGTTTGTGCGAGCGGCGTACTGGCTGTACTCGGGGAATGCGACGGTCAACGCTCGCTCCTCGTTCGACGCGCGCAGCGCCTGCAACGCGACGAAGCAAAGGTAGATCGCGATGGCGATCACCGAGAGCGACGACAGGACAATGCCACCGACGGCGATGTACTCGCCGAGGTAGACCGGGTGCCGTGACCAGCGGTAGAGACCGTGTGTGACGAGCCCTCGCGCCTCCGGGAAGATACCGAAGCAGCGCCCCAGCGAGGCGACCGCAACGACGGAGGCGAGGAGGCCGATCACCGTCAGCGTCGTGCCAGTCGCGAGCAGGATCTCGTTCTCTGTGATCGGCGAGACCGACAGCGCGACCGGTGCGAGCGTGCCCGCTAATCCGGCCAGGGCGCCGCTGAGCGGCGCGCGTTCGCCGGCCCTCGGCAGGCGGATCAGGAAGAGGTACCCGATCAGGCCCATGAACCCGCCGTTGGCGAATACTCGTGCCCATTCAAGGCCCGTGCTGGCGTCCTGCGCAGCGATCCCCAGCAGCGCCATACCCAGGAACGCGGCCCCAGGCAGCAGCCGCTCGAAGACGATCGAACGGACATCCGTAGCAAGCATCATCGGGGGTTGCCGATCATCATTTGAGCGTCGCCGGCCCACATCTTCGCGAACTCAACGGCGGCGTGGTCTCCGCCGGTTCGGAGGCTCTGGTTGCTCATCGTGTCCCCCGAGCGGGCATGCGGATGGCTCTGCCCAGTTCGTTCATGGTGTCGGAGGCGCGGTCGGTCGTCAGAATATATCAACGTCTGTCAGAGAATCGCTTGTACTCATCAGATCAGCCCACGTGGCGAGCCTTCGTGCGGGAGCGGTGCCGAGATGGAGGGGCGGCTAACAACGTTCGGCGGCGCTCAACGACACCGGGCGCTCGGCCGTGCCTCTCGCACGCCGGAGCCCTATAGAAGGCCGGCGGCGCCCGTCGGCTTCAGGAATTTGCGAGCTGTCTCCGACTTGGTGACGCGAGCCGCAAGGACTGCGCCCGAGCACGCCGGGACCGGCGGGAGGCGCCGTCAGACGCTCTGTGAGCCCAGTACGCGCCTCTTGACGATGCGAGCGTAGTGCAGCCGGTCTGAGCCGCACTTTTCGACGGCCGCTGCCTCATTTCCTACAGAATGTGAGCGCGCGGGTCAAGAAAACTGCATCCACAACCATTAGAATCCCGCTGGCCGGGACCGTGCACCCCGTGGGGCGGCAACTCCTCGTGTGGCCTGTATCGATGGCGTGTTTTGGCAGTGCGGCGCCGCCGGCCGCCACGGCCGACGGCTTACGAACTTCAGCGCGTTCACGCCGCCTCGACTCGGCAGGTCCGCGCCTGCACGGTGCGCCGCGCTAGCGGAGCCCCGCTAACGGTCCGGGACCGCTCAGCCGGTCGACGCCCAGGTCGAGGTCGAGCAGCGCGCTCTCGCGGCGCAGCGACCAGGCCAACGCGCCGGCAACGAAGCTGTCGGGCGGATGACCGGAGCCCCAGAGATCGTTGCGGGTCACGCCCCGGTGATCGCGCCAGGCTCGCTCGATCCGCGGCCCCAAGAACTTCGCCTGCTCGATCGCCAGGACGTATTCGGTAAACAGCCGCGTACGGCGGCCGGTCGGACCGCCTGTCAGTTGGACCGGGGTGGCCGGCACGCGGATCAGGGAGCTCTCGTGGAGCACGTCGCCGCCCATGCCCGTTGCGTCATGGGCGGCTGGACCGGGGAAGCGCTCGACCCGCCAGTTGAAGCGCTCCGCGAGGTGATCCCAGTTGCGGCCGCGGTCGACCTCCCACGCAACCAGCCACCAGAAGCCGTCATCAACGTCGGTGCGGTAGGTCACGATTGCTGTCAAGTCGCGGCGCCGACCCCAGTCGCAGCCGGTCGCATAGCGGTGCCAGGAGTGCGGACCCGCCGCCGGATCGTAGTCGCGGCAGCAGGGCCACTCGATGTACTCACCGAGATCGCCCTGCTGCGGCCGGGGCACGCCGTCCTTGACCTCGCAGAAACTCACGTCCCACATGCGGTCGACCGCGTCGCGGTCGATCGCCCGGTCTTCCGCCGTTGGCTCCTGCAGCTCTACCTCGACCCGGAACTGCTCGCGCGTAAGGTCGCCGCGTTTGCGCTCGACCGTAGCCTCCTCGAGCCACCCCACAGCTACACCGTCCACGACCCGCTGCAGCGACTCGCGGTAACACCACTCCTGGATCTGCCCCACCAGCTCGCCCGACTCGAGGCGCTGACGCAGCAGGGTCACGGGGCCGTCCGCATGGTGCCAGGTAGATGCGATCACGATCTGCGCCGCGACTTCGCCCTGCGGGAGGGGTTGGCCCAGCGCGTCGTCGAGGACGCGGATCCGCTCCCGGTTCAGTTTCTCCAACTCGAACTCGTCAGCCTCGTCGATGCGTAGCCGCGGCCGGTGCTGCCCGCGCGCCGAGCGCCGCGAGGTCGCGTGCACTTTCAGGTCGCCGCCGTTCGCAACCGCGACGCCGCGGGCCTGCCAGCGAGCCGCCGGGAGCGCCCCGCCTGTGTCGCGCTCCCAGAAGCGGCGCGCGTAGTCAAACGCGATCACCGCCTGCTCGCGGGATCCGCCAAACAGCGAGACTCCAGCTCCCAGTGTCGCCACCTCGGTCGCGATTAGCAGGCCAAGCAGGTAGGTCTTACCAGCGAGTCCGCGCGATCCGATCCAGAGCACCAGCGGCACCCGCGCGAAGTAAGCATCGGCGAAGGCCGTGAACGGAGCCACGTGGCCCCTCGCAACGCAGTCCGGATGCACGTCACGCACGAGCGACTCGCCGAAGTGGTCGTGGACGAACTGCCAGAGCTCGTCGTCGGTGGCCGGCGGGCGTCTCGACCCGGCCTGATCCGCGATCGCGCCCGCGAGCTCAAGCGCCCAAAGCACCGGGAGCCGTGAGCGGCGGCTCATGACGACTCGCGATCGACGGGCTTCGCCCGCAGCAGCTCGATCAACGCTTCGGGGTCGACGTCCCGTTCCAGGGCGAGGGCACGGAGCAGAGCCTCCGCCTCGACAGTCGCGCCCAGCTCCTCGAGTCCGGCGCTCTCCCAGCGGATGCCTTGGTCGATCAAGCGTTGCGCCTCCGCGATCGTGAGTTCGGCGGGTGCCGCCTTCGCGAGACGCAGACCGCCACGTGTCTGCGCCAGCTTGCCTAACTGGAGGTGGCGACGCGCCGCCTCCTCGCGCAGCGTCTCGACCTCGGCGAGGCGTTTCCGTGCGGCCAGGGCGCGCAGCTCGTCGAGTGCCTCGTCCCAGGCGTCCTCCTTCTTCCAGCGGTAGAGCTCGCGCTCGCTCGGCACATCGAGGCCGCGCTCGAGCAGTGCCTGGCGAACAGCATCGACCGAGCGCTCCAGCCCGAGCTGCAGGTAGAGCGCCTTCGCTTCGTCACGCAATTCGGCGGCGTACTTCATGGCGAGTACACCCCGTCGACGAGGCCCAGGATCAACGGCGCGGGGCGTCGCCTCGAAGCGAGAGCGAGTGCCGGTGCGCGGCGGCACAAGCGCGGGGCCCACCGGTCGTCTGGAGAGATCAAAATGCGCCAGGCCCCTTCGGGGGACTGGCGCTCCAAGCGCTCGGCCCGTACAAATCTGTTTCAGCCGAGTCCACCCCGGCAGCTCTGCTTTCAGCTTACACGATACCGGCGTCGTATTGGGGACGGTCGGACAGACTGACAAGGACTGTCACTGTCTGCAAGCCAGCGTCCGGTCTGTGGTGGTGTGACCCGGCGTGACTCTGGATCTGAGTTCAAGGTTGATCAGCTGCCCAACGGGCCTCAGGAACCAGGTCACGGGCACCGTCGGCGCCTCAGAATCCGTCGCTGCGACAGTGCCAACAGATTCTCCTTGGCACGACCGAACCATTCGTCGAGCCATTCGTCCACCGTGACCTTGGTAGGCGCAGCAAGACGACCCGCACTTTTCCGACGTTGAAGCTCACCGAGGCGCTGGGACGCCTCTCGCTTAGTCCGGGTCGTACCTGATGATCCGCTTCCCTAAGGGGAGCCTGATGCTTGCGCACCAGTACCCATCCGATCGCCTATAGAGACTTCCTTCACCGTGTGCTCGACTCACGACTCGCTCCAATCGCGAGTCGCGGGCGGACAAGTTTGGCTACAGATCGGCGACAGAGGCCGAAATCCGAACCTACGAATGCCTGTGGGTTCTACGGAACCAACCGCGGAGCAGTTAGCTCCGCTCGACCGCGCACTGGGGGGTGTAGGGGCGCGCAGCCCCGCCTCTGGCTAGCGAGCGCAGTGCTAGAGAGCGGCGCTCGCTCCCCTGAGGTGCTGGAAGATCTCGAGGTAGGAGCGGCCCAGTGAGGTCTGGTGGTAGGCGATGCCTCGGTCGATGCAGAACTGTTCGACCAGTGGCTGTGCGGCGCGAAGTTGGTTGCGCGGCATCGTGGGGAACAGGTGGTGCTCGACCTGGTAGTTGAGACCGCCGTACCAGAAGTCGATGAGCCAGCTCCCTCGCACGTTGCGGGCTGTCAGCACCTGAGTCCGCAGGAAGTCCAGCGGCTCATCGTCCGACGTCATCATCATCCCCTTGTGATTCGGGGCGAAGACGGAAACGTTGTAGAGGCTGAAGGCGACCTGGCTGACGATGAAGAACGTCAGCGCCTGGGGCCATCCGCCGAGTTGCGTGAGCAGCAGGCCGAACAGCATCCAGTGCAGTGCGAGGCCGATCGCCTGAGGGATCCGCCGAGGCACGTTCCGACCGAAGAGCAGTGTGATGCTGGGCACTCGCATGTTGATGAAGACGAACGCCCCGAGGATTGGGTACAGGTAGGCCTGGATCGCGATGATCGGCCTCGCCCACCTCGCCTTCAGCGCCACCTGCTCGGGGAACATGGCGAGCATCGGGTAGCTCGCGTCGGGGTCGTCGGTGATGTGGTTCGGGTTGGCGTGATGTTGGTTGTGCTTACGCGTCCACCACGTGTAGCTGATCCCCATGCCCAGGTTGCCGAGGGTCCACCCGGCCAGGGCCACACCAGGCCCTCGGCGGAAGACCTGTCGATGAGCGACATCGTGACCGAGCATGCCAATCTGCGTGAGCATGAAGCCGAACAACAGCGCGTTCGTGACGAGCACGGCCGGGTGCGGTGACCACAGCGCCAGGGCCACGACGCCCACGAGCGCCGCAGCGTTAAAGACTGCCTTGGAGACGTAGAACCAAGGTTGCGCGGCACGCAAGCCCGCTGCGGTCAGGATGTTCTTGAGTTCGGCGTATTCGGATCCCGCGGCTGGCTCCTGCGGCTGGGTCAGCGTTGCTATGGCGATACGTCACTCCTCTGCGATCCGCACACGATCGTGTTCTGAGTCTCTCACCAACTGCCACCCCGCGGAAGCAAGGTTTTCGAAGGTCTTCCGACCCGGCCCGGGGGGACGCGAGCTTCTGCTGAGCCGAACCTCGGGCAGTTGGCTCCGCGTGACTGAGCGCTGGGGCCGTGGGGACGGCGGTCAGTTCGTGAGGAAGTCGAAGAGATTGCCGACCCGACCACCGCCGCCGATCTTGTAGAGCTCGGTGTAGCCGCAGTCGGCACAGGAGACCGTGCCGTACCTCTGGTTCTGTACGTTGAGGAACCGCGTGAACCCGGAGCCGGTCGTCCGCAGTTCTCCGGTCGCCGCCTCCCTCGCGCCGCACTTGGCACAGGTAAAGTCCACGCGAGCCTCCTCACATCGGTCGAGCGTTGGGCTCCAGCCTAGGCCCTCCGCGGGAGTCCGTCGGAAGCCTTGACCTGATTGATCTGGACGACATTCATGTCGTCGTGAGCGCGCTAGAACAGGACGATCCCCAGGCAGTTCATCGGCCCGACCGTGGGATAGTTGTGCGTCGGTCGGGACCCCACTAGCGGGTAGGCCGGCCTGACCGAACGGTGAGTCGAGGAGCGACGCCCGGGCTAGCCGAGCTCGACGCCTCCAGTGGCGCTGTGGCGGTCCCCGCGGAGCGTGTAGTTCGTCGTGCACCAGACGCGGCTGACGCGGTCGGACTCGACCGCTACGGCGAGGAGGACCTGTTCGCCAGGGGAGAGAAATTCGACGTCTCGCAGCTCGTTGGCGGTGTGGTCGAGATCGTAGAACTCGATCAGCAGGGCGACCTCGATCGAGGAGAGGAACACCCTCGAGGTGTTGGCGACGCTGACCTGCAGCACCGGGCCGAACTTGCGCGCGGAGATGGCCAGCTCCTGAACGTCGCCCTGCGGCCCTTTTGGCGAGCTGGCGAAGAGGTCGCGCAGCCCTCGTGGGGCGCGCTGCAGCAACCGCCCCAGTGGCGACGAGGTCTCGGCCGAGCGTTGGATCCGACGCATCAAGAGCTCCTTGCGCAAGCGCTCCTTCTCCTCGGGTTCCGTGGCGGCTTTAGCCGCCCATCGTGGTGACGATGCCGCCAACCACGGTCTGAATCTGGCCGACGATGCCGGTCGTCTGGAAGGCGACGTACAGCGCCATCGAGATCACTCCCGCGACGAGTGTGTATTCGATCACGCCCTGGCCCTCATCGCGGGCGGCGGGGCGTGCTCGCAGGTAGTTCGGCGGGGGCATGGGTCCTCCTCGTTGGCGTCTGGGTCTCGCTGAACTTATGGATCCTCAGACGCCACGATGGTCAATGACTGGATCGATTCCCGAAGACGCTCAACAGAGAATGTAAGGAGCGGTGCAGACCGCCGAGGCTCTCAGACGGTCCAGCAGCGGCGCCACGAGCGCGCACAGCCCGCTGCTACAGTCGGCGCGCCGGGAGGTTGGACGGAACTCGGCCGGGAGGGGAGCGACGCATGACGGCCATGGCCAAAGAGTTTCGCGACTTCGCATTGCGCGGCAATCTGATCGAACTCGCAGTAGCGCTGGTGATGGCACTGGCTCTCAAGCAGCTGATCAGCTCGCTGGTCGATCACGTGCTGATGCCGATCGTCGGCATCATCTTCGGTGAGCCGAGCTTCGATCGCCTCGAGATCACCATCAACGACTCGATCATCCTGTACGGCGCGTTCCTCACGAACGTGGTCGACTTCGCGCTCGTTGCTGCGGCGATCTTCTTCTTCGTGGTGAAGCCGTACAACGTGCTCCTCGAACGCCGCGCGGCGGGCACCGAGGAAGAGCCGACGCCCGAACCCGAGGAGATCGTCTTGTTGCGGCAGATCGCGGAGAACACGACCCGGGCCGGCTAGCGTCGCCGTCGGACCGAGCTGGCGAGGCGAGCGCTACCCGCCGACCTTCGCCAGCAGTCGCACGATCTCGATGACCACCGTTTCGCCGGCGGGCTCGCCCTCGTGCGCGTTCGCCGTGTAGGCATAGAGCGCGCCGTCATCGGTCGCGAGCGCGACATCGAGCGGGAGGCCGCCGTCGCGTGCGTCGAGGAGCGCGTGGCGAACGGCCAGCGGCAGCGAGGCGTCGAGGCTGACGCCGAGCGTGGGCTGCTCGGCGGAAGCGTCGAGCAGGACGTGAGCGACCGCGGTCCACTGGCCGGGCGCGCAGCCGTCGCCGATGTCGATCTGGAGCGTGGCAGCCTCGGGCAACTCGATCGTGCTCATGCGCCGATCCTAGCTCGCGCGCCACCGGCGTGCGTGGCAACCTCGACAGGCGACATGCGTTTTCACCTCGCGCACCGTCGAGGCTGTTGAGCCACGGTGGTGCGGGAAGGTACCCGGCCGTGATCACCGTCAGCCTCTCCGGCGTCCGCAAGTTCTACGGGGCCCACGCGGTCCTGGACGGTCTGTCGTGGGACATCTCGGAGGGCGCGGTGATCGGCCTCATCGGCCCCAACGGCTCCGGCAAGTCGACGCTGCTGCGTTGCATCGCCGGGCTCGACGAGATCGACGAGGGCACACTGCACCGTCGTCGCGGCCCGACGATCGCCTACCTCCCGCAAGAACCCGACCTCGACCCCGCGGTCACGCCCCTGGCGGCCGTGCTCGCTTCGCACGCTCGACTGCACGCCGTCGAGCGAGAGCTGCGCGACCTCGAAGCGCAGATGGGCGCGCCGGAGGTCTACGAAGACGACGAGCGGCTAGCGAAGGTGATGGAGCGCCACGCCGACGCCGTTGACGCGCATGAGCGCCTCGGCGGGCCGACCTACGAGAGCCGCTGCGAGACCACGCTGCTCGAGCTGGGCTTCCGACCGGCGGACCTGCATCGCCCGGTCGGACCGATGAGCGGCGGCGAGAAGAAGTTGGTGGGCATCGCCCGGCTGCTCGTGCAGCGACCAGACCTCTTGCTCCTCGACGAGCCAGACAACCACCTCGACCTCGAGGGCAAGGCGCGCCTCGAGCGGTTGATCGCGCAGTATCCCGGCACGGTCGTCATCGTCTCGCACGACCGCTACCTGCTCGACGTCGTCACCGACGCGATCGCGGAGCTCGAGGTGGCGGGACAGCACCCGGGCCGCTCGCAGCTCACCGTCTTCCCGGGCAACTACAGCGAGTACGCGTTCGAGAAGCGGATGGCGCTGGAACGCCAGCAGAAGAACTACACCGTGCAGCAGCGCGAGATCGGGCGCCTCGAAGCGTCGATCGCGCGGCTCAAGGTGTTCAGCCGCGGCGGAGCGAACGAGAAATTCGTGCGGCGGTGGCAGTCAATGCAGAAGCGGCTCGACAAGGTCGATCGCATCGAGCGGCCGATCATGGACCCGCGACGCATGCGCATCCGCCTGGACGCCGAGCGCGGCAGCACGAGGGTGGTCGAGACGATCGGCGTCGAGAAGGCGTTCGGCGCCGACGAGGTGCTACGCGGCGCCGACCTGCTCGTCCTCAACGGCGAGCGCGTGGGCATCGTCGGCGCGAACGGCTCCGGCAAATCGGTGCTCTTCCGCCTGATCCTCGGGCAGGACGAGCCCGACGCGGGGCGGGTCAAGGTCGGCCCCAGCAACACCATTGCTAGCTACGCCCAGGAGCACGAGACGCTCGACATGAACCGCACGCGATCGAGGAAATCCGCCACACCACCCGCATCTCCGAAGGCGAGGCGGTCAATCACCTCGGGCGGTTCCTGTTCACCTACGAGCTGGCGCTCAAGCGGGTGCGGGACCTGAGCGGTGGGCAGAAGAGCCGCCTGCAGCTGGCGAAGCTGATGCTGCAGCGGTCGAACGTGCTGCTCCTCGACGAGCCCACGAACAACCTCGACATCGCCAGCGCGGAGGTGCTGGAGGAGGCGCTGACCGACTACGACGGCACGCTGCTGATGATCAGCCACGACCGCTACTTCCTCGAACGGGTCGCTTCCCGCGTGGTCGAACTCGACGAAGGCCGGCTGATCTCGTTCGACGACGGCTACCCGCAATACGCGGCCGCACGCGCCGACCGAGAGGCGGCCGGCGCAGAGGCGTAGCGGCTACGCGCCGCCGGTCAGCGCCGCCATCAGCACGCCGGCCGCAACCGAGACGTTGAGCGAATTGAGTTCGCCTCGAGGTTCGATCGCGACCACCTCGTCGCAACGGTCGAGCGTGAGGCGGCGCAGGCCGCGCTCCTCGTTGCCAAGCACCAGCAGCCAGGGGCGGTCCGGACCCAGCTCCGTGACCGAGCGCTCCGCATGTTCGGAGGATCCGACGGTCCAGAGTCCGGCCTCCTTCGCACCGTCGAGGGCCCGCGAGAGGTTGGGCACCGTCGCGTGCGGGACCAACTCGACCGCGCCCGAGGCAACGTCGTAGACCGTGTCGGTGATGCCGGCACTGCGGTCGCGGGTGAGCGCGATGCCGCGCACCCCGAAGAAGGCCGCCGTGCGGAAGATCGAGCCGAGGTTCTGCGGGTCCTGCAGCGAATCGAGCGCCAGCCAGAGCGTACCAGGCTGCGGGTCGCGCCAGAGATCACCCAGTGGCGTCTCGTCGCGCTCCTCGACCAGTGCGAACGCGTTCGCACCGCGGCGCGCACCTCGACGCGACGATGTGGCGTCGACGACCGGGCGGCCGGCAGCGCGGGCGGCGTCGACCACGTCGCGCCAGCCACCACTGGGGCGGGCGCCGACCGTCACGCCCTCGACGGCGGACGGGCGGGCCTCGAGGGCGGCGAGCACGGCGTGCGGGTTGCGCAGCTCTAGTGGCATGCCGCCGACTCTACCCGAGAGGCGCGTGGACGCCCTCGTTACGGCGCGAACGCGATCGCGAGTGCGCCAGCATGCAAACGACCCGGCGCGAGGCCGGGCCGTTCACTGCGATCGTCGAGGCGTCGTCAGGCGTTGATCAGCTCCATGATCCCGGGATTTGCGCGGCCGTTCTCGAAGCGGTCGCCGAAGCTCGCAACGCGGACGCGCTGCATGTACTCCTTGACCTGCCGCTGCCGCACAGCGAGGGCGATCTTGGAGCCCTCGACGAGCGACGCGGGGTCGGAGCCGCCGCCAAGGAGGATCGTGACGGCGTCGCTGGCCGGCATCCCCGGCGCCGCCGGGTTCTGCACGCCGATGCCCTGCGCGAAGCCGAGCTCGATGTCGTCGAGGTAGCTGTGGATTTCCTCGCGACGGTCCGTGTCGGTCTGGCCGAGGTACTGCAGGTGCATGACGCCGAACGCGACGTGCCTCGATTCGTCCGAGGCGGCGAGTCGGTAGATCGCTTTCTCGGCGTCGTTGTACGACATCAGCTCGCCCATGCGGAAGAGGGAGAGCACGACGCCCTCGCCGGCGATGTGGAGCCGGGCCGACATCTCCGTAAAGTCACGCGCCGAGTCGATCTCGACGCCGGAGACCTGCGCCGGCGTCTGCTTCATCAGCCCGCCGCCGTTGGCGAAGGTGCGCTTGCGGAAGACGTCCATGTGCCGCGCCTCGTCCATGATCTGCGAGATCAGGAACATGCGAGGCTCGTAGTAGTCGGGCGTGGTCTCCGAGATCCATTTGCCCGGGACATCGCCGGCCACGAACTCGACCTCGGTCAGGAACGTCGTGAGCTGGCACTGCGCGCGCTCGAGGTCGTCGGGAAGCTCCTCGACGGACGACCAGGGGATGTCGACGGCCGAGGACCACTGGCGCTGCACGGCCTCTTCGTAGAGCTGGGCGGCGTTCTTGAGCCAGATGTCGCTCTTCGTGCGGATCGAGTAGTTGCCCACGCGCGGGGCGGCCGGGCGAATCGTCGCGCCGCGCGGACGGCCCGTCTGGTTCTCGCTGAACTCCGGCACCTCGACGTCGGGCTCGAGGTCCTGGAGGAGTAGACCGCCGTGCTTGGCGTCCATCTCGAGCACCTGGTCGCCGAGCGTGTCGCGCGCCAGCATCCAGTCGAGCTTGAACCCGCGCTCGCGACCGCCCGCCAGGAGTGCGTCGAGGGCAGCGCGCCCGGGGGTCGCGCCGTTGGCGCCGTTGGCACCGTTCGCCCCGTTGGTCGACGTGGTCCCGGTCGGTGTGGTCTCGATGGTCATGACGCTCTCCCCTCGCCGTGCCGGTCGCCCAACACGTTCGTCGTCTCGCTGCCAGCATACCGAAATCCGCGGCAAGTCGGATCTCCCCGACAGCCGAGGGGAGATCTCTGTAATTACAGTTACGACGGCTACAGGCTCGGCGTTGATATGCTCCGCTACTCGAGGAACCACTCCGTGAGCCGGAGGACTGTGTGACCGCGACTGCCCCGCGCCTGACGGAGCTGGCCCACCTCGCCGGATGCACGGCCAAGGTCGGTGCGGGCGACCTCGACGCCGTGATCCGCGGACTGACGAACAGTCTCGCCGCCGACGCCACGCCCGAGAATCTCCTGGTCGGACTCGATGTGCCCGACGATGCGGCGGTGTACCGGATCAGCGACGACCGCGCGATGGTGCTCACCGTCGACTTCTTCGCACCGATCGTGGACGACCCTTACGCCTACGGCCAGATCGCCGCGGCCAACGCGCTCAGCGACATCTACGCAATGGGCGCCGAGGCGGCGATCGCACTGAACATCCTCGGCGTGCCAGTCGATCTTGACGCCGCCACGACGCAGGCGATCCTGCGCGGCGGCGCCGACAAGGTCGCCGAGGCCGGTGGGGGTGATCGTCGGCGGCCACACCGTGATCGACCCGGAACCGAAGTACGGCCTCTGCGTCGTCGGCTTCGTTGACCCCGCGAGCATCACCACGAAGGGCGGGGCACGGCCGGGCGACCGGCTGTTGCTGACGAAGCCGCTCGGCACCGGCCTGATCACGACCGCGCACAAGTTCGAGGAGTGCGAGGACGAGCACCTCGACGCCGCGATCGCGACCATGTCGCGGCTCAACGCGGAGGCGTCGCGGCTCGCCCGTGCCGCGGGCGCCGTGGCGATGACGGACGTGACCGGCTTCGGCCTGCTCGGACACGCTAGCGAGATGGCCGCGGCGGGCAGCGTCGGCCTGCGCGTCAGCGCGGGCCAGCTCCCGTTGCTACCGGGCGCCGAAGAGTATGCCTACCGCGGCATCCTGACGGGTGGCGGCGAACGCAACCGCGCGCACCTCGAGCGGCGCGTGCACATGCGGGGCGACATCTCGCCGGATCTCGAGCACCTCCTCTACGACCCTCAGACCTCGGGCGGCTTGCTGTTCGCTCTGCCGCCCGATGCGGCCGACGATGCCGAACGGCGCTTCTTCGAGGCCGGCGAGCCGGTGTGGTGCATCGGCGACGTGTTCGAGGGCGAAGGCATCGTCGTTGACCGCTAACAACGGCGGCAGCAACGGCGTGGACGACGCCGGCGGTGCGGAACGCCTCGTGCGCTGGGGCATGATCCATGGTCGCTTCCAGCCGTTCCACCTGGGGCACCTCGAGTACCTGCGGCTCACGGCCGCGCGCTGCGAGACGCTGATCGTCGGCATCACGAACCCCGACCCGGACGCCATCGCCGAGGAGGAAACGGCGCAGCACCGCCATCGCGACGAGGCGAACCCCTACACCTACTTCGAACGCATGCAGATGATCCGCGAGGTGCTGACGGACGAAGGGCTGGCGCAGCGCTCGGCGATCATCCCGTTCCCGGTGAATCTCCCTGACCGCTACCGCTATTACGTGCCTCAGGATGTCACGCACTTCATCCGCGTGTTCTCCGACTGGGAGGCGACCAAGGCGCAGCGCCTGCGCGATGCCGGCTACGCCGTGGAGGTGTTGCAGCCCGGCGTCGAGAAGGCGATCGACGCGACCGAGGTGCGACGGCGCATGTCCGCCGGCGAGCCGTGGCGCGACCTGGTACCGGACGGCACCGCCCGTCTGATCGCAGAGCTCGAGGCGGCGACCGCAGCCGCTGCTTCCTAGTCCGCTATGCGCGTCCTGATGGTGATCCTCGACGGTCTCGGCGACCGGCCGGCGCCCGAGCTAGATGGCCGCACGCCGCTCGAAGCCGCCTCGACGCCGCACCTCGACCGCGTCGCCGCTCAGGGCATGAGCGGGATGCTGCACGCACTGGCGCCCGGCTACGCGCTCGGCAGCCCGCTCGCGCTGCACCTCATGCTGGGCTACCGCGAGGCTGGGTTCCCCGACCGCGGCCCGCTGCTCGCCACCGCTCGCCGCCTGCCACCCCGCGCGGGCGAAGTGGTGATGGCGGCGCGGTTCGGCGCCGGTGTGATCGAAGACGCGGGCCGCCTCGTGCTGAGCGAGCGCTTCCTCGACGACCGCGACGCGGCCTGCGCAGCGCTGAGCGAGGCGATCGAGGAGCACGAGACCGGCGGCTACCGCTTCCGCTACGTCTACTGCGGCGGCGGCGATGGGCTGCTCTACGTCTCATCCGCAGGCGACGCCCCGGTCTCCTTCGCCGTCACCGACACCGACCCGCTCGCCCTCGACCTCCCGGTCCTGCGCCCGCGAGCGCGGACCGACGCCGAGGATCCAGCGGCCGCCGAGGCGACGGCGGACGCGCTCGCCGCATACCTCGCGTGGGTGCATGGCACGCTGTCGTCGCACCCGGCCAGCGCCGAGGGCGGAGCGGACGGTGCGGCGATCAACACGCTGCTCACGAAGTGGACCGGCCCGACGCCAGACTACGAGCCGTTCGAGGAGCGCTGGGGCATGCGCCCGGCCTCCCTGCCTGACGAGGAGGTCGTGAGCGGCCTCGTCATGGAGCTGGGCTTCGAAGTCTGCCAGGTCGAGGACCGGGACCCTGAGTCGGACGTCCGCCGCCGGCTGGACGAGGCGGCGCGGCTCCTCGGCGAGGGCTACGAGTTCATCCACCTGCACACGAAGTACCCGGACCCGATGTCCCACCGCAACGACCCGCCCGCCTGCGTCGAGGCGATCGAGGCCGTCGACCGTGGGTTCGCCCGCTACTGGGAGGCGTTGGCCACCGACGACGACCTCGTGACGGTGGTGACCACGGACCACACCACGCCCTCCGTCTGGGCGGGGTGGCCGCGCGGCGTCTTCAACGACCAGCACGGCGGCGAGCCCGGCCCACTGGCCATGCGTGGCGGAAACATCCGCGTCGACGACATCGAGGAGTTCGGGGAGCGGCCCGCCGCCCGCGGCGCGCTCGGGCAGTTGCGCGGCGCCGACCTGATGCCACTGCTGCTGGCCGCCGCGGAGCGCACGAACATGTACGAGATGCGCCCGACGCCGACCCGCCGCCTCTATCGCCCGCGGCCGGAAGACCTCGAAGCGCTCGAGTTTTAAGCGGTCGCGTCCGGATCCTACGTCTATAATCCGCCGCGAACCAAACGCACACCTAGGGGACGAGATGCGAACGCAGGATCTACTCCGCGCCCAGTACCAGCAGGCCCACGGCATTCTCGAACAGGTCATCGACGACACCAGCGCCGAGGCAATGGCGCACGTCGAGGGCGGCAACCTCGGATCGATCTCGGCGATCTACGCCCACCTGGTGTACGACGAGGACGGCATGATGCGCGGCGCCTGCCGCGAGGGCACCGTCTGGGAGAGTGGCGGCTGGTCCGAGAAGACCGGTATCGGCGAGCTCAGCCCGATGCAGACGCAGGAGGGGGCGCAGTCGCCGCAGGACTACGACCTCGCGGCGTTCCGCGAGTATGCGCAGGCGGTGTACGCCTCGACGGACGCGTTCCTGGAGGGGTTGTCCGATGACGGCCTGTCCGAGGAGATCGACACGTTCGGGGGGAAGCAGCCCCGAGGACAGTACCTGGGAACGGTCTGTCTCTGGCACGTCACAAACCACCAGGGCGAGATCTCCGCGCTCAAGGGCGTCCAGGGTTTGAAGGGCCTCCCCTTCTAGCCGCTCGGCCTCGCCTCGACCGCGCTGCCGGAAGCGATCAGCGATTCGATCGCCGCATCTTCGTACCCCGCCTCGCGCAGCACCTCGGTGGTGTGCTCGCCCGCGAGCGGGGCCGGTCCCGCGGCCGTCGAGACGGCGTCCGACAGGAACAGCGGCGAGTCGACCGCTCGGATCGTGCCGTCGATGGGATCCGAAACCTCGGCGATCATCCCGCGTTCCTCGAAGTACGGGTGCGCCACCGCCTCGTGCATCGTCTTCACGATGCCGTAGGGAGCGCCCTCGTGGTCCATCGCTGCGGCCAGCTGCTCGACGGTGTGTCGTTCGACCCACTGACCGACGAGGGTGTTCGCCTCGCGGCCGTTCGAGGGCATCGCTGCGCCGGCATCGCCGATGGCGGCGGCGATGCGGGTGAAGTTGCGCGGCGAGCCGATGTTGATGCTGACATGCCCGTCGCGCGCCTCGTGGATCGGGTGGCGGAACGGCGTCCACTGCTCGGGCGGTTGTCCGGCAAGGGCGGGCGCGGCGACCGAGTTCAGGATCGCGAGCTGACCGTCCATCAGCGAGACATCGACGGCCTGCCCTCGGCCAGTGCGCTCGCGGTCGTAGAGCGCGGCCAGGATCGCCGAGGTAGCGAAGTTGGCCGTCGCGAGGTCGGCGATCGTCACGCCGGGCGCGAACGGGGTCGGGGCCTCGATGGCCTGCTGCTGCACCCAGAGCCAGCCCGCCTCCGCGTGTGCGGTCGCGCCGAACGCACGCCGGTGCGAGTGCGAGTTGCCCTGCCCGAAGCCCGAGATCGAGGCGAAGATGAGCCGCTCGTTGTCGGCTCTGAGCTCCTCGTAGCCGAGCCCGAACGTCGCCATCACCCCCGGGCGGAAGTTCTCGACCACCACGTCGGCCGAACGCGCGAGCGTCTGCGCCACCTCGACGCCCGCCTCGCTTTTGAGGTCGAGCGCGATCGAGCGCTTGCCCAGGTTGTTCTCCGGCGACCCGGCCGCTCGCGTAGGACCGTCGCCGCGCGGCGGCGCGTCGATGCGCACCACGTCTGCGCCCAGGTCGGCCAGCATGCGCGTGCAGTAGGGACCGGCGACCACGCGCGTGAAATCGAGCACGCGCACTGCTTCGAGGATGCGGCGGTCGGCCATGGCTCGCCTCCACTGAGAGCGTGAGTGAAGCACGGCGCGCCAGCCGGAACCACCGCCGCCGTTGCAGGCCTCGTACGCCATCCGCGATACTCGCGCCCCCGGCGAACCAGGCAACCGGGCACGCGGAAGGAGCGGGGCTATGGGCGAGATGATCAGTTACCCCTCGAACGGATCAGAGGCGCAGGGCTACCTGGCCCGGCCCGAGGGCGGCGACGACGGCCCCGGCGTGGTCGTCGTCCAGGAGTGGTGGGGCCTCGACGCCCACATCAAAGACATCGCCGATCGCTTTGCCGCCGAGGGCTTTCTCGCGCTGGCGCCCGACCTCTACGACGGCACCGTCGTGGACGAGCCGGACGAGGCGGGCAAGCTCTTCATGGCGCTCGACATCGAGGAGACCGAGAAGAAACTGCGCGGCGCAGTCTCCCGGCTCAACGAGGAGACCGGCCGCCCGGTCGGCACCGTCGGATTCTGCATGGGCGGGGCGCTGAGCCTCTTCGCCGCGTGCAAGAACCCCTCGACGGTGGGCGCCTGCGTGGACTTCTACGGCATCCACCCGGCGGTGCAGTACGACTGGGACGCGCTGCAGGCGCCGGTGCTCGGCATCTGGGGCGACCGGGACGAGATGGTGATCGGCAACGTCCCGGGCTACGAAGAGGCGCTCAGCTCGCGCGACAAGCCGCATGAGTTCGTGCACTACCCGGAGGCGGACCACGCGTTCTTCAACGACACCAATACCGAGGGCTACCGCGACGCCGACGCTGCGGACGCCTGGAGTCGCACGCTCGCCTGGTTCCGCGAGCACCTCTAGGCGCGGGCGATGATCCGCGGCCTCGCCGTCCTCGGCGTCGCCGGGCTGCTCGGGTTCGTCGACGTCTGGTTCTCCGCGCTCGGCGCACTGGGCGCGCTGTCGCTGTGGGGCTCCGACCACCGCATCCTGCGCTACCTCAGCTACCTCGCTGCCCTGGCACTGCTCGCGACGGTGGGCGCGGCGCGGGTGGTGTTCTGACGGCGATCCGGGCGCTGCGCTAGAGTCCCCTCGCCCCGTTGGGGCGTGCGAGGGGTGAGCGATGCGTGGGATGAGGCCAGCGGACCTGTACAAGATCCAGTGGGTGCGTGGGGCAGCGATCAGCCCGGACGGCGCACGGATCGCGTTCGTCGTACAGCGGCTCGACCGTAAGACGGACCGCAACCGGTCGCAGATCTGGCTGGTGGACACGCCGGGGCGTAGCGCGCCCCGGGCATTCACCTCCGGCGAAGGCAGCGACACCGCGCCAGCCTGGTCGCCCGATGGTCGTCACCTCGCCTTCCTGTCCCGGCGCAACGAGGGCGAGGGGGCGCAGCTCTACGTGATCCCTGTCGACGGCGGCGAGGCGCGACGGGTGACGGATCTGCCGCACGGCGCGGGCGCTCCGACATGGTCGCCGGACAGTCGCCGCATCGCCTTCGCCGCGCGCACGGGGCCGAAGCCACCACCCACCGACTCGAAGGACGCGCGTCCCGCGAGGCGGATCGACCGTCTGGCCTACAAGCTGAACGGCGAAGGGTTCACGTACGACCGGCCACAGCAGATCTTCGTGGTCGACGCGCTCGAGGAAGGGGCGAAGGCCCGGCAATTGACGCGCGGGCGACACGCCTCGGTCGGTCCCGCGTGGTCGCCCGACGGCAGGCAGCTGGCGTTCGTCTCGGCGCGGCATCGCAAAGCCGAGGCTGACGGCCGCAGCGACCTCTGGGTCGTGCCAGCCGAGGGCGGGCGCGCCCGTCGCCTCACCCACACCGACGGCGCGTACGGCGGACCGGCTTGGTCGCCGGACGGCCGGAGCATCGCCTCGATCTTCGCCCCGGACTTCCCGGCGAACCGCACCGTTCACGTGACGGACCTACACAGCGGCCGCACGCGGCCACTCGACCCGGACTTCGACCGGCAGAGCGCCGGCGACCTGTTCTCCGGCTCGTCGAATCCTCGATGGCTGGACGACCGCAGCGTGGCGGTGATCGCGCAGGACCACGGCACCGCCAATCCGATCGTGTCGACCGAGGGCGCTGGCACACGCTGGATCTCGCGCGGCAAGCGAGCCGTCGTCTCGCTGTCGATCGCAAACGATGGTCAGACCGCGGCAGTCGTGGCCTCGACGCTATCGACGCCTGGCGAGGTCTACGTGGTGGACATGGCGAGCGGACGGATGCGCCAGCGCACCAGGCTCAACGCCGCGTGGCTGGGGACCGTGCAGCCGGCCCCGGCGTCGTCACACAGGGTGGGGACGGCGGCCGGCGTCGAGGTCGACTACTGGATTATGGAACCGGCGAACCGCGCGCAAGGGCGTCGCTATCCCGTGCTGCTCAACGTCCACGGCGGACCGTTCGGCCAGTACGGCGAAGACTTCTTCGACGAGTTCCAGGTGTTCAGCGCCGTCGGGTATGGGGTGGTGTTCTGCAACCCTCGAGGGTCCTCCGGACAATCGTCTGCGTTCGCCTCGGCAATCGTCGGCAACATGGGCGGGCCGGACTTCGACGACGTGATGGCGGCCTTCGAGGCTGCGCTCGAACGCATGCCATGGGCGGACCAGTCACGGCTGGGGATCCTCGGTGGGTCGTACGGCGGGTTCATGACCTCGTGGGCGATCGGACATACGGATCGCTTCGCCGCCGCCTGCTCCGAACGCGCTGTCAACGACTGGTACCTGATGCAGGGCGCGAGCGACATCGGCCACTCGTTCAACCGGCGCTACCTCGGCGAGCGCGCCAGCACCTTCGAGGACCTGCACGCGGTGCTGCGCCAGTCGCCATCGACCTACGTCAACGACATGCGCACGCCAGTGCTGATCCTGCACTCGGAGAACGACCTCCGTTGTCCAATGTCGCAGGCGGAGCATCTCTGGGTCTCGCTGACCCAGCTCGGCCGCGATGTGGAGTTCGTGCGTTTCCCTGACGAGACGCACGAGCTGTCCCGTAGCGGGCGTCCGAGCCATCGGGTCGAGCGCTTCGAGATCATCCTCGACTACTTCGCGCGCAAACTCAGACGGCGGCGTCGCTAGCGCTGCGCTCGTCGACGCCCGCAAGGGCGTCTACAATCGTCCCCTCGTCACCTCGGTGCGACGAGCATCGAAGCGCTCGAACGAGGATGCGAGACGCTACAGGAGACGCCACGGGGGGCGATGATGGCGAACGTAGAACCGCTGCCGCGCGCAGACCTCGAAGAGTTCGCGGAGTACTTCGACGCGATCGAGGCGCGCAATGGCTACATCGCCAATAGCCTCTTCACCATGGCGCACCGGCCCGACACGCTGCGCGCGTTCTCGCGCCTGTTCGCGGCGGTGATGCGCACGGAGCAGGTCGACGGCGCGTTGAAACAGATGGTCGCGCAGCTCGCCAGCACCAGCGCCGGCTGCCGCTATTGCCAGTCCCACACGGCGAAAGCGGCGCAGGCCGCCGGCGTGCCGGACGAGAAAGTCGAAGCGCTCTACACGTTCGAGACCAGCGAGGCGTTCACGGACGCGGAGCGCGCGGCGCTGCGCCTCGGACGTGACGCGGGGCTGGTGCCGAACGGGGTGACGCCCGAACACTTCGAGGATCTGCGCGCTCACTTCGACGACGGGCAGATCGTGGAACTCGTCTCCGCGATCGCGATGTTCGGCTGGCTCAACCGCTGGAACGACACGATGGCCACTGACCTCGAAGACCAGCCGTTCGCGTTCGCCTCGGCGCATCTCCACGACGCGGGGTGGGAGGCAGGCAAGCACCGCATCGAGGCGACAGGGGCCGACGACCAGTAGCGCAGGGAAGCCAGGTGCGCCACGAGGCGCGAGTCGGGTTGGGGGGCCCCGTAGAAAGCACCGCCGTCATGGCGAGCCCACACCCACCCGTTGACGCGGAGGTCGCGCGGCTGCGCCGCGAGGGCTACGAAGTCGAGCAGTCGGACGAGTACCAGGTGGTGCTCGTCCGCCACAACTCCTGGACCACACACTGGCTCGGCGCCCTCTTTGGCGGGCTTCTCGGCGGGGGAATCAACCCGTCACGGCGGACGCAGCGTTTGTATCTCTACGTCGACCCGGAAGGTGGAGCGCGGCTCCGACTCGCTCCTCGTGCGACCGATCCGCCGGACCATCTCGCCTAGAAACCCGTCGGCGCCGGTTCACGTCACTGGAACACCCGTCACTTGTCGTATCTCCTGGCCGCGCGATTCTGGACACATCGAGCTGTGGCATGAATGGCGGTAGTGATGTCGACGCGACGACGGCGGCGGATGCGGCAAGTCGAGGCACGTCCGCCGTCGAGGTGGGCCAGACTCCGAGGCACGATCGACTCCTTCGGCGGCTTCATCGTGATTGGGGGGATCGGCGGCGCCGTCGCCGTGCTCATCGCGGTGATCGTGATCTTCAGCCCGAGCTCGGCCTCGGAGGATCCGCTACTCGGCGAGACGATCCATCTCGGACCGGCCACGCACGTCGACCCCTCGACCGTGGCGATCGCGGCACTGCCCCACGCCGGGGGGCCCCACGCGCCGTCGCCGTTGCGCCACGGCGTCTACGACGAGCCGATCTCCGAGCCGCACGCGATCCACGCCATGGAGCATGGCGTCGTCTGGCTGACCTACCAGCCCGAGGTCCTGTCCGCCGAGGATTTTGCACGCCTCGAGGATGTCGCGAATGACCACGCGCGTGACGTGATCCTGTCGCCCCGATTGGAGAACGCCGATCCGATCGTGCTCGTCTCGTGGGGCCAGCGGCTCGTGATGGACACCCTCGACGCGGACCTCGTCGGCGAGTTCATCCGCACCAACCGCAACCGATCGCCGGAGCCCGGCATCCGCTAGTACGTCTCGCAGAGGAGCCGGCCGCGAAGGCCGGCTCCTGTCGCATGTTCGTCGCGTCGAGCATCAGCGCGGCGGGCGCGCGATGCCGTCGACCTCCGCCATCTCCTCGTCGGTGAGCCGCCAGGCCGCGGCGGCCGCGTTCGACTTCACCTGCTCGACCCTGGTCGCGCCGGCGATGACGCTGCCGACGTGGCTCTGTGACGCCAGCCAGCTGAACGCGAGTTCGAGGATGGTGTGACCCTTCGCTATCGCGAAATCGGTCAGACCCTCGAGGACATCGAAGTTGCGGTCGGTCAGGATGCGCTCGCCCATCGGACCGGCGGCCAGGCGCGTGCCCTCCGGCGCGTCGGAGCCACGCGAGTACTTGCCGGTGAGCAGACCGCTCGCCAGCGGGAAGTACGGCAGGATGCCGAGCCCAAACTTGCTCGCCGCGGGCACCACCTCGCGCTCAACCGAGCGGTCGAGGAGCGAGTACTGGTTCTGCGCGCTGATGAACGGCGTCAGGTGCTCGGTCTTCGCGATCCAGGAGGAGTGCGCGATCTGCCAGCCCGAGTAGTTGGAGTTGCCGATGTAGCGCACCTTGCCGGCTCGGACGACATCGTCCATCGCCCGCATCGTCTTCCTCGAACGGGGTGTTCACGTCTGGGAAGTGGATCTGGTAGAGGTCGATGTAGTCGGTATCGAGCCGCCGCAGCGAGGCGTCGACCGCATCGAGGATGTATTTCCGCGACGCACCCGAGGTGTGCGGGCCCTCGCCCATGGGCCCGGCGAACTTCGTCGCGATCACAGCCTCCTGGCGCTTGCCGCGGAGGGCGCGGCCCAGGAACTCTTCGGAGCGCCCCTCGCCGCCGTAGATGTCGGCGGTGTCGAAGAGATTGATGCCCTCGTCGAGGCAGGCGTCGACCACCTCGGCCGTCTGATCTGGATCCATGCGACGCCCGAAGTTGTTACAGCCGAGGCCGACGACGGAGACCTGCAGGCCGCTGCGGCCCAGGTTGCGATATTCCATGTGCTTCGTGCCTTTCCGGTCACTGGCGTCGAGGACCCCGCGCTACCCGCAGGGCGCTGGATGATAGCAGTCAGTCACGGCCGTCCGCGATCAGCGGACAGGCGGGGGAGCGCTCGTTACCGACACGTAGGAGGGCGTGTTGATACGATGCAGATGCCCGCTTCCGCCCTCGATTGGACCCGCCCATGGTCGCGATCTCGACCTATAACCAACTGACGCTGCCCGGCGGCCGCCAGCTCGGTTATGCGACATACGGCAACCACGAGTACTGGCCGATCCTGTTCTTCCACGGCACGCCCGGCTCGCGTCACACCGCGCACCTGGCCGGGCTCGTCGGCACCGCACAGGAGTCGCGCGTGATCGCACTCGAACGCCCCGGGTTCGGGCTGAGCGATCCCGTGCCCGGCCGCGAGATCCGCGACTGGCCGGCGGATGTCGAGGCGGCCGTCGACGCGCTGGGGATCGGGCGCTTCTCGCTGTTCGGCTACTCCGGCGGCGCGCCGTTCAGCCTCGCAACTGCGGCAGCTCTCGGCGACCGGGTCGCGTCGATCGCCGTCGTCAGCGGGATGGGGCCGACCTACCACCCACGCGCGGCCGCGCAGCTGACGCGCGCACAGCGCGTGCGGCGTTTTGGGACCGCGAACTTCTCGCCACTGGTGCGTCTGATCGCGTGGTGGATCGGCCGCAAAGTCACCAGCGACGTGCACGAATTCCTGCGGAAGCGCGCGGAGGACTCGCCGCCGGCCGACCGTAAACACATGGAGCGTCCGGAGATCCGAGCGGTGATTCAGCAGGACTTGCTGGAGGCCTACCGGCAGGGTGGCGGCGCCGTTGCACACGAGTTCGGGCTGCTGTCGCGACCGTGGGGCTTCGATCTCGACGCCGTGACGCAACCGATGCAGCTGTGGCATGGCCGCGACGACGACGTGGTCCCGATCTGGCTCGCAGAGACGGTCGCCGAGGCCTTGCCGCACGCCGAACGGCGCTTCCTCAGCGACGCCGCACACCTGCTGCTGCTGGACCACATGGACGCCATCCTGGAGCAGCTGCTGGCCTCGAGGACCGACGCGCCCGTGGACGAGGACGCGGCTAGCTAGCGGCGTCGTTCCATGTAGTCGCGGCCCACGATCACGCCATCGCCGTTCATGAAGTCACGCCCGACGCGGCGGCGTGGCCTTGCACCGTCCTGCGTGAACACGACAGGCCTCGGTGGCGCCGGTGCGAGCGGCCTCGGCTCATGCTCGTTGCTCGATGCCCCGTTGCTCCCGTTGCCATTCGCCGAGGCTGCAGCGAATGTCGGCGCGGGCTGCCGCGCAGGCGCCGGTGCCGGCGTGACCTCGACGGGGCGCTCTCGGCTCGGCACGAGTACGCGGTAGAAGACGATGGCGAACAGGAGCACGGCGCAGACGCCGATACCCATGCCGGAGAGCACGACGCGCTCGCCGAAGCGGTCGGCGAAGATCCCGAGTGGGAGCGAGATCAGGCCGCTGCCGCCCCACGCCAGCATCTGCAGCGACATGACGCGGCCGTGGTAGGCGGGCGCGGTGGTCGTCATGAGCTGTGACTGGTTCAGCATCTGGAACCCGCCGCTGCCAAGGCCGACGACGAAGACCGCGACCAGGGCCGCCTCGAACGTCGGAGACAGCGCCAGCCAGACGAGCGAGACGCCGAAGACGACGCCGAGGATCAGCTGCATCGGCATCGCCAGCCTCGACCCGGCGAAGCCCGCGAGCGCGATGCCCGAGGCGAAGCCACCGATGGCCGAAATGCCGAGCATGAACCCCACGGTGCGAGCGGGACGGCCGAGTTCGTTCTCGAGCAGGCCGGGCAGGATCGTCTGGAAGGGGAAGCCGATGAGGACGATCAGGATGAACGCGATCGCCATGAACCGCAGCCGCGGCTCGCTCCAGACGTAGGCGAGGCCCTCGCGGAAGTCTCGCAGCACGCTGCGGCCGTCGGTCGGCCGCGGCGGGATGTCCGGCAGCATGCGGATGGTGACGAGGACCAGCACCATCATCGCCGCCATCACCAGGAACGTGCCGCCCGGCCCCACGATCGCGACGCCGATCAGGATGCCCGCCGCGGTCGGCGAGAAGATGCGGCTGAACATCTGCGACAACGAGGAGAGGGCGACCGCGTTCGCCAGTAGCTTGCCGGGCGCGATCTCGCCCACGTATGCCTGCCGGACCGGGCCGATCAGGGAGAAACAGAGACCCATGATGAAGGTCATCACGACGAGCAGCAGGATGGTGATGCGGTCCGTCAGCACCAGCACGGCCAGCGCGAGGTAGACCACGCCGACCAGCAACTGTCCGACGAACAGCAGTCGACGCTTCGAGGTGCGATCCGCGAACACGCCGCCAAACGGCCCCAACACCAGCATCGACGCGCCTGAGCCGAGGGAGACGATACCGACAGCGGTGTTCGTGCCGGCCAGGTCGAAGGCGACCACGCTCTGCACCGTCCACGACATCATGAACGTCAGCATCGCGATCGTGCTGCCGAGCCACAGTACGCGGTACTCGGGCACGCTGAACGAGGAGAAGGTGGCGCGGAGCCAGCCGGTCAAGAGGTGGCCTCGATTCGTCCAGCGATGGTATGCCAGCCGGGCGTTACGGCCTTATCGTCGGGCGGCCCTGCGCCCGAGGAGAGCCGAGTCTGCCCTAGCTCAGGCGAGCGTCGAGGAGCCGAACGAGCGCATAGAGCCCGTCGATCCGGGGGGTGGGCACCGCCACGAGTCGCCCGAGCTCGGCGACGGCGCCGACGAGGGCGTCGATCTCCATATGCCGCCCGCGTTCGAGGTCCTGGAGCATCGAAGTCTTGTGCTCCCCGACGGCGGCGGCGCCATCGATGCGCTGGTCGACATCGATCGCAAACTCCTCGCCCAGGGCGTTCGCGACGGCCTGCGCCTCCAGCATGACGTCCCGCGCCAGGGCGCGGGTGCCCGCGTCCGCGCAGATGGCAGCGAGCGTGGCGCCGGTGAGCGCGGAGATGGGGTTGAACGCGACGTTGCCCCAGAGCTTCACCCACAGCTCATTGCGCAGCCTCGGGCGCACGGGCGCGCGCACACCCGAGGCGATCAGCACCCGGGACAGCGCGCGGACACGATCGCTGCGCGAACCGTCAGGCTCGCCGAGGGAGAAGCGATCGCCCTCGATGTGGCGGACGACGCCCGGCGCGTCGATCTCCGTGGCGGGGTAGACCACGCAGCCGATCACGCGTTCGGGGCCGATCGCATCCCAGCTGATGCCCCCGGGATCGACCGACTCCAGCCGTCTGTCAGCGAGGGGCCCCTCGAGGCCGTGGAAGTACCACCACGGCACGCCGTTCTGCGCGGTCACCACCACGGTGTCGTCAGCGAGCATCGGGGCGAGCCGTGGAGCCATCGCGGGCACCTGATGCGCCTTCAGCGTCAGGAAGACGGCGTCCTGCGGCCCCGCCTCCTCCGCCGTACCGACCGCGCGCGGACGGGCCACTTCGCGCCTCTCGCCGTCGACGCCACTAATCAGCGTGACGCCGTCGCGCTGCATTGCCTGGAGGTGCGCGCCGCGAGCGATCAGCGTGACGTCCTGCCCGCCGAGCGCCAGACGGGCGCCGAGGTAGGCGCCAATCGCGCCCGCGCCCACGATGCCGATGCGCATGCCGTTGCTAGCCGCCGAGGCCGAGCTGCTCGGCGAGGCCGATACGCTGCAGCTTGCCGGTCGGTCCCTTCGGGATCTCGTCGACGAAGACGATGGTGCGCGGCACCTTGAAGTCGGCCAGCTGCTCGGCCGCAAAACTGCGCAGGTCGCGGTCCGTGACCTCGACGCCGGCGCTGAGCACGATGGCCGCCGCTACGTCCTCGCCCAGGCGTGTGTGCGGGACCGCGAAGGCGACGGCCTGGTCGACGGCGGGGTGCTCGAGCAGCACCTCGTCGACCTCGCGGGGGGACACTTTCTCCCCTCCGCGGTTGATGATCTCCTTGAGGCGACCCGTCAGGAAGAGGTAGCCCTCCTCGTCGAGGTAGCCCTGATCCCCCGTCCGGAACCAGCCGCTGGCGAAGGCGGTGGCGTTGGCCTCCGGGTTGTTCTCGTAGCCGCCGGTGACGTTGCCGCCCTGGATCACGACCTCACCGGTCGCGCCCTGCGCGAGCAGGTCGCCCGCCTCATCCATGATCGCGACCTCGACGTTCGAGCCGCGGCCAACCGAGCCCGGCTTGCGTTCGGCGGGCGGCAACGGGTTCGCGGTCATCTGGTGCGAGGCCTCGGTCATGCCATAGGCCTCGATCATCGGCGCACCGAACAGCGCCTCGACATCAGCCATCACCTGCGGCGGCAGCGAGGCAGACGAGGAGCGCATGAAGCGCAGCGGGTGGTCGGCGATGACCTGCTCCTTGCCACGGGCTCGCGTCAGGATCAGCTGATGCATCGTCGGCACGGCGGTGTACCAGGTCGGCTGAGCCTCCTCGATCCAGTCGAAGAAGCGGAAGGCGTCGAACCCTGGCGAACAGGCGACCGAGGCGCCGGCGGCCAGCGAGGCGAGCACGGCCGCGATCAACCCATGGATGTGGAAGAGCGGCATCACGTTGAGGCAGCGGTCGTCGGCCGTCAGCGCCAGGTGTTCACGGATGTTGGTCGCAGAGATCGCGAGATTGCGCTGCGACAGCGGCACGAGCTTCGGCCGCGAGGTCGTTCCGGAGGTGTGCAGGACGAGTGCCACATCGTCGGCCTCGGCGCGCTCGGGCGTCGCCGCCTCTAACGGCGCGCCGTCGAGGTGCAGCGACAGCGCTCCGGAGTCGCCTTCAAGGCTGAGGCGCAGCGTGTCCGGCCCTGCCGCGGCGTGGGCCGCTTCCGCGTCTCCAGCGCGTGTGATCAGAGCCTTCGCGTTCAGATCGTCAAGGTAGAAGCGGAGCTCCTCCTCGCGATACGCCGGGTTCAGCGGAGCGGCGGTGGCGCAGCTGGTCACGGCGATGAACGCCGTCGCCATCTCCGGGCCGTTCGGCAGCACGATGGCGACACGGTCGTTGCGTGCGACGCCGGCCGAGGCCAACTGACCAGCGAGACGGTTGATTTCGCCCCGGAGGTCGCCGAAACTCACGTCACCGCGACCGGGCGCTCCGATCGCCGGGTGTCCCGCTTCGCCGGCGGCAAGCAGTTCGAGCACGGTCTCAGGCATCGGTCACCCCTCGCAGCGCGCCAGAGCGCGGCGGTCCGCCGCCGTCGGGAGCGGATCGTATCTGACGCGCCGCGTAGGTGGGACCTGAGCCGCGGGCCTCACCACGCCGATGACAAGCGCATCTCTACAGACCCTCGCAAATCTGACGATGATCCCAGCAGACGCGCACAGCTTCTGGTGGAACACTCGCGCGCCGCCGGGGGGACATCGATGACCCAAGAGGCATCGCAGTTGCACGACGTCTCTCGTCGCGATGAGTCGACGGACGACGTTCGAACAGAGCGTCGCCGCGTGCCCGTGCCTCGGCTGTTGCTGCTGAGCGTACCGCTCAACGTCCTTGCTCTGGCCGGCGGCTGCTGGATGTTCATCAACGCGTTCGTGCTACTGGACCAGGCGGCGCCCGCGGCTGTGGTGTTGCTCAGCCTGGTCAACATCATCGTCCTTCTGCTCGTGGCGAAGCGCATCGTCGACATGCGAGCCGTGGAAGAGCAGCGTCGGTTCAGTCGCGTCGCGCTCGTCCTCGCCGGCGCCGTGAATGGCAACGAGTGCCGTATCACCGAGCTGTCGCTCAGCGGCTGCCAGATCGAGGTCCCGCACAGCGCCCAGGTCAACGTCGGCCAGAACGTCGACGTTAGCTTCACTCTCAGCGGCAGTTCGTTTGATCTCGCCGGTGTGGTGCACGGCCTCGGCGCGTCTCGCCGCGGTGGCGTCCTCCTCCGCATCGGGTTCCACCCCGGTCAGAACGGCTACATCGAACGTCTGGCGATGGGCCTGCTCGCCGACAACGACAAGGCGTGGGCCGCATGAGGATCGATCCGACGAACCCCGTGCCCGACGGACCTACGGCCGCACCGGTGCCGCTACCGCGGCTGTTGCTCGCCGCCGTACCGATCAACGTCTTCGCTGGCGCGCTGGCCCTCGCCGCATTGTTGGCCGGCGCGCCCGGCCTCGCCGCGGTCGGTATTGGGCTCTGCACCCTCGTCGCCGTTGGCACCTCCGTGCTGACCATGCGCAAGATCCGCCGAATGCGCCTCGTCGAGGAGCGTCGAGAGCACGTGCGCTTCCAGCGCGACATGCCGGCAACGGTCGATGGCTTCCCGGCGCGCGTCACCGACCTCTCGCTCGGCGGCGCCAGCCTGATCGCTGAGTTGCCGATGCCACCGAGTCTCGGTTCCGAGGTCGAGTTGCGCATGGAGCTGGCGACCGGCGTGACGACCCTCCGTGCGACAGTTCAACGCGCCCTCGAGCGGGGCTACTTCGCCCGCATGGGCGTGCAGTTCGTCGAGGGCCAACGCGAGGAGATCGTGAAACTCGGCCTCGCCCTCCTGCACTCGGAGGTCGCTTCAGGCCGTTCCGAGGCCGACGAACACGACGAGGCAGTCGCGCTCGTCGCCTGAGCCTGACGCCCCTCGCTGCAGCTGAGGCTCGACTCCGGATTCTCGACTCCAGATTCTCGATCCCGATTACTGCGTGATGCGCAGCTGCCGCGCGTCCGCGGCGCGCATCGATGACACCCAGCTCGTCGTGAGACCGATCGAGACGACCACCACGAGCACGCCCAGGCCGAGGCCGAGACGCGCCCAGTCGGTCTCGATGATGAACGGCGGCAGCACCCGGTCCCCCTGCTCCGTCACGTCGAGGAACGACAGCATGATCGAGGCAACGCGGCGGCCAAGCAGGACGCCGATCACTGAGCCGATCACGAGCACCGTCCCCCACTCGAGCAGCATCGATCGCAGGATCTGACGGCTCGACGAACCGACGGCGCGCAGCACCGCGAATTCGATGATGCGACTCTGCATCGAGGTGGCCAGGGTGACCACGAACCCGAGAGAGGTCAGCGCCAGCACGGCCACGAACGCGACGAGGAGGAGGCCGCTCCCGCCCGCCTGAAGCGTGGGGTCGCCGCCAACCTCCTCCAGGCGAGCCTCCAGGTGTGCGTAGGCCGTGGTCACCAGCAGCGGCGAGGCATCGCGATCGACCAGCAGATCCAGCGCCGCCTGCTGTTCGGCCATCGTCGAGGTCGGCGAGAAGTCGAGCCAGAGCTCGTTCGGCGTCTGGTAGTCGTCGAAGCCGACCGCACCGGCGATCGCCTGCAGGTGCTCGATGTTGACGACGACAAAGCCGCGCTCCGGCTCGAGCGTCGGGAAGAAGTCGGCGACGCTGCGGACCACCAACGGTACGAGGATGCCATTGAGGTTGGCGAAGGCGACCTGCCCCTCGGCGACGCCAAACGCCGCCATCGCCGGGCCGTTCATGATCGCGTTGAGCGGCACGCTGCTGTCCCGCGGCGCGATCACGCGGCGCAGCGTGAAGCCCGAGGGCGCACGCTCGAAGATGGCAGAGCTATCGCCCTCGAAGGTTCCGAACTGCGTCAGCCCGAACTGCTCATCCTCCTGGCCGTGCGGCGGGTAGAGCGACCAGCGCAACGGCTCCTCGAACCCCCTCGAGCACCACTCGCAGGCCACCTCGGGTGGCCACGACGATCTCGTCGAGGAAGACGGCGCCGGGTACGCGCAGGTTGAAGCCGAAGCGGTCGCCGATCTCGATACCGACCAGGGTCAGCGGAGGGGTCACGAAGCGGTCCGCGGGCAGCCGCTCGCTGCGAACGGTCCACCCAACCGACTCGCCGCGGTCGAAGAGCACGCTGAACGCCTTGCCATCGGCGTCGCGGAACCGCGCGTGGATCAGGTGCCGCTCGAGTAGGTCGCCGCGCATCGCGAGGTCGATCCGCACGGCGTCCTCTGGCAGGACCAGCCCGCCGGGTCTGACGGAGGGTTGCAGGTCGGCCATCAGGCGGCTGAGCGGTTCCGCTGAGAAGTCGTCGCGGAAGAAGAGGTCGTCGGCTCCGACCGCCGGGTCCAGCGCCAGCAGCGGGACGTCCAGGCCCCCAGTCGTCGTGATCTCGCCACGGTAGGCGAGTGCTGCGCCGTCCACGACCTCGAGGTTCGTCACCGCCTCGAGGCCGGCGAACGCCTCACGGTCGGCCGTATTGGCCAGCGGCGCACGCGCGTCGACGCCGGCTGCGTAGCGCTCCCGCTCGTCGAAGGATTGCTCCACGGTCGGCCCGTACGAGGCGGCGAACGTGCCGACCGCCGTGGCCATCACCAGCAGCAGAATCAACCGCGCATAGGCGCCGGGTGAGCGGCCGGTGCGGCGCAGGCCCAGCGCCACGGCCGTGCCGCGGAAGGCAAGCAGAATGCGCACCGCGAGTCGCACGAAGGGTGGGTAGAACCGCAGCACGAGCACGGCGACAGCGATCGTGAGCACGAGCGGCGAGAGCAGCAGCAGCGGGTCGCTCGACCAGCCGCCCACCGCCTCGGGGTCGAACACCGAGCCCCTCTGGTCGAGCTGCCACAGCAACAACCCCGCCAGCCCAACGAACGCGAAGTCGAGGTAATAGCGCTGGATCAGGTTGCGCCCGGCGGGCCGCGCCGCCTCGCGCTTGACGTCGACAATCCCGCGGTTGGCGGCGATGAACGCGGGCAACAGGATCGCAAACAGTGCCAGCACCGCACCGCCGGCGGCGAGAAGGAACGACTCGGGCGCGATCGACGTGGGCAGCGCCGCGCCACCCGTGATCGGATCGAAGGTCGGCGTGAAGCCCAGCGCGCTGACCGCCTGCGCCGCCAGGAACGGGCCGATGATCGCGCCGGGGATCGCTAACGCCAGGCCCTCGAAGAGGTTGAACCCCACCAGTTGCATCGTGTTCGCGCCGCGGCTGCGGTAGACGCCGACCTCCTCGGTCTGGCGCTCCAGCAGCAGCGCCATCACCAGCACCACGTAGTAGAGGACGATGCCCACGACCTGCAGCAAGATCAGCAGCAGCGGGATCTGGTTGAAGGTCTGGGCGTTCCGGAACTCCTCCAGCTCCCGCAGGAAGAACAGCCGCGCGGGCACCGTCAGACCCAGCGTGTCCCCCACCTCGTCACGCCAGAGCGTGAGGTCATCGATCGCCGCGGCGACCGAGGTGAGTGGCAGTGCGTCGATGTCGGGGACGATGCCGACGCGGTGCCGGCTCGTCAGCTCCGGCAGACGTGCGGCGACCGGGCCGAAGAACTGCCCCTCGGTGGTGAGCAGCGGCATCGAGCCTTCGCCGGTGAGCGCGACGGCGTTGCCGAAGCCAGGCGGCCCGAACCCACCCTCGGCCTGCAGACGTGGCAAAAAGGGCATGTCGGGCGCGATCCAGTTGCCGGAGAACAGCTCCCAGCGCAGCGCGTCGAGGTCCTTCGGCGCGACGAAGCCAACCACGAGCAGCACGGCCGTGGTCGAGACCTGAGTGCTTGGCGAACAGGGCACCTCTTGCGCCGCGACCGCCGGGTCGAGCGACGGCGGAAGCCGCTGGCAGTCGTCGTAGGCGCGCCCGTGGACGAGCAGCTGGTCCCCGATCGCGGCGTGGCGCTGGAACCCACCCGGCAGCACCACCTCGGCCACCGCCGCATCGGAGTCAGGGAAGCGACCCTCGATCAGATCGACGTCACGTTCGAGGTTGCTCAGGACGTAGACGAAGGTGCCCCAGGGCTGGCGCACGACCTCGGTCGAGCCCGGCGGCACCTCCACCGGCACGCCGGCGAGTGCCGCCTCCTCCTCCTCGAACCCGACGAATGAAAGATCGAGGCGAGGCGAGCGCTCCTCGGTGACGAGCTCGGGGGCGATCCAGCCGATGCGCTCCTGACTGATCGCGTCGATCGCCTCGCGGCGCGACTGGTCGACGCCGTCGTTCAGGCGCAGGCCATTGACTTCGATGAACGCGACGCGCTCACGTGGCTCGTCGAGCCCCCGATCGAGGCTGAAGCGCAGCCCCAGGTCCGACATGGCATTGGCGTAGATCGGCGAGGCGGCGAGCAGGGTCGCGGCCACGACGACGCCCACCGCGGCCACGGCCATGAGGCGCCAGCCGGCGAGCATTCGCCGCAGCGCGAAGCGCCATCCGATGAACAGCTCTCCCACGGGCAGGCAGTGTACGCGGACGCGCCCTCAGCAGGTGTGATCCCCGCTGCGGGCGTATCACGCCCTTGATACAGCTCGCGAGTCGAGACGGACGGTCAGGCGTCGGAGACGGTCGCTCCCGTCGGCCGCGCCCCGCTCGGTGGTTCGAGCCCGGCGAAGAGCGAGCTACCGGCGCGGTCGAACAGCCGGCCGAGGTCCCACCGACCGTCCGAGAACATCTGCCGTTCCGGCACGATGTCGCTGTAGAGCGTGACCTGGAAGCCCGAGGCGCCGACCACGCGCCCCGAGACGTTCTCCCCCGCCGGCGAGGCGAGGTAGACGACGATCGGCGCGACGTTCGCCGGGTCCCGCTCGCTGCCCTCGACGGCCTCGCTCGGCGCGTGCCCGGCGCGCGTGTCGTCGATGCTCGTCAGGCCGCGGTCGGTCATCCGCGTCGAAGCGCCGGGCGCGATCGCATTCGCGGTGACGTTGTAGCGCGCGAGCGCGTTGGCGCACGACTTCGTGAAGCCGATCAACCCCGCTTTCGCCGCCGCGTAGTTCGGCTGGCCAGCCGAGCCGTTGATGCCGGCAGTCGAGCTGAAGTTGATCAGCCGCCCGTACTCACGACGCTGGCGCCAGTGGATGGAGGCGAAGTGGGTCGTGTTGTACGTGCCCTTCAGATGCACCCGGATCACGTCGTCCCACTCGTCCTCGGTCATGTTGAAGATCATGCGCTCGCGCAGGATGCCGGCCACGTTGACCAGGATGTCGAGCTGGCCGGAGCGGTCCAGCGCCTGCCGCACGAGGTCCTCGGCCTGTCGGTGGTCCGAGACGTCGGCATAGTTCGCCTCGGCGGCGCCGCCCGCCTCGACGATCGAAGCGACGACCTCGTCGGCGGGCGAGGCGTCCTCGCCCTGCCCGTCCACGGAGCCACCGAAGTCGTTGACGATGACCGAGGCGCCCTCGGCGGCCATGAGCTGTGCGATGCCGCGCCCGATGCCGCGTCCAGCGCCGGTCACGACCGCGCTCAGTCCTTCGAGGTGGGTTCCCATGCTGCTACGCCCCTATCCGCACCGCCCACGCGGCGGCTCACCGCGGCATCGTAGCGGTCGGTGCAAGGCCGAGGCGGGTGTGTTGACCGCGCAGGCGTCCGGGGCTAGTCGTCGCTCTTGCGCTTGCGGGCGCGCTGCTCCTGCTTAATCTCGCGCCGCAGCTTGCCTTCTTGCTGCGCCACGTCCTTGCTCATCTTCTCCTGCCGGTCCGTGCGGCGGCGGCTCCCTGTCGTGCGGTGGCGCTTCAGGCGCTTCTTGAAGGCGCGGTCGTCCTCTTCGATCTTTGCGTCGTTGACGATCGCTCCGCGCTCGCGGGACCAGTCGCGCTTGACCTCCTGGCGGTACTCGAAGAACTCGAGCTCCTCGATCGAGGGGGCATCGGCCGGGCGCTTGTTGACGAGGTCGGGATGGTTCACGCCGGAGGTGGAGCCAGTAATCGGGCGAGCGACCTCCTGGCCAAGGTGCCAGAAGGTGCCGCGGTCGGGCAAACGCCGAGGCAGGCCGTCACGGAAGATGAAGGCGGCGAATTCGCGCGAGATGATCCGTTTGGAGTCAGCGTCGCACTCGACGCACGGCTGCGCTTCTCCGGCCTGCTTGGCCGGGCGCAGCAGCTCGAAGACCCCGTTGCAATCGCTGCAGTAATACTCGTAGAGCGGCATGCGCTCCTCCTGATGGTGTCGTTCCCTCTGCGTGGTGCGTGGCGTCGAGGCTGCCTCGGTCGCGCCCGCGAGCGCTCTCTAGCGTAGCCGAATCGGCACCAGTCCGGCGCGCGCTGGGGACCTTCAGCGGTCCGGATCGCCGATCCGCCCTGTTATGCTGCGGCGCGCCGCCGCCGCTCCCCAGCGGCTCCAGAGTCCGAACGCACGGCGGTCGCAGCGATCGGGGCGAGCCTCTGCGCGTCGCACTCCTCACCTATCGTGGCAATCCCTACTCGGGTGGCCAGGGCGTCTACGTGCGCTACCTCGCCCGAGGGTTGCGTGACCTCGGACACGAGGTGACGGTGCTGTCCGGACCGCCCTACCCGGACCTCGACGAGGGCATCCGGCTGGCCGAGCTGCCCAGCCTCGACATCTACAGCACCTTCCCGCCCGGCCAGGGCGCCTGGCGTCGCATCCGACGCCCGATCGACCTCTACGAGTTCGGCGCGGCGATGCTGGGGTTCTTCCCCGAGCCCATGTCGTTCAGCGCTCGCGCCTACCGCTACCTGCGCGCGCGCCGCGACGAGTTCGACGTGGTCCACGACAACCAGTCGCTGGCCTACGGCCTGCTCGGTGTGCAGCGCCTCGGCCTGCCCGTGGTCTCCACCGTCCACCATCCGATCCAGATCGATCGCGACTACGCCCTCGCGGCTGCGACCTCCAGGCGCGAGCGGCTCGACCTGCGGCGCTGGTATGCGTTCCTCAACATGCAGGGCGCCGTGGCGCGCCGCCTCCCGCGTGTGATCACGGTGTCAGAGTCCTCGAAGGCGGAGACCGCGAAGGCGTTCCACGTCCCGCTCGACCAGATGCGGGTCGTATACAACGGCGTCGACATCGACCGCTTCACCGCGGCGGAGGGCACAAGGCGCGAACCGGGCCGGGTACTGGTGGTGAACAGCGCGGACCAGGAGATCAAGGGGCTGCGCCAGCTCTACGACGTACTCGAGCAGCTGGTCGCGCGCCGCCCGGCGGACATCCGCATCGTCGGCCGCCCGAACGATCCCGTCGCCACAGGGCGCGACCTGGAGCGCCGAGGCCTCGCCGGGTCGGGGCAGTTCCTCGGCCAGCTCTCCCACGAGGACCTCGTGACGGCCTATGCGTCCTCCAGCGTGGCCGTGGTGCCGTCGCTCTACGAGGGCTTCGGACTGCCGGCCGCCGAGGCCCTGTCCTGTGGCGTTCCCGTCGTGGCCTTCGAGGCGGGTGCGCTGCCGGAGGTGCTCGGGCCGGATCACACGACCGGTCGCGTCGTCCCGGCCTACGACACCTCCGCCATGGCCGACGCCATCGCCGGACTGCTCGACGACCCCTCGTGCGCGCTGCGCATGGGCATCGCCGGCCGCCAGCGCGTCGTCGAGCGCTTCAGCTGGGACCGCGCCGCCGCGGAGACCGTCGAGGTCTATCGCGAGGCCGGCGCATGCTGACCGCGAACTACGACCGCCTGGGCGTGCGCCCTCGCGAACGCGTGCTGGACATCGGCTGCGGCGAAGGCCGGCACAGCTTCGAGGCTCTGCGCCGGGGCGCGGAAGTTGTGGCGCTCGACATCGATCACGACGCCGTCGCCGAGACGCGAGCGATCGCCTCGACGATGACCGGCACTGGCGAGGCGACCACGCCGTGGGTCGCCGTCTGTGGCGACGCCAACCGCCTCCCGTTCCCCGACGCCGCGTTCGACCGCGTGATCTGTGCCGAGACACTGGAGCACCTGCCGACGGACGGCATCGCGATCGAGGAGCTGGCGCGCGTGCTGAGGCCCGGTGGACGTCTCGTCGTCACGGTGCCGCGACGCTGGCCCGAGCGCATCTGCTGGGCGATCTCCCGCGAGTACCACGAGGTCGCGGGCGGCCACGTCCGCATCTACCACGCCTCCGAGCTGGCGGACCGCATCGCCTCGACGGGCCTGTTGGCTGCCGGTCGGCACCACGCGCACGCGCTGCACAGCCCGTACTGGTGGATCCGCGCCGCCTTCGGCGCGCCCGAGGACTCGCGCCTGGCGCGCTGGTACGAGCGGATGCTGGTCTGGGACATGACGAACGGACCGACCATCCTCGGCAGCGTCGAACGCGCGCTCGATCCGCTGCTGGGCAAGAGCGTCGCGCTCTACTTCGACCGACCGCTCGAAGCGGCAGCGAGCGTCGATCTGGCGTCAGCGGCGGGCTAGGGCGATGCACCCCAACGCGACCATCGAGGAGCGAGTCACGGCCGCCGTGGCCTTCATCAGCGCGCACCAGCGCGACGACGGCGCCATCGAGGCCTCACCCGGCCGCCTCGACGTCTGGAACCACGTCGAGAGTGCGATGGCCCTCGATGTCGGTGGCGAGCATGCTGCGGCGCGCGATGCCTACCAGTGGATCGCAGAGGTGCAGCACGACGATGGCGGCGTCTGGGCCGAGTACCGCGCCGGCGACCCCAGCGACCTCACCCGGGACGTCAACCACGCGACCTACCTCGCGGTCGGCGCGTGGCACCACACCCGGTTCGACGAGGACCGGCCCTGGCTGCGAGCGATCTGGCCGACGATCGAGCGGGCGATGGAGTTCGCCCTGGCGCTGCAGGCCGAGGACGGCGCGATCCACTGGGCACGCGACGAGGAGGGCACGCCCTGGCCCGACTCGCTGGTGGCCGGCGCGTCGAGCGTGCGCGCCTCGCTGGTCTGCGCCGAACGCATCGCCCACCTCCTCGACGAGCGCACCGCCGAGGAGCGATGGGGCGCCAGCCGCCGCGCCCTGGAAGGGGCGTTCCACCGGCTCGAACCCGACTGGGGCACCCAGCTGTTCGCCCCGACCGAGCGCTACGCGATGCACTGGTACTACCCGGTGCTGTGCGGGCTCGTCAGCAATGAAGCAGCAGCGGTCCGCCTCGACTCAGGCCACGAGCGTTTCGTCCGCACCTACGCCGGCTGCCGATGTGTCGATGACCAGCCGTGGGTCACGATTGCAGAGAGCAGCGAACTGGCGATCGCCCTCGACGCCGCGGGGCGACGCGAGGCGGCGCGCGAGCTGCTCGGGTGGCAGCTCACGTGGCAGGACCTCGACGGCGGCTTCCGCATGGGCACAGTACCCGACTACGGCGCGTGGCCCGACGAGCGGCCGAGCTGGACGGCCGCGGCCGTCGTGCTCGCCGCCGACGCCCTCTACGACCCCACGCCGGCCGCGGGGCTCTTCCGCTCGCTCCACGAGGCCTAACGGCCGATGGACGCCGAGCGGCTCCGCGTGGCACGCGATGCGATCGGGTTCATGCCCGACGACGAGGGCCTGGTGTTGCATGAGCTGGCACTCGCTGCCGCCTCGGTCGGCCCACTGCTCGAGATCGGCAGCTACGCCGGGAAGTCTGCGGTCTACCTCGGCGCGGCGGCCGAGGAGCGCGACACGGTGCTGTTCACGATCGACCACCACCGCGGGTCAGAGGAGCATCAGCCCGGCTGGGAGTACCGCGACGAGCGCCTCGTCGACGCCTCGACGGAGCGCTACAACACACTCCCCCCGTTCCAGCACACGATCGAGGCGGCCGGCCTCGAGGACTCGGTGATCGCCATCGTGGCGCGGTCCGAACTCGTCGCCGAGCACTGGCACACCCCGCTCGGTCTCGTCTTCATCGACGGCAGCCACACGGACGAGAGCGCGCAACGTGACTATGCGGGCTGGGCACACCACGTCGCTGCGCCGGGCGATCGCGCAGGCGGCCTGCTAGTGATCCACGATGTCTTCGAGGACCCCGCGCAGGGTGGCCAGGCGCCGTTCCGCATCTACCAGCGCGCGCTCGAAAGCGGCGTCTTCAACCTCGAACGGTCCGAGGGCTCGCTGCGGGCGCTGCGGCGCACGAGCGACGGCACGCCGTAGCGCCGAACTGGCCAGAGCGCGCCCCATGGTCGATGATCAGAGCAGCGACGCGCACAGCGCTCGGAGGCTCTGGATGCCGTACTACGTCACCGGCGGCGCCTACAGCAACACGACGTTCAGCGACCTCCTGCAGCCGGACCCCGTCGAGGGTCCGTTCGAGCACTACGCCGACGCCTACCTCGCATGGCGCAGCAAGTCGATGGCGCACGTTGACGACGCCTTCTGGCGCTACGAGATCGTCCAGGCGGATGCGAGTACCGGCAGCGGTCACACGTCCGGCGGCGACTCCGCTGCTGCTTCGTAGGGGCTGTCGCCGCCTCGACGCCTCGCCCGCAGGGGTGCCGCGCGGTAGGATGCGGCCGCGAGGAGGGCGCAGCGCATGGGCATGGTTCCACACGCGACGAAGCAGGACTTCAACGAGGCGTTGAAGGGCTTCCACTACCCGATCTCGCGAGCGGCCATCCTCAACATGGGCCGCGACAAGGGCGGTGTCGATCGAGAGGTCGCGCGCGTGCTGGCAGTCCTCCCGGACCGGCGATACAACGCGGAGCACGAGATCGTCGAGGCGATCCGTGCGATCTACGTTGGCAATGGGGTCGACGAAGAAGACCTGCCGATTTAGCGCCCCGGCGAGGGCTACTCGCCGGCGATGCTCACCAGTTCGATCTCGAACGTCAGCGCCTCCCCGGCCAGCGGGTGGTTGGCGTCGACCCTCACCTCGGTCTCGGTCACTTCGATCACCACGGCTCGACTGTTGCCGAGCATGACCTCCTGGCCGACGGCAACGTCGTCGGGCGCCTGATCTCTCGGCACCGTGACGATCAGATCCTCGCGTGACAGGCCGTAGGCCTCCGGTGGCTCGATGCGCACGGTGATGGAATCGCCCACGGCGAGCCCTCGCACGGCTGCGTCAAAGCCGTCGATCACACCGCCCGCGCCGACCTGGAAGGGGAGCGGGTCGCGACCGATCGAGGAGTCGAACTCCTCGCCGTTGTCGAGGGTGCCGGTGTAGTGAACGCTCACCTGGTCGCCATCTTCAGCCACGCGCTCGCCTCCGCAGGCCGCCACCAGAAAGAGAGACAGCGCCAGCATGGCGACGACGCCGGCGCGGGATCGGACCGTGGTTCGCATGCGCCCGACCGTATCACGCGGCTTCGCTACGCCCGGAGCTCGGTCCATCCGTGACGAGGAGGCGCGCCCAGCGTAGGCTCGCCGACATGCCGCGGGACCCCAACCACCTCGTCTGGATCGATCTCGAGATGACCGGACTCGAGCCGGATCGCCACGTCATCATCGAGATCGCCACGCTCGTCACGAACGCCGACCTCGAGGTGCTGGCCGAGGGCCCGGTGCTGGCGATCCACCAGGGCGACGATGCGCTCGGCGAGATGGACGACTGGAACCAGAAGACACACGGCGGCTCGGGGCTCCTCGAGCGGGTTGCCGGCTCCAAGCTCGACGCGGCCGCCGCCGAGGAACAGACGATCGAGTTCGTCCGCGCGTGGACACCGCCGGGCAGCTCGCCGCTCTGCGGCAACACCATCGGGCAGGACCGGCGCTTCCTGCGGCGAGAGATGCCCGACCTCGAACGGCACTTCCACTACCGCAGCATCGACGTGTCGACGATCAAGGAGCTGGCAAAGCGCTGGTATCCGCGGCTGCAGGCGCCGCCGAAGCAGGAGCGCCACCGCGCCCTGGACGACATCCACGAGTCCATCGCGGAGCTGCGCTGGTATCGCAAGCACCTGTTCGTCGCGCCACCCGAGCCGGAGACACCGCCCGAGGAAGCACCCGCCGAGGACGCTGGCAGCGAGGCATGACCTCCTCCCGTCAGCGAGCGCCCTGGCTGCGCTCGATGGCGCCCTTGCCCGTCGCTGCAGCGGCAGGCGCGGTGGCCGCATCGCTCCTCGGGGACCAGATGCTGTACGTCGTGATGTCGGCGCGTCCGGACGCGTGGGGGCTGAGCGCCGCCGCCGTCGGCGTGCTGCTGTCCGCCAACCGGTTCGTGCGACTGGCCTCGAATCCCCTCGCGGCCGTCGCCGTCAATCGCTGGGGCTGGCGTGGCCCCTTCGCGTGGGCGATGGGCCTGGCCGTCGTCGTCACACTGGTCTACGGCTGGGCCACCGCCTTCTGGGTGTTGCTGATCGCGAGGCTGGGCTGGGGCATCGCCTGGTCGGCGTTGCGGCTCGGCGGGCAGTGGACCGTCCTCGACGCCGCAACCGACGACAACCGCGGGCTGCTGATGGGCTCCTACTCCGCCATCACGCGGCTGGGTGGCCTCGGCGGCGCGGTCGTCGGCGGCGTGCTCAGCGACGCTATCGGCCACGAGTGGACGCTAACCATCTTCGCTGTCGCGATCGGCCTCGCCGGCATCGGCTGGTACACCGGCACGCGCAACGTAGCCGCGACCGCGCAGCCGCCGGCGACGGCCGTGCGGGGCGGGCTGACCGAGGTCCTGCGCGATGCCCGGCTGCTGATCGTGAGCGTGAGCGGCCTCCTGATCGGCCTCGTCTTCTCGGGCGTGATCGGCGCCTCGCTAGGCTTCCTGCTGCGGGAGCAGTACGGCGAGCAGATCTCCCTCGGCACCGCGTTGATCGGGGTCGCGAGCTTTACCGGTCTGCTGATCGGCTTCCGTGGCCTCCTCAACGTCGCCACCGCGCCGCTCGCCGGCGCGCTCTCTGATCGCATCGGCCGCGTCCGAGGCACCACCGGGGCGATGATCGTCGCGGGGCTCGGCACGGCCGCACTCGCGGTCACCGCGTCCGTCTGGCTGCTGGTGGTCGTCATCATCGTCACGTTCGCCGCCTCCACGGCTGCGCTGGTGCAGTTGCAGACCGCAGCAGGCGACCTTGCGAAACCCGACCGGCGAGCGGCGGTGCTGTCGACGTACGCCACGTTCCAGGACCTGGGTGCAGCGATCGGACCGCTGCTCGGGCTCAGCTGGGGCAACCTCGGCGCGCTGCAGGCGACGCTGCTCGTTTGCGCCGTACTGCTCGTCGCGACGTCCTTCGTCTTCCGGACCGTCATGCTGCGCGCGCCCTCGACGCTCGCGCGCGTGCGCGGCTAGGCTCGGCGCCTGCACCGAGGCTGCGTACCCACGCCTCGAGGAGGTGAGTAGTGACCGACGGACCGCTCGCGGGCGTGCGCGTGCTCGAGTTCTCGCAGATCGTCGCCGCCTCGTATGGCGGCGTGAACCTCAGCGACCTCGGCGCCGACGTCGTCAAGATCGAGCCGATCGAGGGCGAGGCCTATCGCTCCTCGGGCGCGGTCGTGCCGGGGGAGGGCAAGCGCTTCCAGTCGCTCAACCGCGGCAAGCGCAGCCTGGCGGTCGACCTTCAGAACGAAACCGGTCAAGCGCTGATCCACCGCATCGTCGGCGGCTTCGACGCAGCGCTGATCAACTACCGGCCCGGCGTCGCGGAGCGGCTCGGCATCGACTACGAGACGCTGCGCGAGCATCACCCCGGGCTGATCTACGCCCGCATCACCGGTTTCGGGCCAGAGGGGCCGATGTCCAGCCTCGGCGCGACCGACCTCGTCGCCGGCGTCTACGGCGGCCTGGTCGCCAGTGCCGGACGCACGAACGAGGTCGGCGGCGCGGTGGCGCCCATCCCGCCGATCGCCGATTACACGACGGGCCTCGCCTGCGCGATGGCGATCTGTGCCGCGCTCTACTCCCGGCAGTCCACGGGCCTCGGACAGTTGATCGAAAGCTCCCTGCTGCAGTCGGCGATGTCGATCCAGGACGTCTACGTCATGCGCCACGCCGTGACCGACGCCGTCATCCGCGATCCGATGGTCGAACACATCGAGGCGCTGCGCGCCGACGGCGCAACCTACGAGGAGCAGTTGGCCGAGCGCGAACGCTACCGCACGTCTGGCGCGGGGCTCTCCCGGCTCTACTACAACGGCTACGCGGCGCAGGACGGCGGCATCGTCCTCGGCTGCCTCACCCGGCGCACGAGGGATGGCGCGCGGCGTGTGCTGGCGATGGATCATGACCGGACGGACGAGGATGGCTTCGACCCGCACGACCCGGACAACCGCAGCCGCGCCGACGCGTGGCGTGACGAGATCGCGGCGACGATGCGCCAACACACCGTGGCCGAGTGGATGGAGCGCTTCGCCGCGGAGGGCGTGCCCGCCTCGCCGGTGAACTTCCCGGAGGAGCTGGCGGACGACCCGCAGGTCGAGGCGATGGGGGCAATGGTCGACCTTGAGCACGAGATCACCGGGCCGCAGCGGGTCGTCGGGCCGATCGTCCGCATGTCGGAGACGCCCGCCGTCGCGCAGGGCCCTTCGCCGGCCCTCGGCGTGCACACGCGCGATGTCCTGCGCGAGCACGGGCTGAGCGACGACGAGATTGCCGCGCTGCTCGCCGACGGGGTCATTGGCGGGCCATGATTTCGGCACACACGCCGCCGAGGTAGACTCGCGGCGCGCGCGCGACGAAGCACCGGGGGAGGTGCGCGATGGAGTTCCAATTCACCGAGGAGCAGGAGGCCTTCCGTGCCGAGGTGCGCGCGTTCATCGACGCGACGCTGACGCCGGAGTTCCGAGCCCAGCACCGGGCGGACGGCGGCGGTGGGTCTTCGCCCGAGTTCAGCCGCCGCGCCGCCGAGGCGAAGTGGCTCGCGGTCGCCTGGCCCGAGGAGTACGGCGGCGCCGGGCGCAGCTACATCGAGCAGATGATCTACATGGAGGAGATGGCATACGCCGGTGCGCCACAGGAACACCACCGCCGTGCCGTGCAGCAGGTCGGCCCCTCGATCATCCTCTTCGGCGACGAGGAGCAGAAGCAGCGCTACCTGCCGCGCATCGCCTCCGGAGAGCTGTCGTTCGCGATGGGCCTGTCGGAGGCTGACGCCGGCAGCGACCTCGCCTCCGCACAGACCTCGGCGCGTCGCGACGGCGACTTCTTCGTCGTCAACGGGGAGAAGAAGTACACGAGCGGTGCCCACTACTCGGACCTGCTGTGGACGGTCGTCCGCACCGACCCCGAGGCGCCGAAGCACCGCGGGATCTCGATGCTGGTCGTGCCGCTCGATGCGGACGGCGTGACCGTGGAGCCGTTGATCGACCTGCAGGGTCAGCATCACTTCAACAAGGTCTTCCTCGAAGACGTGCGCGTACCCGCCGACCACCTGGTCGGCGACGAGAACCGCGGCTGGTACGTGAACGCCACGACGATGGACTTCGAGCGCTCCGGCATCGCCCGCATCGCCGACCTGCGCCGCATCCTCGATCGCACAATCGAGGCGCAGCGGGACGCTGGCGGCGACGGCGCCCGCTGCGGCAACATCGGACGGCGCATGCGTCTCGCCGAGCACGCCGTGACGACCGAGGTCTCCGCCAACCTCGCCTATCGCGTGACCTCGATGCAGTCCGCCGGCGGCATGCCCAACTACGAGGTGTCGATCACCAAGTTGTTGGCCAGCGAGGTGAACCAGGCGATCCACAACAACCACGTCGGGATCACCGGCCTGCATGGCCAGCTGTCGGGCCTCGACGGGCCGGACGACGAGGGCGGCGGCACGGCGGGCAACGGCTACCTGGCGGCGATCCCGGCGACGATCGCGCAGGGCTCGAGCGAGATCCAGCGCAACGTCATCGCCACGCGCGGGCTGGGCCTGCCTCGTGGCTAGCGACACCTCAGAGGCGACGCACTCCGGGCCGTTCGCCGGGCTCCGCGCCGTCGAGTTCGGTCGCTTCATCGCCGCGCCGTACTGCGCGCAGTTCCTCGGCGACCTCGGCGCCGAGGTGATCAAGGTCGAACCGACGGACGGCGACCAGACGCGCCGCAACGGTCCGATCATTCCGGGCGAGGGCCTGCAGTTCCTGAACAAGAACCGCGGCAAGCGCTCACTGGCGGTGAACCTCCGCGACGCACGCGCCCTCGAGGCGGTCCACGCGCTTGTCGACGAGGCGGACATCGTGATCGCCAACTTCCGCCCGGGCATCGCCGAGGAGCTGGCGCTCGATTACGCCTCGGTGTCCGCGCGCAACGAGCGGGTGATCTACGCCGAGAACACGGGCTTCGGTCAGGAGGGACCCCTGGCAGGACAGGCTGGGATGGACGTCGTCATCCAGGCCTACTCGGGCCTCGCCCCCCTCACCGACCAGGGTCCGTTGATGCTGGCCAATCCGATCATCGACTACATGGCCGGCGTCTTGCTGACGGGCGGGATCGCCTCGGCGCTCTATGCGCGCGAGCGCAGCGGTCGAGGTCAGCGCGTCGATGTCTCGCTGCTGCAGGCCGCACTCGTGCTGCAGAACAACACGGCGCATCACGTCGACGCCGTCGCCGGCTGGCGGACGGAGTTCGTCGACTACCTCCACGACGCCTACGCCCGGGGCGCCGGCTGGACGGAGATCCTCGAGCAGCGCCAGAGCCTCCACCCGTACATGGTGCCCCGCGCCTACTACGGCTTCTTCAATACCTCGGACGGCGTGATCGCGATTGCTGGCGGCGGCAGCCTGCTGCAGCAACGCATCGTCGAGGTCCTGGGCATCGAGGACCCTTGGGTCACCGACCCTGACTGGCAACCACCGGAGGACCTGAAGAGCTACCAGCGCGCGCAGTACGAGCGCGTGACGGCCATCTACCGCGAGCAAACGAGCGCCCACTGGATTCAGGTCTTCGCCGAGGCGGGCGTCCCCTGCCGCGAGTACCACACGGTCGAGGAGATCGTGGACGACGAGCAGGCGTGGGCCAACGGCTACTTCACGCACTACGAGCACGAGCTCCTCGGCGGCGCGAGCGTCGTCGGGCCGCCGATCGCGCTGAGCGAGACGCCGCTGGCCTCGCAGGGCGCGCCGCCGGTGCTCGGCAAGCACACCCGCGAACTGCTCGCGCGCGGCGGGCTCGACGGCGAGACGATCGAGGCACTGATCGCGGACGGCGCGGCTGTCGCATACGAGTAGACGCGACCAAGGGATTGGGGAGATTGACATGACAGAACGAGTCCTGGTCGTGGGCGGCACCGGCCCCACCGGCGTGCCCATCGTCAATCGTTTCCTCGAGGACGGCGCGCAGGTCGCCATCTTCCACTCCGGACAGCACGAGGCCGAGTTCGCGGGGCCCGAGGGCGACACGGTCGAACACATCCACGGCGACGCCCGCGATCGCGACGCCATCCCGCAGCTCCTCGGCGACCGCGAGTGGGACATCGCGGTCTGCACCTCGGGACGCCTGCGCTCGCTCGCGGACCACCTCGCCGGCAAGACCGGGCGGCTCGTCGGTATCACCGGGCAGCCCGTCTACGACGGCTCCGTGCGGCCGACGCCGACCGGCGTGCTGCCGCTGCCGGTGCCGGAGCACGCGCCGAGGCAGCGCGACGCGTCGAACTACACCGGCCGCGTGGCCGCGGGCGAGGACCAACTCTGGGAGCAGCATGGCCGCGGCGACTTCGAGGCGGTGATCGTGCGCTACCCCGGGGTGTTCGGCCCTCGCGCGCCGCTCTCCCACGAGTGGGCGGTGGTGAAGCGCATCGTCGACAAGCGGCCGTTCATGCTGCTGCCACACGACGGCGTCACGGTGTTCCAGCGCGCCTACGCCCTCAACGCCGCCCACCTCGTCTATCTCTGCGCGCGCCGTCCGGAGGCAGCAGGCGAGGCGTTCAATTGCGGCGACGAGTCAGTCCTGAGCGGGCGCAAGGTCGCCGAGGTGATCTGCGACGAGCTGGAGAGCGCGCTGGAGCTGGTCGGGGTGCCGGCCGAACTCTGCCGCGGCATCTACCCGCTGGCACAGAAGTCGAGCATCGTGCTCGACATGTCGAAGGCGCGTGCGCTACTGGGCTACCGCGACCTCGTGCCCGTCGAGGAGGCAACGCGCACCACGGCGCGCTACCTCTTCGAGCATCACCCCGGCGAGGAGGACCTGGGAGGTGGCGCGCACGGCACCTTCGACTACGAGCGAGAGGACCGCATCCTCGAGGTCTGGCAGGCCGCCATCGGTTCTGCGCGGGAGGCGCTCGATGTCTGACGGCCCAGCCGGAGGACGCATCCGCGCGATCGACTCGTTGGTCAACAGCGCGTTCCTCAATCTCACAGGCGAGGCGGGTGAACGCGGCCTGGGGCACCTCTTCCCGGACATCGGCAAACGCCCGACGTTCGACGATCCGGAACGGCTGTTGGAGGTGCTGGACGCCTCGGACATCGGCGCCTGCGTCATCTCGATCATGGAGCCGGAGCACGCCGAGTGGGTGGGCGACGCGCACCAGCGGTTCCCCCGCAAGATCCTGCCGGCGATGATCGTGGACCCGCTGCTCGGCATGGACGAGGTGCGCCGGGTCGTCGAGTATCACGAGCGCTACGGCGTGCGCTGCCTGCGCATCCCACCGTTCCGCTACACCCTGCCGCCCACCGACCGCGTCTATTGGCCGTTCTACGTGAAGGCGATCGAACTCGACATCCCCGTCAGCATGAACGCGGGGTACCCCGGTCCTCGACGCCCCGCCTGGGTGCAGGACCCGCGCTACTTCGACGAGGTGGCGTTCCACTTCCCGGAGCTGCGGTTGATCATGAGCCACTGCGGCCAGCCCTGGACCGAGGAGGCGATCGCGACGATGGCGCACTGGGACAACGTCTTTATGTCGTGTACTTCCGTCGCGCCCCGATACTGGCCCGACGCCCTCGTGCAGTTCATCAACACGCGAGGGCGCGAGAAGATGATGTTCGGGACCGAGTTCCCAACGATCCCGTGGGAGCGCGCGCGAGGAGCTGGACGACCCCACCCTCGGCGGTGGCCGCGGCATCCGCGAGAACATCGCTCCGCTCTTCTACGCCGAGAACGCGCAGCGCATCTACGGCTGGGACGCCGACGTCAGCTAGTCGCATACGTCCCTGTAGCAGTCCTCACAGGCCGCTAAGCACCGTCTGACGTACGCTGATCTTCGAGGGCAGATCGGGGCGAGTGCCCGCGGTCGGATCGGCGGGAGCGGGCGCTCTCGACCTCAGTGGGAGCGCAGCGACGGCATGATTCACGAGAACCGTCAGCTCGGCATGCGCCGGGCGCGCATCGACCGGTTCGTCGCCCCCGTCACCCAGTTCATCCAGACGGAGGCCGCCGGCGGCATCGCCCTATTGATCGCCGCGATCGTCGCTCTCGTCTGGGCCAACTCCCCGTGGGACGCGGAGTATCACCGCCTCCTCGATCACCATCTCGCGTTCGACCTCGGCTTCTGGCAGCTCAACGAGCCGTTGTACTTCTGGATCAACGACGCGCTGATGGTGCTCTTCTTCTTCGTGATGGGGATGGAGATCAAGCGCGAGATCGTCATCGGTGAGCTGGCGACGCTGCGCAAGCTCGTCGTCCCGGTGGCCGCCGCCGCCGGGGGCATGATCGCGCCCGTGCTCGTGTTCTTCGTCATTGTGGGCACCGGCGAGGGCTCGGACGGCTGGGGCATCCCCGTCGCCACCGACATCGCGTTTGCACTCGGCGTGCTGGCGCTGCTGGGGCCGCGCATCCCAGCGGGGCTGAAGGTGCTGCTGCTCGCGCTGGCCATCGTCGACGACATCGGCGGCATCCTGGTGATCGCGGTGTTCTATACCGAGACGATCGACGGCACGGCGCTCTCCCTGGCCGTGGGAACGCTGCTGGCCGCCTATGTCCTCCGCGACATCGGCATCTGGTACCTGCCCGCCTATGTCGCCCTGGGCATCGTCGGCTGGGCCGCGACGGTGCAATCCGGCATCCACCCGACGATCATCGGTGTCGCCTTCGGGCTGCTCACCCCGTGGCGCGCCTGGTACGAGCGTCGCGGCATCCCGGACCTCGTCGAGCAACTGCTGGTGCGCTTCCGCGAGGGCCGGCAGATGGACGACGAGGAGTCGATCAGCCGACAGAACGAAGCACTGCTCGAACTCGGCGAACTCGCCTCGAAGAGCGTCTCACCACTCGACCGCCTCGCGCACATGCTGTTGCCGATCACGGCGTTCCTGGTCGTGCCGATCTTCTCATTCGCGAACGCCGGCGTGTCGCTGTCCGGCGGCTCGCTGAGCGACGCATTCAGCTCTTCCGTGGCGCTGGGCGTGATCTTCGGCCTCGTGCTCGGCAAACCGATCGGCATCACGATCGGCGCCTGGCTCGCTGTGCGCTTCGGCGCACAGCTCCCGATCGGCGTGCACTGGTCGTCACTGGTCGGCATGGGCTTCATCGCCGGCATCGGATTCACCGTGTCGCTCCTGATCGCCGACCTGTCGTTCGACGGCCTCGGGGCCGGCCAGCTCCTCGACGACGCGAAGATCGGCATTCTCGCCGCCTCGATCCTCGCCGGCGTGCTGGGCTACCTCATTCTGCGATTCGTTGAGCGCGCCCCCGCGCCGGAAGCGGCCTCGGGCCGCGACTAGTTAGCCACGTGGTCGGTCGAGGAAGCGGCGCTGGTACGTCCGAGGCTCATCGCTGCGGTGAGCGTCGACGAAGGCCTGCACGCTGGCCTCGATCGCGTCATCGGGCGACATGCGCTCCCATTGCTGAACCAGCCGCTTCTGCGCCCGAATCGCCAGCGGGCCGTTCGCCATGATCGCATCGACGAACTCGTTGACCGCGGCGTCGAGGCCGTCGGGCGTCGTGACGCGCTCGAGCAGCCCCGCGGCGTGGGCCTCCTCCGCGTCCCACGGCAGCGCCGTGTAGACCAGCTCGCGCGCACGACCGTGGCCCACGATCCAGGGCAGCAGCGCCGCCTCGATCACCGAGGGGATACCGACTGCGACCTCGGGCATGCCGAAGCTCGAGTCATCGCTCGCCACGCGGAGGTCGCACGAGGCGGCGATCTCGAGGCCGCCGCCCAGGCAGTAGCCGCGAATCCTGGCGATCACGGGCACGGGCAGGTCGCGCATCGCCTGGCAGGCGCTGTGCAGCGTGCGAATGAAGTCCTCGGCGGTGTGCTCGTCGAGGGTGACCAGCTCGTGGACATCGGCGCCGCCGATGAAGGCGCGGTCACCCGCGCCGGTCAGCACCGCGACGCGCAACTCGTCGTCGTCCGCCAGCGCAAGAAACGCATCGCGCAGCCGCTCGATGCGGCCACGGTCGAGGATGTTGAGGCGCTGCTGGTAGTCGACCGTCACGGTCGCGACGCGACCGCCCTCGCGTTCCTCGATCGTCGTGCGCACATCGTCCATCGGCGGAGGATAAGCGAGCGGTCAGCGCCAGAGCACGCGCTCCGCGTCGATGGCGACGGCGACGTGCGCGCCGGGTTCGAGGTGATCCGGCACCACCGTCCCCGCCTCGATCGCCACGGCGAGCCGCTCGCCCACGTCGACGACGACGCGCGCATGGCCCAACGCGCCCTCGATCGCCACGATCGGGCCCTCGAGGATCGTCGGGCCGCTGCTGACGATGCGGGCCGCACTCGGCGGCAGCACGGCGTAGCTCGCCTCCGCCGGCGGGTCGAAGCTGCCGAGACGCGAAGCGTCGAGGACGGCGTAGCCAAGGAAACGCGCGACCTCAACCGTCGCGGGCGCGGCGAAGGCCTCGGCGGTCGGACCCAACTGCGCCACCTCGCCGTCGAGGAGCACGACGGTGCGCGCGGCCAGCAGCTGCGCCTCGCTGTGGTCGTGCGTCGAGATCAGGGCCGCGATGCCCTCGTTGGCCAGCAGCGTGCGCAGCTCGCCGACCAGTCGCGACTTCGCTTCGAGGTCGAGCGAGGAGAAGGGCTCGTCCAGGAACAGCAGCTCCGGCTCCACGGCGAACGCGCGCGCGAGGCTGACGCGCTGCGCCTCGCCGCCGGACAGCGTGTGCGCACGCGCCTCGGCGAGGTGGCCGACGCCGAGACGGTCGAGCCAGACATCGGCGCGGTCGGCGCGGTCCTGTGACGGCACGCCGTGCAGACGCAGCGCCGTCTCGATGTTGCTTCGCGCACCCATGTCGAGCAGGCCCGCCTCCTGAAAGACGGTCGCCGTCCGCCGGCGCAGTGCCGTGCCGCGACCGGTCGTCGCTTCGCCGAAGAGTGTCACCGAGCCTTCGGACGCTTCGAGGAGCAGCGCGCTCGCCAGCAGCAGCGTCGACTTGCCGGAGCCGTTCGGGCCCAGGATCGCCACCGTCTCACCGGCCGCGACCTCGAGCGCCGCGACGCGCAGCACGGTGCGGCCGCCGCGGTCGACGCGGAGGTCGGTCAGCGACAGCGCCGTCGAGGCGTTCACCGCCGCTGCGCGCGCACCTGCACGCCTGTGATCACGCCGGCGACGGCGACGATGAACGCGACGAGGATCAGACCGAACGCCAGCGCGGTCCCGAACTCGCCGCGCGAGACCTCGAGGACCGCCGCGGTCGTGAGCACGCGCGTTTCGCCGGCGATGTTGCCGCCGACCATCTGCGACGCTCCGACCTCGGAGACGACGGCGCCGAAGCCGGCCATGACGGCCACAAGCAACGGCAGCCGCGCCTCGCGCGCGACGAGCCAGAAGTACTGTCGCTGGTCTGCCCCCATCGCACGGATCTGGAGGTGGAGCGCAGGCGGCAGCGACATCACCGCCGCGGCCGTGACCGCCACGATGATCGGCACCGCGATCAGGACCTGCGCGACCACCATGCCGGCCGGCGTGTAAATCAGCCCGAGCCCGCCGAGGAGACCAGAGCGCCAGAGCAGGATGCTCACGATCAGCCCGGCCACCACCGGTGGCATCCCCGTGCCCGCGTTCGCCAGCGCGACCAGCGTGCGCTGCCCCCGGAAGTGGGCCAGCGCCAGGAAGAGCCCGCCCGGCACGCCGATGATCAGCGCGATCAACGTCGAGGTGCCCGAGACGAGCGCCGTGCGCGCCGTGATCTCGTAAATGTCCGCGTCGCCGGTGCGCAGCAGGCGCCAGGCCTCGGCGAACCCCTCGAGGATCAGCTCCACGGTGCACCAGCCCCGATGGCGCGTCGCGAAGAGGCGGCCGGCGCGGCGTCGCCTATGAAGAGTGGTTGCCCGTGCTCCTCGAGGCCAAACGCAGAGATCAGGGCCTGCGTGCCGGCGTCCGTCAGGAAGGCGCTGAACTCACGCGCGGCGTCCGCATTGATGCCGTCATGACGGTCGGGATTCACCACGATCACGTGATAGACGTTGCGCAGCGCCTCGTCGCCCTCGAGGTGGACGGCCAGCTCATCGGGAGAAGCGACGGCGAGGTACGTCGCGCGGTCGCTCAGCGTGTACGCCTCGGTCTGCGCGGCGATCGTCAGCGTCGCGCCCATACCCTGCCCACTCTCGGCGTACCACGACGCCTCGGTCGGTGGCGCCAGCCCGGCGGCCTCCCACAGCGCGCGCTCTCGCGCGTGTGTCCCCGAGTCGTCGCCGCGCGAAACGAACGAGGCGTCAGCGTCGGCGATCGCCTGCATGGCATCCGGGAGCGTCGCCGCGGCCGCAACGCCGGCCGGATCCTCGGGCGGGCCGACCAGGACAAAGTCGTTGAACATGACGCGCGTCCGCTCGACGCCGTAGCCGGCCCCGACGAACTCCAGCTCGGCGGCCGGCGAGTGCACGAGCAGCACGTCGGCGTCACCTCGCTCGCCGAGGGCGAGCGCAGCGCCGGAGCCGACGGCCACGACTTTGACATTGACGCCACTCTGCTCCTCGAAGCGTGGCACCAGCTCATCGAGCAGGCCGGAGTTCTCGGTGCTCGTTGTCGTGGCGAGGATCAGCTCGTCGGCGCCGCCGCAGGCGGCCAGCAACAGCGCCGCCATCGCAACGAAGAGGACGCCGCAGGCACCCCGCACTGACCTCGGTCGTCCCATCGCCGCTCCTCCTGGTCGCGGTGCCTTCGACTGCGTGCTGCGCTATGCTGGCGTCGTCTTGCACGCCGCGGCAAGACGCTACACGACGCAGCCTGTGGAGGCCACTGTGAGCGATCGTGGGCGAACCGACGGCCGGCACGTCGAACCACACCTCGAGGTGCGCTCGAAGGTATGGCTCGAGCGGGACGGCGAGGTCGTGATCTCCGAGTTCCGCGCTGACCTGCTCCAGGCCATCGCCGATACCGGCTCCGTTGCCTCGGCCGCGGAGCGTCTCGGACTGCCCAATCGCACGGCCTGGAAGAAGCTGCGACACATGGAGGAGGCAGCGGGTGTCTCGCTCCTCGACAGCGGGTCGGGCGGCAGCTCGGGCGGCGGCAGCGAACTCACCTCGGCGGCGCGGGAGCTGCTCTCGGCGTTCCAGCGGCTGAACAGCCCGGTCAGCGAGCTCCTCGAAGCCGGATTCGACCGCGAAGGTCCCGCGATCGCTGCCTCGTTGAGTGAACCGCGCTGAGTGAACCGCCCGAGGCGTAACCGTCCAGCTGCCCTCGTTACGCCCGCATACGGAGCGCGGCCCGCCCGTCGATGATCAGGACGGACGGTACGTTGTGAAAAGCCGACGCTACTACCGCATCGCCACCGCGATCAGCCCAGGCCGGGTCGTCGCCGTCGGCGCGCATGAACGCCTCCTTGACGCGACCGCATTCACGATCCTCGACCTCAGTGGCGGCGGTCTCCTGGCGCGCGTCGGCAACAGCACTCGGCTCGCCGAGGACCTCCGGCTCCGCTTCGCGTTCGCCCTCGACGGTGAGCCCGTCGAGGTGGAGGTGAGCGTGTCCTGGATCCGACCGCTCGGCGGGAGCGAATTCGTCGAAATCGGCTGCCGCTTCGAGGAGATGACGACCCAGCTTCAGATCGCCGTCCTCGACCACATCCGTCGCAATCAGATTCGCGCCGTCAGCTAGCTCGCCTCGGGCGCTCCCGCCAGAGCCGGCAGCTTGCCGCAGAGCAACTCGCGATGCGTCGACACCCAGCGCACGCCGACGACCGCCACGATCAGGCCGACCAGACCGTAGATGATCAGCGGCGGATCGGTCCGCAGATCCTCGAGCAGGACCACCGTCGAGACGACCTCCGACAGAGCCAGCAGCGCCAGGAACGTGACGAGCCACTCCTCGCGCAGACGGTGCACCACGTAGGCGCCCAGCGGCGCGCCCCAGACCACGATCGGCACCGCGGCGAGCCAGAGGCCGAGCAGGTCGTACTCCTGCCCGGGCAACGGACCGACGCCCTCGCCGCCTACTCGCACGACATCGCCGACGGCGTTCGTTTCGACCGCCAGCTGCCCGTCGAAGACGCCGAGGGTGACCAGCCCGACGAGGGAGATGCCGGCCATCGCAATCACGCTGGTCGGCACGCCGACCCGCGGGTGCAGGCCAAAGACCAGCACGATGAACAAGAAGACGAGCACGTTGACCCCGGTCCCCGTGAGCGACGCCAGCACGCCCCCCAGAAACGCCGCCACGGCCAGGCCCACGACCATCCGTCGCGTCCACGCCTGGACGTGCTCGCCGCCAAACTCACCGCGGCGCAGCGAGATGAACATGACGGTGGCCATCCCCGCGAGCACGACCGTGAAGGTGACCTTCACGTAACTGGCCGGCAGGCGGGACGCCCAGAACAGCGCATCGAAGTCGGAGAGCGCGAGCAGCGCGACGACGAAGCCAGCGGAGCCGGCGATCACGCTGATCACCAGCGCTCGCACCTCGATCGTGCGGCCGGCGAGGATGATCGCGACGGCAGCGCTGGTCATGCCTACGGCCTGGATGCAGAGCGAGAACGTGCGCGCGACCGCGGGCGGCACGTGCAGCACCTTCGTGAAGATCGGGAACGCGACCGCGCCGCCGCCCTCGGGTGAGGCCCCGGCGAGGAAGCTGCCGGCCGTCATCGTCAGGGACGACTCCCAGTGCGAAAGCACGCGCTCCAGCTCGCCACCGCCGATGACAAAGACAGCCCAGACGATGGTGACGGTCGCCGGCACCAGCAGCGCCACGCGAGGCGACGTGAGCCGTCTCCAGGCGGAGCTCGATTCGGGTGCTGTTACAGCGCGGTCCGCCTCGGACTCATCGCCCACGGCGCCTCCACTCAGCGTCGCACCGTCGCGAGGGCGACGGGAGCGAGGACTGCGGCGATGATATCGGCTGCGCGCCCGCTCGTGGCGGCGCGGCGAGGGGCGGACGTGGCGACCACCACCGGCAGCGGGGAGGAGACACAGCCCGCCGGTTGGCTGCGCCGTTCGACGGAGTCCTTTGGCGACCCCCAGTTCCGCCGCACCTGGTTCGCCGCCGTGCTCTTCTCGCTCGGACAGTGGATGGAGCGTGTCGCCGCTGGGTGGTTCATCCTCGACCTGACCGGCTCGGTGTTCCTGACGGCGCTCGCGTGGTCGGTGCGGATGGCGCCGAGCATGGTGATGGGCCCGATCGCCGGCGCGATCTCCGACCGGCTACCACGGCAGTACGTGCTCGCAGCCGCGACCGCGGGGAAGGCGGTGGTGCTGATCGTCCTCGGCGCGATGGTGCTGGCGGGCGTCGATGCCGTCGCGCTGGTGTTGCTGATGTTCGCGCTCAGCGGCATGGCTATGACCTTCAACATCACCGCGCTGCAGGCGCTCGCCGGGGACATCGTCGGCCCCAGCAGGATGGCGAACGCGGTCAGCCTGACCTCGTTCGGTCAACGCTCGATCGGTGCAGCCGGCGCGATCGCCAGTGGCCTGCTGCTCACCGCCGTCGGACCGGGGCACACGTTCCTCATCGCGACGATCCCGCTCGCCCTCGCGGCCTGGGTTTACCTCGGCGTCCGCGTCGACGGCCGCTCGTTCGCCACGGCACCCGAGCCGTTCCGGCGCGAGGTGATCGAGGGCGTGCGCATCATCGGCACGGTGCCGATGGTCGGCCTGCTGCTGGGCCTGATGGTGCTGGTCGAGATCCTTGGCTTCTCCTTCAACTCGGTGCTGCCGGTCGTCGCTGACCAGGTGCTCGGCGTGGGGCCGGAGGGTCTCGGCACGCTCGCGAGCGCTGCGGCGATCGGTTCGATGGCGGGCACGGCGCTGCTCGCTGCGACCAGCCACCTGCCGAGGCGCGGGCTGACCCTGCTCGTCGTGGTCGCCTCGTTCGGTGCGTTCATCATCGGTCTCGGCGCGTCGAGCACCTTCGTCGTCTCGCTGTTCTTCGTCGGCGGGATCGGCGCCATGGCGGCGATGGTCGACGCGCTCGAGTGGATCATGCTGCAGTCGAGCGTGCCCGACCGCCTGCGCGGGCGCGCCCTCGGCGGGTGGAATCTGGCGATTGGCTTCGGCTGGGTCGGACCCGTCGTCCTCGGCATCGTCGCCGACACCGCTGGCGTGCAGGCGGCACTGACGACGTTCGGCCTGCTCCTGATCGCGGTCGCCCTCACCGCCGCCATCGTCGCGAGGCCGCTCCGGCGCGCATGAACCGCGAACGTATGATCCGCCGATGACCGCGCGAAACGCCGAGGACTACTGGCGACTCGACGCGACGGCACAGGCCGCCCTCGTGCGGCGGGGCGACGCAACGCCGGCAGCGCTGGTCGAGCTCGCGATCGCGCGCATCGAGGCGATCAACCCGGCGGTCAACGCCGTGATCGAGCCGCTCTACGACTCCGCCCGCTCCGCCGCCTCGACAGTCGACCCTAGCGCGCCCTTCGCCGGCGTGCCGATCCTGGTCAAGAACGCCAGCCTGCAGATCCAGGGCACGCGTTACGCGGTGGGCATCGGCGCGCTGCGCGAGGCCGGCTACCGCTCGACGCACACGACCGAGCTGGCGCGCCGCCTGCTGGCAGCCGGGTTCATCGTCGTCGGCAAGACAAACGTGCCGGAGGTCTCCTCCGGCGTGACGACCGAGCCCACCGCGTTCGGCGCGACGAAGAACCCGTGGGACCTCGGGCGCACCGCGAGCGGGTCGAGCGGCGGATCCTCTGCCGCGGTCGCGGCCGGCATGGTGGCGCTGGCACACGGCGGCGACGCGACCGGCTCGCTGCGTTACCCCGCCTCCGCCTGCGGCCTGGCGACGCTGAAGCCGACCCGCAGCCGCGTGCCAACCACGACGCCCTTCGGCGAGCCGGACTGCCTACAGGTGTGGGCGGAGTTCGCCGTGACGCGCTCCGTGCGCGACCTGCGAGGGCTCCTTGACGCGGTCGGCGATCCGCCGAGCGGGAGTGTCTCGCGCGAAGCGCCCTACCGCGTCGGTCTGCTCCTCGACGACCCGCTGACGAAGTTGCCGCTCGACCCGGCCTGTCGCGAGGCGGTCGAAGCCACCGGCCGCACGCTCGAGGCGCTCGGCCACCGTGTCGAGGTGGCACATCCGCCCGCGCTTGACACGTTCTTCGGCCCCGACACAGCGGCGCAGGCGGCCTTGGCCGTTGTCGGCCCGGCCAATGCTGCCGCACAGCTCGCGCGCATTGAGGCGATGCTCGGGCGCCCGCTCGTCGAGGGCGATCTACCGGAGACACGCCTCGCGCTGGCCGCGGCCGGCGTCGCGATCAGCGACGCCGAAACCGACTCGGCCGCGGAAGTCATGCGAGCGGCCGTGCGACCGATCCTCGAATGGTTCGAGGGCGCCGAGGCGTTCGACCTGCTCGTCACGCCGAGCTTGCGTCAGCCCCCGTGGCCGCTCGGCCACGCGGAGTCGGGCGCGGCCGAGGCAGGGGTGTTCCCGGCGCCGTTCAGCTTCACGGGCCAGCCGGCCGTCTCGCTCCCGCTGCACGAGACCAGCGACGGTCTCCCCGTTGGCGTGCAGCTCGTGGGACCGATCGCCAGCGACGAATGGCTCCTCGACGTGTCGCGCGAGCTCGAGGCTGCGCTGCCGTGGGGGCAGCGCTGGCCGGCGGTGGCGACCGAAGTTCGCTAGCGCTGGGTCGCGCGCCGGGGTGTGCGATCGAACTCCGCGACGGCCTCGCGCGCCGCTTCCCGGACATCGTCGAGGCAACAAGCATCCTCGATCGCGTGCCAGAGCTCGGTGAGGCTTTCGCGCTGCATCGCCTGCCGCCGGCCGCGCTCGAAGAGCCACATCGCTCCGCCGAGGCCGATCGCCAGGGCAACGCCCGCAAATCCCCACGCCGAGGCGGCCGGGATGGCGAACGCGAAGGCAACGATCAACGCCACCTCGAGCGGCGACGCCGGGCGTCGGGACGCCACCACGGAACGCTCGCGCAGTTCGTTCTGGCGCAGCTGCTCCACCCGGATTTGTCCATCGTTGAAGGTCATCTGCTTCCCCGTTCCCAATCGCTAGATCAGCGCGCGCGTGCCGTGGCGTCGTGCCAGGGTCCCCGGCCGTCTTGCCTCGAGCGTGTCGATCGCGCGTCGGAGCCGTCGCGCCACATCGTGGGCGTGCTCCTCGTCGAGGCTCCCGAACGCCAGCCGGAAGTGCCGGTCGTCCTGGGCGTCGGTGGAGAGCGCATCGCCCGTCGCGAAGGACAGACTCTGTTCGTGCGCCGCTGCCAGAAGTTCACGTGCTGTGTGCCCGGTCCGTAATTCACACCAGAGGCTCATGCCGCCCGCGGGTGCCTCGGAGTGCACGAGGGGGCCGCAGGTCGCCTCCAATGCCTCGCGCATCCAGCGCGCGCGGTCGCGGAGCAGCGGACGTGCCTCGGCGATCTGGTCGTCGAGGAGGCCCGAGCGGATCACGCGCTCGGCGATGTGCTGGGCGAACGTCGAGGTGTTCACGTCGGTCGCCGATTTCAACTCCGCGATACGCTCGATCACCGGACGCGGGCCCAGCACCCAGCCCACGCGCAGGCCGCCGCCAAACAGCTTCGACAGGCTGTTCAGCTCGATCACGTGCTCCGAGCCCTCGAACTCCGCTAGCGAGCGTGGACGCTCGCCGGGGGCGAAGGCCAGGTCGCCGAAAACATCATCCGCGAGCACGGCGACGCCGTAGCGCCGCGTGATGGCCAGCAGCTGGCGCTTCGCATCGTCGGGCTGGAGCGCGCCCGTTGGGTTGTTGAAGTTCGGCACCGTGACCAGCAGCTTGACCGCCTGGCGGCGAAACAGCTGCTCGAGGAGGTCGAGCCGCAGACCGTCAGCACCGACCGGGACGCCAACCACCTGCGCCCCGGTCGCGCCGAGCGATGCGACCGCGCACGGGAACGTGGGTGTCTCGATCGCAATCACGTCGGCGGGCGCCACCATGGCCTGCAGCAACAGCGACAGCCCCTGTGTCGCCCCGCTGGTGACCGCAACGGTGCGCTGAGGATCGACAGCCAGCGCGGCGGGACTGCGCTCCAGGATCGCCTGGCGCAGCGAGGGCAAGCCCTCGGTGTCTGTGTACGCCAGCAACTCGCCGCCCAGCGTCGTGATCGCCTCGTCGGTCAGCGCCCGGAAGCGCTCGAGCGGGAACAGCTCGACCAGCGCGGCCACCTCATCGAGCGCGATCTGGTTCTCGGCGGTGTTGGCGAGCAGCTCTCGCACCGCCGAGGAGCCGGCAGATCCACGCTGCGTGAACATCGAACGCCAGAACAGCGGGTCGCTGACATCGACCTCGTCGATCGGCGTCGCGCGCACGATTGTGCCCACGCCGACATGCCGCAGCACGAGGCCATCCGCAGCCAGCTCCTCGTAGGCCCGCACGACCGTGTTGCGACTGACGCCGAGCTCCGCCGCGAGCGTGCGCTCCGCAGGCAGCCGCTCGCGGTCGTCCACCTCGCCGTTGGCGATGGCCTCGCGTGCCCAGTTGATGATCTGGCGATAGGCCGGAGCGGCTCGAGTACGGTCGATCAGTGGAGTGGTCATCAACGAGTCCAATCAGGATCAATGGACCTGTGAAGGACAGTCTTTTGTCGCTCAGTTCCGTAGTTTTATCGAATTCCGGCAGATCCAACAAGCACCAATCGAGGGAATTAGAGGTTCCAATCGAGGTCTCTGTGCCTCGATCACAGGATCGTCGATGCGGGAATCCGGCGCTATCCGCCGGGCGACAGCAATGCAGAGCTACGAGGGGTTCGTGAGAGGCGGAGCCTAGTGCTCCATTACCGAGCCGCCATTGATGTTGATCGACTGCCCGTGGATCCAGGCCGCCGCCGAGGTGCAGAGGTAGGCGATGAAGTCGCCGACTTCCTCGTCGGTGCCCCAGCGTGACACGGCCTCGGCGCGGCTCTCACGCAGCGTGTAGTCGCCCGGCCGCACCGAGTCCATCCGCGAGGTGTCGACCGCGCCCGGGCAGACGCAGTTCACGTTCACGCCGTGCGGTCCCAGCTCCCGCGCCAGCGATTGTGTCATGCCCACCATCGCGAAGTTCGCCGCGTTGTATGCCAGGGTGTTCGCGCTGCCGCGCTTCCCGGCGGTGGAGGCGATGTTGACGATGGCGCCGCCGTCGCCGCGATCGATCAGGTGTGCCGCCACGGCGCGCGTGATCAGGTAGCTCCCGCGCACCTTGACGTCGAGCACGAGGTCGAACAGCTCCGGCGTCAGCTCGACGATCGGCGTGCGGTCCTCACCGCGGGAGGCTGCGGCGTTGTTGACCAGGATATCGATGCGCCCGAACTCCTCCAGGGCGCGTGCAACCGCGTCGTTCACAGCCGCCTCCTCGCGCACATCGAATGCGAGCGGAAGCGCCTGCACGCCGTGTGCGCGCACCTCCTCGGCGGTGCTCTCGATGTCACGCCAGCCTGCCGCCTGCTCGTCAGGCGGGAACGTCGAGGGGTCGCGCCCGGTGCCGGTGACGACGACGTGCGCGCCCAGCTCCGCCAGCGCCACCGCTGCTGCGCGGCCGATGCCGCGCAGACGGCCTGCCCCCGTCACGATCGCGACCTGTCCGTCCAGCTCACCCATCGTCCTCATCCCCTCGTGCGTTCGTAGCGTCGAGGCGGCGAGTATGCACGATCCGCAGGCGGGGAACGCTCCTGCTAGGCTCGCCGGGTCGAGAAAGCGTCGACAGGTTTCGTCGTACCAGCCCATGGCTCAACCGGTCAGCGCTCTCGGCCACAGGAGGAGACACCAATGGCTCACCGCATCCTCGGTCTGGCAAAGATCAACCTGCGGGTGCTGGACTTGCCCGGCACCATCGAGCGCTTCGGCGACCTGCTCGGCGCGGAGCCGCTGCACGACCGCGGCTCCGACACGATCGGCGCCTTCAACGGGGCCACGATGCGCGTCGGGGGTGATCTCGTCCTGGACGTGGTCGCGCCGAACGACTCCGCCGGCGAGCTGGCGCGCAGCATCGAGCGCCGCGGCGAGGGCATTGACTCGATCGCGCTCCTGATCGAGAACCTTGACGACACGGCCGCGCACCTGGCGACCCTGGACGTCGAGCTCGTAAACCGCACGGAATACCACGGCACCCGCATCGCGTTCATCCACCCGAAGCAGGCCAGCGGCGTGCTGATCGAGCTGATCGAGCGGCGATCCGAGGGCTCGGACCAGCCGCGAGGTTCCCGCGCTACGCCCCGAGCGCCCGCGCTCTCTCCTCGATCGCTTCCAGGCTGCGACTGCCCGGCGCGGCACCCTCCGCCACCGCCTCGACAAGGAGCTGCTGCACCGCGCGGTTGTAGGGCGTGGGGACGCCATGCAGGGTGCCGAGCAACACGATCTCGCCGTTGAGGTGATCGACCTCGACCGAGCCGGTGCCGCGCACCAGCCCCTGCCACGTCGAGCCGCCGACCCGCGGCGCGCCCTCGATCTCACCAACCGCGTAGTGCGGACGCGCCGCGGCGACGAGCTCCTCGAGCGGCATGTAGTCGATGCCCGCGGCCTCGTAGCAGGCCAGCGCCTCGGCGCGAAGCGCGCGGTGGATCCCACCAGCGTCACGCGTGTCCGCCAGCGCCTGCACTGCGTTGCCGAGGTTCATCAGCAGCTTCGCGTACTTCTTCCGCATCACCGCCTCGTCCGCCGTCGCCGCGAAATTCGCCGCTTCGAGGTGGGCGCAGAGCTCCTCGACGGTCGCGTCGAGGCCGCGCGGATAGCACCCCGCGTCGAGCACGCCCGAGCGCGGGATGCCGTGCAGCAGAACCTCGCCGGGTGTCAGGAACGTCGCGGGGAAGTTGATGAGCATTCCATAGACGCGCTCGAATCGCCGCGCAGCGATGCGCTCGTTCTCGACGCCGTTCTGGGCGCAGACGACGGGCACGCCTGGCCCGGCCGCGGCGAGCAGCTGGTCGAGCGCCGCGGCCGTGTCCTGGCTCTTGACCGTCAGCAACACCACCTCGTCGCCGCGCCATCCCACCTCCGAGGGGTCGCCGACCGCCGTCACCTCGAGCGTCACGTCCTGCTCCGGCGTGCGCAGGCGCAGGCCTTGTTGCTGCATGCGTTCGAGGTGCGCGCCGCGCGCGATCAGTGTGACGTCGAAGCCCGCCAGGGCGAGCCGCGCGCCGATGCCGCCACCGATGCCGCCCGCGCCGAGGATGACGTGATGCACGCGAAGTCCGTTCTAGCCGTCGCCGGATGACGCTGCGGCGAGGCTACGACAGCGCGCCCGCGGCTGCCGCCTCGACGATCGTCGCGTCGTCGAGGTCCAACAGCTCCCGCAGGACGTACGCCGTGTGCTCGCCGAGGACCGGTGCCGGCCCGAGCAGCGATCGTTGCTTGGCCGAGAAGCGGGTGACCAGTCCGTCGTAGGGCGTCGGGCCCATCTCGGCATGGTCCAGCGTCACAAAGAAGCCGCGCTCGGCGATCTGCGGGTCCTCGTAGAGGTCGGTCGGAAACTGGCAGACGGCCGCCGGCGTGCCGGCGGCCAACAGCTCCGCCTCCGCCTCGTACGGCTCGCGGTCCCCGCACCACGTGGTAAGTGCGGCGTCGATCTCCGACTCGTGTGCACGCCGGCCCTCGAGGTCGAGCGCAGCGAGTTCGCCGAGACCCCCGACGGTCGCAGCGAGCGCCTGCCACTGCTGGTTCGTTTCGCAGCTGATCGCGACGTACCGCTGTACGCCGCGCGTCGCGTAGACGCCATGCGGGCACTCGGTCAGCGAGTCGAGCCCGTGCCGCATGGGGAGGCGGCCGTTGACGGTGTAGTCGAGCATCAGCGGCTCCATGAAGCGGACGCCGGTCTCGACCTGCGCCAGGTCGATGTGCTGCCCGAGACCGGTGCGGCGGCGCTCGAAGATGGCGGCCGCGAGCGCCGCGACGCAGAAATGCGGTGCGATCATGTCGGTGTACGCGCCCCAGGTGCCGGAGGGCGGCCGGTCTGGCCAGCCCGTCAGCCCGTGCAGCCCCGCCAGCGCAGCGCCCTGCTGACCGAAGCCGGCGAACGTGCGGTACGGCCCGGTTTGCCCGAGCAGGCAAGTCGAGAACCAGATGAGGTCGGGGCGCTTGGCCCGAATCGTCTCCTGGTCGAGCCCGAGGCGTGTCATGGTGCCCGGCGTGAAACTCTCGGTGACGACGTCGGCCCAGTCGATCAGTTTGCGGGCGATCGCCAACCCCTCGGGCGTCGCGAGGTTCGCGGCCAGACCGAGCTTCGAGGAGTTGTAGTCGGCAAAGAACTGGCCGCGGTCGAGTCCCGGAATGCCGTCCTTCGCCGGCTGTGCCAGACGCAAGATGTCGGGACGCGTCGCGCTCTCGAGGTGCACCACCGTCGCGCCGTGGTCGGCCAGCGCCTTCGCGCTGATCGGCCCCACGCCAATCCAGCTGAAGTCCGCCACCTTGATGTCAGCGAACGCCTCGCCGAGCCGGTCGCCGGACGGCGTTCCGATGGGCAGCGGCACCTCTCGGCGCGCGCCGTCGAGGATCCCGCGTGCCTCGTCGAGCTCCGGCGCCGGACGCGGATCCGCAAGCGGCGTGCGTGACATGACGGCAAAGCGACCGGGGTGGTCGCGGCCCGCCACTTCGCTCCAGTACCCGCGCTCGCGCAGTTGCGGGTCGTTCCACAGATCCTCGGCCGTGCGCACGCCGGCGATCTGCAGGTCGTGCCCGGCGGCGAAGGCCATGATCTCGGCCTTGGTGCGCGCCGCGAAGAACGCGACCATCGCCTCCATGGCGCGCGGGAGCGTTTCGAGGGGCACGAGGAAGCCTGCGGCGCCGACGAGTCCGCCCGACCAGTCGAGGGCGGCCAGCTCATCGTCGAGCTCGCCCGCCTCGAGTTGTTCCGCCATCACAAAGGCAACGACGCGCTGCGCGTACCGGCCTGCCCCCACGCCGGCGAGCACCCAGCCGTCGTCGAGGGTCTCGAACCGGTTACGCCCCATCGGCACCGGCGTCTCGGCGACCTCGTCGCGCGTCTCGCACGTGTTCGGCGGGTTGCCGCCGACGTTCGGCGGAAAGCCCGTCGAGTGCAGCAGCGTCCAGATGATCGCCTCCTGCATCGAGGTGTCGAGGTGCTGGCCGAGGCCGGAGAGTGCCCGTTCGTTGAGCGCGATGATGCTGTCGGCGGCCGCCCGCGCCGAGGCGTGGAACGCCGCCTGCGGGTAGCCGACCGGGATGGGCGGGCGATCACCATCGCCCTGAAGCACGACGAGGCCACCGGCCGCCTCGATGGTCAGCTCCGTCGCCGGCCAGTCCGCCTTCGGCCCCTGCTGCCCGAACGGCGTGATCGAGGTGTAAACGAGCTGCGGGTTGACCGCACGGAGCTCCGCCTCGCCCAGACCCCACGCCGCCATCTGTCCCGGCGCGAACGACTCGATCAAGATGTCCGCTTCGCGCACTGCCTCCCGCAGCCGGTCACGCCCCTCGGACGTCGCCAGGTCGAGCACGAGACTGCGCTTGCCAATGCCCATCGCCGCCCAGTACAGCGACTCGCCGTGCTGCGGCCCTGGGCGCTCGTCGAAGGGCGGCCGGCGGCGGCCGGAAGCGCCCTCGGGCGGCTCGATCTTGACCACCTCCGCGCCGAAGTCAGCAAGGATGCGCCCGGCCATCTCCCCGCGCTCGGTCGCGAGGTCGAGCACGCGCACACCCTCGAGCGCCCCGCCCGCCATCACGCGCCCGGCCGGTTGCCGGTCGAGGTGGTTACCCGACGTCCCACGTCAGTCGTTCGGGCGGAGGTCGACGATGTCGGCCATCAGCTCAAGGGTCTCGGGTTGCGCACTGTTGATCGTCAGGCCCGTCACGCCGCTGTCGCGCCACTGCGGCCAACGCTCCTTGATGCGGGCGACCGGGCCGACCAGCGAGCCCTCGTCGAGGTACTCGTCGGGGACCTCCTCGAGTGCCTCGGCCTTGCGGCCGGCGAGGTAGAGTTCCTGGATGCGCTCGGCGGCCTCGCCGTAGCCACGCTTGATCATCTGGTTCTTGTGGAAGTTCACGTCGCGGTGGCCCATGCCGCCGACGTAGAGCGCGACGCCAGCCTTCTGTCGGCGCAGCGCCGAGGCGATGTCGTCTGTCACGGTGACCGAAACGCCCGCCTGGATCTCGAAGTCGTCCATCGACTTGCCGCCGCCCGCACGCTCGAAGCCCTCCTCGATCCAGGCCATGTACTCGGGCATGCGCCGAGGGATGAAGCCGAGCGGGAGGATGCCGTCGCCGTATTGCGCGGCGAGACGGACGTTCGACTCACTGCCACTGCCGAGCCAGATCGGCAGGTCGGGGTTGGTGTGCAAGATCGACTTCAGCGGCTTGCCGATGCCCAGCGACCGCTCGCCGCGGAACGGCAGCTGGTACTCCGGCCCGTCGTGCGTCACCGGCTCCTCGCGAGCGAAGACCTTCTTCATGATCTGCATGTAGTCGCGCAGCTTGTAGTACGGCCGGCCCCACGGCTGGCCGTACCAGCCCTCCACGATCTGGGGTCCCGAGACGCCGAGGCCGGCGATCACGCGACCACCACCGGCCATCGCGTCGACGGTTTGCACCTCCATCGCCGTCGCCGCCGGTGTGCGCGCCGCGACCTGGATGATCCCGGTGCCCAGGCGAATCTTCGAGGTCAGCGCGGCGATGTAGGCCAGCGGTGTGATGGCGTCCGAGCCGTAGGCCTCCGCCGTCCACACGGAGTCGTATCCGAGCCGCTCCGCCTGCAGGATCCTGTCGATCGGTATCGACATCTGCGGGCCGGAGTATCCAACCGAGATCCCGAGCTTCATCCGTCGCTTCCCCCCTCGAGGTTGCGTTAGCGCCTCACACGGAGCCCTGTCAGCGGGCTACTCGCGGAAGTGCGGCGCGACCTCGGATGCAAACATCGTCATCGACAGGCGCACCAACTCTGGGTCCATCGAGCCGACCTGGAACACGCAGTTCAGTTGGTCAATGTCCGCGACGCTGGCATACGCCTCGAGCTTGCGGGCCACCGTATCCGGATTGCCCGATAGCGTCCGCTCCTCGAACACCTCCCCGAGGCTCGCCTCCCCCTCGAACGGGAGCGGAGACGAAACGCCAGAGACGACCTGCTCGGTGCCACCGCGCAGCGCGGTGGCCTGGCGCGTCTGGTACAGGAAGTGCTCGGCCTGCGCCGCCGCCTCCTCGTCCGTCGGCGCGACGCAGATCTGCGCCTGCACACCGAGGACGCGCGGGGCGTCCGGGTACTTTGCCAGCGCATCCTGGTAGGCGTTCCAGCCCTCCTCGAGCGTGGCGAGCGGTCGCCCGGAGTTCGTGGTGAAGGCGTTGAGGCCCAGCCGCGCCGCCAGGTCGAACGACTCCGGCGTGTGCGCCGCCAGCCAGATCGGCGGGCGCGGCTGTTGCAACGGAGCCGGCACCACGGTCGTCTCCGGAATCTCGAATTGCTCGCTTGACCACTCGAACGCCTCGCCGCTGAGGGCGCGCAGCAAGATCTCGAGCGACTCGTCCGTACGCGCCCGCGCCTGATCGAAGGTCAGGCCGAAGCGGCGGAACTCGAATGGCTGGTAGCCCCGCGCCACACCGACTTCGAGCCGGCCGCCCGTCAGGTGGTCGGTCAGCGCGATGTCCTCGGCGACGCGCAGCGGGTGCCAGAACGGCAGCACGAGGACCGCCGTGCCGATGCGCACGCGCTCGGTGATCGCCGCCGCGCGCGTCGCCAGCAGCAGCGGGTTCGGGATGTAGCCATAGTTCGAGAAGTGGTGCTCGGCGAACCACACGGAGTCGTACCCGACCTCTTCCGCCAGCACGATGTACTCCTCGAGGCGCGCAAATACCGCCGAGGGATCCTCACGCGCCGGCGAGCCGGAGAGAAAGAACGCACCGAAGTTCACGCGCCACCATCCACGCGCACGTCCGCCGCGTCGAGGCTGTCGGCGATGCGTGCGAAGCGAGCCTCGATGCGGCCGCGCGAGTCATCGTGCGTGAAGATGAACGGCTCGTTCGTCGCGATCGCGTCCAGCACTGCTGCCGCGACCGGGTCCGCCGCCATCGCCTGCGCGACGCGCACGGGCACCGGCGCGCGGTGCCCCTCGCCCAGGCCCGCAGGCCGGTTGCGCTCGGCGTCGAAGATGCCCGTCGAGACCGTGCCCGGACAGAGCACCGTCACGCCGATGCCCTCGGCAGACAGCTCCTGGCGCAGCACTTCGCTGTAGACGACGACCGCGGCCTTCGAGGCGCTGTATGCGCCGAGGCTGGCGTCGTTACGCGGAGCGAGGCCTGCCATCGAGCCGGTGTTCATGATGTGCGCGTTGGGCGCGTGTGTGCGGAGCTGCGGCAGGAACGTGCGGACACCCTCGACGACGCCCAGCAGGTTGACGCCCAGCGTCCACGTCCAGTCCCCGTCGTCCGAGTCATCGAGATCGGCGCGCGTCATCACGCCCGCGTTGTTGACCAGCAGCTGCGCCGGGCCGAACGCGCGCTCCGTCGCTTCCGCGAGCGAGGCCCACGAGGTCTGCAGGCTGACGTCAGTGGGGTGCGCCAGAGCCTGGCCGCCTGCTGCTTCGACCGCCGCCACCGCCGCGGCGAGGCCGTCCGCGTCGACATCAGCCAGTACGACACGGCCGTCCCGGGCTCCGAGCGCCACCGCAATGGCGCGTCCGATACCACTTGCGGCGCCGGTCACGACCGACACACACCCCTCGACGTTCAGACCGCCCTCGGGCATGGCACTGCTCCCATTCCGGCCGCGCCTGCGACCGCGCCGATGATAGCGGGCTGTCCGAGGCTGGGACCACGACAGCGTGCCCGGAGCGCAGGCAGGTCGTAGCATCGCCGCGGGACGCACAGGCCGATAGCGCCCTGACCGCGCGAGGAGGTTGACGTGAGCTGGCAGCCCGAGGTCGACGAACTGCAGCGACGACAGGAGCTAGCGAAGCGCATGGGCGGCGAGGCCGGCATCCAGCGCCAACGCGAGCGCGGGAAGCTCACCGAACGCATCGACGCCCTCGCGGACGACGGATCGTTCCGCGAGTTCGCCGGCCTCGTCGGCCGCGCGACCTACGAGGACAACGAACTGACCGACTTCACGCCCAAGGGCGCCGTCGAGGGCTTTGCGGAGCTCGATGGCCGCCAGGTCGTGATCAGTGCCGGCGACTTCACGGTCCGTGGAGGCTCGGGCGGCGGTTCCGAGGGCGGGCTCGGATCGGAGCTGCGCTCGAACCAGCGCGCACTCGAGTGGCGCCTACCGTACGTCCGGCTCCTCGACGCAGCCGGGGGCAGCGTGCGCGGGTTCGAGACGCTGGGCCGCACGTACCTGCCGGACGGCAACGTCTGGTCGACCCTCGACATGGAACTCTTGCGCATGTCGCCGACCGTGTCGGCCGTCCTCGGCTGGTCGCCGGGCTGCCAGCGGTCAACGTCTGCATGGCGCACTTCAGCGTGATGGTGAAGGACATTTCGCAGGTCTTCCCCGGTGGCCCGCCCGTCGTCAAGGCGGCGCTCGGCTACGACATCACGAAGGAGGACCTCGGCGGCGACCAGATCCACACGAAGGTCAGCGGCGTCGTCGATAACCTCGCCGAGACCGAGGAGGAGGCGTTCGATATGATCCGCCGCTTCCTCTCTTACCTGCCGCCGAACGTCTACGAACTCCCGCCGCGGGCCGAGCCGACCGATGACCCGGAGCGCCGCGACGAGTCGCTGCTTTCGATAGTCCCGCGCGACCGCCGCATCCCCTACAGCGCCCACGAGGTCATTGACGCGGTGGTCGACCGCGATTCGTTCTTCGAAATCGCTCCCGACTACGGCAAGACGAGGGTCACCGGCCTCGCCCGGCTCAACGGCTACCCCGTGGGCATCACGGCGAACAACCCGAGGCACCTCGGCGGCACGACCGACATCGATGGCGGCGAGAAGGTGATCCGCCTGCTGCAGCTCTGCGACACGTTCCACCTGCCGCTGATCTCGCTCGCAGACGAGCCGGGCTTCATGGTCGGCCTCGAGTCGGAGAAGCGCGGCATCGAACGGGCCGGCGCGCGCCTCTTGATCGCGACCTGCGAGAGCCGGATGCCATGGTTGACGGTGGTGATGGGCCGCCTCTTCGGCGTTGCCGGCCAGTGTCACCACCGGCCGACGGGCATGTTCCGTCGCTACGCCTGGGCCTCGGCGCGCTGGGGCTCGATGCACATCCAGGGAGGCGCCTCCGCCGCCTACCGGCGCGAGATCGACGAAGCCGACGACCCCGAGGCCAAGCGCGCCGAGATCGAGGCCCGCCTCGAAGCCCTCGCCTCGCCCTTCCGCACCGCCGAGGCGACCGGCCAGGACATCATCGTTCCGCGCGACACGCGCCCGCTGCTGTGCCGCTTCGTCGAGGAGGCGCAGCCGATCCTCGCGACGCAGCTCGGCCCGAACCGGACGCCCTACCACCCATAGCCAGCAGGACCGCCGGTCACGCGAGACCAGTTACTCGGCGACAGCTACTCGGCAGATGCGGAGGAGGGCTGGTAGCGCCAGAGCATCGCCGCGATGGCGAGGCTGCTCGCGAGGACGAACAACAGCATGAGCAGCGCGAGCCCGACGGGTAGCCCCGCGAGCACGGCGCGGAGGATCACGACCAGCAGCAGCAGGTTGACGATGCTCATCAACAGGATCAGGAACATGTTGGGCTGCGCTGGCTCGTCGGCGCCGTCAGTACGCATCGTTCCCCCGGAGTTCGGGGCGATCGCGCGCCCTCCCCCGATCGATAGCACGCGCAGTCCCACGCGGACCGTCAGAGCGCATCAGGGAGCGAAAGAGTCCGCGGCCAGACATCAGAACGCGCGGCGCTAGACCGACAGCGAGGCCAGCCGTTCGAGGAGCAGGGCGAAGAAGCCCTCGTCGTCGATGTCGGTGATCACGGTGGCGTTGGGCTCGTCGCGCCCGCCGCGCCAGTCGACCACCGTCCGTCCGAGGGTGTGGCGGCCCTCCGTCTCGACCACCACGTGACAATCGCGGCCCTCGAACAGCTCCGGGGCGACGAGGTAGGCCACCGCGCACGGGTCGTGCAGCGGCATGCCCGCACCGCGCGCGAGGGGACGGGAACCGTAGAACTCGAGCATGCCGACGACCGCCCTCGACACGTCGCTGTCGAGCGAAGCGATCGCGTCCAACCGTTCGCGCGTGGCCAGTGCTTGGTGCGTCACGTCGAGGCCATGCATGACGATCGGGATGCCGGAGCGGAAGACGATGTCGGCGGCGTGCGGGTCGGCGTAGATATTGAACTCTGCCGACGGGGTGACGTTGCCCTGCCCCATCGCGCCGCCCATGAGCACGATCCGCCGGACCCTCGAGGCGATGTCAGGCGCGCGTTGGAGCGCCGTCGCGATGTTAGTGAGCGGTCCGATCGGGCAGAGCGTGACGTCGTCGCGATCGCGTACGAGCGCGATCAGGCGATCGACCGCATGGCCCTCGGCGAGGTCAGTCGCGGGCGGCCGCAGGCCTGCGCCGTCGAGGCCGGTCTCGCCGTGGACGTATTCGGCCGTCACCGGCTCGCGCACGAGCGGGCGATCGCAGCCGGCGTAGACCGGCACCTCGTGCGCCCCGGCGAGCTCGAGCACGCGACGGGCGTTCGCCGCGGTATGGGCCAGCGGAACGTTGCCCGCGACGGCCGTGACCGCGAGCAGATCGACCTCCGGCGACGCGACCGCGAGCAGCAGCGCGACCGCGTCGTCCTGCCCGGGGTCGCAGTCGATGATGACCGGCTCGCCGTTGCTCTCGCGCGAGGTCACTGGACGCCTCGTGCGCTACGCCATCACCGATTCGAGCCAGTGCCCGACATCGGTCGGCGAGCCGGGCGGCAGGTGCAGCAGCTGCACGTCGGCACCGAGATCGGAGCGCTGCTGCAGCTGCTCGCGCACCTCCTCGACGCTGCCGATCACCTGGCAGGAGCGCACCATGTCATCTGAGATCGCGGCGACCGAGGTCTCCGCGTCGCGTTCGGCCCACGCGGCCTTCGAGGCCTCGACCTCCGCCTCGAATCCGTTGCGGGCGAGCATCTGCCAGTAGAAGACGCCCATGCGGTTGGTGTAGTGGTGCAGCAGCCGCCGCCCCTCGTCCCACAACCCCCCGTCCGCGTCCGTGCCGTCGAGGACCGCGACCTTCGTGAAGGGCGCGATCGTGAACTCGCGACCGGGGTCGTCTGAATCGGCCGCGCCGGCCTGCAGGTCGGAGCGCAACTGCTCGAACAGCTCACGCGGCCAGTGGATCGGGAAGATGCCGTCGCCGATCTGGCCGGTCTGGTGGATCGACTTCGGCGTGATCGCCGCGATGTAGACCGGGATGTGGGTCCTCGGGCGGTTGTAGTCGAGGCGGAAGCCGCGCGACATCTGGAAAATCTCGCCCTCGTACTCCAGCTTCTCCCCGGCGATCAGCGTGTTGAAGACCTCGACGTACTCGCGGATGCGTCGCAGCGGCTTCTTGAACGGCACGCCGTGGAAGTGCTCGATCACGAACTCGCCAGAGGATCCCAGGCCGAGGACCATCCGCCCGTCCGACATCTCCTCAAGCATCGCGTAGTCCTGCGCCATCGCCGCCGGCGTGCGGGAGAAAACGTTGAGGATGGAGGTGCCGATCGTAACGTTCGAGGTCTCCATCGCCAGCGCTGCGAGCCAGGGCACCGTCGAGCGGCCCCACGCCTCGCCCGTCGTGATCATTTCGATACCCAGGCTCTCGGCGACCTTTGCCTTCTCGAGGTTCTCCCGCCAGTCATCGCCGGGCCCTATCTGCAGTCCGAGTCGCATCGCTTCCCCCTCGAGGTCTCCGCTGTCCGCGCAGGCTAGGCCGGTTCGCCGCGGTGGGCCAGCACCGCCTCGTCGAGGACCGCGCCGAGTCCCGGTCCCGCCGCAATCTCGCGCGCACCGTCGAGGAACGACTCGCGGGGCGAGAGCAGCTCGGCGCGCCACATCGCCTCGTGGACCGCGTGTTCGAGCGGCCGCGAGGCGACGGCGGCAGCCATCACGTGCGCGCTCTGCAGCAGCGAAACCGGGCCGCTCGGGCAATGCAACGAGGCGCTGCCCGGTCTGATCGCCTCGACGGCCCGCGCCGCCTGTACTGCCTCGACGGGGCCGCCGCAGAGCAGGACATCCGGCATCACGACATCCAGTGTCTCTTCGCGGATCAATGCCCCAAAGAGATCGACGCCGTAGCCTTGCTCGGCGCCCGGGACATCGATCGCAGACGCCTCTCGCACCGCGCGCATCGCCTCTGGCTCGGCGAGCACGTCCACGGGCTCCTCGAACCAGACCACGCCCAGCGCACGCAGCTCCGGCTCGAGCGCCAGCGCGGCGTCGAGGGTGAAACGGCGATGGCAGTCGACGTAGAGCGGCACCGCTGGGCCGATCTCGGCGCGCACCGCGGCCAGCCGGGCCAGGCCCGGTCGCGCCTCCTCGGGCAGTCCCTCGCGCGCGAACGGTGCTCGCGCCTCGTCGAACGGGGCGCACTTCACCGCCCGGAATCCCGCGTCGAGCGCGGCGCGCGCCGCCGAGGTGAACGCCGCCGCCGAACGGTCCCGCGGCCCCTCGTCGTCAGGCAGCATCGAGCGGTTGACGTTGGCATAGACCTCGACGGGCGATGGCGCGGCGGGGCCGCCGAGGTACGCGCACAGCGACTGCCCGGCGCGGCGGGCGAAGAGGTCCGCCAGCGCGCCCCGCAGGCTGCTCACCGCCGCGCCGAGCACAGGATCGGCGCGCGCCGCCTCGTCGCCCACGCCGAGCGTTGCGACGACGCCCGGATCGTCCTCGACAGTCACGCTATCGAGCCGCGGCCACAGGCCGCGCAGCGCGTCGACGGCGCGCGGCACCACCTCGCCGAGGCCCGTCACGCCGTCGGCGTCGGTGATCCGCAGGAAGATCCAGTCGGTGGGCCCGCGGACGTGTATGCGTGTCAGTTCGAGGCGAGTGAGGGCTGGCGTCATGTCAACCCGCGTCCGCTGTCTCGCTGGAGGGCAGGCGTCCCATCCCCGGCGGGCCGGCGAACGCCTGCGCGACCTCGAGGAACTCGCGCGCGGCCTCCCCCTCCCAGCGCAGCGAGGTGTCGAGGTAGTGGATGCGCTGCGTGACGACGCGGCAGTACTCGCCCGCATCGCCCTCGACGCGGTTCGGCGCATCGTCAGGGCCCCAGGTCCAGGTCTGGCCGGACGGCGCGACGATCTCGACGCGCAGCGGCTCCTCGTTCGGTTCGAGCCCGCGCGTCGTGTAAGCGAACGGGCGGGCGGCGTAGCCGAGATGCGCCGCGTAACGCAGGCGGTCGGTGTCGACCGGCTCGATGCCCGCGGCATCGAGGGCGTCGAGGCCATGCGACCAGCATTCCATCAGCCGCGCCGTGCCGAACGAGCGCGCTCCCATCTCGAGGCCCGCCCAGGGCAGGCGCGCCCGCGAGTCGCATCCGCGTAGCGCCGAGGCGAGCCGCGCGCGGGCGTCACGCCACCACGCGAGCAGCTCGTCGATACTGAGCGTGCGCCCCCAGACCTGCCGCCCGGCGAGGACACCATCGCCCTCGTACCCATGCGGCGGCGGCATCTCGCCCGTCTCTGCGATGTGGGCGGCCACGTCGTCGACGTCGGCCAGATGGGCGATGCAGTCACGCATCAACCAGCCCTCGGCAGGGGAAGGGCGCTCCCACACCTCGGCGGGGAGCCCGCTCACCGCGGCGTCGAGGTAGTCCTGCTCGGCGACCAGGTCGTCGACCAGCTCGTCCATGGCGCTCGCCATCGCCTACCCCTCCTCCGCCGGTTCGAGCTGCGCTGCGACACGCTTCGGCGCCGTCATCACGAAGCTCTCCACGATGAACTCGCGCACCTCGTCCCAGTCGACATCGGCGTCGACGTACATCCCAAGCCAGCCGTGCTGGCCCACGTAACGAGGCACAAAGAACCGCTCCGGCTCGGCGTCGACGAGGAAGGCCTGCGCCCCCGGCGGCGCCTTGCACTCGAAGGTAGGCCGCCCCTCCGACTCGGTCGGGATGGCGAAGATCTTCTTGCGGATGCGCCAGGTGACGTGGTCATGCCACGCCAGCTGCTCGTGCGCCTCCGGTAGCGAAAGGCAGATCTCGCGTAGCCGCTCCACCGTGTCCTCGGACATGCCCCCGCCTCGCTGCCGCCATCCAGCGGCGCCGCCACGATATGGATCCGACAGGGGAGGACGCAACGCGCGTGGCCGGAGGGCGTTGCGCCGACCCGGCCCTTCGGCGACGCTACCGCGCATGCCTGACCAGCCTGTGCACCTGAGCTTCCTCGACGAGCCGGCCGCGCGCGACCGAGCGCGCAGCGGCGGCAAGGCGGGCGCCCTCGCCGATCTCGCCGCCCAGGGCCTGCCGATCGTCCACGGCTTCGTGATCCACGGCGACGCCCCACTCGAGGCTCTGCGCGGACGAGGTCGCCGCGGCGTTGGACCAGCTCGGCGGCGATGCCTTCGCCGTCCGCTCGTCCGCCACAGCCGAGGACCTCGAGGGCGCCAGCTTCGCCGGCATCTACGACTCCTACCTCAACGTCCGCGGCATCGACGACGTGCTCGCACGCGCGAACGATGTCCGTGCGTCGCTCACCTCGGAGCGCGCGCGAGCGTACGCACAGCGCGTCGGCGTGGACCCGGCGGAGCAGCGCATGGGTGTCCTCGTTCAGCCACTGCTCGAGGCCTCGGCGGCCGGCGTCGCGTTCACACGGGACCCGCTGACCGGCGCCAGCGACCGCATCGTCATCAACGCCGCCTTTGGCCTCGGCGAAGGCGTGGTCGGCGGCAGTGGCGAGGCTGACCACTACGTGACGAACGGCGAGGCCTCAGCGATCCTCGAGCGGTCCGTCGCCACGAAGCGCACGCGCGTGATCGCCGCGGCGGGCGGCGGCATCGCCACGGTCGCGGTGGACGACGGCGACGCCGATCGCCCGGCCCTCGACGACGACGAGGTGCTCGCCGTCGCCTCGCTGGCACGGCAGGTGCGCGAGGCCGCCGGCGACCGCGACATCGAGTTCGCGCTCGTCGACGGGGTAGCCCACCTGTTGCAGGCGCGGCCGATCACCGGCCTCGCCGAAGCGGACGAAGAAGCGCCGCCGTTCCCCGTGGAATGGGACGACCCGGCCGATGCGAAGTACAGCTGGCGGATCGCGAGCCGCGGACCGGTCCCGGTCCTGCAGCGCGAGGGCCGCGCGCGGTACGACGCACACTCCGCCCGCGTCTTCGCGGACACCGGCGTGCCGATGGCCCGCTCGCACATCGCGCGCTGGGTGAACGGCTATCGCTATGCCCGCCCCGTCGAGGCCGAGTCGAGCGACATCGAGGCACGCGGAGCGCGCCATCGCGCCCGCAACGATGAGCTGCGCCGACAGGGTGGGTCGGTCTGGCTGTCCGAGGTGGAGCCGCGAACGGTCGAGGTCTGGGAGCGCCTCAACCGCTACGCGGAGCTGCGCCGCCGCAGCGACATCGACGCGAGAATGGCGCACCTCGACGCCGCGCTTGACGGCTTCGGCCTCGTCATGGGCGACCTCCACTGGCGGATGGCCGGCGCGAGCAACCATGACTGGCCGAGCGCCTACGAGGAGATCACCGGCGAGCTGAGGGTCGACGCGGGCATCCTCCTGCAGGCGCTCGACAACCGGACCACCCGCCTGATTCGTCGCGTCCGCGGACTCGCCCGCATCGCGCAGTCCAAGCCGTCGCTCGCCCGCGCCCTCGACCAGCGCGACTATGCGCCGATCCTTCAGGCCCGCGCCCCGGGTGCGCTGGCCGGCGCGGCGGCAGGGCGCTTCCGCTCGCGGTTCCGACGCCTGCTGGCCGACTACGGCATGCACAGCGGCGAGGGCTTCGGCTCGAACGTCCGCGGCGACGAGCCCACCTGGAACATGGAGCCCGCGCGCCTCCTCGACCTCGTGCGCAGCTTCGCCGAGCAGGACGTCGATGCGCTCGAGGAGCAGGAGCGAGCGGCGCGCGCCCAGCGAGTGTCCGCCGAGCGACGGCTGCGGCGTCGCCTCGCAAACGAGCCGGACGCCCTCGAGCGCTTCGACGAGGCCCTGGCGATCGCGCGCCATGGCAACGCCTTGATGGAGAACCACAACTTCTACATGGAGCAGGGGGTCTCGGGCGCGCTGCGCGAAGCGATGATCCTCGTCGGCGAGTCCCTCGCCGAGCGGGGTCAGCTGGCAGAGCCGCGCCACGTCAACCACCTGACGCTCGACGAGGTGCGATCGACGGTCGCGGACTCGGCGTTCGACGCGCGGCCGATCGTGGACCAACGTCGCGCCGAACTGGCCGTGCAGCGGCTGCTGCGCCCGCCGGAGACGATCGGCGAGGGCGAGCCGGTCCCGATGATGTTCGGCCCGCCCGAGCCGGAACGCGACCGTATCGGCCTGCACGGCTCGGCGCTGTTCGGGACGCCTGCATCGCAGGGGGAGCACACCGGCATCGCGCGGGTCGTGGCGCCGGGCGCGCCGCCGCCGGAGATCGAGGCGGGCGAGATCCTCGTCGGCGTGAACGCCGGCCCGGAATGGACGCCGATGATGCCGCTGCTCGGCGCGATCGTCCTCGACCAGGGGGCCATGTTCCAGCACATCTGCCTGGTCGCCCGCGAGTACCGCGTGCCCTGCGTGATCGGCACGCGCGAGGCGACGCGCGTCATCCGCGACGGCCAGCGGCTCCGTGTCGACGGTCGCGAGGGTCGAGTGGAGCTCAACCCTGCTCTCGGCTGAGTCCGCACGTTTGGCATGAGGCGGTGCGTAGGATGGGTGTATGACGCTCCTGAAAACGGTCACGACCGCTGCACGCGAGCGCCTGTCGTTTCCCTCGCTCGACTCGCCTCAGTTCCGGCTGCTGTTCTTCAGCGGGTTCCTCTCGACCTCGGCGCACTGGGGGATGTTCCTCGCGCGCGGCTGGCTCGTGCACGAACTGACCGACTCCGCCCTCGCCGTCGGCGCCGTAACGATGGCGGCGTGGCTGCCCGCGGTGTTCATCGGGCCGTTCGCGGGCGTCGCCGCCGACCGGATCGACCGCAAGCGCCTCGTCATCGGTTCGATGCTGTTCGCCGCCGCCTCGGCGATCGTGCTGGGCGCGATCGAGCTCGGAGGCTACACGAACTTCTGGTACGTCATGGTGCTGGCGATCGCGGCGGGGTCAGCGCAATCGATTGGACAGCCGGCGCGATCCTCGCTCGTCGCGAACTCCGTCCCGCGCCGCGATCTGCTGAACGCCGTCTCGCTCACCAGCATCGGCGCCTTCGGCTCGAGAATCGTTGGGCCGCTGCTCGGTCTGCCCCTGCTCGTGACGGTGGGCCCGGGCGCGATCTTCCTCGGCGCCGGCGTGCTGGTGATCGGGGGGCTACTGGTGCTGCAACCGCTCGCGTCGCAGCGCGTAGAAGGCGTGACGGCCACAGGCTGGCGCACCGTGATCGATGACCTGCGTGACGCGGTCAGTTACATCGAAGCCGATCGCCGGCTCGCCGCCGTGATGACCCTCGTCACGCTGCACTGCGGGTTGACGATGGCCTTCGACTCCATGATGCCCACGCTCGCGACGATCGTCGGTGGGGCGAGCACGCTGTACACCTCGATCATCGTCGGCATCGGTGTCGGCTCGGTGCTCGGTATCCTCGGCGTCTCGACCATCCGAGGCGCCTCCGCACAGGGGTCCGCGTTCGTCATCGCGGGCGTCGGCAGTGGGTTGTCGATGGTGCTCCTTGGCATCGCGACGACACCCGTCGCGGTCGTGCTGGCGGCCGGGATCACCGGCGCGACGCAGGCGACCTACATGGCGCTGACCGCCACGATTATCCAGCAGACGGTGAGCGATGAGATGCGGGGCCGCGTGCTCGCGCTCTATCTCTCCCTCGCCACGGTGCACATGGCGTTCCTCAACTTCGGCTTCGGCTGGGCGGCAGACGGCATTGGCATCCGCATCCTCTTGATCGCCCCGGGCCTGCTCTGGACCGCCCTCTTCGTGATCGCCTTCGCGCGCATCGACACGATCCGCGCGCTCGGCCGCGGCCCCACGACCGCCGAGGCAGCAGCCTAGCCTCGCTCAGCCCGCTACGGGACGAGAGTGACGCGGCCAACCGCCGCGCGGCTCTCGACGTAGGTATGCGCCGCCGCCGCCTCGGCCAGCGGGAACGAGCGGTCGATCTCGACGCGCAGCTCGCCGGCTGCGATGTCATCGAGGTGGCCCGCGATCATGTTGTAGGCGCGGTCGCCGTTGGCCAGCTCCGCGCCGAGGAAGACGCCGGTGAGCGAGCGGTTGCCCTGGCCGAGCCCGCTGATGTCGAGCTCGCGCCCGCCGCGGCTGGCGTTGCCGACCGAGACCGCGCGGCCGCGGTAGCCGAGCACGGCCAGGCTCTGCTGGAGCACATCGCCCCCGACCGGGTCGACGACCAGATCGCAGCCACGGCCCTCCGTGATGCGCATGACCTCCACCACGAGGTCCGCGTCGCGGTAGTTGATGCCCTCGTCCATCCCGAACTCGACGAGACGGTCCAGCTTCGCGGCGCTCGAGGCGGTCGCCAGAACCCGCGCTCCGGCTCGCTTCGCCAGCTGGACCGCTGCGAGGCCGACACCGCCGCCGCCGCCCTGGATCAGCACCGTCTCGCCCGCCTGCAAATGGCCGAACTCGAAGAGGCAGTCATCCGCGGTGCCGAAGGGAATCGGAACGCACGCCGCCGCCTCGATCGAGAGGCTGTCCGGGACGACCCAGGACGAGCTGACCGGTACCGAGCGCAGCTCGGCGTGCGAGCCGAAGGCGTTGGTCGTGACGACGCGTTGGCCCACCTCGCGATCATCGACCTCGGAGCCCACCTCGCGGATCACGCCCGCGGACTGGTAGCCAACGACGTGCGGCGTCGAGGCCATCTCGCCGCCGGCACGATTGAGCACGTCGCCGCCCTCAATGCTGACCGCCTGCATCTCGATCAGCACGCCCTGCGGGTGGCACTGCGGATCCGGCACGTCCTCGTAGCGGAACACGTCCGGCTCGCCAGTCTCATAGTAGACCGCCGCCTTCATGTCGCACTCCTCGCTGCGGCCAGCGTGGCCACCCGGTTGACCAACCCCGGCACGCCCACGTGTGCCGTCCATGCATCGAACTCGTCGCGCGGGCCCGTCCAGCGAATCTCCTCGACGCTATCGAACAGCGGCGGCTCATCGCGGAGCGTCGCCAGGTCGCGGAACAGCAGCGCGTCCTCCCAGCCGTCGCTCAGCGCCCCAGCGAGGCGCAGCGCGCCGCGCACGTCAATCTCCCAGTCGGCGGCTTCGGGTGGAATCGCCTCGAGGTGCCGGTAGTGGGCCAGGATCGCCGCGGTCGACTTCGCCCCCCAGCCCCGGATGCCGGGGAACCCGTCCGCCGAGTCGCCGACCAGCGCGAGATAGTCGGGGATCGACTCCGGATCGACGCCGAAGCGCTCGCGAACGCCCTCGTTGTTGCGAGTAGCGCGGGCACGTCGGTCGAGCTGCACCACGCGGTCGCCGACGACGCACTGCGCGAGGTCCTTATCGGGCGTGCAGATCACCACCTGCTCGACCGCAGGATCGGCCGCCGCCGTGCGCGCCGCCGCCGCCAGCGCATCGTCCGCTTCGACCTCGACCATCGGCCAGACCGCCACGCCAAGCGCCACCAGCGCGTCTTCGAGGGGTATGAACTGCCCCCGCAGGGCGGGTTCGATGGCCGAGCCATCCTTGTATCCGTCCCACATCTCGTTGCGGAACGACTCGATGACGTGGTCCGTCGCCACGCCGAGGTGGGTCGCACCGTCCTCGAGCATCCACAGCATCGACTCGACGACGCCGACGACCGCACCCACCTCGGTGCCCGTCGCGTCGAGGCGACTCGGCACCGCGAAGTAGTGGCGGAACAGCTCGTACGTACCGTCGACCAGATGGACCTGCACGGCGCCAGCCTACGCCATCGTCAGCGAGCCGCTCTAGGCGTAGCGCTCGAAGAGCCGGGCCGAAATCGAGCTGAGTTACGATCGTGCCATCGATACAACCTGGTCCGCGAGGTCCCCAAGCTCACCGCCCCGTTCGACCTCCGCTACCCACTCAGCCGGCAGTGACTCTACGCCGTTCGAGGCTCCTAGCAGCGCGCCGGCAAGGGTCGCGATGCTGTCGCTGTCCCCCTCGCTGTTCGCGCCTTCGAGTATCCCCGCCGGGGTGTTCGTCGCGTTCCGGAGGAAGACGTATGCGGCGGCAGCGATTGCCTCGTGGGCGGCCCAGCCCTGCCAGTGAGTCAGGACGCCGTCAGGGGCCTCGCCCTGATGAACGAGGTTCGCTGCCTCAGCCAGCATCCCGGCGGTCGTTGAGTCCCAGCGTCCGGCCGCTTCGGTCATCCGCGCGTGGATTGTGACAGCTTCGGCCCCACCCACCGCCTCAACGACTCCTCGGGCCATCGCCGCGCATGCCGCCAGGGCAATGGGCGCCTGGTGCGTCATCCTCGAGTGCTCGACCGCCCAATGCTCCGCCTGCTCGGCGTCGTCGTGGAACATCAATCCAAACGGGTAGGACCGCATCACGGAGCCGCAGCCCCCAGCGTCGGGCCCACCGGCTTCGCGCCAGTGAACGCCCGCAGCCAGTTCCTGCGAGCCGCGCATGCAAGCGTTGCCGGGAGAACGGTGACCGCCTTGAGGGTGCTCAACCCACCCGGCGAAATTCGAGGCGATGCGTATCATCACCGAGTCGAGGTCGCTTTCACGAGCCCTGCCATCGATCAGTCCGCGCATCACGGCCTCTGCCATCTGCGTGTCATCGGTGTAGGGGGCGAATCGGCGGTCGTCACGCTCCCAGTACAGGGTGAATCCGGTCACGCCGGAGTCTCCGTGCTGCCTCCGAATCTCATCGAGCGAGAGGAATTCTGTTGGATGCCCCATGGCATCACCGACTGCGGCACCAAGGACGGCGCCGTGGAGTCTCGACGTGAGAGATCGTGAAGTCGTCACGCGAGCGAGCGTACTAGTTCACGCTGGTCGCCGAGCGCCCTTGGCATGGGTGCCGCAGCCCGCCTTCCTCGTGCGTCAGCCGGAGGAGACGACCCGCGTCGGCACGATCTCGTAGAGCACGGACGTTTCGACATTGGTCGGACGCTCAGCGATCACGGTGCGTGCCTGCTCGAGGCCGACGTAGTGCTCCCAGAGTGCGAGTCTCGTGGCCTGAAAGTCCTGCTCGCTCTCGACGGCCTCACCCACGATCACGGCCACCTCGTACGGCGGCTGCTTCGTGTCGATGCAGAGCGAGACCGTGGCGTTGCGCTCGATGTTGCGCGCCTTCTGGCTGGCGCGCTCGGTGATCACCAGCGCACGACCGTCGCGCCAGAGGTACCAGACCGGCGCCTGGTGGGGCCGGCCGCGCCGACCGATTGTGGCGAGCACCGCCACATGGCGGCCGTCGAGCAGTGAGTCGAGCGCGTCGTCGCTGAGCGGCATGCAACCTCCGAGAATCCGTGGACGCCTCGATAGGCCCCGTCCGAACTCGGAGCGTAACCGCTGAGCAGCCCGCCTGAGGTCTAGTCGCCGGCCGCAGTCTCGGCTTGGGCCTGCTGCGACCGCGTCTGCTCGGCCTCGTGTCGCGCCTCGATCGCCGTGATCGGCGAAGGCTCATCGGAGAACCCGCAGTTCAGGCATTCGCGGTGATCGTCTTCGCGCCCGGCGATGCGGAGTAGATACCCGTGGCAACGAGGGCGGCAGCCTAGCAGGATCGGCATCGCATCCGAAGTGCACGGGCTCACGTTCCGAGCGGCGTGAAAGCTCAGGCGAAGCCCGAGGGTCGCTAACCGAGCGTGGTGATCGGCCGGCACTGCAGCAGGTAGAGCTGCCCCTCGCGGTAGGCGCATTCGATGTCCACCGGGTGGCCCATCGACTCCTCGAGGTTGTGGGCGAGCGCTGCTACCTCGCGCGCCTGATCCTCGGTGAGCGTCAGCTGGCGTTGCTGCTCCGGCGGCACCGGCACCTCGTGCGTGCCATCGTCGAGGAGCGCGGTCATGCGCTCCTTCGCGCCCAGCTCGGAGGTCACCGCCTGCGTCTGCTTGTGTACGACGAACATGTCGGGCGTCACCATGCCGCTCACGACGCTCTCGCCGAGGCCCCACGAGGTGGTGATCATGACCTCGTCACGGTTGCCCGTGACCGGGTTCGCGGAGAAGGCGACACCGGCGACTTCCGCCTCGACTAGCTCCTGCACGAGCACCGCGATCTGGATGTCGTCGGCGCTCAGGCCCGACATCTCGCGGTACTGGAGCGCGACTTCCGAGTGGGCGGACGCCCAGCAACGGCGCACCGCGTCGAACACCGCGTCGGATCCGCGGACGTTGAGGAAGGTGTCGTGTTGGCCCGCAAACGAGGCCTGCGCGCCGTCCTCGTCGACGGCCGAGGAGCGGACGGCCACGGGCAGGTCTGCCAGGCCAGCGCGCCGCGCGAGGTCGCCATAGGCCTCCGCGACCTCGCTCGCGAGTGCCTCCGCGACGGCCTCGGCGACGGGCACGGTGACGGCCGGGATCGCGAACCCGCCTGGCACCTCGAAATCCCTGGCCAGCTGGCTCAGCGACGCGGCTTTGCCGCCGACATGCGCCGTGACGTGGCACTCGGGATCGCCCAGCCAGTGAACAGCCATTTCTCAGTTCGCTCCCGGCACGTGGGCTCCAGGTCCGCGCCGGAGACATCTTAGCCGAACCATGACGACGCCTCCGACGGCTGAAGCCAGCTGAGGCGTCCGTATAGTGGTCGCCACCGCTCGACCACGGAGGCGCGCATCAGTACCTCGCCGCCCGGCGCAACCACGCAAGCCATCTCCCCATCGCTGGTCCTCGTCGGTGCGGCACTCGGGGCGCTCCTGGCGCCGTTGAACTCCACGATGATCGCCGTCGCGCTGCCGGAAATCCGCACGGACTTCGACCTCTCACACGGCCAGCTCGGCTGGATCATCTCCGCCTACCTGATCACGATGGCCGTCGCGCAGCCGGTGGGTGGCCGCCTCGGCGACGAGCTGGGACGCCGTCGCGTCTTCCGCTGGGCCGTGGCGATCTTCCTCGTCTGCTCCCTCCTCGCCGCGCTCTCGCCGTCGTTCATCGTGCTCGTGGCGCTGAGGACCGGACAGGCGGCGGCCGGCGCCGCAGCCGTGCCCACCGGCACCGCGATGTTGCGCAACGCCGTCCCCAGCGAGCACCTCGGGCGCTTCCTCGGGATCAACGGCGCGGTCATGTCGGTGGCTGCGGCCGCCGGTCCACTCGTTGGCGCCGGCATCCTCGAGGTCGGTTCGTGGCGGCTGCTCTTCCTCGTCAACGTGCCGGTGATCGGAGCCGCCGCCCTGGTGTCGATGCTGCTGCCAGCCGACGAGGAGCGATCGAGCTCGCTCCGCGATGCGGTCGATCCTGTCGGCGCCGGGCTCTTCGCCGCGGCGTTGCTGCTAGTCACCGCGCTGCTCTCACGCCTTGGCGCGGTCGATCTGCTGAACGGTGCGCTCGCGGCTGGGGCGGTCCTGGCCATCGTGACGCTGGTCCTGCACCAGCGCCGCGCGAGGATCCACGTCGCCGCCTGGGCGCTGTTCCGTCGCCGCAGCTTCGCCGCCGCGACGAGCGTCGTGATGCTGACGAACCTGGTGATGTACACCACGTTGCTGACCGTGCCGTTCCTGGTGATCGAAGTGCGGGGCGGTTCGACGAGGGAGATCGGGGTGCTGCTGGCGGCGATGACCGCGCTCATGGCGCTGCTCGCGCCCATCGCCGGAACCGCCGCCGATCGCTACGGCCGCCGCGCGCCGGTGCTCCTGGGCGCCATCATCTTGACCAGCGCCGCGGCGGCGATCGCCGTGGCCGTCACCGCCGAGGCGAATCTGCTCATCCTCGGCGCCGCGCTGGCGTTGCTCGGCCTCGGCGTCGGCCTCACCGGCCCGGCGATGACCGCCGCCGTCGAGTCGGCGCCCGCGTCCGAGGCCGGCTCGGCCGCCGGCACGAATTCGATGATGCGCTACATCGGCAGCATCGTCGGCGCGGGGCTGCTCGCCGGTCTGCTCCAGACGGGCGAGGGCGATATCGAGTTGCGGCTCTTCACGATCCTCGCCGTCGTAGTCACCGCCGTCAGCGTCGTCGTGCTAGCCGCGGCGACGATGGTGCACCGCATGCCACCGCTCGAGGTCCGTTTGGACAGCGACGAGGAGCAATCGGGTCGCGCCGTCGAGCCCACAGCAACGGGTGGCGGCGAGTAGATACTGATACGCCTCGGCGGTTGTCAGTGTCAGCGCAGACGCGCACCATCGCAGGACGCGACCGCAAGGACCTCTGATGACCACACCGACCAACCGCATGAAGTTCGGCATGTTCATGGCCCCGTTTCACCGGGCCGGCGAGAACCCCACGCTCGCGCTACAGCGCGATATCGAGCTGATTCAGCACATGGAACGCCTCGGTTACGACGAGGTCTGGATCGGCGAGCACCACAGCGGCTCGCGCGAGTTGATCGCAGACCCCGCGATGTTCATCGCCGCCGCGGCCGAGCGCACCTCGACGATCATGCTCGGCACCGGCGTGACCAGCCTGCCCTACCACCACCCGTTCATGGTCGCCGACAAGATGAACCTGCTCGACCACCTCACGAAAGGCCGCGCGATGCTCGGCATCGGCCCCGGGGTGCTCGCCTCGGACGCCTACATGCTGGGCATCGAGCCGACCGAGCAGCGGCGCATGATGAACGAGTCGATCGACGTCATCATGCGCCTCCTCCGAGGCGAGGTCGTGACGCACCACTCCGACTGGTTCGAGCTGAACGAGGCGCAGCTCCAGCTCCAGCCCTACAGCGACCCGCACCTTCCGGTCGCCGTCGCCACGTCGTTCACCCCGTCCGGCCCCACCGCCGCCGGTCGCCACGGCCTCGGCCTGCTATCGGTCGCGGGCGCCGACGACCAGGCGTTCGAGCGCACCTGGGGCTGGGTCGAGGAGGCCGCCCAGGAACACGGTCAGACCGTCGACCGCTCCGAGTGGCGCGTCGTCCTCTCGTTCCACCTCGCCGACACGAAGGAGCAAGCGCTGGCAGACCTCGAGGCTCGCTTCGCCCACCGTGCGTACATCGGCGACTCTCGCGCACCGGGCGTGGGTCTCGCGTTCGGGCCGCAGGGCGCCGACCTCGAGGAGGCGCTCGCGAACAGCCCGGGGCTGATCGTCGGCACGCCAGAAGAAGCGGTGGAGGCCGTGCAGGCGGTGGTCGAGCGCTCCGGCGGCATCGGCGGCGTGCTCGCCATGCACCACGAGTGGGCGGACACCGAGGCGACGCTCAAGTCGCTCGAGCTCTGGATGCGGCACGTCGCGCCGCACTTCCAGGGCAGTTACGGCCACGCGATCAAGCACCGCGACTGGTTCGACACCTCGCTCGGCAAGTTCTTCGGATCGTCAGGCGACGCCCAGGTGCGCGCGTTCGAGGATGCCGGCAAAGACGTGCCCGATGATCTCCGCGAACGCATTCGACAGGCGGCGGAACGTCGCGCTGAGCGGCAACAACGTGCCGCCGAGGCGGCAGCGGAGGCCGAGCCTTCGGACGCGCCGAGCAGCGACAACTAGACGAGCAATCGGGGCGGAGCGAGCGTTAGGCGAAGCGGCGATCGAGGAATTCGTCGCTCGACAACATGTTCTCCGACGATGTCTGGGGGTGCTCCACGGGCGCCTGCTCCGACTCCTGGTCAGCGGGATCCAGCGCGTTGCGATGGCTGAGGTCTCCGGCTGGTTGCACAGGCGGATCAGCCTGCTCGACTTCCCACGGCAGCCTCTGAGGTCGTTCGCTCGGGGTCCAGGGTCGGACCTCCACGGGCGCCTCGGGCACGCCGCCGAGACGGTCCGCGACGCTGCGAGCGCGCGGTTTGCGGGAGCCGAATAGCCGCTCTAGTCCGAACATGCTTCCACGCTAGGCTCGCCTTCCTTAGCGCTTTGTATGAGGTCACGGCGAGAGCCGCAGGAAACCCGCTGTGGCGCGGACCGCTATGCTCCCGGCCGAGGAGATGCCATGCCCGATCCCGCCGTGCTCGACCAGACGATCGACGACGCCTCGGACGCGCTGCGCGCGCTCAGCGTGAGCATCCATGAGCAGCCGGAGCTCGCGTTCGAGGAGCGGCATGCGCATGCCACGCTGACTTCGTTTCTCGAGGAGCGTGGCTTCGCCGTGGACCGCGGCGCATTCGGTCTCGAGACCGCGTTTCGTGCGACCTACGGCGAGGGCGATCCGCAGATCGCGATCCTCTGCGAGTACGACGCGCTCAAGAACATCGGCCACGCCTGCGGGCACAACCTGATCGCGGCCTCCGGCGTCGCCTCGGCGCTGGCGCTCAAGGAGGCGCTTGCTCCCGGAGACGGCACGGTCGTTGTGCTCGGCTCCCCCGCCGAGGAGGGCGGCGGCGGCAAGATCCTGATGATCGAGGCCGGCGCCTTCGAGGACATCGACGCGGCGATGATGCTGCACCCGACCGGCGGCCGCCCGGAGGTGGAGGGCGTGGTGCTGACGAACTGGCAGGCCCAGGCGACGGCGAACTTCACGCTCGAGTACAGCGGCCGCGCCGCCCACGCCGCCGCCGGCCCCTGGGCCGGCCGCAACGCCCTCGACGCCGTCATCCAGGCGTTCGTCAACGTGTCGATGCTGCGCCAGCAGATCCGGCCGACGGCACGCATCCACGGCATCATCACCGAGGGCGGCGAGGCGACGAACGTGATCCCCCGCCGCGCCGCTGCCCGCTTCGGCGTGCGCGAGGCGACGATCGCGGACCTCGAACGCCTGCTGCCCCGCGTCCGCGCCTGCTTCGAGGCCGCTGCCGCTTCGACCGGCTGCGAGCTGGAGCTGACCCAGGGCGCACGAGGCTACAGCGAGCTGCGCACGAACCAGGCGATGGCCGCCCGCTACGCCGCCCACGCCGAGGACGGCGGCCTCCGCGCGGTCACCGCGGTCACTGATTCCGGCGGTAGCACGGACATGGGCAACGTCAGCCTCGTCGTCCCCTCGATCCACCCGATGTTCGGCATCGCCTCGGAGGCCGGCAATCACAACGAGGGCTTCACCGACGCGGCGGGGACGCCAGCAGCCCACGGCCAGATGCTCAGCGCCGCGAAGGCGCTCGCCCACACCGCTTACGAGCTGTTCACCGACCCGGAACTCCTCGATGCCTCGCGCGAGGAGTTCGAGCGCGCGGGATAACCGAGCGCAGCGGGCGCTACAGCAGCAGCGGGTCCGCCATCACCTCGACGACCGCGGGACCGTCGTGCGCGAACGCCTGCTCGATCGCCGCGTCGAGGTCGGCGTTCGCCTCGACCCGCACGCCGAACGCCCCGCAGTTCTCCGCGTACCGGGCGAAGTGCGGGTTGTGCAATGACGTCGCCCAGACGTCGAACATCTCGGCCTGCTGCTCCTTCGTGATCTTGCCCAGCTCGCCGTTGTTCAGCAGCAGCAGCTTGATCGGAAGGTCGTATTTCACAGCCGTCGTCAGCTCGCCCATGTACTGCGCGAACCCGCCGTCTCCTGCCACCGCGATGCTCATGCGCTCGGGAGCTGCGACCGACGTGCCGATCGCAGCGGGATAGGCGAAGCCGATCGAGCCGAGGTAGCCCGACATCACGACAGGCTGGTCGCCGCTGCACATGAAGTAGCGCCCGAAGGCGTACGTGTTGTTCCCGACGTCGACATCGAGGATGGCGTCCGAGGGTGCGAGCCGCGAGAGCGAGTCGAAGATCGCGGCCGACGAAACGCCGCCGCCGCGGTCGTCGGCCGCGCGCGAGCGTTTCTCCGCCATCCAGAGCGCTCGACGGGCCGCGATGTCGGCGCGCTGGTCAACCGCCTCGGTCGCCCCGAGCTCGTCGCAGAGACGGCGCACCGTGACGCCGATCGAACCCAGCAGCGGCGTGCTCACTGGCTGGACGCGGCCGATCTGCAGCGGGTCGCGGTCGACGTGGATCGTGGGCTTCTGGGCGATGCCGCTGTGGTTCGAGAACGACGCGCCGAGGACCACCAACAGGTCCGCCTCGTTCATGAACCAGCTCGCCACTGGTGTCCCGCTATGGCCCAGCACGCCGGCCGTCAGAAGATGCTCGTCGCTGACCAGGCCCTTCGCCTTGAACGTGCTGATGATCGGCGCGTTCAGCAGCTCGGCCAGTCGGACCGCCTGTTCCATGTCGTGCCGCGCGCCGTAGCCCACGATGATGGCGGGCCGCTTCGCGCCGCGAAGCTGCGTCAGCGCCTCAGCGAACGCCTGCTCGGGCGGCTCGATTTCGAGGTCCGGCAAACGCCCGGCCGGCCCGCCCGCCGCTGCGTCGTCGCGTGCCGGCTGCGTCTGCACCTCGTCCGGGAAGATCAAGTGCGCTACGTCCCGCTCAAGGATGGCGTGTCGCATCGCCAGGTTCGCCAGCTCCGCGTGGTTGCTGTCGGCGTGGACGGTACGGCTCCAGCTCGCCACCGCCTCGAAGGCGCTCGCGAGGTCGATCTCCTGGAACGCGCCGGGGCCCATCACCTGCGAGGCGACCTGCCCCGTCAGCGCCAACACCGGCGCGCGGTCTGATTTCGCGTCCCACAGCCCCGTCAGCAGGTTCGTCGCGCCCGGACCGGCGATGGCGAAGCAGGCCGCGGGGCGGCCGGTGAGCTTGGCGTACGCCGAGGCGGCAAAGCTCGCCGCGCCCTCGTGACGCACGCCGATGTAGGAGAGACGCTCCTCCTCCGTCAGCCGGCGGAACGCGTCGGCGACGCCCAGGTTCGAGGAGCCGACCATGCCGAAGACGTGCGAGACGCCCCAGTTCACGAACGTCTCCGCCATCACATCGGACACGGTCGGCACGTGCGGCGACGGTTCCGGCAGCGCCACGTAGACGCCGCCGTCACGCACCTCGACGTCGAACGATGTTGCGACATCCGAGAAACCGCCGGGGGGCTTGCCCGTCAGCGCGTCGTAGTCATAGCCGTGCCACGGGCAACGCAGCAGCCCGTGTTCGATCGAACCCTCGCCGAGCGGGCCACCGTTATGGGGGCAGCGGTTGTCGAACGCGCCGTACGAGCCGTTGTAATGCGTGATCGCCAGCACGCGCCCCGCCGCGACCGCCGTCATGACGCGGCCCTCTTCGACGGCGTCCTCCTCGATGGCGCGCACCCACTCGAAGCCATCCCGCGCAGCAGCCATCGTGTCCCCTCACCTGCCTCGCCCACGCTAGCACCGGGCGCTATCCTCGCCTGCAATCCGCAACACGGTCCGAAGCGGAGACGAACGACCGGGTCCTCGAAGGCTGCACATGCCACACGACCTCGACGCCGCCGAGGCTGCGCTCGACAACCCTGTCTGGCACGCGCTGGCGGGCCCGCAGGCGGCCTACGGCCGCAGCGCCGGTCTCGCCGCGCGCTACGAGTCAGACGTGTCGCCGATCGGCGCCCTTGCCGAACCCACGACCGAGGCGCTCGGGAACCTCGCGACGCTCGCCCACGAGCGCGAATTCGTCGTGCTGTTCACCGACCCCGACGCGCTCCCGGAGCATCCAGCGTGGCGGCGCGGCCCGTCGCTGATGGCGACGCAGATGGTCTGGCGCGAACCATCGACGATCGAGGCGATCGAGGCGGAGCCGCTTGGCGCCAGTGACATCGCAGCGATGCTCGACCTCGTGCAAACGACGGACCCCGGGCCGTTCGAGCAGCGCACGATCGAGCTCGGCGACTACATCGGCATGCGCGAGGACGGCGACCTCCTCGCCATGGCCGGCGAGCGCTTCCGCCTGCCCGGCTTCACCGAAGTGTCCGCGGTCTGCACGGACGAGCGCGCCCGTGGTCGCGGCTACGCCGGTGGGCTCGTCGCCGCCCTCGTCGACCGCATCCGAGCACGCGACGAGGTGCCGTTCCTCCACGTCCGGGACGGCAGCCCGTCCGAGGTGACGGCGAAGGCGATCTATGAGCGCTGCGGCTTCCGCGCCCGCCGCTCCGCGCCGTACATCATTCTCATACGTCGGTAGCCGCGTACCATCGGCCCATGCCGATCGCCCGCTGCGAGTTCTGCACCTCGACGCCCCGCGAGGAGGTGGCCGTCTCGCGTTGGACCACCGACCCCGACGACCGCGAGCGGCTGACGATCGCGCTCTGCGCGAAGCACCTCAAGCGCGTCAACCGCGCAGGCAACGCCGGCCACCAGCACCGCGGCCACTCATACAAGGCCGGGTTCTGGTAGCCCTTCGCCTCTCCTAGTGCCCGTTGTGTGCGCCGTCGAGGTGCGCATGCCCGTGGTCGTGCGTGCACTCGCCCGGCGCGCAGTCGCAGGCCGCCTCCGGCGGCGCGACGTCCATCGAGGGGTTCGTGTCGAAGAAGCCCCACGGCCGGAGCGCGAAGCCGCAGCGGTGCACCGAGGTCATCGGGAAGTCCTCCGGCCGCACGATGTGACTCGTACCGACCACATACCAGAGCACGACATCCTCGCGCTGAAGCTGGCGCTTCGCTGAGATGAACGAGGGGATGCCGTCGCCGCCCGTGGATTGCGACGGATAGTCGCCCGCGGCGTACAGCTCGTCCGGCGCTTCGCGCGTGACCCAGAGCTGCTTCGTCGCGAAGGTGGCGCGCTTGGCGACCATCGCCTCCTCGCCCGCCATCATGTCCACCGTTTCACCGGGGAGCAGCGCGTACGCGGTCGGTTCGCCGACGGCGTTGACGCGGTCCTGGTTCGCGATGCGCCAGTGCCGCGCCGTCGGCGAGTGCACCGAACGCCCCGACTCCACCTCGGAGCGCACGGGCGTCGCCACAGCCTCAAACACGTTGTCGTGCTCGTTGCCTGCGCCCGCCGCGGCCGGGCGCGTCTCTACCTCGTACACCGTGTTCGCGGTGCCATCGACGTCCAGGTCCATGCGCACGCAGAAGAAGTGCTGATGGATCGGACCCGCGAGGTTCTTCGCCACCATCGCGGCGCTCGGCGAGGAGTGGCCATCGGCGACGGCCATGGTCTGGATGATGCCGGTCAGCTTCACCTCGTGCTCGATCGAGCCGTCCTCGTAGAAGTACCAGAAGAACCCATAGTCGTAGTTCCCGACCGTCGCCCAGGACGAGACGACGAGGCGGCGCGACCGGCGGGTCTCCGCGTGGCCGCCGTTCGGGCCATCGGTGTGCTTCCAGAGCAGGTTGAAGTCCTCCTCGTGGACGCAGATCGCGTTCGGCAGGACGCGCGGTGTGCCGCCCGGGTCCGCGAAGAGACCGTCGAGGTAGGTGATCTCGCCGAGGCAGTCGCAGCCGAGCGTCAGCGCGTTCGTGAGCCGCCCCAGCCCCAGCTCGCCGCTGTCGAACGCGTTCTTCCAGTACTGACCCGGCGAGGGGTCGCCGTAGGGCACCACCATCTCCGACAGGCTCAGGCGGTAGGCGATCGAGCGCAGCTCGCCGCCGTCCTCGTACCCGAGTTGGTGGATCACCAGCCCCTCGCGCGGGTGGTGCGAGACACGCATCTGCCAGTGCTGCCAGCGCAGGAGGTGACCGTCGAGGGTGAAGCTGGAGCCCTGCGGCTGCGTGATCTCGAGCGGCCGCAGGTCGTCGCGCAACGCCCCCTGCTGCTCGGCGTAGTAGTTGATCTCGGCCTCTGGGATCGGTGCGTCACCCTCGTCGACGACGTGGAGCACACGCTTCTCCGTCAGGTCGACGACGGCGACTACGCCCTCGATCGGGCGCGCGTAACCGTTCGCTGACAGGTCGTCGCGAACGTAGGCGATGCCGCGCAGGATGCGATGGCCCTCCTCGTCCGGGTCGCCGAAGTTCCCAGCGGGCCAGGGGTCGATCTGCACCTGGCTGAAATCGGTCACGCCGCGCCGGCGCAGCGCCGCCTGCCAGCGCTTGTCCGATCGGATCGTGGTGTCGGCGTCCATGAACTCGTCGAACGTTGGCGGCGGCTGCGCGCCCGCGCGGTGCACCCAGGACTCGAGCGCACCGGCATCGAGGTTCGCGACACCCTCGAACACACGGCCGTCGGCACGATCGATGACGACGAGTAGCGCCCGCCGAGGCGGCATCGACCCTTCACCGGCCGCGAGCACCTCGGCCTTCGGCGGCTCGCGCAGCGAAACGCTGACGAACCGCAGCTGTGACGAGGGGTGCCGTGCGCGCGCAAGCTCGACGGCCGCGTTCACCTCGGAGGACGCAAGTGGGTCGAGGGGGTGGCCGCCGCTGCTGGTCTCGGACCGTCGGGTTGTTGCCGTCGCTTCCACCATCGCTGCACCTCCGCACGCGCCGAAGGAGCGTAGCGCTCAGCGTGGCTCGCTGCTGCCAACGTGGCGACATCGCGAACTCCGGCGCCCGTTCGGCGGCGGCTCGATCGCCGCAACCGGCTGACCGCTGGTCCGCCCGGGCCTCGCAAAGCCGCCGGCCGAGGTCGTCGAGTAACCTCGTACGGCTCTCCGATGCCGACGGGAAGGGTGGAGGGATCACCATGGCGCTCACCGATGCTCAAGTTGAGACCGCCGCCGCCTTCCTCGCCGAGGAGTTAGCGAGCGGCCTGCCCCTGGCGGCCATTCCAGAGGACCTGCGCCCGGCCTCGATCGATGACGCTATGCGCATCGCCGAGCGACTGCGGGCCGGCGAGACTGGTCCGCTCGACGGGTGGAAGGCCGGCGCCTCGAGCCCGGCGCAGATGAGCGACCTCGGCGTCACGACGCCACCGACAGCGCCGCTACCCGCGGGCGTCGTCGTCGCCAGCCCGGCAGACCTCGACGCGTCGATCTACTACCTGCCGGTGATGGAGGCGGAGGTCGCGTTCCGCATGGCCACCGACCTGCCGACGCGCGACGAGTCCTACACCGTCGAGGACGTCAGCGCCGCCGTTGCCAGCGCGCACATCGTGATCGAGGCGGCGAACTTCCCCTTCGAGGGCGGCCCAGCCGCCGGGATGCCCAGCATCATCGCCGCCGGCTTCGCCGTCGCCTTCCTCGTCGTCGGCCCCGCCATCGAGGATTGGCATGACCGCGATCTCGCGGCGCTCGATGTCGAGTTGCTGCTCGACGGCGAGGTCGCCGCGCGCGGCTTCGAGGGCAACGCGCGCTGCGATCCGATCGGCACGCTGGTGGCGATGGCGAACGGCTTCTCGGAGCGTGGGTTCGGCCTCGAGGTCGGTCAGATCGTCACCACCGGCGCAGCCGCACCGCCAACGCCGGCGCAGCCCGGCCAGACGGTCACCGTCCGCTTCGCAGATATTGGCGAAGTCGTCGCGAAGCTCGTCTAGGTGCTGCTCGCGGCCCGGACCGCGTCGACCACCCACTGACGCTCGGGCAGGCCGCGCAGGCCCTCGGCGGTGGGGTACAGGCGGCAACGAGGCGTGCAGTCCTCGCACTCCTCCCAGCCGGGCTCGACATCGCGGCCGTCGATACGAATGGTCGGCGACCCCGGGAAGATCACCGCGTTACCCGTCTGCTCGTCGGGCACCTCGATCCGCTCGATGGTGGCGACGACACCCGCCTCGCTCATCACGTCGCGCAGCATGATCTCGGCTGTCTCGTGGTTCGGGCAGTCCTCAAACCAGAGCAATTGGACCTTCATCAGGCACCTCCGATGTTCGGATCCTCCATTGTAGAAGCGGCACCTAATGTCCTCGGAGAGCAACCGGGCCCTCGCCAGCGGGCCGCCCCCGCCTGACCTACGAGGCGGGCACGCCCTCCTCCTGCTCGGCGACGCTGAGGCCGTAGGCCGGGAAACTCGGGATGTCCGCGTCGGCCGGGGCGACCATCGCCTGCTTCCGCGCGAAGGCCTGCTCGATGTACGGCGCAAGCTCCTCGGCCTTCTGCCGCTCGCGATTGTCCTCGTGCTCCTTGAACTCCGGCATCACCTGGTCGGCGAACAGCTCCAGCGACTCGCAAATGTGCTCGTGCTCGTTGTTGCCGCCCTGCTGGATGAACACGACCTGGTCGACCCCGACGTCCGAGAACGCGCGCAGGTGCTCGCGCTGCTGCGCCGGCGTGCCGATGCCGCCGCCGCCCGCGACCAGGCCCCCCTGGAGGATCCCGTCGCGCGCCGCCAGGTACTTCTCCCAGATGTCGGTGCGACCCGGCACGTGCACGCCGTTGGCGTAGAAGTGAGCCAGCGCAAACTGGAAGAAGCGGAAGCCGTCGATGCCTCGGTCGAACGCCACCTGCTCGTCCTCGTGCACGGAGAACGAGGTCACCATCGCGATGTTCGCGTTCACCGCATGCCCGACCGGCACGCACTCGTTCTTCAGCGTCGTGTAGTAGTCGTCGACCCAGTGCTTCGCCTCGTCCGGGTCGACGAAAGCGAAGGTGAGCGCGCCGATGCCGAGCTGCGCCGCGAGGTGGATCGTCTCCCGGCTCGAACAGACGACCCAGATCGGTGGGTGCGGCTTCTGCAGCGGCTTGGGCACCACGTTGCGCGCTGGCATCGAGAAGAACTCGCCGTCGTAGCCGGGATATGGGTCCATCACCATCATGTTGGCGACCTGCTCGAGCGCCTCGCGCCACATCGCGCGGCGCTGCTCGCGGTCGACACCGAAACCTTCGAGCTCCATGCGACTCGCCGACTCCCCCGTGCCGAAGTCCACGCGGCCGTTCGACACGAGGTCTAGCGTCGACACGCGCTCCGCGATCCGAGCCGGCGCGTTGTAGCCCGGCGGCATCAGCACGATGCCGTGTCCGAGGCGAATCCGCTCCGTCCGCTGCGAAGCCGCCGCCAGGAACACCTCCGGCGCCGAGGAGTGTGAGTACTCCTCGAGGAAGTGGTGCTCCACCTCCCATGCCGAGTCGATGCCCAGCTTGTCGGCCAGCTCCACCTGGTCCAGGGCGTCCTGGAACAGCTTGTGCTCGCGCCCCTCGCTCCAGGGACGCGGCAGCTGGTGCTCGTAGAAGATGCCGAACTTCATCGGGCGCTCACAATCGACTCTCGCGGACACGTTTTCGACACGTTAGACGGCACAGCTCCGGGCGTGGGCAGACGAAGGTCGAGCGCCCCTTCGAAGGCTCAGGGTCACGAGGCAGGTTCCGCGACGAAGACAGGGATCTTGCGATCGGTGCGTGCCTGGTAGTCGTCGTAGGGCGGAAACGCCTCCACAGCGAGCGCCCACAGCCGCGCGCGCTCCTCGTCGTCCTCGACCTCGCGTACCCGCATCGGCTGCACCTCGGCGCCGTCGCGCAGCTCGACATTGCTGTCGCCGCGCAGGTTGTACACCCAGACCGGGTGCTTCGGCGCGCCGCCCTGCGACCCGACGAGGACGTAGCGGTCGTCGTCCTTCACGCGCATCAGCGGCGTCTTGCGAATGGCGCCGGTGCGGTTGCCGGTGTTCGTCACGATGACCACCGGCAGGCCGCTGTCGCGCAGCGTCGTGCCCTCCGCGCCGTTGGTGCGCTCGTACAGCTCAACCTGTTCGCGTACCCAGTCACGGGTGCTCGGCAAGTACTCAGCCATCTCTCCCCCTCGGACTGCGGAGGCATCGTACGTCGCTCGCGAGCGTCGAGGTGCTAGCGTCGCTCGCGCACGATCGGAGCGCCGGTGACGAAGGACGCGACACCCCTCGAGGTCGCGCGCGTGCTCGCAACCGAGTATGGCCATGCGCTCGCACCGGTGAACTACGTGCGCGGCGTCGCGATCAGCGGCCGCCTGCGCCTCTACCAGCTCGACGCAACGCTGCCCGACCCGGCGTCCTCGATCGCGGCGACCGTCACTCCGCTCGTCACGCCCGAGGCGTTCGAGCCGCTCCGCACCGCTGACGGCGCAGTCCACGCTGGGTACCTCTGGGCCGACGAGCTGACCGACGCGACCGGCGACGATCGCTACCGCCGTTTCCTGCTCGCCATCGCCGACCTCTACCTCGTGCGCCGCGCCGAGGATGGACTGCCCGCGCCCGTCGACCCCGACTCCCGCGTGGAGGACCTGTTCTGCGCTGGGGCGATCCTCGCGCGTGCCGTCCGGGCGAGCGACGACAGGCGCTACCTCGAGGTGCTGACCGATCTGCTCGGCCGCGCGCGGGCGCAGTCGGACAGCGGCCTGTGGTGGCACTGCGGCGCGTCACCGTATTACTGGGGGCGAGGCAACGCCTTCGCGGCACTCGGCTTCAGCGAAGCGCTGGCCGTGCTCCCGCGAGATCACGAGGCGCGCCCGACGCTGGAGGCCAGACACCACGCGCATGTCGAAGCGCTGATCGCGCATCAGGACCCCTCCGGCGCATGGCGACAAGTCATCGACCGCCCCGACTCCTACCTCGAGCTCACCGCCACTTCGATGATCGGCTACGCCCTCGTCCGCGGCATGGCCGGCGGCTGGCTCCCCTCGACGTTCGAGGACGCTGCTGCCCGCGCGTGGAGCGCCGTGGCTGACCGCATCGACGGCGCGGGCATGGTCCGCGACGCCTGCACGGGCACGGGCCCGCTCGCCACGCTCGAGGAATACATCGAACGTCCCGCCGTCGATGGGCACGACGACCGCGCAGGCTCGATGGCCCTCTGGTTCGCCGTCGAGTGGGCGCGCTACGCCGCATAGGGACGGTCCCGTCGCGGCGCGGGCATCTCAGTCGTGATGTATCGTGCGTCCATCGCAGCGAGGAGGCTCGAAGTTGACCGCATCCGCGACGCGCACCGACCACCGAGGCAACCCGCTCTCGACCCGTTCCGACGCCGCTGTCGACGCCTACAACCGCGGCCTTGACGTGTTCCTCAGTGGCAACCTCGGCGCGGACGAGGCGTTCCAGGACGCCATCGACGCCGACGAGGGCTTCGCGCTCGCCCACGTCGCCCTCGCGCGGACGTTCGCACGCAGCGAGCCGAAGCGCGGGCGCGAGATGCTCGACGCCGCGGCGAAGCTGGGCGAGGGCACGACGAAGCACGAGCAGCGCCACATCGCTGCGCTCACCGAGCCGGACCCAATCGCCGCACTCAAGCTCGCGGAGGAGCACCTGCGCGAGTCACCCAGCGACGCCGAAGTGCTGACCGCAGCGCAGTTCATGCGCTTCCAGAGCGGGCTACAGAACCGAGCCGCGGCGAACTTCGAGATGATCGAGTCCCACGCCGATGCGTTCGCCGAAGACGACTGGTGGTACCTGGCCATCCGTTCGTTCGTCAACCACGAGGTGTTCCGCCTCGAGGATTCGCGCTCCTACGCCGCCCGCTCCCTCGAACTCATACCGATGGGGTTCCCCGCGGCGCACTCGATGGCGCACGTCAACGAGGAGTCGGACGAGGCAGATCGGGGCGACGCGTTCCTCGGTACGTGGCTCGCCGACAAGTCGCCCGGGGCGTACCTGTACGGCCACCTCCACTGGCACCAGGCGCTGTTCAAGCTCTCGGGCGGCGACTACGACGGCGTGCTCGAACTGTATCGACGCGGCGTCGGTCCACCGACCGGGCGGACCGACTTCAACACCGTCGCCGACTCGGCCGCACTGCTCTGGCGCATGGACATGAGCGGCATCGGCGCCGATCTACCCTGGGGCGAACTCTGCGATTACATCGACGAGAACCTCGACATGCACACCCAGTTCGTCGACCTGCACTGCGCGCTCTCGTACGCAGCCGCGGGGCGTTCTGACCAACTCGGCTCGCTGATCGACGATCTGCGAGCGGGTGTGGCGAAAGGCCGCGTCACCGCCGGCGACTGCGTCCCAGCCCTCGCCGAGGGCATCGCGGCGTTCGCGGCCCGCGACTACGACGCGGCGCGGGAGGTCATGGCGCCGTTTGAGGCGGAGATCGGTCGCGTCGGGGGCAGCCACGCGCAGTGGGAGGTCTTCGAGGACACGCTGCTCGAGTCGTACCTGCGGACCGAGCACTTCGACGAGGCGACGCAGCTGCTCCAGACGCGTCTCGACCGCCGGCCGTCGAGCCGTGACATGGCACTGCTCGAGGAGACAGGCAGCCCGGCGGTCGAGTCCTAGCGGGCCCATCCACTTCAGGCCGAGCCCGGCGTCGCCGGCACCACCTCGCCTACACGACCGAGGCGCAGCCGATAGGATGCCTCGTGCCGGGACGCCACCCGGAGCGTCGCGCATCGCGGAGGATCGCCATGACCTCGAACGCCAGCCCGGAGCCGGTGCTGTACGAGCAGGACGGGCCGATCGTGACCGTCACACTCAACCGCCCGGAGGTGATGAACAACTTCGGTGGCGGGCTGTTCCAGGCCCTGGGCGAGGCGGCCGATCGCTTCCACGCGGATGACAGCGCTCGCGTGATGATCCTCACCGGCAACGGCAAGGCCTTCTGCGCAGGCGCCGACCTCAAAGCGATCGAGGCGAACCTTCGAGGTCAGAGCGCGCCGCTGTCCTCGGGCGGTCGTCGTCGCGACCTCTTCGCGAACCCGAAGTTCACCCGGCGGACGGCCACCTACAAGCCGATGATCGGGGCGGTCAACGGCTACTGCTTCGCGGGAGGCCTGGAGGTGGCGTTGACCTGCCACTTCCTGATCGGCGCGGAGAGCTCCGAGTACGGCGTGCTCAACCGACGCTGGGCCGTGCCCCTCGTCGATGGCGGCACCTACCGGCTGCCGCTCTGGGTCGGGCTCGGCAACGCGCTCTACCTGATCCAGACCGGCGCCCGCATCAACGCCGCCGAGGCGTACCGCATGGGCCTGATCCAGCAGCTCGTCCCGGACGACCAGCTGCTCCCCCGTGCGCGTGAGCTGGCCGCGGTGATGGCGACCGTTCCGCAGTCCGGCCTCAACGGCGACACACAATCGGTGCTCCGCAACCTCGGGCGCGACTATGGCGACGCCCTGGCCGTCGAAGCTGCGATTGGCGCCTCGACCGAGATGTCGGCGGAGGCGCTGGGCCGCTTCGCCTCGGGCGCCTACGACCCGCGCACCGGCGCCAGCGTCGAGTAGCGGGGCCCGTCCAACCGATGACCGACCAAGCGCTCGGAGGTCTGCGCGTCGTCGAATTGGGCGCGGGCATCCCCGCCGCCTACGCGACGAAGCTGCTGGCGGACCTCGGAGCCGACGTGATCAAGGTCGAACCGCCCGGGGGCGACCCGCTGCGGCTACACGGCCCCTTCCCGAACGACGAGCCCCACCCTGAGACCGGCGCGCTCCACCTCTTCCTTAACGCCAACAAGCGAGGCGTCACGGCCGATCTGGAGGATGAGGACGGGCGCTCCCGGCTGCTCGACCTCGCGCGCCACGCCCACCTCGTCATCCACAACATCCCACCCCGCGACATGGAACGCCTGCGCATCGAGCACGCCGACCTGGCGACGGCACGGCCAGACCTCGTCATGGTCTCGATCACGCCGTTCGGCTACGACACGCCGCATCGTGACTGGCGTGGCAACTCGCTCGTCACGCAGGCGGCGTCGGGGCTGGTCCACCGCATTGGCGACCCCGGCCGCGAACCGCTCGCGCTGCCGTTCGCCGCCGCCGATTTCCAGGGCGGAGTGCACGGCGCCGTGACCGCCCTCGCGGCGCTCCGCGCGCGCCGCCTGACCGGTCGCGGGCAGCACGCCTGGATCGCGACCACGGAGATCATCGGCTCGGTCATGGCCGGCTCGGGCCTCGCAGGCTACGTCTTCAACGGGCAGAACCGCCCGCGCTCCGGCTTCCACAACCCCGGCTTCTACCCCTGGCAGGTCGCCCCGGTGAAGGACGGGTTCTTCGAGGTGATCACCATGGTCGATGACCATTGGCGGCGCTTCGTCGAGCTCATGGGCGACCCGGAGTGGGCGGGCGACGAACGGCTGGAGGACCGCTGGCTCTCGTTCCAGTGGGCCGACGAACTCGACGCGTACTGGCACCCCTGGCTCGCCGAGCGCACGAAGGAGGAGCTGTCGCGCACGTTCTGGGACCTCCGCATCCCGTTCCAACCGATCCACTCGATCGACGAGATCGCGTCCTCCGAGCACCTCGAGGCACGCGACTTCTGGGTCGACGTCGATCACCCCGTGGCCGGCCGCTACCGCGCGCTCGGCGCGCCCTATCGCCTCAGCGCAACGCCATGGCGGCTCGAACGCCCCGCACCCCGCCTCGGCGAGCACAACGACGAGGTGGCGGCGGAAGTAGCGCCGCCGGCTCCGGCTTCGGCCGCCGCCACGACGACCACGGAAGCGACCCTGCCGATGCAGGGGCTGCGCGTGCTCGACCACGGGCACGTCTGGGCGGGCCCGCTGCTGGGCCAGATGCTTGCGGACCTCGGCGCCGAGGTGATCAAGGTGCGCGCGCCGGACCGCACCTCGGGCATCGCCATGGGCGGTCGCTCCGTCATGAGCATGCAGGCTGACGCCGGCGATCCTCGAACGTTCCACGGCTGGGACCGCGGCAAACTGGGGATCTCGCTGAACCTGGCGTCCGTGGAGGGACGCGGCCTCTACCTCCGCCTCGTCGAGCACGCCGACGTGGTCATCGAGAACTTCGCGCCGCGGGTGATGCCCTCACTCGCGCTCGACTACGCCGTGCTCGCGGCGGCCAACCCGCGGTTGATCATGGCCTCCCTCTCCGCCACGGGCGCGACCGAGGGGCCGTGGCGAGACCTCGTGACCTACGGCCCCTCGCTGAGCGCGCTCTACGGGATCAAGAGCCTGCAGGGCTACCGCGGCGACCCGCGACCACGCGAGGACACGGCCGACCTCGACCCGACCTCGGCGGCGCACGCGTTCGTCGCTGTCTGCGCTGCGCTTGAGTACCGCGAGCGCAGCGGCCGCGGCCAGCACATTGACCTCGCACAGGGCGAAGCCACACTGCAGCGCATCGCCGAGCCGCTGCTCGACTACCTCCTGAACGACCGCGTCGCCTCGACTCAGGGCAACCGCTACCCCGGCGTTGCCCCGCACGGCATCTACCCGGCGGCCGGCGAGGACTGCTGGCTCGCGCTGGCCGCGACCGACGAGGCGGCGTGGGACGCCTTGCTTGCACTCGCCGGAGACGACGCGCCGGGGCTGCTCGACGACCGCTTCGCCACCATCGAAGGGCGATTGGCGGACCAGGACGCGCTGGACGAGGTGAGCGCCGGCTGGACGCGAACCCTCGACGCCACTGCCGCCGCCGAGGCGCTGCAACACGCCGGCGTCGCCGCCTCGCCCGTGATGGACCCACCGCTGCTGCTCGTCGACGAGAACTACGACGCCCTGCGCCGCGCTCATGTTCGCGTCGAGACTGAGGCGGACCTCACCCTTGACCAGATCTATCAGACGATCCCCTGGAAACTGCCCGAGACGCCCGGCATCGTGCGCCTGCCCGCGCCCGCCCTCGACGAACACAATGCCAAGGTCTATGGCGCTCTGCTGGGCCTCGGCGGTGCCGACCTCGAGGGTCTACGTAAGCGCGGCGTGATCTGACGCGACTACCATGCCGCCGTACCGGGAGGTTCCAAGCATGACCAACGCAGCCGGCGGACCCTTCGATGGCGTGAAAGTGCTCGAACTGGGGCAGTACGTGTCGATCCCCTACTGCGCCGAGCTGCTCGCACACGGCGGCGCAGACGTCATCAAAGTCGAGCCGACCCGAGGCGACGAGACCCGTCACAACACGCCCATCGTTCCCGGCGAGGGCCGCCAGTACATCATCAAGGCGCGCGGCAAGCGCGGGATCCCGCTCGACCTGCGCCGGCCGGAGGGCGTCGCCGCCGCGCGGAGGCTCGCGCTGCGATCGGACGTCGTGCTCTCCAACATGCGACCGGGCGGACTCGAACGGCTGGGCCTCGACTACGCCTCGATCAGCGCCGAACACCCCGCGGTCATCTACGGCGAAATCAGCGGCTTCGGCGACAGCCCCGACCGCGGCGACCGAGCAAGCATCGACATCGTCGCGCAGGCAGCCTCGGGCCTGCTCCTCGCCACGCGCGGCCTCGAGGGCTCGCGCGCCGTCTCCACCGGCGCGTTCCTGACCGACTACATGTCCGGCACGATGCTCGCCTTTGGCGTCTCGGCCGCCCTGCGCACGCGGGACGCGACAGGCCGCGGGCAGCGTGTCGAAACCACCCTGATCCAGGCCGGACTGACGTTGCTCCACGCCTCAGCCAACCTGTTCGATGCGGTGGACGTCCCGAAACGGGAGATCGCAAGCGCGCTCGCCGAGGGAGCGGTCACGCGCGAGCAGGCGATCGAGGCTCGCGATAGTCTCCAGCCGAGCCCGTTCTTCTACCAGACCTACCAGACGCTCGACTCCGACATCGCCGTCGGCGCGCCGGGCCACCTCGGCGGGCGATTCCTCGAGATCCTCGGCCTGGAGGATCCGCGCCGCTCCGCTGAGTGGCTCGAGGCGGACGACGCGCGTCCGCTGGTGCAGGCGCTCACGGACGAGGTCCGCCTGGCGGTGCGTACCCGCGCCAGTGGCGAGCTGCTCGCTGAACTCCACGCGGCCGGCATTCCGGCCGAGGTGATCGCAATGCTCGACGAGGTGATGACGTCCGACGAGGCCATCGAGGCCGGCTGGACCTACCACGCCGACCACCCGGCCGTCGGCCCGATGACGATGCCCACCGCGCGGCCCCGCGCCGCGTACACTCCCCGTGCGGCCACGGGAACGATACCACCCAACGCCGAGGCAAGGGGAGCTCGGGCGGTCAGCGGCGCCGAGTGCAGCAGATGAGGGCGGCATGAGCGCGAACGCTCCCGGGATCTTCGAAGGCGTGCGCATCCTCGAGTTTGGTCGCGCCGTGGCCGGCCCCTACGCGGCTGAGCTGTTTGCCCACGGGGGCGCCGACGTCGTCAAGATCGAGCCGATCGAAGGCGATTTCACGCGCTCGAACAGCACCATCATCCCGGGCGAGGGACGACATTACATCATCAAGGCGCGCGGCAAGCGCGGCGTGCCGATCAACCTTCGGCATCCGCAGGGGGAGGCCATTGCGCGCCGTCTGGCGCTGCGCAGCGACGTGCTGGTCTCGAACATGCGCCCGGGTGCGCTCGGCCGCCACGGCCTCGACTACGAGTCGCTCAGCGCCGAAGAACCACGCATCATCGTGGCCGAGATCAGCGCGTTCGGCAATCGCGGACCGTACGGTGGGCTCGGCGGAGCCGACTTCCAGGCCTCGGCGGCGTCGGGCCTGATGATGTCGACTGCCAACTTCGACGAGGAGGTGCCGCGGTTCGCTGACGCGTTCCTCGCCGACACCATGGCCGGCAGCCTGCTCGCCTTCGCCATCGCTTCCGCGCTCTACAGCCGTGAGCGGACCGGTCGCGGGCAGCACGTGACCACCTCGCTCTACCAGGCAGGCCTGGCGCTCCAGCACGCGACGGCCAACCTCTTCGACGCGGTCGATCTGTGGAAGCGCGACTTCGCTGACTGGATCCAGCGCGAACGGCCCCATCCGCGCGAGGCTTCGGAGCGACGACGTGCCCAGACCGCTGTGCTGATCGGCGGGCTCTATCCGACGGCCGACGGGCGTTGGATCACGCTCGGCTCGAACCAGGTCGCACTGACGAGACTCCTCGACGCGCTCAACCTTGACGACGACAGCGTGTCCGACCCCGATTGGGAGATGCCCGACGATCCCAGCGAGCATTTCACCGACCTGCGCAGCCGCATCGCGGCGGTCGTCAAGACGCGCAACGGCGAGGAGCTCCGCGTGCTGCTCCAGGACCGCGGCGTGGCGTGCTCGCTGCTCGAGACCCTCGAGGAAGCGATCCTCAGCGAGCACGCTCATGCCAACGGCTTCGTCTACGAGGCGGACCACCCCGTGGTCGGTCCGATGATCATGCCCGGGGCGCCGGTGAGCTTCAGTCGGGGCCGCTACGAGCCAGGCGACCGCACACCCGCCTACGGTGAGCATGTGCGCGAAGTGCTGGGCGAGCTCGACTTCAGCAATGAAGAGATCGACCAGTTGATCGCCGATCAAGCAGTCGGCGAACGACTCCCGTAGGGTCGACGAGTCACCAGGAGGTTCCGCATGCCAGCGACCGCGCTGCACACCGAGATCTGCGACCGCTTCGGCGTCGACTACCCCATCTTTGCCTTCAGTCACTCCGCTGATGTCGTTGCGGCCGTATGCCGCGCCGGTGGCATCGGCGTCTATGGCGCCACACGCAACACGCCCGAGGAGATCGAGGCGACGCTGACGCAGATCTCCTCGGCGGTCGAGGGGCGGCCGTTTGGGGTCGACCTCGTCATCCCGGCCGGGATGCCCGAGCGCAACAACCGCGAGGAAATCGAACGCCTGCTGCCGGACGAGCATCGCGCCTTCGTCGAGGGTCTCTGGGACAAGTACGACGTACCGCGCGACGGACTGCCGGGGGGGCGCTCACGCTTCGTGCGGTCCGAGGAGTCGGCCCGACGTCAGGTCGAGGTCGTGCTCGAGTCCGACGTTTCGATCTTCGCCCTGGGCGTGGGTAGTCCGATGGACGTGATCACAGCAGCGAAGGAGCGCGGCAAGACGCTCGTCTCGCTCGTCGGGCAGCCCCGCCACGCCGAGCGAGCGCTCGCGGCGGGCACGGACATCCTCGTCGCGCAGGGCCACGACGCCGGTGCGCACACCGGCCCTATCGGCACGTTCTCGTTGGTCCCGCAGATCGCGGCGATGGCGGATGTACCGGTGCTCGCTGCCGGCGGCGTCGCCACCGGTCGTCACATCGCCGCCGCGCTCGCCCTCGGCGCGGTCGGGGTATGGATCGGGACGGCCTGGCTACTGACCGAGGAGGCGCATCTTGAAGAGCAGGCGCAGCGACAGCTCGAAGGGGCGCGCTCGGCCGACACGGTGATCACGCGCAGCGACTCTGGCAAGACGCTGCGCGTCGTGCGCAGCGCCTGGACCGACGAGTGGGAGGACGAGGACGCCCCGGTGCCGCTCCAGATGCCGCTCCAGGACATCCTCGTCGGGGACATCCTGGGCTCGATCCAGCGCAACGAGGTGGAGGAGCTGGTGCACCATCCGGCTGGACAGGGCATCGCCTGGTTCAACCAGTTGAGCACCGTCGACGGGGTGATGTCGGGCCTGGTCGACGAGGCTTCTGAAGTCCTCGAGGGGTTGCCGGGCTAGGCGTCGAACTCAGCGAAGGGCGGTCAGTCCCGGACGCGAGCAGGCCCCACCGTGTCACCGGGCACGTACTTCGAGGTGCGGATCAATGTCCGCGGCGCCGTCTCGTCGCCTTCGATATGCCGGACCAGCAGCTCGACCGCGGCCCGTGCGTCCTCGAGCGGGGTGCTGAGGACGACGCTGAACGCCGGGCGGGCGATCGGGCGCGAATGCCATACGCCGAAGCCGATGATCGAGATGTCGCCGGGGATGTCGAAGCCACGCGCCTCGAGCTGGTCGGCCGCGGCTTCGGCGTTGGTCACCCAGTGCACGAAGATCGCGGTCGGCGGCTGGTCGAGCGCCATCAGCGCGTCGACGGCCGCGCGTGCGGCCTCGGGCGTGTCGCTGACGCGCTCAAGGTCTTCGTCCTGCGATAGGCCCGCGCCTGAGAGCGCCTCGCGGAGCAGGTCGAAACGGTGCGATCGCGTCGAGGGCGTGATCATCCCGATGCGCTGGTGCCCGTGGTTGCGGAGGTCGGCAAACGCCTCGTCGAACGCCTGCTGCTCGTCAACGACGAGCGACGGGGCAACCGGGTGTGGGCGCGAGCGTTGAAGCAGGATCGTCGGGACACCCGCCTCCTGTGCGGGGCGCAGGATCTTCTCGGTGGCGCCGAACTGGTAGCACAGCAGCCCGTCGACCTGTCGCGCGATCAACTCGTCGATGTAGGCGCTCCACAGCTCCGGATCGTCGTGCGCATCGCTGATGGTGAGCAGGTAGCCACGCTCGTGGGCCGCGGCGGCAGCGCCCTGGATGATGTCTGGCATGACGGGCAGGGCTAGGGTCGGCAGCACGAGACCCAGCACATGCGTACGCGCCGTGCGCAGACTGCGGGCCTGTTGGTTGGGGCGGTAGCGAAGCTCCTCAACAGCCGCAAGGACTTGCGCGCGGATCGTGGGCGCACCCCTGGCTGGTCGTTGATGACGCGGGATACCGCGCTCTTGGAGACGCCCGCGTGCGCAGCTACGTCGTTGATCGTGGGCACAGGGACCTCCGCAGCCGCCGCCGGTTTGTGAACAGAGTAACGCACGGCCTCGATCTGTCAGTCGATGGCTCTCGGCGCGTGGCCGCCGGTCATCTCCGGCCTCGCCGCAGATGACGACTGCCGCTTGGTCGGGGGCAAGCTCGCGCTGAATGGCCCGCGAGAGCCCCCGCTTCTGAAGATCGGGCGCTTGACCAAGGAGCGTGACCGGGCCGACGCAATCAATCCTCTTCTGGCGTACCCCCGACTCCAGGGGTCAGGCGCCGGCCGCTGCGGAGGATGGGCCGGCCCGCTGCCTCATCCTCGGCTACCGCGGCGAGCGCGCGTTCATTCTCGCGGATTTTGCTCGCGATCGCCTCGCCGGCACGCACCCAGGTCTCGCGATTCTCGATGACGAACTGGTTCGATTCGCGGTAGCCGTCAAGCATCCCGTTGACCTGTGGAATGACGTATCGGGCGACGAGGTCCCAGCTCCGAAGCGTGTCTTCCCGACTCGCCCAGTCGTGGACGAAGCCGATCACACACCCGAAGCCCCCGGTGATCTGCTCCATCTCATGGATCCGGGCCACGAGGTCATCGGGGGTGCCGATTACCGCCGTGCTCTCATCTGAGAACGCCACCGCATCTACGGCCTCGTCCGGCGTCGAGTAGATCGCTCCCTCGCCGGCGGCGAGCGTGCCGACCGTGTACTCGTTGTTGTGCCGCAGGAGCCCCTCGCGTGCCTGCGCACGCGCCTCTTCCCGTGTCTCCGCGATATGCCAGTTGAGGACGATCCGCCAGTTCTTCCGGTCCACCTTCGTGCCATGCTTTGCGGCCGACTCCTCAGCGAAACTCCACTGCGTCGGCAGAGCCCGGATCCCGTCGCGCGACATCGAGCCGATTGAGAGCACACCGGCCTGGTGCTTGCCCGCCAGCGTCATGCCTGACGGGCTGACGATCGAGGCGACCGCGAACTCCATATCCTGTTGCAGAGGCTTGAGCTGCAGCTTGGCGTCGCGCAGCGTGAACCACTCCGATTCGTATGTGAACCGCTCGTCCTCCTCGAAGAGGCGTCGAATCACGCCCATCGCTTCGTCCTGCCGGTCGCGCAGCACCATTGGATCGACACCGAGGGTGTGCGCGTCGGACGGCAGGGCGCCCGGCCCGGAGCCGAAAATCAGGCGGCCTCGGGACTGGTGATCGAGCTGGACCAGGCGCTGCGCGACCATGTACGGGTGGTGGTAGGGCAGTGATACGACGCCAGTGCCCAACTTGATGCGCTGGGTACGCTCTGCTGCGGCAGCCAGGAACAGCTCCGGCGACGCGATCACCTCCCACCCGGTGGAGTGGTGCTCGCCGCACCAGAACTCGTCGTAGCCGAGTTGGTCGAGGCGCTCAACCAGCCCTAAGTCGCTTTGGAGCTGGAGTGTGGGGTGCTCACCAATCGGATGGTGTGGTGCCAGGAACGCACCGAATCGGAGATTGGACATGTGAAGCTCCTCTGCTCGAACGCTCGGCGGCACCTCGCCTCTCGCGGATTCGCCCAACCCTAGTCGAATCGAATTTCGAGACCAACTCAGGCCCGCGGCCGCTGGCGAGGAGTTCCGGGTGATCTGCCTCCGGTCGCTCTATCATCGCGCTGTTGATGCGCTGAGCTGAGAGGCCCGCGGACCCGGGCGCGTCGGGGTACGCGTCAGCTCAGCAGCTGGAGCACGGAGGCAGTATGACTTTTACAGAGCCGTTTGAGGGCAGGATCGGCCGCACCTTCAAGGAGTCGGAACCCTGGTGGCCTCCGGGTCCAAGCGCCGAGGCCAAAGGCAGTCAGAACGTCGTCGTCATCCTCTTCGACGACACGGGGTTCTCCCACTTCGGTTGCTACGGATCAACCATCGACACCCCGAACATCGATGCACTCGCGGCCGCTGGCCTGCGTTACACGAACTTCCACACCACCGCGATCTGCTCGCCCACGCGTGCGTCGCTGCTGACCGGTCGCAATCACCACGCGGTCGGCCTCAGCTCGATCGCCAACTTCGACGCCGGTTATCCAAACACGCGGGGGGCGCTGACGCGTCATGCTGCGACGCTCGCCGAGGTCCTGGGCGACGAGGGTTACGCGACGTTCTGCGTCGGAAAGTGGCACCTGGTGCGCTCAGAGCAGGCCTCGGGTGCTGGCTCGTACGAGCACTGGCCGCTGCAGCGCGGATTCGATCGGTTCTACGGCTTCCTCGGCGGTGGGACGCATCACTTCTACCCGGAACTCACGTACGACAACCACCACATCGAACCCCCAGCTACGCCCGAGGAGGGCTACCACCTGACCGAGGATCTCCTCGATCACTCGCTCGAATTCATCCGCGAGCATCGCTCGATCTACCCTCGACGCCCCTTCTTCCTGTACCTCGCGTTTGGCGCGACGCACTCGCCACACCATGCACCGCGCGACTATGTCGAGAAGTACGCGGGACGGTTCGACGCGGGCTGGGATGTGATCCGTCAGCAGTGGTACGAACGCCAGCTCGAGCTCGGCGTCATTCCTCCCGGCACCGTGCTCGCGCCGCGTAATCCCGGCGTCGACGCGTGGGAGGACATCCCCGTGGACGAGCGGCGGCATCTGGCCCGCATCCAGGAAGCATTCGCGGGCTCGCTCGACCACACGGACGCGCAGATCGGTCGGCTCATCGAGTACCTCGACACGCTCGGTGAGCTCGATGACACGATCGTGCTGCTGATGTCCGACAACGGGTCGGCCCCCGGCGGCGGACCAGGCGGCGTCTCTCTCGCGGGGCAGAGCCTCGAACGCATCCTCGAACGGCTGGACGAGATTGGCGGACCGACGAGCGTGCCGGCGATCCCGTGGGGCTGGTCGCAGGTCGGAAATACCCCGCTCAAGTGGTACAAGCAGAATACGTTCGGCGGCGGCATTCGTGACCCGCTGATCGTGCATTGGCCCGGCCGGGTGCGGGATCCGGGGGCAATCCGCACGCAGTTCCACCACGTCAGCGACGTAGCGCCAACCCTGCTCGAGCTGCTGGAGATCGATGCGCCGGACACGTATGCCGGCTACGACCAGATGCCCATCACCGGTACGAGCTTCGCGTACACCCTGGGCGACGGCGCCGCGCCGACTCAGAAGCCACAGCAATACTTCGAGCTGGCAGGCGACCGCGGTATCTGGCGCGATGGCTGGAAGGCGGTCACGCATCACGTGCGTGGCGCACCCTACGCCGACGACCGCTGGGAGCTGTACCACCTGGACGAGGACTTCGCCGAGAGCCGCGATCTCGCCGCGGAGAAGCCGGAGCTGCTGCGCGAGCTCATCGATCTGTGGTGGGTCGAGGCGGGCCGGAACGGCGTGCTGCCGATGGATGATCGCCGCGTGTTTGGACCGACCGGTGTGATCCCCGTGGCGCCCCGGCATGACCTGGCCCCTCAACGTCCCGACGCGATCCAGGCGGGGCGGCTGTTCCGCTACTTGCCGCCGATCTCGCAGATCCCGTCGCAGGCAGCAGCGCCTATGGGTTCGTCGCAATGGACGGTGCGTGCCGACATCGAACGGAAGAGCGAGGCCGACGAGGGTGTCCTGCTCGCCCGCGGTCGAGGCTTCGGGTTAGCGATCTGGGTGCAGGACAACCGCCTGCACTGCCGGTACGGCGGCGTGGTGACCACGTCCGATCCGCTTCCCCTCGGACGTACCACCGTTGGCGCTCGGCTGCGGGGCACGAAGCTCGGAGCGCCGGGGCGGCTGTCGCTAGTGATCGACGACAACGAGAGCGCGGCCATCGAGGTCCGGAGCATCCGCCGCGCCATCGGCAACGCGCCGGCGGATGTTGGGCTCGATCGTCCCTCGACGGTGGGGACGAGCTATCAAGCGCCGTTCCCGTTCTCGGGGGTCATCCACTCGGTGGAGGTCGAACTCGAGCCGTATCCGGATCAGTCCGGCGAGGAAGAGGCGCGAGCGCGCTACGAACAACAGGAGATCGAGCAGTAAGTCGATCCCGTCGGGGGCGTGGTTGGACGCCCGCCGCCGAAGAAGTGCGATGTGAACCCGAATTGAAGCCGTTCAGTCACGTTACCCACCTGCTGTTTGACCACGACGGGGTGCTTGTGGATACCGAGCACTGGTATTTCAAGGCAACCCGGGATGAACTTGCGGAATCGGGTATCGACCTGACCCTTGACGATTACATGGATCACATGGTGACAGGGCGCTCCGCCTGGACCGCTCATGTGGGTGAAGCTGAACGCGATGCGTTCCGGGAACGGCGAAACCGGCGTTACGAGCTGTCACTGCAGACAGAGGATATCCAGATTCCGGGCGTGGAAAATGCCCTGGCTGAACTCGCGACTGACTACCCAATGGCGATCGTCACAACGTCCAGGCGAAGTCACTTCGAACTCATCCATGAATCCAGGCAGATCGTCAGATACTTCGATTTTGTCCTGGCGAATGGTGACTATGCCGGTTCCAAACCGGCACCAGACCCGTATCTGGCTGCAGTCGAGCGCTTCGGCATAGAGCCAGAGCAGGCACTCATCATCGAAGATTCGGCACGTGGCCTAGGTTCAGCCCTGGCGGCCGGGATTCCCTGTGTCATCGTTGATAACGAGTTCACCCGGGGCCAGGACTTCAGCGGTGCAGCCGCGCGGATTGAATCGCTTGGCGAGCTTCCGGGCCTGCTCGCCTGATGGCCGTCAGATCTCGCACCGAAACCCTCGAACTCCGGCAGCAGACTGAGAGCTTCCGGATCAATCCCATTGAACAAACATCGGCATTACGACATGAACAAAGCGGTCGTCGCCGACGGGGCGGAGCACGCCGGGGCTCGAGGGGGAGCTGGTCTCGATGGCTACGCGGTCGGATTCCATCACCGCGAGCACCTCGCTGAGGTAGCGACCATTGAAGGCGATGCGTGCCTCGTCGCCCTCCACCACCGCGTCGATCTCGCCCTCGTTGTCACCGACCTCGTCGGCGCGGGCAATGATCGAGAGGCGTCCGGGGCCGCCGTCACCCGGCGTCGCGATGATCCGCACGATGCCCGAGCCGTCGCGAGCGAAGATCGAAGCGATGCGGGTCTCACGGATGAACTCGCCGACTGCTACCTCTGTGCGGGTCGTCGAGGATTCCGGGATCAACTGCTCGTAGTTGGGGAAGGTGCCCTGGATCAGCTGCGCGATCAGCTTCGCGTGGCCCAGGTCGAACTGCACCTGCGTGCCTGCGGCGTTGAACGTGAGTTGCACGGTGCCGTCCTCGGCCTCCTGCAGCAGCCGCCTGAGTTCGGCGAGGGCGCGCGCGGGCACGGTCACCGCGCGGTCGTTGGCGTCGGCCGCAACCTCCATGGTGTGCACGGAAAGCCGGAAACCGTCGGCAGCGGCCAGCCGGAGCTGGCCATCGGCGATGCCGAAGTGAACCCCCGTCAGAATCGGTCGCGAGTCGTCTGTCGCGGCCGAGAACACGGTCTGGCTGATGCCGCTGCGCAGCCGGCTCGCCTCCAGCGGAATCGTGTCGACCCCGTCGACGGGCGGGATCGGCGGGAAGTCCTCGGCATCCATGCCGCCGATCGAGGCGGTGTTGCGCGCGCAGGAGAGACCGACCTGCCTCGAACGCTCCGCCAGGACCATCTCGATCGGCTCATGCGGCAGCGTTGCGATGAAGTCGGACAGGAGCCGCGAGGGCATCGTGATCGCCCCCGGCTCCTCCACGGTCGCGGGGATCTTGTAGGTGATGGCGATGGTCTCGGCGTCGGTCGCGGAGAGCGTGATCGAGCTCTCCGCCGCCTCGAGGAGCACGTGCTGCGTGATCGGGAGCGTCGAGCGGGCCGGAATCGCCCGCGCCACCGCGGACAGCCCGCGATGGAGATCCTCTTGCTGACAGGACAGGCGCATTACCTGCTAATCCGATCACATCGGTGCTCAGTTCGGCCAGTATACGGGCGCGGCGTGATGGGCGGCAACGCGCAGACGGCACCGTGCGCCTCCGCTGACCGCCAGCCGATGCCTACGCCGGCGGCTCCGTGAGGAGGTCGAGCAGGTCGCCTAGCCGGTCGAGAGTGATGTGCGGCTCCGGCAGCGCCTCCGGGTAGAACGGCTGGGCTCCGCGCCGCACCCACGCTGCCCCTAGGCCGGCGTTGGCCGCCCCGTTGACGTCCGCGATCGCGGAGTCGCCGACGTAGAGCACCTCAGCGGCCTCGCAGCCCAGGCGGTGACAGAGCGCGAGGTAGACCGCACGGTTCGGTTTGTAGGCGCGCAGCGACTCAGAGCTCTGGATCACGGAGAAACGCAGCCGTCCCCGCGAGAGCGCACCCTGCAGGAAGTCCTCATCAGCATTGGACAGCAGCCCCAGCAGGTAGCCGCGCGCCGCCAGCTCCTCGATGGTGTCGTGGGCGTCTGGGTACGGCTCCGCGCGCGAGAGCAGCTCGCGCAGCTGATTTGCGCCATGCTCCGGGTCGCCCGTGACGCCGCTCTGCTCGAAAGCCCACTCGAACTGGCGTCGCCAGATCTCCCATTGCGAGTGCCAGTCCGGTAATGGCCCGTTGAGGACGCTGGGACGGTCGGGGTGCTCGCGATTGGCGCCCTCATCGCCCCAGACGCTCGCACGGCTGTAGTACCCGTCCCACTGCAGGAAGAACGCGTCGCCATCGGTCTCGATGCGCTGCTCGGCGAGGATCGCCGCGATCGCGGTGCGGAAGTGCGTGCGCTCGAAGTCGAACAGCGTGCCATAGCCGTCGAACGCGATGGCCCGCACCGCCGAGGGCTCGAACTCCGTCAGCCGCTCCGTCATGTCCCTACTCCCGAGCCTGATCGAGTCTACGGAATTCCGGGTTGGGCTCCAGCGACGGCTACGCTGAGCGTGACCCCGCGCCTGCTGAGGACCGTCTCATGCCGCGACTCGTCCTGATCTATGGGCCCGGCTCCGGTCTCGGCAAGACGACCATCGCGCACGAGCTGCAACGAATCCTATCGACCGAGGCACGGACGGTACGCCTGCTCCTTGAGGAGCACGTCGCGGAGACGCCAGCGTTGGCGCCGTACGCGACCGCTGTTCGTTCCGGACACGGGCGTGACCCGCAGCTCCTGCTCGGCTGCATCGAGTCGCTGGTAGCCGAGATCGCCGGGTCGGACGCGATCTGGATTCTCGACTCGGTGCTGCCGGGCTTCGACTGGCTCGTCAGTGCCGGCTGCTCGGCCGGCGAGCTCGATGCGTTCGCGGACGCGGTGGCTGTGCTGCTCGCCCCGCTCTCCCCGGTCACGATCCATGTGAGGGGCGCCGTGCGCGCCGGTCTGGTGCGAGCCAGCGCCGATCGAGGCGTCGAGTGGGCCCGCCGGCTCGCCGAGCTTCGCACCGGCGCGAACGAGGTGGACGCGCTCGTCCCCTACTTCGAGGAGCTTCAGGAGGTGACCGAACGCCTGCTGCGCCGCTGGCCCGGCGGGTCATCCGCGTGGAGACCACGTCCGAAATTGAGGCGAAGACATTCGAAACCGTGCGACGCCGCTTCGCGCCGGATCGCTAGCTCTCCACCTCATCCCGCATCCGTTGCGCTAGGCCTCGGCCCAGCTCACCCGCATCGCCCAACGGTCCGGCGGCATCGCCGAACCAGAGCCGGCCGTCCTGAGGCCGGCCGAGCATCGCGCGCAGCGCTAGCAGCTCGCCGTCGACGGTGCCGAACGCCCCGGTCGCGAAGCCGTCGGCGGTCCCCTCCGCGAATGCGAGTTCCGCGATGAGCGCCGCATGCGCATGTGGATCGTCGAGGTCCCTGAGCCGCTCTTCGACGTCGCCGTCATCGTCCCGCACGAGTAGCCACACCGCGCCCCGCCCCGGAGGCGGGAGGAACGCCATCTCCTCGAAGGTCTGGGACGCCTCGTCGCTCCGCTCGAGCCGTGCGAGGACGGTGCAGCCGAGGAGGCAACCCGCGACACGCCCGGAGTCGAGGGCGGCCAGGGCCTGCGCGGCCGCCGGCGTGATTTGGACGTCGAGATCGTCGCGGATCGCCCGCACGACCAGGCCAGCGCGATCATCGAGCACCGCCAGCCCGGCACCCTCCGCCAGCGCGCCGAGCGTGGCGCCGTCCCGCGTCACGAGGCACTCGCGCGCATCGTCGCGGGCGAGCACTGCTCCGCGGCGCAGCCGCTCAGGTACGCGCGCGCCATCGAGAATCAGCGCTGCCGCGACGGCTCCGTCAGCGAGCGCGCGCAGCGGATCCGTGACCTCGATCGATTCGACCGCCGGCGCGTCGACGCTACGACCGGCCGCCGCGCGGTCGAGGGCTGCTTGCAGCGCTAGCGCCGAGGCGTGCGAGCCGTCCGTGGCGACGGAGAGCGGCTCGCGCGGCGATCGCGTTAAGCCACGTCCTCGTACGAGCTCGAGAGGCCAAGGAGGACTCGGTCGGCCAGGCCAGCGATCTGCTCGCGTGCCAGTGCGGCGTCATCAGACGACATCGCGCTGCGATCCGCAAGCTGCTTCGCCGTCTCGTCCAGGGAGCGTCGGAAGAACGTGAACGCCTGCATCGCCTGCCCGAGCGGCATGCCGCGCGAGTGGAGCGCCTCGCCATACTGCGAGCCGATCTGCTGCACCTCGTCCTCGAGCTGCGTGCGATTGCCCCGGCCGGCGATGTAGTCGCCGACGATCTCGACCAGGCGACGACCCAGCGGACGCAGCGTGTCGCGCTCCGCCTCCTGGATCTGCCGATACCACTCATCGTCCTGGTGCGTGTCCAGCTGCCGCCGAATCCTCGACACCGCCGCGCGCTCGAGGCGGCGGTCGTGTGTCGCGGAGCGGCCCTCGATCATCGCGAACAGATCGCCCTCAGCGAAACGTCGGTGGCCACCGGGTGTGCGGAAGCAGCGGATCTCGCCCGAGTCGGCCCAGCGCCGCACGGTGGATTCGTTGACGCCGAGGATCTGGCAGGCGCGCGAGAGGTTGACCCATCTCGTCTCACCTGCAGCCCTCGTCGCCTCCGCATCGGCGGCGTCAGTGCCAATCGACTGGGTTGCCATTCATCACCGTCAATCACCGCGACCAGCAGCATCGGAGGTCACTCAGACCCCCGGCCCCGCTGGAATATGCCCGCAAAATCTAGTCAAATCGCAACGATCGATGAGAGATTTACAAGGTACGCCGCCGAAGTCTACGGGTTCGCGCAACTCTTCACAAATCAGGCAGCAACCGCGGATTCGTTGCAATTCTTACGAATCCAGTCCACCACGGCAGATATCGGGTCGTAAATAGCGAATGCTAACCATCTCGATGTCTAGATGGTCTAGGTTCTTGTTAGTGACGACGCTCACAAAGGCGTGTCAGACACCCGCTCGCCGCCCGCCTCGCCATCCATCACCGCAGACCTCGACGGACCGCGCGATCACCGAAGCGGTCGCGTACGGCGTCCAGGGTGTGGTCGAGCTGCTCCGCCTCGAGCGTCGAGGTGGCAGCGGTTTCGAGTTCGAGCTGGAGCACGTTCTCCACCAGGTTCGTGACGCCGAGGCCGACCAGCCGCACCGGCCGGCGGCCGGCCGCGTTGAGGACGGCGTCGAGCATGGCGAGGCCAGCGTCGCGGATGGCAGTGGTGGACTGCACCGGCCGGTCGAGCGTGGTGCTGCGGGTAACGGTGGTGAAATCGTTCCAGCGCAACTTCAGCGTGACCGTGCGCGCGCGGCGCTCGGCGTGGCGCAGGCTGCGACCGACCCGCTCGGCGTGCCCTGCCAGGACACGCGCCAGCTCGTCGCGATCCTCTATGTCTTCGCCGAAGGTGACTTCGTGCGACATCGAGCGATTCGGCCGGCGGCCAGCGCGAACCGGCGTGGGGTCGCGGCCCTGCGCGCGGTCCGCCAGCATCTCCCCCGCCCGCCCGAAGCGTTCGTGCAGCCAACCAGGGTCGAGCTCGGCGATCTGGCCGATCGTCTGGACCCCGATCGCATGCAGCGCCTCGCCCAGCTTGGGCCCGACCATAGGCAGCTCCCGGATCGGCAGCGGCGCCAGGAACGCGGCATCGTCGCCGATCGGCACTTCGATCAGGCCGTCGGGTTTGGCGCGGTCGGAGCCGACCTTGGCCACGACGCGCGCCCCGGCGATGCAGACTGACACGGCGACGCTCAGTTCGTCGCGGACGCGGCGGCGGACGGTCCCCGCAGCCTCCACGGAGCCCTCGGGGCCATCGCCGAGGCCGGTCAGGTCGGCATACGCCTCGTCAATGCTGGTCTGTTCGACGATCGGAGCCGTGTCCTCCAAGATCGCACGGAACGCCTTCGACACTTCGCCGTAGCGACCGAAGTCGCTGCTGACGACGATCGCCTGCGGACAGGCGCGCAGCGCTTGCGACATGGGCTGCGCCGAATGGCAGCCGAACTCGCGCGCCTCGTACGAGGCGGCGGCGACGACCCCCCGCGGCGGTTGGCCGCCGACGAGCACCGGCTTGCCGATCAGCGACGGGTCGCGTGCGCGTTCGACGGAGACATAGAACGTGTCGAGGTCGAAGTGCGCGATGCGTCGAGGGCGTTGCGGTCCGAGACGCTTGCGGACACCGTCGGTGGCCCGTGGCTGGCTGCGCTGTCGGTCCGGCATCCGTCGCCCCCGCCGCTGGCCGTAGCTGCCACCCCAAGTTAGAACGCACGTTCTGACGCGTCAACGTGGCGCGCCACGCGCTCCCCTGCGTTAACGTGGCATGCGGCTGCGGGCGGGAACCACGTACCGCGGGACTCCCACGACACCAGAACGCCCGCTGGGCCTGGACGGATCGAACGATGGCGCTGCACGACCGCGTCGCACTACGCGTCACGCCGGACGCAAACACGGCTGCCCGCACCACCGTTGATACCGCGGTGATCCTCGCCGCCGGCGCCGGCTCGCGCCTGCGCCTCGACGGTCGCGCTGGACCAAAGCCGCTCTACTCGCTGTTCGGCCGAACGCTGATCGAGCGTGCGATCCTGCGGTCGCACGCGGCGGGCGTGTCCCGCTTCGTCGTCATCGTCGGCCACCAGGCGGAGCTGATCCGACCCGTGCTCTTCGAGCTGGCCAGCCGCATCGATGTGACGATCGAGGTCGTCTACAACCCGCGCTGGCGCGAGGGCAACGGGCTCTCCACCCTGGCCGCTGCACCCTACCTGGAGGCCGACGAGCCGTTCTTCCTGATGATGTGTGACCACGTGTTCTCGCATAGCTTCCTCGACCGGCTCGTCCAGGAGGACCTAGGCCACGCCTGCGCGGTGGTCGTCGATCGGGATGTCGCGGCGGTCAACGACCTGGACGAGGCTACGAAGGTCGCGATCGAGGGCTCGGCCGTGACACGCATCGGCAAGGGCATCGTTCCGTTCGACGCCGTGGACACCGGCGTCTTCCTTTGCCGCCCGCCGCTCTTCGAGGCGCTGCGCGAAGCGCAGGCCGCGGGCGACGACAGCCTCAGCGCGGGCATGCAGCGCCTCGCCGACCGCGGCCAGGTCTGTTGCGTGTGCTCGGAGGGTCGTTTCTGGCAGGACATCGACACGCCGGAGGATCTAGCGCGGGCGCAGGCAGGCCTGGCGCGCCACCCGGTGTTCGAGACCGACCGCTACGCCGACCTCGCCGGGGGCTAACGAGGGACCTAGTCCGTGCCCTGCGCTCGCGAGGGCTCGTCGAGCGCCTCTGCATCCGCTTCGGTCGGTTCGTCCGCCGCTTCGGCCTCATCCTGATCGGAGGCCAGGTCCTCGGGCAGCCTGCCGCCGTTGCCCGGCGTCTCGCCGTCCGTCTCCTCGACCGTGACGTGGCGGTCGGAGATCAGGTGGAGACCGGTGATCTCATCCTCGGTCACGGCTTCGACCGCCTCTTCGGCGGTGGCTCCGCGATTCATGCGGCGCGCGACGGCGACGCCCGCGAGCGCGATCAGCGATCCGGAGATGGCTGCGCCGCCGGCGATGTACTTGTGGCGCTTGACGAGGTCGGGGAAACGGTCGAGTACCTTGAAGGCCAGACTGACCGCGTTGTTTCCGAGGTCATCGATGCGCTCGCCCCCGCTGGGGGTGCGTTCACCGCCGGGCAGACCGGGCAGCCAGCTCATGCCGTCGCCTCGGCTCCCGCCGGCAGCCGGGCGTACAGGTTGGCCACTTCGAGCGCGGCCAGCATCGCCTCGCGCCCCTTGTTGCCGACGACGCCCCCGGCGCGCGCGCGCGCCTGTTCGACGTTGTCGGAGGTGATCACGCCGAAGGTGACCGGCACGCCGGTCTCGAGCGCGACAGCCATGACGCCGCGCGCCGCCTCGCCGGCGACAAAGTCGAAGTGTGGCGTCTCGCCGCGGATCACGGCGCCGACGCAGGCGATGGCGTCGTAGTCGCCGGAGAGCGCGAGGTGCTTCGCGGCCATCGGCAACTCGAACGCGCCGGGCACCCACACGACATCGATGCGGTCGTCAAGGACGCCGGACTCGATGGCGGTTTCGATGGCGCCGTCACGCAGCCGCTCGGTGATCAGCTCGTTGAAGCGCGACACGACCACGGCAACGCGGAGTCCGCCGCCTTCCGGTACGCCCTCGATCACAGGCATCGCATCACCCCCGTCCCGCTCTTCGATCTTACCTTGCGGCGCTAGGGCCCGACGCCGGGCATTTCCTGTTCGAGGAGGTGGCCCATGCGGTCTCGCTTGGCGGCGAGGTAGCGGATGTTGTGCTTGTTCGCTTCCATCTCGAGCGGCACGCGTTCGACGACCTGCAGGTCGTAGCCGTCGAGGCCCGCGCCGCGCAGCCGCCCCATGCCCTCGAGCTCTCGAATCTTGAGCGGGTTGTTCGTGAGCAGGCGCATCTGGCGGATGCCGAGGTCGACGAGGATCTGCGCGCCGATCCCGTATTCGCGATTCTCGGCGGGCAGGCCCAGGGCCTCATTCGCCTCGACGGTGTCCAGGCCCTCCTCGTCCTGCAGGCGGTAGGCGCGGAGCTTGTTGTGCAGGCCGATGCCGCGCCCCTCCTGGTCCATGTAGACGATGGCGCCGCGGCCCTCTTGCGCGATCATCTCCATCGCGCGTTCGAGCTGCTCGCCGCAGTCGCAGCGCCTCGAGCCGAAGACATCGCCGGTCACGCACTGGTCGTGCATGCGCACGAGGGTGGGCTCGTCAGTCGTGAGGTCGCCCATGACGAGCGCGACATGTTCCTTCTGGTCGATCAGCGTGCGGTAGCCGATCACCGAGAAGTCGCCGTAGCGGGTCGGCAAGGAGGTCTCCTCGACGCGCTCGACGAGTCGTTCGTGGTTCATGCGGTAGCGGATCATCTCCGCGACGGTGACGATCTTCATGTCGTGGCGTGCGGCGAAGCGGCGCAGGTTCGGCATGCGCGCCATGGTGCCGTCCGCCTTCATGATCTCGCAGATCACGGCGACCGGCTCCAGGCCGGCCAAGCGGCAGAGGTCGACCGAAGCCTCGGTCTGGCCCGCGCGCACGAGCACGCCGCCATCCTTCGCGCGGAGCGGGAAGATGTGCCCGGGACGGGTGAGGTCGTTCGGCCGCGCGCGGCGGTCGGCCAGCACCTCGACGGTGCGGGCGCGGTCGGCGGCGGAGATGCCGGTGGTGACGCCCTCCGCGGCTTCGACGCTGACGGTGAACGCCGTGCCCAGCGGCGCGGTGTTGCGACGTGTCATGGGCGGGAGGTCGAGGTCGTCGGCGCGCTGCTCCAGCATGGGGACGCAGATCAGGCCACGCGCGTGGGTGGCCATGAAGTTGATGATCTCGGGCGTGCAGAACTCCGCGGGGACCGCGATGTCGCCCTCGTTCTCGCGATCCTCGTCGTCGACGATGATCACCGGGCGGCCGGCCGCGAACTCAGCAATCGCCGTGTCGACGTCGACGACGTGCTTGCTGCGCCCGCCCTTGCTCCTCCCGTTGTTCTGCTTCGCCATAGGGCTTCCTCCTGCGGTGTCGACGCCTCTACGAGGTCGCCGCGCGCGCTTCGAGTAGCTGGTCCACGTACCGAGCAAAGATGTCGGTCTCGAGATTGATCGCCTGTCCTGGCTCACGCCGCGTCAGGTTCGTGTGCTCCTGGGTGTACTGCACGAGCGAGACGGAGAACGACTCGTCGTCCCGGGCCACCACGGTAAGCGACACGCCGTCTACGCAGACAGGGCCCTTCATCACGATGAACCGCAGGTACTCCGGGTCGACGCGGTAACGAGCGATGATCGATTCGCCCTCCGGCGTCAGCGAGTCGAGCGTGCAGGTCGTCTCGACGACCCCTCGGACGATGTGCCCGGAGAGCCGCGTGGCGCCGGTGACGGAGCGTTCGAGGTTGACGGTGTCACCAGCAGCCAGCTCGCCGAGGTTGCTGCGGTGGAAGGTCTCGTTCATGACGTCGAAGGCGACCGCGTCGTCCTCGATGGTGCGCACGGTGAGGTCGACACCGTTGACGGCGATCGAGTCGCCGAGGTTGGCGTCGTCGAGGATCAGCTGGCACGCGATCACGAGGTCGCCGCCGTCGCGGCGACGGACCTCCCCCAGCTCCTCGATGATGCCGGTGAACATTACTCGGCTACCCCCGCCGTGTTCCTCGACCGACCGTCCTCTGCAAGCTATCCGTCCGTCGCGCCCTCGTCTGGCCAGATCGGGACGCCCGCAATCAGAGTGTCCTCCCCGAGCCGCTCGACGGCGAGTTCGCTCAGCCGCGGCGCCTGCGCCATGCGCTCCACGCCCCGCCCGGCAATCGCCGAGGGCGCCCCTGCGGCGCCGATGACGACCGGGGCTATTACAGCATAGACGCGGTCCACGAGCCGCTGGTCGAAGAGCGAACCGAGGAGGACCCCGCCGCCCTCGAACAGCACGTTCAGCATGCCTCGATCGCCGAGGAGCGCCACCAGTGAGCGCAAATCGACGTGGTCGACGCCGTCAGCGCCGGGAACGCTCGCCACCTCGATGATCTCAGCCCCTGCGTCGCGCATACGCGCGCGCCAGGCCTCGTCGGAGCCTTCGACGGTAGCGATCAGCGTCGGCGTGTCGCCGCGCAGGATGCGGGCGGATGCGGGCGTGCGTCCGCGCGAGTCGACGACGATCCGCGTCGGCTGGTGCGCGCCCTCGGTCGGGCCGGACTCGGAGGCACGGCCGGGGCGGGCGGTCAGCTCCGGGTCGTCGACGACCACCGTCGAGGAGCCGACGACGATGCCGTCGAGGTGTGGCCGCCAGGAGTGCACCCACGTGAGCGTCTCCGGGCCGGAGACCCAGCGCGAGTCGCCGGAGGCGGCCGCGATACGCCCGTCAATGGAGGCCGCGTACTTCACGAGTACGCGTGGGCGACCGGTGGTGACGTGCTGCAGGAAGCCGGCCAGCTGCTCGGTCGCTGCCTCCGCGCCGTCGCCGACCTCGGCGGTGATGCCCGCCGCCCGTAGGACGGCCGCGCCGCCAGCGGCCTGCCGATCGGGGTCGGTGATCGAGTAGTGGACGGCGGCGACGCCAGCCTCGATCAACGCGCCGGTGCAGGGCGGGGTCCGGCCCTGGTGCGAGCAAGGTTCGAGCGTGCAGTAAACGGTCGCACTGCGCGCGGCCTCGCCGGCGTCGCGGAGGGCGACGACCTCGGCGTGTTCCTCGCCGGCGAGGCGGGTGTGTCCGCGGCCGACGATCTGGCCGTCGCGCACGACGATGGCGCCGACGGGCGGGTTGGGCGACGACCAGCCGCGAGCCTGCTCAGCCTCCTCGATCGCCGCGCGCATCCACTCGCTAGGCGGGCGGGCGTTGGGTTCGGGAGTGCTCGTCACGCGGCCACCGAGGGCTAGTCCTCGACGGGGTCGTCCTGCCCCTGGGGATCCGCTTCCTCTGATCCCGGCTCCTGGAAGTCGCGGTGGATGCGGCTCGCCGCGGGCTTTGTCTGGCCCTGGTAGCGCGACTTCAGGTCGGGGTGCCCGTAGGGGCGTGCGGCCGGCGAGGAGAGCGCCTGGAAGGAGAGCTGGCCGATCTTCATGCCGTAGTAGAGCTTGATTGGCAACGTGGCCACGTTGGAGAGCTCAAGCGTGAGCTGACCGTCCCAGCCGGGGTCGACGTAGCCAGCGGTCGCGTGCACGAGCAATCCGAGCCGCCCGAGGGAGCTCTTGCCCTCGACGCGCGCGACCAGGTCGTCGGCGAGCTTCACGCGTTCGATCGTCGCGCCGAGGACGAACTCGCCGGTGTGCAACACGAACGGCTCGTCGTCGTCGATGGTCACAGCGACAGTCAGGTCGTCCATCGGCTCGCGCGGGTCAATCACCGTCGCGCGATGGTTGCGGAAGACGCGGAAGAAGCGGTCGAGGCGGATGTCGAGTGAGGCTGGTTGCACGGCGTTTTCGCCGACCGGATCGACGACCAGCCGGCCGGTGGCCAAGGCCTCGGTGATGTCTCGGTCGCTCAGAACCACTGCTGGCACCCCAACTCAGCGGGGAGGGTTTCGGGGAGAAACCAGGGCTCCCCGGCTGCGCCAGTGGGAGCTCCGCGCCACGTCTCGTGACGTGTCCAGAGCCTACCACCTGCGCCGCCGAGGAGCCCTCGGAGGTCGCGAGCTGCGAGGGGGTTAGTCCAGCTCGAAGATGACGGAGACCGTCACGTTGATGTCCTGCTCGCCGGGGGCGATGGCGGTGTCGAAGCCGCCGCCGTCCTGGAACGCTAGCGACTCGGTGCGGAAGATCGGCGACGGCGGGAAGAAGCCGCCGGACTCGGTGATCGTGAGCGGTCGTCCGACCGAGACACCGGCCGCCGAGGCCAGCGTTTCGGCGCGGTTGCGCGCGTCGACCACGGCCGCAGCACGAGCCTCATCCATCGCCGACTCCGGGTCGTCGATCGAGAACGAGATGCTGCTGACGCGGATGGAGTCGCCACCGGCGCGGATCGCGTCGTCGAGGATCTCCCCGGCGTCATCGATCTCGCGGACGGTGATCGAGACCTGGTTGTTGACGGTGAACCCGATCAGCCGGCGCTGCTCAGAACGGAAGTCGTACTGCGGGAAGATGTTGAAGCTGGTCGTGCGGATATCGTCGTCGTCGACATCGTGCTCCGCGAGCGACTCGCGCACGCGGTCCATCGCCTCGGCCGCCTCGTCGCGGGCGTCGCCGACGGAGTCTGAGGTGACCTCGACACCGAGCTGCAGGATCGCGATATCCGGCATGACGGTGACGGTACCGGTGCCGGTGACACTGATCCCGCCCACGAGGTCGCCGCTGGGCGCCACGGTCACTTCGGTCTTCGGCTGGCAGCCGATCGCGACCAGCGCGACCAGTCCGAGCCCGCCGAGGACCAGCGCTCGCCGGCCGGGAATGTTCCAGAATCGTCTCATCGTCTCGCTCCAGATCTGCCGGGCTCGTGTGCGCCTCGGCGGTCGTTCACTTTGTTCGGTCGTTCGCCTCAAGCGGTGCGGCGGGTCTGTGCCCAGCGCAGCGCGGCGAGCGCCGTGAGCAGCGCAGTCAGGACGGCGAAGGCAGGCACGAAGTCGGTCCCGTCGTCGCCTCCGAGGTCAGACGCTGCGATGGCCTCCTCGGTTCCCGCCTCGCCCTGGAGGGCGGTGGTATCGGATGCGTCGCCGCCTGGCGGCTCAGGCTCGATCGTGCTCGCGTCGCCGAGGTTGGCCGCGTCGCCCGTCGAAGGCGGTGTGCCCGGGCCCGTGTCTGCGGGCGGTGGCGGGGTCTTCGTCGAACCGTCGTCGCTGTCGCTTGTGACCGCATCGGCGGGAGGAGCTGGTGTGGTGGTCGCCGGTTGCGCCGATGCGAGCTCGCCGGTGTCGCTCCCGCTGCTCGCCCCGCTTGTAGCGCTCGCGTCCGTCGGAGGTGCGTCCTGAGCCAGGACGCCGCCGGTCGGCGGGGGCGATGCGCCTTCACCGCCGCTGCTCTCCTCGCCACCGTCCGAGGGCGCGGCCTCGGGCGCCGCCACGCCGCCGCCGGCAGCGGCGGCCGCGCCAGCATCAGCGTCATCGTTACCAGCGCCGAACAGCAACCGGCTGTTCTCCGCCGTGCGCGACTGCTCGACGGGGATGGCGTCGCCAAGGCTATCGCCACCGCCGGGGTTCACGATCACCACGACCAGCAGCAGCGCCGATAGTGCCGCGCCCAGCTGCAGGCCGAGGTCGAGGATGCGCGGCCGTCCGGCGGGGGCGGGTGCGGCCTCGAGGGTGAAGGGGCGCGGCGCGCGCACAGGCTCCAGCGAGGCGAGTGCGCCCGTGACGGCGCGCATGCCCGCAAGCTCGTCGCGCAGAGTGTCGTCGGTCAACAGCTCCGCTTCGACGGCGGCGCGGTCGTCTGCGGTGAGGTCATCGTCGAGGTAGGCGGAGAGGCGCTCGTCGCGGTCCTGCGCGGCGCGCGAGGAGCCGCGAGCATCGCTCCCGTCTCGACTTCCGAATGGCCACCAGCGCATCAGTATTCCCCGCTTAGTTGCTGTCTAGTCATTGAGACGTTCGATCAGGCCATCTAGTTCCCCGGAGGCGCGGAGCATGTCCCTCAGACGCCCTCGGGCGCGGCTCAGGCGCGATTTCACCGTTCCGAGGGCCAGTCCCGTCGCATCGGCGATTTCCTGGTAGGCCAGGCCCTCGACATCGGAGAGGACCACGATCGTGCGCCACTCGTCGGGCAGCTCGAGCAACGCGTCCTGTAGCACGCGCCGCACGTCACCGCGCTCGGCGGCCTCGCCGGGCGTTTCGCCGCTGTCGACCGGGTCGAGGTCGGCGCGGTCCGGATCGTCGCGCGCGGCATCGAGCGAGGTCTGTGGCCGCCGTCCGCGACGTCGCAGCTCATCGCGGCAGAGGTTGGCGGCGATCGTCAGCAGCCACGAGTCGAACTTGCCACCGCGGAACGTTTCGAGGCGACGATAGGCGCGGATGAACGTCTCCTGCGAGACATCCTCGGCGGCCTCAGGCGAGCCCAGCATGCGCACCGAGAGACCGTACACGCGGTCCTGGAAGCGCAGCACGATGCGGTTGAACGACGGCAGATCACCGGCGCGCGCGCCCTCGATCAGTTGGTCGAGGGCATCTTGATCGGAGCCGGCCACGTGGGGTGGTGACTGACTGTCGCCAGCCGAGGGCCCGGAAGCGGCGGCTCCGGTGGTTCCGGTCATGCGTCCTCGCCCGCCCGCCGGGCCGAGGTTACCATGCGCCCCGCTGCGGGCCGAGGGCCCGGGACGGGGGCGTCGATGCCGATCGTCGGCGGTCAGGAGCTGCTGCAGGGCGCCACGCGTGGCAACTATGCGGTGCCCGGATTCAACGTCTCCAACGTCGAGATGGCGCTCGGCGTGCTCGATGCCGCCGAGGCGTTGCGCGCGCCGATCTTCCTCCAGTTCAACCCGAGCAACATCGAGCACATCGGCGGCGTGGACCTGGCCGCGGCGCTGGGGCGGCGGCTGGCCGAACGCGCCGACATGCCGGTGGCGGTGCACCTCGACCATGGCCCTGACCTCACGCTGTTGCGTGAGGCGCTCCGCCACGGCTTCACCTCGCTGATGTTCGATGGCTCGACTGCGCCGCTGGAACGCAACCTGCGCGAGACGCAGGCCGCAGCCGCCCTGGCCCTGGCGGCAGGCGTGGCGATCGAGGCGGAGCTCGGCCACGTCGGAGGCCGTGAGCCGGGCGTCGTGACCTCCGAGGCGGTGCTGACGGAGCCCGAGACAGCACAGCGCTTCGTCGAGGAGACGCGGGTCGATTCGCTCGCGGTCTCCGTCGGCACGGCGCATGGCCTCGCAGGGGCGGTGCGCCTCGACCTCGTGCGTGAGCTGCGCGCGGCGACGCGCGATCTGCCGCTGGTGCTGCACGGCGGCTCCGGCGTCACCCGCCGCGACCTCGGCGAGGCGGTGGCGGCCGGCATTCGCAAGGTCAACATCAGCAGCGAACTCCACCGCGCCTTCGCGAGCGCCCTCGGCGACGCGAACCTCGAGGGCGATCCGCGGGCGGCGCTACGGCAGGCGCGCGAGGCCGTGGCGGCGGTGGCGGCGGACCGCATCGAGCTGCTCGGCGCACGAGGCCGCGCCTAACCTCGGAAGCCTCGCCCGGCCTCGACGGGACCTCGCGGAACGTCCGGGCGTGCTGGCTATACTGGATCAATGGTCCAGGAGCCCGATCCCTCACCCCAGCGCACGAACCTGACGCCGCCGATCGCGTCGTTCACCGGCGTCGCGCTGCCGGTGATCGGCACGCATGAGGGCCTCGCGGAACTCGATCCGTGGCGTCCGCCCTCGTCGCCGCAGCGTTCGGGCGGCGGCGGGCTGCTCGGCCTCCCCGCGGTCTCGGAGACGCTCGAGGTGATCGCGCTGGCGATCCTGATGTTCCTCGCGGTCCGCGCGATCGGCCAGAACTTCGTGGTCGACGGCTCGTCGATGTTCCCGTCGTTCGAGGATGGGCAACTGCTGATCGTGAACCGGATGGCCTACCGCACGTTCGACATCTCGTGGCTGCCCGGCGTGGACGAGGAGACGTGGCGGCCCTTCGGCGAGCCACAGCCCGGCGATGTGGTCGTCTTCAACTTCAGCAATGACCCGACCGGCCCTCGTGACTTCATCAAACGCATCATCGCCGTGCCCGGCCAGACCATCGAGGTCAGACGCGGAGGCCCGGTGCTGATCGATGGCGTGGCGGTCGACGAGCCCTACATCGCCGAGGCGCCGCGCTACGAGGTGGCGCCGACACTGATCCTGCCGGGGATGGTGTGGGTGATGGGCGACAACCGGAACAACTCCTTCGACTCGCACTCCTGGGGCATGCTCGAGCAATCGAAGATCATCGGTCGGGCCGACATCGTGTACTGGCCTCCGGGCGACTTTGGTACCGTCGACCACCACGACCCCGAGCCGTTAGCCGAGGGGCTCACCCTATCGCCATTGACCCCGAACTGAACGAGGTCCTCCGCGAGGCGGGGGCGATGCTGGAGGGCCATTTCCAGCTCGCCTCGGGCCGTCACTCCGACCGCTACCTGGAGAAGTTCAACCTCCTGCAATGGCCGCAGCACACCGAGGCCGTCTGCAAGAAGATCGCCGACGCCGCGCGTGACCTCGATGTGCAAACCGTGGCCGGGCCGACCACCGGCGGCGTGCTGCTGGCCTACGAGGTCGGGCGGCAGCTGGGCGTGCGTGGCATCTTCGCCGAGAACGACGAGGCCGGCGGCCGCTCGTTCCAGCGCGACTTCCACCTCGAACCGGGCGAGCGCGTGCTGGTCGTCGACGACGTCATGACTTCGGGCGGCTCGCTGCGCGACACGGTCGCGGCGGTGCTCGATGCCGGGGGCGAGGTGGTCGGCGTTGCCGTGGTCGTGGACCGCACGCGCGGCCAGACCGACTTCGGCGTGCCGTTCATCTCCGCGACCGAGGTCGAGATGGACTCGTGGGAGGCCGACGACTGCCAGCTCTGTCGCGACGGCGTCCCGCTCAAGATCACCTGACTGCCCAGTGACCTCGAACTCTCGGCTGCTCGCGCCGCGCCTGCTCCTCGATGCGCTCGACGCTCACCCAGACGCCGACGCCTGGCGCGAGGCGCGCGCCAGCCTCGACGAGCTCGCCGCGCACGCGCTGCGCAATGTCGTGCGACGGCCGATCGAGACGCCGTTCCTGCTCGGCGGCGACGCCGGCGCACGCATCATGTACGAGGGCCCGCCACCAATCGAGCACGTCTTCGAATACCTGGACGGTGCAGCGCAGGGCTGGTCCCACGACGACCCGGCGGGGCCCTATGAGGCCCAGCTCGCCGCCCGCCCCGACCCCGACCTCACCGCCTACCTCGCAGCGCTGCGTGAGCTGTGCGCCGGATGGAACCTCCTGCGCCGCCCCCACGGCGCGCTGATCGCCTGCGCCCACATCCACACCGCCGCCGCGAACGGCGACGCGGCTGCGGGACGCACCGCCCTCGATGCGCTCGCCGACGCCTCGACTGCCACGCCCGAGGACCTCGCGGCGGCGGAACGCGAGGCGAGGGACCGGGTGGCGTTCTGACGACCGTTCGCGTCTAGACTGTCCGCGGCACGGGCGGTGCGACGAGGGGGCTTGGTGTGAGCGAAGCGGGCGAGCGAGGGTTTGGCGAGGCGCTGTTCGCGGAGCTGGCGTACTGCGGTGGGTATGGCTCGGCGGGGGCGCTGAACGACCGCAAGGCGTTTCCGCTGCCGGGCGACCCACGCGTGTATGGCCGGGACCGGCCGATGCGCATCGAGCACCTGCGGCTCGACCTGACCTTCGATCTGCGGCGCCATCGCGTACACGGCGTAGCGACTACAACGTTCCGTCCGCGGCAGGACGGGCTGCGCGAGGCGGTGTTCGACGCCATCGAACTGGACGTCGCATCCGTCGAGGAGCGACTCGAGGATGGCGAGGCTCGCCCGCTGCCGTTCACCGTGGGCGACGGGGAGCTGCGGATCGACCTTGGACGGCGGCGGCGGGCGTCACGGTCGATCACCACCGTGGTGCGCTACGAGGCGACCCCGCGGCGCGGGCTGTACTTCAACGAGCCGGACGAGGACTACCCGGAGCGCCCGCAGCAGATCTGGACGCAGGCGCAGGCCGAGGACGCGGCCTATTTCTTCCCCACGTTCGACTTCCCCGGCGAGCGGTTCACGAGCGAGGTGCATGCCGAGGTGCCCCTGGGCTGGTACGCACTGTCGAACGGGCGGCTCGAGGAGCGGCGCGACGACGGCCGCCGCCGGCGCTCGACCTTCCACTGGGTGCAGGACCGACCGCACCCCGCCTACCTCGTGACGTTCGCCGCCGGCGACTTCGACGAGGTGGAGACCGAGGCCGAGGCCTCGGGTGTGCCGGTGCAGTACTACGCCCAGCGCGGCCGCGGCGAGGATGCGGTGCGCGCGTTCGGACGGACGCCGGGGATGGTCGACTTCTTCTCGGAGGCCATCGGCGTGCCCTACCCGTGGGACAAGTACGCCACGGTCGCTGTCGCCGACTTCATCTTCGGCGGCATGGAGAACACCTCGGCGACCACGATGACCGACACGGTGCTGCACGACGAGCGTGCGCACCCAGACATCGTCGAGGGCTGTGACTCGTTGACGGCGCACGAGCTGGCGCACCAGTGGTTCGGTGACCTGCTGACCTGCCGCGAGTGGTCGCACGGCTGGCTCAACGAGAGCTTCGCAACGTACTTCGACAAGCTATTCGTCGAGCACGCCCACGGCTGGGACAAGTTCCGCTACGAGGTGATGCGCAACGGCGCGCTCTACTTCCAGGAGGACAGTGGCAGCTACCGCCGACCGCTGGTGGAGCAGACCTACACCGAGCCGCTGGAGATCTTCGACCGCCATCTCTACGAGAAGGGCGGGGTCGTCCTGGACATGCTCCGCTACGAGTTGGGCGACGCGGCGTGGTGGGCGGCCATGAACCACTACGTCACCCAGCACGCGGACAGCGACGTACTGACGCACGACCTGCAGCGCGCGATCGAGCAGGCGACCGGCCGCAACGTCGACTGGTTCTTCGACCAGTGGGTGTGGAAGGGTGGGCACCCGGAGTTCAAGGCGGAGTACTCCTGGAACGGCGACGCCCGCCAGGCGACGGTGAAGCTGACGCAGACGCAGCAGCCCGATGAGCAGCTCACCTCCGTCTACCGCACGAAGTTGGAGTTGGGGTTCCAGGTGCGCGACCGCTTCGTGCGTCGCACCGTCGAGGTTTCGGACGCTTCGCACAGCTTCGTGCTCCCGCTGGAAGCGGAGCCGACGTTCGTCGCTATCGACCCGGCGAACCGGGTGCTCAAAACCCTCGACTTCACGCCCGGCGAAGGGCAGCTCTCGGCGCGGCTCACCGGCGACCCGGAAGCGGTGGGCCGTATCGAGGCGGCGCGCCAGCTGGCGAACGTCGGATCGCCGAAAGCGATCGGAACGTTGCGCGAGGCGCTGGGCAACCGCGAGGAGCTGGACTACGTCCGAGCAGAGATCGCGACCGCCCTGGGCGGGGTGAAGGGCGAGGCGGCTCGTGATGCGCTGATCTCCGGCCGGCGCAGCGCGTCGTCACGCGTGCGGCGTGCCGTCGCCCAGGCGCTCGGCAACTTCACCGACGAGACGGCGGCCGAAGCGCTGACGAGCCACCTCGAAGGGGGGCGCGCGAACCAGTCGTGGGGTCCGGGCGACCGCTCCTACTACGTGCAGGCCAACGCCGCTGCGGCGCTGGGCCGCACGAGGGCGGACAGCGCGCGGCCGACGTTAACTGAGCTACTCGGGCGGCCCTCACACAACGACATCATCACCGCCGGCGCGATTGCCGGCCTCGGCGCTACGCGGGACCCGGCGGCGCTGGCGACGCTCTTCGAGCAGACCGAGCGAGGAGGCTCGGAGGGGGCTCGCGGCGCGGCCTGTGGTGCGCTCGCCGCTCTGGCACCGTACGTCGAGGAAGCGGAGCGCACGAGGATTCGCGAACGGCTGGAGGAGCTCCTGGACGATGGCATGCAGCGGGTCGGCCGCTCTGCGCTCGTCGCGCTGCGTACGCTGGGCGACCCGGCTTCGGTGCCGGCGCTCTCGGCCTTTGGCGCGCGGACGCTGCCCGGCAGCGCGATCCGTCGCCAGTCGCGGGTGGCCGTGCAGACGATCCAGGGCCGCACCGAGCGCAGCGAGGAGACCACGCGGCTCAAGGGCGAGGTGGAGAAGCTGCAGCAGGCGAATCAGCAGCTGAGCGACCGCCTGACAGACCTCGAGGCACGCCTTGAACGCGGCGGGCGCAGGAGGCGGCGATGACGCAGGAATCTCTCACTCAAGAGGAGCAGGGGCCGGTCAACGCACCCGAGCTCACCGGTGGCGAATGGTTGCAGGGCGGTCCGGTCCCCGTTCGCGACCACAACGGCCCGACGCTGGTCGACTTCTGGGACTACACCTGCGTGAACTGCCTGCGCACGCTGCCCTACGTCCAGGAATGGCACCGGCGCTACGCCGACCTCGGCCTCAACATCGTGGGCGTACACACACCGGAGTTCAGCTTCGCGAAGAACGCTGACCACGTGCGCCGGGCGATCGGCTACCTCGACCTCGACTATCCGATCGTCCTCGACGCAGACTTCGCGATCTGGCAGGCGTACGCCAATCGTTACTGGCCGGCGAAGTACTTCGTCGATGGCACCGGCAAGATCGTCGCCCGCCACTATGGCGAGGGCGGCTACCGCGAGTCGGAGGAGCTGATCCAGATGCTGCTGCGTCAGCAGCCCGGCTTCGACGCGGAGTTGCCGGAGCTGATGGAGCCGGTCCGCGCCGAGGACACGCCGGGCGCCGTCTGCTACCGCGTCACGCCGGAGCTGTACTGCGGCCACAAGCGAGGCCTGATCGGCAACGTTGCGCAGCTCACCGCCGACACGCCGAACAACTTCGTCGACCCCGGCAAGCACCTGGAGGGCACGCTGTACTTCGAGGGGACATGGTTGCTGCAGCCGGAGGCGGCCGCGCGCCCCTTCGGTGCGACGGAGGTATCGCGCCTGCACCTCGACTACATGGCGGCGGACGTCAACCTGGTGCTGCACCCGCCGGTCACCGGCGACGACGCCGAGATCCGCGTGCTCCTCGACGGCGCACCCGTTGACGCCGAGCACGCCGGCGAGGACGTCCGCGACGGCGTGGTGACCGTGGATGTGCCTCGGATGTACCGCCTGCTCACCGACACCGATGTCGACCGCCATTCACTGACGCTGGAGACGGAGTCCGACGGCGTGGCCGCCTACGCATTCACGTTCACTTCGTGCGTTGCGCCGCCGCCGGAGGAGCCCCCGCCCGACGAGGCGTGACCGCACACACGCCTGAGTGATCGCAGGCGAACGGTCAGCGCCGCGAGTCCCGGTCGCGGGATTGGCGTGGTGCATCTCACGTCCCGACAATCACCCCCCCCCCCCCACATCACGTCCATGCTGCTATTTACTACCAGAACATCACGGATATCAGCCATTTACAGGCGAAGTCTGACAGATCTAGATTGTTCCCGTCCGAGCGGTCGGGTCTGTAGCAGACTGCTGTGACTGATAGGCCGCATCGAGCCTCGAAGCTCGATTGGTCGCGGGACGCAGCAGCGCTCCGCGACTCAGCCGCTCGGACCGGCCGCCTCGATGGTGGTCGGTGCGCGACATGGACCGGCACCCGGGAGCAGGGTCTGTGTGCGTCTCAATCGTCGACGTTGGCCGATCTGATCGGTCGACTCGATGAACCTGGCGGCAGAGCCGAGCGGCGATTCCGCCAGGTAGGGCAGTGAGGGAATAGTTGGCTACTCGAGAGATGGAGTGGGTCCATGATGACTCGTTTGTTCAACCGCGCGCTGTGGGGCGCCCTTGCGATGGCGCTGGGGATCGCCGTCTTCCTGATGTCTAGTCCTATGATCGTCGAAGCTCGCCGCTCCGAGCTCTGTAATGGCTGCTAGGCCAACGCTCAGATGACCTCAGACGGCGGAGCACTGTAGGGTCTGCCGAGCGTCGCACCCGAGCACAGGGATGCGGCCCCGAGGAGTCCTACATGCCCGCCGTCGAAGTCAATGGGATCGAGTTGTTCTACGAGGAGCAGGGCGACGGACCGCCGCTCGTCTTCCTGCACGGCGCGGCGGGCAATCACATGTCCTGGTGGCAGCAGGTCCCACACTTCCGCGACCGCTTCCGCTGCATCTCGATCGACCACCGGGGCTTCGGCCGATCGCTCGACCACAGCGGCGAGGGCGCCTCGCGCTTCGTCGATGACCTCGAGGCGTTGCTCGCGAAACTGGACATCGAGGAGTCGGCGATCCTTGTTGCGCAGTCGATGGGCGGGCGCACGGCGCTCGGCTTCGCCGCACGGCATCCGGAGCGTGTTCGCGCCGTGGTCATGGGCGACACCTGGGGGTTCTTCGACTGGCCGGAGCTGCAGCAGCGAGTGGCGGAGTTCCGCGAGTCGCAGGGCAACGCAGCGAACCAGGCGCTGGAGCAGCGGGCGCTGGGACGGGCGTTCCAGGAGGCTCACCCGGAGAAGCGCTTCCTCTACGAGCAGATCGCCGGGCTGAACCCGCCTCGCGACCTGCGCGGCATGGTGGAGGGCGCGCCGACGAAGGATGAGGTGGCGGCGCTGCAGGTGCCGTTCCTGTTCATCGTCGGCAGCGAGGACCCGCTGACGCCGCCTGCGATCCTGCAGGAGGTCCACGGGATCATGGCGGGCTCCGAGTACGTCGAGTTCCCGGGCCTGGGGCACTCCGTCTACTTCGAGGATCCTGACGGTTTCAACTCGACGGTCGACGATTTCCTCGCTCGCCGCTCGTCCTGATCGTCGGTACGATTGGGCATCGTTGGCGGCCGCCGGCGCCCGGGCGAACACTGTGAGCGAGACTGCGTGACCGACGAACCGACCAGCGCCATCCCCGCGGGCGGCGCTCCCGAGAACAATGGGTCGCACCGCCGGCTCAACGTCTTCTTCGACGTCGACAACACGCTGATCATGTGGAACGGCCGTCTCCGCAACCACACGCGGCACGTCTTCGAGCACCTGCGCGACGCCGGACACACCATCTACATCTGGTCCGGCGTCGGCATCCGCCGCTGGGACATGAAGCGCCACGAGCTCGATGAGTTCGTGGAGGACTACTTCATCAAACCGCTGGAGGATCATCACGCGCGCCTGGAAGCCCTCGGCGTGCCGCTCGTGCCGGACTACGTGATCGACGACCACAAGACCGTGGTCGACGCGTTCGGCGGCTTCCACATCTCTGACATGCCGAAGGAGGACGACCGCGAACTCCTGGAGGTGCTCGCAGAGATCAACGAAATCGCCACGCTCGGCGATACCGAGGCGTCCCCAACGCCCTAAGCCTGGCCACCATCGGAAGAGACGTACGCCTGCAGCAGCACCGCGATGCGGCCACGCTCGAGCATTGCGGCAGCCGAGGCCGGCGCGTCGTCGCTGCCGCCCGATCCCTCGACGGCGGCGAGCGCCGTCGCGGCACGGGCGTCCTCGGTCAGCCGCAGCAGTGGCTCGACAAGCGTGAAGCTGGAGACGCCCTCGCGCCCCGCGGGTTGGCTGGCGGCGGAGACGGCCCAGTCGAGCGCCCGCTCGCGGATGTCGTAATGCGAGAACAGGCGGTACTCGAGGTCCCAGTGCTCGGCATCCTGGAACACCTCGGGGGTCCAGTCGATCGGCAGGGGCCGATCGCTCGCGCCTGCCGGGTCGAGCGCCATGAGCCAGAGCGAGGTGGCCAGCGCGAGCGGCGTCTGCTGATACCCGCCGCCGATCCCCGTCCAGATCAGCGCGTAGGCATCGCTCATTGCCGCGACCACGCGCGGGTCGACATGCAGACCGGAGGCAAGCAGCGTGCGCGTGACCAGCAGATGAGCGAGGAAGCGCGCCTCCGCGTCGCTCTGCGACTGCTCGCCCGTCGGCAGCGTGACAGACGCCTCGGCGTCCGGCGCAAAGGCAGCGAAGGTGTGCTGTACGCCTCCCTCGAGGTAGGCCGCGCCGGGCTGGCCCTGCGCCGCCAGCAGGCGGTCGAGGTCCGCTGGATCCTCGATCGCTTGCCCGTCGCGGACGGACGGCCAGAGTCGCAGGGCCAGCGCAAGCGTGTCCGAGTCGTTCGCGGCGTTTACATCGACCATGCCGCGGAGGCTACCGCAGCGCCGCCGCAGGATCAGCGCTCGCCCCGCCCGAAGACGCCCCGTACGATCGTTCGATGAGCCGGGTCCGAGGTCAACCACGTTCCGCAGCCCACGTCGCCATCGTGGCGCTGGGGCTGCTCGCGGCCTGTGGCGGGTCCTCGGCAGAGGTGGTCCCGACCGCAGCGCCCAGCGCGACGGCAACGCCTGAGGCCACCTCCACCGTCGCTCCGACCGCAACCACCTCGCCAGAGCCAACCCCGGAGCCGACACCCGAGCCGCGCTTCGACGATCGCGTTGCCTCGACGACGTTCATCCCCGTCGATGAGCTCCCCCGCGTCGAGTTCACTTCGCTGGACGCGACGGCGACGCTGGCGATCGAGGTGCCGCCACGCAACGAGTACGGGATCGGGTTGTCAGGGCGATACCAGCTCGCCGACCGCGGGATGCTCTTCTTCTACGCCGAGGGCAACCGCGGCGGGTTCTGGATGCGAAACACGCACATCGACCTCGACATCGCGTTCGTCGACTTCAACCTGCGCATCGTCGACATCCTGCAGATGGAGGCGGACACGGACACGATCCACAGCCCCGACGCGCTCTACCTGGCCGCGATCGAGGCGCCGCTCGGCTGGTACGAGGCGGCGTCGATCGAGCCGGGTGACGGCGTCGAGTTTCTGTTCGATGTCGACGCCGCCGTGACCGCCGCGACCAGCGCGGAGTAGCCGCCGCGGCGAGTGCCTCGTGCGATACTGCGTCGCGCCCACGTAGCGAAGGAGCCCCACATGACCCCGCCAGACTTGGACTTCGAACAGAACGGCGTCTCTGTGGCCGGCTACGTGTCCGAGCCGGATCCGGAGGAGTTTGACGCCCCTCGCGCCGGGATGATCGTGATCCAGGAGTGGTGGGGGCTGACGACCGACATCAAAGAGATCGCCGATCGCTACTCGATCGAGGGCTATGTGGCCTTCGCACCGGACCTCTACCACGGGTCGGCAGCGACCGAGCCGGACGAGGCGCGCAAGCTCGCGATGTCGATGGAACGCGACGTGGCGGCGCAGGAGATCGACGCCGCCATCGCCTGGCTCAAGGAGACCTACGGCGTGAGCACAGTCGGCTGCGTCGGTTACTGCATGGGCGGCGGGCTGACGCTGGCGACGGCGATGCGCCCCTCCTCGAGCGTCGACGCGGTGCATGTCTATTACGGCGGGGGCATGCCTTCGGCGGACCAGATCGGCACGATCAAGGTGCCAGTGCTCGGCAGCTATGGCGGTGACGACGATGGGATCCCGGCCGACCAGGTCGAGATGCTGCGCGACACGCTGGCCGACGCCGGTGTGGCCTCGGAGATCACGATCTACCCGGGCGCTGGCCACTCCTTCTTCAACGACACGCGCGAGTCCTACCATGAGGACTCGGCGATGGATTCCTGGATGAAGTCGGTCGCCTGGTTCAACCGCTACCTCGACTAGCCACCCGTCGAGGGCTCAGCCCACTCCCGCGAGCGCTCGACCGCGGCGCGCCAGCGTGCGTGGCGCTCGTCGCGCTCCCCGGCGCTCATCTGCGGCTGGAACGTGGTGTGTCCGGTCGCCGTCGCTGCGGCGAGGGTCGAGGCGTCCCAGACGCCCTCGGCGGTGGCGGCGAGCGCTGCCGCGCCGAGGGCGGTGACCTGGAGGTTGGCCGGGCGGACGACGGGGACGCCGAGGATGTCGGCCTGGAACTGCATCAGCCAGTCGTTGGCCGAAGCGCCGCCATCGACGCGCAGTTCCTCGAGCGGGCGGCCGCCGTCGGCGGCGAAGCAATCGACGAGATCACGCGACTGGAACGCGATCGACTCCAGGGTGGCGCGGACGATGTGGGCGCGTTCGGTCCCGCGTGTGATGCCGACGATGGTGCCGCGCGCACGGTCGTCCCAGTAGGGCGCGCCGAGGCCGGTGAACGCCGGCACCATGTAGACATCGCCACTGTCCTGGACGGACCGCGCCAGCGCTTCGCTCTCCTCGGCTGATTCGATCAGCCCAAGCCCATCGCGCAGCCACTGCACGGCCGCGCCGGCGACGAAGACCGAGCCCTCCAGTGCGTAACGCGGAGCCTCGACGCTGCCCGCGGCGACGGTCGTCAGTAGGCCGTTATCGGAGGCATGTGGCTCGGCGCCCGTGTGTTCGAGCAGGAAGCACCCCGTGCCGTAGGTGTTCTTCGCCTGCCCGGCCTCGATGCAGCTCTGCCCGAAGAGCGCCGCCTGCTGGTCGCCGGCGACACCGGCGAGGGGCACCGCCGCGCCGAGCAGATCCGCGGCGATCTCGCCGAAGCTGCCGCTGGAGGCGCGGACCTCGGGCAGCAGCGAGCGCGGCAGGTCGAGCGCGGTCAACAGTGTCTCGTCCCACGCGCGCTCGTGGATGTTCCAGAGCATCGTCCGCGACGCGTTCGTGACGTCCGTGGCGTGCACCCCGCCGTGGGTCAGCCGCCACAGCAGCCATGTATCGACCGTGCCGAAGGCAAGTTCGCCACGTTCGGCCCGCACCTGTGCGCCCTCGACGGCGTCGAGGATGAAGCGCGCCTTCGTGGCGGAGAAGTAGGCGTCGATCACGAGCCCGGTGCGGGCGCGCACCTCCTCCTCGAGACCGCGCTGCTTGAGGGCATCGCAGATCGCCGCCGTCTGGCGCGACTGCCAGACGATGGCGGGGTAGATCGGCTCGCCCGTGGCGCGATCCCAGATCAGCGCCGTCTCGCGCTGGTTGGTGATGCCGGCGACGGCGACATCCGCCGCCTCGACGCCGGCCTGTTCGAGGACGCCTCGGGCGGCTGCCAGCTGGCTCTGCCAGATCGCCTCCGGGTCGTGTTCGACCCAGCCGGGGCGCGGGAACAGCTGCGGGAACTCGCGCTGGTCGACCGCGACCACCCGCGCTGCCTCGTCGAACAGGAGCGCGCGCGAGGAGGTCGTGCCCTGGTCCAGCGCGAGAACGTAGCGGCTCACGGTCACCTCGGTTGCCGGGACGTGCTCACCCCGGCCGGCCGCATCGTATCCTGCGACGCGGCGGCCGAGCAGGCGCCTGAACCCAGTAAATCAATCGGAGTGAATCAAACGGAGCGAGGCAGCGATGAGCGAATTCTTGAAGCCCGACCCGGTCATGCTCGAGCGCGTCGAGGGCACGCTGACCTCGAGGCCGGTCGCGAGCCGCAAGATGTTCGGCACGACCGCCTGGTTCCTCAACGCCAACAGCCAGATGTTCGCCAGCGTCTGGGGAGACGGCATCTGCGTACGCGTCGGCGCGGAGGAGGCGACGAGCCTCGTCGAGGCGGGTGAGGCCTCGCGGTTCGATCCGATGGGCGGCCGGCCGATGCGGGAGTACGTGCTGATCGAGGCCGACGAGGTGGCCGAAGACGACGAACTCGCCTCGTGGCTCGACCGCGCCGAGGCTTTCGCCGCCACACTCGCGCCGCGGAAGCGCTAGCCCGCCGCTCCCGGTCGCTGGCTGGCGCCCGCCTCCGCGTCCGCCTGGGGGATCTCCTTGCCGGCGTCCGTGAAGGCGCGCTGAATCGATGCGCCGCGCGGGCCGAAGATGTCCTCGCGGTGGCCCGCCACCCAGTCCCGTGAGTCCGCGGGCGCTTCGAGCTGGCCCTGGAAGTGCGGCGCGACGTAGCGCGCCCACAGCTCGTAGGAGCGGAGCGTGGCCTCGTGGTTGGCCCACTCGTGCGCCATCCCGAGCACGCCGCCGAGACCGCCCGACAGCTCGAGCAGGTTCTCTACCGCCTCGATCGCATCGTCGGGCGTTCCGACGATGGCGCCGCCGCGGGCGATCGCCTGCTCGACATCCTGCGATTCGTCGCGAGGGTGACCCAGCGTGTCGCGGAAGTAGTCGAGCGCGTCGACGCGATAGTTGGCTCGGACGTCGGCAATCGCCTGCTCGCGGCTCTCGGCGACGTGGATCTGGATCACGGCGCGCCAGTCGGCTCGATCGGCGGTGCGCCCGGCCTCGGCAGCGGCCTGCTCGACCCAGCCCCACGCCTCCTGCAGCGAGATCAGCCCGCCCGGCTGCGCTGCCGCGATCGAGAGCAGCCCGATGCCGTGCTTGCCGGCGACCGCCGGTCCGGAGGGAGAGAAGGAATGTGCCGCGGCGATGGGCAGGTGCGGCCTGGTGTAGGAGCTGATGTGAAGCCGCGCCTCCTGGAGCGTGAACCAATCGGTCTCCATGCTGACGGGCTCGTCGTCGCGCAGCAGCCGCATGATCGCCTCGAGCGACTCGTCCATCTTGCGACGCTGCTCCAGTGGGTCGATCCCCATCTGGTAGGCGTCCGAGGTCAGCGCACCGGGGCCCACGCCGAGCATGGCGCGGCCGCGCGTCATGTGGTCGAGCTGCACCATGCGGTTCGCGACCATCAGCGGGTGGTGGTACGGCAGGCTGGTCACGCCGGTGCCAAGCTTGATCGACCGCGTCGTCTTCGCCGCGGCAGCGATGACCAACGTGGGGTCGGCGATCAACTCCCAACCGGCCGAGTGGTGCTCCCCGATCCACGCCTCGTCGTACCCGAGCCGGTCGAGATGCTCGATCAGCTCGATGTCGCGGTCGATCGCCAGCGTCGGGTTCTCGCCGACTCGGTGGAACGGTGCGAGGAAGATGCCGAACTTCATGCGCTCGGGTCGGTAGGTCATCGGCGATCGCTTTCCAGTGAGTCAATCAGTCTGAGGATTGGTACTGCCTCGCTGTGGTGCGGTCCAGCCAGCAGAGCGTCCGAGGCTACTGGTCGAAGAAGTCGACGCCGTCGCAATCGGTCGTGGCAGCGGCCACGGCCGCGAGGCGAGCCTGGATCGCCGGGGGCGGCTGCACGAGCTCGCCGAACGGGTTGGCGCCGAGCCGCTCGGCGTCGAAGCGGCCCGTCTCGATCAGCTGCACCTGCGCCTCCGCCGCCACGATCAGGTCGTCATGGTACGGACGCACGTCCGAGGGCGGGTTCACCGCCCGCAGATCCTCGATGTACTGCCGCAGCGGCGGCACCACGACCTCGCTCAGCACGGTGGGGTCGCTGACCGACTCGATGCCACGGTCCAGCAGCTCTTGCGCCGCGGCGACGAGCTGCTGGCCGAACGCCGCCTCGACGGTGCAGAACTGCTGTACGTAGTCGGCATCGCTGCCGCCGGGGTTCGCGGTGGCCGTGGGTGCGGGGGTGCGATCGTCGCTCTTGGCGGTCACACCGCTGTCACCATCGCAGGCGACGAGCAGCAACAGCACAGCAAGCGCTATCAGCGGCAGGCCCCGCCGGATCACCCGCATCGCGTCCCCTCGCACGGCCGCGCGGCGCGCGCGTCCACCGCGGCGGCGAGGCTATCACGCCCCGCCCCACGACGGCGCACCGCGCGAGGGGACCGGCGGCGCGATTGAACGTGCTACTGGTGGAAGAAGCGCGACTCGTCGCAGAGGAGGCTCCGGCTCGGGTGAGACAGCAGGAGTCGGACCTGCTCGGCGGGGAGCGGCGGGTAGTCGCGTTCGAAGTCGTCTGCGGCATCCTGTGGACGGACGGTTCCATTACGCATCGACGCCAGTCGAGCTTCGATCCTCGACAAATACGACGCGTGCGCTGAAGCGACCGCCGGGGGTGGCACCATTCGGTCCATGTCGCTCAAGTATTCGAGAAAAGGCTCTTCCATCTCCGCGATTGGATCGACCGCCCGACCGAGTGTCTGTAGGCGCCCGATCTGACCGAGTGCGTTCACTACGCCGCCTCCGAACAGCGTTCCGTCACGGCACATATCCTCCACGTACTCCCCGTAATCGCCTGCGGGCGACACCGGCGAGGGTCCACTCGACCCGCCTGTGGTCGCGTCTGTGGCACCAGTCTGCGGCGCTGGCGCGACCGAGCCACCGGAGCTCGCCGTTCCATCCCGCAGGTTCTCTGGTTCGAGGAACGACAGCCCGCTGGACTGGGGGATGGCCGTCATAGCTGCGAGGATCTGCAGTCTCAGGTCGTCAGGGACCGCTGGGTAGAGCGAACGGCTGAAGTCGATGCTTGAGAAGAGATCGACGCCCGAGAGTGCTGCGTTCAGCGCGTCCCGGATCGTCCTGATGTTCTCGATGTACGTCCGATGATTCGAGTCAAGGCGCGCGGGACGTTCGAGCGCGGACGGAAACGCGATGTACTCGTCGGTCCGCCGGATGCCGCTGTTGACGGCACCTAGTGGATCACTGCGACCGCCAGCACCAGTGACGTTTTGCAGGATGAAGTCGCGAAACTCCCCGGCCTCGCGGCACATCACCTCGACGTAGCCGAAGAGGTTGGGATCGATCGGCGTTGAGCCCGCACCGCTCGGTGCGGACGACTCTCCGTTGGCGGCGGGAGCGGACGACTCTCCGTTGGCGGCAGGAGCGGACGACTCTCCGTTCGCGGCAGGAGCGGACGACTCTCCGTTGGCGGCGGGCGGCGACGACCCGTCGCCGCCTCCACCGATCAGCGGTCCCGCGCTCGAAGCTGCTGGTGCCGGCTCAGGGTCTGAATCGAGGGAGGACTCGACGACCTGGAAGGCGATGACGCCGAGCAAGACGATTACAAGCGCGGATAGTCCGACGATCGCGGGTGATCTCATGATTTCAGACGCTTTCCAGATGCCGCTCAGGCCGCGGAGGCTACCAGAGGCACGCGCTGCGAAACTGGGCTAATCTGCGGCGCGTGACCGACGGCGCCCTGTCTCACATCCGTATCTGCGACTTCACCGGCCAGCTGGCCGGTGCTGGCGCGACGCGCTTCCTCGCGGCGTTCGGGGCCGAGGTCATTCGCATCGAGGATCCGGTACGCGAGGGGCGCTGGGACATCCTGCGCGGCAACCCGCCCTACAAGCCGGGGCAGGGCGGGCTCGACTTCGGGGGCGCGTTCAACAACCACAACGTCGAGAAGCTCGGCATCACGCTCAACCTCCGCACCGAACGAGGCAAGGAGTTGCTGCGCGAGCTGGTGAAGCGGTCGGACGTGGTGTCCGAGAACTTCGCGGCGGGTGTGCTCGAGCGGCTAGGGTTCGGATACGAAGATCTGAAGGCGCTGCGGTCCGACATCATTTATGTCTCGAATTGTGGCTTCGGCCACTCGGGCCCGTATCGCGAGTACAAGACCTGGGGTCCGATCGTGCAGGCCGTGTCCGGCCTGACGTTCTCCTCGGGCCTGCCGGACCAGCCCTCGGCGGGGTGGGGCTACTCCTACATGGACCACACCGGCGCCTACATCATGGCGATCGCCCTGTTGGCCGCGCTGCACCATCGCGAGCGCACCGGCGAGGGCCAGTGGGTCGACCTCGCGTGCACCGAGGCGGGCGCGACGTTGAACGGGCCGGCGATGCTGGACTACACCGTCAACGGTCGTCCGCTGCGTCGCGAGGGCTCACCGCACTCGAACCGCAGCGACTCCCCACCGATGGCCCCGCACGGCATCTACCCGGCCGCGCGCGGCGGGCAGTACGACCGTGCGGAGCACGCCCATGGCGACGCCTGGGTCGCTATCGCCTGCCGCCACGACGAGGACTGGCGCGCGCTCGGCGGCATCGTCGGCGAGGCCTGGACCGACGATGCACGTTTCGCCAGCGTCGAGGGCCGTAAGGCGAACGAGGATGACCTCGACGCGCTCGTGGCGGCCTGGGCCTCGACGCTCGATCCGTTCGAGAGCGCGGCGCGCCTGCAGGCGGTCGGGGTGCCGGCCACCGCGGTGCAGCGCCCGCAGGAGCGCGTGGACCACGATCCGAACACCGAGGCCTGGGGCCTCTGGCCGACGGTGCAGCAACGCTCGATGGGCGAGGTGCGCGTCGATGGTCTGCCGGTGCATTTCAGCGAGACCGACTGGCAACTCGAGGCGGGTGCGGGCGACCTCGGCGAGCACAACGACCTCGTCTACGGCCAACTGCTCGGCCTGAGCGCGGCGGAGATCGATGAGCTGCGCGAGGAGGGCGTGATTTGACCCTGGCCCGCCCCACCCCTGCCGTGCCGCTGGGCCTCCCGGGCGCCCTCGACGGGCTGCAAGTGATCGAGCTCTGCGACGAGCTCGGCGTCTACACCGGCAAGATGCTGGCCGACATGGGCGCCGAGGTGATCAAGATCGAGACGCCCGAGGGCGACCCGACGCGGCGCTACCCACCCTTCGTCGACGACGTCGAGGATCCCGAGCGGAGCCTCTACTTCTGGCACTACAACACCAGCAAACGCGGCGTCACGCTCAACCTCGACAGCGAGGAGGGGCGCGGGCTGTTCCTCGACCTGATGCACTCGGCGGACATGTTCATCGAGAGCACGGCGCCCGGCTGGCTCGCCTCCGTCGGGCTCGACTGGGACGACCTGCGCGCGCTCAACCCGGCGCTGATCATGGTCTCGATCACGCCGTTCGGCCGCAGTGGACCGCGCACCGAGGAGGCGGCGACCGACCTCACGATCCTCGCGGGAGCAGGACCGGCCTGGTCGTGCGGCTACGACGATCACGCGCTGCCGCCCGTCCGCGGTGGCGGCAACCAGGGTTACCAGACGGCCGGTCACTTCGCGGTGATGTCCGCCCTGGTGGCGCTACTCCACCGCGACGCCGGCGGCGCTGGTCAGCACATTGATGTCAACGCGCACGCCGCGAGCAACGTGACGACCGAAGCGGGGAGCTACACGTGGCTCGTCGCGCAGGACACGGTGCAGCGCCAGACAGGGCGGCACGCGGGTGTGAACCCCTCGACGCCGTCGCAGGTGCAGTGCGCGGACGGTCGGTGGGTGAACTCGGGCGTGCCGCCGCGCCGGCCGGAGACGTTCGCCGCGATGCACGAATGGATGGGGCAGCTCGAACTGCTCGAGGAGTTCCCGCTGGCGCCGTTGCTGGAGGCGGGCGCCGAGCTCGACCAGATCAACCTCGCGGAGTTGCGCACGAACGACGCGTTACGCGAGATCTTCAGCGCCGGCCGTGACGCGCTCAACTTCGTCGCTTCGCGGGTGAGCGCGTTCGACTTCTTCTCCGGCGCGCAGGAACGCGGCATCCAGGTCGGCATCATCTACTCGCCCGAAGAGGTCCTCGAGGACCCGCACTTCATCGAACGCGGGTTCCCCACGCCCGTCGAACACACCGCGCTCGACCGCACGGTGACGTACCCGGGCGCCCCCTATCGCTTCGAGAAGTCGCCGTGGCGCATCTCGCGCCCCGCCCCCCAGCTCGGCGAGCACAACGCCGAGGTCTACGCCGCGATCGGCGTGGGCCCCAACCGCCTCGAACGGTTGCGGAGCGAGGGCGTGATCTAGTCGGAGGCCGTGGCGGCCTCTGGTACGCCGTGAACCACCGGGATCACCTCAGCGATCAGGCGACGAGTCTGCTCGATCACGTCCGCGCCCGACGTGGCGATGGGGCGCGCGACGTACTTGGAGACGCCCGCGTCGTGGTAAGCGGCGATGCTCTCGAGGATGTGGGCGGCGTCGCCGACGGCCATGTAGCCCTCGGGCGCGTCGATCTCCGGGAAGCGAGCCATCGAGGCGGCGGTGCGCTGCACGATCGGCTCGTCCCAATCGCCGAAACGGAAGGTGAAGCTCGCGCCATAGTGATCGTCGTCGATGGTGCGCCCGGCCTCGGCCGCGGCCGCGCGGATCGCGGCGACGACGGGCGCGACGCGGTTCGGGGTGGCGATGCCGCTCAGCCAGCCGCTCCCCAGCTCCGCCGTGCGGCGGATCGCAGCCTTCGAAGAGCCGCCGATCCAGAGCGGCAGCGGCTGGCGCACCGGCAGTGGCGAGATCTGCGCGTCTTCGTAGCGGAAGAACTCGCCCTCGTACGTCACGACTTCGCCGGGCCCAGAGGCGGGTCATGATCTCGAGCATCTCGTCCGAGAGCCGCCCGCGGCCTGCCGAGCTGCGGCCGGTCGCGGCCCACTCCGGCGCGCGGTTGCCGCCGACGCCGAAGGCGGGCAGCAGGCGGCCGTCGCTCATGAAGTCGATGGTGGCGCACTCCTTCGCGAGCACCAGCGGATCGCGCGCCGGGAGCACCACGACGTTCATGCCGAACTGGATGCGCTCGGTGCGCCCGGCGACGGCGGCCATCACGGTCATCGGCTCCAGCATCGGCTGCGCGGAGACGAGGCGGTCCGTGATCCAGATCGAGTCGACGTCGCCCTCCTCGCAGAGGTCGACCCACTGCCAGAACTGTGACATCGAATCGAACGGAAACCCGACGAGGCCGATCCCGACTTTCTCGCTCATGCGTCAGCCCTCCGCCTCGTCGCCATCACCGTCGCCCACGATGACCGCATCCAGCTCGATTTCGACCAGCCACTCCTCGTTCACGAAGCGACTTACCTCGACGATGGTATCGACTGGCAGTACACGCCCGCCGAAGACCGCCTTGCGCACCTCCGCCACCGCCGCGAAGTCCTCGATGCGCGTCAGCATCGTGCGGGTGCGCACCACATCATCGAGGCTCGCGCCCGCACGTTCGAGGGCGGTCGCGACGATCTGGTAGCAGCGTTGCGCCTGCGCTGCCGCGTCGGCGATGCCGACGGTCTCGCCGTCATCGCCGATCGGGGCGGTGCCACCGACGGCGACGTAGGGACCGACGCGCACGGCGCGCGCGAATCCGAGGCGCTCCTCGAACGGTCCGCCCAGTAGCACCTCGCGTCGGTCGGTCACGCCGCGCCTCCGAGGATGGCGTTGGCGACTCGCGGCGTGTCGCTGAGGTCGGCGAACGTCGCCGCTGCGCCCGCGGCGGCGAGCTCCGCCTCGCTGTGGCGCCCGGTCGCGATGCCGATCGCTCGGACGGCGTTGGCCTGCGCGGCGATGACGTCGAGTTCAGTGTCGCCGACGAGGACGGAGTGTCCTGCCTCGCCGTGCGCCAGATCTTCGAGCGCCGCGGCGACGACACCTTCGCGGCCGGGCCCATCCTCGCCGAACCCGCCGCACAGCGGATCGAAGAAGCCCTCGAGGTCGGCGGCGCGGAGCTTGAGCGCCGCGTTCGCGCGCAGGTTGCCGGTGGCGACGCCGAGCGTGACGCCCTCGGTCGCCGCGAGATGGTCGAGGAGCGCCCGCGCGCCGGGCAGCGGCTGCGCGCCGTGGAGCGCAAGCGCAGCATCGAGGCGGGCGTGGTAGCTCTCGGCGTAGCGCAGCATGACGGCCTCCGGCGGCTCACCCGCAGCCTCGGCGAGCTGGGCGACGACCCAGACATCGGAGCGCCCGGTCGGGTCGAGCGCGTGGAGAACCGCGTCGTCGGTGAACGTCGCGATCACGTCGCGCAAGACCTCCCGGTCGGCCGCGAAGTTCAGCAGCGTCCAGTCGATGTCGAAGAGGACGAGCGTCCGAGGCGGCGGTGCCACGCCGGTCCTCGCTCAGCTCGCCGCTGGAACGATCGGGTACTGCGGCAGGCCGAGGATCTCGGCGGTCTGGTCGGCACTGGCAATCGGACGCCCGAGGTCGCGCGCGACCTCGACGGCCTCCTCGATCAGCTCGACGTTGGTCGGTGTGCGGGGACCACCGAAGGGCTCGAGGCCGACCTGGACGTGGCCGCCGCGCTCCATGGCGGCGCGGGCGAGCCCGCAGCCGACAACATCGCCGCCGCCGTGCGCTGACACGAGCCACGGGAGGCCCGTGCCCTCCAGCATCGCGAGGTAGGCCTCGAGGCTGGTCACCGTCGGCGGTAAGCCGAAGGAGAACTCGCCGGAACCGAAGTAGAGCTTGACCATCGCGCCCGGCGGCGGCGCGCGGACGCGGTGGTAGGCAAGCACCACGCGCAGGAACCCCGGCTCGAAGATCGAGAGGCTCACCCCAACGCCGAGGTCGCGGCAGGTGTCCATCATGTAGCGGGCGTCGGCGTAGGTGTTCTGGTAGGTGATGTCGACCGCGCGCGGCACTCCGTCCGCGTCGAGCCCGCCCATGTTGGTCGACCCGGGGTCGCAGAGGCCCATGCCGAGGACGTTCGCGGCGGCTAGCGCAGTGATGTGGCCGTAGCGCTCCTCGACGTTCGTGTGCGCGCCACCGCTGGCCATCGTCGGGTAGAGAATGGCGTTCGGCCGCTCCGCTAGCACGGCGCGCCATGCCTCCTCGTACGGCGCGGGGTCATGTGCGCCGCTGCCGCCGATCACCGGGTCGCCCGTGTGGTTGTGGATGATGGTCGCACCGGCGCCGAAGCACGCGATCTCGTCCGCGGCGACCTCGGCGGGCGTGAGCGGCACGTGTGGCTGCTGCTCGCGGCGCTTCCCGCCGTTGACCGCGACCTCGATGATGACCGGCTGTCCGCTGACGTCGTTCATGCCGCGGACGGTAGCGCGGCGCTCCTCGCGATGCGAGCGACGTCGAGGGTGAGCGGCCCCTATTCGGCTAGGGAACGAACAACTCCGCGTCGGGGAAGGCGCCGATGTAGGCGAACCAGAACGTGCTGCGCGTCGCTGGCAGCGCCAGCTGCGTTCCGGCCAGCTCGCCCTCGGACGCCCGACCGTCGAGGCCCCAGCGACTGTCGGTCTCAACGTCGCGGATGCCTTCGGCGTCCCGTTCGAAGGTCAGCTCGCGCCCGCCCGCCTCGGCGAAGTAGGCGACACCGCCATTGCCCGCGGCATCGGCGAAGAGGGCGATCGGCCGGTCGCCGACGCGATCGTTGATGACGCGGTCGCCGAGGAGCTCGACGCCGTAGACCCGACGCTCGCCCGCGACCTCGACGGCCACCACGCGGGTCGCGGGGCTCAGCCGATTGTCCTGTCCGAGGTGGGTCGTCGGGAACGATGAGTGCAGGTCGTTGAGCCGGTTGGGGAGCGTGACGAACGGGTCGCGCCGGTAGTTGATGGGGAAGCCCGTGGCCTCGGACAGCACGAGCGTGTCCGGGTGGAGCTCCAGCCAGCGCGCCCAGGACATGGTCTGCGAAGGAAGCACGGCGAGCTCCGCGCCCGCCAGCGTGCCGACAATGGCGCGCCCGGGCACCTGCCACCAGTAGCTGTTGGTCTGCCAGTCGAACATCACGAGGTCGCTTTCGTAGAGCGCGCTCGTGTTGCCGAAGATCAGCGTCTCCTCACCCAGCCGCCGGTCGAAGACCACGCCCGAGCGGCAGAGCGGGCAGTAGGAGACCAGCACAGGGATCCCCGCCAACTCGTCGTTCACGACCTCGTGGAAGTTCAGGATCTTGTGGGGGTAGGCGTAGGCCTGCCCCGCCTCGTCGACGTACGTCAGCACGAGGTCGTTCGGGTCGAGCCAGTCGCCGCCCTCGACGCCGTCGTAGTCGGGGAAGAACAGCGGCGCGATGGCATCGCGCAGCCGATCGATCAGGCTCGTGCTCGCATCGTCGAGTCGCACCGTTCCGCCGTTGAAGGTGTCGAAGAAGACCTGGTCGAGTGGCACGGTGTGCCGCTCGCGATCGAGTGGAGGCAAGATGAGCCCGGCGGGACCAACCACCTCGGCCGGGTCGGCGTCCGAACCGATCGGCGAGGAGAAGGCGCCGTCGCCAGCGCTGCCGGCGCTATTGGCCGGCGTCGGATCGCCGTCGCCGCCTCCGCAGGCGGCCAGGAGCAGCGCAGCGGCGATCAGCGTTCCGGCGAGGGGTCGGAGCAGCGCGCCGCGCGCGGTTTGGAGATCCATGCCTCGATGTTCGGCGCGTGCGGCCGCACGGACCGTAGCGACGGCTACGGTCGAAGCGGCCGGTGGTCACCTCAGACGGTGGCTAGTAGCGGGCGCTGCGCGGGTCGAGCGCGTCGCGCAGGCCGTCGCCGAAGAACTGGAAGGCGACGAACAGCACCGCGAGGATCGCCGTCGGGATGGCGAGCGCGGTCCACTGCAACGCGACGAAGTCGAAGTGCTCGTTGATCAGCACGCCCAGGCTTGGCGTCGGCGGTGGAACGCCGACGCCAATGAACGACAGTGTGGCCTCCGCGAAGATCGCGCGCGGCACCAGGAACGTCGCGTCGACGATCACGGGGCCCATCGCGTTCGGCAGCCAGTGCCGCGTGGCGATGCGCCGAGCGCCCTCGCGGCGGAGCTGTACTCCATCTCCCGGATCGAGAGCAGTTGGCCGCGCACGATACGTGCGGTGGTCGGCCACGCGGTCAGGGAGATCGCCAGGAATAAGAGGAGGACGCCGGCATCCATGCCGATCAGGCTCTTCTGTCCGAAGATCTCGTCCCCGAAGGCGGCGCGCAGCAGGATGATCAGCAGCAGGTCAGGGAACGCGTAGGCAATGTCCGTGGCCCGCATCAGCAGGTCGTCGAAGAACTTCGACCCGCTGGCGGCCATCGCTCCCACGGCGATGCCGATGAACGTGACGACGACGATGGCGAAGAAGGCGGCGGCCAGGGAGATGCGGAGGCCGATCACGGTGCGGCTGAAGATATCCCGTGCCAGGTGGTCTGTGCCGAAGAAGTGGCTGCCGCTCGGCGCCTCGAACTTGCCGGTCTCGCGCGGGGTGAGCGGGTCACCGATGGCACCGGTCGACTCTGCCAGGAACTGCTCGTAGGGGTCATAGGGCGCGACCAGCTCAGCGAAGAGGGCGACCAGGACCAGCACGCCGATTACGCCAGCGGAGATCGTCGCCGCGCGATTGCGCTTCAGGCGCTTCCAGGCGTCCCAGACGAAACCGGTGCGCACGTCGCGAAGCTCGAAGACCTCGACGCTATCGGCGCTGGCGGCCATCAGGTCAGCCTCACCCGTGGATCCACGAGCGGGTACAGCAGGTCAACGACGAGGTTGGCCATCATGATGACGACGGCGTAGAGCAGCGTGGTGCCCATGATCATGCCGTAGTCGCGGGCCAGCACGGAGCTGATGTAGAACCGCCCGATGCCGGGCAGTCCGAAGATCTGTTCGATGATGATTGAGCCGGTCACCAGGCCAGCGAAGATCGGCCCGGTCAGCGTCAGGATCGGGATGAACGCGTTGCGCAGGCCGTGGCGCACGTTCACGGTGAACTCGCTGAGCCCCTTGGCTCGGGCAGTGCGCATGTAGTCCTGTTCGAGCACCTCGAGCATGGCGCCGCGGGTCAGGCGCGCCATCAGCGCCATGGCGGGCGCGCCCAGGGCGAGCGCCGGGAGGAATCCGTTCTTGAGGATGCTGAGGATGTCGCGATTTCGGATCGCGTCGCCGTAGTCCCTGCCCAGGCGCACGTCGAACCAGTCCAACCAGACCGCGAAGACGATCAGCAGGATGAAGGCGAGGACGAAGCTGGGCACCGCGGCGAGCCCGGTGCTCATCGCCAGACCGGCGTAGTCCAGGCTGGTATTGCGGCGCACGGCGGTAATGATACCGACGGGGATGCCGATCCCCATCACGATCAGGAACGACATCAGACCGAGGACGATCGAGGGTTCGATCTTGTCCCGCAGCAGCGAGTTCACGGTCTGCCCCTTCTGCGCGAAGGAGAGTCCCAGGTCGCCCTGCAAGAGGTTCTGGAGATAGTTGGTGAACTGGACTGGCAGCGGGTCACTCAGTCCGTAGTACGACTCCTGAGCCCGCACGAACTCCTCGGATACGGCGCGCTCGCCCGCCAGCGCCTGGAAGGGACCGCCAGGCACGGAGTGCATCAGCAGGAACGCGATCAACGCTATGAAGAACAGCGTGACGACCGACTGCACCATGCGGCTGACGAGGTAACGGGCCACGAGGAGACCTTACCGCGAGAGAGAAACAGCCGAGGGCGGGGTCGGAGCCACCCCGCCCTCGGCTGCAAGGTTCTCGCCGGTTGTGTCCTACTTGCCGGAGATGAACATCTTGGCGAACGAGAGGTCGCCAGGGATGCCATGCTCGCGGGCGCTCAGGACGATGCCCCGCACATACGGCTTCACAAGCGCGTTGCGGCGCGCGTAGTACAGCGGAGCGAAGGGCATCTCTTCAAGCATGATGACCTGCGACTCCTGGTAGATCTCGATGCGCCGGTCGTTGTCCAACTCCACGTCGGCAGCCGCAATCTTCGCGTCGAAGGCTGCGCTGCTGAAGCTGCCGGAGTTCAACAGACCGCCGGTCTCGAACAGCGGCATCCAGTTCTGCGGGTCCGGGTAGTCCGCACCCCAGCCACCGGTCACCACCTGGTACATGCCGGCATTGCGCTCCGCGAAGTACGTCGCGCGCTCCAGCACGTTGATCGTCACCGTGACGCCCGGGAGGTTGGTCTCCCACTGGTCCTGCAGCCACTCAGCGGTGAGCTGTGCGGTGCTGGAGTCAGAGCTCAGGATCTCGACCTCGATCTCGCCGACACCGGATGCGTCGTAGAGCGCCTTCGACTCCGCGATGGCGTTCTCGTACTGGCGACCGACCTCGTCGTCATACCCGGGGATTCCGGGTGGCAGCCAGCCGTAGGCCGGCAGCACGGCGCCCTCTCGAACGATCTCCGCGTACTCGTCGCGATCCAGCGCACCGGCAAATGCCTGGCGCACCATCTGGTTCGCGAAGGACGGGTCGTCGTTGTTGAAGTAAATGCCGATGGTCACGAGCTGCGCGTACGAGTGGAACTCGCTCTCGAAGTCGGTACCACGAACCTGAACCAGCTCAGCCGGGCCGAGCGTGATCATGTCCAACTCGCCTTCCTGGTATGCCAGGAATGCGATCGCCGTGTCCTCGATCATGTCCATGTTGAGACGGTCGAGCATCACCGGGTCACGGTGCCACTCGTCGTTCCGCACGAGACTGATGTTCTCGTTGTGGTTCCAGACATCGAGCTTGAACGCACCATTGGAGATGTGCGTCCCGGCTTCGGTCCAGGCGTCACCGTTGGCGTCGATGATGTCCAACCGCACTGGGTAGAGCGGCCACATCGTCGACAGCAGCGTGAACACCGGGCTGCGCTTGTTGAGCTGGTAAACGACCGTACGGTCGTCCGGCGCCGTGACCTCGAGGCCATCGACCACCGCCTGCTCCAGCGCAGCCAGCGCGTCGCCCTCGACGCCCTCACCGAGCGCGTCAACGGCAGCCGCCTGCGCCCCGCCAGCGGCGAGGACGCGGTAGAAGTCGACGTAGTAGTTGCCAGTGCCGGGCTCGAAGAGGCGCTTGGCGCCATCCACGAATGCCTGGGCCACCAGGTCCGTACCATCGTCCCACTTCAGGTTGTCACGCAGCTTGTACGTGTACGTCAGACCGTCCGCGGAGATGCCACCGTTATCAACGGAGGGAATCACTTCCGCAAGATCGGGCTGGATGTTGTTTTCCTCGTCGAGCCGCAGCAGTGTCGAATAGATGTTCTCGAGCACCCCAATGCTCGTGACATCCGTCGCGCGCTGCGGGTCGAGCGACTGTGGCTCTCCACCAAGGTTGGTGTTGAGCACCTGGACGGCGTCCGCGGATGAACCGCCACGACCGCCCCCGCCACCACCGTCATCGTCGTCATCGTCGTCGCCACAAGCGGCGGCCACGGCCAGGACGAGGATGAGCATGAGTGGCAGCTAGGTCTTCCAAGACCAGAGCTTCATGCAGTACTCCCTCTGAAGTTCGTCGTCAGCCCGTCCTCCCACAGCACGGACTGCAACCTGTTGAATCCCCGCGAAATAAACGCACGGATACCAACTTTTCCCCCACTTTCGGACAAGCGTCAATACGATCGGACCGGATCCAATTGGATCGGCGTCCGCCTTATGACGCTCGACGCACTTTACATCCGTAGTAGCCCACTGTGGTGGATTTACCCAGATTTACCCAGAAACCGTGTGGTGGTGGGCTCGTCTGGTGATCGGCGGATGGCTCGGTGCGTTTGAACATAGCCCCGTAAGAATCGGCAGGGCGCGCGATCTCTTGAAGGAAACTCCTAGCCGGCGACTAGCTCTCGCGGGCTGCGAACCACTCCGCCGTCTTCCGAATCCCGGTTTCGAGCGAGACCGTGGGACGCCAACCCCAGACCTCGAGGGCGCGTGTGGAGTCGAGGGCGATCGCCTCGATGTCGCCGGGGCGCGGGGGGCCGGGATCGGCGGCACGCTCGTAGCCGGTGGCCTGCGCGGTCAGCTCGAAGATGCGGTTCGTGCTCGTCTGCTCGCCCGACCCGGCAAGGGCGGTCGCGGCCTCGGGTGCCTCTGCCGCCAACACGAAGGCGTCGATAATGTCGTCCACGTAGACGTAGTCGCGGGTGTCTTCGCCGGTGCCGAAGATGGTGACCGGCTCGTTGCGCAGCATGCGGGCGGCGAAGATCGCGACGACGCCGGCTTCGCCGTGGGGGTTCTGCTCGGGCCCGTAGACGTTCGCCGGACGGACAACCGCCACCTCGAGGCCCCAGCTCGGCGCGAGCAGTTCGAGGTAGCGCTCCGCGGCGAGCTTGGACGCGCCGTAAACGGAGGCCGGCTGCAGCGGCGTCTCCTCGGTCGCCGGCAGGATCTCCGGCTGTCCGAACAGAGCTCCGCCTGTCGAGACGAACACGAACCGCTGCGCGCCCGCCTCGGCGGCGGCCTGGGCCAGACGCAGCGTGCCGAGCACGTTGACCTCGATGTCCAGGTCGGGCTCGCGCATGGAGACGGCGACGGAGGCCTGGGCGGCGAGATGGAACACCAGCTCTGGTCGACGCTCGTTGCAGATGGCCGTCAGCGCCTGAGCGTCGCGCACGTCGGCGACGACCGTCTCGTAAGGCTGGTCGGTACGGGGACTGAGGTCGATCCCGGTGACCTCGTGTCCGTCGGAGACGAGCCGGCGGGCGAGGTGCCCGGCGATGAAGCCGGCGGTCCCTGTGACGAGGACTCTCATCGGCCAGCCATCAAGCCTGCGGCCGGCCGTCGAGCCAGTTGAGCACGAGCTGCAGCGTCGCCTCGGACGCCTGCCGTTTCGTCTCCTCACGCTCGCCGGGGAAGACGTGGCGCTCAGCGACCTCGACACCGTCCGGCGCGACGAGGGCGATCCAGTAGAGGCCGCCGGGGCGTTCAGGGTTGTCGGTGGGCCCGGCAATGCCGGACTCGGCAACGGCGAGGTCGGTCTGCATCGCGTTGCGCGCGCCGCGGGCCATGGCCAGCACCGTTTCCTCCGCGACCGAGCCATGCTCCCGCAGGAGGTCGCGCGGGACGCCCAGCAGGTCCATCTTGGGCGCGCCGTGGTACGCGGTGATGCCACCGACGAACACGCGCGACGAGCCCGGCACGTTGGTCAGCAGGTGGCCGATCATGCCACCGACGGTGGACTCGGCCGTGGCGAGGCGGAGACCGGCCTCGGTGAGCCGTCGTACGACCTCGCCCTCGACCCGTGGTTCGTTCGCCATGGCGGCCATGCTACACGTCGTCCGAGGACGCGCCGGGACCGACGATCTCACCGCTGCGCGTGACCACGACGTCCGAGAGCGCCGCGCGACGGACCTCGGCGCCGGGGGCGACCATGACGCGCACGAGCGACGAGGCCTCGATGGTCGCGCCGTCGCCGACAACGACTTCTTCGAGCAGGCTGCGCGTCACGCGCGCGTCCTCACCAACGATCGTGGGGGCGACGATGTCCGAGGCCCCGACGGTCGCGCTCGCCGCGATCTCCGGCTCGCGAGCGCCCGCGAGGAGCTCGTGCTGCGTGGTCAGCAGGTTGGCGATGGTGCCGACGTCGAGCCAGCGACCGTCGAACTCCGCGCCGATCACCTCGACGCCCTCGCCAACCATCAGTCCCACCGTGCCGATGGTGTCCAGCTCGTCTTTGGCGTTGACCAACGGCGCATCGCGTAGCCGGCGCGTCACGGCGGGGGCAAGAATCCAGGGAGCGCTGACGACGAGGTCGGACTGCGGCCGCTGCGGCTTCTCCTCGAGGTCCACGATGCGATCGCCCGCCACGCTGACGACGCCGAAGTCCTGCGGGTTGGGGACGCGTCCGAGCATCAACCCCGCGGCGGCGTCCGATGCCAGCACCCGCTCGAGGAACGGGCGCACCTGGCCGCGCATGATGGCATCGACGGGATGGACGACCACTGTGCGCTCGAACACCTCCTCGCCGGCGGCGAGCACGGCGTCGCCGTTGCCTCGCGGCTCGGCCTGCACCGCCCGCCGCAGCTGCAGCGACGAGGGTGCGCGGTCCTGGGCGCGCGCGAACGTCTCCTCGTCAGTCGGGCCGACGACGATCACCACGTCGCGGAGGCCGAGCTCGACCATGAGGTCGAGCGAGTAGTCGATCAGCGGACGGTTGAGGACGGGGATCAGCGACTTCGCAAACTCAAGCGAGAGCGGCCGCAGGCGCGTTGCCGCACCGGCGGTGAGGATCACGCCCAGCGCATCAGTCGTGCTCACCGCGGCCTCCGTCACCTCGCAGCATCGCCGACGCGGACCGCCGCGAGGTGGCCGCGGGCCGCACGGCTATACTCGACGCTCGAAGCGGCCTCGGCCAGTCCGCCCGCGCCACCATCGAGGAGCTGGCACTGCCATCAGACCTCGCGCATGACATGGTCGACACCCTCGTCGACCGCCAGGCGACGGATGTCGTCCTCCTTGACCTGAGCGAACTTTCGGCGTTTGCGGACGAGTTCGTGATCGCCACCGTCGACAACATCCGCCAGGCGCGTGCCGTGATGGACGCGGTTGACGAGCGGGTCCGCGAGCGAGGCGGCAGCCGCGTACGTCCGGAGGGCGAGCCGTCCAGTGGCTGGGTGTTGCTGGACGTAGGCGCGGGCGTGATCGTGCACGTGTTCTCGGTCGACGGCCGCGCACGGTTCGACCTGGAGGGGTTGTGGAACCGGGCTCAGGAGGTCGTGCGCGTTCAGTAGCTTCTCGATAGCTTCTCAATAGCTTAGAAAGCGCCGGTCGGCGCTGGGCCGCGCCTGCAGTGTGCGATCAGTCCTCGAAGATCCAACCATCCGTGGCGCGACGCCAATCGAGGGGCGACTGACCCTCGAAGAAGATGCCGATCTCGCGTTCCGCCGACTCGACCGAGTCTGAGCCGTGCACCAGGTTGCGGCCGATCTCGACGGCGAGGTCGCCGCGGATCGTCCCCGGTGCGGCTTCGGTCGGGTTGGTCGCGCCCATGGTCTGTCGTGCGGCAGCGATCGCGTCGCTGCCGGCGAAGACCGCAGCGATGATCGGCGATGAGGTGATGTAGGAGACGAGACCCTCGAAGAAGGGCTTGCCTTCGTGCTCGCCGTAGTGGCGGCGAGCCATCTCCTCGTCGACGTGAAGCAGCCGCAGCGCTTCGACACGCAGGCCGCGACTCTCGAGGCGGCGGAGGACTTCGAACGCCAGTCCGCGCTGCATGGCGTCCGGCTTCACGAGGATGAGCGTGCGCTCCACGGTGTTCCCCTTCGCAGTCTCGTTTCCGTCCCGCGCTACGCGCGGGGGCGCGTGATCGACGGCGGGCGCAGGTAGACGACCTCGACGGCTGCCGGGTCGCCAAATGCGGCGCGGCGGCGGGCCAGCTGCGCGGCGCTGGCGGCCCGCGATGGCGCTCCGTCCGCCGAGGTAGTGTCGCCGCTCTCCAGCTCAGCGTCTCGCCCGGCGGCAGTCAGCGCCACGCGCAGCCGATCGGTGAGATCGCCACACCAACGGCCCGCGGGCGCCTCGCGCGCGACGACCTCCGGCTCGTCGAGCCGCGGCCCGAGGCTCGCTCGGACATTGCCGCCCGTCGCCTGGAACGTCGCCCACGCGATGCCGCTGCGTCCCGCATCATGGACGGCGACGATCGGCGCGCCCGAGGCGTCGAGGCTGCGCGCAGCTTCGGCGTCGAGGCGGCCGACCCCGGCGAGCGGGATGTCGAGGCCGAAGGCGAGGCCCTGCGCCGTCGCCACCCCGACGCGCAGACCGCCGTACCCGCCGGGGCCAGTGACGACGACGATGCCGGCGAGGTCGCCACGCGCCACCCCCGCCCGCTCGAGCTCGCGGTCGATAACCGCGAGCAGCTCCTCGGACGGCGTCGAGCCGATCGTCCAACGGTGGTCGACGAGCACCCGCTCGCCGTGCAGAACCGCGACCGAGGCGTCGAGCGACGCGCTGTCGAGCGAGAGCAGCAGCCCAGCGAGCGGGTCCGGCGGTGAGTCAGCCCGGGGTTCAGACATCGCCGAGGCCATCGAGCAGTTCGCGCGCCCTGTCGCCGCTGGGGACCAGCGTGATGCGTCGCGCGTCGGGATCGCCTGCGACCGGTTCGAGGATCACGAGCAGGTGTTCCGCGGGCAGCGCCGCGAACGCGCGCTCCGGCCACTCCACGGCGAGGACGCCCTCGGCGGCCTGCTCGGCGAGAGCAAGCGCGGCGATCTCCTCCGGGTCGTCCAGGCGGTAGAGGTCGGCGTGGAAGAACCGCAGCGGGCCCTCGTGGCGCGCCATCAGGATGAACGTGGGGCTGTTGACGGGCGTCTCGAGCTTGAGCCCTGCGCCGAGGCCCTGCGCGAATGCTGTTTTGCCGGCGCCGAGCGGGCCCTGCAGCAGCAGGACATCGCCGGGGCGCAGCAACCGGGCGAGGCGGCGGGCGAGCGCCCTCGTGCGCCGCAGGTTCGGCACGTCGATGGTGACGCGGTTGGCCGTGCTCATCGGTCGTCGCTCGCAAGCTGGTCCCAGCCGGTGACGGGCGGGAGGTAGGCTTCGCCGTCCTCGTCCCAGACGACGACTTCGCCCGGATGATCCGCGACGACATGGCCGATCAGCGTCACCGGCAGCTCGGGCCGGTCGAGCCGGCGCAGCGCGTCGGCGTCGCCCACGAGCGCGAGCTCGAAGTCCTCGCCGCCGCCGAGGCAGAGGTCGAGCGCACGTTCGTCGCCGAGGAGCGAGCGCGCTGCCGGATGCAGCGGAAGCGCGGCGGCTGCCATCTCGATGCCGACACCAGAGCGCCGGGCGATGTGCCCGAGGTCCTGCAGCAGGCCGTCGGAGACGTCGATGGCGCAAGCAACGCCCGCATCGAGGGCGGCGCGCCCGAGGCCGACGCGCGCGAGCGGGCGACGGTGGGCGGCGACGAGTTCTGCTGCAGCGTCCTCGGAGACGCGGCCGGCCTCGATCAGCGCGAGGCCCGCGGCGGCGGCGCCGGGAGCGCCGGAGACGGCGACGCGCTGCCCGACGGCAGCGGCGTCACGGCGGAGGACGCGGGCGGTCTCCTCGCCAGGCGCGCCCTGGAGGTCTGCGCCTCCGTAGGCGGCGATGGTGATGGCGGTCGCACCGCCGCGCACGACATCGCCACCGGCGATGCGCACGCCGTGTTCACGGCAGCCGCCGGCGAGACCGTCGATCAGCGCATCGATGCCCTCGAGGGTGACGTCGGGACCGAGGATCGTGGCGACGAGCAGCGTCGAGGGCCGCGCACCCATGGCGGCGAGGTCGCTGCAGTTGGCGGCGACGGCGCGCCAGCCGACATCGGCGAGGTCCATGGTGTCGGCGCGCCAGTGCGTGCCCTCGGCGAGTGTGTCGATCGTGGCGACGGTGGCGGGGTCGCCGCGCCAGACGGCGGCATCGTCGCCGGAGGGGACGAGGATGTCGCCGGCCGCGGCGTCGCCGAGACGGGCGACCATGCGGTCGATCAGGCCGAATTCGCCGAGATCGTGGAGGCCCGCATCAGCGGGCGTGGAGCCCTGGCCAGTCATGGCTCTCCTGCGGCGGCTAGCGCTTCCGCCTGGAGCGCGCGGCCGGCTTCTTCGCTGCGGGCTTCTTCTTTGCGGCCGGCTTCTTCTTCGTCGGTTTCTGTGCCGCGGCAGCACCCTCGTCGGCGTCGCCGGGCTCCTCGGGAGCTGTGCCGTCGGGGGCGCCGTTGGGGGACTCGGGTTCGGTCTCGGGCGGAGGCGTGGCGCCGGGCGTTTCGTCGAGGTCGATCTGGGCCAGCGAGGCAACGCGGTCGCCGTCGTCGACGTTCATGACCTGGACGCCCTGCGTGGAGCGACCCTGCAGGCTGACGGTGTCGGCGCGGGTACGCATGACGATGCCGTTCTGGGAGATGAGGATCAGCTCCTGCGCCGGGCGGACGACGCGGGCCACGGAGAGCGGCCCGGTCTTGTCGGTGACGCGGAACGTCAGCATGCCACTGCCACCTCGACCCTTGGTCGGGTACTCGGAGAGTTCGGTGCGCTTGCCGGAGCCCTGCTCCGAGACGACGAGGAGTTGCTCGCCGTCGCAATCGGCGACCAGAGCGATGACGTTGGCGCCGCTGCGGAGGCGCATGCCGCGGACGCCGCCGGAGGAGCGCGAAGCGACGCGGAGCTTGCCGACGGCGAAGCGCATGGCCTGCCCATCCGAGCTGACGAGAATGGCGTCGTCGCCGTCGGCCGCGGCGCGGGCTGAGACGAGCGAGTCCCCGGGCTTGAGCTTCATCGCGATCAGGCCGACGCGCCGAACCGACTCGAACTGCTCGAGTGGCGTGCGCTTGACCTCGCCTCGTTCGGTGGCGAGGACCATCGAGTCGCGAGAGAAGTCACGCACGATGACGATCGAGGTGACGCGGTCCTCGCCGTCGAGTTCGACGAGGTTGACGACCGGGATGCCGAGGGCCTGTCGCGAGGCCTCGGGCACTTCGAAGCCGCGCAGCGAATAGACGCGGCCGGTCTCGGTGAAGAGCAACAGTGCGTCGTGGGTGTCGCACACGATGAGGTGGCGGATGGCGTCCTCTTCGCGCGTCTTCTGGCCGGTGACGCCGCGGCCGCCGCGGCGCTGCAGCCGGTAGGTCTCCAGGGGGACGCGCTTCATGTAGCCGCGGTCGGAGATGGTCACAACGATCTGCTGGTGGGGGACCAGGTCCTCTTCGCTGATGTCCTCGACGGCCTGGTGGACGACCTGGGTGCGGCGCTCGTCGCCGTACTCCTCCTTGAGCTTGAGGCAGTCCTCCTCGATCAGCGCGTCGATTTTTTCGGGGTGCCCGAGCAGGTTTTCGAGGTAGCCGATGAACTCGGAGAGTTCCTGGTACTCGTCTTCGATGCGCTGCCGCTCGAGGGCGGCGAGGCGGCGCAGCTGCATGTCGAGCACGGCCTGGGCCTGCCGGTCGGAGAGCTCGAACGGCTCCTCCATGAGCGCGGTCTTCGCGGCGTCGGCCGAGTCGGAGGCACGGATGGTTGTGATCACCTGGTCGAGGAGTTCGAGGGCGATGCGGAGGCCATCGAGGATGTGCGCACGCTCCTGCGCCTTCTCCAGGTCGAACTCGGTGCGGCGGCGGATCACCTCGCGACGGTGGTCGATGAAGGCGGTCAGCGCCTGCTTGAGCGTGAGCGTCTTGGGCTGCCCGCCGTCGAGGGCCAGCATGTTGACCGCAAAGGTCGAGCGCAGCGCGGTGTGCTTGTAGAGCTGGTTGCGGACGGAGGGGTACGTCGCGCTGCGCCCGAGCTCGATCACGACGCGCATGCCGTGGCGGTCGGACTCGTCGCGGATGTCGGAGATGCCGTCGATGCGCTTGGAGCGCACGAGGTCTGCGATGCGCTCGAGCAGGGTCGCCTTGTTCACCTGGTAGGGCAGCTCGCTGACGATGATCTGGGAGCGGCCGTTGACCGTCTCCTCGAGCGAGAGCGTGGCCTGCATCGTGATCTTGCCGCGGCCGGTAGCGAAGGCGGAGCGGATCTCGTTTAGGTTGAAGATGGTGGCGCCGGTGGGGAAGTCGGGCCCCTTCACGATCTCGAGCAACTGGTCGACCGTGAGATCGGGGTCGGCGAGGACGGCGATCAGCGCATCGCAGATCTCGTTGAGGTTGTGCGGCGGGATGTTGGTGGCCATGCCCACGGCGATGCCGGAGGCACCGTTGATCAGCATGTTGGGCAGCAGCGCCGGCAGGACCAGCGGCTCGTTCGTGGTGTCGTCGAAGTTGGGCTGGAAGTCGACGGTGTCGCGGTCGATGTCGCCGAGGAGCTGCGCCGCGATCTGCGCCAGCCGTGCCTCCGTGTAGCGCATCTGCGCGGGCGGGTCGCCATCGATGGAGCCGAAGTTGCCCTGCCCGTCGATCAGCGGGTAGCGCATGGTGAAGTCCTGGGCCATGCGCACCAGGGCGTCGTAGATGGCGCCGTCGCCGTGGGGGTGGAACTTGCCCATGACATCGCCGACCGAGCGGGCGGTCTTGCGATAGCCCGAGGTCGGGCCGACGCCGAGCTCCTGCATCCCGTAGAGGATGCGTCGCTGGACCGGCTTGAGGCCGTCGCGCACGTCCGGCAGGGCGCGCGAGACGATGACGGTCATGGCGTAGTCGAGGTAGGACTGGCGCATCTCGTCTTCGATGCGGATCGCCTCGACGCGGTCCGAAGTCTCCTGGACCATGGACACCTCTCTGAGTGGCCGCTGTGGATGGTCCAGCAGGGCCGCGGGGAGCGCTCGAGGGCGGATCCAGCAGCGTGGATCCGGGGTCAGTACAGTTTACCGCGACCGGCCTGCTAGCGTCCGCTCGAAAGGGCCCTTCGATGCCGTCGATACCGCCTCGAGGTCTCGCGATCCGCCTGCTCAAGGCCGGTGACGAGGCGGCGATGATCAGCGCGTTTTCGGCTCTCGAGGAGTATTTCGCACCGGACGAGGCCGGGGCGAGGGCGTTCCTCGACGATCCGGGGAGCCGGCTGCTCGTGGCGCAACTGGAGGGGCGCGCGGTGGGCGCGCTGATCGCGCATGTGCTGCCCCGAGGCGACGGCGACGCGATGCTGCTGGTCTACGAGGTCGCGGTTGACGAGCCGTACCGCCAGCGCGGCGTCGCGAGGGCGCTGATGTCGGAGGCGGAGGTGCTCGCGCACGAGGCCGACGCGGCGTCGATGTGGCTCATCACGAACCGCTCAAACGAGCCGGCGATGGCGCTGTATGGATCGATCGGCGGCGTGGCGGACGGAGAGGACGACGTCGTGGTGCGCTGGCGGTACAGGCCGCCTCGGCGGGAGCGTTGAACGGACGGCGCCTGCCTCGCTGAGATCCCGCGAGCGTCCCCGTAAGAAATGTAATACTCACAAGCCTGCGCCTGCCTAGCGTGGATGAGCCCCACCACGCAGGCACAGGAGGACGAGATTTCCATCTCAGGTTCCGGCGGATCCGTTTTGGGCCGCCGTATTTCGCGGCGCACCATGCTCCGCGGCACCGTTTTTGGCATCGCCGGCCTCTCGGCCGCGGCGCTGATCGGCTGCAGCGACGACGATGACGATGACGACTCGGACGTCGACCCGGGTACGCGCAGTGCGCTGCCCGACTCGCAGACGTACGACCTGGTCGACGGCTGGGTGCGCCAGCAGGCCACCGAGTACTTCGACTTCGGCATGAACTCGCCGCTGAACGCGGCGACGAACGCGGTCGGCGTGGCGCCGATCTACGCGTTCGCGACGGGTGTCACCAACGGCGCACCGGACTTCGTCTCCGGCCAGCACAACATCATCGATGTCGTCCCCGGCGACGAGGGGTATTCCGACCTCTGGGAGGTCAACCTCGTGATCGTCGACGACGCGTACGAGGCGGAGTCGATCACTTCGAAGGCCGCCCTCGACGCAGCAATCGACGATGAGGGCTACGACGTGATGAAGCCGGGGCTGTTCGTGAACTGCCCGGTCGTCGGCGCCGACAGCACCCTCGAGGAGGGCAAGGAGCTGACCCAGGGCTGGTATCGCGGCGAGCCCGTGTTCTACCCCGACTTCGGCGGTAACGACCCGGTCGCGATCCCGATCTGGGCGTTCATCACCGGCTTCAACGATGACGGCACGCCCGCCTTCGTCGAGGGCCAGAACAACGTGATCGATGTCGTGAAGGGTGAGGCCGGGTACTCCGCCTTCTGGCGCGTCAACCTGGTGCAGCTGGACGCAGCGTACGAGGCGAACACGCTGACCTCGGCGGCGCAGGTGGCGGCATCCGGGCTGGCCGTGACCGAGACCGACCTGGTGGTGAACTGCCCGGTCGTGCGGCCGGACGCCACAACGGCGAACGCGGAGCCGCGCGCGCCGGCCGTGGTGCGCAGCCGGCAGCCGGAGCAGAAGGAATACGATCTCGTCGAGGGCTGGTACCGGGGCGAGGACGTCGTCTACTACGACTTCGCGATGAACTCGCCGCTGGACGCTGCGACCAGCGCCGTCGGCATTGCGCCGATCTATGCCTTCGCCAACGGCATCGGGGCTGATGGCAGCCCGAACTTCGTTGACGGTCAGCACAACGTGATCGACCTGCTGCCCGGCGACGAGGGCTACTCGGACCTGTGGCAGGTGCACCTCGTCCTGGTCGACGACAACTACGAGGCGGGCACGATCACCTCGAAGGCCGGCATCGACGCGACGCGTTACCAGCAGCAGGTGACGAACCTGCTGGTGAACTGCCCGGTCGTCGGAGCGGGCAGCGCGCTCGAGACAGGCAAGGAGCTGGTGAACGGCTACTACCGGGAGCGTGACGTGTTCTACCCGGACTTTGGCGGGAACGTCGCGGTAGCGATCCCGATCTGGGCGTTCGTGACGGGCTTCGACGAGGACGGCAACCCACAGTTCGTGGAGGGCCAGCGCAACATCATCGACGCCGTCCCTGCCGACGAAGGCTATTCAGCCTTCTGGCGCGTCAACCTCGTCATGGTCGACGCCAGCTACGAGGCGAACTCGCTGAAGTCGCGCGAGGACGTCGAGGGATCAGGGCTCGAGGTGGTGCAGACGGACCTCGTGGTCAACTGCCCGGTGGTCGAGCGGACGTAGCTCGCTCGTTCGCGACCACTTACTGGGACGGCCGCCCTTCGGGGCGGCCGTTCCTCGTTTCGTTGAGCCTCGTCGAACGCCGCCTAGCGCGGTCCGCCGCCCTCGCGTCCGTTGTGCTCGAGTGCCTCGAGGCCGGCGATGTAGGTAGCGGGCAGGCCCAGGGCGCGCGCGCCACGCAGCAGCGTCTCCTTGTATGCCGGCGAGGGTGCGTAGCCCTGCAGGTTAGGGGTGACGACGTGGTAGCTGCGGCAGGCGACGCGGTCGCCAGCGGGCGTCGCGACCTCGATCGCGAGGCGGCCGTAAGCGGGCGGATCGCGGAAGAGGCCCTCCTGCCGGTCGAGCTCGTCCGACTCGCCATCATCGATCGACCAGAGCGCGCCCCAGACCTCGGCGTTCGGTGCGTCGAGGATGTCGGCGACGCCGCCGAGCCAGTTGCGTTTGCTTTCGAGGGTGAACGCGAGACGGTAGCCGGCGAGCCGCGCGATGGAGGCGAGCTCGGCCGAGGGGCAGTGGATCCGCAGCCGGTCGATGTCGAGGTTTGAGCCGAAGCCGAAGTAGTGGAAGCGACCGGGCGCGGCAGTCATCGGGCGGTTCTCGCCGCCTCGACGAAGGCCTCGAAGAGCGCGGCGGAGCCGGTCTGCAGCGCCGGATCGTCGATCATCTCCGGTCGTTCCGGGTGCCACTGGACGGAGAGCGCCCAAGGGTGGCCCGGCGCCTCCAGCGCCTCGACGACGCCATCGGGCGCGGTCGCCACGACCTCGAGGCCGGTGGCGACGCCGTCCGGCAGTACCGCCTGGTGGTGGCGAGAGTTTACGCGCAACGTCGCGGCGCCAGAGATGCGCGCAAGGAGCGAGCCGGACGCCACGGCGACCTCGTGCCAGCCCGACTCGATGGTCTCGCCGTCGGCGCCGTAGCGGGCGCGGTGGGGTTCGCGCTCCTCGAGGTGTTGCAGCAGCGAGCCATGCTGCGAGGTGTTGAAGAGCTGGTGGCCACGGCAGATGCAGAACAACGGCCGCTGGTGCTCGAGTGCTGCGGCGATGGCCGTCTCCTCGAAGATGTCGCGCTCGGCGTTGATCTCGCGGATGCGGTCGGAGCGCACCTGGCCGTACCGCGCGGGGTCGAGGTCGACGCCGGCGGTGACGAGCAGCCCATCGAACGCGGGGACCGTGCCATCGAACCTTGCGAGGTCGAGTGGGGCGGCTTCGCCCCCGGCCGCCTCGACGGCCGCGCCGTACTCCTCCCAGTGCTCGCCGAGCACGTCCTCGGCGCGGGTGATGAGGATGCGGGGTCGCGGAGGGGCGGCGTCGGGCATGCGGCGATGCTAGCGACCGCGGCGCGGCTGCACCACGGGCGCTGCACGGTCGATGCGCGCGGGCGACGGACGCGAAGAGGCCCGCCCCCGCGGGGGCGGGCCCATGCGCTTCGCGTGATGCGCCGTCGAACTAGAGTGGAAGCGCCCTGATGTGGCTGATGCCGGCGCCCTGGATATGCTCCTGCACGCCGGCCAGCGGCGCTGTGCCGCCGTCCGCACTCGCCTGCAGTGCATCACGGAAGCGAGCCCAACCGCCGAGGCCGTCGAACTCACTGACGATGATCAGACGGCCGGGGTTATCCCCGTTCGCCGTCGTGAAGATCCTCGACGATGCGCCCACCGTCTCGAAGAGGTCTCGCATCCCTCCGACCGCGGCCACGACATCCGGTCGGTTCGACAGCACGTCGAACGAGATACTGGAAATGAACGACTTGTTCGCGGCCGGATGGTCGCCAACCTGGGCACGGATCCCCAATCCGGCCAGGGTGGCCGGTGGGTCGCCACCGCGCAGGGCGTCGAGGAGCGGCTGCGCCGGCGGACTGGCGTCGGCGGCGTCGCTGTAGTCCGCAAACGCCTCCCAGCTCTCGTGCTCGGTAGCCGTCACCACCATGCCGGCGTTCAGACCGGACAGGACCGTTCCTGCGCGCGCGGTGGCCCCAGCGGCAGCCGAGTTCGCCTGCACCTCGGCGAGTGCGCCCGGGAAGCGATCGCGGTGACCCGGGTTCACACGGAAGGCTGCAACTTGCTGAATCGCCATCGATACCCCCAACCAGGTAGGTGGCACATCGACCGGCGGGCGACCCGACGCACCGTTATTGCGTTGCGAGCGTGATATACGCGGACCCCCGCCCGTTGTCGAGCGGCGTTTGGCCCTGGCCAGGATGGCGCCGTCGAGGAGGGTGGCTCTAGCCCTCCAGCGTCGCAAGGTCGGCGAAGGCAGTGCCGGGTGGGCCGTCGTCGAGGCGGGCGCGGATGCGGGCGGCGCACTGCTCGGGGCTGAGCTCGGACGTGTCGACCTCGAGATCGTAGTGGCCGGGGTCGTGGACCGCCTCCTGCCAGAGCGCGACGGGCGGGGGGATCGGGACCTCGGGTGTGCCGCGCAAGTAGCCGCGCTCCGGACCCGCCTCGTTGCGGCGGCGCATGATCTCCTCGATCGGGCAGTGCACGCCGACGAAGAGCACGGGCAATACCTCGAGGCGGCGCGCGCAATCGGGGAGGATCGCCGGGTTGATGGCGCGGTGGAGGCCGCAGTCGACGACGACGCTGAGCCCGAGCCGGCTATGCGCGGCGATCGAGTCGAAGAGCGCGGCGTAGAGCACGGGCAGCAGCGGTTCGAGGTCCGGCCGCTCGCCGCCGCGCTGCGGACCGGGGCCGGGTCGGAGCCCACTCCCGGGCTGGAAACGCTTCGGCGTCGCACCCCGCGCGTAGAGGTCGACGCCCAGGTTCATCCACACGCCATCGAAACTCTCCTGGATGACGTTCGCGATGCTGGACTTCCCGGCGCGTGGCGCGCCGTTAAGGATCACGATCTGTCCGGGGGTCGTCGGATCTGGCGTCGCTGCTGGCATCGCCTCGATGGTACCGATCGCGCGACGTTCGGAGGCGTACGATGCGCCGCGAGGGCTCCGTTCGGGGGCCGGACGGGCGGGATCGAGCGATGACCACTACATCTGACACCGACACGCTGGTTCACATCGGGTCGATCGAGGAGCTTGAGCGGGAGCAGCCGCGGGTCGTGCCCGCCGGTGGTCGCACGATCGTGATGTTCGTCCACGAGGGGCGTCCGCACGCCCTCGACAATCGCTGCCCCCACATGGGATTTCCGTTGAGCCGCGGGACGGTGAGCGACGGCATCCTCACGTGCCACTGGCACCACGCTCGCTTCGACCTCGCCGGGGGCTGCACCTTCGATCCATTCGCCGACGATGTCGCCGCGTTCCGGACCGAGGTGCGCGATGGGCAGGTGTGGCTCGACCCGACGCCGCTCGAGCAGGACCGCGGCGCGCACTGGCTGCAGAAGCTCGATGAGGGGCTGGAGCAGAACATCAGGCTCGTACTGGCAAAGTCGGTGCTGGGGCTGAGCGACCTCGACGCGACGGACCCGCTGCTGGAGCGCGCGGCGTTGTTCGGCACACGCAATCGCGCCGCCGGGTGGAGCTCCGGGCTCTCGATCTTGACCGCGATGGCCAACGTGCAGCCGCTCCTCGACGAGGTGGACCGGCCGCGGGCGCTCTACCAGGGACTGATGCACGTCGCTCGCGACACGGCGGGCCAGCCGCCCGACTTCGACCTCGAACCACTCGAGACCGAGGAGGCGCGGCCCGAGGTGTATCGCACATGGTTCCGCCGCTTCATCGAGACGCGGTCGACGGATCCGGCCGAGCGCACGCTACGCACGGCGATCGGCCTCGGCCATTCGCCGGAGCAGGTGGCGGACATGATCTTCGCCGCCTGCACGGACCATCTCTTCCTCGCCGAGGGTCACGCGCTCGACTTCGCGAACAAGGCCTGCGAACTGCTGGACCACATCGGCTGGGAGCACGCGCACGCGGTGCTGCCGAGCCTGATCGGCAACATGGTGCGCGGGCAACGGTCCGAGGAGCTGTCGAGTTGGCAGCATCCGGTGGACCTGCCGGCGCTGCTGCGCGAGGCCGACGCCGAGCTGGACGACGCGCTCGCGGCTGGCGGCGAACGCCTCGAGGGGTGGGACGGCCACCGCGCGCTGGCCGAGACGATCCTCGACGAGGAGCCGAGCACGTCGCTACGCGCGATGCTCGACGCCGTTCGCGACGGCGTGCCGCTGGTGGAGCTGGCGGCGACGGTCGCCTATGCGGCGGCGCGGCGGCCGGCGCACTTCCACATCTCGAACGAGTTCGGGGACTGGGACACGGTGCACCACACGTTCACCTACACCAACGCGGTCGACCAGGCGATGCGCCGCGCACCCTCGAGGGAGCTCGCGCGCGGGATCTTCGATGGCGCGATGTCGGTGTACCTCGAGCGGTTCCTCAACGTGCCGAAGCAGCCGCTGCCGGCGACGAACGGCGCGAGCGGCGGACGCGAGGCGATGCTCGCCGAATTCGACCGGCAGCAGCGAGTCGACGAGACGGCCACGATCGTGGCGGACCGGCTGGCCGCGGGCGAGCACGACGAGGTGCTGGCGAGCCTCGGACACGCGCTACTGCGCGAGGACGCCGGGTTCCACGAGTTCCAGATCTACGAGGCGGCGGCGCGCCAGTACGCGAACTTCGCCGGCCGTCCAGAGGGTGACCACGTCCTGATCGGCGCCGCGCGCTTCCTGACGGCGCACGCGCCGACGGTGCGCGCGGTCGGCCAGACCTATGACATCGCCGCGCGGCTCAACCGGGGCGAGGCGCTCCACGGCGACGAGGCGTAGCCACCGAGGTCACTCCGGCGGCGAAGTCTCCAGCGGGCTCGACTGGAAAGTCGAGTTCACGCATCCACACGATGGATCGTCGGTCGCCGAGCCGCACGGCGTTGGTCAGCGGGCGCTGATCTCGCCCTCCACGGATGCGGCGCAGCGTGGCGAACGTGATGCGGGAATGCCCTTCGCGATCCGCTACGATGCTGCCGCCAACGCGGGTCCGCTGAAGACGGGTCCAGTCTCGGAGTGGCTCGTGTCCGCCTGGCGTCGCTACGTGCTCTTCACCTTCCTCGCGTTCGCAGCCCTGCTCGTCGCCTGCGGCGGGGGCGGCGACGACGATGACGACGGTGACGGCGGTGCTGCCACGGCTGCGGGCGGGGTCACGGTGGGGTCGTCCGGGGGAACAGTCACCTCCACGGACGGCCGGGTCAGTCTCAGTGTGCCGTCTGGCGCGCTCGGGTCGGATACCGCGATCGTGATCGAGCAGGTCCCGGCGTCGGAGCTCGACGACGAGCTCACCGCAGTCGCAGAGGGAGGCCCGGTCTATCGCTTCGAGCCGTCCGGCTTGACGTTCGACGAGCCGGCGACCGCCACCTTCACCTTCGACGCGCCAAGGGTGCTCGGGCCAGACAGCGAGGCGGGCCCCTAGGTGGTCCTGATCCGCGACGACGATGGCGGTTGGAGCTTCCCGGAGTCGGTCGAGACCACCTATGACCTCGACGCCGGGACGGTCACGGTGTCGGCAACGGTGGAGCATTTCTCGTTCTTCTACCCGCGTGCGTTGAGCAGCCGTCTCGTCATGGAATTCGAGCCCATGACGTTCAGTGGCTTACCCGGTGACGAGTGGAATGCGACGCTCGGCATCTTCGAGTTGAGCTTCGAGAAGCCCGTGTTGGTGGCATTCGAGCCGGGCAGCCAAACATCCGCGTTTGTCACAGGGGCGGTCTCCATCGTCCGCGGGCCCACTGCAAGCCACGTGGTACCACCGGAGGACGAGGACGACGACGACGACAGACCCCGCAATGTCAGTATCGAAAACCCGACCGAGGACATCGACCTCGGCGAGATCAGCTTCTTCCTCTCGATCAGGTATCGCTTCCGCTGCAGCGAGGGCATGGGTACTTACGGGATCCGCCTGCAGCTCAAGATCGACAAGAGCGATCTCAGCGGGACCACGCTCGCGGACGTCGATGGTGACCCGCTGATCGTCGTCGGCGCCGTTGGCAAATCGACGTGCGCGAGTACAGCGACCACGACGCCGCCACCGCCGACGGAGACAGCGACACCGCCTGAGCCGACGGAGACGGCCACGGAGACGGCCACGGCGACCGCTACAGCGACGGCGACCGCTACAGCGACTGCGACCGCGACCGCCACGGCGACTGCCACCGAGACGGCGACCGCGACCGCGACGGCCACGGCGACCTCACCACCGCCGATGCCACCACCGACAGTGAAGCCGGAGACGCGGAGCGCGGTGGACCACCCGCCGTTCGCTCGCATGTACGCGAATCCCGGCGCCAGCATGGTGCTGGCCTGCGTGTGGTCGGACAAGCTCCCGCCGGGCACCAAGATCACGATCACGTACCAGGGCAACGGCGCCTCGGCGACGCACGAGGGCGTGGTGGACGCGGATGGTCACGCCATCATCGAGGTCCCGATTTTCTTCTTCGGGCCGTTCAGCTGGTCGATCACCTCGGCGATGCGCCCCGACGGCACGACCCTGACGTCGCCGGACGGAATCATGGGGAGCGGCGGCGGCACCGTCGGTCCGAGCGAGAACCCGACGGCCTGCGACATGGAGTAGGCGGCTCGGCGACGAGGTCGATCGGTCATGGTCCCGGGGGTGCCCGATCAGGCACCTCCTGGGGCCGTGGAGACTCGTCCGCGCCGATCCGAAGCACGCGTAGCAGCCCGGAACGGGCGTAGGGCTGGCGCGAGGACGATGATCACGTCGAACCGGCTGGCCCGGAGATAGCGCCACGGCGACCTCGCCGGTGACCTCCGCCTCGAACGACACTGACTGGACGCTCGTGCTGGTGCTCAGGGACAAGCCGAATGAGGCCGGCCCCGGCACGGTCGCTGTCTGGTGGCGAAACGGCGGAGCGTGCAGTAGTGGCGCCGTTTCCGGCCAGATATTCGCGACTGGCTCAATCACCGTCCCCATCGCGGTGGACGAGCAAGGCGTGACGTTCACGGTGCCCAAGGTCGCGGGCAGCGTCAGCCATACGTTCGTCAGCGGAGATCTGCTCTGCCTGTCGATCAGCTCCACTGGGACCGAACGGGACCATGACATCCACGCTTACGCGAACGTCGCCTCGACGAGCGGGACGCCTGGTGTCACGCGCCTCGTCGGTCCGTTCACTCAGTAGGCGAACCCGACCCGATGAGCGCTAGTCGCCGGCCGCGGGCGGGCGCCAGAGCTGGGCCCGCGTCGGGACCCGAGGACGTAGACTCCGAGCGCCCCGATCGGTCGCCCGTGGGAACGGATTGACGTGCCGCTGAACGACGACTGGCTGAGCCAAACACCGGAGGAGGCTCTGGAGCTCGAGCTTCCGATCCTCGACCCGCACCACCACCTCTGGGACCGTCCAGGCAACCGCTACCTGCTCGACGAGATCGTGGCTGACGCCAGCGGTCATCAGGTCCGCCAGACGGTGTTCATCGAATGCGGCGCGATGTACCGGGCCACCGCGCCAGACCATCTCAGGCCGGTCGGCGAGACGGAGTTCGTGCAGGGCATCGCGGCGCAGAGCGCGAGCGGCGGCTTCGGCTCATGCCGGGTGGCCGCCGGGATCGTCGGCACCGCCGATCTGCTGCTGGGCGACGACGTGGTCCCAGTCCTGGAAGCGCAACTCGCGGCGAGCCCACAACGTTTCCGCGGCGTTCGACACCGAGCGGCGTGGCCGGAGCCCAGTCCGCCCGGCGCCGGTCGGCCGGCGAGCGCAGAGCACCTGCTGCTCGATCGGTCGTTCCGCGCCGGATTCGCCCATCTCCGCCGCTATGGCCTGTCCTTCGAAGCGTGGCTCTACCAGCCCGATCTGCGCGACGTGACCGATCTCGCCGCGGCGTTCCCGGACACGACGATCATCCTCAACCACCTCGGCGGGCCGATCCTCGGCGAAGGCGACGCCGACGAGATCTTCGCGACGTGGCGAGCAGACATCGCGGCCGTCGCCGCTCACGAGAACGTCGTGATCAAGCTGGGCGGGATCCAGATGCCGGTGAACGGCTTCGGCTGGCACGAGCGCGAGGCACCGCCCACTTCCGACGAGTTACTGGAGACGAACCGCCGCTGGTACGAGCATGCGATCAACGAGTTCGGACCGACCCGCTCCATGTTCGAGAGCAACTTCCCGGTCGATCGCGCGTCGTGCTCGTACACCGTGCTCTGGAACCAGTTCAAGAAGCTGACCGGCAGCTTCTCCTCGGACGAGCGCCTGGCCCTGTTCCACGACAGCGCTGCCCGCGTCTACCGGCTCCCCCTCGCGGCCGAAGCGGTCTAGCCGCGTTGCGGTAAGCATCGGTTCTGGCGGACGGGTGTGCCGACCCACGCGGGACGCTGGCAGCGCTCGCTAGGGTCCGTGCATGTCCGCTGGGGTCTGTGGTTACTGGGTGTTCTGCCTAAGCAGGCCGTGGCAGTCCTCTGGTGTTCGCCGGGTAAGTGCACGATGAGTACGTCCTGGAAGGCTCGCCTCGAAGGCTCACCCTGGATGGCCACCGAGCCGCAGCCGGCTTCTCGCAGCGTCGCCGCTCAGTTGAAGACGAGGTCGTAGAGGAACCTCGTTACGCCACACTGGCCGCAGTCCGTATCGGCTGGCGGAAGCACGGGGTTCGCCTTCGCCTCCTCCTCGTCCATGCAGTCCTGCTTCTCGTGGACGTCGTCGACGGTGATTGAGAAGGACGCGCCGGACTCGTGCGCCGTTACGACGAACACGCCTTCGCTCTGAAGCGACCCGGGGGGGCACCCCACCCACCGCCCGAACCCGCCGAGCCAGTGCGGTAGGAGGCCTTCACCTCGCCTTTGGAGTCGTACTTGACGCAGGCGAACATCCCCGAGGGCACAAGCACCTCGACGCGTACGACACCGAAGGGCTGCGGTTTTGCCTCGACCTTGTCGCCCTTCGCCAGAATGTATGAATCGGCGCCGGGCGTGAATTCGTGCGCACCCCCTTGATCGACAATCACGCCGTCGGAAAGCGCCTTTTCGAAGTCGTGAAGCAAGTCGGCCACGTTTGCGACCGCATCGAGGCCTGACGTGTTGATTGTCGCAGCCGTGCTGAGCACTCCCTCGACGTCTGATGCCGCGTCCATCCATTCGAAGAACGCCATGTTCGTGATCGTGCGCTCGAGAATCGTGGTCCCAAGCTCCTCGCCGGCCAGCGTGCTCGGCACGTGAAGCAATTCGATCTCCAGGGAGGCGTCTGGGAACACCACATCGCTGAGGTACCAGCCCAGCCCGTCTGCCCACCAGGAGGAAATGTCCTGATCACCGAAGTTTTCGATGATGTAGCAGGAGGCGAACGAGAACGCGATCGCTTGCTGGAGGAGGGCGGGATCCTGGTCCCGCAGGCCCTGCGCTCCCGACGCTAGCATCACGTTGCATGCGTCGCCTTCGCCGCCTTCGCCGACGATGTAGCTACCGCCCTGGAAGGGAGTGAGCCAGACCGACACCGGCGGCATCTTGCCGCTCAGGCCTTCGAAGAATTCGATCGACTGGAACATCGCGTTGCCGATCGTGGATTCCCCTTTGACCCAGCCGACCCATTCTTCGCCCTCCTCCAGGACTGGGAACCAGAGCAGATACTTGCTCTGCAAAGACTCATCCCCTCCCACCGGACTATCGCTGACGATGCAGGGGTCACCATGGTCCGGCCAGATCGACTGACACTCGGGCTCCTGCGCCGAGCTGCGGTTGATGGCCAGCGAGCGCGCCATATCGCTTCCGCGCAGCGCCTGTGCCGAGTTGGCTCTGGGGTCGCGAGGAATCAGCAGTGCGAGCAGACGTTCGATCTCGGCTGCATCTGTCGACCCCGGCATTGAGTCGGAATAATCGCTCGCTGCGCGGATGATGCCGCGGTCGAACTCGGCGAGGACCATTCCCGCGCGCAGCACCTCGCTGGCCTCGAGCTCCCCGGCGATGTAGCGCAGCGTCGCGACCAGGCCCTCCCCACGGGTCCACTCTCCGTCGGCTTCGCGCGCGAGCAGGTTCGTCACATAACTTTGGTTCGATTGATCAACCGGGGCATGCTCGGGGCTCAGAACGTTGGGTTCCGGTGGAGGTGGTGCCTCGACGCCGGGGAAGCGCGGTAGAGCGGCCAGCGCGAGCGTCGTCGCGACCTTCAACTGTGCCGCCTCGTCGAGGTCCGGACGCCCGAGGACGATGCGGAAAATGAGCAGCCCGAGCGGCGTGTTCTCTGCGACGCTGAGCACACCCGCACGGCCGCCATCCGACGAATCGGGCCCACCGAACCAGATGGTGCGATCGCCGATCCCCTCGACCAGCTGGCCAGTGACCCCGAGGCGCTCGATGCCCGGTTCGAAGTCAGCGGGAGTGCCCGGCGTAACCTGGACGAAGAAGCGGTCGTCAGATGCAAGCTGGATGATGCAGGTTTCGTTGCGCGAGAACTCGAACTTGCCGCCTTCGCCGAACGGTCGGTCGTTGAGACCGAGCCCCTCTTCCTCCTCCTCGATCGTGAGGACAGGCCCGCAGTTGAGCTGCGGCACCTCGGTCAGTGGGAACTCCTCGGGGGTTGTTGGCGCAGCGGAGGCTGAGGGTGTCGAGGTGGAAAACGGGTTGAAGGCCCCGGCATCGAACTCCGGCTCGTCGGTACCACCGCCGCTGAGCAGGACCGCCAGGAGAATGAGCACCGCGGCGCCGCCGATGATACCGGCGGTCACGCGATTATTGCGGATCGTCTCCATCTCGCTTGCCTCGACGCGGACCCGCCGTGGGGCGCGCTCGAGCCTGGGACTCGTGCGGCCGCCGCGATGATAGGGGCTCGGCCCCGCGCCGGGTTCACCGATCGCCGATCGTGATCCACGAGCGCTGCGGCATGAGCTGCGACGGCTGACCGCCGGGCACGCCCCCTGCCAGAGAGTCGCACCCCTTTACTTTTGTGCTCAGCCGGTGGGATTGTGCCCACAATGGCGTCGCGGGGGCGGCGACATTGCGCGTTCGGAGGACTCATGAGCGAGGAGCAGGGTGGACTGACCAGTCCAGAGGAGAGCAGCTCGGGTGGTATGGCTTCGATCATGGACCGGCTCAGCGAGCCAGGTGAACTGCTCGTTGTCACTGGAGCCATAGTCTCGATGGTGGTCTATCTCCTCGGGGACCTGATCGGCGACGACTACTCGACAAGCGGCATCGCATGGACCGTGGCCGCGATCGTGATCGCGAATGTGATCGTGTATCGCTGGGGTGGCCGTTCACTGCTGGGCGCGTACGCCGGTTCCATGTTGGTGCTCGGCTTCCTCGGCGGGCTCCTGATCGCGCGCGAGCTGGTCGAAGACATCCGCTTTGACTACCTCGACCGCGGCGGCGTGAGGGTGCTCTGGGCGATCATCTACTACGTCTCCGGGACGCTGATGCTCGTCGGCGCCTGGCAACTGTGGTCCCGCGACGAGGGCAGTTCCTAGACGCCTGCGGCAGGCGTAGACGTCCGCGGCGGGCTCGCTCTGAATAGGAATTTGGGGGGACGCGCCACGCCGTTTCGTATGCTGCTCAGTCTGGGTTTAGGCGCACGACGGCCGGCGCCTTCTCTCGCTCAGGTTCGAAGTGAGGGGACCTCGATGGCACGTCCATCGCAACTCTGGATGGGGGTTGCTCTCGCGCTGCTAGTCCTCCTCCTCGTTTCGTGCGGCGACGACGACGAACCGGACACGGCGATGACCGAGGGCCCCACGGTCGCCGCTGACGGAAGCGACCAGCAGTCGGCAGCGACAGCGCCGAGCGAGCGTGCGCTGAACTGTCAAAGCCCCGAACCGATCGACATCGCGCTGGAGACCCCGGTGAACTCCGTGGTCGAGCAAGGAGAGCCCGGCAGTAGGATAAATACCACCGTCTGTTACCGGCTTGAGGCTCCCTCAGGTGTGACCCAGCTGAGTTTCCATTTGACCGGGCTCAGCGCCGACCTCGCTCTCGGCGTCGGCTACGACGACATCCGATCGGTTCAGTTCCTCATTGGTGACTATTGGAACTCCCCCGAGGCCGGGCTTGCCGACGAGGCAGTGATCATCGAGGGAGCGCGCCCCGGCACCTACTGGATCACAGTGGGTGCCGGGGCCTTCTACGCGGGCTCACCGTTCACATTGACTGTCAGCGCGCAGTAGCGCACCACCTTCGATCCGGCTGAACTAATGAGGCTCGTCCACGGCGATCAGCGGCGGAAGTGCGACCGGCGCTGGTGACTTACCTCATTACTCCCTACGTCGCCGCATCGCTCGTCGCTTCAGCTGCGTGAACGAAACGACCTCGTTCCGTGCAGCGGGCTCGGGCCAGTGCCCGGCGCGTTTCAGCACGTCCACCTCGCACAGAGACCCAGCCACCGACGATCTCGTGAACCGAATCACCAAAGTTGAAAATTGGTCTGGCGATCTGAATCCGACCCACCGGCCCATCAATCAAGAGGGGTGGGGTCACGGCCGGTCTTCCTGTTCCTCGGCTTCTTGATCGAGCATGGCCTTGAGCGCACTCAGCTCTCCGAGGGTGACGCCGCGAGGGCGTGATGTTCTCGATGGTCAGGGTGACCCGGTACTAAGCCCGCTGTGATCACGCGCGCCATGGAAAACGAATGCAATCTGACGGTGAGTGGCGTGGGATGCCTCTCGTGCCCTGTTGTCAGCCACGGACTAGTCCACGAGCAGCTAGATATGACGTAGCAGCAGCGCGCCCGCTAGCAGCACCATGGCCGCGGCGAGGAGCTTCAACGGCAGCTCCCAGGTGCCGAGCAACTGCTCGCGGCTCCAACGGTGCTCATCGTCGAACTCGACGCTGGCTGAGTGCGTCTGGCGTCTCACGTACCGTGCAGGCGAGCTTAGCTTGCGCTGTGCAAGGCTGAGCGCGGTCGCGGCGAGCGCGGCAAGCAGGATCGCTCCATTGAGAGATTCGTTCTGCGACCAGAACCCCACCAACATGGGAAACGCGCCCCACAACGCCGCGAAGCCGAGGTCAGAGTGCAGCGGCTCGGGCCAGCCGAGTGCATACGCCGCGGCCAGTGCAATACCAACAATGGCCCACGGGAGCACCCAAATGGAGATCACTAACGTGCCGAACCCCGCCACCACCAGGGCACCGCCGAAGCCGGCGACCGCAAGGCCAAGAAGGACGCGATCGGGGAGCCCGGTCCCGAGCGGGCGTCCGTGCCACTCGTCAAGTGCGTGTGCCGCAAGGCCGAGCCCCAGGAGAAAAGCAGCGAGAGTTCCTGCCAGGTGTAGCCACTCGATCTCGGGAGCGAGGGCAGAGCCGATCGCTACGTAGGAGAGGTGCCAAGCCGTGTACGGCGGATGCAGGATTGCGAGCAGGTCACGGAGCGGACCTCCGGGATGCGCATAGAAGGCTGGGGGAAGACGCTCGCTCACGGGCGTCGACCCCACATCAGCAGACCACCCCCGAGCGAGCGTCGTTCAGTTCGGACGTCGACAAGCCCCGCCTCTGTCCACAACGCGCTCAACTCCCGCGGTGGGAACCGGCGATGGAAGCCGTCGATGCTTGGCCCGAGGAAGGTCCCGACCTGGCGCCAGCCGTGTCCGATCACAGTGCCTGCCACAGGCAGTGCCACGCGCGTGTAGAGCCACCATGGCGGACCGGTGAGGCCGCGCGGTCGTCCGAATTCGACCATCCCAATGCGGCCGCCGGGGCGGAGCACCCGCACCAGCTCGCGCATGCAAGCGGCCGGATCCGCGACATAGCGCAGGAGGTAAGTGAAGGTCAGCGCATCGAAGGCTCCGTTGGGCACAGGGAGGTGCTCTGCGGTCGCGCGTACGACGCTGAGCCTTGCGGATCGAGCCTGCTCCAGCATGTCTCCGCTCTGGTCGAGTGCGACAACGTCGCATCCGCGAGCGCTCGCGAGTCGCGCCACGGACCCGGTTCCGCAGGCGACATCGAGCAGTCGCTCGCCCGCGCGGAGCTCAAGCCCTTCTATCATCGCCTGCCGCCATCTCGGGTCTTGATAGAGGCTGAGCACTGCTGCCCAGCGTTCGTAGTCCCGTGCGATTGGCCCGAAGAGCCCGAGGGCGACGGCGTTCGGCTGGTCCGCCATGCGGGGCATCTTCGCATGGAGTGTGGAGCAACGGCTGACGATCTACTCGGCCAGCCGCTCCTTTCTCGCAGTCAGCTCAAGTGCGGGAGAGTGCGATCGCCGCGTCCACGTCCTCGATCTCTTCGAGCGCAGCCGAGACCCGTCCGATCAGGGCTCCCATGGTTGCCTCCGCCTGCTCACCGGACGTGTCGAGGTTGTCGCCGGCGATCGCGAGTTGTCCGATGTGCATGAGCGTCGCCGCTGGAAGTAATCGGTGGCACTCCTCGACCGGCAGATGCACGCTCCGCGCGGCGAGCTCGTCTGAGGAGGCTGCGATCGCCTCGTCCGTGTGCCTTCGCCGAACCTCTGGATCGACGCTCAGCATCAGGAACCGGGCCACGTCATCGATGCCGTGACCGACGGTCGCGAGCTGCCAGTCGAGGAAGTAGGGGTCTGATCCGTCCGACGGGAACATCAAGTTGGCAATGTGCGCGTCGCCGTGCAGCAGCGTGCGCACCGGGCCCAGCCGGAAGAACTCGAGGTTGCCGACCAGGTGCGCTGCGGCTTGCTCGAACCGCTCCCGCAACGCTGCGGGGAGATACTCGTCGATCAGACCGCCCGCCTGCACGGCCGACTGCTGGACTATCGCTTCGATCAGCAACAACGCCTGGCGCGGCAGAGATAGGAACTCGTACTGCTCGACGTCCGAGGTGTTCCACCAGTGGGCATGCATCCGCGCGTACTGACGCATGATCGTCGGCAGCTGCTCGGCCGGCGTGCCGGCGACGTGGTCGCCGGGGTCGGCGTCAGTGAGGTCCTCGAGGAGCAAGACGAACTCGTGCGTCTCGTAGTCGAACTCGTTAACGAACGCGCGTGGTATGCGCACCCCGACCCCGCGGTCGCCCACCGCCACCTCTGAGTAGAAGCGCGACTCACGCTCGTAGAAACGGAACGCGCGCGCGAGTTCGAGCGGCCCCTCGTAGTCGCGAGCGAACTTCGCAGCGAAACTGGCGGGCGCTGAATCGGCCGGGCCCTCGTACGTCGGCACGATGCGCACGGTCGTGGCCGCGTAGCCGTCGCCGATCGGCGCCCACGACAGCGCAGCTACGCTCGTCGCCTCGTCGAGGTGCCCTGCATCGAGCAGCGCGGAGGTGAGCCACTCCGGGGTCAGCGCTTCAGGTTGACGGGGAAATGGCGTCATTGCGCTCGCTCTCGCCTCACGAACCCATAGGGATGCAGTGCAGCCTACACGGCAGGGCGGGGAGAGTGTTTCCGCCTTGAGAGTCCCCGTGACGCAGCGTATGGTCCGCGCTCTCAGGGTGCCATTCCGTACCTAAAGGCTGCGCCTGACAAGCCACCCATGCCGTCCAGCGATGAGTGGTGTCGCTCGAGATGGCCACAAATGGCCCACGCTCACCACCCGCTCTCGTACCTTCAGCCCGCTGGAAGACTCCACGAGACGTGCTGATCGCGAACGACGATGCGGTGCGACTCTTCCCGGTCACTGAGCGCTGCCGGCCTAGAGGAGCACATCGATCTGGCGCTCCACACGATCAGGGAGCATCACGCTCGCGTAGCTACCCCGCGCCGGTTCGTTTTTACCGGATGATCGATGAGATACGCACGTACGAGTGCCGCCACTGCTGGCCCCTGGGTCTACTTTCTGATCTTCGCTGGCGCAGCTCACTCCACCTTGCCTCCGGAGTCCGACGGCCGCGTAGGATGGCGGTCACTGAAGCGCTGCACCCTGTCTTGCGCTTGATGTCGGAGGTTCGTGATGCGCGAAGTGGCGATTGTCAGCCCTCTCAGAACACCCGTCGGTCGCTTCAACGGCGTCTTGAAAGATGTGTCGGCGTCCGATCTCGGCGCGACGGTCGCGACCGCGATACTGGAGCGCACGAAGATCGACCCGGAGCGTGTCGAGGACGTGATCCTCGGACAGGGCTACCCAAGCGGAGAGGAACCGGCATCGGGCCGGCTGGTTGCTCTGAAGGCGGGTCTACCGATCGAAGTCCCCGGCTACCAGCTCGATCGCCGCTGCGCCTCGGGTCTGCAGTCGATCCTGAACGCCGTGATGATGGTCCAGACCGAAAACGCAGACGTCGTGCTGGCGGGCGGCATCGAGTCGATGAGCCGCGCCGAGTTCTACACGACGGAGGCACGCTGGGGCAGCCGAATGGGTTCGGTGACACTCCATGACAGGCTCGTCCGGGCGCGAGCGACCGTGGCACCGGAGGATCGCTTCGGGCCGATCGACGGGATGATCGAGACTGCTGAGAACGTGGCTCAGCAGGAGCATGTCACGCGCGAAGAACAGGACTCCTACTCGCTGCGGAGCCACCAGCGAGCGGTCGCGGCCATCGATGCTGGGAAGTTCGACGCCGAGATCGTCCCCGTGTCTGTGCCACAGCGTCGGGGCGACCCGATCGTGGTCGACCGGGACGAGGGACCGCGAGCCGACACGTCGCTCGAAGCGCTTGCTCGACTGCGGCCCGTGCGCGAAGGCGGCACGGTGACAGCAGGCAACGCCAGCGCGCAGAACGACGCTGCGGCGATGTGCCTCGTCGTGGCCGCGGATCGGCTGGCCGAGCTCGGCCTCGAGCCCGCGGCTTACGTTCGCGGCTGGGCCGTGGCAGGCGTGCACCCCGCGTATATGGGGCTCGGTCCCGTTCCAGCGCTGCGGAAGCTAATCGAGCGGACGCAGATCGCCCTCGAAGACGTGGATGTGATCGAGCTGAACGAGGCGTTCGCCTCACAGGTGCTTGGTGTCCTCAAGGGCTGGGGGCTCGAGGATCCGGGTGAGATCGACGAAAAGCTCAATCCGAATGGCTCGGGGATATCGCTCGGCCACCCGATCGCCGCAACCGGGGCGCGCATCCTGGCGACCCTCGTGAACGAGATGGAGCGCAGGGGCGCACGCTACGGACTGGAGACGATGTGCGTCGGCGGAGGTCAGGGCGTCGCGGCGTTGTTCGAGCGCCCGTAGACCCCAACCCTGTGCGACGGCCAGACGATCGTTTGGCCTCTCCTCTGGCGCTCCGGCGGGATGGCGAGACGCTACGCTCCGGCCCGTCGGGTCGACGGCGCTGGATTGGGTAGCGTTCGACCTGCTCCGTGATCCGCCTCGTCCGTTGCGGGTCTCCCAGCGGTACGCGCATGAGCTCGTCGGCGAACACGACCTCACCGTCGTAGATGCCGCTGATGTCGTGGTAGGCCTTCATCATCGGCCCCGACTGCCCGAGGTGTGGGCCGATGTGGTTCAGCACGAGCTTCTTCACGCCGGCCTGCTGTGCCATGCCCGCCGCCCCAGTCGTTCCGCACATGCCGCCGCCTTCCTCGGTCTCGGCCATTAAGTCCTGGTCGTCCCAGCACATGCAGATCATCATGTCTGCATCCTTCGCCAGCTCGACGATGGGCTCGCACGGCGTGTCGCCGGTGAAGACGACGCTCCCCTCATCGCTGTCGACGCGGTACGCCAGGCTCTCGAGGTAGGGCTGAGCGTGTTCGGCGCGCGCCGTGGTGATCTCCCAGTCAGGCCCGGAGTAGGTGTCGCCCCCCGATGGGTCCAGGTCACGTACGTCGACCTCTGGCTTCGGCCGCGGGAAGACTTCGCCTCCGCGGTTGCGGTAGATCCGCGCTGACGCGACGCGCGCCTTCCAGTCGTGCGCAAAGATGCCACGGTCCTCGTCGAGGATCCCCTCGGTCAGCGTGGTTGTGAGCGGAAGACCGAGTACCTCGAGCGTCTTCTCGCCCCCGATCTGCTGGTCCCAGCGCGTGAGGAGAAAGCACGGGTAGTCCACGTCGTGGTCGAAGTGGTGGTGAGTGAAGAAGAGGTGCCCGATGTCGGTCGGTTGGAACCCGGCCTTGACGAGTTTGTGCGTGGCTGCGGGACCGCAATCGAACATCAGGTTCTCGTGAGCGAGCTCTAACACCAGCGTGCTACCGAAGCGCTCCGCAGTTGGTGTCGGCGTGCCTGCCCCGAGAATATGAACCTGTGCCATGAACCTGTGTCCTCCCTGGAGGCCGTCGCGCCCAGCCTCGAAATTCGAGGCGACTATAGCGACCCGGTCGAGCACGGAGATCCAATCCGCCCATCCTGGGAACTCGCGGCTCCCCGAGGCTGACAAGGCGAGGACGGGATGCTCCCGATGATCGGAGTGGCCCGGCGTCGAGGCCGCTATCATCACGCTCGCCATGAACCGAAGGCAGCTCGACGCGGAGCACGTGACATACGCGGTGGGGTGGGCGTGAGTCGGTCTCACCTGAGCTGGCGACAGGCTGGAACACGGTAGGGGGCATCTTCATGGATACGAGCGCCGAGATCTTGATCGTCGCAGGTACCGTCGCTGTCACTGTCGGGTTTGTGCTCGGCGTCCCTCTCGCAAGAGCCCGCATGAGGGCACCCACAGTCTCTCGGCATCTGGTAAACACGCACATGGAAGCGCTCATCGCAGGTGCGGCTCTGCTCGGTCTCGCCGTCGCTGCTGACTACTCAACGATGCGATCGGGACTCGAGGTCGCGGCCGCATGGTTGGTCAGCGCGGGTGTCGCATCGTCGCTCGTGGGAGGCGCGCTGAACTGGATCAACGATGCCGGCGATCAGTTCGCGACGCGGCCAATCGGCTTCTTCCTGCAAGCCGCGAGCGGTCCCGCAATCGTCGTCGGCGGCTTGGTCTTCTCGGTCGGGGTACTGGCTACGCTGTAGCTTGAACCCTCCTGGCGGCGTGCGTGCGCGAGGCGGTGACGGGCAAAGGGTTCGAGTTCACCTCGGTCGGCGAGGTGGAGTTGAAGGGCTTCGAGGAGCCGGTGCGGGCGTAGGCAGTGCGCTGGGACGCGTAGAATCCGGCGATCATCTACCTCGAGTACATCGCTACTGATACGCGGCGCCATCACTACTCGGTCCCCGTAATCACGAGAATCGCCTTGTCATGCTGAGCCGTGCCGCCGCCACCGTCCGAGCTCGACCAGCGTCTACGTCATGGCCATCAGCCGACGTCGACCATCTTCGTCGAGACCGGGCTCGAAGATCACGATGATGGCGAGCCCGAAGGCGGCCACACCAGTCAAGCGCGCGAAGCGATCTCCGCGCGACCAGAGCTTCTCGATGGCGATGACCATCGCTAGCGCAGCCATCGCCCGCAGATTCATGAAGCCGAAGGCGGCCATCAGAGCCATCAGCGCCCAGCAGCAGCTGAAGCAGAACAGGCCGTGGGGTACTCCTGGCTTGCACATCGATTCCGCGTGAGGGGGCCGGTAGGAGGTGACTCCATATCTTGGTGCATGAACGACACGACCTCGCCGGGAGACTTCGGCTCAGGCCCGTGACCAGCGCGCCTCAGTCACACAGCGACCTAACCACGGGAGCACACGTTGGAGTCGGCCTGGGTGATCAGCGCTAGACGCACCTCCGCGACTGCCTCCGCGCGAGCAGCGACGCGGCTAGATCAATTCTGAGTCACCGTAGGTGAGGTGCACGCGGACGTCCTCGTGCTCGAGGAACTCGAACACGGCCGGATCGGTGTCGCGCGGATCGATCAGTTCTCCAGCCCGCGCACCCAGGTCGACGAATCCGGCTCGTCTCAGCACCCGGATATACACGGTCGGTCTTCCGGCTCCGCTGCCCCTTCGGCTAAGGCCTTGAGCGCACGTAGCTCTTCGAGGGTGATGTCAGCACGCACGTGGACCGAATCAGAGCTGCAACTGCCACCCAACCGGTGTGCCACGCACCACGCCGGTGATGTACATGCGCCACGGCGATGAGATCGTCCTGGTCCCATCAAACGTCGGGAACCCTGATCACCCGCATTGGTTCCAGAACCTGCTCGCGAACCCGACCGTGACGCTGGCAATCGGGCGCGAATCGGCCACCCGCGAGGCCCGAGTCGCGACCGGCGATGAACGCTCACGTATGTGGGATCAGCTGCTCGAACACGCGCCGACATACTCTGTCTACGCTGAGCGGCCCGCGACCGCGACGCACGGGACCGGGCTGTGAGCACCCGACGGTGAGAGGGAGGATGCGTCTAATTCGATCATGCACATCACCACCGCGGACCGTATTGAAGGTGCGATCGGGAACCTTGCAAGTACGCGCTAAGTACGCCCGGGTGTCGCAGGTGTCGGGAAACCCGCGTGGCTACTGAGGAAGTGTGGTCGGGGTGCCCAGATTTGAACTGGGGACCTCGTCGTCCCGAACGACGCGCTCTGCCAAACTGAGCTACACCCCGCGTAAACGACGGGCCTAGCGGCCCGGGCGCGGATCGTACGCCATTCCCGGCGCACCATCGAGGGGCCGCGACCCGTCGAGGGCCGTGCAGCGAGGGTTTGTTACGATCACGCCAGGTCCTGACTCATGAAGACCGGGCGGGCGGCGAGGAAGGGCGTGCCGAGTGGTACGCAGGCTGGTTCCGCTCGCGGCGTCCGCGCGGCGCATGCGACCGCGCTCGTTCCGCACCCTCGGCCTATCGATCGTCCTCGCGGCGGTGGCAGGCATCGCCTTCGTCGCCGGCGGTGGCGACCGAGGCGTCGCGCAGCAGGTGGACCTGGGCGACGAGAACTCCTGGATCCGCATCCAGAACGTCGGCGAGGGGCCGTCCTCGATCGACATTGACTTCTTCGACAGCGACGGAAGCTACCTCGCGACCGACCGTTGCCCGTCGGGCGGCGGTTGCACCGAGATTCGCAGCGGCTTCGGCTGGTCGTTCTTCCAGCAATTCGACGGCGACCTGCCGGTGGGCTTCCGCGGCTCGGCGTTCATCGAGAGCGATCAGCCGTTCGTGGCGATGCTGGCGCGCGACGTCTACCGGCCCGAGACCGGCGACTTGCAGATTGCGGGCGAGACACTGCGCCTGGGTGCGGGGACGGACGTGCACTACCTACCGATCGTGCAGGACACGGAGCGGTACATCTCCCGCATCACGGTGCAGAACGCAAGCGACGACCACGCGATCTGCGTGGAGATCAGTTACTACGACTCGGGCGACACCTCGCCGATGACCGTCGACCCACGGACGCCGAGCGCCGGGTGTTCGCAGGGCGGCGAGCTGATCGAGGCGCGCGGCACGATGCTGCGCAACGAGTTCTCACTGCCGGTGCCGTTCGGCTTCGACGGCGCAGCCGTGCTGCGCACGTACGATAGCGACGCGGGCGTTCCCGCAGAGGCGCAACGCCCGGCCGTGGTGGTCGATACGCGCGACCGGGCACAGGCCGGGCTCGCGACCTATCGCGCGATCGGGCAGGACGAGGCGGCGCGGGTGGTGCTGCTGCCCCTGGTCGACCGCAACGCGTCGGAGGGTGAGTCCACGTGGAGCACTCGCTTCCGCATCATGGCGGCGAACCCGAGCGTGCCGACCGAGGTGACACTGCTCTTCGACGGTACGGACGCCTCCGGCGACCGGTTCGAGTTCGAGCACACGATCACCGTGTTCGGCGCGCGCACCTGCGACCAGGACTTCGCGGGGGCGTTGGGCTGCCTGCCGGAGGGTACGGCGCTGCCCTCGACGTTCTTCGGCACGGTGCGGATGCAGTCCGTGCAGCCGATCGCGGTGGTCGGCCAACGGCGGTCAGAGGACGGTTCGCTCGCTGACTACCGCGGATTCACGGCGCAGGACGCCTCGACGAAGGTCGTGGTGCCCGTGACGAACAAGAATTTCAACCCCTGGCTGACGGGAGACGGTTGGAACTCATGGTTCCGCGTGCTCACCTTCGACGGATCGGTCGCGAGCGTCTCGGTCATCTACTTCTCGAAGGCCTTCCCGACGGGCCTCAAGGCCGTCATCGGCCGGCCAGTCGTGGGCAGTCGCACCTTCCGCCAGTGGGAGGAGCGGCAGCTGCCGAGCGACTGGGTGGGCGCAGCGGTCGTGATCGCGAGCCGCCCAATCGTGGTGATCGCGAACCTCGAGAGTGATTCGTTCGAGGGCGATCCGGTGATGCTCTACAACGCGGTGCCGCTTGAGTAACCGGCGACGGTCGTTCTCGCGGCGCACTCGCTCCTCGGGCGCGGGGGCCGAAAACCTGACGACGGCACAGGCGCTCGCACGCTACGACGGAGGGCCATCGAGCGGTCTCTTCACGGACGGTAGCTGCTCCGGCAATCCGGGCCCGGGCGGCTGGGGCGTGGTCTACGTGCTTGATGGGGAGATCCTCGCGGAGCGGCACGGGCAGGACCCGTCGACGACCAACAACCGTATGGAGTTCACCGCCATGATCGAGGCGCTCCGCCTCGTGGGGCCGAACGAGCCGGTCGAGGTCCATACGGACAGCCGGCTGGTGGTCGACACGATCACGAAGTGGGCCGCGGGCTGGGAGCGGCGCGGGTGGCGACGCCGTGACGGCGAGGTCAAGAACCTGGAGTTGGTGCAGACGGCCTACGCGCTGGCGCAGGAGCGTCCGCGCGCCCACCTGCAGTGGATCAAGGCGCACGACGGCTCGCGCTGGAACGAGTACGCCGACGCGCTGGCGACAGCCTACCTCCGCGACGAGGTGTAGCCGCGGCTGAGTGCTGTCGCGTTGCGGGTTGCACCGCTCCCGGCGACGGCGGATCGTGTGCGTCCTCGGCGAGAGGTCGTGATGCAGACGAGGCCGCTGGCGATGCTGATCGCGCTGTCCCTGATCTGGGGCGCGTCGTTCATGTTCATCAAGGTCATGCTCGAAGAAGTGGGCCCGGTGGCGGTCGGCTGGCTCCGGCTCGGCCTGGGCGCGCTGCTGCTGATGGTCGTAGTCGCTGTGCGAGGCCTCGAGGTGCCGCGCGACCGTCGCTACTGGCTGGCGGCCATCGTGATCGGGCTGATCGCCTCGGCTGCGCCGCTGGTGCTGATCCCGTGGGGTGAGCAGGAGATCGACAGCAACCTCGCGGCGATCCTGAACAGCGGCATGCCGCTGTTCACGGCGATCTTTGCCCACATGGCGATCGTCGAGGAGCGGCTCACGCGGGCGCTTGGGCTGCTGGTCGGGTTCGCCGGCGTCGTGATCGTGATCGGGCCCGACCTGCTGGACCTCGGCGCGGCGGGGACGCAGGGTCAGCTCGCGGTCGTGCTGGCGACGGTGGGCTACGCGGCGGGCGCGGTGATGAGCCGGCGGCTGCTCGTCGGGGTCGACTACACGGTGCTGGCCACCTCGCAGACGGCGATCGCCTTCATCGCGCTGACGCCACTGCTGCTCATCGCCGAGGGCCCGCCGGCCGTCGGCGACCTCTCTGCTCGCGTGCTCCTCGCGACGCTCGGGCTGGGACTGGGCGCGACCGGTGTGGCGTACATCCTCTACTACTGGTTGATCGCGAACACTGACGCGACGCGGGCGGCGCTGGTGACGTACCTGCTGCCCGTGACGGCGATCGGCTGGGGCTGGTTCGTCCTCGACGAAGGCATTGAGCCGGTCTTTGTGCCAGGGCTGGCGCTGATCATCGCCGGCATCGTGCTCGTGAACCGCCGACCGGGGGCCACAGCGCGAGCGCGCACGGTCCCCGTTACGACTGCAGCCGGCGACGACTAAGCTGCGCCGGGCAGTTCGAGCAGTTCGAGTAGTCGAGTAGGAGTGGTTGATGGAACGTCAGCGAGTCGGAGCGGTCGAGGTCGTGTCACTGCTGGACACGAACTTCAGCTTCCCGGCGAAACAGTGCTACCCCGGTGCGGACGTCGGTCCGTATGCCGAGTTCCTGGTCGACGGCAACGTCTACATGGAGGACCAGTGCTTCCTCCTCGTGAGCGGCGACCAGCGCATCCTGGTCGACACCGGCATGGGCCCCGAGGTGAACGGCACGCTGCTGGAAGAGCTCGCGGCAGCAGGCGTCGCGACCGAGGACATCGACACGGTGGTGTTCACGCACCTGCATACAGACCACGTCGGCTGGAACATCGACCACGAGTCCGGAGCGGCGACGTTCGCGAATGCGCGGTACTGGACGCCTCGTGCGGACTGGGACCACTTCGCGGCGGAGGCTGGTGCCTCCTTCGTACGCGACCTGCAGCCACTGGAGGTCAGCGGGCAGCTCGAGCTGTTCGATGGTGAGCACGCCTTCGACGGTGCGATCACGGCGCTGGCGACGCCGGGTCACACGCCCGGGCACACCTCGTTCGTGATCGACTCCGGCGGCGAGCGCGGCTTCGTGCTGGGGGATGTCGTGCTGACGCCGATCGACACGGCCGACCCGACGTTCCAGAACACCTTCGACCATGACCACGATGTGGCGCGTGACACGCGCGTCGCGACGCTCGAGCGCCTCGCGGGCGACGGGTCGCTGGTGGCCGCTTCGCACATGCTCGCGCCGGGCTTCGGACGGTTCGTGAAGGCCGAGGGCCGGCACAGTTGGCGGGCCCTGAGCTAAGACCGGTCGTCGGAGGTGACGCCGCGTACGTTGCCCGGACCGCAGTGCTGCGCGATCCTGTGCAGGCTTCCACACCTCGGACGGAGTGACTGATGCCGCGTCTGCCCTCACGAAGACGCACGCGAGGCGTGCTCGCGGCGGCTGTCGCGCTCCTCGCCGTGCTCGTCGCCGCCTGCGGTGGCGATGACCTCCGCTGGGACGCCCGATCGCTCGACGCGGCGGCCGAGGATTCGGAGCTAGTCTCCCGGATCGCAAATTCGCAGATCGGCGTCGGCGAGACGCGGCTCGCCTTCGCCGTCCTCGGCCCGAACGGCCTCGTGACCGACGCCGAGGTCACTGCGCGGCTCTACCGCCTCGCTGACGACCGGGAGACGAACCCCACTGCCTCCACGCTCATGGCCGAGATGCGGCTGACGGAGCGCGCGCTGGTGACGAACACGCCGCACCTGCACGGCGACGAGTCGGTGCACGACCACAGCGGCGTCGCGTCGGCGTTCTACACCGCGAACACCTCGTTCGACGCGGGCGGGTGGTGGGGCGTCGAGCTCGAAGTCACCTCGGAGGGCGCGACGACTAAGGGGTTGCAGGCGGTGTTCTTCGTGGCCGAACGGACGCCCGAGCCGATGATCGGGGAGCAAGTCCCGGCCAGCGTTCAACTGCTCGTCGGGGACGTCGAGGACATCGCGGACATCGACTCGAGCCAGCCGCCGAACCCGGAGCTGCACCAGATCACGGTCGCCGATGCGATCAGCAACGGCCGCCCGACCCTCGTCGCCTTCGTCACGCCCTCGTTCTGCCAGACGCAGTTCTGTGGACCGGTGATGGACGAGGTGATCGTGCCGGCCCACGCGGTCTACGGCGACCGCGTCAACTTCGTGCACATCGAGCCGTTCGACCTGCCGACGGTCCGCGCCAGCAATCAGCTGGTACCGGTGCTGGCGACGACCGAGTGGCAACTGCTGGCGGAGCCGGCGGTGTTCGTACTCGACGTGGACGGCATCGTGACGGCGAAGTTCGAGGGCATCATGGAGCTCGAGGAGATCGAGAACGCACTCGACGCGGTCCTCGCCGGCGGCTAAGCCTAGAGCGCTAACCCTCGAGGTTGGCAACGCCGTCGAGGACGGTCACGCAGCGCCCGCCGATCTCGACCTCGCCGCCCTGCACGCTGACCGACACGCGACCGTCACGGCCCAGTTCGCGGCCCTGCGAGGCGACGTAACTCGCGCCGGTCTGGGCCAGCAGCCCGGTTGCGCCGAGGTAGGCGCCAACGGCAGCGTTGCCGGAACCGCAGACCGGATCCTCCGGAATACCCTCGATCGGTGCGAACGAGCGCACGCAGAGGCGCGCGCCGGCGTCGCCGTCCGGATCGATGGCGAACGCTGTGATGCCGGTCAGCGAATGGTCGCGGCTGAGCCGCTCGATGCCCTCGAGATCAGGCGAGAGCTCTGCGAGCGCTTCGCGCGATGCGACGTGGGCGACGAGCCAGACCGGGCCGAGGTCGACGGGCGCCGGATCGCCTTCGACCGGCGCCCCGCCGAAGAGGGCCGATACGTCGGCAGCGGCGATAGCGGAGTCGCGAACCACGGTCGGGGTCGGCACCCGCGCGATGATCTCGGCACCCTCGGTCCGGCGCAACGCGACGATGCCCTGCGCGCACTCCATGGCGAAGCGACCGTCGTCGCCCGGCGTCACGATGCCGGCCTCGATCACCGCGTGCGCGGAGCCGAGGGTGGGGTGACCGGCGAAGGGCAGCTCGCTGCCCGGCGTGAAGATGCGCAGGCGGTAATCGGCGACCGCGGAGGGCAGGACGAACACGGTCTCCGAGAGGTTCGTCCAGCGTGCCAGCGCCTGCATCTGGTCGCCGCCCAGCCCCGCGCCATCGAGGACGACCGCCACGGCATTGCCGAACAGCGGGCGGTCGGTAAAGACATCGACCTGTTTGAACGGCACCTGGAGCGGCATCGCAGTCCTCGAACGCCCGGCTAGAAGAGCAATCCGCCGAGGCGGCGACGGTACGTCTGCGTGCGCTCGTCGTCGTCGCCCAGTACGTCGAACACCGCGAGCGTGAGGCGACGTGGCCCGTCGTCGTCGAGCGCTCGGTCCAGCCGCACTGAGTCGAGCAGGTGCTCGAGCGCCGGCTCCCACGTCTCGTCCGCCGCCAGCAACGCGCCGAGGTGGTAGTGAGCCGCGGCATCGTCCTCGTCGGCCGCCAGGCGAGCCTCAAGGTCAGCGCGGGCCTCGGTCGCTCCGACGCGTGCGAACTGGATGCGAGCGAGCACCGCGCGCACGGCGGCCTCGCGCGGGAGGTTCGAGGCGATGCGCTCGGCCTCGTCGAACTCGCTCGCGGCGAGCAGCACGCTGGCGAGGCCAGCGGTCGCGGCGACGTGCATGCGGTCGACATCGAGGGCGGCCTGGTAACAGGCGCGGGCGCGCGTGGCGTCGCCCTCCTCGAACGCGGCGGACGCCTCGTCGGCCAGCCGGTCGGCCTCGGAGGGTGCGAGGTCTTCGAAGAAGCGCCGCACCTGCGGCTCGGGCTGCGCGCCGATGAACTGGCTGACGGGCTGGCCGTCCTTGAAGGCAATGACGGCGGGGATCGATGAGATGCGGAACGCCGTCGCGGTTTGCGGGTTGAGGTCGGTGTTCAGCTTGGCGAGCGCGACCTGACCCTCGAAGTCCGCGGCGACCTGCTCAATCACCGGCCCGAGCACGCGGCAGGGCCCGCACCACTCCGCCCAGAAGTCGACGACGACGGGCACCTCGTGCGAGCGTTGGATCACCGCCTCCTCGAAGGTGGCGTCCCCGACCTCGAGCGCCGCACTCGTCGTCATCGCCGTCTCCTCTGCCATGCATACGCCTCGACGAGCACCGATCCTACCGTGCGGCTGTCGCGTGCGCTGGTGCCAATCTCACACAGTCCGCACGATTGGCGCGAGAGTCGCGAGCATCTCGAGGTGTCATGCTAGGCTGCCCGCTCGGATGACCGATCGAACCGCTGGCTCGAGTCGAGCGAGGGCGAGGGACCATGCCCGGCCTGCTGATCCAGCCCTCCGTGCTCGCGCAGTGCCGCGAAGCCATCCACCGCATCGTCGATACGACGGGGGTCGAGATCGAGCCGATCGAGGTGCCCGGCGCGGGTGAGCGCCTCGACGAGGACTCGATGCAACGCATCGAGCTGGCGCTGTCGACGATCGGCGGAGCGACGCCGGGCGACCCGGAGCGACGCTTCTTCGGCGCGGCCACCCGCGCGCCCAACCTGCGCTGGCTCCACGTCTCGCACGCCGGGATCGACGACCCGGTGTTCGGACGCCTGCTGGACCAGGGGGTGCGGATCAGCAACTCCTCCGGCGCCAGCGCCGAGCCGATTGCGCAGACGGCGATCGGCGGGCTGCTGAGCCTCGCGCGGGGGTTCCCAGCGTGGGCCGAGGGCCAGCGCGCACACGAATGGCGGCTGCACGAGGGCCAGACGCCTGAGTTGCGCGGACAGACGATCGTCGTGGTCGGCCTCGGCGCCATCGGTGGGCACATCGCGCGCCTCGCGCAGGCGCTGGGCCTACACGTGATCGGCGTGCGCCGCAGCCCTCGACGTGACGACGACACGGTCGACGAGCTGGTGACGCCAGACGAGCTGGCGAGCGTGCTCCCACGCGCGGACTGGCTCGCCCTGGCCGTGCCGCTAACCGACGACACGAGAGGCCTGATCGACGCCTCGGCGTTCGCGGCGCTGCCGCCGGGGGCACGCGTACTGAACGTGGCCCGTGGCGAGGTGATCGACGAGCCGGCGATGATCGAGGCGCTGCGCAGCGGTGCGCTGGCGGGCGCCTACCTCGATGTCTTCGTCGAAGAGCCGCTGCCGCCGTCATCGCCGCTGTGGGACCTGCCGAACGTGATCGTGACGCCCCACAACTCGGCGTCCTCGACCGGCAACGCGGCGCGGGCGCTCGATATTTTCCTGCGCAACCTGGAACGCTGGGTGCGGGATGAACCCCTGGAGAACGAGGTCTCGGAGCGGTAGATGCTGCGTCGGTCCAGTGAGCGACCCTTCGATGCCTACCGCTCGCCGCGCTGGCTGCCGGGCGGGCACCTCCAGACCCTGGTGCCCGCGATCTGGCGCTCGCATCTGCGCCCGCCGGACTCGCGTCGCATCGTCACGGAGGTCGAGCCTGGGAGCAGCGTCGAGGTGCTGGTGTCAGCACCGGAGGAACGAACGAAGGCCGGGTCGGGCGGCACGCTGCTGATCGTCCACGGCCTCGGCGGGTCCGCTGACTCGCGGCATCCTGTCGAGACGGCGCGCGCGGCGTTGCAGCGCGGCTGGACCGTGGCGAGGCTCAACCTTCGTAACTGTGGCGGGACGGCGGCGCTAGCCTCGACGCTGTTTAACGCCGTGCAGAGCGACGACATCGGAGCGGTGCTGCGCGCCCTCGACCGCCACGAGCTGCCGAGGCCGTTCGCGGTGCTCGGCTTCTCGCTCGGCGGAACGCTGACGCTGCGGTACGCGGGGCGCGCGGAGGACGACTGCGCCGCGGACGCGGTCGCGGTGGTGAACCCGCCGATCGACCTCGCGGCCAGCGCACGATCATCGATCGACCGGGGAACACGGTGTTCAAGCTGGCTTACACGCACTCGCTGTGCCAGATGCTCAATGAGATTCGGGCGCATCGCGCGGTGCCCGGCCCGCCGGCGCGCTGGCTCCAGATTCGCTCGATCCGGCGTTTCGACGAGCTCTATGTGGTGCCGTCGGCGGGCTTCGGCAGCACCGACGAGTACTACGCCGCGGCCAGCGCCTCGCCGGTCCTCGATCGCATCCGCCGGCCAACGCTGGTGATCGCATCGCGCAACGATCCGCTGGTGCCGGTGGAGACGTTCGAGGTGCATCACGGTGGCAACCCGCACGTGCGCTACCACCACCCCTCGCATTGTGGGCACATGGGGTACTGGGGAACGGGCGGTAAGTTCTGGGCCGCCGACGCCGTCCTCGACGGCATCGAGGCGCTGCTCGAGGCATGAGCCGGGCGCTGGGAGCCTGCGACTGCGCGCGCGACGGGGCGGGTAGCATGCCGGGTCAGTTCTGCGTCACGCCTCCGCGCGCCGAAGGAGCATCGATGATCCTCGAAGCCGTCGTCCTCCCCGTTCGGCCCGGGCGCGAAGCCGAGTTCGAGGCAGCGTTCGCCGAGGCCCCGTCGCTGATCGCGTCCAGCGAGGGCTACGCCGGGCACGAGTTGCACCGCGGGATGGAGCAGCCGAGCCATTACCTGCTGCTGGTGACATGGGAGACGCTGGAGGCCCACACGGTGGGCTTCCGCGGATCGCCCGCGTACGAGCAGTGGTCCGCCGCGCTGCACCACTTCTACGACCCGTTCCCCGAGGTCGAGCACTACGAGCGCGTGGCCTAACGCAAGCAAAGAACGGGTCGCCGTCAGGGCGACCCGCTCTCGCTAGCCGTGGCCTCGAGGTCTGGGCCTAGCCCCACCTCGGCTGCGCGTCGAGGTCGAGGCCGAGCGTGATCTTGCTGACGAGCTCGTGCGCGAGCTGCGGGTTGGCGGGGTGGATCGGGCCCATCCTGGCGTCGCGGTAAAGGCGCTCGAACTCGCTGTGGCGTGCGACGCCCAGACTACCGACCGCCTCGACGGCGAGGCTCGCCACCTCGAGGGAAGCCTTGGTGACCATGTGCTTCATGCCGACGATCTGGCGGACCCAGCCGGGCGCCGTCATCTCGTTCCAGTTGCCGGCGTCCCGCACGGACGCGGCGTATCCGGTGGCCACCGCCTCGAGGTGCGGGAGCATGGCGTCGCAGCGCATGGCCATCTCCGCGATGGCGTGCTGGATCTCCGGGTGCTTCGAGTAGGGGCCGCCACCGAGGCCGAGTGAGGTCTTCTCGCCGACATACGCGGTGGTGAGATCGAGCATGCGGTTCGCGATCGAGTAGTAGACGTTCGAGAAGCCGACGAGTGCCCAGGCGAAGATGCCGAGCACGAAGAGGTCCATGCCGGCGGCGCCGGCCGGGATCACCCGCGCGATCTGGCCGTCAGGCACGAATGCGCCGCTCAGGACCGTGTCGTCGCTCCTGGTCGCGCGCATGCCGAGCGCGTCCCACGTTTCGACGATCTCGACGTTGTCGGCATCGCGGTCGAGGAAGGCGTGGACGATCTGGGGCGCCTCTGGGTTGCTGGTGTCCATGCCGTGCAGGCCCATTTTGGTCCAGACGGGGGTCATGGTGCCGAAGCTCTTGTGCCCGGTGAAGTTCCAGCCGCCATCAGCGTGCTCGGCGTTGGTGGTGGAGAGCAGGGCCACGACATCGTTGCCGCGCTCCGCGTGGCCAGCGGCGTAGATGCCGCCGTTGCCGGCGGTCCTCGAGCAGCCAGTCGAGCGAGGCGTCGCCAACGTGGTGCAGGTCGGAAGCGAGACCAGCCCAGTAGAGGTGCATGTTGACCGCGACGGCGTCGGCGGGCGCGTACGCAGCCAGGCGGCGCGTTTCGCGAGCGGTCTCGGCGATGTCGGCGCCCTCGCCGCCGAACTCCTTGGGCACAGACAGCTTCAGGTAACCAGCGGCCTTCAACTCATCGAAGTCTTCTTGGAAGAAGGTGTTCTCGCGGTCGTACTGAGGCGCGCGTTCGCGGAACCCGTCGAGCGTCTCTTCGGTCAGCAAGCTAGCCATTGCTTCGTCCCCCGGTGGTATGTGCGCCGGGATCTCCGACGTGCGGCGGGACGATACACAGGTACCACCGTCACCGCAATTGCGATGGGACGGGCGGAGATAGGGGCGCCCTCAGCACCGGTCGCGCGGTAGCTCGAGTCCTCGCTCAGAAGATGATCGCGAAAGCGATGCCGAGGACGAGGATCTGGGCGATCCAGCCGAGCACCGCCGTGCCGATGGCGCGCCCGGTCGAGAAGTCGAGGGCGGCACGAATCGCAACGACCGTCGTGAAGAGTACCCAGATGCTCACAACGATCCCGACGATCCAGCCGAGCAGCGGGACGAAGCTGACGATCAACAACGCGCGGGGTGCGTTCGCGTACCCGAGCGTGCGCGCGAGCTCGCTCCAGCTTGCACTGGTCTCGGGCCCGGCGAGGAGGCGCGTGCCGATGAAGTAGGTCAGCCAGGCATAGACGGCCCAGGCAATGAGCGACAGGACCGCCACGACGGGGATCCAGACGATCCCGGCACTGATCCCGCCGATGCCCGCGGCGATGCTCGTTCCGACCACGACGATCGCGGCTTGACCGGTCGCATCGGGATCGTGTTCGACCTCCTCGTAGAGGTCCGCGTCCAGCCGCGAGGCCCGGATCATGCGATCGATGATCGAGCTACTTGCCATCGGTGTGTCCACGTCGTCCTCCACGCTCCCGCCGGCCACATTCCCAACCCAGGAGCATCATAGCCAGCAGATGTTGTGGGCGCGCCTCGGTTAGGGTGCGCTGAACGCGTGCTCACGCCTCGCCGGCGCGAGCGTTCCGGAGGACGGTGCGCGCATGAAGCTCTGCATGGTCGTGGTACCCGAGGCACACGAGAAGCAGCTACTGGAGAGCATGCGCGTCGCCGGCTTCCACTTCACCCAGATCGAGGCGCGCGGCGGCTATCGCGGACAGCGCGTCGCCACGGTGATCACCGCCGTTGAGGACCGCGAGGTGCCGGGGCTGCACACGCTGCTGCACCGCGACTTTCCGGAGATCACGATGCCGATGCCGGCCCAGGCCTTCGGCATCGGCATCGACGAGGGCGGGGACGAGATGATGGACGTGCGGGTCCATGGCGCCGTGATGTTCGTGATGCCCCTCGACGAGCTGTTCCGCAGCTGACCGCGACCGATGCCGGCGCACTGACACCGGGTGACTCAGCCGCGCAGAGCCAGTCGCGGAGGGCTCAGTCGCGGAGGAAGACCTCGACGTCGCCAAAGTCGGAGTGAAGCCCGAGGTTTGAGTCGGTCACGCCGACCTGGGCGACGAAGCGTGCATGAATGGTGAACTTGCCACCACCGTTGAAGCTGCAATCACGCGAGAATGTGCCGTTCTTGTCGGTGCAGCCCTCGAGGTAGACGCGTGCGAAGTTCTGGACGATGTAGCTCTTGGGCCCTGCGGCTCCGTCCGGCGTGGCGTAGTCCTTGATCACGAGCAGGATCACGTTCCTGGGGCTCGTCTGAATGCCAGCCTCGTTCTGGTCGCAGTCGTAGGGCACGAGGTTAGTGGCCGGGTGGTCACCGGGCATCCACTCACTCGGCAGTTGCCAGACCTCGTAAAAGTCGTCGATCGCGTTCCCGTGGCTGTCGAACGGCGGATAGAGGTCGGTCAACAGATCCGGGTTGTCGTTGTTGATCGCGTTCACACCGGCCGCGAAGAGCTGTTGATCGGCGTTCGGGAAGTTCGCGTCGCAAGCGCCCTCGGTCGCGATGCGATCGCGGATCCCGGACTTCGTCTTGCCCACGTTGTGTCCGTTGTTGCCGGTCACGGAGTCGCCAAGGCTACAACGCGTCTGGGTGCCGTTCAGGGTGTTGTCGTAGAGAGTCGCCGCTGAGCTGTTGCCGTCGTCGCAGGTCGAGAAGGCTTCAATGCCGAGCTCACCTGAGAGGCCCTGGCTGTTTGAGTCGATCACGATGTTGCAGAACTGGCCGAGTCGTGGAACCCGCTCGCCCTCGGCGTTGGTCTCAAAGCAAGCGCTCGTCTCCGACAAGGCGAACGGCAAGAAGCCGATCACGTCGGTCGGCCGTCCGGCGCAGGCCGTGGCGGAGGCCGAGGTACGCCAATCTTCAACGTCGAGGAAGCCCAGCAGGAACGTTGCCGGCTGGCGCTCGACCGAGACTCGAACGCCGGTCGGCACGCCGTCGTCCGGCGTGTAGCAGTTGCTGATCACGGTAACGACCAGCCGCACGCTGGCGTCGCTGATGTCGATCCCGTTGGCTGCGGCCCACTGGTTCGCTGCCAGGGTCGCCGCCTGTGCATCGTCCGTGGCATCGTCGCGTTCGAGGGTCAATGCGAGCGCCCCGGCGAGAGCGGCACGGTCGACATCGCTCTGAGCGTCCCGGCGGTCGTTGACGAGCAGCCCGACATCAATCACAGCGGCGCCGGCGATGCCAAAGACGAACAGAGCGAAGACGACGCTGATGACCGCCTGGGCAGACTCGGACGAAACTCGTCGCATCACACTTTCTGCTCTCCTAAGACGACGTGGTGGGCCGTCGGATGCAGCGGACTCCCCTACAGGCTCGCGCCCGCGCGGTCAGCGATTCGTATGATTGAGGGTCGGAACAAGATGATCTCTTGCGCAGTCGCGTAACAGCCGAGCCCAGCCTCGCGATTGAGGTGGCTGACGCTGCCGCGCGGCGGGTCGCTGGCGTCTGCTAGCCCGTCCTGACGAGCTTGTTGAGCGACTTCAACTCGCGCGGCGGGTCGAGGCGGCTGCCGGCGATCGTGTAGGAGACCTCGCCGACATAGACATCGCCGCGGGAGTCGACGGCCACGCTGTGCGGTGCGATGAACTGGCCGGCGTCGCTGCCCTCCTCGACGGCGCCGAACCGCCCGAGGAGCGTGCCGGAGCGGTCGTACACGCTCACGCGGTGGCCGATCCCGAGCGCGCCGTCCATGAGCGTTACGCCGTTGAGCTCGCCGATGTAGACGAGACCGTCCGGCCCGACGGTGAGCCCGCACGGCCGGTGAACGTCGTGCCAGACGTCGAGGAGCGTGCCCTCGCCGTCGAAGACCTGGACGCGAAGCGCCTCGCGGTCGGCGACGTAGAGGCGGTCGTCCGCGTCGATGCCGATGTTGTGCGGGCACATGAACTGCCCTTTGTCGATGCCGGGGGCGCCCCAGGAGTGCAGCAGCTCGCCCGCGGCCGAGTAGTGGTGCACGCGGGCGTTGCCGTAGCCGTCGCTGATGTAGAGGCTGCCGTCCGAGGCGACGGCGACATCGGTGGGGCGGTTGAACGGCTCGCCACTGAACTTCTCCGCGGGCTCGTCGGGGCGGCCAATCGTCAGCAGCAGCTCACCCTCGGGCGTCCACTTCGTCACGGTGTGGCGACCGTCGTCGACGCAGAACACGGAGCCGTCCGGCGCGATCGTGATCGCGTGCGTGCGCGCGCTGAACGTGCCCGCGCCGAACGTGCGGACGAAGGTGCCGTCCGAGTCGAAGACCAGCACCGGGTTGTCCGTGTTGCGTGTGAGCGCGAAGAGCCGGTCGTCGGCGTCAACGGCGACGCCCGGCGTCTCGTGCAGCGTCATCCCGTCGGGTAGCTGATGCCAATCGATCTGCGCGTCGAACGCCGGTGCGGCCTGGCTGGTCGTAGTCATCGTGCGACTCCCCTCGATGGTCGAGGCAGCGATGATACGTCGCCCGGCGGGGCTGGCCAGCGCTTGACGCGGGCGTGCCGGCTCGACAGCCTGCGCAGCGAGAGCGAATACGACGAAGGTGCGACGAGACGAGGTGCAGGGTGCAGATCACGGGGATCGAGACGTTTGTGGTGGATGCGGGCTGGCGGCCATGGGCCTTTGTCGCCGTGCGCACCGACGAGGGGATCACCGGCTACGGCGAGTGCTCAGACGGGCGGAATCCCTTCGGCATCGTCGGCGCGATCACCGACTTCGAGCCGATCGTCGTCGGGCGCGACCCGCGGGCGGTCGAGGCGATCTACTGGGACCTCTACCGCGTCGGACGCCAGAGCCCCGGCGGTGTGGTGGCGAAGGCGATCGCGGGCATCGAGCTGGCGCTCTGGGACGTGAAGGCGAAAGCACTGGGCGTCCCGGTCTACGAGCTCTTCGGCGGGCCCGTGCGGGAGCGACAACGCGTCTACTGGTCGCACTGCGGATCCTCGCGGGCACGCAACCACGCGCTGATCGGCGTGCCGCCGATCGACTCGTACGAGGCGATCACCGCGCTCGGCGAGGAGGTGACGGCGAGAGGGTTCACGGCGCTCAAGACCAACGTCGTGATCCCGGGCGAACCCGCGGCGGGCTATGGCTTCGGCTTCGGCGGCGGGCCGACCGACCAGAACGTGCCGATGGAGATCCTGCGGGCGATCGAACGGCAACTGGCGGCCTTCGCCGAGGGCGTGGGCGACGATGTCGAGATCGCCCTCGATCTCAACTTCCACTACAAGCCGGAGGCCGCCGCAAAGATCTGCGCCATCGCGGAACAGTTCCCGATGCTCTGGGTCGAGATCGACATGTACGAGCCTCATGCGCTCAGGCAGATCAAGGACGGGACATCGGTGCCGATCACCTCCGGCGAGAACCTGTACGGCCTGCGCGACTACCGGCCCTACTTCGAGGCACGGTCCATGGACAACGTAATGATCGACATCCCGTGGAACGGCTTCGCGCGCTCACGTGACGTGGCGATGCTGGCGGAGAGTTACGAGCTCAACATCGCGCCGCACAACTACTACTCGCACCTCTCCTCGCACATCGCGCTGCACCTCTGCGCGATCGTGCCGAACGTTCGGATCATGGAGATCGACATCGACGACGTGCCGTGGAAGGACGACCTGACGGGCGGCGCGATGCACTTCGAGGATGGCGAGCTGGCGATTCCGACGGCGCCCGGCTGGGGCGTCGACCTGGACGAGGAGGTGGCGCGCGCCCACCGCTGGGAGCCGGGCCGCGGCCCCGGCTACGTGGCTCGCAGGTAGGGCCGGCGGGTGAGCGTGGACGCCGCGCGATGCCTGGAGACCGACCCTGAGCGCACTCACGGGTTCGATGCCAGCAACAACGTGTATCATCCGCCGCGCGAACGGGAACGAAGAGGTTGGGGGTATCCGTGCCGATTGGAATCCAGGTGTGGCAGCGCAAAGACGGCACTGACCGCAACGAGCTCGCGCTCGCGGCGTTGCAGGTTTGCCGCGTGATGCGAGGCTACGACGACGTTTCGAGCTCGAAGCTCTTCTGGGGCGGATGGAACACGATCGCCCTCATCACAGAGGGCGACGACACGATGTTCGACTTCCGCGCCAACGACGCCGACATGGCGAAGGCCACAGCAGGTCTGGCAGACCTGGCCGACGTGGTGCAGGGCTATCAGCTGGGCGAAGCAAAGGCAGCGCAGGAGAACTACGAGCGCGCCGGACGACCTTCCGGAACCTAGCGACATCGGAGTGCCATGGAGAACGGCGGGGCAGATCCCCGCCGTTCGTGATCCAGCACCGTTGTACAGACTCCGGGAGTGGACGAGCGGCCGCTCGCTGGCTACCTCACGAGGAAGATGAAGGCTACGCCGGCGCTGTACTCCGACGACGCGGTCATTGAGAAGTTGGAGACCGACACCTTCACGCGGCCCGCGATGATGCTGCCGATCAACGAGAGGTTGCTTGAACCCTGCATCTTCGCCGTGCCGCGGGGCGCGTGGATGATGCCTTCCCACGATCCGCCGCTGCCGGAGAGGTCTAGGGCGGAGCTCGAGCTGGCCTCGGAGAAGAAGAGAACGCCGGTCGGCTCGTCCGGGTCCGGCGACAGGGTGAAGTTGCTGCCTGAGATCTGCAACTCACCGCGCGCCACCAACGTCACCTCGCCGGTGATGTCTGAACCCGAAAGCTGCAGTTTGCCTTCGGAGCAGTACGTTCCGGGTTCGAGGGTGGTCGCGTCGATCCAGATGTCGCCCTCGCTGCGCTGGTCCACGTCGCTGCTCCACGTTCGGTCGCAGGCGAAATCGGAGAACGCCATGTCCAACGGGGGCGCCAGCGTGTCGTCGAGGTCGAGCGGCGCGGGATCGAAGGTGTTGCCCGATCCACTGAGGTCGAGCGAGCAATGGTAGGTGGTGCCGCCGTCAAAGACGTTGTCGGAGCCGTTGATCTTGAGCTGACTGTTGGAGTGCACCACGCCAGCAATGGCGACGTTTGATCCTGAGATCTCGAGGGGGTCCGGGGCCGAGCAGCTCTCCTCCATCGCGAAGATGGCGTACTGGCCGCCGCCGCCGGTGGTCTTCTCGGCGACCGCGCTGGCAGACACGCGGCGGCCGAGGCCGAACGTGGTGTCGACCGGGCGCTCGACCCGCACATGGACCTGATTCGGATCGCCGCCGAACGGCGTGGTGATCGTGATGTCGGGCTCGGTGGTGTCGATGCCATTGCGGCGCAGCCACTCGTGGCCTGCGACCACCGCTGTGGCCGCCGATGGGAGATCCAGGGCCGCAGCGAGCGCGGCACGATCCACGTCGCTCTGCAGGTCGCGGCGGGCGTTCACGACCTGCCCCACGACGACGACGAAGCCCAGGAAGGCGACAATGACCGGCACCAAGAGTGCCATCAAGATAATGGTCTGCCCGCGATCACGGCGCAGCCGGCCAGAGACGAATGGCGCAGAGAGCCCAAGCATGCGAGATCCTCCAGCGGTGGTCCTACTCTCAGCCTCGTCGTCGCCTCATCAACAAGTAGCGAGGACGTGTAGGAATCAGCGACAGCGACCTTGACGAATGCAGCGCGGCGCAGCGATCCGGCGGCGGCTCATGCTGCGCGGCGACGATCGTCGGAATCGGCCGGGAGCGTCTCGTCCCGAGCAACCTCAGTAAGCAGCGCCACACCAAGTCGCGCGATCATCTCGTCCTGGCCGGGGATGAAGCGCAGAGCAACTTCGGCGCTTGGTGCGTGCTCCTGAGTCCGAGTCGGCTCGGCGACGAAGTGCAACTGAACTCCCTGCATGGTGAATTCGAGCCGCTGATCAACGTCGAGCTTCAGTTGCCCTGCCGGTACAACGACCAGTGCCCCTCCCAGCGAGATGTCGAGGACGCGCACTGGCACGCCACCTAGTGTCGCTTCAAAATCGACGAGCAGGCGCACGTGTTCTCGGTGGCCGGGGCGCAATGCATGGCCCGTCAGCCTGAAAGCGATCGTGGCGCCGAGCACTGCGTTCAGGGTCGTCATCGCGGCGAGAAGCAGGCTCCCGAACTCAATCGGATACGGCGACGACACGACCACTAGGGAGGCCAACAGAGCCAGCGCATTCAGAGGGAGCAGCACCCAGAGGGCGATTGGAACGGGCGCCAGCCGCGCCACTGCGGCGCTCGACCGCATGGCCCGTGCGCCAAGCAATCGGGTGGCCAGTGACCGCTCGCGCGGATGTCGCTGCATCGGAACTCCAGTGCTCACTACTACTATCGAACGTTCCGCATGCCCTCAGCACCCGAGCGACGGGCCTTCTGGCGTCCGCGGGGCAATCCGAATAGCCTGTCGTAGCAGGCTCGTGGGCCGGTAGCTCAGTGGCAGAGCAGCGGGCTTTTAACCCGTCGCGCGTGGGTTCGAGTCCCACCCGGCCCACCAGGCACAAAGTCCGATCGGTCCGTCGGACTCTGCGACCGCTACGAAGTGAGGCGCGACCTCGGGGTGGACCGTGAACTGGATCACCTCGCCGGTACCCAGGTCGACTTCGATCTCGTCGAAGAACAGGCGGACTGTGTCTCGGCGCTCCTGGGCGGTCATGTGGGGCCAGAGGCCGGCGGCAGTGCGGAAGTCCTCGCCGGTGACCATCGGGATGTCGGTGTCGAGCGTCGTCAATTCCGCACGTGCTGTGTCGATCTGGGTGCGCGCCTTGGTTGATTCTACATAGCCCTCTAGCCACGCCTCCTCAGCCCGCGCGATGCGCGCCTCCAGGCTGCGGCGCCTTGCTTCGTTGTCCCCCGGAGTTGAGAGCACCTCGCCCACACGCTCGGCCCAGTCGTCTGGGGCCTCCCAGGAAAGGAACATCTGGCTGATCTGGTCCTCGACCGGCTCCGCCTTGTGGCCGCGGTGCTCGCAGCGGGTCGCGAGCCCTTTGTCGCCGAGGGTGCAGCGGTAGTAGCGGTAGCCATTCGAGGTGTTCGCGTTCAGCGTCGATCGGCACTCCACATGAACGCCCGTCCCCGAGAGCATGTAGGCACGTTCCGGCCCGCGATGCATGTCGAGGCGATTCCGCCTGCGATGCGCCATCCGCTGTGCGAGGTCGAACGTGTGCTGGTCGATCACCCCGTCGTGCAGGCCAGGAGCGACGACCCGGCCGTGATGGCGGACCGACCCGGTGTACGTCGCGTTGCCAAGGATGGTGCGGATCGATTCCTTCTTCCACGGCCCGCCGGTCGGTGACGGTGTCTCTGAGAAGTTGAGGCCCCGAGCGAGGTCGGCATACGAGACCGTGCCCCTGTTGTAGCGTTCGAAGATCTGGCGGATCGTCTCCGCCTCGGACTCATCGACCTCCATCGGCTGTTTGTCGCCGACGCGGATGTAGCCGTAGGGCGTCGGGCCGCCGTGGAGGCCCTTGATCGCTCGAGTGCGATGGCCGGCCTTGACCTTATGCGAGAGGTCGACAAGGTAGTGCGCCGAGAACACATCGGTGATCCCGCGAACGAGGAATGAGCTTGGGTCATCACCGTTTGTGTAGGGCTCGTTGAGCGACCAGACCGACACGCCGCGGGCGGCGAACCACTTGTCCATCGTCGATGGCGTCGCCGTAGTCGCGGGCATAGCGGCTGCGCTCGCGGACCAACACTCGCTCGAAGCGATCGACCTCGGACACCATCTGCTGGAAGGCGGGCCGGTCGACGTTCTTGGCTGAGACGCCCATCTCTTCGTACTCCGCCGCAACCAGCCAGCCCTCTTGCTCGGCCCACTGGCGGAGCAGCGTTCGCTGGGTGTCGGGCGAGTGGCCCTGAGCCTGTTCCTCGGTAGAGACCCGGATGTAGAGCGCGACGTTCATTGCTGGCCCTCTCGCATCAGCCGGCGCACCACCCGCGCCAAATGCTGACAAATTGAACCGCCCCGGGAATGTTGGAGGCTCCAGTCCTTGAGAGGATGGAGCGATGACACGACCAGGCAGATACCCAGCGGAGATCCGCGAGCGGGCGGTCCGGATGGTGTTCGAGCACGAGCGGGACCACTCGTCGCAGTGGGCAACGATCAGCTCGATCGCCTCGAAGTTCGGGATGACGCCGGAGACGTTACGGAAGTGGATGCGACGGGCTGAGGTCGACGGCGGCGCACGGCCGGGGCAGACGACGGAGGAGCAGACGCGGCTGCGGGAGCTCGAGCGCGAGAACCGTGAGCTGCGCCGGGCGAACGAGATCCTCAAGGCCGCTTCGGCTTTTTTCGCGCGGGAGCTCGACCCGCGACTGCCGAAATGACTCGCTTCATCAAGACCCACCGCGAACGCTTCGGGGTCGAGCCGATCTGCCGGGAACTGCAGGTCGCCCCGTCCAGCTACTACGCCGCCCGGAGCCGACCGCTCTCGGCGCGGCGGGTGCGTGACGAGGCGTTGAAGGTGAAGCTGCAGCACGTCCACGCCGAACAGTTCGGGGTCTACGGTGCGCGCAAGCTCTGGCGCCAGCTGCACCGCGAGGGCATCCCCGTCGCGCGCTGCACCGTGGAGCGGCTGATGCGGGAGCTGAGTCTCTCTGGGGTGGTACGTGGGAAGGTCAAACGGACGACCGTGGCGGACGAGAGCGCGCCCAGACCGGCGGACCTCGTGGAGCGGGACTTCCACGCACCAGCCCCCAACCGGCTCTGGGTAGCCGACCTCACCTACGTGCCCAGCTGGTCGGGCTTCGTCTACGTCGCCTTCGTCATCGACGTCTACTCGCGCTCGGTCGTCGGCTGGCAGGCATCGCGCTCACTGCGGACCGAACTCGCGCTCGATGCCCTTGAGCAGGCGCTATGGGCGCGGAACGGACCCTTCGACGGGCTGATTCATCATAGCGATCGTGGGGTGCAGTACCTCTCGATCCGCTACACCGAGCGGCTCGCCGAGGCCGGGGCCGTGACCTCGGTCGGGAGTCGTGGTGACTCCTATGACAACGCGCTGGCGGAGTCGGTGATCGGGCTCTACAAGGCGGAGTTGGTGCACCGCCGGGGACCGTGGCGCGGACTCGACGACCTCGAGCTGGCGACGCTGGAGTGGGTGGACTGGTATAACCATCGGCGGTTGCATAGTGCGCTCGACTACCTGCCACCCGCCGAGTACGAGCGCAACCAGGAACGTGAGCTGGTCTCGGCAGGTGCCGGGACTCAATGAACCGAGTCTCCACTAAACCCGGGGCGGTTCAAATCGCTTCCTCGCGGGGCGTCAGTCTACGCCTGCTCGTTCGCCGTGCTTGGGCTCGTGAGTTCGTCATCGTCACATCCGCGCCGGTCCACCGACCATCAGAACCTCGAGGTGTTTGCTCCAGGGTTCGGCCTCGAGCTCGTGCGCTTTTTCGGCTGCCTCTGCGGAGCTCCGGTACGGCCTCGCCTCACCAGGCGCTCCGGACTACTTCGGCCTGGTCAGGCACAACCTCCCTTTTTCTCGTCTCGCGGTTGTAGACATAGCCGTACATGCCGCGCTCCGTGCCCTGGGGGAGTCGGCCCGATCGGGCACGCTCGCGCTTTCCCCGCATCGTTCGTTCGACGATTTTCTCGCGCTCGAACTCAGCGGCGAAGGCCTTCACGCTGCGGACGAGCTGCCCGACGGCCGTGTCCTCGAAGTCCTCTGTAACGAAATCGAGTGCCACGCCCTGCTGCTCCATCTCTTCCACCAAGATGGCAACGTGAGTTTGCTTCCTGCTCAAACGGTCCACGGCGCGGGCGAGCACGATGTCAACCTGACCACTAGCCGTCAGCTCCCGCACCCGCTCCATCCCTGGCCGGTCGAGCGTTGACCCCATAGCGGTATCTCGCAGCTGCGCGACGACCGACCAGCCGTGCTCCTGGGCATACGCGAAACAGGAAGCCTCTTGCGTACTCAGCGAGGTGCCCTCGCGTTCCTGCGCATCGGTCGAGACCCGCGAATAGATCACGCAGCGATGCATAGTGCCGTCGTCCATCTCCGCTTCTCCCCTCCAGGCACCCGAGTGGGCCACCTATCGTTGCTGGCCAGCAAAGCGGCCCTCAGCCTTCGACCTAGCGCGGCGGATGACCCTGCAAGAATGTCGAGCAATCGCACGACGTCCGATGGCCACGAGGCCGGGTCAGAAGAAACTCTCTCCAGGTATCCTTGGTACTCAGACAAGTGCTCCTGAGATTGCCACGGCGCGAGAATGAGGAGAGTATCCAGCTGGTCGAGTGGTTCTCCCTGACGCAGGCGCACCGCATAGGCGTCCGCCAGGACGAGGGTGAATCGTTGGTCACCTGGGCTGTCTGGGCTCGCGTTGATCTTCAAAAGGAAGTCGGCGATTTCCGCGACGGGTACTGTCAGGTCCGATAGGTAGGGCGCACAAACGCGCAGAACGCTGAGGATTTGTAGTAGCTCGTCTCCAGTACGGTCCAGGAGGCTGACCCCGGTCTGCCCGTTGGTTCGAAAGCCTCTGACTATCCGCTGGACTGTCCGGACGTGGGGGAGGTCACCCGCGAAGCTCTCGTCAAGCGAGAGCAGGCGATGAATCCGCGAGGGGTTCTCGCCTCGCTCGGAGAGTTCACGGATCGCGCCCAAAAGAGGCGATGGTGAATTGTGGCGTGTCTGGCTCAACGCTCATACCTCTGTGGCAGTCCTGCTTCCAGAGAAATGGTACCGACTTGCGCCCGCTCCGGTGACAAGACCTGGAGATGTCGCTAGGTGTCGCTGCATGTCGCGTTTTTGACGCCCCTTTCTTGGCCCAGCGCCGGAAGATCCGAGCATGTCGATCCCGAAGAACCCGCGGGTGTTCGCGCCGTCGGTGACTCTCATGGCAAGCGTTTCGCAGAGGCCACCCGAGTGGGAGGTGCTCTGGTCGAGGCTCCTCGCTGAGGTAGACGCTCCATCGGTAAGCGCTACAAGGTCCGGTCAGAAAAAGTGAGCTGCAGGCTTTCTGATTACGGCAAGTATGTCGGTTTGTCCGAGGTGACCCTCGCGGACTGGGGTGTCGGCGGCAAGCGGCGGCAGCGCGGTGCGTAGCGGTTTCGTCGATGACCTCGCCGCTTTCCCCGAGGATCTTAGGCGCTTGGACCAATGGGTCTGCTGGCGGCTTGAGGAAGCCGGTCGTGCCAAGCCTGCAAAGGTCCCCTATACGCCGGGAACGACAACACGCGCCGATACAACCGACTCCGCGACCTGGGGTTCGTTCGAGGCGGCAACCGCGCACGCCGCTCGCGATCGCGGTCTAGGCGTAGGTTTTGTCTTCTCCTCCGCGGACGGCTTCGTCGGTGTTGATCTGGACCATTGCCGCAACCCGGATTCGGGCGAGTTAGAACCATGGGCTGCTGACATCGTCGAGCGGCTTGCCTCCTACACCGAGGTGAGTCCGTCGGGCATCGGGCTGCACATCATCGTGCAAGGAGAGCTGCGGACGGCGCGCAGGCGGCGTGGCGCGTTCGAGGTCTACGACGCCTCGCGGTACTTCACGGTTACCGGCGAACAGGTGTCCCGATACGGCCTGCGAAAGTGCCAGGACGACCTCGACGCCGTCTGCAAGCAGCATCTTCTAAGCCTCCCCGAGGAGGCGACGGAGTCTGCCGAGGTCTACACCGTTCTACGACCCGACCTGAGCGCCTCGGATCGAGCGGTTCGTGACCTCATCCGTCGGGGCGCATACGGGAGCAAGGCGGCCGAGTTATTCGACGGTCGCTTTGAGAAGTACGCATCTCAGAGCGAGGCAGACTTGGCGTTGTCGTCCCTCTTAGTGGCGATATGCGGCGGCAACCACGGCGGAGTCGATCGGCTCTTTCGCCACTCCGGGCTCATGCGTGACAAGTGGGATGAACAGCGTGGTGCCTTGACGTATGGCGCGACGACCGTGGCGAAGGTGTCGCCTCAAGAACCCAGACGCCCGTGGGTTTGAACCGCCCCGGGAATGTTGGAGGCTCCAGTCCTTGAGAGGATGGAGCGATGACACGACCAGGCAGATACCCAGCGGAGATCCGCGAGCGGGCGGTCCGGATGGTGTTCGAGCACGAGCGGGACCACTCGTCGCAGTGGGCAACGATCAGCTCGATCGCCTCGAAGTTCGGGATGACGCCGGAGACGTTACGGAAGTGGGTGCGACGGGCTGAGGTCGACGGCGGCGCACGGCCGGGGCAGACGACGGAGGAGCAGACGCGGCTGCGGGAGCTCGAGCGCGAGAACCGTGAGCTGCGCCGGGCGAACGAGATCCTCAAGGCCGCTTCGGCTTTTTTCGCGCGGGAGCTCGACCCGCGACTGCCGAAATGACTCGCTTCATCAAGACCCACCGCGAACGCTTCGGGGTCGAGCCGATCTGCCGGGAACTGCAGGTCGCCCCGTCCAGCTACTACGCCGCCCGGAGCCGACCGCTCTCGGCGCGGCGGGTGCGTGACGAGGCGTTGAAGGTGAAGCTGCAGCACGTCCACGCCGAACAGTTCGGGGTCTACGGTGCGCGCAAGCTCTGGCGCCAGCTGCACCGCGAGGGCATCCCCGTCGCGCGCTGCACCGTGGAGCGGCTGATGCGGGAGCTGAGTCTCTCTGGGGTGGTACGTGGGAAGGTCAAACGGACGACCGTGGCGGACGAGAGCGCGCCCAGACCGGCGGACCTCGTGGAGCGGGACTTCCACGCACCAGCCCCCAACCGGCTCTGGGTAGCCGACCTCACCTACGTGCCCAGCTGGTCGGGCTTCGTCTACGTCGCCTTCGTCATCGACGTCTACTCGCGCTCGGTCGTCGGCTGGCAGGCATCGCGCTCACTGCGGACCGAACTCGCGCTCGATGCCCTTGAGCAGGCGCTATGGGCGCGGAACGGACCCTTCGACGGGCTGATTCATCATAGCGATCGTGGGGTGCAGTACCTCTCGATCCGCTACACCGAGCGGCTCGCCGAGGCCGGGGCCGTGACCTCGGTCGGGAGTCGTGGTGACTCCTATGACAACGCGCTGGCGGAGTCGGTGATCGGGCTCTACAAGGCGGAGTTGGTGCACCGCCGGGGACCGTGGCGCGGACTCGACGACCTCGAGCTGGCGACGCTGGAGTGGGTGGACTGGTATAACCATCGGCGGTTGCATAGTGCGCTCGACTACCTGCCACCCGCCGAGTACGAGCGCAACCAGGAACGTGAGCTGGTCTCGGCAGGTGCCGGGACTCAATGAACCGAGTCTCCACTAAACCCGGGGCGGTTCAGTTCGTCTCCAGGGTCGCCTGGACCATGCGGTGGCGTCAGCGTCCGACGCGCTCGTGGCGAACAATGAACCACCCACATTGTTCCTCCTCGGGACGATGCCGGTCAGGGTCCTCGTTGCTGGTGACGAGCTGTCCATCACGCGCCTCGACGCTGACGGGCTGCTTCCGCTTCTCGCGGCGGCAGCTGACTTCAAGGTGCAGAAGGACAAGGTCCTCGTTGATGCCCACCCCACGAAGCAGCTGGCCCGGTCGACCCTTGCCACGGGTCTGGATCTGCCGAGGCTAAGCGCGGTAGCGCGGAGCCCCCTACTGCTGGCATCTGGCGAGGTCGTGCGGGGTACCACCAACCAACCGGCATCTACGTTGACGCGGAGGGTGAGTTTGCGAACCTCGTGGTGAGGGTACCGCCTACCAAGGAAGAAGTCGCACGTGCCCGAAACATGTTTGATGACCTGCTCTGCGACTTCGAGTTCTCGGAGGAATCCGATCGGGCGGGTGCCTTGGCCCTCATCCTCACGCCGCTCGCCAGGGGTCTGCTCGACGACGCCCGAACGCCCTTGTTCGTCGTGGACGCACCGAGGGCAGGCACCGGCAAGACCCTGCTTGCCCACGTATCCAACTTGCTTGCTACGGGCCGCCCAGCCGCCGCCTCGGTCGCGCCCACGACCGACGAGGAATGGCGCAAGCGAATCACGGCAGAGGCGCTCGACCCGCCGCAGGTAATGCTGATCGACAACGTCGAGCGCGAGGTCAGGTCCGAGGCTTTGGCGGCGGCGGTAACGTCGGGCCTGTGGCGTGACCGTCTCCTCGGGCAATCCTCCGCGGTCACACTGCCGCAGCGGTCGATGATCGTCGTGACGGGCAACAACGTCCGTCTGGGTGGGGACATCCCCAGGCGCACGGTCCGCATCCGGATGGACGCAAAGACGCCCCGCCCCTGGGAGCGAAGTGGTTGGCGGCACCCTGACCTCGAGGCTTTCGTCCTGGAGCGTAGGCGGAGTCTGGTCGAGGCCGCGCTCACCATGTTGGCAGCGGGTGCTGCAGGGACATGGACCGGCCTGCCTTCGCTTGCAGGGTTCGACCGTTGGGCGCGTGTAATCGGGCTTAGCCTGGCTGCGGCCGAGATGCCGGGCTTCCTCGACAACCAAGCCGCCCTGTGGGAGGAGCATGACTCCGCGTCCGTCGAGTGGGCGGGATTCCTCTGCCATTTGCATTCTGCGGCTGGGTCGGGCCACCACACTGCACGAAGTTTGGTCGGAGCGATCCAGAACCTCGACCTGGATACTGCGTTGCCGTCCTCCTTGAGCAGCCTGGATCTCACGGCCAAAGGTGCTGCCCAGCGTCTTGGTGTCGAACTGCGCAAACAGCGGGATGTTCGATTCGAGTGCACGCACGGAGAGGTATGGGTGGCGCGCGCCGCAGACAGCAGGTCTAAGGCCGCGACCTGGACGCTCCATCACAGTCCGCGGGGCAGCGCCGGGGCTGCCGGGATCGCCGGGGCTAGATCCAGCCCCCGGAGATCTGATGAGTCGACGGAGATCGAAGAGAGCAGATCACTCCCGGTACTCCCCGCACCCCCTGCGGCACCCCCCTGTGAAGATGGTCAGTCTGGAGGCACACCGTGACCGGTCGTACGCCTAATTTACTCTTGTACGAGCTGCGGAGGCAGCGATGGTCGCGGATGACTCAGGTAGGCCTTGAGCACTACCTCGTGTCGTCATTCGGACGAGTATCCAACCTCGATAATCGCCGACGGCTCAAGCCGAACCGGGAGAGCAATCCCGTCACCGTGAATTTATGGAATGCGGCCACCGGCAGAACTGACGCGCACCGGATCAGCAACCTCGTTGCTGATGCTGGCTTCCAGGTCGATTGGCACTTGCTCCAGGATGAGGCCGCCTGGAGCGGCTGGCTGAAGAGGGCAGAGGGGAAGGCCCGGAGGGCGGGCGAACACCTCAATGCGACGCATTCGTAGGTACAGCGTGACCGACCAAGGAGGTGATCAGCGCGATCAAGCCCGACCTGAGGGCTCTGATGCTCCTATCGCCTGTCAAGCGAGCGATTCGGGGCGCGGGAGGTGGCGATAGAGCTGCCGTGCGACGTAGCGCTTGAGCGAGCGGATGATCTCGCGCTTGGAGCGGCCCTCGCGCGTGCGCCGCTCGACGTAGCGGCGGGTGCGGGGGTCGTGGACCATGCGGACCATGACGATTCGCCAGAGCGCTTGATTCGCGGTGCGGTCGCCACCGCGGTTGAGTCGTTTGCGGATGGTCAGCCCCGACGAGGCGTCGATCGGAGCGACGCCGCAGTGATGGGCGAATGCCGCCTCGCTGCGGAGGCGTTGCGGGTTGTCGCCGGCGGAGACGAGCAGAGCGCCGGCGGTGTCGGTGCCCACGCCGAAGCAGGCCACCAGGGCGGGTGCGGTGGTGGCGACCAGCTGCTCGAGCACGGTGTCGAGGCGGCGGCGCTCTGCCTCGAGGCGCTGCACCCGTCGAGCCAGCTCACGCAGGGCCAGCTTGGTGGCGCCGACGGCGGTCGTGGGGTCGGCGGGGCGCAGCCGCGCCGCGGTCGTCACCAGCTCGAACACAGTGCTGCCCCGCAGTGCGGCCCGGAGGTCGTCCGGTCCACTCACGAGCAGGGCGCGCATCTGGTTGAGGGCCGTCGTGCGTGCATGCCCGGCCGAGCGGCGAGCCGTGCGCAGCGCGCGGATCGCCTCCACGGCACCGCTGCGGGTCTTCGCCTCACCCGAGGCCTCCCCTGACTGCGCAGCGCGAGCGGCGGCGATGGCGTCGACGGGGTCGGACTTACCGTGGCGGCGTCGCAGCTGGCGGTTGGGGCGATTCACCTCCACCACCGCCACCGCTTCGGCGAGCAGATAGCGGGTCAGGCCAGCGCCGTAGGTGCCCGTCCCTTCGACGCCGATGCGCTCGACCGGACCAAGGCTGCGGAGCCAGGCGAGCGCCTGTCGGTAGCCGGCCGTGGTCGTCGCGAACGACCGCACCCCGAGCTCGCCGCCCCGCTCATCGAGCGCGGCGACCACGTGCTGGTCGCGGTGCGTGTCGACCCCGGCGGTGACGCGCGTGGTCGCATCTGTCATGGTGGTCATCGTCATCCCTTCATCGAACAATCTGTGCAGGGTGGCCGCACGTGCCGGGACGGCGGACAGGACAGGGACGAGCCGCCAAGGCAGGCTCCTATGAGGTCACGTTCGCCCGACCGGTGCGTGCCAGATGGACTCGGAGGCGCGGCCGACAGATCAGAGCGAGAGCAGCCGAAGCGCCAGTCAGAATCTGGGGTCAGACCGAGCCCGGGAGCCCACCCGGCACCGTAAACGCTCGCCGCCTAGTGGTGGCTGGGCGTCGTACCGATCATCCCTGTCAGATCTCAGACCACGGATCCCCTGCTAGCGTCACGCTCACTGGCGATGCAGGAGAGGACTGCCCGTGATGTGCCCGCGCTGTGACTCGGATCAGATCGTTCGACGGCGTCGGCGCACCTCGCTCGGGTACCGCTCGTTCGCCTGCCACGCTTGCCGGAGTATCTTCAACGAGCGAACCGGCACGCCGTTCAACGATCTCCAGGTCCCGACCGACGTGGTGCTCCTTGCCGTGCTGTGGCGCCTCCGCTACAAGCTGAGTTTCCGCGACGTCGCCGAGCTATTGCTCGAACGCGGCTTCGAAGTCACGCACGAGACCGTCCGTGTCTGGGAGTTCCGGTTCGCTCCGGCGCTCGCCGAGCAGCTGCGCGCCAAGCGGCGCGGCCGAGCCGGAGTCTCCTGGTACCTTGATGAGACCTACGTGAAGGTCAGCGGACGCTGGTGCTATCTCTACCGTGCCATCGACCACGGTGGAGATCTCATCGACTCGATGTTGAGCGAGCGCCGTGACAAACATGCCGCGCGACGGTTCCTACGACGGTTAGTCGAGATCTCTGAAGGCCGGCCTCGACGGATCACGACAGACCTGCATCCCGCCTACCGGCGGGCGATCCGCTGGATCATCGGCCGCAAGGCGTGGCACCGCACGACGCAGTACCTCAACAACTACACGGAGCAGAGCCATCGCGCTCTGAAGCAGCGCTACTACCCGATGCTGGGTTTCGCCAGCTTCGAGTCAGCCTCGCGCTTCTGTTCTGCGTTCGACGAGCTCCGACAGTACCTGCGTGTCCGCCGCCGAGGTGAGAAACAAGTCGCGCTCGCGGAGCAGAGACGGCTGTTCCTCGTTCGCTGGCGTTCGCTGATCGCGGAGCTCGCAGCGGCCTAGTCACCCCAGACGGACCAAACGCGCCCGCCGCAGTGATCGGTGGTCTGAGATCTGACAGGGATGATCGGTACGACGCCCAGCCACCACTAGGCGGCGAGCGTTTACGGTGCCGGGTGGGCTCCCGGGCTCGGTCTGACCCCAGATTCTGACTGGCGCTTCGGCTGCTCTCGCTCTGATCTGTCGGCCGCGCCTCCGAGTCCATCTGGCACGCACCGGTCGGGCGAACGTGACCTCATAGGAGCCTGCCTTGGCGGCTCGTCCCTGTCCTGTCCGCCGTCCCGGCACGTGCGGCCACCCTGCACAGATTGTTCGATGAAGGGATGACGATGACCACCATGACAGATGCGACCACGCGCGTCACCGCCGGGGTCGACACGCACCGCGACCAGCACGTGGTCGCCGCGCTCGATGAGCGGGGCGGCGAGCTCGGGGTGCGGTCGTTCGCGACGACCACGGCCGGCTACCGACAGGCGCTCGCCTGGCTCCGCAGCCTTGGTCCGGTCGAGCGCATCGGCGTCGAAGGGACGGGCACCTACGGCGCTGGCCTGACCCGCTATCTGCTCGCCGAAGCGGTGGCGGTGGTGGAGGTGAATCGCCCCAACCGCCAGCTGCGACGCCGCCACGGTAAGTCCGACCCCGTCGACGCCATCGCCGCCGCTCGCGCTGCGCAGTCAGGGGAGGCCTCGGGTGAGGCGAAGACCCGCAGCGGTGCCGTGGAGGCGATCCGCGCGCTGCGCACGGCTCGCCGCTCGGCCGGGCATGCACGCACGACGGCCCTCAACCAGATGCGCGCCCTGCTCGTGAGTGGACCGGACGACCTCCGGGCCGCACTGCGGGGCAGCACTGTGTTCGAGCTGGTGACGACCGCGGCGCGGCTGCGCCCCGCCGACCCCACGACCGCCGTCGGCGCCACCAAGCTGGCCCTGCGTGAGCTGGCTCGACGGGTGCAGCGCCTCGAGACAGAGCGCCGCCGCCTCGACACCGTGCTCGAGCAGCTGGTCGCCACCACCGCACCCGCCCTGGTGGCCTGCTTCGGCGTGGGCACCGACACCGCCGGCGCTCTGCTCGTCTCCGCCGGCGACAACCCGCAACGCCTCCGCAGCGAGGCGGCATTCGCCCATCACTGCGGCGTCGCCCCGATCGACGCCTCGTCGGGGCTGACCATCCGCAAACGACTCAACCGCGGTGGCGACCGCACCGCGAATCAAGCGCTCTGGCGAATCGTCATGGTCCGCATGGTCCACGACCCCCGCACCCGCCGCTACGTCGAGCGGCGCACGCGCGAGGGCCGCTCCAAGCGCGAGATCATCCGCTCGCTCAAGCGCTACGTCGCACGGCAGCTCTATCGCCACCTCCCGCGCCCCGAATCGCTCGCTTGACAGGCGATAGGAGCATCAGAGCCCCCCCGCTCTTGTCACACTGGAATCCCGCCATCTCGGCCTGAGTTGGCACCCGCTCGCCCGTGTTAAGGTCCATCTTCGGCCGGGTTTATCAGTCCCTGCCGTACCCTCAGCAGAGCCCGGCGATTCTGTGCCGGGCTCTGCCCTGTTTAGCCAGCTCATGTCGCCTCCACCGTCTCGCCTACCTCCCCGTTAGAGCGCAGGGGGCCTTCCAGGGTGCCGCCGACCCCAGCTGTTGGTGATGATCGAGCCCGCGAATGCCCGCGCCGGCTGAGGCACCACCACGACGCTCTTCGGGCAGAGCAATGTCTTACCTCCACCGACTGCCGACAGGCCCCGTCTGCCGTGCCGTGCCCTGCTGCAATCCGTATCCTGCGCGTCGCCTCGACGCTTCGCGAACGCGCACGCGCCCTCACGGTGCTCAGTGCGAACTCTGCCGGCGCGCGGACTTCAACAGGTTCACGGCTGCCGAGCGTGAGGGTTGGTGTTTGTTCGACGATCTGGCTCGCTCGGCTGGGTGGTGCGAGGCGGAGGGCCTGCGGGCCACAGCGTGCAACGAGAGCGTCAGCCTTGACGCACGCCGCGTGAATCCGTCGGCGCAGGTACTGCGTAGTTGCTATACGAGGGCAGCCCACGCTCCGCAGATAGCGAGAAGGCCGAGGTGAACTCGGCCTCCACGCCCCAGAGGGAACTGGACGTGCGTCGCGGCCGCCCCATCCGATCAGATGGACCCTGATCGCCAGGGCGGAGCAGCAGCAGTCCACGCGGGGCCCCACTCGACGGGCCCGCACTGGCCCATCGACCTGCTGCCATACGCACACCTCGACTCCGGCAAGTACCAGAGGACAACTGACCAGAGCTGAATGCACGTCCCACAGCGGCGACGTGTTGCGACCGGGAACGGGTCAGTACGGTACGGACCCGCTGCTCGGCTGGCTCCGCTGATCGCTACCTGAGCGCTCGCAAAACCGTGACACGCCGCTGCCGCTACGCCGAAGTTAGCATATCTTCGAGTTCTTATGTCCGTGAGATGGCGCTTGTCGACGCCGTCTCATCGGGCGTGATCACTCGAACAGCGCGCGCACAAAACTTAAATCGCGGAGGTCCGCTGATGGGGCACGTCGGCGATAACATACGGACTAGCGCGTCAGCCGCCGCATAGGCTCCGACGGCGGAGGGTCTACTAAGTGCCGAAGAGCAAGCCACCGAAGAGCGCGTTGGCGCAGTCGGTCGGGGCGCGTCTCCGGGAGATTCGTCTCCTGCGGAAAGTCTCGCAGCAGCCCGCTGCAGAGGCCATGGGCCTGTCCCCGGGATCGGTCTCTTTGTACGAGCGCGGCGCGCGTGACATCAGGGTGGTGGACCTGCTGGCGCTCCTCGACCACTTTGATGTCGGCCTGACCGAGTTCATGGCTGAAGTTCCCGGGTTCTTCGTCCTCGAAGACTCGGCTGACATCGAGCTCGCCACGAAGCTGATCGCAGACGGGCTGGACAATCCGGCTGACTGACTAGCTACCGCGTCGCGTTCCTGGCATTCTCGGCCAGCTGTGCGTACCCGGCAGCGAGGTGGCGGAGCTCGTCGCGTTTCACCCGCAGCAGAGTCACGTCGCCGTCGAGGTGAGGGGCGATCAGCAGGACGCGCTCAGCGACGAGGTACAGCTCGAACACCTCGTCGTGAATCACCTGGAGTCGAACCGCTGCTGCATCGGAGTCCATGCGCGGGTTGTAGCACGCGCGCGCCTTGACGTTCCTCTACGTGACGCAGCATTCCTCCATACTCATCGGGGGGCGCGCCTAGAATCCTCCCCCGGATCCGAGATACCCAACGCCCCTCCAGTCAGATCGGTGTTCCTGACTCTGACGAGCGGCTCGCGGCTTAGTCCGTCTCGGAACTCTCGCCACGCAGTGACTCCGAGGATGCTGGTTCTAAGCCCACGCGCAGCGCCAGGAACTCACCCCAAACCACCCAGACCATCAAGGGAAGGACGAGGGCCGCCTGCAGGATCGTGCGGTCCGGGTCAGTGACGCGATGGAGGATTTGCGTCAGGAGTCCCAGGAGCGCAAGGACCACGAAAGCAATGCGGAGACCCTCCGGCCAATCCTTGCGTGCGACGCCGAGGACGGCGAGGAAGGACACGGCGATTACGGCGGAGCCGGTCCCCAGTGGGATGACGGCGAGCACCGATAGCGTTCGCGGGACGTACAAGCGCCATTGCCTCCATCCGCGACGCCGTGCCGCAAAGGCCAGCCCGGCGAACGCGCCGGATAGCGTGAAGGCACCGAGGATGAAAGCAGTGCCCTCGACGCTGAATTCAGGGTCGACGGAGATGGCTCGCATCCCGAGTCTGGCGACGGCCCCCCAGAGCAGTCCGACACCGGCCCCGCCCAGCACTGCAGCCCATACCGGCGGGCGCCCGCCGCCGTTGAGGAACGAGCCTGGCAGCCAAAGCAAGTGCCAGGGCATCACAACCTCCCTAGCAGCCCGCTAGGCGCTATCCGAGTGCCGCATGCATCCAAGTCCTCTCACCTCCCCGGCGGGCTCGGTAGTGCCGCCCTCACTCCGTCAAGGCTGGCGCTCGAGGTTTGCGGGCCCCATTTTTCAGTCATTGTTCAAGTCCTTGCTGGCTTCGTCGCGTCCCTGAACAGTACTGAACGGGACGGGGAGACACCCGACGAGACAGAGTTCCGCGCGATGGCGGCAATTTGGCGTCAAACTCCTGGCAACGCCGTGTAACCGCGTGGCACCAGCGGGCGGTGCAGGTGGCCATCCGGACCTGTGAACACTACGGAACGTCACCGGAGGGCACCCGACGAGATGGTCAGTGTCGAACTTCAAAACCGTTGTGGGGCTGCGTCGCAGTCCTGGGTGGGTTCGACTCCCACGCACTCCCGCCAACGTCTCTGGGGATCGGGGAGTTGGCCCGGAGGTGCGCTCGACGAGAACGAGACGCGGTTTGCCACGTTTCGCCATCGGCTCGCCGAGCTGCTCGATCGGGAGGCACTCGACGGCCGGGACGCTGCGGCCCTCGACCCAGCCTTTGCGGCTGTAGTTCTCGACCAGATGGCGGGGGAAAGCGAGGTCCGACGAGAAATGTAGGTGGCAGGACCGGCAGTGTGCTTCGCCCGGCGCGTTCCATTCGCGGCTGCAGTCGCCACAGCCGCCACGAGGGCCCACAAGACCGCCATATCAGGCTGCGCGCCGTAATTCGAACTTTGGTCGCTGTGTGCCGGAACCCCACCCGGCCCACCACTCACAAAAGTCTAGGCAACCCTCGCTCTCCGCGACCGCGACAAAGTGTGGGGCCACCTCTGGGTGGACCTTGAACTGAACTACGCGACCCGCGCTCAGGTCACCTCGATCTCGTCTGGGTGCAGCGGTAGTAGCGGTAACCGTGCAAGGTATTCGAGTTCAGCGACACTCCGCAGTCGGTGCACGCCCGTTCCTGAGACCAGATACGGCCGTTGAGGACCGTTCTTCACGTTCGTTCGTGTCCTTCTGCGGCGACTCATTCGGCTCGCCAGCGGCTCGCACCGCCTCAGCCTCCTCCTCGACGATCGTCGTGCCCGCGGTATCCAAACGGGACGGGACCGCCCTTGAAGCCCCGTTCGGCAAGTTCACGTCTCACCTACCGTGTGCAGCCCGGTCTGCTCTGAGATGAACTGGTTGGCGGCTCCCAGGTTCGCCATCGTCATGCGGCCGGCAGGGGTCGTGTAATCAATGTGCTTCGCAAAGGCCAGGAAGCCCACGCCTCCCTCGGCGAGAACGTGGAACGTGTTGAGCTGGACTCGGAGGTTGCGCGGCCTACCGTGGTAGGTGGCCGGCTCGGACCTGGCAGCCCAGCGTGTCGCAGATGACGCGCGTGGCGATCAGCGAGGTGATGTCAGCGTTGTCGTAGGGCGGCGAGCATTCGACGATCTCGATACCCGCGAGCGGCCGCTCCGAGATCAGTTGGATGAACTTCAGCACCTCACGGGGCAGAAACCCACCGGGCTCCGGCCAGCCGGTGCCGGGGACGAACGCCGCGTCAAGGCAGTCGACATCGAAGCTCAGCCAGACTGCGTCGGCGCCGTCCCACGCCACCTCCAGCGCGCGCGCAGCCGCCTCTTCAATACCCATCGCTGGACGATGCTACGCGACTGATCGAGGTCAATCAGTGGCGCGGCTCGCCCGTGCACAACGAGCGTTCGCGCCAGTACGTCGCCCATCGCTGCTTCGGCGTTGACGGTCTGGAGATCCGACTCGAACTGAACTACGTCGAATCCGTCAGCCTCCAGGAGCTCGGCCATCCAGCGAGCTGTGCTCCCGTCGGACCACCCGAGGGAGACGTGGGCGAAGGTACGGAGGAACAGCGACGTGTCGCGCGACGCGATGTCTGCAAGAATCGCCCCCTGCTTCGAGGCGCGAAACGCCTGCATCGAACTCAGCGCGCACCACAGCACCAGATCGGTCACTCGTTCCTGCCGGCGTGCTGCATGCGCAATGGCGGCGGGACCGTCGGTGAACACTGCGAAGACGCCGTAGTGTTCCCAGCCAGCAGCGTCGGTGACCGCGTCGATTTCGTTCGGCTCGGCGGGATTCCACGCCCTGGGAGCCCCGCTTGAGAGCCCCTTCCCGGCCGGATCGAAAATCAACACCTGTGCCCGCTCGCTCAGGGTGCGCAGGAAGTCGGTGGGTGCGTCGTGAGGCTCCTGTAGCTGCAGGCAGCCCAACATCAGTCCTGAACTGACGACGATTCGCGGAACTCGACTCGTCGTCGGCCCGAGCAGCGCATAAGCGATACTGGCGCCGTTAGCGCCGGCTGCGTACGAGACTCCCGATTGGAACTGGTTCGACCGCAAATGGCTCTTCGCAGTATCCCGCACCCGAATGCGGTCCTGTCCGCGCCTCCATAGCTCGTCGAGCTGCCAACGAAGACAGCGGCAGCTCCGTCGTCTGAGGTTGCCACAGCCAGCCATTCCAGAGATCTGGTGCATGTAGCGAATTTGGTGAGTTTTCCGCGGGAAGCATGATGAGTTCTAGTTATCTGTGACACGGTCTTCGCGGTGGTGAGTCTGCTGCTCAGCCTTGGTGTCATCCGGTCACGGGGACGATAACATCGCCGGCGTGACGATTCCCGGTCGATTGGCGGGCGATACAGGGCTCATGGTGTTCCCTGATCGACGTGGGTTGACGCGTCTGGGAGGATGAAGCTGCACGAGGCGGCCCCGGTCGTCACCACGCGTGCACGATTCTCGGGCGGGGATCGCTGTGGAGGAGGCGCGCAAGCGCCGACGATCGACTATGGGCGAACCTCGAACTGACGACCGCTCCGCCGAGGAGCCGACACCGATCTCCGAGTCGCCGTACGCCTCGCTCGACGCTGCGGCTGACCTCGACTTCGAGTGGGTGCGCCGCCTGCGCGATGCGGGCATTGCCTTGAGCCCGACGCCCGAGGCGCGGGCAGCCGCTCGCGAGGCCTTCCTGGAGACGGTGCACGAGGTGTCGAACGGACGCCGGACGGCCTCGCGACGCTAGTCGCTGGCTCAGGGCTTCGGGTCAGCGAACGCCGGCGGCGGGTCGCTGTCACCCCACCACACGATCTCCGGCCGCAGGTCGACGCCTGAATCCTCGGACACGCGCGCCTGCACAGTCGCCATCAGCGAGGCGATGTCCGAGGCGGTGCCCTGCCCGTCGTGGACGATGAAGTTGGCGTGCAGGGCACTGACTTCGGCGTGCCCGGAGCGCAGCCCTTTGCACCCGGCCGCATCGACGAGCCGCCCGGCGAAGTCGCCCTCCGGGTTGCGGAAGATCGAGCCCGCGTTCGGCGACGCAGTGGGCTGCGAGGCCTGGCGGGCCATCAGCAGCCGCCCCATCTCCGTCTCGATCGCTCCAGGCTCCGCTGGCTCGAGGTCGAGCCCGGCGGCGAGGACGATGTCGCCCGAGCCGCGGAGGCTCGAGCTGCGGTAGGTGAACTGGAGCTGGTCGCGCCCGAGGCGGACGCGAGCGCCGTCGCGCCAGACCTCGACCCAGCGCACCAGGGCGCCAATGTCGCGCCCGTCGCCGATACCGGCGTTGCTCTGGAGCGCGCCGCCGACGGTGCCGGGGATGCCGACGGCGAACTCGAGGCCGCTCAGTCCCCGCGTCGCCGCCTCGCGGGCGAGACCGGGCAACATCACCGCCGCCCCGACGTCGACGCCCGCGTCGGAGAATTCGATGTGCCCGGCGGCGGCACGCAGCGAGACGACGACGGCGGTCACGCCCTCGTCGGAGACGAGCACGTTCGAGCCGCCGCCGATCGCGAGCAACGGCAGGCCCCCCTGGTCCGCCCAGACGGCGATGCGCTCGAGGGCGTCGAGGTCCAGTGGAGAGCCGTAGAACGCAGCCGGTCCGCCGATACGCATGTAGGTGTGCCGCAAGAGCGGTTCATCACGCGCCAGGCCGAGCGCGGGCGGCGGATGCGGTAGATCGGCACGGGCGGTAGCCATCGCCTCGATGTTAGCCGGGCGGGCAGCGTTGGGCCTTAGAGCGACGGCATCGCTTCGTGGAACGCGCTGGCGAGCTGGTAGGCGTGGCCGACGCGGAGCGCCAGCGCGTCGTTCCAGAGCGCGGTGCTGACCATGAGCCCGGTCGGCAACCCGTCAGCGTCGAGGCCGTTCGGGACGCTGATCGAAGGCTGGCGGGTGTTGTTGAAGACCGACGTGCTGGTGAACTTCGAGAAGGTCGTGGGCGACTCGCGCTGCTTCGGGTCCTCGGCGATCGGCTCGGCGACCTGTGGCGAAGTGGGACAGAGGTAGCCGTCAATGCCGTCGAGGGCAGCTTCGAAACGTTGCTCGACGAGCTTGCGTTGCTCGTGGGCGCGCACGACGGCGAGGCCGGGGATGTCGAGCGCGGCGAGCAGCCTGGAGCGCACCGGCTCGGCGATGCCGCCCGGACGTTGCCGAAGGATGTCTTCGACGTAGCTGGCGCCCTCGGCCATCAGCAGCGCGCCCAGCGGTCCGCGCCAGTCATCCTGGCCCGCCATCGGCTCGACCGAGGTGACTTCGGCGCCGAGCTCGCGCAGTACTGCGAGCGACGCGTCGAAGTTGGCACGCACGGAGGGATCCGCGCGATCCGTGAGCGAGGGGATGACGGCGAGCGTCAGACCCTCGAGGCTGCCGTCCACCGAGGTCGCCAGGCCGGCCGCAAAGTCTTCGCTCGGGCGGTCCACCGAGTCGAGGTCACGCGGGTCGTAGCCCTGGAGTGCGTTGAGCAACAGCGCGCAGTCCTCGGCGCTGCGCGCCATCGGCCCGGCGTGGTCGAGCGTGAGCGAGACCGGGACGATGCCACCGCGACCGACGAGGCCGAAGGTGGGCTTGTGGCCGGTGATGCCGCAGAAGGCGGCGGGGATGCGGATCGAGCCGCCGGTATCGGAGCCGAGTGCGCCCAGCGCCTGTCCGGCGGCGAGCGCTGCGCCCGAGCCACCCGAGGAGCCGCCGGGCACGCGATCGAGGCTCCACGGGTTGTGGGTCGCGCCGTGCCAGAAGTTGTTCGTCGTCCCGCCCAATGCCAGCTCGTGCGTGTTGGTCTTGCCGAGGATCACAGCACCAGCCGCGCGCAGCTTCGCGACGGTCGTCGAATCATCGGCAGGCACGCGGTCGATGAAGGCGTTGGTACCGGCGTTGGTGACGACATTGGCCGTGTCGTAGAGGTCTTTCACCGCGATCGGGATGCCATCGAGCGGGCCCAGGCGCGAGCCGTTCGAGGCGCGCTCCGTGGCCGCCATCGCCTCGGTGGTGGCGCTCTCGCGCATCAGGCGGACGAAGGCGTTGACGCGTTCATCGGTGGCCTCGATGCGGTCGTAAGCGGCGTCCGTCAGCTCCAACGGCGACAGCTCGCCGGCCTCGATCTGCCGGCTCGCCTCCGCGATGGATAGCTGCGTGAGTTCTGCGCTCGCCATGGCCTGCTCCCCGCCGTTCCGATGCAGCATCGTAGCAGCGGCGCGGCGAATCGCTTGCGTCGCAGCGCGCTCGTGATGACGGGCTGTTGACCGCGCCGCGACGCCTCCATACGCTCGCGCGCACCGACCACCGCCCGGCACTCTCGGCGGACCGCGGGGACCTCACCGATGATCGACTTCGGGCACGTTGATGCCGTGGACGCCGAGGCGATCGGCTCGCCCGGGGAGCGCACGTTCCGCCTGCGGGCGCGCGTGGGCGACTCCTATGCCGCGCTGTGGATGGAGAAGGAGCAGCTCGCCGCGATCGGTCGCTCGTTCTCACAGATCCTCGCCGAGCGTTCGAGCGAGCGCGGCGAGCCCTCGAAGCCCGTCCAGGACTTCGGCGCGTTCCCGCAGCAGGGCGGGCAGGTTGACTTCCGCATCTCGCGCATGGGCCTCGATTTCGACGACGACGATCAGCTGATCGTGCTGCTCGTGGACGACGAAGGCGCGGCAGAGCGCGGTGACTCACCGGCGTTCCGCATGGCCCTTGACCGCAACCAGGCCCTGAACGTGATGCAGATCATCGAGGATTCAGTGGCGGCCGGGCGGCCGCTCTGCCCGCTCTGCCAGCAGGCGCTCGAACACGAAGGGCAGGAGCACTTCTGCCCGCGCACGAACGGTCATAGCCACGACCTCGAGATTCCGGAGGCGGAGCAGGAAGACCAGCGCTAGCCGTCGGAGGTTCCGCCGAGCGTTAGTCCTCGTCTTCGATCGGTCGGATCAGGAGCACGGCGGCGGTCGGGGTGTTGCGGGCGACGTGGTCGGCCACTGAGCCGAGGACCGCGCGCCGGAAGCCGGACCGGCCGTGCGTCGCCATCACGACGGTGTCGCAATCGAGCGCTTCCACGGCGGCGCAGATCGCGTCGCCGGGGCCGCCCTCGACGATGCTCGTTTCGGTGGTGATGCCACGCTCGCGGAGCTCGGCCGCGACGCGATCGAGGTTCTCGCGCGCCGTCTCGCGCTGACCCTCGACAGCCTCATGCGCGATCTGCGCCGTGACCTGTCCAGACGGCAGCGGCTCGATGGTGGCGGGCGCGGTGTGCGCGATGATCTGCGCCTCGGAGTCGATTACCTGCAGGACAATGATGGTCGCGCCGAACTTCTCGGCCAGCGCTGCCGCATGCTCGGCCGCGGACTTCGCGAGCTCGGAGCCGTCCGTCGGCAGCAGAATCCTGTCGAACATGCTTGCTCCTTCCGTCGCGGCTGGTCTCGTTCGAGGCTCGACGCCGCGGTGTCTCGCATCGCGCATGATATTGCGCCTTGCGCCCGCAGCGCACACGTCGACAGCGTCCGAGGCTGCGCAGGACGTTGGTCATGGACCTCGGCGAGGCTCCGACGATCGCCTGCTCTCTCGCCCGCTGATACGATCGCCAACCCCCGAGGAGAGCCTCGTAGGGATGCTGGGAGCGACGCATGACCAACGATCCGCGGCAGCACAGCAGAACGCTGGTGGACGGCCCCGATCGTGCGGCCGCGCGCTCCTACTTCTACTCGGTCGGCTTCACGCCGGAAGACCTGCAGCAGCCCCTGGTGATGGTCGCCCATGAGTGGATCGGCACGATGCCCTGCAACTTCAACCAGCGTGAGCTGGCGCAGCAGGTCATGGCCGGCGTGCGCGCCGCCGGTGGGACGCCGATGGAGGTCAACACGATCTCGATCTCGGACGGCATCACGATGGGTACGGAGGGGATGAAGGGCTCGCTGGTCAGCCGCGAGCTGATCGCGGACTCGATCGAGCTGGCCGGCCGCGCCTATGCCTTCGACGCAGCGGTGATCCTCGTCGGCTGTGACAAGACGATCCCGGCGGGCGCGATGGCGGTGGCCCGCCTCGGCATCCCGGCACTCGTGCTCTACAGCGGCTCGATCGCCCCCGGCCGCTTCGAGGGCCGCGATGTCACGATCCAGGACGTGTTCGAGGGTGTGGGCGAACACGCCGCTGGCAAGATGAGCGACGAGCGCCTCGCGGCCCTGGAGGCCGTAGCGTGCCCGGGCGCGGGCGCCTGCGGCGCCCAGTACACGGCGAACACGATGGCGACCGTCCTCGAGTTCATCGGCCTCTCGCCGATGGGCACGGCCACACCCGGCGCGACGGATCCGAAAAAAGGCTCGATCGCGGAGCAGGTCGGCGGGCTGATCATGGACATGCTCCACCGCGGCCAGATCGGCGCCGACCTGATCACACGCGAGTCGCTGGAGAACGGCATCATGTGCGCTGCCTCGACGGGCGGATCGACGAACGTCGTGCTGCACCTGATGGCGCTAGCGAACGAGGCCGGCATCGCGCTCAACATCGACGACTTCGACGCCATCAGCGAGCGCACGCCGCTGCTCGGCGACCTGCGGCCGGGTGGCCAGTACGCCGCGCTCGACTGGGACGCCGCGGGCGGGACGCCGCTCCTCGCTGAGCGGCTGCTCGAGGCCGGTGTCCTCCACGGCGACGTGATGACCTGCACCGGACGCACCATCGCCGAGGAGGCGGCCGGGGCGGAGGAGACGGCGGGGCAGGATGTGATTCGGCCCCTGGACGATCCGATCAAGGAGACCGGCGGTCTGGTGATCCTGCGCGGGTCGCTGGCGCCAGAGGGCTCCGTGATCAAGGTGACGGGCCACGAGCGGATGGAGCACGAGGGCCCCGCCCGCGTGTTCGAGAGCGAAGAGGAGTCGATGCGCGCGGTTCTCGCAGGCGAGATCGAAGACGGCGACATCGTCGTGATCCGCAACGAGGGCCCCACGGGCGGTCCCGGCATGCGCGAGATGCTGGGCGTCACGGCCGCGCTCGTGGGGGCGGGCAAGGGCGAGACCGTCGCGCTCCTGACCGACGGTCGCTTCTCGGGTGCCACGCGCGGACTGATGGCGGGCCATGTCGCGCCCGAGGCGGCGGCGGGCGGCCCAATCGCCGCGGTCGAGGAGGGCGACACGATCCGCATCGACATCCCGAACCGACGCCTAGACCTCGACGTGCCGGCCGATGAGGTGGCGCGCCGCTTGGAGGCGCGGACGCCACGCCCGCCCAACTACACGCGCGGCGTCTTCGCCAAGTACGCCAAGCTGGTCTCCGGCGCCGAGCAGGGCGCCGTCACCGGCTAGCACCGCTCCGTCCGGGGCACGGACGAGGAGGGCTCGATGATCCTCGTCGCCGGCGCTACCGGCGCCGTTGGGACCGCCTTACTGCCGGCGCTCGACGGCCGCCCCGTGCGCGCCCTTGCTCGCCGCGAGTTCGACGCCGTGCGGCTGCGTGAGCAGGGCGTGGAGGCGGTCACGGGCGACGTGACCGAGGGCCGCGGCCTGGACGAGGCGATGCGCGGCATCGACACGCTCGTCTACCTGATCCACACGCTCGACCGGCCAGGCGACGTCGTCGCCAACGACCTCGCGGCGGTGCAGAACGTGCTGCTGGCCGCCCGCGCAGCGGGGGTGGGCCGCGTGATCTACCTCGGCGCGGTCGGATCCTCGGAGGACGCGCCATCGCAGTACCTGGTGGCCCGCTGGGCAACCGAGCTGGCGGTGCGCCAATCCGAACTCGACTGGGTGGTGCTGCGCGCACCGTTGATCGTCGGCGCGGGCAGCACCCTCTTCGAGCTGATGCGCCGCGTCGTCAACCGCTCGCCGGTCGTGCCGATGTTCGGCTGGCGGCGCACGGAGGTGGAGCCGGTCGCGCTCGCCGACGTGGTGCTGGCGCTACGTATGACCCTCGACGACCCGACCTTGAGCGAACGCGTGCTCGAGGTGTGCGGCCCGGAGCGCATGCCGTTCGGCGATGTCGCCCGCGGCTGGGCGCGCGCGACCGGCCGCCGCCGCCTCTGGCTTCCGCTGCCCGGCTGGGGCGAGGGCGCGCAGGAACAGCTCGCCTGGACGCTGGCCCGCCTCCCCCGCCGCGAGACGCGCCTGCTCCTCGAAACGCTCGGCACGAGGCAGGTCTGCACCGACCCCTCGCTACGCTTCCCGCTGCCCCAACGCCCGCAACCGCTGAACGCAGCGCTGGCGGCGGTGGTGGAGGCGGGCTAGCGCGGTTGTACCGGCGTGGCGAAGAGGCCGGAGTCCTCCTCGGTGGTCCAGTCGTCGACACGGTCGAGGAGTGCGTCCCGGTCTGCGTCTCCCGAGCACGCCGCCGCGACGAGCAGGGCGGCGGCTCCGAGCGCGCAGCGCGCGAGAAGCGTGTCGATACGGAGAGGCAAGAGGCGCGGGGCTTCCTAGCTCCGTCCGGGAGCGGCAGTCGCTGGCGAGGTACCGATCGCTATTCCTCCGGCGGGTCGAGCACCGTGCGCCAGGCGGCGTGGCCGAAGCCGCCGTCGAGGTGGAGGACGTGGCCGATCAGCATCGGCGCTTCGTCCGAGGCGACCCAGGCGACAGTGGCGGCGACGTCCTCCGGGCTGACGTTGCGGCCGGCGGGGACCCAGGGACGGACGCGGTCGGAGACCTCGCTCCGGTAGGAGTGCTCGCCATCCGAGCCCTCGACCCAGCCGGCGGAGATGCCGTTGACGCGCACACCTCGAGGGGCGAGCTCCACGGCGAGGTAGGTCGTGAGCGACTCCAGCGCGGCCTTGGAGACGGCGACGGCGCTGTAGTCGGGCATGTAGTAGTGCGCGCCGGGCGAGAGCAGGTTGATGATGGAGCCGCCGTGCTCCTCGAGCAGCGGCACCGCGAGCTGCGATGCGGTCCATGGGCCCCAGACGTTGACGTCCATCGTGCGGCGGAGGTGCTTCGGACGCTGTTCGATCGCCGGGCGCGGGCGTTCGAGGCCGCGCGCGGCGTTGTTGACCAGCACATCCACGCCGCCCCACTCGCGCACTCGCGCGAACAGCTCCTTGAGGGCGTCAGCGTGACCGATGTCGGCCTGGTACGCCTCCGACTCGACGCCAGCCGCTCGACACTCCTCGGCGGTGGCCTCCGCGGCCTCGGCGGAGCGGGCGTAGTTGACGAGGACGTGCGCGCCTTCCGAGGCGAGACGCAGCGCGATGGCGCGGCCGATGCCGCGCGACCCGCCGAGAACGACGGCGCGGCGGCCGGCCAGCGATTCGTACACGGGCGTCATAGGGCGAGTATGGGCTACGCGTCGGGCTCGCGCACGGCGCGGCAGACGGTGTGCTGCGCGCCCTGCTTGAGCTTCTTGTAGTTGCCGAAGTGCTCCTCGACGATGCGCCGCACGTAGCGCCGCATGCCGGAGAGGGTGACGAGGTAGAGCGCCCCGCCTGGCTTCAGGTGTGCGTGGGCGTCGGCGACGAGGATCGTGGTCAGCTCGTTGCCGACCTTGGCGGGGACGTTGCAGGCGATCACGTCGAACGTGCGGTCCGCCTGGATGGCGTCGAAGCCATTGGACAGCCGCGCCTCCACGTTTGTCAGCCGGTTCGCCTCCGCGTTGCGCTGGGCGTAGTCGACGGCGACGAAGTCGGTGTCGACGAGCAGCGTCCGACCACGCGGAGCGAGCGCGGCGAGCGCGAGACCAATCGGCCCGTACCCGCATCCGAGGTCGAGACAGTCGTCCTCCTCGCGCACCTCGAGGCGGTCGATCAACATGCGCGTGCCCAGGTCCACCTCGCGCGGTGAGAACAGCCCCCACGTTGAGCGCAGCTTGAAGCTGCGGCCGCCCAGCTCGGTCGAGAACGCGATGTCTCTGCGCAGCCGGTCGAGGTCAGCCATCGCTTGGCCTCGAGGCTTCGCCCCGGACCAGCAGAGCGAGCGTCATGCCGCGTCTCGCATCAGATCGAGAATGGCGGGACGCAGCGTAGCGACTTCGCCCATCGCCTCGGCGTGGCCCAGGCCCGGCAGCGAGACGAACGAGGCGTTTGGCAGCGCGTCCGCGGCAGCCCTCTGGCGATCGTGCACGAACCGGTCCTTGTCGCCGGCATACAGGACCGCTGGCACGGTCACGCGGGCGAGGTCGGTGACGATCTCTCCCGCACTCAGCGCGGCGCGATAGGCGGCATCGAGCGCCTGTGGGTCGTTCTCCCGCAGCAGGGCGCGGGCAGCCTCGGGGAGTTCGTGACCCATAGTCGCCTCCATCGTCGCCAGGTAGACGTCGATTCCCTGTGTGCGCGCCGCCGCCAGTCCCTCCGCCGTCGCGGCGACCGCAGGATCCTCGCGGCTCAAGGCGTACGGATGCTCTCCGCCGAGGATCGCCGACCGCAGACGCTCCGGCGCATGCTCCATCACTGCGAAGCCGAGACATGCGCCCCACGAGTATGCGGCGAAATGGGCACGCTCCACCTCGATCTCGTCGAGCACGGCGACCACGTCGGCGACGAGGCGTGGCATCGCGTAGGCGTCCACGGCGGTCGGCTTGTCGCTCTGGCCCATCCCCCGATGGTCGACCCAGACGACCCGACACTCCTCGCTGAGCATCGTCGCGAGGGGCCAACCGGACGCGGCGACAATCGGCACCGCGAACCCACCGCAGCACACGACGACGGGGGCGTCGCGCTCGGTGTCCGTGAACCAGACGCGCGTACCGTCCTGCGGGTTGCGCGCATACGGCATCAGCGCTCCACCTCGGGTAGCTCGCGGAGCGCGAGGATCTGGTCGCGGTGCTGCCCGTCGTGCACGGCGAGGTGGTTAAGCCCGCGGCCGATCGTGCGGTGCTCGTCCGCGGGCGTCGTGAACTCGGTGGCGAGGTCGGCGTCCTCGAGGCTGCGCAGGAACGTCAGCGTGGGCCGGCGCGTCTGGTCGAGCGCTTCCAGCAGCAGCGGCAGGGTGTTGGTCATCGCGGGGCGTCGAGGCGGCGCATAGGCGTCGATCGGCCTGGCGCCGTGGGCCTGCGACGCCATGCGGTGAATCCACTCCTCGACGGCGCCGACATGCCAGAGCACGTCACGGATCGGCCAGCGTTCCTCGTCGCCTGTGACCGGGCCGGGTGGCCGGCGCGCGAGCTGGTCCTGCGTCACACCCTCGAGGGCAGCGAGCAGCTCCTCGCGTGCCGTATCGAGGCGGTCGTGCAGATCCTCAACGTCGCTCATGGCTCGCTCCGGGCAGGAGCGTACGGGACGGCGATCGGTGCCGGGGTGGACGGGCTAGCCGTGGAGTTGGACGCCCTCGCCGTTGGCGACACGCTCGCAGGCGCGTGCGAGGCGCACGGCGCCTTCGCGCAGGTCTTCCTCCTGGGCCCAGGTGAACGCGAGCCGCAGGTGGCGGCCGGTGTCGACGCGGTCGGGGAAGAAGGCGTAACCGGCCGGGAAGACGACGCCCTCCTCGATGGCCGTCGCCTGCACCTCGACCGGGTCGAGGCCCTCAGCGAGCTCGATCCAGAGGAAGTAGCCGCCGTCTGGGCGCTTGAAGGTGAGGTAGGGCTCGGAGTGCTCGACCAGGGCGTCGCAGAGCGTGTCCAGCTTGCGGGAGTAGAGCGCGCGCATCTCCTTGATGTGTTGGTCGAGGCGATCGCCCTGGCTGTATTCGAGCAGCATGCGGTGCAGGAGCGGCGAGTTCCCCATCTCGAAGCGCATGCGGGTCACGCGGTCGAGGATCTCCGGCTCGGCGTGGACCCAGCCAACGCGCAGTCCGGTGGCGATGATCTTCGAGAAGGTGCCGATCGTGATGACGCCCTGGCCGCCACTGAGCGCCGAGAGCGGCGCTGGCCGCTCCTCGCCGTAGAAGAACTCGCCGTAGGCGTCGTCATCGAGGATCAGCGCGCCGTGCCTCGATGCGATGCGGACGAGTTCCTCGCGCCGGGGGAGGGACATGGAGATGCCGGTCGGGTTATGGAAATTGGCGATCGTGTAGATCATCTTGACGCGCTGACCGCGGCCTTCGACCTCGTCGAGCAGCTCCTGGAGGTGGTCGGTGTTGATGCCCTGCTCGTCCATGTCGACCGAGAGGATCTCGGCCTGGTAGCCGCGGAATGTGCGGAGCGTGCCCGAGAAGGTCGGCGCCTCGGAGATCACGATGTCGCCGGGCGAGAGGAAGGTCGCTGCGACGTGGTCGATCGCGCCTGCGCCGCCGTTCGTCATCAGGAAGTGGTCGGCGGTCACCGGCAGGCCACGGTCGCGCGAGTAGCGCTCCGCCAGGAGGGCGCGCAAGCCCTCGTACCCGGGGCTGCCGCCATAGCGCAGCGGCGCGTCGTCGCCAGTATCGAGTGCGCGGCCCATGGCCTCGAGCAGCTCTTGCCGGGGAAGCGTCAGCGGGTCGGGGATGCCGCCGCCGAGGGTGATCGGGTCGACAGGGGACTCGACGCGCGGCGCCATCCCCCAGTCCGTCGCCGAGCCCGCGGTCAAGTGCTTGACTGCCTCGCTGGTCAGCGCGTCCAGGTCGCGCTCAGCCCAGTTGCGATTGACCTCGTCGATGACTGTGCCGGTGATGTCGACGGTCACGGGGAGTGTCCCTTGTCGCTTCGACCTGAGCGCCTTCTGCCAGTTGCAGACAGGTCGCTCGATAATCGGTCCATGCTATGGCGGCCCGATCCTGCCAGCAAGACGGTTGTGCGCTGTTAGCGCCGGCTATCAGCCCTATCGCAACACCGCGATCGCGGCGCCGAGGCGGGCGATCGCTTCGCGGAGGTCGGCGGGCGGGAGCGCGGGAAAGGCGAGGCGGATCTCGTGGTCGCCGCCGCTGGTGGCGTAGTAGGTAGGGCCGGGTGTGACGGCGACGCCGCGTTCGGCGGCGGCCGCGGTGACCTGCCCCGCGTCGAGGCCGTGGCGCAGCCGCAGCCAGTGGAAGAAGCCGCCCGAGGGTGGGCGGAAGTCTGCGTTGCCCTCGAGGTGCTCTCGGAGTGCCTCCGCGCTGGCGTCGCGGCGCTCGCGGTAGATCGCCTGCAGTGTCTCGACATGCGGCTGGTAGTGACCGCGCTCGATGTAGTGCAGGACGAGGCGGTGGAGGAAGGGCGACGCGCCGTTGTCGAAGCGGGCGAAGAGCAGAGCGCGTGTGATGGCAGGCTCGGCCAGCGTCCAGCCGACGCGGAGCCCCGTCGCGATCGTCTTCGAGAAGGTGCCGAGCTGGATCACGCGGCGGCCCTCGGCCAGCGCGAAGAGCGACGGTGGCGGCGGGCCCTCGAAGTCGAGCCCGGCATAGGCCTCGTCCTCGACGATCAGTGCTCCGTGTGCGGCGGCCAGAGCGACGAGCGACCGGCGGCGTTCGAGGGGAATCGTTGCGCCGGTCGGGTTGTCGTAGGTCGGGATCAAGTAGAGGAGCTTGACCGGTCGCCCCACGGCTCGCTGCGCCTCGAAGACCCGGCCAGCGGCCTCCAGGTCGAGCCCATCGAGGTCCTGCGGCACCTCGACAAGCTCAGCGCCGCGGGCGCGCAAGGCGCGGATCGCGCCGGGGTAGGAGGGCGCGCCGATGGCGACGACGTCGCCGGGCGCGAGGAAGGCGGCGGCGACGTTGTCGATGCCGTGCGCGCTGCCCGACGTCAGTGTGACGTGCTCCGGCGCGACGCCGAGGTCGCTGTGGGCCGCCTCGCGTATGGCGATCCACTCGCGGAGCGGTTCGAAGCCCGGCTGCCCGCCGTACGTCAGGGCCTCGGCGGGCGCTTCGGCAAGAGCGGCGGTGGCTGCCTCCGCCAGTTCGCGCGCCGGCAAGCTCTCGCGGTCGGGCACGCCGGCGTTGAGGTCGAAGGGCAGCGGCGAGAGCGACGTGTTCGGGCGGAGCCCGCCGAGGAGCGGCGAAACCAGTGCCTCGACCGCCGGGTCCTCGAAGGGTCCGGCGGGGTGCGCGGCCTGCGGCGGGTGGGGAGCCCCGTCGTTCTTCATCGTTAGCCAGCGTAGGCAGCCACACGAGGGCAAACAACCGCCGCGCACTGGCCGCGCGGAGCGCGCCTCGCTACGCTGCGCCGTGGCGCGCTCCGGTCAGCCGTCCCGGCCCTGGGTACGCGCGCAGCGAGTGGAGGAACAACCATGGCCTCAGGACCCCTCGACGGCATCCGCATCCTCGAGTTCACGCAGATCATCGCCGGGCGGCTCTGATGCTCCTATCGCCTGTCAAGCGAGCGATTCGGGGCGCGGGAGGTGGCGATAGAGCTGCCGTGCGACGTAGCGCTTGAGCGAGCGGATGATCTCGCGCTTGGAGCGGCCCTCGCGCGTGCGCCGCTCGACGTAGCGGCGGGTGCGGGGGTCGTGGACCATGCGGACCATGACGATTCGCCAGAGCGCTTGATTCGCGGTGCGGTCGCCACCGCGGTTGAGTCGTTTGCGGATGGTCAGCCCCGACGAGGCGTCGATCGGAGCGACGCCGCAGTGATGGGCGAACGCCGCCTCGCTGCGGAGGCGTTGCGGGTTGTCGCCGGCGGAGACGAGCAGAGCGCCGGCCGTGTCGGTGCCCACGCCGAAGCAGGCCACCAGGGCGGGTGCGGTGGTGGCGACCAGCTGCTCGAGCACGGTGTCGAGGCGGCGGCGCTCTGCCTCGAGGCGCTGCACCCGTCGAGCCAGCTCACGCAGGGCCAGCTTGGTGGCGCCGACGGCGGTCGTGGGGTCGGCGGGGCGCAGCCGCGCCGCGGTCGTCACCAGCTCGAACACAGTGCTGCCCCGCAGTGCGGCCCGGAGGTCGTCCGGTCCACTCACGAGCAGGGCGCGCATCTGGTTGAGGGCCGTCGTGCGTGCATGCCCGGCCGAGCGGCGAGCCGTGCGCAGCGCGCGGATCGCCTCCACGGCACCGCTGCGGGTCTTCGCCTCACCCGAGGCCTCCCCTGACTGCGCAGCGCGAGCGGCGGCGATGGCGTCGACGGGGTCGGACTTACCGTGGCGGCGTCGCAGCTGGCGGTTGGGGCGATTCACCTCCACCACCGCCACCGCCTCGGCGAGCAGGTAGCGGGTCAGGCCAGCGCCGTAGGTGCCCGTCCCTTCGACGCCGATGCGCTCGACCGGACCAAGGCTGCGGAGCCAGGCGAGCGCCTGTCGGTAGCCGGCCGTGGTCGTCGCGAACGACCGCACCCCGAGCTCGCCGCCCCGCTCATCGAGCGCGGCGACCACGTGCTGGTCGCGGTGCGTGTCGACCCCGGCGGTGACGCGCGTGGTCGCATCTGTCATGGTGGTCATCGTCATCCCTTCATCGAACAATCTGTGCAGGGTGGCCGCACGTGCCGGGACGGCGGACAGGACAGGGACGAGCCGCCAAGGCAAGCTCCTATGAGGTCACGTTCGCCCGACCGGTGCGTGCCAGATGGACTCGGAGGCGCGGCCGACAGATCAGAGCGAGAGCAGCCGAAGCGCCAGTCAGAATCTGGGGTCAGACCGAGCCCGGGAGCCCACCCGGCACCGTAAACGCTCGCCGCCTAGTGGTGGCTGGGCGTCGTACCGATCATCCCTGTCAGATCTCAGACCACGTCAGCGCTGGCCGGGGAGCGCTCTGGTCGGCGCGGTGACTACGCCGCCGCGAACTCGCCAATCAGCGAGCGCCAGCGCGTGAGGAAGAGCCGTCGCTGCTCGGCGAGCGAGACGTGAGCCTCACCGCGTCGCCGAACTCGGAAGTACTGTCGGAGCTCATCGAACGCCGAACAGAAGCGCGAGGCTGACTCGAAGCTCCCGAACCCGAGCATCGGGTAGTAGCGCTGCTTCACGCCGCGATGGCTCTGTTCGGTGTAGTTGTTGAGGTACTGCGTCGTCCGGTGCCACGCCTTACGGCCGATGATCCAGCGGATCGCCCGCCGGTAGGCGGGATGCTGGTCTGTCGTGATCCGTCGAGGCCGGCCCTCTGTGACGTCGAGTAGTCGCCGGAGGAACCGACGCGCGGCATGTTTGTCGCGGCGCTCGCTCAGCATCGAGTCGATGAGATCTCCACGATGGTCGACCGCACGGTAGAGATAGCACCAGCGTCCGCCGACCTTCACATACGTCTCATCGAGGTACCAGGAGACTCCGGCCCGGCCGCGCCGCTTGGCGCGCAGCTGCTCAGCGAGCAGCGGAGCGAACCGGAACTCCCATTCGCGGACGGTCTCGTGCGTCACTTCGAGACCACGTTCGAGCAGCATCTCGGCGACATCGCGGAAACTCAGTTTGTAGCGGAGGCGCCACAACACGGCGAGTAGCACCACGTCCGTTGGGTATTGGAGGTCGTTGAATGGGGTGCCGGTCCGCTCGTTGAAGACACTCCGACAGGCTGGGCACGAGAACGTGCGGTAGCCAAGCGACGTCCGCCGAGTGCGCCGATTGGTCTGATTCGAGCCACAGCGTGGACAGCTCACCATCGCTCCTCCCCTGCATCGCTCGTGAGCGCGACGCTAGCAGGAGAGTTGGTGGTCTGAGATCTGACAGAACCCACCATGTTCATCGGCTCCCAGCTCCACGCCAACGCCACCACTGGGATCGCATCGCGGACACCGTGTGGGCCATGGACGATGGGCACAGCGCCTGGGTCGCCGACCACCTCGTCCCACCGCTCGCCTTCCACCGCGGGGGTTGCGAAGCCGGGTCCAGCGCACGCGCACTTTGACGCGTCCTCCGCCGCGCTCTAGTATCCGCGCGCCCAACACTTGAAGGAGCTGAAGATGTCGCAGATCAGAGGGTCGGATCTTCTTGCCAAGCAGATGCGCGAGGAGGGCGTCGAGGATCTCTTCTACATCATGGGCGGACCGATCGTCGGCGTCGCTGGCGCGGCCTCCGACCTCGGCATCCGCACCATTGACTGTCGCCACGAGCAGGCCGCGGCGATGGCAGCGCACGGCTATGCACGCGTGAAGCGTACCCCCGGGGTATGCCTCGCCGCCTCCGGTCCCGCAACCACCAACCTGCTGACCGGCATCGCGAACGCCTACCTCGACGGCGTGCCGATGATCGCGCTCGGCGGTGCGGCTCCGGTCCGCGCCTTCGACACCGACGCATTCCAGGAGTACGACCAGCTCTCGATGGCCGCACCGGTGACGCGCTGGTCTGCGCGCGTCCATCATGCCGACCGCATGGCCGAGTACTTCAACATGGCGTACCGCAAGTCCCTGTCGCCGAAGCCAGGACCGACTTACCTCGACCTCCCGGGGGACGCGCTCTACGACTCCGTCGAGGAGGACGAGGCCTGGCACCCGCCCGGAGGACGGCTGCCCAGCCGGCCGCTGCCCGATCCGGGCGCGGTCACCCAGGCGATCGAGCTGCTCCAGCACGCGGAGCGCCCCATCCTGATCACCGGCAGTGGCGTCCTCTGGTCGGACGCGGCGCAGGAGTTACAGCAGTTCGTCGACGCCACTCGTATCCCGTTCTTCACGACGCCCCAGGGCCGCGGCGTGATCCCGGAGGACCACGAACTCTCGTTCATCGCCGCGAGGGGCCAGGCCTTCCGCGAGGCCGACGTCGCGCTGGTGGTCGGCACACGCTTCAACTTCATCATCTCGTTTGGCGCGCCCCCACGGTTCGCCGCTGACCTGAAGGTGATCCAGGTCGACATCGATGGCTCCGAGCTGGGGCACAACCGCCCCATTGACCTCGGCATCTCCGCCGACGCGAAGACCACGCTGGCGGCACTGACCACCGCCGCACGCGAGGCCGGCGTGTGGGGTTCCGAGGACTGGATCGGGCGCCTGGGCGAGGCCGACTCGTCGCGCCGGCAGCAGTCGCTGGAGCTGGCCGAGTCCGACGCGACGCCGATCCACCCGCTGCGCGTAGCGAACGAGCTGGTCAACTACGTTGATCGCGACGCGATTTTCTGTGTCGACGGCATGGACACGCTCAACTTCGGGCGGCAGTGGATTCCCTCGTTCGTGGAGGGCGCCCGCCTCAACTCCGGGCCCAACGGTTGCATGGGGGTCGGCATCCCGTTTGCGATGGGCGCGAAGGCCGCGGCACCGGCGCGCCAGGTAGTCGCGTTCGTCGGCGATGGCTCGTTCCTGATGAACGCGCAGGAATTCGACACGATGGTGCGCCACGATCTGCCGATCGTCGCGGTGATCAGCAACAACGGCGGCTGGACCGGCGGCTCCAACGAAACGCCGGGGCGCCGCCTGGGCTTCGACCAGCGCTACCACGACCTGGTGGAGGCGCTGGGCGGCCATGGCGAGCTGGTGACACGTCCCGAGGACATTCGACCGGCGATCGAACGTGCGTTCGCGAGCGGTAAACCAGCGTGCGTGAACGTCCACGTCGAGGAGCATGCACGCGCGACGACGGTGCCGTTTGGCGGCACCTCGACGCTGATGTCTCGCGACTAGCCAGCTGGTCCGCGGTTTCCGTCCCCCGCGAGGGTCAGGCGGCCGGACCCCGAACCAGGTCGTCTCTCCCCCTCCGCCCTCGCACGTAGCGACCGCCTCTGGCGCACGGCGCGATTTCGCGAGCGCGTACGGCCCGCTCAGGGCGTCTGCGAGCGTGGTACGCGCACGGCGCCCCGGGGCGATGCAGTAGCGTACGCCCAGTGCGATCGTCGATACCTGCGGCGGCGCGCCGCGACCACCGACAGTGGCATGCGAGAGGCGGAGCGATGACGAACGCGACCGAGTGGCTGTCCCAGCTGGAGGAGGAGGCGATCGAGCCCGAGCTGCCGATCATCGATCCGCACCACCACCTCTGGGATCGCCCCACGAGCCGCTACCTGCTTGACGAGCTGCTGGACGACACGGCCGGCCACAACGTGCGTCAGACGGTGTTCGTCGAGTGCTCGACGATGTACCGCGCCGAGGGCGCGGAGCACCTGCGGTGCATCGGCGAGACGGAGTTCGTGCAGGGCGTCGCGGCGCAGAGCGCCAGCGGCGGCTACGGCGTGATGCGCGCCGCCACCGGCATCGTGGGCAGGGCCGACCTGATGCTTGGTGCGGCGGTCGCTGAGGTGCTCGAAGCGCAGTTCGCGGCGAGCCCGCACCGCTTCCGCGGCATCCGCCACAGCACCGCCTGGGCCGAGCCCGGCACGCTGCCCGGCGCGCCGGGCGGCACCCAGGAGGCTGCGGTCATGCTCGACGGCACGTTCCGCGAGGGCTTCGCGAAGCTCGCCGACTACGACCTGACGTTCGACGCGTGGCTGTTCCACCCGCAGTTGCCGGAGGTTGCGGACCTCGCCGGCGCCTTCCCGGAGACGACGATCATCCTCAACCACCTCGGCGGGCCGCTCGGGGTGGGGCGGTACGCGGAGCATCGCGACGTGGTGTTCGCGCAATGGCAGGCGGACCTCGGCGCGGTGGCCGCCCACGAGAACGTGGTGCTGAAGGTCGGCGGCATCCAGATGGCGCTCAACGGCTTCGGCTGGCACGAGCGGGAGCGCCCGCCGAGTTCGGACGAGCTGCTGGCGGCGAACCGCGACTGGTATCTGTCGGCGATCGAGCAGTTCGGCCCGGAGCGCTGCATGTTCGAGAGCAACTTCCCCGTGGACCGGGCGTCTTGCTCATTCACGGTGCTCTGGAACCAGTTCAAGAAGCTGTCGCAGGACTTCTCCGAGGCCGAACGCGCGGCGATGCTCCACGACACGGCGCAGCGCGTGTATCGACTGCCCGACGTCTAGCGGCGGAAGCGGCCTCGTGGAATTCGGCAGATGGCGTTCGCGGTGATCGCCGAGGCGACGCCCGACTTCCTCGGCCTCCGCGCCTCACCGGGCGTGGCTGAATTTGCCCGCCACGCCCCCGACGACGCCGCCAGGCTCCTCGAAACCAAGGAACAGCTCGAGGCTCAGGAGGCTGTGCGCAAGGCTCGGGAGGAAAAGGTGGCCGCTATGCGGGAGCCCACGAGTCGGGGCGCCTGCAGTGTCTGCGGGGTGAGAGGCCTTGAATTCGGCGCCCCGCGATCTCGCTGACGTGAGCGAGATGACCCTCGACCTGCCGGGCGTGGTGCTCACCCCCCTCGCACTGGTCGACGGTGTAGATCCGGGTGACTTGTTCGAGTCGGTCGAGGCGGCTCGCGCCGAAGCGTGGTTCGTCTTCGCCGACCCGACTACGCACGTCGAGCACTTGATCAGTTCGGTCGACGATCGCGCGCCCGGGACCCCTGTGCTCGGGGGCATCGCGTCGTCGCGCAGCGGAACAGACGGGATCGCGGTCTTTCTGGAAGACGGTGTCTACCCGCGCGGTGCGGTCCTGCTCGGAATCGCCGGCGAGATCGAGGTTCACGCGCTGGTCGCCCAGGGCGCCGAACCCATCGGTCAGCCGTGGACGCTGACGGACTGCGAATCCAATCTCGTGAAGACGATTGGCGCACGTCCGGCTGTGGATGTGCTCCGCGATACTCTGGACCAACTCGACGACGAGACTCGGGAGCGCCCAGCGCAACCTGCTGGTCGGTCTGGCCATGGACGAGTACCGCGACGAGTACGGTCGGGGCGACTATCTCATCCGCAACGTCCTCGGGTTCGAGCGTGAGAGTGGGGCGGTCGCGATCAGTGTCGTGCCGCGAATCGGCCAGACGATCCAGTTCCAGTTCCGAGATGCCGCAGCGGCCGATGACGACCTGCGCCACAAGCTGGCGGCCTTTCGGGCAGAATTAGCACCGGAACAGGCACATGGGAACGCGGGTCGGCGTCGAACGTCGACACCCGCACCTGAGGACTCGTCAGCGCCAGACCCCGTCCCAGTCCACACCCCGGCCGTCGAACACCTGTGCTAATCTCGCGCCATGAACAGAGACTCGGCGCGGCCTGAGACTCGTGGAACACAGCGCGAACGGAGTTCCGATTCGCCTCCCGGGCTGGTCGAGCAGCAAGCAGCGGCGCTACGCGGGTACTTCAGGGCCCGCGCAGCGCGCCGGGCCCGGGCAGCCTCACAGGCGAGGCGGCGGGGACCCACGGGGAGACCGTCACTCGGGTGAGCTCACCTGCTTGACTAGCCGCGTCGATCGGCGCCCCTAGGTGCGGATCGAGTAATGGCACCCCACAGGGGCCCGCTCGCAGGCGCAGGTTGGGCCTAACGCGACGGACGATCGCGATCCGTGGAGGCTCGCAGACGTTGAACGTACTCAGCACGGAGCGGCCTGCAGGCACGATAGCGAGGCACCCGGGGCTCGCCCCTCGCGTATCGCGCGCCCGCTAGAACATGGCGATCGGGTTGACCGGGCTGCCAGTGCCGCCCTCCACCCGCAGCGGGTGCGCCATGAACATGAACTCGTAGCGACCCTCCTCGGCGCAGGCCTCCGCGAGGGGTTCGAGCAGCGCGTTGTCGAGAAGCGCCACGCCAAAGTTGAAGAGCACGCCATGCATCGGCCAGCGCAGCCCCTCCGCGTTCGGGCGGGCGTCCATCAGGTCCCAGCCGAGGATCGACACGTCGTGCTCGCGTACGAACGGCGCGCACGAGGCGTGCAGGCCGGGCGAGTCGGAGCCCTCAGGCTCTGGATGCTCGGTGACGTAGGCGCCGTAGCCGCTGTGCACGATCAGGGCGTCGCCCGGGCGCACCTCGACGCCCTGAGCCGCCGCGATCGCCTCGAGCTCCTCGCCGTGCACGGGGCGGTCCGGCGCGACGTAGGGCTCGCCGCGATGGCGGACCACGTCGAGGAATACGCCCCGCGTGACGATGCCCTGGCGCCAAGCCGTGACGTCGCCGAAGCGCGCGCCATCGGCCTGGAGCGTCTCCTGCGGGTCGCGGCCATTCCAGAGCTTGCCGCCCTCCCAGACGTGGCAGAGCGCGTCCAGGTGCGTCATCTGCTGGCCGTGGTAGATGAAGCCGTAGTAGTCAACGACACCGCCCGCCTGACCATCGATCGAAGCGCGCATGAAATGCTGCGCGGGGCTCGGGTTCCGCGGACCGGGGTGCTTCGGGTAGGGCCGGTTCATCGAAACCGTGCGTCCCTGCGCTACGAGGGCGACAGCCTCGAGACGCTTCTCGTCGGTGATGAGGTTGAGCGCGCCTACCTCATCGTCATCGCCCCATCGACCCCAGTTGCGCCGCTCTTCGTAGTACGCCTGGATTACGGCGCCCTCGCGTGGGTAGTCAGTCATCAGACTCCTGCGTTCCTTTGCCGCCTCGGCGCCAGTCGTCGAAGACGATGACGCCGCGGCCGTTCTCGCCACATTCGAGGGCGGCGAGGCGATCTTCGCGGTGTCCCGGCTGACGAGACGGTCCGGGAGGAACACGACCCAACGGTTCGTCTCGCCGCTGGCCGTCGTGTCCCGTCGCCGAGGCGCCGCATGCGGGTCGCCGCTGCCGCCCCCGTACTTCGCGCCGATGTCCATGCCTCCCGTGCCTACTAGGCCGACATTCAAAGGTTTGGACATGTTCGCTCGATCTCTCTGGGGCGGTCTCTTGCCGGTCGCGAGGATAGCCCAAGGTCCTCAACGGCGACCGTCCGCGCCGCCGCTGGTTGATCCTCGTGGCACACTCGTGGCTGGTCGAGCGCTACCATGGCGCAGCTGATGACACGACCCCAACCCGATGGCTTCTGCCAGCCCGGCTAGTTGAGGAACTCCGAGGATCCGACAATGAGCACGATCGTCACGTTTCCGCGAGAAAAGCACGCGTCCGGGGAGCAGATGAACTGGGCCATGGTGCAGGATGAGACGGATCGAATGATCCTGGCCAGGGTGTTGCTCGAGAACGTGCGCCGATGGATCGCTGACCCCTCCCGGGAGGAGATCATCAACATGGGTCTCGATCCCACACCGAGTCCGAAGCTATCGCCCGAGAAGACTGAGGAGTTGGCGAACGCGGGCGCGGGGACATTCGGTCACACCACCGTGATCGAGCCTGCCGACCTCGAGCTGTACCGTTCCTACATGTACCCGCCGCTGTCCATGCCGGAGCAGCCCGAGGTGATGGTGTCGTACTGGGATATGAACCGGAGCGAAGTGCCTTTCCTGGAGGGCCGGGTGATGGTCAAGGCATTGTGCCCGGATCGCGTCGAATCGTGGTTGATGATCAGCGTGCCGGTGCCGAATTTCTACACGGCTCTGGAGGGCAACTGTTGGGGCTGGCCGAAGTACGTAGCGGATGAGATGACGGTGGAACGAGATCGGTCCGAAGTCACATACGAGGGCAAGGTTAGCCTGTCTATGGACTTCACACCCGGTGGCGTCGATGAAGCGACTGTGCAGAGGCTAAAGGAGCGCGGGACCGAAAGCGGCAATACGGTTTCGTTCCACATCGACGGCGGCGGCATGTGCTTGATCAGGCAGGGGCGTGCCGACGGCCGTGGTCGTCAGGACACCCACTTTGTCGAGTGGGAACCCGGCATGATCAAGACCTACATCAGACCAGACGACCCCTGTTCTGGCCTGATACCAGACAACTGTGTGACGCCCGGCGTCTATCAGAGATCACTTCGCACCGGTGGTGGCGTAGGCGTGATGTGCAAGGTCACGAGTAGCCTTCAGGAACGTTGAGCTGCCGAGCACCAGGACGATAGCCGTTTCGCGTGTCATCGCTGCATGCTACGTCGGCGCTTCATCGATCAGCAGAGCACCTCGCTTCGCCGCAGGTCAGGGTTCAAGGTATCCCCGTATCGCCCGCTGCTCCGTTGGGCCCAACTCGTCGAAAGCCACGGCCAGGCGGAAGACGACGTAGCTCATCCTGACTGCCCGGACATACTGGACGCCGTCGTGCACGTCGGTTGCCCGGACGAGGATGCCGACCAGAAGGCCGCTCCGGTCGACTGCGGCACCACGGCAGTGTCAGATCTCAGGGCGCGTCGACCCTCACGCGTCGAGGCGATGTCGCTGGTCGTCTATGCTGCAGCCAGTTCGGTGATCAGCGAGCGCCAGCGTGTGAGGAAGAGCCGTCGCTGCTCGGTCGGCGCGACATGGGCGCCACCGCGGCGGCGAACGCGGAAGTACTGTCGTACCTCATCGAACGCGCTACAGAAGCGCGACGCGGACTCGAAGCTCCCGAAACCGTGCATCGGGTAGTAGCGCTGCTTCACCGCTCGGTGGCTCTGCTCGGTGTAGTTGTTGAGGTACTGCGTCGCGCGATGCCACGCCTTGGGGCCGATGATCCAGCGGATCGCCCGCCTGTATGCGGGATGCAGGTCGGTCGTGATCCGTGCGGGCTTGCGTTCGGTGATCTCGACCAGTCTCCGCAAGAACCGCCGCGCGGCATGCTTGTCTCGATGCTCGCTCAGCATCGAATCGATCAGTTCTCCCTCGCCATCAATCGCTCGGTAGAGGTAGCACCAACGCCCAGCGACCTTCACATACGTCTCGTCGAGGTACCAAGACTCGCCGGCTCGGGCTCGTCGCTTGGCGCGGAGCTGGCCGGCGAGCAGTGGGGCGAATCGAAACTCCCACTCCCTGATGGTCTCGTGCGTGACCTCAACACCGCGCTGAAGGAGCATCTCTGCGACGTCGCGGAAACTCAGCTTGTAGCGCAGACGCCACAGCACCGCCAGGAGCACCACGTCGGTCGCGACCTGGAGATCGTTGAACGGCGTGCCGGTTCGCTCGTTGAAGCGACGCTTGCACGAGCGGCAGTTGAACCGCCGGTAGCCGAGCGTCGTGCGCCCCTGGCGTCTGGTCGTGGCGGCGGATACACAGTGCGGACAGTTCACCGACGTCTCCTCGTCCATGCTCTGACGAGGCTAGACCACACAGTTCGAGCCCTCAGATCTGACACTGCCGAAACCATGCGTAAGCACGCTTCGACGCCGCCGTTGTCGATCGTAAGTTGCCGGCGGCGGACTCCGTCGACTCGTCCCTGTGCATCCGCCGAAGCCTCGTCCAGGAATTCACTGATCTGAAGCTCGTCGATGTGGGGGTTCAACCTCGGATTGAGCAGGACCGCCGCGAGTAGCGTTGAAAGCTCGTCGTCCTCGAGCGGACGACCGTCTGGAATTTGTGGGCGGGCGTCATTGGTCATGCCCAGCAGGATGCGACTCTGGGGCCAAGAGACGCAACTAAGACGCAACTGTCCCAGCTACGGGGGTGGACATCGGGGGACAAATCGAGCGGTTTTAGGTTCGTTGGAGACGTGCTGCGACGGCTGCAGACTAGCCAGCGCTAATTCAAATCTGGGCACTGTGGCCTTCTAGCTTTAATCTGCCCACCCCTCCTCCATGTCTGGCGCCAGGCTGCGGTTAGGCCATGTGACGCTGATGACGGTGATGACGGTCTCCCTGCCGGCCTGAATGCTCGTCGAGCGAGGTGTCTTCACTCTGTGCTATGCTGATACCACGATGCAGCGAATGATGATTACCCTGAGCGATGACGAGTACGAAACACTGCGGCAGCTCGCCTTCGAGCGGCGAACGTCGATGACTGGGCTCGTGCGAAAGGCCATCGATGAGAAGTACGGAACAAGCGGTGAGGAGATCGGTCCGCCTGGGCGCCGCCCGCAAGCGGAGGCGGAGGCAACCTGATGCGCTGCGTGATCTATTCGCGGGTCTCCACCGACGCGCAGGAACGTGAGGGAACCTCCCTCGACACGCAGGAAGCCGCGTGTCTCGAATATGCGCGACAACAGGGCTGGCCGGTCGTCGAGACTCTGCGTGATACCGCCAGCGGGTTCAGCCTCGATCGCCCCGGCATGGAGCGCGCGCGGTCGATGGCGGCCTCCGGGCGCGTCGATGTCCTCCTCGCGCACTCCCTCGACCGCCTCAGCCGCAAGCAGACGCACGTCGCCATCCTCGTCGAGGAAATGGAGGACCGCGGCGTGGCTCTCGACTTCGTCACGGAAGACTTCGAGGACACTGCGGTCGGCCAACTGGTGCGCTCGGTCAAGGCGTTCGCCGCCGAGTTTGAGCGCGAGAAGATCGCCGAGCGGACGATGCGCGGAAAGCGCGAACGAGCGCGTTCGGGAAAGCTGCCGCAAGGCACCGGGGCCGGGTTGTACGGCTACCGCTACGACAAGACGACCGGCCAGCGGAGGATCATCGACGCGCAGGCGGCTGTCGTCCGCCGAATCTTCGAGACTCTAGCCGCGGGCGGGTCGATCGTCGGTCTCGTGAATGCGCTGAACCGTGAGGCGGTCCCTACAAAAACGGGGCGGCACTGGACGCCCGCGACCGTGCATCACATGTTGCGCAACGAGGCGTACTCAGGCCGTACCTACTATGGAAAGACGAAGGCCTCACAGCGGAACGGACGGCGCATCCGCGAGCGGCGGCCCGAGGCCGATTGGATTGAGGTGCCTGGCGCGACGCCCCCCATTCTCGATCGTGATCTATTCAGTCGCGTGCAGTCGATCCTCGACGACCCGGAACGACGGCGGATGGGCAGACGGAAGCGGGACTACGCGCTATCAGGCCGCCTCCGCTGCCGAGAGTGCGGGCGTGCCATGGTCGGTCAGACCCAGCACGGGAAGTACCGGTACTACAGGTGCCGCGCGGCCTACGCGGGACCGAGGCGCGACCGATGCTCGTCGCGTTACGTGCGTGCAGATGCCCTCGAGGAGGCGGTCCGCCAGGCAGCGACTGAGGCACTGACCCGACCGGAGATCGTACTGCGCGAGTTGGAGCACGCGGTGACTGGGGCTCCGCCGGACACCGCAGTGCAGCGCGCGCGGCTCGAGCGGCAGCGGGAGCGGGTCCTTCGTCTGTTTCAGCTGGGTGAGATCGACGAGGACTATCTGACGAAGGAAACGGCTGACATTGGCGCGCAGCTTGATGCTCTCGACTCGCCGCTCGATGAGCAGCCGCTCACATCGCTGCCGCGCGACGTCGTAGAGATCTGTGAGGCCATCGCCGCTTGGATCCGCGACGCCGATGGGGATGACTTCAAGCTGCTCCTTGAAGCCCTTCAGATCGAGGTTCGCGCCTCCCGCGAGGGATCGGAGCTGCGTGGGGTGATCCCTAACTCCGCACCTACGGATAGTCATGCCGATGTTTGTGCAGTGGGATTGAAATCTGGCTCTGCCGGAACCTCGCCCTCGATTACGATCTCTCCGCGTCGGCTGAACTCGTACGTCCCCGGCCTCGAGCATGAGGTCGAAGTCATCGCCGTCAGCCTCCTCGATCCAGTGTCGAATGGCCTCTACCGCACCTGGCATCCCGGTTTCGAGGGCGTCGAGGTTCACACTCGCCTCTGTTTGACTGAGCTCGCTGAGTTCGGCATCTAAGTCACGGCGGCGACTCATGAGGGCGGTCGGCTTCGCCTCAAGCAGATGCTTCGGCAGGTCACCCTCGAGCTCCCGCTCGAGGTCACCGATCACCTGATCGAGGCCGTCTACCAGGTTGTCGGCCTCTTCACGGTTGATCACGAGCGGCGGCGCCACCTGAATCGACGCGCCGGCGCGAGTGAGCAGGCCGTGCTCGCGCATCAGTCGCGGCATGCGATGGCTGAGGTCGTCGTCCTCCGTGAACTCCTCGCCCGTATCGGGGTTGCGTTTGAGGTCGATCGCCCGCATGAGGCCGATGCCGCGCGTGTCGGAGACCACGTTGTGGCGTGACTTCAGCTCGTCGAGCTGCTCGCCAATGTAGGCGCCCGTGCGCGCCGAGTTCTCGACCAGCCGCTCGCCCTCGATGATGCCGACGTTGGCGAGCGCGACGGCGCAGGACACCGGGTGCGCCCCGAACGTCGAGCCGCCGACGAGCGCGTGCTTCCGCTCGCCGACGAACCCCTCGACGACGCGTTGTGAAGCCATCACCGCCGCGATCGGGGCGTAGCCGGAGGAGAGCCCCTTTCCCACCGTCATGAGGTCGGCCTCGATCGGGAAATGATCGATGCCAAACCACTCGCCGGTGCGGCCGAAGCCGTTGATCACCTCGTCGGCGATCAGCAAGATGCCGTGCTCGTCGCAGATCTCGCGAATGCGCTCCCAATAGCCCTCGGACGGCATGTGCGACCCGTTCGATTGGGAGATCGGCTCGGCGATGAACGCCGCGATGGTCTCGGCGCGGTGGAACTTCACCATCTCCTCAATGTAGTTCGCCCAGAACATGTCATCGAGGCCAGTTGTGTCGTTGCTGAGCTTGCCGAGCCCGGTGCTGTTCGGCACCGGCACAATGCCGGGAACGAGCGGCTCGAACGGCGCGCGGTTCAGCGCCGGCGAGCCGTTAACGCTGAGCGCGCCGGCGGTGACGCCGTGGTACGAGCCGATGCGCGAGATCACCCGGTAGCGCCCGGCCTCGCCCCGGTTGTAGTGGTATTGCTTCGCCATCCGGATCGCGGTCTCGACCGCCTCGGAGCCGCTCGTCACGAAGTAGAACTTCGTGATGTTCGAGGGCGTGACGTCGGCGAGTTTGCTGGCGAGGTCGACGGCGGGCCTCGTCGCGTAGGCGAAGGGGCTGGCATAGCCGAGCCGGCCCATTTGGGCCCTCGCGACGTCGGCCAGCTCCTGGCGGCCGTGCCCCACCGCCACGACCAAGAGGCCGGATATCGCGTCGATGTAGCGCCGGCCCTCGGTATCGGTCAGGTAGATACCGTCGCCCTGATCGATGACGAGCAACTGGCCGTCCTGGGCGAGTTCGTTGTACTGCTGCGTGTGCACCCAGAGGTGGTCCAGGCCGCGGCGCACGTAGTCGTCGATCTGCGCGCGCGTTAGCGCCCCCGGCTCGGCTGTCTGCGTCATCGCGGCCTCCATTCGGGTCCGCGACGACTATACATTGGCCCGCTATGGGCGATAGATGAGCGACCCAACCGACGCATCCGCCTCGCCACGCCAGCCGAGGCCAAAGCGATACCTCCAGACGGCGTCGGCTGGGACCGCGGGGTCTTCCGGCGAACCGAACCAAGCCGGCCGGGGATCGGACATCACGAGGGGGTTCCCGGCGTTGACGTGCCCCAGTACGTCTGGTGCCTTGGCGCGAATTGCTTCGTCGCGATCCTGCACGCTGATGCTGCCCGTTGTGATGATCCGCGCATCGGTTGTTGGCTGGATGTTCTCGTAGGCCACGGTGGTCACCTCCCGCTCGATGGCGGCCGCGCGATGATAGCTCGCCGCCGGCCGCGAAGCGGCCCTGCTAAGCTCGCCGCGTGGGAGGGACGGTCCGATGGCAGGCATCCTCGATGGCGTGCGCGTGGTGGACGTGACGCAGGCGCTGGCGGGACCCGGCGGGACGATGTTGCTCGCGGAACTCGGTGCGGATGTGATCCACATCGAACCGCCACCCACGCCTGAGAGCCCGTCGACCGACGATGGCGCCGGGCGCAACCGTGCGTATATGAACCAATACCGCAGCAAGCGCAGCCTCTCGCTCGACCTCACCCGCCAAGAGGCGCGCGAGGTCGTCTACGAGCTGGTCCGCGGCGCGGACATCTTCTATCAGAGCCTTCGCTTCGGAGTCGCCGCCCAGCTCGGCCTCGACTACGAGCGCATCCGCGAGATCAATCCCTCGATCGTGTATGTGGAGGTGACGGCGAACGGGCTCGAGGGGCCGGACCGTCACCGCGTCGGGTATGACCTCGTGGCGCAGGCCGGCTCGGGCAACATGACCGTCGACCCCCGCGACCCCTCGATGCCGCTCGGTCAGCCAGCGCCGATCGCGGACGTCACCGCAGTCTGCCTGGGCGCGCTCGGAGCGATCGCGGCGCTCTACCACCGTCGCGAGACCGGCGAGGGGCAGCGCGTCAGCACTTCACTCCTCGACGGCGCCATGTTGCAGAACATCCTCCGCATCCTCTCGATCGAGCGTGTCGATGCGGGGTGGCGAGAACCGCAAGTGGTTGCCGCGAGCGCGATGATCGAGGAGGGCGACGGAAGCTACGGCGACGTGCTGGACGTCACGGCGACGGTCTTCGGCGGCATGCCGACCGATCAGGACCTCGGTCCGCCAGTGAGCCCGTTCGGTTACCACGTCTACTACCGCGCCTACCGCACCGCGGATGGTCTCATCTGCATCGCCTGCCTCAACGACCAGCAGCGGCGGCTCAACGAGGTCCTTGACCTCGGCGATCCGCGCTTCGACCCGGAGGCCAGCGAGGTCGACCTCGCCTCGGCGCTGGGTGCGATGAAGGCGCAGGCCGAGGCGCTGTTCCGCACGAAGACGACAGCCGCGTGGCTGACGTTCCTCGACGCGCACACCATCGCGTGCGGGCCGATCCGGCATACGCTCGATCTGTTCGAGGACGAGCATCTGCTCGCGAACGACATGGTGCAGGTGTTCGACGATCCATACGTCGGACCGATGAGGATGCTGGGCCACCCTCTGCACTTCGAGCGCACGCCGATGACGACGACGCGGGTGCCGCGCCGCGGCGAGGACAGTGGGCACGTGCTCCGTGAACTCGGACGGAGCGACGAAGAGATCGCGGCGCTGCGCGCGGCTGGGGCGGTCTTCGACGCGCCGGCGATCGAGTAACAGGCACGCTGGAGGCGAGATCGGCGACTTCGTGCGATTGTCTCGGCGCTCCGCGCCGGCCGGCGCCAAGGTGTCCTCTTTGTTCCGAGATCTCCCGACACATCCTCGCGAGAGTGGCCACATCTTCGCCTTCCCGAGGACGGACTCACGGGTGCGTCCCCGGGTCCGGCGCCCGGTACGGGCGCGGTCGGCGTCGTAGTAGCGCAGGTAACCCGCCGAGGTCACGCCGCAGCCCGTTCTGCTTCGGGGCCGGGGAGCTGGCGAAGGCCGGCTTCCAGATGGGGTGAGAAGGCTGGCCAGTCGAGAGGTGGATCCCCAGCGGAGGCGGGCGGCGCACACGTTGCCAAGCTCCTCGGCCAGCGCGAACGCGCGCTTCCGGAAGCGAAGGAGGGCATCATCGGTACTCACGGCGGCGTCTCCTCTCCACGTGGTTCCCCCACGCGAGAGGACGCGCCGCCGTCTGCTATGCGCGACCCGTCGCGATCACTCGGAAGAAGACGGGCTGGCTAGTCGCGGAAGCCCACAACGAACCGGGCCCCCGGTTGTTACCGGGGGCCCGATAGAACCCTTGCCGCTGTGCAGCGTGGGAGCTGCCTCAGCGACCTACGCTAGGTGGTACACACGCGCCGCGTTGTCGTGCAGGATCTTCCGCATCACATCCTCTGGCAGGTCGCCGAAGTGCTCCGAGATGTGGTCGCGCGCGTGGGCGCCGGTGCCCTCGACGCCGCTCGGCGTCAGGCTCTGCGGGTGCGGGAAGTCCGTCTCGAAGAGGCAGTTGTCCGGGTAGAGCTGGATCGCCGCGCGCGCCGACTCCTTCTCTGCCCAGAAGCACCCGTAGCACTGCCGCTTGAAGTACTCACTCGGCGTCAGATCCCAGTCCGGGTGCTCCGTGAAGGCGCGCTGCTCCTTCCAGTTCCAATCCATCATGTCGAGCAGGAACGGGATCCAGCCGACACCGCTTTCGACCGCCACGATGTTCAGCTTGGGGTGGCGGTGGGTGACACCGGACAGGATCATGTCCGTGATGTGCCCCGTGTTGTCCAGCATGGTAGGTGGGATGGCCCGCGTCAGCCGAGTTCCCGGGGTCGCGTCGTAGCCCTCCCAGAAGGACAGGGCGGAGGAGCCTTCGATGTGGAAGTTGACGGCGAGTTCGAGGTCCTCGGCCTGTTGCCAGACCGGCTCCCAGTGCGGGTCCGCCAGGCGCGGCAGCCCGTACTCGTCCGTGTGCCCGCCCCAGACGATGCCGCGGTGACCCTTCTTCGCCACGCGCTCCATCTCTTCGACGCACAGGTCCACGTCCCAGAACGGCAGCGCCGCCAGCGGAATCAGACGATCGGCGTCGCTGCTGCACCACTCGACCAGGAAGTCGTTGTAGGCGCGCACGCAGGCGATCATCAACTCGGGCTCCCCCAACTTGAGGAAGCGGGCCGAGCCGAAGCCGGCGACGTTCGGGTAGATGATCTGCGCGTAGATCCCCTCCTCATCCATGTAGGCGAGCCGCGGCTCCGGCAGGTGCGCGCCGGGGGTCGCCTCTTGGAGCGTCAAGGGGTGCGAAGGGTACGGCTGGTCGTGATGGGTGAGTGCGACCATCGCCACACCCGAGGCCGGCTCCCCGGCAAAGATCCAGACTCGCTCGCCCGGCTTGTAGCCGTGACGTGCGCCACCCGAGCCAGTCCCCCGTTCCATCACCTCTTCGTAGGAAACGACGTGGGGCACCATGTCACCCCACTTCTTGACCGACACTCGGGACGTCCAGAGATCCTCTGGTTCGGAGACGTGGGTGTCCACGTCAATCACTTTGTAGTGAACCGCCCCGGGAATGTTGGAGGCTCCAGTCCTTGAGAGGATGGAGCGATGACACGACCAGGCAGATACCCAGCGGAGATCCGCGAGCGGGCGGTCCGGATGGTGTTCGAGCACGAGCGGGACCACTCGTCGCAGTGGGCAACGATCAGCTCGATCGCCTCGAAGTTCGGGATGACGCCGGAGACGTTACGGAAGTGGGTGCGACGGGCTGAGGTCGACGGCGGCGCACGGCCGGGGCAGACGACGGAGGAGCAGACGCGGCTGCGGGAGCTCGAGCGCGAGAACCGTGAGCTGCGCCGGGCGAACGAGATCCTCAAGGCCGCTTCGGCTTTTTTCGCGCGGGAGCTCGACCCGCGACTGCCGAAATGACTCGCTTCATCAAGACCCACCGCGAACGCTTCGGGGTCGAGCCGATCTGCCGGGAACTGCAGGTCGCCCCGTCCAGCTACTACGCCGCCCGGAGCCGACCGCTCTCGGCGCGGCGGGTGCGTGACGAGGCGTTGAAGGTGAAGCTGCAGCACGTCCACGCCGAACAGTTCGGGGTCTACGGTGCGCGCAAGCTCTGGCGCCAGCTGCACCGCGAGGGCATCCCCGTCGCGCGCTGCACCGTGGAGCGGCTGATGCGGGAGCTGAGTCTCTCTGGGGTGGTACGTGGGAAGGTCAAACGGACGACCGTGGCGGACGAGAGCGCGCCCAGACCGGCGGACCTCGTGGAGCGGGACTTCCACGCACCAGCCCCCAACCGGCTCTGGGTAGCCGACCTCACCTACGTGCCCAGCTGGTCGGGCTTCGTCTACGTCGCCTTCGTCATCGACGTCTACTCGCGCTCGGTCGTCGGCTGGCAGGCATCGCGCTCACTGCGGACCGAACTCGCGCTCGATGCCCTTGAGCAGGCGCTATGGGGCGCGGAACGGACCCTTCGACGGGCTGATTCATCATAGCGATCGTGGGGTGCAGTACCTCTCGATCCGCTACACCGAGCGGCTCGCCGAGGCCGGGGCCGTGACCTCGGTCGGGAGTCGTGGTGACTCCTATGACAACGCGCTGGCGGAGTCGGTGATCGGGCTCTACAAGGCGGAGTTGGTGCACCGCCGGGGACCGTGGCGCGGACTCGACGACCTCGAGCTGGCGACGCTGGAGTGGGTGGACTGGTATAACCATCGGCGGTTGCATAGTGCGCTCGACTACCTGCCACCCGCCGAGTACGAGCGCAACCAAGAACGTGAGCTGGTCTCGGCAGGTGCCGGGACTCAATGAACCGAGTCTCCACTAAACCCGGGGCGGTTCAGTAGTCCTCAAGCACGACCGGTGGCATGAGTCCTCCCTCGAGATCCGTGTTGCTTCCCGCGCTTTGCTTCTCGCGCGCCGCGGCGTCAAATTAGGAGGTTAGTCTAAGAAGTGTCAACCGCGAGCGGCATTGCAGTTGCGAAAGTATTGCGCCGGCGCCGCCAGAGGCAGGGAACTGTGCTCGCCTCCGCGAGCGCGTCCAGGCCTTCGCAGTCCAGCCCGCGGCGATGGTGTGAGGATGGGTCGGCTGCGCGGGCAGACGGGTCCGAGCCCAGTCGTACCAGCTAGCCACGGCCAGGCAGCGCGGCCTGCTCGACCGGCGGGGGTGAAGAGCCGGGGAGGAGGGCGCCCGATGGACATCGATCGAGCGCTGGCAGACCTCCGGGTGCTGGATCTGCTGCAATACGAAGCGGGGTCGAGCAGCACCAACCCCTCGACGATTGCTAGAGTCGCCTACCAAGCCCAAAAGCCAGCAAGCGGGCAATCGGCGCGGCACCCTAAACTGACCTAGGTATCGATCGGCATGCACCAGGGAGGCCCCAGTGCGCTTGCAGCTCGGCGAGCACGTCATCGACACGACCGAGCAGGCTGCGATCATGGCAATCCTAAATGTCTCGCGTGACTCCCCGATCGCACACTCACGGGTCGCCCCTGACGCGGCGCTCGAGCGTGCGCGCGAGGTCATCCGGCAGGGTGCGGCGATCATCGACGTCGGCGCACACTCGACTTCCTCGAAGGCTCTTGAAATCGATGCCCAAGAAGAGATCGAGCGCATAGCCCCGGTCATCGAGGCGCTCGTCCGCGAGGGCATCCCCGTGTCGGTGGATACGTGGACACCGGACGTCGCCCGTGCCGCCGCCGAGGCTGGCGTGCATCTGATCAACGATGTCACCGGCTTTCGCGACCCTCAGATGATCGCAGTCGCTTCGGAGTTCGGGCTCCCGGGCGTCGTAATGCACATGCGCGGCCGGCCGCACCGCCATTACGAGGTCGACCAGACGTACGCGGACGTCGGTTCCGAGGTGCGCGAGTTCCTCCTCGATCGTGCGGCGGCGCTTGAGGCCGCCGGCGCGCCGCAGCCGTGGCTCGACCCCGGCTTCGAGTTCGGCAAGTCGCTCGAGGACAACCTCCGGATGCTCGCTGACCTACCGCAACTCGCGGACGAGGGATACCCGCTGCTGATCTCGGCCTCACGGAAGGGCTTTCTCGCTGAGGCGCTCGGCTACGAGAAGCGGCAAGATGCGCCCGGCTTGCTGGAGGCGACCCTTGCCTTCCACACATTGGCCGTCAGTCTCGGCGGAAATGTCGTGCGAGTACACGACGTGCGAGCGCACAACCTCGCGCTGCGGGTCGTGGGGCGCGCGCTGCCGTTCCTAGGGCGATCGGGCTCACACCCTACACCTAGTTGAGGCGCGCCTGGTCGGCAGCGCGCTGCGCCGATGATCACGCCCTGAGCATATCGGGCGTGCGTCCGAGCTTCTCGGGTCTACTCATCGAAGGGTGAGCTCGGTGCTGGTACGGCGGATCACCGCCGACGGCCCTCCAAAGACCAGGCCCCGGCGCCAAGGGATCTCCCTGACCAATATGCCTCGTTACTTGGCCTAGGCCCGATAGTACTCCTCGGGGCGGCTCGCGCCGGTGCCGCTGATGATTCCGATCTGCGTCGTGGCGTGTTCGTACTGATCCACTTTCACGTTCACGACTGCCGGCTTGCCGGATGCGGCCGCTCGGTCAAGCGCCGGCCGGATCACGCTCAACCTCGCGCCCGCCGACGTGCGCCGCGGCGATCAGGTAGCCGACCTCTACAGCACCGCGCCGGTCACCGAGAGCACCGGCGGGGACGGCGAAGACTAGCCGCTAGTCGAGGCCCAGCTCGCTTTCGAGGTCGCCAATCACCTGATCGAGACCGTCGACGAGGTTGTCAGCCTCCTCGCGGTTGATGATGAGCGGCGGCGCCACCTGGATCGATGGTCCAGCGCGCCCCAGCAGACCATGTTCGCGCATCAGCCGGGACATGCGGCGACCGACGTCGTCGTCCTCGCTGAACTCCTCGCCGGCCTCAGGATTGCGCTTGAGGTCGATCGCGTGCATCAGCCCAATGCCACGCGTGTCCGCGATGACGTTGTGGCGCGACTGCAACTCCTCGAGTTGCTCGCCGATGTAGGCGCCCGTGCGCGCTGAGTTTTCGACGAGGTGCTCGCGCTCGATGATGCCGACGTTCGCCAGCGCCACGGCGCAGGCGACCGGGTGGGCGCCGAACGTCGAGCCGCCAATGAGGGCGTGCTTCCGCTCGCCGACGAACGCCTCGACCACGCGGTCGGATGCCATGACGGCGGCGATCGGCGCGTAGCCCGATGAGAGCCCCTTACCCACGGTCATCAGGTCCGCCTCGATCGGGAAGTGATCGATACCGAACCACTCCCCCGTCCGACCGAAGCCGTTGACCACCTCGTCGGCGATGAGCAGGATGCCGTGCTCGTCGCAGATCTCGCGGATGCGCTGCCAGTAGGCGTCCGACGGCACATGCGAGCCGACCGAGGTCGAGGCCGAGATCGGCTCGGCAATGAAGGCTGCAATGGTCTCGGCGCGGTGGAACTTCACAACCTCCTCGACGTAATTCGCCCAGAAGAGGTCGTCGAGGCCCGTTTTGTCGTTGCTGAGCGCGCCGAGCCCCGTTGTGTTCGGGACGGGAATGTTGCCCGGCACCAACGGCTCGAAGGGCGCGCGGTTCAACGCGCGTGAGCCGTTCACCGACAGCGCGCCGGCGGTCGTCCCGTGATACGAACCGATGCGTGAGATGACCTTGTAGCGCCCGGCCTCACCGCGGTTGTAGTGGTACTGCTTCGCCATGCGAATGGCGGTCTCGACCGCCTCAGATCCGGTGTTCACGAAGAAGAACTTCGAGATGTTCGATGGTGTGACTTCCGCCAGCTTGCTGGCGAGGTCGACCGCGGGCCGGGTCGCGTAACTGAACGGATTGGCGTAAGCGAGGCGTCGCATCTGCGCCGCTGCGACGTTCGCCAACTCCTCGCGGCCGTGGCCGATGGCGACGACCAGGAGGCCACTCATCGCGTCGATGTAACGGCGGCCCTCGATGTCCGTCAGGTAGATGCCGTCGCCGTGGTCGATGACGATGAACTCGCCATCCTGGGCGAGCTCGTTGTACTGCCGGGTGTGCACCCAGAGGTGGTCCAGACCGCGACGGACGTAGTCGTTGACCTGCTCGGTGGAGAGGGCGGCCGGCTCGGCAGTCTGCGTCATTGTTTGGTCACTCCGCTGCCGTACGACGATACCACCGCTGCCGTATCGTCGAGCTGATGAGCGATCGGGATGTCCTCGTGCGCACCGCCACGCCGGCCGACGCCGCAGCGATGGTCCGCGTTCACGACCGCTCCGACCGCACCTTCAACGGCACTGTCAGATCTCAGACGACCGATCACGCGACGCTAGCGAGCCGTCGTCGGCTGTATCGCCTACGCGGCTGCCGTCCCCTCGATCAGCGAGCGCCAGCGTGCCAGGAACAACCGTCGCTGCTCACCGAGCGAGACGTGAGCCTCAACTACGACGCCGGACACGGAAGTACTGACGCAGCTCATCGAACGCGGCGCAGAAGCGGGCCACTGATTCGAAGTTCCCGAAGCCGAGCATCGGGTAGTAGCGCTGCTTCACCCCGCGATGGCTCTGCTCGGTGTAGTTGTTGAGATACCGCGTCGTCCGGTGCCGTGCCTTGCCGCCGATGGTCCAACGGATACGCTCGCCGGTAAGCCGGGTGTAGGTCGGTGGTGATGCGTCGAGGCCAGTCGGCGACATCGAGCAGCCGCCGCAAGCCGCTGGTGGATCCTGCCGAACGCCTCGAGGTCGCGCACGATGATCTTGTGCGACTCCTCGCCCTGGATGTAGTCGGGATCAGCGTGTGCGCGACTAGCTCAAGCAGGTAACGAGGCGCGCCGGACATCAGCTGGGCCCGGCCCGGTGCGCGTCGGCGCCAGCTGCGCAGAAGCATCGGTATTCTGTTCCCACTGTTGCTTCTGTCGGTATTCGTGCTTGGAGGTGTGTTCGCACCGCTGGTTGCACCGCTGGTTGCACCGCTGGTTGCACCGCTGGTTGCACCGCTGGTTGCACCGCTGGTTGCACCGCTGGTTGCACCGCTGGTTGCACCGCTGGTTGCACCGCTGGTTGCACCGCTGGTTGCACCGCTGGTTGCACCGCTGGTTGCACCGCTGGTTGCACCGCTGGTTGCACCGCTGGTTGCACCGCACGACCCAACGGGAGCTTGTGCTGATTGAGCGCCTGCAGCCACCGCTCTTCGATGGGGGATCGTCGGACCACGTCCTCGGCACCGACCATCCTTGAGCACGCCTCCCAGATCCGCCAGTTCCTCACTGCTGCCGGAGTCAAGGTGCAACCGATGCCCGGCGATCGTCGGTACGCGGCGTGATCTGATGACTGGGGCGGTGAGCCCGCGTTTCCCCTGCGGTGCTCGGCCGTTCGGCGCGCGCTCCGAATGCAGCGTGCGCCCGCAGCGGGCGCACGCGATCCGGCCCTGGAGCAATCCTCGCCGGCGAGTTGGGCTTCTTCTGCGGAAGCTCCGGGCGCGGTGCGTCTGGACGCGTCCCTGCAGATTGCGGGGCACGATCGCCTTGTGCTGTCCCTCGCGTTCCTCGCCGTCGAGCACCACGACGCCTGCAAGAAGGGATTGGCGAGCAGATACTTCAGGGCCTCCCAACAGAGGCGAATCCCGCCCGTCGTCTTGTGCCCCCGATCCGCACCGCGCCGCTGGAGGCGGCAGGCTTTGGGGAGGGATCCCCCCGGTCCTACGGCTGAATAGCTCAACATCGTTCAGCCGCGATCCCCGCGGCAGCCGGCGCGTTGACGCGTCGCTAACCGCGCATTAGCATCGGCCCGCGCCGCCGCAGGGGGAGTCTTGGGCGACGCGCTGCCGCGGCCATCGGGAGGTGCTCGCTGACGCCGGAGCGGTCATCGAGCACTCGACGTGAGGTCCCTGCTAGGGCGGGCGGCCACATCGGTGTCCTCGGCGACGGCGATGTGGCGATGTCGAGCAGCAACCGGCGTTTCCCCGGGCGGATAGGCAGCCCGGAGTCGCAGGGGTGTGCTTGGCGAGCCCGGCCACCGTCGCGGCATCCGCGATCGAGGTGACCGACCCGCGCGAGCACCTGCACGCGGGGGGCACACAGTGGAGACGGTCCACGCCCAAGGTCTGGAGGTTCGGCGACCGGACCCGGACAGAGGCACTGCAGCCTGAAGGAGCACGCACTATGGACTACGAAACTATTATCTATGAAAAGAGAGACGGCATCGCCGACTTGATTTTCAACAGACCGGAGAAGCTGAATGCCATATCTTTCCAGGTAGTGAGGGAGTGCCTGGCAGCGTTAGAAGACGCTGAAGCCGATGAGGATGTCGGAGTGGTCATCATCTCCGGTGCCGGTAGAGCGTTCACCTCCGGGGACGACATGACGGACCCAGAGGCGCATGAAGCGATAAGTAACGCCACGCCAGGGGAAAGGTTCTTTGTTACACGCCGACGACACTACTTGCAGGTGGTTGAGGTGATCAGAGGCCTGATGAAGCCTGTTATTGCGTCGGTCGACGGGTGGTGTATAGGCTCAGGCCCAATATTTGCTATGGCCTGCGATATCGTCATCGCCTCTGACTCTTCTCAGTTCGGGAGCCCGCTGGTCAGTATCGGCCATACTGGTGTCTCACCACTGTTGCCTGAAGTGGTGGGGTATCACAAGGCCTGTGAACTCCTCTTTACGGCGGACCTCATCACGGCTAAAGAGGCAGAAGCAATCGGAATGGTCAACCACGTGGTCCCGGCTGAGCAGCTGGAAAGTACGGTCAGGGAGCTTGCCGCGAAGTTAGCCAAGCAGTCCAGTCCACTGATTGGCTGGACCAAGTGGGCCTTGAACAGGACGCTTGGCAGCTATTCCGTTGAACAAGCGTTGGACTATAAGTCGCTGACGGCTGCGCTGATGCAAAGTAGTAAGTACGTCCCCAGCTCCCCCAATACCCACGGGCGAGAGGGGATGATATACTCCCGTAAGGGACAGGATCCACCTGCATAACATCTCGATGGCTCGTGATATCAAGAGTGGGGAACACACGATGATATACGAAACAATTATCTACGAAAAGAACGACGGCATCGCCGACTTGATGTTCAACAGGCCTGAGAAGATGAATGCCATATCCTTTCAGGTCGTTAGGGAGTGCGTTGCGGCGCTGGAAGACGCAGAAGCTGATGAGAGTGTAGGAGTGGTCGTCATCGCCGGTGCCGGGGAGGAAGCGTTCACTATCGGTGATGACTTAACAGACAAAGAAGCCGAAGTGCTGTATGACCGCATCCCTGGTGAAAGGTTCCCGATCATCCGGAAAAAGGGTTACTTCCACCTGATTGAGGTTATACGGAGCCTGATGAAGCCGGTTATTGCCTCGGTGCACGGGTCGTGTTTAGGATCGGGCCCTGAGATTGCTATGTCCTGCGATGTCATCATCGCCTCAGAGACAGCAGAATTTGGTATCCCACTGATCACTAACGGCAATACCGGCACAACAGCGCTGCTGCCTGGAGTGGTGGGCTACCACAAGGCCTGTGAACTCCTCTTTACCGGTGATCCGATCACCGGTAAAGAGGCAGAAGCAATCGGAATGGTCAACCACGTGGTCCCGCCTGAGCAGCTGCAAAGTAGGGTCAGAGAGCTTGCCGCGAGGTTAGCCAAGCAGTCTTCTCCGCTGATTGGCTGGACAAAGTGGTCCTTGAACAGGGCGACGGGCAGCTATGCCCTTGAAGAGGCATTGGACTATGCGTGCCTCGTGTCATCACTGCACGCCGAGAGCAAGTACCTCCCGATGTCTCGTTGAATGGAGAAGGGATGGTATGAAAATTGCAGCCCCGCCGTGCGAGCGAGGGGCTGGAGGCCAACAGGGGTCCGACTCTTCGTAGGTGGTCGCGCCTCGTCCTCGAACCTCTCGGACTCGACCACTGCGCCCTCCTCGTGCGCGCGCGCGCGATTGGCCATGTCATTACTCGTCGCGACGGCGCGAATCTAGCATCGAACAGCTCCGGCGCATCGGCGCCGCGCGTCGCGGGTGCCTCGTGCGTGGCGATGCCGTCAGTCGACGACCGCGACGCGGTGTGCGGCGATCCACGCCTCGTCGAGTTCGACGCCGAGGCCCGGCGCGTCGCCGGGGGTCACCGCACCGCGTTCGTTCGGCCTGAGGTACCCGGCGGCGCCCCACTCGTGCATCCCGAGCGGCATCCAGTACTCGTAGTAGTCGCAGTTGCCGATCGCGAGCATGACGTGGAGGTTCGCCGCGTTGAGCGACGCGTTGCCGCCCATCCCGATCTCGCAGTTCAGTTCGAATGGCTCGAGCATCGAACACAGCGTGCGCAGGCCGGTGATGCCGAGCTTCCTCGAGGTGCCACGGAACACGCTCGGCGCCCCGCGCCGGAGGTAGTCGGCCGCCTCGCCGAGCAGGAACGCCGGAGCGTCGGCGATCGCAATCGGCGTCTCGAGATCGGCGCTGAGCCGCGCGATCGCGTCGAAGTCGGCCCACGGCAGCGGGTCCTCGAACCAGGCGAATCCCTGCTCATCGAGGGCGGCACCGACGCGCAGGGCACGCTCGAGGTCGTAGCCGGCGTTGGGATCAAGCATCAGGTCCATGCCCCCGCCGACCACGTCTCGCGCCAGCGCCACGGTTCGCCGCACCTCGTCGGGTGGCATCCGGCCGGGGTGGATCTTGTAGGCCGGCAGCCCCGCGTCGCGGATCTCCTCCGCCTCCCGCTCGTAGCCCTCGGGCGTGTCGTTCCGAGGCGGAGATGTGGCGTAGACCGGGATCTCCGAGCGGCGTGTGCCGAGGAGCGCGTGCACCGGTACCCCCAGCTCCTTACCTGCGAGGTCCCAGAGCGCCACGTCCAGGGGCGCCATCGCGGCGTGAGCCTCCGCCGCTGTCGCGTCGAGCTCCCCGCGCTGGGCCCACACCCACTCGCGCTCGCGCGCGAGCCGTCCGAGCACCCGCGGCTTGATCTGCTCCGCGAGCAGCTCGATCGCGGCAGAGGCATCGCCCGCCTGCATGCCGAGGAGGCACTGCCCCTCGACGCCGCTCGCCGCTCGGACGCGCAGCACGCCCTGTCGGGCCGGCCCGCCGAGCTCTCCGCGGGCATCGTTCACCGCAACGCGCGGTGCCTCGCGTTCGATTACGTCGATGCGGAGGTCGACGATTTCGAGGTCGTGCGCAGCGCTCATGCGTCCTGTCTCTCCGCCGGTGGCACCTGGGCTCGTGATCGGCGCGCCGCCGCTAGCGCGAACGGAGCCGAATCACCGACGCTGGCGCAGCGGAAGCCGACATTGCTCGCACCGCTATCCGGCGTCAGCGCCATCCTCGCCGCCGGGCAGTAGCGGGCACAGTAGCGGGCGTGGCAGAGAAACGAGCCGCCCTTCAAGGCCTTGAGTTCGCCGTCGGCCGGCCCGGTGGGGTCGGGTGTAGATGCCTCGTGACTGACATCGAACCAGTCGGCGGTCCACTCCCACACGTTGCCGGTGACGTTGAACAGCCCGAAGTCGTTCGGCGGGAATGCGTCAGCGGGGCAGGTGCCGAGGAAGCCGTCGCCCAGGGTGTTCTCGGCCGGGAACACGCCCTGCCAGACGTTCATCCGGTGGTCGCCGCCCGGCTCCAACTCCTCGCCCCACGGGAAGGTCGCACCCTCGGGTCGACCTCGCGCCGCCCGCTCCCAGCGCGCCTCGGTGGGGAGCACCTTGCCGACCCACGTCGCGTAGGCCGCCGCGTCATTCCAGCTGACGTGGACCGCCGGATGGTCGTGTCGCCCCTCGAGGTCGGTCCCGGGCCCCTCGGGCGTGCGCCACGTCGCGCCCATCACCTGTCGCCACCACGGGGCGTCGGCTGCGCCGCGCGTCGGCGGGAAGTCGTCCGGCAGCAGCCCGCCGAAGCCGAACGACCACCCGAAGCGCTCCGCATCGGTCACGAACCCCGTGTCCTCGACGAACGCGGCGAAGTCCTCGTTGGTCACGGTGCGCTGGTCGATGCGGTAGGAGGACAGCTCGATGCGGCGAACCGGGCCCTCGCCGTCGGCAGGGTAGAGCGGGTCCTCGGCGCCCATGAGGAAGCTGCCCGCCACCCCGAGCAGGCGTTCCCGGTCCTGGTTCTCTTGCTCGACGACGCCGTCGATGTAGTCCTTGGTCTGCTGGATAGCGTGAGCGGCGCGGCGATGATTCGGATTCGAACGCATCGAACCCGGAGCCTCGTACTCAATAATGAGTCGGTTGTAGACCGCATCTGCACGCCCGGCGGTGGCCAACGTGTATTCCTCGCGAAAGAGGAGATCAACGCCGACACTCTCGCCCAACGCGGCCAGCAGGTCGCCGACCCGGCCTTGGAACTCCCGCTCGTCGCTCGACTCATGCGCAGCCGGACGTCAGCGGTGAAATCGGTCACTACCTCGTCGACGAGACGATCGAGTGCGGCTTCTTCACGCGACATGCCAGATCCTCGTGCTGCGAAACCGGTCACCAGAGCTTACTGCGTCGTTTGATGGGCCGTTCGAGTCAGGCACGAAGCAGGACAATTCTTCGCGCCCGGTGGAGCGCCTCCGACAGCGCGACCACGCCATGCTTGGTGGCGGTGTAGATCGGGAGCCGTTCGCCGGTGAGCAGCCCCGCGACCGAGCCAGTGTTGACGAGGTGCGCCTCCTCCTGCTCGGGACACCAGGCTCCGGGAGGCGGCTGGGGGCCTGAGTAGCAGCGCTTTGTCGCCTCCGACGAGCACGACTTCATCGTGGAAGGGGTACCTTGCGGCATCCGACTGCCGGCGTGCAGCCGTCACCACAGGTGGCACCCTCGCTGCTACCGGGTGGCCGGTCACGCCCGTGCACGGCGTTTACGTTGTCGGTAGGGGCGCCGTATCGTCCGTCTCGTGCTGCCAGATGCGGATGCGTGCCGCCATGTCGCGGATGCGGTCGATCTGGGCCGGATCATTGAACAGGTTGTCGAGTTCGAACGGGTCGCTGTTGAGGTCGAACAGCTCACACTGATCGCCCACGCAGAGGTTGAGCTTCCAGCGGTCGGGGGTAACGACGGAGCGCCAGGGCAGCAACAGCATGCGGTTGATCTCGCTGGTGCCCAGAAACCGATCCGGGAGGATCTCGCTGGTGCCGTTCCACTCGATGAAGACATCGTTCTCATCGAGGGACGCCTCGCCCCGGAGGACGGGTGCCAGACTCTGCCCCTGGAGGGATTCGGGCGCTGATTCGTCGATCAGGTCAAGCAGCGTGGGGACGAGGTCGACGTGGCTGGCGCTGCCCTCCAGCACGGTCTGTCGACCGTCGTTGAGCCAGGGCACGTGCACGAGCAGCGGAACCCGGGCCGACTCCTCGTAGAACGCGCGCTTCTCCAGCATGCCGTGGTCGCCCATCATGTCGCCGTGGTCACTCGTAAACACCACGACGGTGCGATCCGCAATGCCGGCGCGTTCCACCGCCGCCCGGATCTTCCCGACCATGCGATCGACGAGCGTGATGTTGCCCAGGTAGTGCGCGCGCATCTGACGCCACCCCTCGACGGTCGTGACGTCCTCGCGATGGGCGGCGTGGCTCATCATGTAGTCATCCTGCGTCTGGTCGACGCCCTTGAGGAACTGCATGAAGTAGTCGGACCGATGGCGGTTGACCAGCGCATGCCCCTCCGGCCGCCGCAGGAACGCGGGCCCCACGGGGATCGTCGCCGGGTCGTACTGGTCCATGAACGGGCCGTGGTAGGGCGAGTGCGGCTCGACGGTGCTGACATAGAGCACAAATGGCTCGCTGCTGTGCTCCTGGATGAACTCGGACGCCCGGTCGCCCAGGTAGGACGCCATCTGATGCTCTTCGGGCATGCCGTAGCGGGCGTCGGTACTGAAGACTTCCACGCCCGCGCGACTCGCCTTTTTGAATGCATCTGACAAAAGGACGCCCGCGCCCTCCCACCTTTCATCTTTGAGCGCTCGGTCGGGCTGGTACCCCTGTTTGACCAGGTAGTGGTGGTAGTCGGAGACGAGGCGGCGCAGCTCCGGCCTCGCGAAGGCTCGCCAGTGCGAGTCTTCGGCGCTGAGCCAGACGTCGAATCCGTGCTGTCGCATCACGTCGTTGCCCAGGTGCCACTTACCCATGTAGCCCTTGAGGTAGTCGTCCGAGATCATCTCCGCGATCACCTGCATCTCCTCAGGCAGCGTCACCTGATTGACGATGGGCCCGGCGGTGTGCGGGTACAGCCCGGTCATGATCGAGGCGCGCGAGGGTGTGCACACCGGTTGAGTGACGTAGGCGTTCTGGAACACGAAGCTCTCGTCGGCCAGGGCGTTCAGGTGAGGGACCTGCATCGAGCTGTTGCCGTAGCACGCCAGAGTGTCGTAGCGCTGCTGGTCGCTGAAGATGAAGACCACGTTGGGTCGATCTGGCACCGTGGATTGCTCCTTCGTTAGGGACTGGCCGGGCATCCGGGTCGCCGGTCGATCCAGCGCCAACAGGCAGCCAGAGTTGTAGTTCGAGCCGACGCCGGACCAGCGCTTCGTCCACCTCCGTCTCCCGCATGAACCTCAAGAGGAGGCTGTGCAGTTCGTGCGCCGTCTCCGCGTGCCGCGCGATCACGTTCGTCGCCTGTGCCGGATCGCTCGGCCGGTGGTAGAGCTCCGACCGCCCGGGGTCGACCGAGTACGGGAGGGCCCGGTCCCCCGCCGTCACCGTGGTCACGAGGCCCGCGGAAAGCGGCCGCGACACGTTGTCGACCGAGCGCACTCGGTCGCCGGGGTTGGCGAACGGGATCGTCGAAATCGTGTACTCCCGACCGGGCGTCGACACGTCGCGCACCGCTGGGAGGAGTGATCTGCCGTCGACCCAATCCGGCCTCGACCTCGAACAGGTCCAGCGTCGTGGGCATCACGTCCACGACCGAGCTGTGGCCCGCATAGACGCCGGGCTCGGTCCCCGGGACCGAGATCAGGAGTGGCAGGTGCACCAGCTCTTCGTACAGCGGGGAGTGCGCCCACTCAGCGTCTGCATCGACGTGCCAGTACATCGACCCGTCATCCCTGCGGGCAAAGTGCATCGTCCCAAAGAGGCCGTCGTGCTCTCCGAAGGAGAACCCGTGGTCGGTCGTGAAGATGATCGCCGTCTGCTCGGTCAGGCCCATGTTGGCGACCTTGCGCAACAGCTGACCGATCCACGTGTCCACCATCGTGATCTCGCCGGAGATAGGTGGCATGGGCCTTCTGCACCATCGCCTCGGTGTAGTCCGGGTCGTCGTGGCAGTGGGCGTAGCGGGGCTGCACGATCTCGCCGTCGTAGTCCGGCATGTACAGCTCAGTGTAGTACGGCGGCGCATCCCACGGCTCATGAGGGTCCCGGGTATCCACGTAAAGGAAGAACTGCTCTCTGCAGTGCCGCTCCAGCCAGTCGCCTGCGGCCGTCATCGTGCGCGCGACGGAGCGGTCCGACTCCTTGCGCCACCAGTCGACGATGTCTCGTGACTCGTTATGCCCCCGCTGGAGAACACGGGTAGCCGATTCCTCCTGGCCGAGGATAGGAAAGTAGGACTGAAAGCCTCGGTCGTAGTTCATGCCGTGGCGGAAGTAGAAAGGCGTGTCCACCACAGCAGCGGTGTGGACGCCGTGGTCGGCGAGCAACAGCGCTAGCGTGTCCTGACCGGCCGGCAGCGCCTCCCAGCCCATGAACGACATGGTGGAGCGGCCGGTGGCGTGGTCCGCCCGGGTCGGCATCGTGGGGAAGCCCCCGGCGTAGTGCTTCTCGAAGCGCACTGCCTTCGGCGCCAGAGTATCCAGCGTCGGGGTGGTGTGCATGAACTCGGCACAGTACGCGCCCAGTCGATCCCGCCGGAACGTGTCTGCGACGATCCAGATGACGTTCATCGAGGACTCCAGAGCGCTCGCGACGATCTTACGGAAACGCTCGGGACGTGGCGGGCCATCGCTGAGGTCATGCTGGACCTCGATGGTCCGCCAGGCTCGCCCCAGCTGCCCCAGCCTTCGTGTCGCCTAACGCTTCGGGGGGCCTAGGTTACCGGCGCGTTCGTCCATAGCTGCGGGTGAGGAGCGCTCAAATGGCTCATGCAGCCGTCGAGTCGAAGCGGGCCCCCCAGAGCGGTCTGGTCGCGCCGACGCGGGCCGACCTATGAGCTTCGCTGCTCGACTGAGGGGCGCTCCGCTAGACGGTCTCGCCCCCGTCGAGCACAAGCGTCTCACCGGTGACGAAGCTTGCGGCGGGGCTCGCTAGGTAGACCACCGCTCCAGCCACCTCGTGCGCGTCGCCGATACGACCGAGTGCGCTCTCGCCAATCGTGCGGCCGACGATCTCCTCCTTGGGCCCAGAGAGCGCCTGAGAACTCGGTCTGGATCAGGCCGGGCACGATGCAGTTCACGCGGATGCCGTCGCGGCCCCAATCCATTGCGCAGACCTTCGTCAGCATCACTAGAGCCGCTTTCGACACCGAGTAGGCGCCGAGACCGGGAACGGCCGCACGCCCGCGCTCGAGCTGACGTTGATGATGCTGCCACCGTCGCCCTGCTCTACCATCGCCTCGCGCGCCAGCTGGCTGAGCAGGAACGGCACGCGCACGTTGTGCCCATGACCAGATCCCACGCGCGCTCCTCGACCTCGTGGATCGGCCCGAACACCGGGTTGGCGCGGCGTTGTTGACGAGGATGTCGGGCCGGCCAAGCTCGGACCGCACCTGATCGACCAGGCCCGGCAGCGGTAGTGGGTCTCTCAAACTGACCCACTACCCGGCAGCGCCTCGGTCTCGCGCACGTTAAACTGCAGCGCTACCGCCTGGCGCCCTGTCGCGCGCGGTGTTCGCGGCCTCCTCAAGCGACTCGGGCTTGCGCGCCGCGATCGCGATGTCGGCCCCGGCCATGGCGAGCGCTAGCACGATCTCTCGACCGATGCCACGGCTGCCGCCTGTCACCAGGGCGACCTGTCCGTCAAGCGAGAAGTCTGGAGGAGCCATCGAGGGACCGTCCTCTCGGCGGACGATCCCTGTTGCGCGCCCGTGCGAGTCTATGAATGATATCGTCGGTTCGCCACGAGACGAACGCATGAAGGCCGGTCGCGGATGGCCGATTGCTGCTGCTGCAACCCTGCTCGGAGCCCCGTTGCTCTGCCGAGTGACGCGACCTCGCGGCCGGTGTCGAGGGCTGCGCCCGGTCGCGTGCCTCGAGGGATGGTTGTGCTGGAGGGCGGGATCTTCCGGATGGGCACGGACTCAGACGTCGGCTTCGCGGCCGACGGTGAGGGGCCAGTCCGTGAGGTCGAGCTCGACTCGTTTGCGATCGGCGCGACGGCTGTAACCAACAACGAGTTCGCTCGCTTCGTGAACGCCACGGGACACGTGACCGACGCTGAGCGCTTCGGCTGGTCGTTCGTCTTCCAGCTCTTCGTCGGTCCCGAGGCGGAGCGACACGTGCAGGGCTCGCCCGACGGCGTCCCCTGGTGGTGGGCCGTCGAGGGCGCCTCGTGGCGTGCGCCGGAGGGGCCCGGTTCGGATGTGGGGGCGCGTCAGAACCATCCGGTCGTTCACGTCTCCTGGAACGACGCAGCGGCCTACTGCGTTTGGTCCACAACTCGCCTCCCGACCGAGGCCGAGTGGGAGTACGCAGCGCGCGGCGGCCTCGATCAGAGCGAGTATCCCTGGGGCAATGAGCTGCGACCGGGTGGCGAGTATCGCTGCAACATCTGGCAAGGAGAGTTCCCGCGCTTGAACACTGCCGAGGACGGGTACGCGGGCACCGCCCCGGTACGAGCGTTCAAGCCGAACGGTCTCGGACTCTGGAACGTGGCGGGCAACGTATGGGAGTGGTCCATGGACTGGTTCAGTCCCGACTTCCACATCGACGGGCCGCGAGTGAATCCTGCGGGTCCGCCCAAGGGCACGGAGCGGGTGCTCCGAGGCGGCTCCTACCTCTGCCACGACTCGTACTGCAACCGGTATCGGGTCGCGGCCCGGAGTCACGCGACGCCGGACAGCTCGACCGGCAACTGCGGGTTCCGCGTTGCGACCGACGCCCTGTCGGCCAGTTGATGCTGGCTGATCAGCCGACGATGCTCGGCGTGCGCTTGACGCCCTCAGGGGGACCGGTACCCATGACATTTCGTTTCACGAGGTCGTCGTAGGTCTCGCGAACCAGGCCATGCTCTCGGATCAGGACCTCCTCCGAGTGCTCGCCGAGCAGGGTGTTCCTGATCCCCGAGTCGCTGGCCAGCGACGTCTCCGTCGGTAGGCGCTACTTCCTCGCGGGTGGGGACGCCCTCCTCGATAAGACCCAATTCGGTCGCCTGAGTTCGATCATCGAGACGATGGACGGCGACATCCGCACGCTCCCGGTTGAGTGGCAGTCGGCTCGTAGATCAGGCGAGCAAGGGCCATGATCCGAAGGCGACGGAGGAGGACGCGAAGTTCACGGTCGCGGCCACGATGCTGTAGGCGAGCTGTTGCGACGAACAGGCGGCGAGCCGGTCGAGTCCCTATAGAAGGACTAAGGGTTCAATGAGCCCCCGGTCCCTGTTGCGTGGCGGCTTGCTTGAGGGGCGAACTCGGGTTGAGGTGCGGTAGCAGGGGCCCGGATTCGATCTTCAGCCGCCACTCGGACATGCCGCACATCCTCGCCCTCGGCCTCAGCCAGCAGGAGCTGATGCGCCTCGAGTGGGCGCGGACCTTCTCGGCCGAGGCCAACGTCTCGCTGCGCGCGCTCGGTCGCGACCCGCATGGGCTCGATCGGCGCGCTCGCAGCGGCGGCGATGGCTACTTCATCGACCTCGAGGGCCGCGTCACGGCCGGAGAGATCCGCGCGCGCACTCCGATCGAGCATGTGCTCGACCGGGACGATCTGGTCGAGACGTTCAACTGTGTGCGCCCGCACCTCGAGGAGGGCAACCGGTGCTGCGCGCCACCCGCTCGACCGACGATCGCAAGCTCTGGTTGCTGGACCACCGCCGCCCTGCCGATACGAGCTGACAACCGCTATGCTCTCGCCACGATGACGATCGACCCCTCGCGCACCCACACCATCGTCGACGAACCCCCTGGTGGCGTGGCCGAGCGCACGTTCCTGCTGCTCAACGGCGCGAGCCAGAGCCTGCATACGTGGGACCACGTCGTGCCCGCGCTGCTCGAGCTGGGGCGTGTGATCCGCCTCGACGTGCCGGGCGTCGGCGAGAGCCCCGCGCCCGAGGAGCCGTACTCGTTCGAGGAGCTGGCCGGGGCCGTGCTCGCCGTGGCGCGCCCCCACATCGAGGGGCCGCTGATCGTGATCGGTCACGCCTGGGGCGCCCGCGCCGCGCAAGTGCTCGCCCGCGACCACGGCGACGAGGTCACCGCTGTCGTGATCGGCTCGAACGGTGGGAGGTTCCCTCAGACGCACTCAGCTGAGGACGTTCGGGCACTCGCACAGGCGGGTCGCGCCGCGGACGACGAGGCGTGGGCCGCGGCCTTCGAGCGCGGCTACTGCGCGGCCGGCTTCCGCGAGCGCGACCCCGAGCGTGCGCGCTGGCTGTTCAACCTCGTGCGCAACACCCGGAGCCACCGCGCGATCGTCGCTGGCGCAGCCGAGCGCACGCCGGTGGCGTCCTACTGGGGCCGCTTCGACTGCCCGGCGCTGCTCCTCTACGGCGCCGAGGACAAGATCGGCACCGCCGAGAACGCCGAAGATCTGCACGCCGCCCTGCCTGACTCGAAGCTGATCTACATCGAGCAGGCGGGGCACTTTGTGATCTGTGAGCAGCCGGACCGCTTCGCCTCCGAGGTCCGAGCATGGGTCGAGGAGCGCGGGCTGTGAGCATCGGCGGACGCGTCGTCGTCGTCACCGGCGCGGGCAGCGGCATCGGCCGCGTACTCGCCGATCGCTTCGCCTCGGACGAGGCGCGCGTCATCGGCGTCGACGTCGCCGAACAAGGTCTCGCGACGCTTAGCGACGTGATCGATGCGACCGTCGCCGACGTGACCTCCGACGCGGACGTCGCGCGCGTGATCGCGACCATCCTCGAACGCCACGGGCGCATCGACGCGTGGTTCAACAACGCCGGTATCGTCGATCGCGGACCGTTCCTCGACGAGCCATTTGAGGCGTGGCAGCGAGTGATCGACGTCAACCTCGTCGGGCTCGCGCGCTGTGCGCACGCAGTGCTGCCGGTGATGGTCGAGCAAGGATACGGCCGCCTGATCAACACGGTCTCCCGCGCGGCGGAGTCGACAGCTGGCGCCGCCTCGGCCTACGCCGCGTCAAAAGCGGCGGCCGTCTCGCTGACGCGCAGCCTGGCGATGACCGCGGGGCAGTCGGACGCCGATGTGCTCGTCAACGCGATCATCCCGGGGCCGACCAACACCGCCATCTGGCGTCGCAACCGCCCCGAGCTACAGGAGCCCGAGGTCGTCTACCCACACGCACTCCGCCTCGCGACGCTCCCCGAGGGCGGGCCGAACGGCCTGGTGTTCTGGAACAGCGAGCCGTACCCGATCTTCCGCGCGTTCACCGAGGCGCTCGAACGTGACGCCGAGGAGCTCAGCCCGCCGCGCTGACCCCTAGCGCCGGAGCGTGCCGTCATCGCATATGTTGTGGACACTAGCGCATCAACACCAGCGGGAGTAGCGCCCGAAGAAGCATGCTACATCCGGCTTCTACGAGAGCTGTTTAATGTCGCATGCGCGGTGCTCCGCCCTCGAGGCAAGCAAGGGTGAGGGTGGGGGTGCCGGTTAGTGTTGGGTCCGGAAGGGCTGAATCCACGGCGGAAGTGAAATTCGATCTGGTGCGCGGCGTCACGACCTGGCATTGGTGACTACCATTCCAACCGCAATGGCGAGCACGCGCTCGAGCCGTTCTGCCGTTCCCGCTCATTGCTTCGTAGAAGCGAGTGTGATTGACAATGAGAGTCCAATCGGCGTCTTCGAGGCGCGCACGGCGATCGGTGCGCCAAAGCGCTATCGAGCTGCTTTTGATCTGCTGGGTCTGACGGTCGGTCGGTGTCTCAGTGCTCTGCCCCGGCGGCGTGCGCACGCGCATCGCGTTCGCCAATCGCAACCAGCCCGGCCACGAGGGCGCACTCGAACCGGGCGAGGCGGAGGCGACCATGGTGAATGCGATGGACCCGGCCGACATCGCCGAGCAGGGCTTCGCCGCCGTGCGCGACGATCAGTTCGTCGTATATCCTCTCTCGCGGCGATCATTATGACGATGCCATCCGCACCCGCGCCGAGGGCATCATCGAGCGCCGCAATCCGAACGGCGGAGCATTCTAGTTAGGATCGGTGATGTCAGTCCGCATCGACCCGGCGGTCTTCCTCGACGCAGCAGTGAACGACGAAACACGCGCGCTGAACGCGCGCGTCGCGGAGATGGCCGCGACCGAGGGCCCCACGCACACGCGCCTGCCACAGGAGATCCGCGACGAGCGAACAGCGGGCGGGCGCCTCAGCCAGATCGTACGGCTGGACCACGCCGAGGAACGCACGATCGCGGGGCCCAGCGGCGACATTCCGCTGCGGATCTTCAGACCGGATCGCATCGACGGTGTCCATCTGTTCATCCACGGCGGCGGCTGGGTCCTGGGGCGCGCCGACGCGCAGGACGAGTCGTTGTGGCGCCTTGCGACCACGGCCCAGGTCGCCGTCATCAGCGTCGAGTACCGCCTCGCTCCAGAGCACCCCTTCCCCGCCGGTCCTGACGACTGCGAAGCGGCGGCGCTCTGGCTGCGCGAACATGCCGAAGCGGAATTCGGCACCACGCGCCTCACGATCGGTGGTCGCTCGGCCGGCGGGCACCTCGCAGCGCTGTCACTGTTGCGTCTGCGGGACCGCCTGGGCGACACAGGCTTCGTCGGTGCCGACCTCGTGTTCGGGGTGTTTGACCTCGGCATGACGCCGAGCCAGATCTACGCTGTCGAGTCGCCCGTGATCCCGACGGCCACTATGGACTGGTTTTACAACCACTTCGTGCCGGACGCCTCGCGCCGCCGCGATCCAGACGTCTCGCCGCTGTTCGCCGACCTCCGAGGGTTGCCGCCGGCGCTGTTCACGGTCGGCACGCTCGACCCGCTGCTCGACGACTCGCTGTTCATGGCGCAGCGCTGGGCCGCGGCCGGCAACGAGGCGGAGCTGGCGGTGTACCCCGGCGGGCTCCACGGCTTCACTGCCTTCCCCGACCTTGCCATCGGCGGCGAGGCGCGCGATCGCTCGATCGAATTTGTCGCGAGCGCCATCGCGCGCTGACGCGGCCACCGCTGCGGGCGCGCGCGAGCGATGGCCGCCGGCCACCACATCCTCGACTTGGCTCGGACGAGGGCCTCCCCTGGGAGCTCCCCGTCTGCATCGACGCACCGAACGACGAGCGAGCGCTGCGATCGGGAACCTCCCGCCGGCGAAAGGAACCTGCCTCATGCCCGCACCCCTCGAGGGGATCACCGTCCTCGACTTCACGCGTTATCAGAACGGTCCGCATGCGACCGTGATGCTCTCGGACATGGGCGCGTGCGTGATCAAGGTGGAGCGGCCGCACGAGGGGGACCCGGGCCGCTGGCTCGGCCGGCAGGAGGCGCGTACATCGGCGCGTTCCCGGACGCCGTGCTCTACGCGCCCTAGCCGCTGCCGTCGCGCTCGCCTCGAGGCCATGCGCACGCTACCGTGCGCGCGATGAACGACGCCAGCGGACAGCCGGTGATCATCGAAGTCGCACTCAACGGCGGCAAGACGCGCGAGGCGCAGCCGCACGTGCCGCTGACGCCGGGCGAGGTGGCGCGCGACGGTATCGCCTGCCTCGACGCCGGCGCCACGATCGTCCACAACCACACCGGCGACCCGGTGGTCGGCGGCAGCGGGGCGCACGATCCGGCGCCGTACGAGGAGGCGTGGCGCGCGATCCTCGCCGAGCGGCCCAACGCGATCCTCTACCCGACGACGGCCGGCGGTGGCGCCCACACCAACGTCGAGGAACGCTACGGCCACGTGCACGCGTTGGCGGCGACCGGCGTGCTCGGGATGGGCCTCGTCGACCCGGGGACGAGAAACGTGGGTGGCCTCGACGCCAACGGTCTGCCGCGCGCGGTGAACCTCACATACCAGAACACCTTCGCCGACGCGCGCTACATGTTCGACGCCTGCCGCGACCTCGGCGTCGGCGTCAGCATCTCGATCTTCGAGCCGGGCTTCCTCCGCGTGGTGCTCGCCTACCACCGCGCCGGGGCGCTGCCGCCTGGCGTGATGGTCAAGCTCTACTTCGGCTCCGGCGAGTTCTCGTTCGGGCTGCCGCCGACGGTCCCGAGCCTCGAGGCCTACCTCGCAATGCTCGAGGGCACCGATCTTCCGTGGCTCGTGTCGGCGCACGGCGGTGGCGACGTGGTCGGCTGCGGTCTCGCGCGCGCAGCGTTCGAGCGCGGTGGACACGTCCAGGTCGGGCTCGAGCCCTTCGGTGGCCCGCGCACCCCGACCAACGTCGAGCTGATCGAGGAGGCCGTGACGGTCGCCTCCGAGGTCGGACGCCCGATCGCCAGCGCCGACGAGACCGCCGCGATCCTCGGGCTGCCGAACTACCCCGTCGCCCCGACGCGGCCGTGAGGCGCGGCGTCGGCAACGGTCGCGCGCGGCCAGCGGGGAGACGGCGGTGAAGCGCCAGGAGATCCTGCTCGGCGGCCCGTTCGAGGAACGCATCGGCTTCGCGCGCCGTGCGCGTCGGACCGTTCATCGCCGTCGGCGGCACAGCGCCGATTGGTGAGGATGGGTGTGGGGCACGAAAACCTCATCCGCCGTATCCGCGAGGCGCGCCGCTGACTCCGAAACGCTGAAATCATGGGCTGGATGGAATATTGCCGCCCCACGCCTGCCACCGGTCCCCGCGCGAGGCAAGCTCACGCGCCGACGTGGCGCCGAGACGACGCACGTTGAGCGCCTCCGCCCCGACGAGGTGCATCAGCGTGCTCCGGATCGATCCGAATGCGCCGGCGCCGTGGCGTCGAGCTGCTCGCTGGTGAGCCCCCGACAGACCTCGATCATCGTCAGGTTCGCCCACTCGTTCTGGCGGTAGAGATCTTCGATGAACTCACTCATCGGCGAGAGAATACGCCGATGGCGGGGACAGCGGACCTCGAGCTGCGTCCGCAAGCGCGCGCGTGCCGTGACCGAGCACGCCCTGGCCGCCTCATGGCAGGTTGGAGAGCCGGTTGGAGCGGGAGAAGGGATTCGAACCCTCGACCCTCTGCTTGGGAAGCGCGTTGGTCGGCAAGCGGCTGCGGTAGCGAGCGAACTCGCTGCGAACCGGCAAGGAAACCGGACTTCAGCGGGGGCGGTGTCGTCAGTCCGAGGCCCTCGAACGGAGCAAATCGAGGAGGCCCGGGTCAGTGGGAGTGACCTCGTAGCCACCTGGGAAGGGCGGTCGCGCCGGCATGCCGAGACCAACGAGGACAGTTGGGTGCTGGTAGTAGGCGAAATACAGGGGCGTCGTGATGCTCGGGATGAGCCGCGGATGAGCCTTGAGCTGCGCCTCGATCGCCTCGACACGCGCGGGTAAGTCCAGCGCTGCGAAACCCCCGTTGGAGCCCGCCGTAGCGTCGCGAACAGCCTCGAGGCCATCTTCGACCAACGCGGCGGCGTGCTCGTTGCCCTCGATCGCCGCGGCGACTTCGGACGCGAGTCCCAGTCTGCCGGCGCCGGGCAGTTTGCCGTCCCCGCTCGCCGGGATCAGCGTGTCGAGCACAGCGGTGAAGAAGGAGGTGTCAGCGAGAGCGTTCACGTTGTCGGCCATCAGTCGAACAGGTTGCCGATATTGCGTTTGATCGAGTCGGCCACGAACAGCGCGAGCGCTTGAATCGTCGAGGTCGGGTTCACCCCTGCCGAAGTGACGAAGATGCTTCCGTCGATGATGAAGAGGTTCTTCACGTCGTGCGATCGCCCCCATTCGTTCACGACGGAGGTCGTCGAGTCAGTCCCCATTCGTGCGGTGCCCATCAGGTGCCAGCCGGCCTGCTCGATGAGGTGCTGAGAGAAGGTGTCCTTGGCGCCCGCCGCCCTCAGGACCTCGTGGCCGCGCTCCTCGGCGTAGGTGAGCTGGCGGTGGCTGTTCTCGCTCACCTCGTAGGTGATCTTCGGAGCAGGGATGCCGTCGCCATCGGTGAGCTCGGGGTCGAGCGTGACGCTATTGGCCTCGTCGGGGAGGTCCTCGGTGATCCCAACCATGCCTGCAGAGTGCTCGAAGAACTCGGCATGCGCTTCGTGGTGGCCGGGCCCCCAGGGGATCTTGCCGCGCGAAGCACCGAACAGCGCCGCGCTGGCAGGTCCACCGCCCCGTGTCATCTCATACGAGAAGCCGCGGAGGAAGCCTCGGGAACGGTCGGTCTCGTAGAACTCGTGGCTCCAAATCGAACAGCCGCCAGGCCCTCTGCCCTCGAGCGGCTCGTCGAACACACCGCGGACCATCGCGTACGGGTGGAACATCAGGTTCTTGCCCACGAGGCCGCTGCTGTTCGCCAGCCCGTCCGGGTACCGCTCGTTAGTTGAGTTGAGCAGCAACCGAGGCGTGCCGATGCCGTTGGAGGCGAGCACGACGATCTCCGCCTTCTGCTCCTGAAGGGTGCCGTCCTCGTCGAAGTAAAGGACGCCGTCTGCCATGCCGTCCTCGTTGAGGGTGATCTCCTTGACGCGGCAGCCAGTGCGTAGCTCGACGCCCTTGCGCTCTGCGACCGGCCAGTAGGTGATGTCAGTGCTCGCCTTAGCCCCGTGGGAGCAGCCGCTGGTGCACGGCCCGAGGTTGATGCACGCGTCGCGATCGTTGTAACTCTGCGAAATGATTGCGCTGTCGGACGGCCACCAGTGCCAGCCGAGCTTCTCGAATCCGCGTGCGAGCGCGTTGCCCGTCGCGCCGAAGGGCAGTGGCGGGAGCGGCGGCTCGTGATACGGGTAGGCTGGGTCACCGGCTAGGCCGGAGACGCCCATCATCTGGTCGTTGAGCGCGAAGAACGGCTCCAGCGTCTCGTAGCTGATCGGCCAGTCGTCGGCGACGCCATCGTCCGTGCGCACTTGGAAGTCACGAGGCGTGAAGCGCGGGAAGTGGGCCGCCCAGAGGATGGTACTGCCGCCGACGGCGTTGAACATGACCGGCTTGATCGGCGTGCCAGCCTCATTCACCGGGTAGTCCGAGTCGCGGCGTCTGATGTTCGGGTTGGGCGAGAATTCAGTGGCGGCGCGCGACTCCCAGTCCAGGTTATTCGTCGGGTAGTCGGACTGCTTCATCCAGGGCCCCTGCTCTAGGCAGAGAACACTCATCCCGGCATCGGCGATGCTCCATGCGAATGCACCGCCAGACGCACCAGCTCCGATAATCAAGACGCCCACAGGTTCGTCAGGCATTGGCCGAATATAGCCAACACACCCGAGACTGTCGCGGTCGGACGCGGACCCTCCGCGACGGGGCGGCCCGTGAGCTGCCATCGACAATGCGCTCACGCCGCCGTGGTCCGCGAGGGGAGCTGGTGGCGAGACGGTCGATTCGGGGTGGATTCTGTCGCTACCCGGACCGGTCGCGCGACTCAGGAGCGCAAGGAGGGCAGGACCTCCTCCGCGAAGGCGGCTCGGGACATCCGACCGGTCACTGAGTTCGCGGCTGCCGTCGAGGAGTTGGGGCAGCGAGGCCCCTGATCGCGACCTGAGCGGGAACGACAACGTCATCCGCGTCGCGCTGCCCACCGGTATCCCAGGCGTGGCGATGCCGGATGTGATGATAGCGCTGAGGCTGCCAGTGAGGGCGGCGCCTGGTGGAGCTCATGCGACGGTGCCGGCTGCGCGTAGCCGCGCGATTGCTGGCGCGTCGTAGCCCAGGCCGTGGAGGATCGATGCCCCGTGGGACGGCAAAACCTCATCCGCCGTATCCGCGAGGCGCGCCGCTGACTCCGAAACGCTGAAATCATGGGCTGGATGGAATATTGCCGCCCCACGGCGGTGACTCCTCCAGCGCCAGTAGGCGCGCCAAGCAGAACGATGCCACCGCACAACCGTGTCCGGCTCGACCATCACGAGCGTGCCTCGCCAGCCGGACCAACCGCGTGCCAGTAGTGACCAGAATCGGCGGTCGTGGCGACGGAGCCGCGGTCGACGACGGCCCCGGGTGTAGACGGCGAGCTGATGCCGCAGCGCTAAGTTTTCGAGGACGAGATCGCGGCGGGCGCGGACCGAAGCGAAGAGTGCTGCGACAAGCAGACGGAGGTAGAGCACAGACGAGCCTCTCGTGGCTCGCCGATACTCTGCTATCTCAGGACAGAGCTGCACCTATCAGGTTTTGCCGTCCCACGCCCAGCGCGACCCGGAGCAGCGTTTCATAACAGCACTCTCCTGGCTGATTGACGGCATGGGAGGGAGCGCGCCCTCAGTAGCCGACCGACGGATTCGGAGTCCGTTAGTCCGCCGGTAGCATGCTGATCCGTCGTTGACGGGGCTGTACGCTCACGTCGTGAGCACAGACCTCGGCATCCCGCTGTCCGTCCTGGATCTCGCACCCGTGGTCGAGGGTTCCACGCCGGCTGATGCACTGCAGAACTCGCTGGACCTCGCGCCGCGTGTGGAAGAACTCGGGTTCAACCGATACTGGGTCGCCGAGCATCACAACTCGCCGGGCATCGCATCGTCGGCGCCCGCCGTGCTCATCGCCCACATCGCCTCGATCACCTCCAAGATTCGCGTGGGCTCTGGCGGAGTGATGCTGCCGAACCACGCCCCCCTGGTCATCGCCGAGCAGTTCGGTATGCTCGAGGCGCTCCATCCCGGACGCGTCGACCTCGGTATCGGCCGCGCTCCCGGTACCGATCAGCTCACCGCGTACGCCCTCCGTCGCGGCCGCAAAGCCGCCGACGACTTCCCTGAGCAGATGGTCGAACTCCTTGGCTACTTCGATGGCGAGTGGTCCCCGGATCACCCCTTCCGCGAGATCGTCGCCACGCCAGGCCTGGGGTACCGTCCGGCGCTTTGGATGCTCGGCTCATCGACCTACGGTGCACAGGCGGCTGGCGTCCTCGGCCTGCCCTACTCCTTCGCGCATCACTTTGCATCCGAGAGCACGATGGCCGCGGCCCAGACGTACCGCGATGGGTTTCGCCCCAGTGACGCGCTCGCTGAGCCGTATCTGATGCTCGGCGTCTCCGTGGTCTGCGCCGAGACGGACGAGCGCGCGGCCTGGCTTGCGGCTCCGGGCAGGCTGTCGTTCGTCCGTTCGCGCACCGGTCAGCGGGGGCGATTCCCTACGCCAGAGGAGGCCGCAGCCTACGAGTATTCCCCACACGAGCGAGCGCTGCTGGAATCACGTGCCAGCTCCCAGATCGTTGGCGCCCCGGAGACGGTCCGGAACGGACTCGCCGCGCTGATGGATGAAACGGGCGCCAATGAGCTGATCATCACCACCGCCGTCCATTCTCACACCGATCGAGTTCGCTCCTTCGAGCTCATCGCCGAAGCCGTCGCGATGTCGTCAGCAGAGGCGGATTGAGGCCACTGCGGCGGACTACGACCGCGCTTGCTCCTGTCTAGCGGGTGAATGCTCGCCAGCAGGAGTCATCACGGCGCCATCGGTGCGGCCCGAGCGGGACTAGATACCCGAGAACTGATCGACGTCCGGAGCCTGATCGAACCCTACGCCTCCGATCTCACGACTTGTGGGGCACGAAAACCTCATCCGCCGTATCCGCGAGGCGCGCCGCTGACTCCGAAACGCTGAAATCATGGGCTGGATGGAATATTGCCGCCCCACGGGTCCGCGGCCAGCGCGTCGTTGACAGGCACGTACCGGGTGAGCAGGTCGGAGACCGCGTCGGGGTCGGCGGCCAGCGCCCGGTTGAGCACCTCTACGGCCTGGTCGATAGCGTCGTTCACTGGACCCCGCATCCAAGACGCTCGTGTGCCGCTACCGCGAGGGCGCGCGCGTCCCAGACTTCATCTTGTGAATCAGGCATTTAGCTGCCCTCACCCCTTGTCGGTCACCTAGGGGTGGGCGTGGGGAAGCGCGCCACCCGGGTGTTCGTGGAGGAGTCCGCCCTCGTGGCCGTGGCGGATCGGGGCTCCGGGCGCTAGACGATTAGGGGTCGTGGGCGGGACATAGCTGCTGTCGTCAGCCCATCGGCGCGTTATCGAAACCTGCTTCTCAGCCATCACTGGATCCCCCATCTCCCCTGCGCATTCTAGCTTGACTTCTTCATCATGTGGGCTAGCGCGAGGTGCCCCCATCGTTCTGCTTGGCGCGCGTCGGACGGAGCCTCTGTGTCAAGCGGCCTCGGTAGCGCAGGTGCGAGCATCGGCCACCATGCATCGGTAAACGACGTCCGAGAGTCGGCGTTTGAGGCAGCGCAGCGCCTCGTTCCGACTCTTGCCAGCGGCGAGTTTGCGACGGAAGTAGCCGTGGCCTTCGGTGCCCGGCATGCGCGCCTGGGTGAGCGCCGCGATGTGGAGCGCCCGGTTCAGCTGGCGGTCTCCACCGCGGCTGAGGCGATGGCGTTGGACCTCCCCGCTCGACACCTCAAGCGGCGCCGTCCCCGTGTAGCTGGCGTAGTGCGCGCGCGAGGGGATAGCGACTGACCGCTCCGCTGCGCCCCACGATCTTCGCCGCCAGGATCACGCCGACGCCGGGGATGCGCGTGAGGGCGCTGCCTTGTACGCGCAGCGCTGCCTCGAGGCGGCGGCCGTTCGCGACGAGGTTGCGGTCCAGCACCCGCATCTCGCGCACCAGTTCGCGGGCCATACGCAGCCGCTCGCGATCCGCGGCGCCCGTCGGACGCAGGCGGCGTAGGAGCGCCTGCGCGCGATCGGCGGAGAGCCTGGAGGGGCCCCCACCCGGTCGTAGCTCGCGCAGCAGCCGGTGCAGCCGGTTGACCACGCGCGTGCGTTCCTGCGTGAGCCTCGCTCACGGTGTCTCCTCGGCTTCCTCAGCTTCCTCGGCTGTGAGCTCGGCCAGCGTGCGGGCGTGCTGCTCCCCAGCTGCGAGCTCGGCGAGCGTGCGGGCCTGCTGCTCGGCCGGCCGGACGAACTCGAACGTGACCTTGCGGTCGCCCGTGACCTCCATGCCACCCGGGTGCTCCACCGCGACGTTGTCGCGGTACACGCGCGGTCGGTGCGCCCTCAGCAGGAACATGAGCAGCGCGGAGTCGTAGACGCTTTCGGTCCCCACGACCCGGCCGGCGTACCAGACATCGCGCTTCATGCCCGTGGCGCGCCGACGGGCCTCGCCGTCGACCTGCTCGACGGCCTGATCGATCGCCTCATCCCACTGGCGCCTGAACGTCTTGTTCCGGCTGCGTGTCTGGTAGGCGTTCTGACGGGTCACCCCGGCCCCGCGGGCCGCGAGCGTGATGTTGCCCGTGGCCTTGAGCCGTTCGATGAACACGCCCCGCCAGGCGGGCGCAACCCTCATTTCGCCCCCCTTTGGGTGTCAACCTTTGTCAACCTTTCGCGCATGCTAACCCAATTCGTGGCGGTCCAGCGGTCCAAATCTGCCAGGAGCGTGGGGTCGCCGCGCAGCCGTTCTGCCAATACCAGATCATTGAACCCCCAGAACGTCCCCGCCTGCCCCCCTTGGGCGTCCCTGTTGTTCGCGATCGCCAGCGTCCTTCCATCCTCTAGGTCGATGCGTCCGGGCATCTCCTCGTGCCCGCAGCAGCTAGCCACGGTACGGATCCCGCCAGCATTCAGCGCCGCGACGATGTGGTGGATGCAGAAGTCTATGCATTGCACACGGCCGCCGAGGGGCATGCTGACTTGGTTCCTCAGCGTTACCTCGTCCCCTGGCGAATCACAACGCTGACATCTGTGGTCGGCGACCCCCTCGTCGGTCCCCCGCGGCCGCCTGCTGATTCGCCACGGCAAGGGCAACAAGCAACGCGTTGTCCCCTTCGCCCGCCGCTGCCGGGCCGCGCTCGAGGCCTACCTCGCCGTCCGCGGGCCGACGCCGGGCCCGCTCGTGTGGGCCGTCACCGGGCCCGGCCAGCTGCGGCCCGGCGTGCGGCTCCCGCCCAACGGCCTCAAGCAGCTGCTCCGCGGCCGCGGACGCGCCGCCCACGTGCCCCGCTGCCACGCCCACCGCTTTCGCCATACCTTCGCGACCTGGGCCACCCAGCAGGACGCCCGCGAACTCGACGTCCAGCACTTGCTCGGCCACGCCGGCCCCGAGATGGTGCGCCGCTACACCGCCAGCTACCGCGATCGAGAGCGCGCCGGCCTTGACTCATGGGGCGATGGCGACTCGGCTCGTCGCCAGCGAGATCGACTTGACTGCGGGCCCGACCAGAGCGTCCATGCTGAGCATGGATCCACAGGAGCGCGAGCTCGACGCGTTGATCGGACTCTATTTGCTGCGCTGCGAGGCCGAGGGTAAGTCGCCCGAGACGCAGCGCGCCTACCGCGAGTCGCTCCAGCGGTTCTGCCGCTTCGTGCACCTCGTCAACGGTCCGCGCGACGTGCACGAGCTGACGCCCCGGCTCATCTACCACTTCCTCGCCAGCTTCGCGCACCTCAGCCTCGAGACCCGCCATCGCTACTTTCGCGAGGTACGTTGCTTCTTCAACTGGTTGATCGAGACCGACCGCCTCACGACCAGCCCGTTCCGCGGCATCCGCAACGTCCGCTTGCCGCAGCGTATCGTGGCGCCCTTTACCCGGGCCGAGATCGGCGTGCTGCTCGCTGCCTGTCCGCCCACGCCGGTCGGTCGTCGTGACCGCGCGATCATCCTGGTGCTGCTCGACACCGGCATCAGGTGCTCGGAGCTGGCGCAACTACGTCTGGGAGACTTCGACACCACAACGCAGCGCATTCGCGTGCGGCACGGCAAGGCCAACAAGCAGCGAGTGGTGGCCTTCGCCGAGCGTTGCGCGGCGGCCGTGGAACTCTACTTCGAGGAGCGGGGCCGCCTCCCCGGGCCCCTCTTCGTCGCAGCGAGCGGCGGCAGCGGCCGCTTGACGGCATCAGCGACCGGACTCAGACCGAACGGCATCAAGCAGATGCTGCGCCGACTGAGCCGGCGGGCCGGCGTCCACAAGGTCCATGCGCATCGCTTCCGGCACACCTTCGCCACCTGGGCGATCGAACACGACGCCCGCGAGCTCGACGTGCAGTACCTGCTCGGTCATGCCTCGCCTGACATGGTGCGCCGCTACAGCTCCACCTATCGCAGCGCGCAGGCGGCGCACCGACATGCGCAGTTCTCCCCCGCAGACCAGATGCTGTAAGGGCGAACCCACCGCTGCGTAATCGCCCACAGCCTGCGTTTCCCCTGCCATTTCCCTGCCATTTCCCTGCAGTTTCCCTGCAGTTTTTGACCCCGTCATCAGCGACACGCGGCCCGTGACCCGGGTCTTCCCAAGCAGAGGGTCGAGGGTTCGAATCCCTTCTCCCGCTCCACGTGCCGCATGCTAGGTGGGGCCCGCCGGGCTGCGGGCCTTCTTCTTGCCCCGATTGCTAGACCATCTGCTGTTCCAGAAGGCACTCGGTAACTTCGCGCCGGGCCCATCCATGCGGCGCCTCGCTCCCGCGGCAGCAACCGCGTGATCGAACCCTGAGTTCGTGCGTCACTACAACGAGGCACGAACTCAGGGTTCGATCAAACCCTCAGGCTCCCGAGGGGTTGCCCGCGGCTGACCGACCCGCGGACGGGAGGATCATTAGCTGATGGTACTCGGCGGATTGACGCACGTGTACGAACGGGAGGCGGCGGACGAAGGCTCCCAGGCGCGCCCGCCGATTTCCTACACGGGCACGGGGGGCTCACCGTCGTCCACGAAGATACGACCACCGTCTCGCGGGGCCCCACCGCATCAAGGATCACACCGAGCAGCCCGCGCGGCGCCGCGGCCCGGAAGCGAGAGCCTAGCGGCTGGAGCCTATGCGTGAGCTCAGGTCGCAGTCAGAGCCGTCGGTAGCGCTCCTCGAGGGGCGGCGCATAGCTGGGCGGGTTCGCGAACAGGTAGCCCTGCATGAAGCGCAGCGTGGTCTCCTGCGTGAGCCCCCGACGCGACTCCACCGCCTCGACCGCCGCGTCGTGGTCCGGGCCGTCGCCGCCGAGCGCGGCGGGCTGCCGTGTGGCCTGCCAGTGCTCGTAGCTGGCGTAGCGCGTGAGCGAGACCGCCTCGTCGAAGTCGCCGCTCTCCGCGCGGTCCGCGATCGGCGGGTCCGGATAGAAGCGCCGCCACTCGCCGATCGGCCGCGCGCCGATCTTGTCGAGGAAGGGCCAGACCGCCTCCCTTTGGAGCGCGTGGAAGCGATCGAAGCTGCCCTTCTCGATGCGGTACGTGCGGAACGCGACGAGCTCCTCGCCAGGCTGCGCGACGTCGAGGCGGGCCGGGTGCGGGGCGTTCGGTGGTAGCTGCTCCTCCTCACCGATCAGCTCGTAGTCCTCCTCGAGCCCCGGCAGGTAGTAGGGGCCGCCCGGCGCCATGCCGCCGCCGGTGAGGAAGAACACGTCGTCGCTCCGGAGCAGGTATGCGTTGCGCTTGCGCACGCCCTCGCGGTGGCGGTCCTGGAGCGGGCCGTCGCCGGCGAGGCTCAAGCCACCGCGCGTGTCGTGCCAGTGATCCATGCCGGCGTAGCGCGCGAGGCGCCAACCATCCTCGCGATCGATGGGGGCGGGCGAGCCGTCCGGGTAGATCTCCTTCCACTCGCCCACGACGCGCGCGCCGATGCGCATGAAGAAGGGCCAGATCCCGGAGCGACTCCACTCGAAGTACTGACGGTGCGAGCCGAGCCGGAGCGCGTGGTCACGCAGCACCAGCACCTCCTCCGCGGGCTGCATCACGTCGTTGCGGATCGGTTTCGGTGCCGCTGCTGGCTCGCGCATGGGCTGCTCCTCGATCGGTCTCGTCTGTCGCGGCGGGGCGTCGCGCGATCGTCAGAGCTCGCGAAGAGAGACGCGGGCCCCTAGTCGAACTGGGCGATCACCTCTTCTTCGAAGCGCTGGAAGTCCTCGACGGTGTTGGGCAGGCGGCCGAACATCACCTCGTCCACGCCCTCAGCGGCGAACTCGCCGAGGCGCTGCGCGATGTAGTCAGCGCTGCCAGCGACCGTCTTCGGGCCGATCCGCTCGATGAACTCGTCCGCCTCGGCCTGGTCGTTGGTCAGCTTCGTGGGCACTAGCATCGTGATGCGGATCTCGTCCGGATCGCGCCCGACGCGCTCGCAGTGCCGCTCGAGGATCTCTCGCTTCTCCCGCAGCAACTCCACCGACATCCCGCGACGCGCGAAGCCGTCGAGGTTGAACACGTCGCCGTACATGGCGAGCGTGCGCAGCGTCCGCTTCGGTCCGGTGCCACCGATCATCAGCGGGATCGGCGCGTCGAAGCTCCGGGGCGACAGCGGCGCCTCGTCGAGCTGGTAATACTGGCCCTCGAAGGTGACCGGGCCGTCGGCGGTGAACAGCTGGCGGATCAGCGCTGCCGCCTCCTCGAGGCGGTCCGAACGCTCGCGCATCGATGGGAACACCCAGCCGTACGCCTCGTGCTCGCGCCGGAACCAGCCCGCGCCGATAGCGAGCGTGAAGCGGCCGTGCGAGATCTGGTCGATGTTCGCGGCCATCTTCGCGACGAGCGCTGGATTGCGGTAGGTGTTGCCGAGCACGAGATGCCCGAGGCGCAGTCGCTCTGTGATCGCCGCGGAGGCGGCGATGGCCGTGTAGCCCTCATACGCAGTCAGCGGCTCATCGCTCCTCGGAGCGTTCGGGGGCAGCCCAATGTTAGCGGTCGGGGGCACGAAGTGGTCGGCGTGGTAGAGGCTGTGCCAGCGCCCCGCCTCCATCGTCTCCACCACCGCGCGAATGTCGTCCCATGTCGTGAGGTAGCAACTGACCTGCGCGCCAAACTTCATCACGTCACCCCCCGGACAACAACGATCCGATGGCCATGAGCACCGACCCGCCCCCGAGCGAGACCGTTACCTGCGCCGCCCGCATGTGCTCCGGGAGCGTCGCGCTCATCAGGTTGCGCGTGCGGGGCTCGCGACAGCTCGCACATGGACCTGCCGGGCCTTGGACCACACGCGTGACGGCCGCGTCAGTCCCCGCTGGGGTCGGTCGCGTACAAGACCTGGGCGGCCACGATCGCGTCGCGCTGCGGCACGGCCTCCCGGAACGCGGGATCCGCCGCCAAGTCGAGGACCGCCTGGCGGGTCGGATACTGGATCAGGACCATCCGATCCCACGTGCCACCCACATCCCCAACGAGCAACTCCGCGATGCTACCAGCATAGAGCACCTGAGCGCCGTGCGCTGAGAGGAACGGGGTGGCGGTCGTCATCCAGCGCGCGAAGGCTTCGTCACTGCCTGGCTTGAGCTGAAACAGGTTGAGCATCACGACCGGGCCCTCGGTCGCGCGGGTCTGGAATGCCGCCCAGGCCTCGGGGTGCGGCTCACCCGCGACAGGCGGGGGTTCATTGGTCATGAGGGCCCTCCTCATCTCCGGTATGGTCTAGGTCATTCGTCTCGTCAGGTCCAGCGCCGGTTCGGAGCGTGTCCTGCTCCCGCTCGGCTGCGCGAGGCACTGAGCCATCGAAGGGTCGCCGGACCTGCTTGCTACACCGCCGTCGGGAGTTCGTCCCACGGCGTCACGCGAGCGCTCGCTTGTGCGCCGGTAGCTCAATAGACAGAGCAGCGGACTCCGAAGCCGTCGGTCGCGCGAAGGGCAACGGACCGAGAATCCGTTGGTCTGGCTAGCCCTCGCGGTTGGATCAGCCCCGACGCACGGGAAGCGGGCTTTGGCTTCGAGTTCGGAGGCGAGCTGCAGGCTAGCGGGTACAGGTCTCTTCCGCAGGCGGCCACGGACCGCCAGAGCTCGCGTCGATAGCATCGAAGCAGCTCTCGGAGATCTCCCGCTCGACGATAACGATCGTGTCGCCGGAGGCGGCGTTACCGAGGCCGCTGATCGTGCCCTCGATCGGCACATCACTGGAGCAGGCGGGGTCGTCGACCGGCCAGCTCACGCCGAAGTCGAGGCGGGACTCGCACTCACCAGCGACAAGGAATTCGACTTGGACTCGGAACACTGCCGGGCGCAGGCGTAGTCCCAGGATCGACAACCCCTCGTCGACGGTCAGACCGGCAACCACCGCACCCGTAGCCGGCGGCGTCGCTGGCGGTTGAACGCCGGCTGGCGCGCTGGTACTCGTCACCCCGCCGAGGCCGAACACCAGCGCGATCAGGGCGAGAACGACGATCCGCCGAGCACGAGGACGGTGGCCGTTTCGCGCGTCATCGCTGCATGCTACGTCTGCGCCTCATCGATGCGCAGAGCGCCTCGCTTCGCCGCAGGTCAGGGTTCAAGGTATCCCCGTATCGCCCGCTGCTCCGTGAGGCCCAACTCGTCGAAAGCCACGGCCAGGCGGAGGACGACGTAGCTCATCCTGACCGCCCGGACGTACTGGATGCCGTCGTGCACGTCGGTTGCCCGGACGAGGATGCCAACCAGAAGGCCGCTTCGGTCGACTGCGGCACCACCACTCATGCCCGCGACGGCCCCGCCTTGGATGATCAACTCTACGTGGCTCTGATGCTCCTATCGCCTGTCAAGCGAGCGATTCGGGGCGCGGGAGGTAGCGATAGAGCTGCCGTGCGACGTAGCGCTTGAGCGAGCGGATGATCTCGCGCTTGGAACGGCCCTCGCGCGTGCGCCGCTCGACGTAGCGGCGGGTGCGGGGGTCGTGGACCATGCGGACCATGACGATCCGCCAGAGCGCTTGATTCGCGGTGCGGTCGCCACCGCGGTTGAGTCGTTTGCGGATGGTCAGCCCCGACGAGGCGTCGATCGGGGCGACGCCGCAGTGATGGGCGAACGCCGCCTCGCTGCGGAGGCGTTGCGGGTTGTCGCCGGCGGAGACGAGCAGAGCGCCGGCGGTGTCGGTGCCCACGCCGAAGCAGGCCACCAGGGCGGGTGCGGTGGTGGCGACCAGCTGCTCGAGCACGGTGTCGAGGCGGCGGCGCTCTGTCTCGAGGCGCTGCACCCGTCGAGCCAGCTCACGCAGGGCCAGCTTGGTGGCGCCGACGGCGGTCGTGGGGTCGGCGGGGCGCAGCCGCGCCGCGGTCGTCACCAGCTCGAACACAGTGCTGCCCCGCAGTGCGGCCCGGAGGTCGTCCGGTCCACTCACGAGCAGGGCGCGCATCTGGTTGAGGGCCGTCGTGCGTGCATGCCCGGCCGAGCGGCGAGCCGTGCGCAGCGCGCGGATCGCCTCCACGGCACCGCTGCGGGTCTTCGCCTCACCCGAGGCCTCCCCTGACTGCGCAGCGCGAGCGGCGGCGATGGCGTCGACGGGGTCGGACTTACCGTGGCGGCGTCGCAGCTGGCGGTTGGGGCGATTCACCTCCACCACCGCCACCGCCTCGGCGAGCAGGTAGCGGGTCAGGCCAGCGCCGTAGGTGCCCGTCCCTTCGACGCCGATGCGCTCGACCGGACCAAGGCTGCGGAGCCAGGCGAGCGCCTGTCGGTAGCCGGCCGTGGTCGTCGCGAACGACCGCACCCCGAGCTCGCCGCCCCGCTCATCGAGCGCGGCGACCACGTGCTGGTCGCGGTGCGTGTCGACCCCGGCGGTGACGCGCGTGGTCGCATCTGTCATGGTGGTCATCGTCATCCCTTCATCGAACAATCTGTGCAGGGTGGCCGCACGTGCCGGGACGGCGGACAGGACAGGGACGAGCCGCCAAGGCAGGCTCCTATGAGGTCACGTTCGCCCGACCGGTGCGTGCCAGATGGACTCGGAGGCGCGGCCGACAGATCAGAGCGAGAGCAGCCGAAGCGCCAGTCAGAATCTGGGGTCAGACCGAGCCCGGGAGCCCACCCGGCACCGTAAACGCTCGCCGCCTAGTGGTGGCTGGGCGTCGTACCGATCATCCCTGTCAGATCTCAGGGCACGGATGACGCGCAGTGAAGCCCCCTCACGGTTGCGCTGTCTACGCCGCCGCCATTTCGGCGATCAGTGCATGCCCGCGCCCGACGAAGCGTCGTCGCTGCTCGGCCGGGGGGACGACCTCGCCGCGGCGACCGCGAGCGCGCAAGTACTGGCGGAGCTCCTCAAACGCCGAGCAGAAGCGTGCCGCTGAGGCGAAGCTCCCGAAGCCGAGCATCGGGTACTAGCGCTGCTTCACCGCGCGGTGGTCCTGTTCCGTGAGGTTGTTGAGGTATGGATTCGTCCGGTGCACGACCTTCCGTCCCAGGATCCAGCGGATCGCTCTGCGGTACGGCGGATGCTGGTCCGTGGTGACGCGCTGCGGCTTGCGCGCGGTCACCTCGACGAGTCGCCGGAGGAAGCGCCGGGCGGCGTGCTTGTCCCGGTGCTCGCTGAGCATGGAGTCGAGGAGCACCCCCTCGCGGTCGATGGCGCGGTAGAGAGAGCACCAGCGCCCGGCGACCTTCACGTAGGTCTCGTCCAGGTACCAGGAGCCGCCGACCTGGCCGCGCCGCTTCGCTCGCAGCTGGTCCGCGAGCAGCGGGGCGAAGCGGACCTCCCAGGCGCGGATCGTCTCGTGCGTGACCTCGAAGCCGCGCTGGAGGAGCAGCTCGGCGACGTCGCGGAAGCCCAGCTTGTAGCGGAGACGCCGACGATGCGGACGGCGCCCCACCGCGGATGCTCAGTGGCGATGCGGACGATCAGCTGTCGCAGCTCTGCGGGAATCCGGGGTCGCCCGGAGCGGGGACGACTCTTCCAGCGCCAGTAGGTGCGCCAAGCAGAACGATGCCACCGCACAACCGTGTCTGGCTCCACCATCACGAGCGTGCCTCGCCAGCCAGACCAACTGCGTGCCAGCAGTGACTACAGCCGGCGGTCGTGGCGACGGAGCGCGGGGCGACGACGGCTCCTCCTGTAGACGGCGAGCAGATGCCGCAGGGCTAAGTTCTCGAGGACGAGATCTCGGCGGGCGCGGACCGAAGCGAAGAGTGCTGCGACAAGCAGACGGAGGTAGAGCACAGACGAGCCTCCCGTGGCTCGTCGATACTCACCGATGTGGCCGCTCGGTGCTGCGGATCAGGTTTTGCCACCCCACGGTGGCCCATGCCGCGAACCGACCGCGAGCTGTTGCTGGCGAAGCTCACCCTCGGTTTGGTGGCGGGCCAGGATGATCGCCATCTGCGTGTCATCTGTGAACTCACCGGGCCGCGCGGCGCCGTTACAATCGCGCTGCAGCGGCGGGGGGCGAGTTCATGGGCAGGCTCGACGACAAGGTGGTGCTGATCACCGGAGGAGCACGCGGGCAGGGGGCGGAAGAGGGGCGGCTCTTCGTACACGAGGGCGCGGCGGTTGTCCTCACTGACGTTCGCGATGAGGAGGGCGAGGCGACAGCCAACCGCATCGGGGATGCGGCGACGTTCGTGCACCACGACGTAACATCCGAGGACGAGTGGAACGATGTGGTGCAGAAGATTCTCGATCAGCACGGGCGTATCGACGCCCTCATCAATAACGCTGGCATCCTGCGGCGCATGGGCCTCCTCGATGCACCACTCGACGGGTACATGCAGGTGATCGAGGTAAACCAGGTCGGAGTCTTCCTGGGGATGAAGGCCGCAGGTGCGGCCATGCAGGAGACCGGCGGTTCGATCGTCAATATCTCGTCTGTCGCCGGCTTGCGCGGGCGCGGCTCAATCGCTTACAACGCCAGCAAGTGGGCGGTGCGCGGCATGACGAAGGTGGCGGCCCGAGAGCTGGGGCAATACGGCATCCGCGTGAACTCGATCCATCCGGGGCTGATTGACACAGAGATGGTGCGTGAGGCGGTGCGTGAGGCGGGCCTCCCGGCCGCCCGTCCCGATAGTCCGATCGCGCGGATCGGTGTCGCCGAGGACGTGGCGAACCTCGCGCTCTTCCTGGCCTCGGACGAGAGTTCGTATTGCAGCGGCGCGGAGTTCATCGTCGACGGCGGTGCTACAGCCTAGACGAGGTGGCCAGCAGCTCGGTCACGAGTCCCACAGCACAGCCGGCACCGGTTCCTCGAACCCCCGCAGCTCCACCTCGCCGCGGTCCTCGAAGGTGAAGTCCTTGCCCGCCACCGCCTGCCGCACCACATCTGAGACGAGGATGCCGCCTGTGTCAGCCCGCCCACCGTCTGGAACTTCGGTGCTGCCTGCGTTCGCGCCCTCTCGTAGTACGTCAAACTGGACGTCGGATGGATCGCCCGGCTCCTCACACGTAGAGCACCCTGCGACCGGATCGTGAAGGCAAGTCGGCGCGGCGCTGCGCACCCGAGGGGGGACAAAACCCCGTCCGCCCAGTGCTGACGGCTTTTTCTGAAGGTGAGATGACATCGGATGCGATGACCGACGGCTTATGAGTCCGTTGATCATCAAGACCATGGGACGCCCTTCAAACGCACGAGAAACGGCCACGCTGGCCGGATAGAATCCTGCCACCCTACGACTAGCCAGACGCGCTCACGACTAGCGGGTTGTTCACCACCACGTTTGTTGTCTATCGTCTCGGCCGAGCCCGGTCGTTAGCGCGAATCGTGGGGCGAGAGCGGAGCCCACACTGATGCTGCAGCACTACCGCGTACTCGACTTGACCGACGACGAGAGCATGATCGCCGGGATGATCCTCGCCGACCTCGGCGCCGACGTGATCGCCGTGGAACCGCCGCAGGGCAACGCCGCCCGCCAGCGAGGCCCCTTTGCCGGCAACGAGCCCGGCCCAGATCGGTCGCTGCCGTGGGCCGCGTGGGCGCGCAATAAGCGCTCGGTGACGGCTGACCTCGAGGCCGACGCGGGCCGGCAGCGGCTGCGCCAGCTGGCCACCACCGCGGATGTGCTGATCGAGTCGACGACACCCGGCGTGATGGCCGCTCGGGGCCTCGGCTTCGACGATCTCACGGCACTCAATCCAGCGCTCGTCTACGTCTCGGTCACGGCGTTCGGCCAGGACGGCCCGAAGGCGGGGTACGCGGCCACCGACCTCACGATCGCGGCAGCCGCGGGCGAGATGTCGATCACCGGCGACGACGACCGAGCGCCGCTTCGCCTGGCGATCCCGCAGGCGCGGCTGCACGCCGGCGCCGAGGCAGCCCAGGCCGTGCTGATCGCGCTCCGCGAGCGGAAACGCTCTGGCCTCGGACAGCACGTCGACGTGTCCGCGCAGGCAGCGCTGGCGCAGGCGACGCAGTCCTACATCCTCGCCGCGGCGGTGGGCGACATCGATCCCGCCCGCTTCAGGGGCGGCGTGAAGATGAGCGGGCTCCCGTCGCCGCTGATCTGGCAGGCCGCCGACGGCTACGCTTCCGTCACGTTCGCCTTCGGCGCGGCGATCGGACCGTTCTCTCGGCGGCTGATGGAGTGGGTGTGCGAGGAGGGCGGCTGCGACGAGGAGACCCGGGACAAGGACTGGATCGGCTACCGGGGCCTCCTGGCGAGCGGCGAGGAGCCGATCGAGGAGTACCTTCGCGTGCTCGGCGTGCTCGCGGCGTTCTTCCAGACGAAGACGAAGGCAGAGCTGCTCGCCGTCGCGATGGAGAAACGACTGCTGATCGTCCCGGCATCGTCGATCGGCGACCTGCACGACTCGCCGCAGTTCGCGGACCGCGACTACTGGCGCGAAGGGGCGGACTGGCCGGTCGCTGGTCGCTACCCCGGCCCCTTCGCCCACCTCGTCGGCACGCCGATCGAGCAGGGCGGGCCGGCGCCGGCTGTCGGCGCGCACGACGATGACCTCGAGGCGATCCTCGGGCGGACGAGCGAGGTCGAGCGGCTGGACGCTGCCAGCGACGGTCGGCCGCTGAGCGACGTCAAGGTGCTCGACCTGATGTGGGTGATGGCAGGCCCCGCCGCGACACGGGTGATGGCCGACTACGGCGCGACCATCCTCAAGATCGAGTCGACCACGCGAGTCGATACCGCGCGCGGCGTCGGACCCTGGAACGGCGGCGCCGCCGGGCCCGAGCACTCCGCGCTTTACCAGAACATGAACACCGGCAAGCTCGGGATGACACTCGACATCTCGAGTGCAGCTGGCCACGAGGTGATTCTCGACCTGGTGCGCTGGGCCGATGTCGTCACCGAGGCGTTCTCACCGAAGGCGATGCGCGACTGGGGGCTGATCTACGAGCGTCTGCGCGAGGTGAATCCGGGCATCATCATGCTCAGCAGCTCGCTCTTCGGCCAGAGCGGCCCCCACTCGGGCATCGCCGGGTTCGGCACGATGGGCGCGGCGGCTGCCGGGTTCAACAGCATCGTGGGCTGGGGCGACCGTGATCCGGCAGTGGTCGCTGCGTACAGCGACTACGTCGCGCCGCGCTTCACCCTCGCCACGCTGCTGGCCGCCCTCGAGCATCGCGACCGCACGGGCGAGGGGCAGTACATCGACTTCTCGCAGGCGGAGGCGTGTATCCACTTCCTGGCGCCTGCGATTCTCGACTATTCGGTCAACGGCCACGAGTTCGAGCGGGTGGGCAACTTCGATCCGCACGTCGCGCCGCACGCGGTCTATCCAGCGGCCGGCGAGGATCGCTGGGTCGCCATCGCGACGCCCACCGAGGAGCAGTGGCAGGCACTTGCGACGGTCATCGGTCGGCCGCAGCTCGCCGAGGTGCACTCTGATCTCGCGTCGCGCCTCGCGAACCTCGAGGCGATCGACGCCGCGATCTCGGCGTGGACCAGCGGGCGCGATATGTTCAACGTGGAGCACGAGCTGCAGGCTCAGGGCGTGGCAGCCCACGCCGTGCAGAACAGCAGCGAGGCGGTCGTCGACCCCCAGCTGCTGCATCGCGGCCACTTCGTGACACTCGAGCACGATGTGATCGGCGAAACGATCGTGGAGGGTTCGCGCTTCAAGCTGAGCCGCACGCCGGCCCAGATCGAACGTGCCGCCCCCAGCTTCGGGCGCGACAATTTCGAGGTGCTCACGGAAATCCTGGGCTACGACGCCGAGCGCGTCGCCGAGCTCGCCGCGGCGAGCGTGCTGCAGTAGCGGGCCCACTTCTTCCTCCTCTTCCACGTCACCGTCTACCGGCTCACTCGCGGCCGCATCCTGGTCGGCTTCGTGGGTGCGGTCACCCCTCCCGCAACGCCAACCGCCTGAGCGCCTCCCGTTTCCCGATGCCGCACCCTTGCCCACCCAGCCACGGCCGTTGCACCGGGCTTTGTCGTGCCGCTCTCCCAGTTGTTGATCGTCTGCCCGGTGACACCGACGAGGAGGCCGTAGTCCTCGCCGGACAGGCCCAAGCGCTTGCGGTCGGCCTTCACCCCCTTTGGCGAAAAGCGGACGCGCTTGGCGGTGCTGGTCTTCGGCGCTTCGCCGAGGCGGCGCCTCCCAGCCCGCCTGACGACCCGTTTTTCAAACGCCCGCGACCTACCGGCGGCATGCTGCGAGCAGCCAAGCCGGGCTCGCGATGTCAGAACGACTTGCCTCCCAGCCCTGGATTTCTTGGTGAAGCGCGCCGCTCGAGGCGATGAGCCGGTCATCGGTCGCCACGTCGAGCAGCGACTTGTGAAACGCATCGACGTGCTTCGGAGGGACAAGGCAGTCGTTCGGATGCGGAACTGGGGAGCACACGGTCCACATCTTGAGCTCGGCTCGAGTTGGGTCGACGCCGCAAGGCGAGACCGCCAGCTTGACGCCATCGCGCTCGATGGAGGAAGTGCCACCGAAGTGGCCGAAGGCTGCCTCGAGTATGCGCTCGACCGGCGCGCGGAGCGGGGACGGCTCCTGGCAGCAACCTTCACCGAGTGCGAACGTCTCGTCGAGGACGTGTGCGCTGAGATTCATGCCATGCTCGACTGAGCGGCCGGCGACGACCCCACGGTCTTCATGGTGGCCTTGTTCATGCGCGGTGCGGCTGATGGTGCTGTTGACCGCCAATCTGACCGCCAACGGGCTAGTCTTTCGTGGTCAGTGCCGATGCTCAGTGGACAGTGACGTCAGTGTTTATGGGCTAGATGGACGCCCAGGGGACTCGGTGGACGCCTTCGGTCAGACTTGAAAACCGTCGTGCGTTTCGGCGTACCGTGGGTTCGAATCCCACCCCCTCCGCCAGAAAGTCCTGTGAGGTGAGGCTTGCGCGGCAATCCGTGGAATTTGTCGGGCGCCTCCGTGCGGCGCTTGCAGGCACGACAGCAGCCAATCAACAGCCAATGATGATCCTCGTCAGCGCCGCCATCGCCGAAGCGTTCGCGGACCGCATTCGCGACCTCGACGCCGCGATCGAGGTGGCGTCGCTGCACCCCGACGGATCGATCACGCCGTCAGCGGAGGGTATCGAGGTGGCGTTCAAGTCCGAAGATGTCGGCCCGGAACGAGAAACGCTGTTGTCGTTGGCCGAGGCGGGGGAGTTGCGCTGGCTCCACACCTCGAGCGCCGGCACCGACAGGGCATTCTACCAGCGCCTGCGCGCACTGGACCAGGGGGTGCGCATCAGCAACTCCTCCGCCAGCGCCGAGCCGATTGCGCAGACGGCGATCGGCGGTCTGCTGAGCCTCGCGCGGGGGTTCCCAGCGTGGGCCGAGGGCCAGCGCGCACACGAGTGGCGTTCGCACGAGGGCCAGACGCCGGAGCTGCGCGGACAGACCATCGTCGTCGTCGGCCTCGGGGCGATCGGTGGGCACATCGCGCGCCTGGCGCAGGCGCTGGGCCTGCACGTGATCGGCGTGCGCCGCAGCCCTCGACGCGACGACGACAACGTCGACGAGCTGGTGACGCCTGGCGAACTCGCGAGCGTGCTGCCGCGCGCGGACTGGCTCGCCCTGGCCGTGCCGCTGACCGACGACACGAGAGGCTTGATCGACGCCTCGGCGTTCGCGGCGCTGCCGCCCGGGGCGCGGGTGCTGAACGTGGCCCGTGGCGAGGTGATCGACGAGCCCGCGATGATCGCCGCGCTGCGCAGCGGTGCGCTGGCGGGCGCTTACCTCGATGTCTTCGTCGAGGAGCCGCTGCCGCCCTCGTCGCCGCTATGGGACCTGCCCAACGTGATCGTGACGCCCCACAACTCCGCGTCCTCGACCGGAAACGTGGCGCGGGCGCTCGACATCTTTCTGCGCAACCTCGAACGCTGGGTGCGGGATAAACCCCTGGAGAACGAGGTCTCGGAGCGGTAGATGCTGCGTCAGTCCACGGAGCGACCCTTCGAGGCCTACCGCTCGCCGCGCTGGCTGCCGGGCGATCGTTGATTCAGGCATTGATTCGCGCCTCGCCGATTCCGCTACCACGGACGAGCGCGTTCAGACTGACGGGAGTGATTGGTTTCGCTGCTGGGCTCGTCGTGGTGCTCGGCTACCTCGGCATCGGGCCGTTCGACCTGCCCGGACTGCTCGACTATCCGGAGCCGTTAGACGGCGATGCGTCAGCGCCAGTGCCCTGGCGAGACCAATCATTCCGAGGCGTATGAGGTTTGAGGGTGGTAGCAGGGGCCGGATTTGAACCGGCGACCGACGGCTTATGAGTCCGTTGATCATCCTGATGGTGGCGGTGCGGTCGCGGCGGGCTGTTCAGGAGCCGCGCCATGCGCTAGCGTCTCACGTGGGGAGCGCGATGCCCGAGAACCGTGAGCTGGCGATCGATTGGCCCGACGTGGTGAACGAGGATGGCACCCCGATGCGGTGGTTCGGCGCGTGGCTCGTCGGCGACGAGGGTCGTGGTTCCACAGCGGACGCGGCGCCGCGTCGACTGCGCACACCGTCCCGCCGGACGCGACGGGGATCGGCGACGAGGGTGCCGAGGGAGCGTGGTTCCACAGCGGACGCGGCGCCGCGTCGACTGCGCACACCGTCCCGCCGGACGCGACGGGGATGCGCGTGCGCCGCTGGCCCAATGAAGGTCTGGCAGCGGAGTACGCCGATCTGATCCCGGTGCCGGCCGGGCCGGTCGAAGCCGCGGACGCTCCCTTCGAGCGCGAGCAGCCGTTCAGTCTCCTCGCCGCCGAAGCATCCTGAGGGAGGACCGAATGGTCGCTACCGACACCAACCCGAACGCCTGGAGAGCAGAGACGCCCGGTCACGAGGGCTGGGCGCGTTCCGCGCGGCCCGACGACCCCAACAAATACTTCATGCTCTCCGCCGACTGCCACGGGCAGGAGCCGGCGGACCTCTGGGCCAAACGCATCGAGCCCGAGTACCGCCACCGTATTCCTCGGCAGGAGGTGGACACGGACGGCGTGAGGTGGCAGGTCACCGAGGGCCACCGCCCCGTGAAGATCCGCGACCTCAAGCTCGAGGGTGAGGACAAGGAGCGGAACGGCGCGGGCTATGAAGTGGACGAGCGGCTGCGCGACATGGATCGCGACGGCATTGACGTGGAGCTGTCGTTCCCCAACAAGGGCGTGTCGGCGTGGGCGACGCCCGACCCTGTCTTTTCGCAGGCGATGTGCCGCGTGTGGAACGACTGGTCGATGGAGCAGTACGGCGGCCATCCCGACCGCATGGTGCCAGCAGCCGGCATCGCGCCAGCCGACCTGGAAGGGGCGATCGCGGAGGTGCAGCGCGTGGCGGCCATGGGCCATCGCTGTCTCACGCTGCCCAACCGTCCGGTGTGGGGCCCGGGCGACGGCAGCGAGCTGAACTACAACCTGCCCGACTTCGATCCGCTGTGGGCCGCGATCGAGGAGGTCGACCTCCCGATCGCGCTGCACATCTCCACGGGCAAGGACCCGCGGGGCGCCCGCGGCAACGGCGGTGCCGTGATCAACTACGCGGTGCACGCGCTCGGCCAGTCCCTGGAGCCAGTCGCCAACTTCTGCAGTTCCGGGGTGCTGGACCGCTTCCCGAAGCTGCGCATCGCCACGATTGAGGCGGGCATCGGTTGGGTGCCGTGGGCGCTGACGGCGATGGACGAGGCCTACCACAAGCACCACATGTTTGCGTTCCCCAAGCTCGATCTGCTGCCGAGCGAGCACTACCGGCGCAGTTTCTACGCGAGCTTCGGCGAGGATCCGCCTGGGCTGGCACTGGCACGGGAGTTCGATCTCACGAAGAACTACATGTGGGCGAACGACTACCCCCACCAGGAGGGCACGTGGCCACACTCGGCTGCCGCCATCGAGCGCACCATGGGCGGGCTCACGGACGACGAGCGCGCCGCAGTGCTTGGCCTGAACGCGGCTCGCTTCCTCGGGATCGAGGTGCCGGTCGACAAACGCTAGCCGTCTGGCCCCCGCTGTTACTCCGCCGCTGCGTAGACGTCACGGCCCCAGCGAATCGATCACCGGCCCCGACCCCTCTTCCTGGCGCACGCACGCCGCCAAGGAGGTTCGAGCTACAGCGTTGTGGGGCACGAAAACGTCATCAGTGTCAGGCCGCCCACCGGTAACGGTGGTGTAGGCCGCCGAGAATCGGCTCTGCGACGACACGGCAGCGAGCTGACGATGGCGGGAGTTCGCGAGCGCCCGCCGGTGGCTCCAGCTCTAACGAGCGATGCGGTCGCGTCTCGTCGTAGTAGCTGACGTACTCTCGCAGCACCCGCCGCAGATCTCTCGCCCAGCACGATCACGTGGTCCAGGCAGTCGCGGCGAAGCGTGCCGATCACCCGCTCGCAGATCGCGTTCGCGTTCGGCGACCGGATCGGCGTGAGCACGGTCTCGATGCCGATCCCACGCGCCCGAATCACGAAGTTACCGCCGAAGCTGCGGTCGCGATCGCGGATCAGGAAGCGCGGCGCTGTGTTCCATGGCGTGGCTTCGATCAGCTGACGCCACACCCACGATGCGGTCGGATGCTCCGTGACGTTCCAATGCATGATGCGCCGTCGCTCGTGATCTAGCAGGACGAAGACGTAGATCGTTTTGGAGTCCCGGGTTCGCGGCGCCCTGATTGATCTCCTGGCCGACCCCGAACGCATCATGCAGGAGGCACGGAAAGCGGTCTCTGAGTCTTCTCCGCACGACCGCAAGGACTCGGTGGCGTCGGCGCTAGCCGCGCTCGAGCGGCAGCAACGTCGATTGATCGAGCTCTACACGGAGGGTGACCTGCCGAAGCATCTGCTTGAGGCGAAGCCGACCGCCCTCATGAGTCGCCGCCGTGACTTAGATGCCGAACTCAGCGAGCTCAGTCAAACAGAGGCGAGTGTGAACCTCGACGCCCTCGAAACCGGGATGCCAGGTGCGGTAGAGGCCATTCGACACTGGATCGAGGAGGCTGACGGCGATGACTTCGACCTCATGCTCGAGGCCGGGGACGTACGAGTTCAGCCGACGCGGAGAGATCGTAATCGAGGGCGAGGTTCCGGCAGAGCCAGATTTCAATCCCACTGCACAAACATCGGCATGACTACACGCTCATGCGAACGACTGGCAATCCCCTTCCGCGTGCAGTTGGTCGCCTAACGATGCGCGACGTGGCGCCGATTAGCGCTCCAGCCACGCCGCGAGGCGGCCGGGCAGGCCGGCTAGCTCGATCCCACCGCGCTCGTGGCCGCGCGGCATTGGTCTCCTCCCCACTGACGGCAAGTCTAACTCTAGGAGTGGTGTGAAAGGCGGGGGCAGGTCAGATCGGCGTGCCGAACGTCGAGTTTGAAGCCACAGAGGCTGAGCGCGCGGTGTTCGCTCCGGTCCGCCGCGCGCTGTTCCCTTCCATGGACGGCGAGAAGGGCCCATGGTCAGGCGTACCGGACCGACGCCGTCGTATCCGAGCGCTCATCAGACGGCTAGCGCGCACCCCCCAGCCGCTCTCTAAGCCGTCCGCGGCTCAGTTAGTCGGTGAGACGTGGTACCCGAGCCTCGCCGAGCTCCCCTGGGTCCCCGAGTGGCTGGACCACGTACTCGACGAGACCCGGCACCTGCCGAAGGGTGGGCGGCTCAGCGACGTACGCGAAGTGGTCGCCTACGGGTGGCGCCCGGCGATACAGCTGGCGGACCTGCGGACTCAGCCACCAACCGAGGTGCGCTTTGAAAGCGGAGCGAACCGCACACTGAGCAAGGCGAACGCGCAGCAAGCCTTGACCGCCGCGCTACGACGTATCTTCAAAGAGGAGTCTCACGAGACCGACTTCGAACAGTGGCGGGCGGAGAGCGAACTCGCTGCCATCGCCGGTGCGCGCCTCCGGACTCTTATTGCGAAGCTTCACAACGGATCCCCTTACCGCGCCGATCCGGGACCACAGATCCGTAGCGACGTTGCGGTGTGGGCGCTCGTTCGCCTCGACGGCGTTGTGCCGTCGAAACTAGCCGCTTGGGCGCAGGCCCTCGATGAAGCGCCCAGCGAGCCAGGCAAGGGCCGACGTCAGCCCTTTCCGACGACCGATCGACGTTACCGTCAGATAGTTGAACCGCCCCGGGAATGTTGGAGGCTCCAGTCCTTGAGAGGATGGAGCGATGACACGACCAGGCAGATACCCAGCGGAGATCCGCGAGCGGGCGGTCCGGATGGTGTTCGAGCACGAGCGGGACCACTCGTCGCAGTGGGCAACGATCAGCTCGATCGCCTCGAAGTTCGGGATGACGCCGGAGACGTTACGGAAGTGGGTGCGACGGGCTGAGGTCGACGGCGGCGCACGGCCGGGGCAGACGACGGAGGAGCAGACGCGGCTGCGGGAGCTCGAGCGCGAGAACCGTGAGCTGCGCCGGGCGAACGAGATCCTCAAGGCCGCTTCGGCTTTTTTCGCGCGGGAGCTCGACCCGCGACTGCCGAAATGACTCGCTTCATCAAGACCCACCGCGAACGCTTCGGGGTCGAGCCGATCTGCCGGGAACTGCAGGTCGCCCCGTCCAGCTACTACGCCGCCCGGAGCCGACCGCTCTCGGCGCGGCGGGTGCGTGACGAGGCGTTGAAGGTGAAGCTGCAGCACGTCCACGCCGAACAGTTCGGGGTCTACGGTGCGCGCAAGCTCTGGCGCCAGCTGCACCGCGAGGGCATCCCCGTCGCGCGCTGCACCGTGGAGCGGCTGATGCGGGAGCTGAGTCTCTCTGGGGTGGTACGTGGGAAGGTCAAACGGACGACCGTGGCGGACGAGAGCGCGCCCAGACCGGCGGACCTCGTGGAGCGGGACTTCCACGCACCAGCCCCCAACCGGCTCTGGGTAGCCGACCTCACCTACGTGCCCAGCTGGTCGGGCTTCGTCTACGTCGCCTTCGTCATCGACGTCTACTCGCGCTCGGTCGTCGGCTGGCAGGCATCGCGCTCACTGCGGACCGAACTCGCGCTCGATGCCCTTGAGCAGGCGCTATGGGCGCGGAACGGACCCTTCGACGGGCTGATTCATCATAGCGATCGTGGGGTGCAGTACCTCTCGATCCGCTACACCGAGCGGCTCGCCGAGGCCGGGGCCGTGACCTCGGTCGGGAGTCGTGGTGACTCCTATGACAACGCGCTGGCGGAGTCGGTGATCGGGCTCTACAAGGCGGAGTTGGTGCACCGCCGGGGACCGTGGCGCGGACTCGACGACCTCGAGCTGGCGACGCTGGAGTGGGTGGACTGGTATAACCATCGGCGGTTGCATAGTGCGCTCGACTACCTGCCACCCGCCGAGTACGAGCGCAACCAGGAACGTGAGCTGGTCTCGGCAGGTGCCGGGACTCAATGAACCGAGTCTCCACTAAACCCGGGGCGGTTCAAGTCGGCGAGGCTACCAAGCTCCTGATCGCGCGCTGACCTAGAGGAAGAGTTCAGCTTCAGGCGAACAGATCCACCAGTCTGAGAACACCCGGCTTCTACTCGACCCATGGCCGAGCGAACGCAACCCGAGCACCGAGCCCACACGCGACGACCGGAAAACTCCGGCGATGGTGTAGAAGCTCGCTGGTCGCCCGAACCTCGCACACTGATGTGGGACGAGCTGTGGCGACGGATCTTCCTCGGGATATCCCCTCGGTCGGGAGCGTCCGATGAGTGAGCATCAGAATCTCAGCGAAACGCATCGCAAATCGCTTGAGACCGAGTCGGCGATCGACTCGGAGATCATCGAGGAGCGCGGATACGTCACGGTCACGCTCAAAGCGAGGCTCTCGGAACTCGGCTTTGGGCAGAACCAGCGGCGCGTTCCAACGCTGCTCATCCCCGTCCGTGGGCCCTCGGGTGCGATCTCGACGTATCAGTCACGTCCGGACATGCCGCGCGTCTTGCATGGCAAGACGGTGAAGTACGAAACGCCGTCGGGTTCCCGGATGGCGCTTGACGTACATCCGAGCGTTCGTAACCTACTCGGTGATCCCTCGATCCCACTGTTCGTGACAGAAGGCGTGAAGAAAGGAGACTCGCTCGTCTCGAACGGATGCTGCGCTGTTGCGTTACTCGGCGTCTGGAACTGGCGCGGCAAGAATGGTCGTGGCGGGAAGGCCGTGCTCGCCGACTTTGAATCGATCGCCCTGAACGGACGCCAGGTCTACATCGCCTTCGACTCGGACGTGATGACGAAGCCAGAGGTACACGCGGCCTTGGAGCGACTCTCTGAGTTCCTCAAGAGCCGCGGAGGGCGCGTGCGGTTCATCTACCTAGCCGCTGGTAGGCATGGCGAGAAGGTCGGAGTCGACGACTTCTTCGCCGACGGTCGTACCGTCGACGAGCTCCTAGGGCTCGCGAGCGCAAACCTCCGCCGACCTCCCCCCAGCGATCGGGAGCTTGTCTACGAAACAACGCCGTCGGGTCTTGTCTGGAACAAGGAGACTCGCGACGGTCGACAGCCGGTGCCGCTCACGAACTTCACGGCTGAGATCGTCAGCGACATCACCGAGGACGACGGTGCCGAATCGACACGAGCCTTAGAGCTCGTCGCCGAGCTGGACGGACGAAAGATCACGTTCACGCTGCCAGCTGCCCAGTTCAGCTCGATGAATTGGCCGCTCGAACACCTCGGCGCCAAGGCAATCGTCGAACCAGGTTTCGCACTCCGAGACCGTACGAGGGCCGCCATCCAGAGTATCTCGACGAAGATCGACGAGCGGACAGTCTACGGGCATACCGGTTGGCGCGAGATCAGCAACAGGTGGTACTACCTGCACCAAAATGGGGCGATTGGGCCGGATGGGACGGTCACCAGCGATGTAGAAACGAGGCTAGATGGGAACAGCGCCTCATTCGCGCTTCCCCCGCTACCCTCGGCAGAGAACGCTCGCACCGGCGTGGTCGAGAGCCTCAACCTACTCGGACTCAGTCGTGACGAGGTCACAATCCCGCTGGTAGCGGGGACGTTTGCGGCAGCTCTCGGCGGGACCGATTTCACGCTCGCCCTCGTCGGTACAACAGGACGTGGCAAATCTGAGCTGGCCGCTCGCTGTCAACAGCACTTCGGGTCAGCCATGACCCGCCTCAACCTGCCTGGCTCATGGTCATCCACAGAGAATGCACTCGAGGAACTGGCGTTCGTAACCAAGGACGCGCTCCTGGTCGTCGACGACTTCTCGCCGCAATCAGCCGGTTCTGATGCTCCTATCGCCTGTCAAGCGAGCGATTCGGGGCGCGGGAGGTGGCGATAGAGCTGCCGTGCGACGTAGCGCTTGAGCGAGCGGATGATCTCGCGCTTGGAGCGGCCCTCGCGCGTGCGCCGCTCGACGTAGCGGCGGGTGCGGGGGTCGTGGACCATGCGGACCATGACGATTCGCCAGAGCGCTTGATTCGCGGTGCGGTCGCCACCGCGGTTGAGTCGTTTGCGGATGGTCAGCCCCGACGAGGCGTCGATCGGGGCGACGCCGCAGTGATGGGCGAATGCCGCCTCGCTGCGGAGGCGTTGCGGGTTGTCGCCGGCGGAGACGAGCAGAGCGCCGGCCGTGTCGGTGCCCACGCCGAAGCAGGCCACCAGGGCGGGTGCGGTGGTGGCGACCAGCTGCTCGAGCACGGTGTCGAGGCGGCGGCGCTCTGCCTCGAGGCGCTGCACCCGTCGAGCCAGCTCACGCAGGGCCAGCTTGGTGGCGCCGACGGCGGTCGTGGGGTCGGCGGGGCGCAGCCGCGCCGCGGTCGTCACCAGCTCGAACACAGTGCTGCCCCGCAGTGCGGCCCGGAGGTCGTCCGGTCCACTCACGAGCAGGGCGCGCATCTGGTTGAGGGCCGTCGTGCGTGCATGCCCGGCCGAGCGGCGAGCCGTGCGCAGCGCGCGGATCGCCTCCACGGCACCGCTGCGGGTCTTCGCCTCACCCGAGGCCTCCCCTGACTGCGCAGCGCGAGCGGCGGCGATGGCGTCGACGGGGTCGGACTTACCGTGGCGGCGTCGCAGCTGGCGGTTGGGGCGATTCACCTCCACCACCGCCACCGCCTCGGCGAGCAGGTAGCGGGTCAGGCCAGCGCCGTAGGTGCCCGTCCCTTCGACGCCGATGCGCTCGACCGGACCAAGGCTGCGGAGCCAGGCGAGCGCCTGTCGGTAGCCGGCCGTGGTCGTCGCGAACGACCGCACCCCGAGCTCGCCGCCCCGCTCATCGAGCGCGGCGACCACGTGCTGGTCGCGGTGCGTGTCGACCCCGGCGGTGACGCGCGTGGTCGCATCTGTCATGGTGGTCATCGTCATCCCTTCATCGAACAATCTGTGCAGGGTGGCCGCACGTGCCGGGACGGCGGACAGGACAGGGACGAGCCGCCAAGGCAGGCTCCTATGAGGTCACGTTCGCCCGACCGGTGCGTGCCAGATGGACTCGGAGGCGCGGCCGACAGATCAGAGCGAGAGCAGCCGAAGCGCCAGTCAGAATCTGGGGTCAGACCGAGCCCGGGAGCCCACCCGGCACCGTAAACGCTCGCCGCCTAGTGGTGGCTGGGCGTCGTACCGATCATCCCTGTCAGATCTCAGACCACCAACTCTCCTGCTAGCGTCGCGCTCACGAGCGATGCAGGGGAGGAGCGATGGTGAGCTGTCCACGCTGTGGCTCGAATCAGACCAATCGGCGCACTCGGCGGACGTCGCTTGGCTACCGCACGTTCTCGTGCCCAGCCTGTCGGAGTGTCTTCAACGAGCGGACCGGCACCCCATTCAACGACCTCCAATACCCAACGGACGTGGTGCTACTCGCCGTGTTGTGGCGCCTCCGCTACAAACTGAGTTTCCGCGATGTCGCCGAGATGCTGCTCGAACGTGGTCTCGAAGTGACGCACGAGACCGTCCGCGAATGGGAGTTCCGGTTCGCTCCGCTGCTCGCTGAGCAGCTGCGCGCCAAGCGGCGCGGCCGGGCCGGAGTCTCCTGGTACCTCGATGAGACGTATGTGAAGGTCGGCGGACGCTGGTGCTATCTCTACCGTGCGGTCGACCATCGTGGAGATCTCATCGACTCGATGCTGAGCGAGCGCCGCGACAAACATGCCGCGCGTCGGTTTCTCCGGCGACTACTCGACGTCACAGAGGGCCGGCCTCGACGGATCACGACAGACCAGCATCCCGCCTACCGGCGGGCGATCCGCTGGATCATCGGCCGTAAGGCGTGGCACCGGACGACGCAGTACCTCAACAACTACACCGAACAGAGCCATCGCGGCGTGAAGCAGCGCTACTACCCGATGCTCGGGTTCGGGAGCTTCGAGTCAGCCTCGCGCTTCTGTTCGGCGTTCGATGAGCTCCGACAGTACTTCCGAGTTCGGCGACGCGGTGAGGCTCACGTCTCGCTCGCCGAGCAGCGACGGCTCTTCCTCACGCGCTGGCGCTCGCTGATTGGCGAGTTCGCGGCGGCGTAGTCACCGCGCCGACCAGAGCGCTCCCCGGCCAGCGCTGACGTGGTCTGAGATCTGACAGGGATGATCGGTACGACGCCCAGCCACCACTAGGCGGCGAGCGTTTACGGTGCCGGGTGGGCTCCCGGGCTCGGTCTGACCCCAGATTCTGACTGGCGCTTCGGCTGCTCTCGCTCTGATCTGTCGGCCGCGCCTCCGAGTCCATCTGGCACGCACCGGTCGGGCGAACGTGACCTCATAGGAGCTTGCCTTGGCGGCTCGTCCCTGTCCTGTCCGCCGTCCCGGCACGTGCGGCCACCCTGCACAGATTGTTCGATGAAGGGATGACGATGACCACCATGACAGATGCGACCACGCGCGTCACCGCCGGGGTCGACACGCACCGCGACCAGCACGTGGTCGCCGCGCTCGATGAGCGGGGCGGCGAGCTCGGGGTGCGGTCGTTCGCGACGACCACGGCCGGCTACCGACAGGCGCTCGCCTGGCTCCGCAGCCTTGGTCCGGTCGAGCGCATCGGCGTCGAAGGGACGGGCACCTACGGCGCTGGCCTGACCCGCTACCTGCTCGCCGAGGCGGTGGCGGTGGTGGAGGTGAATCGCCCCAACCGCCAGCTGCGACGCCGCCACGGTAAGTCCGACCCCGTCGACGCCATCGCCGCCGCTCGCGCTGCGCAGTCAGGGGAGGCCTCGGGTGAGGCGAAGACCCGCAGCGGTGCCGTGGAGGCGATCCGCGCGCTGCGCACGGCTCGCCGCTCGGCCGGGCATGCACGCACGACGGCCCTCAACCAGATGCGCGCCCTGCTCGTGAGTGGACCGGACGACCTCCGGGCCGCACTGCGGGGCAGCACTGTGTTCGAGCTGGTGACGACCGCGGCGCGGCTGCGCCCCGCCGACCCCACGACCGCCGTCGGCGCCACCAAGCTGGCCCTGCGTGAGCTGGCTCGACGGGTGCAGCGCCTCGAGGCAGAGCGCCGCCGCCTCGACACCGTGCTCGAGCAGCTGGTCGCCACCACCGCACCCGCCCTGGTGGCCTGCTTCGGCGTGGGCACCGACACGGCCGGCGCTCTGCTCGTCTCCGCCGGCGACAACCCGCAACGCCTCCGCAGCGAGGCGGCGTTCGCCCATCACTGCGGCGTCGCTCCGATCGACGCCTCGTCGGGGCTGACCATCCGCAAACGACTCAACCGCGGTGGCGACCGCACCGCGAATCAAGCGCTCTGGCGAATCGTCATGGTCCGCATGGTCCACGACCCCCGCACCCGCCGCTACGTCGAGCGGCGCACGCGCGAGGGCCGCTCCAAGCGCGAGATCATCCGCTCGCTCAAGCGCTACGTCGCACGGCAGCTCTATCGCCACCTCCCGCGCCCCGAATCGCTCGCTTGACAGGCGATAGGAGCATCAGAGCCCTGCACACCGGGCTTCCTGCTGGCATCGAAGGCGCTGCCAGACGTCAATCCGAACCCGACTGAGGAGGAGACCCGGTTCTGGCTGGCCGGCAACCTGTGCCGTTGCACTGGCTACGATAAAATCATCCGTGCGGTGTTGAATGTCGCTGAGACTGAGGGAGCGTAGCTGTGGTTGCACGTGAGAAGACCGAGGCAACGAAGAACTACCGGGTCATTGGCGACCGGCCGGTGCGACCGGACGGCACCGACAAGGTCACCGGCCGCGCCGAGTATGGCGCCGACTTCAGTGCGGAAGGCCTGATCTACGGCGCCGTGGTGCGCAGCCCGCATGCCCACGCCCGCATCCTCAGCATCGACACCTCGAAGGCCGAAGCCCTCGACGGTGTGCTCGCCGTCATGACCGCCAGCGACTTCCCCGGCATCGACGACGGCGTGCTCGACCTTGGCGAAGGCGAGGCGAACCCGCGCTGGCTCTCCGACAACATCCTCGCCTCGGACACCGTGCTGTACCACGGCCACGCCGTGGCCGCGGTCGCCGCGACCGACCTGCACGTCGCCAGCGACGCCGCTGAGCTGATCGAGGTCGAGTACGAAGTCCTCGAGTCGGTGATCGATGTGCGCGAAGCGATGCTCGATACTGCTCCGATTCTCCACCCGAACATGCGGACGAAGGTACGGGCCGCAAACGTCGACACGCCGACTGACCGGCCGACCAACGTGGCTTCGCACATGCGACTCGAGAAGGGCGACCTCGAGGCAGGGTTCGAGAGCGCCGACGTCATCGTCGAGCGCGAATTCGAGACCGGGATGTTCCACCAGGGCTACATCGAGCCGCAGAACGCGGCAGCGATCTGGAATCACGACGACGAGATCACGATCTGGACCAGCACCCAAGGTTCCTTCGCCGTTCGCGATCAAGTAGCGGCCGTGCTGAAGGTGGCGCCCTCCTCGATCAAGGTCGTGCCGATGGAGATCGGCGGTGGCTTTGGCGGGAAGATCGGCATCTACCTGGAGCCGCTCGCAGCGATTCTTTCCAAGAAGACGGGCCGCCCGGTGAAGATGTGGATGACCCGCGACGCCGTGTTCGCGGCGACCGGTCCCACCTCCGCCACCTACGCTCGCATCCGCATCGGCGCCAAGAACGACGGCACGATCGTGGCCGGTGACGCCTACCTCGCCTTCGAGGCGGGCGCGTACCCGGGCTCACCGGTTGGCCGTGGAGCACTGTGCGCCTTCGCCCCGTACGACATCGAGCACCAGCGCGTCGACGGCTTCGATGTGGTGGTCAACGGCCCGAAGACCGCTGCCTACCGCGCCCCGGGCGCGCCCGCAGCCGAGTACGCCGTCGAGGCGACAGTGAACGAACTCGCTGAGCAGCTCGACATCGACCCGATGGACCTGCGGTTGATGAACGCCTCGAAGGAGGGCACGACGAACTCCGTTGGTGCTCCCTGGCCGAAGATCGGCGCCGAGGCGGTGATGGAGGCGGTGCGCAGCCATCCGCACTACAACTCGGAACTCAAGGGCGAGGATGTGGGCCGCGGTGTGGCTGTTGGGTTCTGGTTCAACGGCGGCATGGAGTCCAGCTCCAGCGCCGCGGTCAACTCTGACGGCACGATCTCGCTCACGCTCGGCTCGACCGATATCGGCGGCACGCGCGCCTCGCTGGCCATGCAGCTAGCGGAGGCGGTGGGCCTGGACTACGAGTCGATCAAGCCGCATGTCGTCGACACCGACTCGGTCGGCTACACCGTCGTCACCGGTGGCAGCCGCACGACCTTCGCAGGTGGGTGGGTCTCGTACGAGCTCGGCCAGCAGATCAAAGAAAAGATGCGTGAGCGCGCCGCCCAGATCTGGGAGGTGGAGGTCGACGCCGTCGAGTACCTCGAGGATGGCACGCTGACTGGCCCCGCGGACGACGAAGACAACGACCGTTCGTTCACCTTCGCGGAGCTCGCCGGGCAGCTACAGCGCACCGGCGGCCTGATCTCGGTCGCTGCCAGCGTGTCGAAGAACACACAGGGCCCTGCCTACGCCGGCCACATCGTCGACCTCCACGTCGACCGTGACACCGGCAAGGTGCAGATCCTGCGCTACACGGCCGTCCAGGACGTTGGCACCGCCATCCACCCCGCGTACGTCGAGGGGCAGATCCAGGGCGGCGTCGCTCAGGGCATCGGCATGGCGCTGAACGAGGAGTACGTCTACGACGACGAGGGGCATCTGCTCAACAGCTCGTTCCTCGACTACCGCATGCCGGTGGCGAACGACCTGCCGATGATCGAGACCGTGCTGGTCGAGGTGCCGAACCCCGGCCACCCCTACGGCGTCCGTGGCGTCGGCGAAGTGCCGATCGTGCCACCGCAACCGGCCATCCAGCAGGCGCTCTACGATGCGCTCGGCGTGCGCTTCTACCAGACGCCGGTGCCGCCGCGCGTGATCCTCGAGGAGCTGAATGCAGACGGCGGTGGCGACTAGACTCGCCACTCCCGCTTTCCAAGACTTGAGCGCGGCGCGGAGGCTAGCCGTGGCCATCCTGCATATCCCGGCGCACTTCCGCCAGTACACCTCGGACGAGGCCACGGTCGAGGTGCCCGGTGGCACGCTGCGCCAAGTCATCGACGCTCTCGACGCGGCGCATCCGGGCATGCGCGACCTGCTGATGACCAACGGCCGCGTGCGCTCCGAGATCGCCATCGCAGTGAACTCGACCATCACCGAGAACGGTCTGCTCGAGTTGGTCCCCGACGACGCCGAGGTGCACCTGATCCCCTCAATCGCCGGGGGCTAGCTGTAGTTCCCGACGCCTTCTCCTCGTTGCCCACGTCGTCCGCGCTGTCCCACACGGCATTCAAGATCGTGTGTGGGCACCTGGTCGGCGCTGGTGCCTCGGCGACTTCCGTCTTCTTCGAGCGGCCGAAGATGCGATCAAGCAGTCCCATCGTGCTTGTCCTCTTTCATCGAGAGGAAATTGAGCGAGAAGAAGGCCTACCCGACTAGCGTTTCCCCTCCGCTGTGGGGTCATCAATCCTCGAACCGATCGCGGCGCCGTCGGGGATCAAGTGGCGTGCCGGATCATCCGTCAGCGCCCCGCGCGTGAGATCGACGGGCCAACAGCGGCCTGCGGCGATCTCCGCCATGAGCTCGCGTTCATCGCGGATGTCTCGTTCAAAGTACGTCGCGGCCTTCCCGATGTCGGATGCCTGGTGCGAGTCCGTTCCTGCGGTGCCGGGCAGGTTCAGACGTACGGCGAGCTGCTCTGAGAACCAGTTCTCGCGAGCGCTGCCGTGACCGTTGATCACCTCGACCGCCTCGACCAGTCGGTACGCGGGATTGTGCTCGGCTCGGGACAGTCCGTTTTGAATGTCCTCGTCGCTGAGCCAGTTCCAGGGGGCATGCCCGCGGTACGGATGAGCCGCAACCATCAGGCCGCCAACTCGACGGACACTGGCTGCAAGCCTCTCGCTCTGCCGCATCTCGTCGAAGTAGTGGTGCACGCCATAGACGAGGATGTGCCCACCCTCCGTCGAGACCTCGAGTCCGCCGATGATCTGGAAATCATGGCGCTTCTCGAGTTCGCGCAGCGCCTCAGGTTCCCATGCCCAGTCGTGCTCGGAGAGCACGATCGCATCTAACCCTGCCTGCTTCGAGCGTTCGATGAGCTCATCAGGATCCAGAAACGAATCGGCGGAGCCGGGGCGGGTGTGGGTATGGAGGTCAATCAGCACCTGAGAGAAACCGTCGCCTTTCGCGTGGCGGGCCCGATGCCTGTCGGCGCTCCCGCCGGTGGGTCCGCGTGCCTCTGGTTTACCAGTGCGCACGAGGGGCAGCACGACGATCCATGTTAACGAGGTCCGCCGGCGCGTACCCACCCTCGTGTAGACTCCCGCGACTGGGTCATCATCGAGATTTTGACACCGCCGCCACAACTCTGTTAGCGGTGCGCCGCCTCAGACCGACACGCCTCGCCACATCCTTTGGAGCTCTGAGCGGAGGGCACCGTGAAGATTGGACTCGCGCTACCGAACTACTCCGCATGGTTCTCCGGCCATGTGCGTGAAACCCGACATCACGTTCACCGCTCTCCCCTCAGAGAAACGCATTGTGATGCCTCTGAGTAGGTATCATCGCGCTCGTCATGGTCAGCGAACGAGTGCAACGACGGATCGACCGTCTTCTCGGTGAAGTCGAGGAGGCTGCTGACGCCTCTCCACAGGAGCTTGGGGGACCTTCGGTCTCGAGGTGCAGTGCTTCCTTTCGGGTGGACACCGAAGGACGGAGTCTGCCCACTACAGGCCTCCAGCCTACGCCGCGCGCCTGGGCGCGCCGGCTCGTCAACCGAAAACCCGCGGTGACGAACGGCCGCTCAGGCCCGCCCCGAGATCTGACGCAGCCGGCTAGGTCCGCTCGTAGGTGCCGACGAGGCGGTTCATCCCGAGTGTGTGCGGTTCGATGCGGTCGAGGAGCGCCGAAAGGGAGAGTCCGTCCTCGAGGTCTGGTTCCGCACTGAGCGCGAACAGCCAGAAGAAGTAGTGGTGCCTGCCGTGGCCCGGCGGCGGCATCGGCCCGCCGTAGCCGTCTTCGCCGAAACCAGACGGACCGCTGGAATAGTCGCGCGCGCCCGCTGGGAGGCTCGTGACCGATGCAGGGACGTTGTATAGCACCCAGTGCACGAAGCCGTACGCGCCTTCTGACACCAAGGGCGCGTCGGGGTCATGACAGACGAGCGCGAACGACCGGGTGCCGTCGGGAGCGCGCTTCCACTCAAGAGGCGGCGAGATATTCCCGCCTTCGCCGGTGTGCTCCCTGGGAATGCTCTCACCGGGCTCGAAGGCGGGGCTAGTAAGTTCCATATCCGACAGCGCGAATGCCACGACAGACCTCCGAGCTCAGCTCGGGCGATCGTCAGCGCACGTTCGGTGTATGTCAATGCTCGCGGCGGTGCCCGAGGCCGTACACACGCGTCGGGGCGAAGGTTACGCGACGGTGTCGCTGGACGATGGCTCGAGGCGTCATGTGGGGGTGGTGCGTTGGATCGAAGGCACGCTGCTCTCCGCGATCCTCGATCGGGAGGATGGCCTCGAAGCGATCGCCGGTCACTACCGGCGCCTCGGCGGGCTCGCTGCGCGCATCCACCAGCAGGCGAGCGGCTGGAACCCGTCGCCCGGCTTCGTGCGTCGGGCGTGGGACGCCGACGGGCTGATGGGCCGCGACCCGCTGTGGGGCCGCTTCTGGGAGCTCCCCCAGATCGACCGATCGACCCAGGACCTCCTCGTACGTGTCCGCGGCGGTCTCCACTCAGCGCTCCGCGAGTACGGCACTGACCGGCGGATCTTCAGCCTGATCCATGCCGACCTCCACGCTGACAATGTGCTGGTCTCCGGCGAGCGGATGCATGTGATTGACTTCGACGACGCGGGCTTCGGATGGCACATGTACGAGCTGGCTATCACGCTCTTCGGCGCCCAACGCCCGGATCTCCCGACGCTCGTCGACGCCGTCGCCGGTGGCTATCGCGAGGTGCGTCCCCTGTCCGACGCTGACCTCGAACGCCTGCCGCAGTTCTTGCTGATCCGCGCGCTCGCGTTGCTCGGGTGGATGCACGGGCGGCCTGAGCTGGGCCTCGAGGCACGTATCGGTCCGCTGCTCGAGTATGCGACGGCCCGGGCCGAGGCATTCGGCTCCGTCAGATCTCAGACCACGGATCCTGTGGGGCGTGAATATTGAGATCCGTCTCCTGGGCTGGCCTCCGCGGCTGTCGGAGAGCGACGTGCCCTTGCAGCCGGCGCCGCTTCTGGGGCAGCACACCGAGGAGGTCCTCGAGGAGCTAGGCGTCAGCGCCGAGGAGCGCGCGCGGCTGATCGCGGATGGGATCGTCGCCGCCGAGGCCGAGGCCACGAAAACCTCGTCCGCCAAGCGTTGACGGCAGTTTCTGACGATGCGAAGCGGCTGTACGCGATGACCGACGGCTTATAAGTCCGTTGATCATCAAAGGTTCAGCGATCTCGAGAAGCAGGTAGCCGCAGCCGTCTGTCGAGACGCAGAACGAGCCCTGAGACTCACGACCGACAGCGACGCCAGTCTCTCGGTCAGTGCTGGGTCCGGCGGCGGAATCGCTCCGTCGGCTATGTTGAAGAGGCATATGCGGTACAGCCGCAGCACTGGGGCTGGACGGAAGCCTCATGCAGCAGTCCAAGCTTGTTCCGTCGCCCGTGTTCCGCGGATACCGGGCCCCAAGGAGAGCGCCCATGGCCGACGTCGCTGCCGGCTCCGACGAGCAGACGTTGTGCTGGCAGGGCACCGCCGAGCTACTCGATCCAAACGGGATCGTGGTTGCCGAAGTGGCGGCTGAACTCTGGAAGCAGAGCCTCGAGTCCGGCGGCGCCCGCTGGGGCGGGGAGCTGACAGCCCCAGCGGCGGCCGGCCTACGCTGGGAGGGCGCCGAGCCACCGAGCGAGCTACGCCTCAGCGACGGCCGATCGGCGCCCATCGGCTCGCTTGGCGCCGTGAGGATGGACACCGCCGGTGCAGAGGCGACGCACGTTGCCCAGGTGACAGGGAAGGGTGATCCGCCGTTTTGACTCCACTCACCAGTCGCCCCCTGGCGTGCTGGTGAGTGCCGCGTAATCACGGGAGCCATGCGCAGCCGTTGGTCTGCAGGTCGGTCGCTGCCGGCGAGGATGCGCTGGAGCTGACGGATGTTCGACGACTGGTAGCGTGCGAAGTTCGCGTCTCGGTGTAGATCTAGTGGGTGCGCCGTTCCAAGAGCGACCGCACCATGGCTGAGATTTCCATCACCCGCATCCTCGTGTTCCCCCATCGCCGGGGATGTGGACCCACAACTACCTCTGCCTAGCTGTGCTAGTCGACAGCCAGGTAGCCGTGGCCTGGCAGAACGTGAGGCCTCGGCTCAGTCGCCTGCTCGAATGGCTGGTGCGCAAACGTAACGATCTGGTGATGCTGGTACCCATCGGATCAGGGACGGAGGTGCGCATGACGAGCGACCAGGACCAACTCGTGCAGTGGTCGGACACGCTGGCTGATGCTGTCGAGCACGCGTCGAGGTGGACGGTGACGGTCGCCGCCCGCGGCAGGATCGCCGCGACTGGCATCATGGCGAGCGTTGAGGGGCTCGTCGTCACCGCTGATCACGTCATCGAACGTGAAGAGGACATCGAGGTTGGGCTCGGCGACGATCAGCGGCGGCCGGGCCGGATGATCGGCCGTGATCCGAGCACTGACATCGCCGTTGTGCAGGTCGAAGGCGGCGACCTGCCCGTCGTCGACTGGGCGCCGGAGGGATCGGTTCGTGTCGGTCACTTTGCGCTGGCCATCGGCCGCCCGACAGGCGGGGGCGTCCAGGCATCGTTCGGAGTCGTGAGTGCCATCGGCGGACCGCGTCGCCGTAGCCGCGGCAGGGCCGTCGAGGGCTTCGTGCGGACCGACACGACCTTCTTCCCTGGTTTCTCAGGAGGCCCGCTGGTGGATACCGGCGGGCGGGCGATCGGCATCAACAGCTCGGGCTTTCGGCCCGGTCAGGGCATCACCATTCCCGCCGCCGCCGTCCAGCGCGTGATACAGACACTCCTCAAAGACGGTCGTATTCGCCGCGCGTACCTGGGTGTGGGGAGTCAGGCCACCGCCCTTCCGGCGGCCCTTCGGGAGGCCACTGACGGGCAGGAGACCGCGCTGCTCATCGTGAGCGTCGAGGACGCGAGCCCCGCGGGTCATGCCGGGATTATCGTGGGCGACCTGCTAGTCGGCATCGATGACGACGGTATCGCTGGCGCCGATGATTTGCAGTCCGCGCTCGGCTCCGACCGCGTCGGTGCCGTGGTGTCGATTCGATTGCTCCGCGGGGGCGAGCCACTGGAGCTCTCAGCAACTCTGGTCGAGCGGGAATGAGCGCCCAGGGTTCGTGTGATCTCGACGCCCTGCGGGCTCCGAGCGCCGAGGCGATCGCCCAACGGCTCCGCGGCTCGCTCGTCACCGTGACAACCGGGCGGCGAGGGGCCGGGACCGGCGTCGTCTGGGAGGAGGGCTTGATCGTCACGAACCACCACGTCGCACCGAACTCCGACGCGCAGGTTGCCTTCGGCGCGCAGCAGGAGGGTGCTCGTGTGATCGCACGAGATCGTGGGCATGACCTCGCGCTCCTCGAGCTGCGCTCGCACGACGTGCGACCGGTCGCCAAGCGCAGCGCCACGAGCCTGCGGGTCGGCGAGCTCGTCATCGCGATCGGTTACCCCTGGGGAGGCCAGGCCGCAGCGACCGTGGGGGTGATCGCTCAAGCGCCAGCGAACAGAGACCGCGGCGAAGCGATTCACGTGCTCGCCGACGTTCGATTGGCGCCGGGGAACTCGGGCGGACCGCTGGCTGACGCCGCGGGCCGAGTCGTCGGCATCAACCACATGATCTCCGGCGGGCTCGCCCTGGCGATCGGGAGTGAGACGGTTGACGAGTTCGTGCGGCGCGGCGCGCGGGATGTCGGTGCGCTCGGGATCGAGATGGCAGTCGTGCCTACGCCCTCGGGCCGCCAGCATGAGCACCCGCTGCACGGCGAGTCGCTGATGGTGACCAGCGTTCTGGCGGACAGCGCGGCTGAGCGCGCCGGGCTCATCCCCGGCGACCTGATCGTCGAGGTCCAGGGAGTGCGGGGATCGGTCGACGTGGTGCTTCAGGCCCTGAGGGACATGACCGCAGGGCGCAGCCTGCGCTTTACGCTGATGCGAGCCGGTGCACCACGCGTGATGGAGGTAATTCCGGAGGCCGCATGACATGCGATTGAGACAGTGGTAGCTCGGGTCCGCGCGCTTGTCGTTGCGATGCCAGGCGCGCGCGCCGACCTCCACGACCTGCTCGTCGAGGGTGGGATCGAAGTCGTGGGCGATGTCTCCGTGGACAAAGCAGAGGCGCCTGCGCAGGAGGTCGACGTGCTGGTCGTCGATGCCGCCGACGGCACGATTGAGGGACTAACAGCGCTCGACGAGCTGCGGATCCCGATCGTCATGCTTGCCGACGAGCGCTACCGTGCTGCGATGCCGCGGACCGGACCACATGCTTCGCTCGCCCGTGACCTGTCGGCTGAGGAGCTCGCCGCAGCGGTCACCGCGGTCGCGCACGGCATGACCGTGCTCGGCCCCGGCAGAGTCGACCCCACGGCGGTGGTCAACGACGCGCTGACGGTGCGTGAACTCGAGGTGCTCCAGCTGGCCGCCGACGGTCTCACAAATAAGGCGATCGCGCGGCGACTGGCGATCAGTGAGCACACGGTGAAGTTCCACATACGCACTCTACTGGCCAAGCTTCAAGCGGCGTCGCGCACGGAAGCCGTGTCCGTGGCTGTCCGTCGGGGTCTGCTAGCGCTTTAGGAGAGAGCGTCTGAGGCGGAGGATCGCAGGAGCGCGTCGGCGTCGTATAGCCTGGCGCGCGGCCGGCGAGCCGTTAGGAGCCTCTTACGCGCTTGCCAGCTCGAATGCGCCCTCGATGTCCTGAAGCGCCCGCTCCTCCTGCCCCGACACCTTGCCTCTCCCCAGCAGTCCACCCGCAGCCTCGGCTATGCGGCGCGCGCGTTCGACCACGTCGCGCTGAAGCTCCTGGCGGGCCTCGGGAGCGAGGCTCTCGCAGAGAGCCGACACGTAGCTCCTCCAGGCGGCAACCAGCGTGCCCGACGGCTGTTGCTCGAGCCAGCGCTCGAGCAACTGGTACGCAACGCTCTCCGCGTCGATCCCGTCCTGGCCGGCGGCGGCCAAGATCGCCCTTCGTTCCTTATCATCGAGCTGGCCATCCGCCCAACCGACGACAACGAGGGGCACCAGCGGGAGCGCTGCGATTTCTCCGGGGTCGAGCCCCAGAGCGATCAGTTCATCCGGAACTGACGACCGATCGATCGCGAGCGCCGAGGCGAGCGAATCCCGGGCGTCTTCGGCTCGCTGCCGTTCTTTGAGTTCCTCGATGAGCTGCGCGTCGCGCCTGGCGAAGAACTGCTCCTCGCTCTCGCCACGTGCCTTGCGGACCCCGTCAGCCACCCAGCACCTCCGGTCCGCGCAGGGAAGTGCCCACGACAGAGTCGCGAGCCGTGACAAGGATAGGTGGCGCTGTCCGGGATCGCCACCGGACGGAAGGCTGATCGGGCGCCCACGAGATAGCGATCTACCAGGGGCTGAAGTACGAGCGAGGCTGGTGATGGTGCGCGCTGAGTTTGACAGCAACCGTGACAGCAACGCCCGCGGATTGACAGTAACCGCGACGGACGGTGGTGGACTCACGAGCCCGGAGATCCAGCGTTACTGGACGTCAAGGGACTCCCTCAGACGGCCAAGACATGGTTAAAAGCCCGCTGCTCTGCCACTGAGCTACCGGCCCACGAGCCTGCTACGACAGGCTATTCGGATTGCCCCGCGGACGCCAGAAGGCCCGTCGCTCGGGTGCTGAGGGCATGCGCCGTGGATGCTAACGAACGCTAAGACTTCGTCGCCCGTCAGGTTCGAAGCTGTTGAACTCGACGGGTGCTCCGAGTCTGACCCCATGATCGCTCTGTCTAGAGAGTTGGCTCTTGCTGCCGAGAGCCTGCCGCACGGTCCGGGACCGAAGGCCCCCTCGGCGTTTGGGATGGAGGTGGGGGGCGGATGCTAACGAACGCCGAAATACTCAACCTCGATGAGGTTCGCCAGTGCTTGATTCACCCACCGATGCATGAGCTCATTACATGGCGGTACGCTGACCGAGCTGAATAGCTCGAAGAGTTCGTCAGGGAGCGCCCCGTACATGTCGGCAGCCATGTCGGCCAGATTCGGATGGAACTCACGGCCACCATCGGAGGCGGCGATCCAGCCCCACAGAAGACTCGTGGGCGGCGGCGCCGTGATACGGGAGACTTCGAGAACATACCTCTCAGCTGCAGCGACCACGTCAGCCCCGACCGCCTGATCGAACGTGGTCATCGGATCGGACCTCCGTCAACCGGCTCCCGGCAGACGCGGGCGCCGCCAGACGGGTCATCTGGCTGATTACACTTGCGTCTCCGCTTCCAAGCCCGCCACCGGCACGAGTCTGAGCAGAATCGATGCCACCGGCGCGTCGGCTCGAAGCTCGACCCGCAGGTCACACACACACTCGTCATCACGAGCCCCTCAATGCGTTGCTCGGGGCTGCAGATCTCACAGTCGGTACTTGGTGTCGGTTCGAGCCGACGCCTGCGCAGCAACGCGTTGTGTGCGGTCTGAGCGAACGGCGGTGATCGATATGACGCACGGCCTCGATAGCCTGATCGACATGAACGATCGGCAGCGAGTCTTCGTGCAGGCTTACCTCGAAGAGCCGAACGCGACCAAGGCAGCAACTGCCGCTGGGTACTCGGCGCGCAGCGCGGCGAGCCAGGGCTCTCGGCTCCTTCGGCACCCCGAAGTGGCTGCTGAGCTGAGCGAGCGGCAACAGCGGCTCGCGACTGCTGTCGACGTCCGGATCGAGGACGTTGTGCGTCAGCTTGATGAAGTCCGGCGCGATCCAGGCCTTCCGATGCGAGAGCGACTCAAGGCTGCACAGATGCTGATGCGGCACCTCGGAGGCTTCGACGACCGCGCGAGGGGTGATCACGACTTGGCCATAGTCGTACGACTTACACCGCCCCTCGATTAGCGCAGCAAAGGCGCAGGCGTCCGGCGAGCGCCGAACGCGCCTGGCCTGTGATCGCCACGTCCGTGGATCGCTCATCCGGAGATGTCCTTCCCCAGCTCCCGGACAGCGCGATCCCACGCCGCCATGATCGACCAGTTCACTAGCGCCAGAAGGCGATCGTCGGGGAGGCCGCGAAGCGTCTCTGGCAGGTGTGGGCGGAGATCGGTGAGCACACGAGTAGCCACCGCATCCAGAGGGGCACCGAGCGCAACCATGATCGATGGCTTCTCGGAGCTCAGCTCGGCGACCAGCCCCTCTGGTAGGGGTTCAGCCGCGCACACCCGCAGCTCATCGCCCTCGAGGGCGAGCTTGCCACCGAGCGCCTCGACGCGGCGGATTAGATCCAGGGCACTCATTCGATCACCGCCTCCCACGCGTGAGCGCCGACTCCCGCCTCAGGAGCCGCGGTCGAAGTGACGGATGTGACGGTCATGACGGTATTCGCCGAGTCTTCGTCGCCCCGTCTGAGCGAGATCCAACGTGTTCGACCGGAGCGCCCGTCAGTCACGTCGATCCCGAGGTCGCGAAGGTTCGATCGGACCTCATTAAGGCGCCGCGTTAGCGCGTTCGCGGTGCGGGGCCATGCCCGATCCTGGACCATCCCGTTTGCGCCTCGTCGCAACAGGCCCGAGTCGCATCCGACGATCTCGAGCATCGCGAGCAGTTCTGTCGGAGAGCCCTCCCACTCGTCCTGCCGTTCCATGAGGGCGACCACCACGCCGCCGACCAGGTGCGCATGTACGGCCTCTTCGATCTGCCCGTCGTTGTTACGACGGTAGGACTCGAGAAATGCCTCCGCACCGTCACCCAGCGCCTCGGCGACAGCCGCACCAACGCGGGTGAAGTCGGCCATACGTTCGTACGTCGGCAGCTCCACTGCGTGGCGCATCGAGGCCGAGAGAGCGTCAAAGATCGCCCCGAGTAAACGTGGCCGAACCGCCTCGAATTCAGCATCGAGTTCTCGCTCCTCGCGACGGTCAGCTCGGGCGATGCGCTCCAGACGCATCAGTACTGACCGATCCAGGGCATCCGGCCGTTGGGCGACCACGTTGATCCCATTCAGAAGCAGCACGCGTCGGTACGCGTAGATCTGGTCGTCGTCGTCTGTGTAGAGCTTGCGCTTCGAGAACCCTTCACCAGTAACCGCTCGGCAGAGGAGGCCAGACTGCTCGTTGGTGAGCCGGTCAATGTTGTCGTAAATGGGGGCGTAGTGATGCGCGAGCTGCTGAATGAGTTCCCCCTTGTCCGAGGGGAACGTCAGCCGCTCGAGACGTGAGGGGTCAATCAATCGACGGAGATAGGACTGTCCGAGGCTCTTCCCTGAACCCTGTTCACCGTGGCAGACGAGCATGGGGTGCGAGATATCCGGCTCAAATGCGGCCACGAGCGCGACTTTGAGCAGAAGCCGATCTTCGGGGCTCACGTTGACGAACCTGAAGAAATCGTCGAGGTCGCCGCCAGCTGCCGGGAGCACCTGTGGAGATTGATGTGAGTATCGGCGAAACAATATCGGCGGCTCGTCGACCACGACCCACCCATCTTGGTCGATTCGGACGGCGCGCCACTCGGCGTCAGCGAGGTCGTACCAAATGGTGCCATCGTGGCGCGCGACTCGATTATGTAGTCGGTGCTCGACTCCCTTAAACAGCGCAAAACCCTCGAGCACGCCGATGGCTGATGAGACGGCCTCGCCTCGCGGCGGTTTTCCCCGCTCCTCGTAAAACTCACGCCGAAGCCAGACGCTGAAACGACGCGAGGTGAGCGACCAGATCTCGCGGTGGTTGGCAGCTCGGATCGCTGCGAATGCCGTGCCCGTACCGTCGTGGAACAACTCCGCCCGCTCGTGTCCGATTGCGACGAGTGCCTGAGCATCGGTTTGATGCTGAGGGTGCCCGCCACTGGCGTCGCCGTTGTCTTTCGATGCTCCGGGCGGGGGCAGGCAGACGTGGCCTTCGCGGGTAGCTCGGTCAATCAAATTGCCGCCCTCGCCCACGACGACCTCCTCGCCGCAGTCGTGAGTGATAACTCGCCCGCGCGCCGCCTCGTCCATCATGGGGCTTCTCCACGGTCGCTCGAGGAGCCAGTAGGCCGCTCGCTCTCAACGACGCGCTGATCCGTCACCGCGCGCAGCATGCGATGCCAGAGCGTGTCCCAAGAGGCTTCGCGCGGCCCTATCTGCCACACCACTCGGAGCGCGCTGCTTCGTAGGGGTACAGGTCGACGATCCATGCCGCCATCGTGCTACCACGATGGCGATAGCACACTGAGAATGGCAATGTGCGCTTCGGACCGCCGCGACTACAGCTCAGTCACGACCTCGGCGCAACTCAATCTCGAGATCGTCCGCAAACTGCAAGACATCTCGAATGAGTTGTTCTTCCGGAATCTCGAGCTTGTACCCAACGTCCTCGCGAACGAGCTTCGCGAGTTCAGGCCAAGTCAGTTCGGGATACACGAGCTTGCGGGCGAGGGCCCAGGCCTTCCGCTCTGTAACCCACCCGAGTCGCTCGTTGCGGTAGCCGACCCGGGTGAACTCGCCGCGAGCTCGATTGACCTCCTGAGAAAGTTCGCCTGAGGCAGCACGGAGCTCGCGGTGCTTAAGCCTGCGGCGCAGGCGGTCTTCCATAGCGTCCTTGACGGACGCTAGCGGATGCGGCTCAAGCTCCGGGCTCCATTGGTAATAGAGGCTCTCGTCTGTTTCTCCGGGAACGGAGACCTCGAGCGTGCTCACGAAAGGACGACGGATGCTGACCTGACCGTCCGTCAGGGCGTGAAAGCCGACTTGCGCGAAGGTGAGATGTGCTCGGGTGATCATCGGCACCACCCACCAGGCCGTCAGCCTGAACGAGCTTCCGAGACGCGCTACATCATCGAGGTACCGCGCCACCCACGGATGCCTCGACTTCCGCCAGCGCCGCCGCGGGTTCACGAGCCGACTTGGCGCCGACGCCCGATCCAGAAGCCGGTCCTCAAGGGCGTTGAGATCCTCCTCGCTCATCTCTGAGGCGGAAGCGCGCTGCATCGCGCGCTCGGCTCGGTAGGTCAAACGGCGACGCTTGATCTCCAGGCGGCCGGGGAGCGACTTCTGACGCGGGTACACGTGGCGCGTGCCTCGCAGCACCGCTGTCAGCCATACGTCAAGAGCAGACAGGTCTCTCGGCGGACCCGAAGGGAAGCCAACTTGGTTGTGCTGGGCGAGCCTTGCCAGCAATCGCCTATTACGAAAGGAGACCGCCTGCCAGGCTTCCTCGAACGGCTCTAGCGCCAGCATGGACTGAATAAGCAGCTCTGCGGCGGCCATCCGAGAGTCTTGGGAGGCCACAAGCCTTCCGCGGTCACCGCCGTGAGTGCTCACGGATGTCTCGCCTACGTGACGGGGAGTTCTATCCGGAAGTGTAGCCGCGTTTTCAGTCCCACTGGACGAACATCGGCATCAGTGTTCAGCCAGCGCGAAGTCCAGATGATCCCATTCACCCTCCACATGAGGCTCTAGTGGCCTCGCGATCACCCGCTCTAGCAGCACATCCTGAGGATCGCGTGTGCTACACCGTCATCAGGCTTGGCGCCCCGAGTTCCGGCCCCATCTCGGCCTCGGTCAGCGGATAGGCCTCCTTGCGGTAGACCTGCACGCGGTTGTAGCCGTAGTCGGCAACGAACATCCGGTCGCCGTCGATGCGCACCGAGGCCGGAGCGCGGAAGCGCTTCTCCGGCTGGAGGGTGGTCATCTCGCGCTGACGCAGCACCCTGGCGTTCGCCATGATGTACTCGCGCCCCGACTTCGAGACGGTGGCGTCGCCGATGAAGCGCTCGACGTAGCGGCCGTTGCGGTCAAACAGCACGACGCGGTCGTTGCCGCGGTCGGCCACATAGATGTCGCCGTGCTGGTCGACGGCCACGCCCGCCGGTCGGTTCAGCTCGCCCTCGCCGTCCCCGCTCGAACCGATCGAGAGCAATGGCTCGCCAGAGGGGCTGAACTTCTGCACGCGGTCGTTGCGCCAGTCGCCGATGTAGATGCAGCCCTCGGTGTCGAGGGCGATGCCCCACGGCATGTCGAGCTCACCGGGACCGCTGCCGTAGCTGCCGAAGCCGTCGATGTACTCGCCGTCGACGGTGAAGCGCTGCACGCGGTGGTTCATCGTGTCTACCACGAGCAGGCGCCCCTCGCCGTCGAGGGCTATGTGCGCCGGGCGGTCGAGCTGGCCCGGCTCGCTCCCGTGCTCGCCCCACTCCGCCACTTGCTCGCACTCGCGCGTGATGGTGGTGATCGTGTGCGTGCCCTCGTCCGAGACGATCAGCCGCTCGTCGGGGTCGCAGATGATCCCGACGGGCCAGGCCCAACCACCGCGGAAGGGGTCGAACTTCCTGACCTCTTCGTTAGGGCGACTGATCAATCCAAGCTCCTCGTCGTCCCAGTTGATGACCAGGATCACGCCGCCCGCCTCGAACGGCCCCCGTCGGAGGCAATACACCCGACCCTCGTTGCCGAGGGCGATGTCGATCGGGTATCGCGAGCTGGTGTGCATCCCGATCGTCTTCTCGTAGGGGAAGCCCGCGCGCAGCAGCCCCGCGAACGTGCCGCTGGCGCTCGCCCCATCGCTCGCGCCGCCGTTCGTCTCCGCCGTCATCGCGCCGCCCCTGCCGTGGCCATCGCCTTGTACGGGTTGATCTGCTCAAACGTGCCGCCCACGATCGCGCTCGGGTCGACCCCCATCCACTGGTCGAGCACCGTGCTGTAGACGCTGCGGAAGTCGATCGTGTGCCGCATATCCTCGCCGTAGAGCCAGTCCTTCTGCTCGATCGAGGGGTACTCGCCATAGAGGCCGCCCTCGACGCCGTCGCCGATGAGGTAGCAGCCGCCGCCGGAACCATGGTCGGTACCCGACCCGTTGTCGCGGATGCGTCGCCCGAACTCGGTGAACACCAGGATCGTGACCTCTTCGGAGGCCTCGTGATTCCGCAGGTCCTGCAAGAAGTCGCTGATCGCCTCTGTCAGCTCCGTGAGCAGCTTCGGTAGCTGCTGGCCCTCCATCGAGTGGTGGTCGTAGCCAAGGTGCTGCGTATAGAAGATGCGCGTGCCGAGACCGGCGGTGTGCACGCGGGCGACATCGCGTAGTGCCTTCGCGATCGGGTTGCTCGCGTACTCCACGTCCGAGGAATACTGCTCGGGTGCTGGCGCCAGCATGTCCGCGCTCTGGAGCACGCTCCGGCCGGTCTGCGCCAGGTAGTCGTACACGCCGTCGGTGTCGACCTCGGGCGTGTACAAGCGCTTGAAGATGTCGATGTCCTGGTCGCGCTCCTCCTCCAGCTCGACCTCCGTCATCAGACCGAACTTGTCGAGGTCGCCGACCGAGGTGACGAGGACGCCCGATCCCGCCAGGGACCTGGGCAGGCCCAGGCCGAAGTTGACCGCCGTGAGCGGGTTCTTCGAGTCCGGATCGAACTCGCGCACGACCTTCGCGAGCCAGCCTTCGGTGGCGATCTTGTCGGACTCGCAGGTCTGCCAGATGTCCGTCGCGCGGAAGTGGGAGCGGTCCGAGCCGGGTCCGCCGAGGTGTTCCCAACCCACACCTTGTACGACGGCCACGTCCCCCGCGTCGTAGAGCTCCTTGAGCGCCTTCGCCGCCGGGTGCCAGGCCAGCTCGTCGTCGAGCGGCAGCGCGTCCTCCATCGGCACCATCACATGCGGGCGGGCGTCGCGGATGATCCCGCTCTGATAAGGGATCAGGGTGTTCATGAAGTCCAGCCCGCCAGCGAGCTGGATCACCACCAGCACTGGTGGTTTCTGCAGGGTGGTCGTGATCGTTGCCTTCCCTAGGCGAACTGGTACTCGGGCGCCGACACGATCAGCTGCAGCATGCGCCCGATGCGGACCGCGGCCTCCTCGCCTGCCGCGTTCTCGAAGGAGAGGCCGCCCTCCTCCTCGGCAAACTCCACGAGTGTCGCTCGGGAGTGCTCGCTGAACTCCAGTGGACCGCAGAGGTCGAGGCAGCGATCGACGAATTCGTTCGGCGTGGCATCACCAGCAGCGGCGACGCGATCCACGATCGCCGCGACCCCCGGCTGCGAGATGTCCGTGACGTTCTTGACCGCGAAGTTCACGCGTTCGGTGAGCGTGCCGGAGTCGAGCCACTCCTGACCCGTGTGCCAGCCCTCGACGGAGGGCGGGTTCATCAGGTCCTGACCCATCAGCCTCGTCGCCCGCGAGAGCCGCGCCACCGAGAATTCGGGGAAGCGCGGCGCACCGACGAGCTTGATCACCCCACCGACGAACTCGGCCGGGCTCTTGACGCGCTGGAACCGCGCCGCCTTGAAGAAGTCGGAGTTGAGCAGCGTCCGCATCACCTCGCGGATATCGCCGTCGGACTCGACGAATGTGGCGGCGAGCGCGTCGACCGCGGCCTGGTCCCGCGGCGGCTCCTCGTTCCACGAGGGCACCGGCGGCTCGTCGGCGACGAAGAAGTTGTAGAGGTGCCGGCCGATGAACCGGGCGCAGGCCTCCTGCTTGACGATCACCTCGATCACGTCCTCGCCGTCGACGACGCTCTGGCCGAGGAACGTCTTCTGCTCGCTGTCGTGGTCCGCCTCGTCGAACTTGAATTGGGAGTCGCCGATGCCGTAGGGGAAGTACGAGAGCGGCTGCGTGAACGTCCAACCTGTGAACGCCCGCGCCACCTCCTTGATGTCGTCCTCGGTGTAGTTGCCGACGCCCAGCGAGAAGAGCTCGAGCAGTTCGCGCGCGTAGTTCTCGTTGTTCGCGTGCGCGTGGTTCTCCGAGTTGTCGAGCCAGTCGATCATCGCCGGGTCGCGCGAGAGGTCGAGCAGGATCTGGCGCATGTCGCCGAGCCCATTCTCGCGGAAGAGCTCGATCTGCGCCGCCGACGCCCGGGCATGCGAGCCAAACCCTGTCGCGAAGACCTGGTGCCAGAACAGCGCCATCTTCTCGCGCAGCGGGCGACGGCCACGCGCCAGGCTGTGCATCCAGCGTGACGCCCAGGCCCCCCTTACTTCGGGGTTGGTTGACGTCGTGAGGTAACGGTCGAGTATGTCCCGGTCGGGATCGCCCAGCGCCTCAGGGTGCAGGAACTCCTCGACGACCTCTTCGTAGGGACGCTCGACCAGCGCCTCGAGTTCGTCCCGCGTCGCGCCCACTCCGACGCGGCGCATCAGGTGCGCCATCAACTCAATGTGGTCGTCCGCCATGGGAACCCCGCTCTCCAGCGTCCCCGGCCGCTGGTGGCGTCGGCTGTCAGCATCAGCAGCTGCTGCGGTTATATCACATACGTCGGGGCGCGCTGCGCGTCGCGGTAGGCGAGGCCCCACAACGGTTTTGAAGTTCGCGCAGCCCCGTCGACTGGGGTGTCCTGGCATGCATGCCTTGGGGTGCTCTGTATTCCGGGAGTTCACGGAGCAGTAAGCGGAACGGAAACCACATCGACTCACCCCCACTGCTAAAGGGTGAAACGAAGCTACTTCACATGCAACGTGGCAGCGGGATCAGGTTTCTGTGCCCCACAGCCTCGCGAGTCGAGCGGTCACGGAGCCCGCGGAACATCTTGATGGCGTCGAACGCATCACGGCGGTGCAGCCAACCGTGCCCACCGCTATCACGAGCGACCCCGCGCAGGGAGGCCCAGTTGACGAGGTCCATCTCCGTCCCGGTCAGCAGCGCCATCGACGCCATCTGCGGGTAGATCTCGACCAGGTCAGTAGCGTCGGGCTGCCCGCTCATCGTCGAGTATCCCTGGGTCGTTCGCCGGCCTCGGCTTCAAGCCGGGCGACGAACTCATCGAGGGCCTGGACCGGAATCAGCCGGCGGGTTCCGACCTTTACAGACCGCAGCTCGTCCTTGGCGATAAGCTGATAAATTGCGCTGCGGCCAAGTGAGAGCGCGGACTGCGCGGCCTCAACCGAGACCAGCCTCGGCTCTACTAACTGCGTCATCAAATCCTCGTTGCGTGACTCCATGTGTTTGTGCTACCGTCCGCAAGGACCGTCGGAATCATTATATGATCGTCGGTGACGCGATCTGAGTGCCTAATGAGCTTTAGGAACGTTTTGTCGCGTTTGTGTCGAAGGGGGGTCGGATGCCCAAGCTCGTCCTCGACAAGCTCGTCATCGCACTCATCGATGTGTTCGTCATCGGGGGGTTGAATCCACGGCAGATCGTCGAGCGGCTGGCGCAGGTAAGTAAGGAGGCCGAGCATCCGTTTGCGGTTCCCCACCTGCGTACAGTGGAGCGGTACGTCCGCCGAGTGAGGATCGAGGATCCGTCCGAGCCATGGTCAGTGGACGATGCGGATGGTCCGGAGGGTGCGATCGTCCTCGACGCCGTCTCAGACCTGATCGACATCAGCGGCGGGCAGGTCACACATTTGACCCGCGCCGAGGCACAGTGGCTTGTCCAAACGAAGCGTGTGCGGCCGGATGTGCCGCGGCTCGTGGGTCTCCTCCTAGCGAAGCAGTACGCGATCACCAAGGATCGCGAGCCACTCGATCACTTCCTAGCGCTTGCACCGTGGCGATCAGTGCTGCACCTTCGGAACTACGTGCGAGCGGTGATCTCGGGCATCCAACTCCCGTCCGTCGGGGTCCTGTTCAGTGCCACGGCCACCCTTGACCTACCTCCCAACGAGCTCGCTGCAGAGCTAGTTCCTTTGCGCGACCAGATCGCTGGTGTTGCAGGCGGCGATGTGCATCCCCTGATGGAGATCGTGAGGCAGCTTATGCCGAAGAGCAGGGCAGGAACGGGCAGTGTCTAAGCGTGCCAACGGCGAAGGGAGCATCTACAAGCGGCGAGATGGTCGCTGGACGGCAGCAGTCACGCTGCCCAACGGTAAGCGTGAGCATCTGTACGCGAGGACTCGCGCTGAAGCCGAAAAGAAGAGGCGTCTCGTGCTTCGCCAGATGGACGACGGCCTTCCGCTCGTCGACGAGCGAGTCAGGGTCGCTGAGTACCTCGAGCGGTTCATTGAGACCGTTGGTAGAGCGACACTGAAGCCGCGAACACTCCGTGAGTACCAGCGGATCATTCGCCAACACCTAAACCCATCCTTGGGGCGTCTCAAGCTCCGTTCCCTGTCGCCGGAGCAGGTTCAGCAGTACATGAACGAGAAACTCGCGGCCGGACTGAGCGCTCAGTCCGTGAAGAACCACCACTCCGTCCTGCGCCGCGCTCTGTCGGACGCTGAACGGTGGGGCCTGGTCTCGCGCAACGTGGCGAAGCTCGTTACTCCTCCACGAGTGGTAACCCCCGAGATCGAGCCGCTGACAACGCAAGAGGCCAGGCTGCTCATCGACGCTCTGGGCGAAGATCCGCTCGCCCCTGTCTACGAGGTCGCCCTCTCTCTGGGCCTTCGCCAAGGCGAGATCCTTGGACTCCAGTGGGACCACGTTGACCTCGAGGAGCGAACACTTCGTGTGAGCAAGGCGCTACAGCGCTTCGATGGCCGATACCACCTGGTGGAGGTGAAATCCGTCCGCAGCCGACGAACCCTTCCGTTGCCCGAGCACCTGGTGGGCACCTTGCGACGCCGGAAGCTTCGTCAGGCTGAGGAGCGACTCAAGGCGGGGTCCGAGTGGGGCGGCGAGTGGGATCTTGTATTCACGACGCCTCTTGGGCAGCCTCTTTCAGGTCCATCGGTTACTCATCGATTCCAGAAGCTCTTGGCCCATGCAGGGATCCGGAGGAAGAGGTTTCACGACCTGCGCCACTCCTGCGGCTCATTTATGCTGGCTGAGGGCGTTCCGCTCCGCGTCGCGATGGAAGTGCTCGGCCACGCCTATATCTCGGTCACAGCGAACACTTACAGCCATGTGATGCCGGAGCTTTCAAGGGATGCCGCAGAGCGTGTGGGTTCGCTGCTTTGGACCGGTGGGTGAGCGGGTTGCTGTCACGGTTGCTGTCAAACGGCACTTATGTCGGCTCCCGTTCAGGCGATGAGATCGCAATTTGAACCTAAATTACGGCTCGCGCGCCGGTAGCTCAGGGGATAGAGCAGCAGTCTTCGGAACTGCGGGTCGAGGGTTCGAATCCTTCCCGGCGCGCCAACCACTTTCTCAGTATTCAAGCAATCTCTGGGGTTGGTGCGTCCCGTGCGGGCGCGCCGAACTCGGACCGACAGCAACGCTGACAGCAACCGAGGCAGCTCAGCACGGCGTCCATCATGGCCGCGCGCCTCACGCTGGAGCTTCGGTGTCACGTGGCTGTAGAGGTCCACGTCGTGGAGATCTGCGAGTGCCCTAGCATCTCTGACACGACCTTTGGGTGGATGTCGCTATCAAGGGAGGAGCGTCGCGGTCGCGTGCCGAAGGTCGTGAAACCTCACATCCTCAAGGCGGGCGCGGGCCAACAGCGGCTTGAACGACCGGCGACGAAGGTTCGAGGCGTCGATCGGCCCGCCGACCTCGGTTGAGAAAACAAGATCGTGATCGAGCCAGCTGCGCCCAGCCCGCAGCCGCTCGGCGGCTGGGTCAGCCTTGCGTCGTCGAAGTGCCACGACCGCTGCATGCAACAGCGCGATGCTCCGCTTGGATCGCTGCTCGAAGCCCTTCAGCTCCACCTCGCCGCGGCTCTCACTCGAAGTCTTTGCCCTCCACCGCCTGCCGCACCACGTCCGAGACGAGGATGCCGTCGGGGCCTAGCAGAGCACGTACGTAATCACTATGATCCCCGCGGCCGGCAGCAAAGTGAGGCGAGCCCATGACTGACGAACACCACCAGCTAGAACAGATCCCGCCGGCGCCCGACACGTATCGCGTGCAGGACATCAATTTCGTCAAGGACCCACACGAGACGCTCCGCAAGATGCGAGAGCAGTCGCGGATCCATCGTGCCGTTTCGCCGTTTTACCACCTCGGCATGCCTGGCCACGACGTCGTCACGCATTACGACGATGCGAGCGAGCTGCTGCGCTCGCGGGCGCACATCGTGGACCTTCGCAAGCTGCCGGAGGGTGATCCCCGACGCCGGGATAGTTACCCCGGGTGGGACGACGCGCTACCCCCCAGCCTCGTCGTTCTGGACCCACCTGAGCACGACCGCATCCGCGGGCTCGTGAACAAGGCCTTCACGCCACGTGCGATCGAGGCGCTCAAGCCCCGCATCGCCGAGATCGCCCATGAACTGCTCGACGCGGCTGACGGACAGACCGAGATCGATTTCATCGAGACGCTCGCCAGCCCATTGCCGGTCATGGTGATCGCGGAACTGATCGGAGTAGCCGCTGCCGATCGCGATCGGTTCGAGACCTGGATAAACACGACAGCCACGATCAGCCCGGAGGACTTCAAGGACGAGGAGTCCACGCGTCGCTGGACGAACGCGGCGAACCAGGCGTCGAACGCGCTCACCGATTACTTCCGCGGGCAGATCGAACTGCGGAGAATCAAACCGGGCAACGACCTGATTTCGCGCCTGATCGAGGTCGAGGAGGAGGAGGATCGGATTGCCGAGCCGGAGATAATCGCACTCTGCAAGCAACTGCTCGGCGCTGGCATCGTCGTCACGACGGCCATGCTGGGGAACGGGCTGCTGGCCCTGTTGCGCCACCCGGACCAGATGCAGCTGCTCCGAAACGATCGAGAGCTTGTGCCTTCAGCCGTCGAGGAGATGCTGCGCTACGCGCCGCCCGCTGCGGGCCCGCAGCGCCTCATGGCGCGAGACACCGAGATCGGCGGCTGCCCCGTAGGCATGCATCGCGGTGTCCTCGCTTCGGTGGTCGGCGCGAACCGCGATCCTGCCGTGTTCGAGGACCCGGATCGTTTCGACGTCACACGCACGGAGAACCGGCACCTGACATTCGGTGCTGGCCTCCACTACTGCATCGGGGCGCCGCTCGCGCGGGCACAGGCGCAGGCGGTGCTGCACGAGCTACTGGATCGCTACGAGCACATCGAAGCCGGGATCCCGTTTGGGGACGTCGAGTTTCGCTGGAACGGCAACACCCTCGGCGTGCCCTCGTTGCCGCTGCGGGTCAGCTAGCTGCCCGGTTCACGCTCGCTGGGTCACCTCGAACAACGGCACCGGCTCGTCGGACCCCTTTAATTGCGCCTCGCCCACGAGGCGAACTCAAACCCCTTGCCGAGCAGCAGCTGCAGCACGACACGTGCCTCCGCCTACTACGCCGCGTAGAGTGGAGAGGCGGCGAACCTGGTGAGGAGTCGTCGTGCAAACCCTCCAACTTGCGTTGTTCGGCCTCATTGCCGTCGTCCTCGTCTTCTTCCTCGGCTCCGCAGTGCTCGGTGGCGTCTTTCTAGCGACCGATGACGGCGCACAGGAGTTGATCTCCGGTGACGCAGAGGACATCAGCGTGCGGGTCGAAGGGACCCGCGGTCTGCGGTTCGTGGGTGCGATCGGATCGGTGGGCAGCAATCGAAGCGTCGAGGGAGCCGTACCGGCGAGCTACACCCTGGAGGGTGAAGGGAGCCACGGTGTCTTCACCGTGTTCTTCCAGAAGATGGTGGCCCCCGGCACCCTGCGCATCACGCTGATGTGTCGCGAAGGGATGCAGACGAGTGAGACGACAGCAAACTACGGTGCGGTGACCGTCACCTGCACACCCTAGGTAAGCGAGCGTCACGCCACCACCCGGTTCTCAGTGCCCGCCATGGCGTCCCGCCCCGATCGCCTCTCCGGACGCGCCGCGGTCGAGCCGCCAACGCTCGAGGGGTGCGAAACGGCTTCTCGGATGACATTGTCTGAGCGGAAAGGGCGTGTCATGACCGCCGATCTCTTCATCTTGACCGGAGCACCCGGGACCGGGAAGACTGCGATCCTGGCCGGGCTGGGCTCAGAGATCGCCACGGTCGCCGAACCGGCGCGCGAGGTGCTGGCAGAGCGACGGGCGGCCGGGGAGGTGGCGCTCTCGCCCTCAGACTTTGTGGGGCGGCTGCTCCACAAATCGATCGAGAAGCACAAGCGCGCCTTAGCCCGCCCCGGGATCGTCGTGTTCGACCGAGGGGTGCCGGACTGCGTCGCGCATGCCCACCAGATCGGCGCCGATCCGACCGATGCAGCGCTGGCTGCGAAGGAGTACCGCTACCACCCCGAGGTCCTGATCGCCGAGCCGTGGGCCGATATCTACACCAACGACGACGAGCGGACGATGAGCTTCGAACTGACGCTGAGGTTTCACGAGCACCTCGTCGCGGCTTACGACGAGGCCGGGTACCGCCTGGTCGCAGTGCCCCAGGTGGCTCTTGAGAGCCGAACCGCGTTCGTTCGTTCCTTCGTGACCTAGCCCGCGGCCCGTCGCCGGTCAGCTCGGAACCCTCGATCGCTGCGGCTGCGATGCCAGCTGCCGCAATAGGTGCGCTATCGTCCCGCGGGAGGGCCAGTGATGACGCAACCACTGATGGCCGGTCGAGTCTGCCTCGTGACTGGGGCCAGCTCCGGCATCGGCCGGGAGACGGCGCTCGGCCTGGCCCGGCTCGGTGTGACGCTGGTCATCCAGGGGCGCGATCCCGACCGCAGTGCGTCGGCGCTCGCCGAGGTGCGTGCTGCCTCGAGCGGCGGTTCCGTGGAGCTCATCACCGCGGACCTGTCGTCGCTGGCCGAGGTGCGACGATTGGCCGACGAGGTTCAACAGCGCCACGACCGGCTCGATGTGCTGGTCAACAACGCGGGGGTGTTCCGCATGGGGCGCGAGCTGACGGCGGACGGGCTCGAGTACACCTTCGCGCTCAACCACCTCGCGTACTTCCTGTTGACGACGCTGCTGCTGGAGCGGCTGACCGCCTCGGCGCCCGCACGAATCGTCAACGTCTCTTCGGCCGCGCATCGTCGCGCACGCATCAACTTCGACGACCTGATGGGCGAAGAACGGTACCGCGGCGGCGCCGCCTACGGGCAGTCGAAGCTCGCGAACATCCTCTTCACGGTCGAGCTGGCGAGGCGGCTCGAGGGCAGCGGTGTTACGGCGAACAGCCTGCACCCCGGTTTCGTCGCCTCGAACTTCGGCAGCGGCAACAACACTGGCCTGGGACGAGCGATGCGCGTCGCCATCCGCCTCCTGCGCCCGTTTGCCCGATCGCCGCAGCGTGGCGCGGAGAGTTCGATTTACCTCGCGTCGTCACAAGAGGCCGAAGGCGTCACCGGCCGCTACTTCATTGACTCTCGCGAGGCACAGCCGAGTGCCGCTGCCAGAGACGCCGCCGTCGCCGAGCGCCTGTGGACCGTCAGCGAACGCTTGACCGCGGCTGGCTGAAGATTCGGCGGGTCGATCCGCATCGGCGCAGTCGTCACTCCCAGCCACGCCAGTTGACCCGCGCTGGCTCGCGGGTGCGCGTGTCGGGCGGGGCGCTGGGTGCGGGGTAGCCGAGATAGACGTAAGCGACGATGTGGTCGCTGTCGCCGAGGCCCAGGTGTTCACGCGCGGCGGGGTAGCGGGCCATCGCTCCGGTTCGCCACTTCGCTGCCAGTCCCTCCGCGTGGGCCGCCAGGAGCAGGTTCTGAGTGGCGCAGCAGCAGGCTGCGTAGTCCTCGCGATCGACCACGGGGTCGGAGTTGCCTTCCTGGCTCACCACGATCACCACCGGAGCACGCAGGAGCTTCACCCGCGCTGCCTGTACCTCACCCGCAGCGACGGGGTCGCCGAGGTCCAGGTCATCTGCGATCGCGTCGGCGATCGCGTCACCCATCGCCTGGCGCGCTTCGCCGGTAAGCACGTGAAAGCGCCACGGTTCCGTGAGGTGATGGTTTGGCGCCCAGACTGCGGCGTCGATGATGCGCCGCACCGTCTCGCGAGTTGGCACCTGGTCTGTCAGCGCGCTGACGCTCCGTCGAGCGCGTAGAACCTCGAAGACGTCCATGGCAATCGCTCCTGTCGATCTAAGGTACGGCCACACCGCACCGTGCCGCGCGCACCAGCCCCGGCGCACGCCCTCCGGCCCGACGCGCCTGATGTACCGTGTGCGCCCACCACGCGCGCCGAGCGGAGATGGACCCACCATGACTGTCGGCCAGGTGCGGACCGTTCGAGGCGACATCGAGCCCGCCGCGCTCGGCCCGACGATGACGCACGAGCACCTGCTGATCGGCTTCGGGCGATGGCGTCGTGAGGCCGGTGCGCTTCCGCCCGCGCCGGATCTGCCGATCACGCTCGCCAACCGTGGTCACATCGCGCGCCATGGAGGCGGCACTGACCATGGCCTCGATGACCTCGACGTCGCGATCGAGGAGACGCGCATGTACGCCGCCGCCGGCGGTGGGGCGATGGTCGACGCGACCAACCCGGACCTCGCGCGCGACCCGGAAGCGCTGCTGGCGATCTCTGAGGCCACGGGCGTCCACGTCGTGATGGGCGCTGGGCACTACGTGAACGGCCACCACCCCCTGGATATGGACGAGCGCAGCGACGAGCAGCTCTTTGCCGAGATCGTCGCGGACGTGACCGAGGGGGCGGACGGCACGTCGATCCGCTCGGGGGTGATCGGCGAGATCGGCTGCGAGTATCCGCTGCATCCCAGCGAGGAGAAGACACTGCGAGCAGCCACCCGGGCCTCCCTGGCCACCGGCGCGGCGCTGCTGATTCACCCGGGCCGCGACGTACGCGCGCCCCTGGACGCGATGCGTGTGGTCGGTGAGGCGGGCGGGCGACCGGAGCGGACGATCGTCGGACACCTCGACCGCACGCTCTTCAGCGACGAGTCGCTGCTGGCGCTGGCGGAGACCGGTTGCTACCTCGAGTTCGATCTGTTCGGACAGGAATCGTCGTGGTACCTCCACGATGAGATCGACATGCCCAACGACGCAACGCGCATCGACTACCTGCGCAAGCTGATCGCCGAGGGCCACGGCGAGCGACTGCTGGTCGCGCAGGACATCTGCCGCAAGACCGCGCTGCGCACTTACGGCGGCGAGGGCTACGCGCACATCCTTGAGGATGTCGTGCCCGTGATGCGGCGCAAGGGCATGTCCGAGGCAGAGATCGATGCGATCGTCGTCGACAACCCGGCGCGCATCCTCGCTCTGGTCGAGCCGCGCTGAGCTCTGGAGGAAGGGACACTCGATGAGCGAGATCATCGACTTTCGCGTCACGCTGCCAGCCTCGGAGTGGGTCGACTCCTCGGAGGGGCGAGACAACGAGTACATGGCGAACTACGGCCGCATCTACACGCGGGAGCGCGGAGGTGGCGACAACGCGGCAGCGATGGTGGAGGCGTTCATGGCCGCGGGCATCGACCGCGCCGTGCTGCAGGCGGAGTGGGCCGACGGGGACTACCGCCGCATGAACGACGCCGTGCACCGCATCGTCGCCGAGCACCGCGACCGCCTCGTTGGCTACGTGACCGTGAACCCCGGGACGAGCGACGACATGGCCGCCACGGTCGAGCGCGAGGTGCGTGAGCGCGGCGCACGAGGGGTCAACCTGCAGCCGTTCTCCTACCGACTGCTGGCCAACGACCGGCGCTTCTACCCGCTCTACCAGAAGTGCCAGGAGCTGGGCGTGCCGGTCACGATCCACACCTCGATCAACTTCTCCAACGACCGACCGATCGAGTTTGGGCGTCCGCTCTACCTCTGCGACGTGGCGTGCGACTTCCCGGACCTCGTGATCGTCGCCAACCACGGCGGGTGGCCCTGGGTGCCAGAGCTCGTCGCCGTCGCCGGAAGCACGCCAACGTCTTCATAGAGATCGGCGCGGTCGCTCCGAAGTACATCGGTACGCCGGGCACGGGGTGGGAGCTGCTGATGCAGCACGGCAACTCGTCGCTGCTGAGCGACCGCGTGCTGTTCGCCACCGACAACATGATCCCGTATGCCCGCGCCGTCGAAGAGCTGCAGGCACTGCCGCTCAAGGACGTAGTCAAAGAGCGCTGGCTCGGCGGCAACGCCGCGCGGCTGCTGGAACAGGTGGAGTCTCGTGTCTCCTGACCCCTCAACGACCGAAGTCACGTACGAGGTCGATGGCCAGATCGCGACGCTGACGGTGAATCGGCCCGAGAAGATGAACGCGATGACCGATGCGATGTACGCCGCGATCGGCGATGCCGTGCGCGCGGCCGAGGGCGATCGCGAAGTGCGCGCGATGATCGTGACTGGTGCCGGGACCACCGCCTTCTCGGCCGGGCATGACCTCGCGGAGCTCGCCGACCGTGGGGAGGGCCTGGGCTGGCAGCCGTGGCGCGGGCGGCGCTTCGACAACGGCCTCGAATGCTCGAAGCCACTGATCGCGGCGATCAACGGCTACTGCCTCGCCGGTGGGCTCGAGCTGGCGCTCTTCTGCGACATCCGCATCGCCACCCCGTCGGCGCAGTTTGGGGCGCCCGAGGTGAAGCGCGGCATCCTGCACGGCTATGGCGCGTTGCGCCTGCCCGAGATTGTGGGCACGTCGAGCGCGATGGAGCTGCTGCTCACCGGCGACTTCATGGACGCGGAAACGGCGCTCCGCGCAGGCCTCGTCAGCCGCGTCGTGCCCGCGGCAGAGTTGCTCCCGACTGCCCGCAGTATCGCCGAGACGATCGGCGCGAACGCACCGATCGCGGTGCGGCTGATCAAGGAACTCGCCGTGCGCGGCCGCGAGTTGCCGCTCGCCGACGGGCTGCGTCTCTACCAGGAGTATTCGCGTCTTGCCTCCGCCTCGGACGACGCGCGCGAGGGCACGCGTGCCTTCGTCGAAAAGCGCGAGGCCGAGTTCAAGGGCGAGTAGGGTGGCCGACAGCTCAAGCCGTGCGCCGCTCGATGGCATCCGCATTGTCGAGGTCGCGAGCTGGGTGATGGTGCCCTCGGCGGGCGCCATCCTGGCCGCGAACGGCGCCGATGTGGTGAAGGTCGAGCCTGCTGGCTCGGCCGACCCCTCGCGAGCGGCGACCTTCGAGATCGACGGCGACGTGATCGAGCCGGGGTTCGAGCTCTCCAACTCCGGCAAGCGCGGCATCACGCTCGACCTGCAGAACGGTGCCGGCCAGGAGGTGCTGCACCGCCTCCTCGACGGGGCGGATGTCTTCCTCACGAACATCCGCGCGCCCGCGCTCGAGCGGGCCGGTTTGCTGCCCGAGGAGCTGCGCGCATGCTACCCGGAGCTCGTGATCGCGCACGGCACGGGCTACGGGCGCGAGGGCGCCGAGGCCGACCGTCCCGCGTTCGATGAGCTGGCGTACTGGGCGCGAGCCGGCATCGGACGCACGCTGGCGCCCGCCGACGAGCCGCCGGTCCAGCTCGTCGGCGCGATGGGTGACCTGCCCTCGGGCGTGGCGCTGGTTGCCGGGGTGATGACGGCGCTCTTCCGTCGCGAACGCGGCGACGGCGGGTCGATCGTCGACGTATCGCTGCTGGGCGCCGGGCTCTGGACGAACGGCTGGGAGCTGCAGCAGGCTCTGATCGGCCAGCCCCGACGTCCGACACAGCCTCGCGAGGCGCGTCTCAGCCCGCTCTACAACTGCTATCGCTGCGCCGATGGCCGCTGGGTGCAGTTCGCGATGTACCAGGCGGGGCGGTACTGGCGTCCGCTCTGCGAGGCGCTGGGCCGCGACGACCTCGCCGATGACGAGCGCTTCCAGGACTTCGCGGGCATCCTCGAGCACTCCGTCGACGCCCGCGAGGCCCTCGAGGAAACGCTCGGCGCCCTCACGCTCGACGAACTCGGCCCGCTGCTGGACGCCGCGGATCTGCCATGGGCGCCGGTCAGTTCGCTCGAAGAGATCGTCGACGACGAGCAGGCGCGCGCCAACGGCCTCATCCTCTCGCGCGCGCATCGCAGCGGCCGCGAGATCGATGTCCCGGCGCCGCCGTTTCGCCTGCGCGATGTGCCGCTCACCCTCGGGCCAGCGCCCGAGGTCGGCCAGCACCGCGAGGAGCTGTTGCTCGAAATGGGCTACGACTGGCCGGACATCGAACGGCTAGCGAACGACGGCGCGTTCTAGACGACGAACCAATGGTCGTAGCCGGGCTTGCTCCAATCTCTTACGCGCCTCGACTAGCTCCCCGCTGTTTCGGACTCGACCGCCGCACCTGCCGGCAGCAGGCCGCTCACCTTCTGCTCCAGCTCAGCCGACATCTCGCTCAGGCGAGCGATGCCTTCACGCGCTGAGTTGATGCCCTCTTGCTGCAACCGGCTGGCGGCGTCGACCGCCCCGACCAGGTCGGCGTGCGCCTCGGCCAGCTTGTCGATCGCGATCACCGGGCTGCGATAGAGGTCGCCGATGTCCTCCGTGTGCTGCCGGATCGCCGAGGCGTTCGCGGCAATCAGGTCGCCCAGGAATTCGCGGGTGCGCTGGGCCGCGTCCGCGACCCGCTGCTGACGCACCAGCGCTGCCTGCACGGCCAGACCCACCGTCACGACGTTGGTGGCCAGCGTCAGCGTTCGCTCGACCGACTGCCCGAGACGGTGGTTGTTCTGACGCGTGAGCTCCATGCTCACGAAGTACTGGAGGTGCACCTCCTCGATCTGGCGCAGGTCCTCCACCCTTCTCGTCACGTCGAACGATGCACCGCGGACACGCTCGAGCGTTGTCGGATCCTCGGTCTGCTCGATCAGCTCGTCCAGCCGCTGCATCAGCACTTCACCGGCGTAAGCGCTGCGCTGCACCGAGAGCTGGAGTGCCTCCACCTCCTCGTACATCTGGCGCAGCTCTGCGTTGTCGCGGACCAGCAAGGCGCGCCCCTCGCGGAGCTTCGTCTCGATCGCGGCCGCCTGGCGCGAGGCGGGCTCGTACCGCAGCGCGATCTTGTTGAGCCTCCGCACGAGCGAGCCCTGTTTGCCGCCGAACGGCAGCGCATCCGCGATCCGGTCCCGGATGCTGGGCTCGGTCAGCTCGTGCGGGTTGACGGCGTTCAGCGCCACGCGCAGGTCGCGCAGGCCGTTCGCGATCTCTTTGCTCGGGCCGCCCTCGCTCAGCAGCGAGCCGATCGTCGTCTTCAGCAGCCCCAGCTGACCGGCCGCGCGCTGCTGCGTGGCCATCCCCACGTTCGAGATGTCGTCCAGCACCTCGAACGCGCGACCGCCGGTCGCCTCGGCGAGCTGCTCCACGAGTTCGCTCGCTTCGCGACGGACCTCCTGCGCCTCCTCCTCAGACATCCCCGTGGGCGCGCGCGGCTCGCGGACCTCGGCAGGAAGGACCTCGACCTCTTCGATCGTGTCCGACTCCGGCTCGATCTTGTTCTCAATCGACCTGTTCGTCACGATGGCGAACCTCCTCGGATGGCCGTTCCCGGCCACGTGTCCTCGTTCAGTACCCAAGTTGTTTGAGCTTCAGTTGCACCTCCTGCGCTTGTTGGATGGTTCCGCGCAGCGCCTCAATGACGCCGTTCACGCTGGTTTCTGAGCTGCCGGTCCGAATCGCGGCCAGCTCGATGCGCGTGCGATGCAGCGACGCCTCGCAACGCCCGGCCTGATGGAGCAGCTGCTCGACGCGCAGTCGCAGCTGGTCGAGGAGTGCGAGGCGCTCGCGCTGGGCTACGAGCGTCGCGTCGCGGATCTCGACGAGGCCCGCGGGCGGACGATCGAGCGACGAGGCCTCTCGTTCGAGCCGGGCGATCTCGGCTTGCAGGCGCTCGCGTCCCGATCCCTCCGTCGCCTCGAGCAGCTCGAGTGCGTCGGCGAGCACGCTCAGCCCACGCCGGCGCGTCTCTGCGGCCAGCGCCGGGACGCGGGTGACCGCCAGCGGATCCACCTCGCGGCGGCTCGCCAGCGCCTCCTGCAACTGCGCGTACTCCCGCTCGAGCTCCGCGAGGATGCGTGCGCCGGCGACTGACGCCGTCTCGGTGAACCCGCGTTCGAGCCGGAGGCCCAGCGACCGTGCTTCGCGCTCCTCCTGTCGCGAGCGCCCTCGCTCACGGAGGTCCGCGAGCCGGTGCTCGAGCAGTTCGTACTCGTCTCCGTAGCGGATGGCGTAACGCCAGACGAAGGAGGTGGCTGCCACCGCCAGCGAGAGGAAGATGGCAACGGTGGCCTCGGTGCCGCGCGCCCGGTCCGGGTCAAGGAGCAGATAGCTCAGCGACATCGCGGCCAGCGCGAGCGGGAGCAAGGTCAGCGGGTGGGCGAGCGCGTTCAGGCGCAGCTGCCGGCGGAGATCGGCCTCGGGTGGTCCGTCTGCGCCGTCGCTCGGGGCAGGGTCCTCACCCTCTTCGCCCGGACCGGACCACAGTTCGGGAACCGGGCGGAAGGCGATCACGGCACTGGCACTGAAGGCGAGCAGGCCCCAGAGGAGCACCCACGGGACCAACGCCGACCAGCGGTCGAACAGTGGCAGACGCAATCCCGCCGCCAGGAGCAAGCTGACGACGACCAGGGGGACCGCTACCGTTTGCATGTCTCCTCCTCTGCGCGTCCTCTGCGCTTCTTGCTGGCGCCTGACCCTCAGGCGCTAGAAGTACCCGCTGCGCCTGACCCTCAGGCGCTAGAAGTACCCGCTGATTTCGGCAAGCAGGTGGGCCAGGTCCTCCTCCGTCACACCCTGGAACTCCGCGCTGGTGGCGCCGGCCAGGAGGCGACCAATGTCCAGGTCCGCGTCGTCGCCGATGCCGATGAAGAACACCTGCACCGGCTGGTCGGGATGACCCGATGGCACAGCGAGCCGGATGCCGACGATCGACTCCTTACCGACCTGGTTCCCCCGCGTGTCGTAAGCCGATTCCCCATCCATCCCGGAGAACGCGACCGAGACCTCGTCGCGCGACATCAGCTTGATGAGGTCGTCGAGCCGCGTCCTGCCGCGGTTCGCACGCCCGTCGGTCAGCACCACGACGGCGCGGATGGCGTTGGGTGGGCCCTCGGCCGTGTCGGTCATCTCGATCCCGGCCTTGATCGCGTCGTAGAGCGCCGTCTCGCCTCCCGCCCGCAGCGCGTGGACGGCGTCGGCGATGGCGAACCGATTCTGCGCGAGCGGTCCGACCGGGACGCGTGAGTGAACTTCGTTGTCGAAGGCGACGAGGCCGACCTGGTTATTCGCGGCCATCGCATCGAGGGCAGCGACCAGTCCGTCCTGAGCCTCTCGGAGCTTCTTCCCGAGCATCGACCCCGAGGTGTCGACGACGAAGGTCACGATCGCCGGCCGCTTGACATCGACCCAGGACTCGTCGATGGCCGCGGCGACCGCCGGGTCGATGAGCGAGGGATTGAGCACCGCGGACGGCTTCGTCGGATCCAGCCCGAACTCGCTCGTGATCTTGCTGCTCGGGTCGGCCAGCGAGATGTCGGTGCCCGGCCGGAAGCCCGCCGCCATGAACGCGCGCTGCTGGTCATCTTCGCGGAGGAAGTCGAGCCACTCCTCGGCTGCCTCGACCTGCTGGTCGGACACCCAGGGTGCCTGCACGATGCAGCCGCAGTTGCTGCGAGGCATCGAGCCCTCGCTGGGATAGATCATGACCATCCGCTCCTCGATCGGTGGAGGGGTGACCTTCACGCCGCCGATGAAGGCGCGTTCCGTCCCCTCGTAGAGGTGGATGAGGTTGTCTTCCGGCATGATGAAGAAGTGGCCGTAGCGGGGCCCCTGGTGAATCTTGGTGTTGAGCACCGTGGTGCCGATCAGGTAGTGGTCGACCAGGCCCTGGAACTCTTTGACGTAACGGACGACCTTCGGGTCGGTCACGTCCGCGGCCGTGAGGTCCTCGGGCAGCTTGCCGGCGGCGATGGCGTAGAGGGCCAGCAGCAGGCTGCGGCCGGTGCTCGAGGTCGCCGGGTCGGTGAAGGCCATCAGCGGCCGCTGACCCCACTCCGCCTTGGCACAGGGGTAGGCCGCCCACCCCTCGGGGTCCGCCCGCAACGCCAGGATGTCCGCGAAGCCCAGCTCCTGCTCCGGCCAGCCCAGACATCGCGCCATGTCCTCGTAGGTGACGATGCCGATGACCGGACGGACGATGCTGGGAGCCGCCGCGAGGTCTACCACCTCGTGGCCGAGTTCGTAGTTGACGTCGACCAGCCAGTGGGCGCTGGAGGGGGTCACGATCGTAGGGTCCGAGTAGTTCGGCAAGACGTAACCATCAATTATACCCTCCAAATCGATCGCGACCCCGTCTCTGATCCGCTCGATCAGGTAGTCGCCCTGTAGCTGCGAGGGGACGTTCCAGACCTTGATCACGATGCGAGTGCCGTCCGGCATGCGGTGCTCTTCGTCGTTGAACTCGTCAGCCATCTCTCTCAGCAGCCCGTCGCGGAAGAGGTGCCCGGTCGCCCAGTGCTCGACCACGACGGTTGGTTCGGGGGGCGGTGGTCGGAGCAGTCCGACCAGGAAGAACCCCCCGATGCCGAGCACCCAGATCGTTGCGATGAGCGAGAGCATTCGTTCGCGTGTCGTAGCCTCGAACATTGCTGAAACTCCTCTCTGACCTTGCGCGGCCCCGGTGGCCGCACGCCCCAACTCCCAGACCGTGAGCACTGCCATCGCCCCGGTTCTTGCGACGAGCTTCGCGATCCACCAGCAGCCGGCCCCGCCCCGCCGCCCCGCGGCCGCGACTGCGCTCATCGACCGGCGGAGGACGAGCGCGGCGCCGGTCATCGCCTGCCACAGGCCGCGGAGCGGCGTCGAAGCACCGATCCAGACCGCCCGCGCTCCAGCGCCCGCTGCCGACGTCAGCGTGAGGACCGTTAGCAGGAACGGGCGGGCGACAGCGAGGACGACCCACCGGCTGAGACGGAGTAGCGGGGCCGCCGCCAACTTCAGCGCCGCCAGGAACCTCGTGCGGAGCTGGCGGATGGCGCTCGCAACGCCCAGCCGCAGGGCGAGCAGCGCCGCTGCCGTCGTCTGAACGATGGCGGAGACGCCCAGCCAAAGCGGCCGTGCAATAGTCACGAAGCGAGCACGGAGTACGGAGGCCACGATGGCCACTCGCCGCGAGAGCTCGCGCAGCGCCTCGGCAGACGCGCGCGCGACCGCGGGGAGCACCCACCCGACGAGACGAGCGGCGCCAGCGATGACGACCCAGCTGGCGTAGAGCGGGAGGACGATGGCTCGTCTGAGGACGCGAGCGACGGCGGCCAGAGCGAGGGTGACGGTTCGAGCAACGGTCAGGGCGAAGTCGCGGGTAGCCGCTGCCGCGATCGCCGCCGGGCGTCCCAGAGCGCGCAGCCCAGCCTCGACGGCTCGGGCGGCCGAGGCGATGGCCTGCCCCAGGTTGCGGCTCAGCATGGAGACTGCGAGCCAGGCCGCATAGAGCGGGAGGACGACGATCAAGCCGAGCTGACCGACGACGGCGACGAGCACGAGCCACACCGCTCGCGTCATCGCCGCGACTGCCCGTCCGGCGTGGCGAGCGGCTGCGGAGCAAGTGAGCCAGACGGCGGACAGCATGCGCCAGAGGACCCGCCCGACGCGGCGCACTCCGAGTGCGACTGGCCGCGCTACGGCCGAGATGCCGCGCCAGAGGCGTCGGAGGACGGCCGCAGCGACGCTGCGTATGCCCTCGAGGGCGGTGGACGCAGCGTGCCAGGCGCGCCGCAGCGCCAACGTGATCGCGCTGCGGACGGCGAGGAGGACCGCTCCGATCGGCCGCCAGATTGAGCGCAGCAGCCGGTGCAGCCACTCGACGAGGGGCGCGGCGAACCGGTGCACGGGAGGCCAGCCGTACACCAGCCGCAGGCCGTGCGCGGCGAGGGCGGTACCCGCGACCGCGCCCGCGATGCCGAACACGAGGCCCGCGCGTTGCAGTCTCTCGGACAGCGTGCGCGTGCCCTGCTCCCCGATCAGCCCCTCGGCGAGGAGCCATACGACGATCGCTTCGTGTCTCAGCCAGAGCACCGCAGCGACGCCTATCAAGAACAACGCCGCCAAGCTGAGATAGCTGGACGGCGTTGTGTGCGTCTGGCGCGTCGGTCGGGCCTCGATCGGCCCGTGCCACGCGCCCGGCGGTGGTAGCCAGGCTTCGTGTTCGCCGTGAGTGCTGGCGTTAGGTGGTCTCGTCACCGCTCGCCCCCATGCCCCTGAGGCGGCGCGCGGCTGGTGTCTCGCGGCGCTCCACCTCAAGCCTGGGTGTCAGCGTGCGACGCCGTGGTGCGACATTCAATCCCCTACGGTGTAGATTACGCAACGAACAGGCGTTGGTGTAGCAAAACTTGCTACAAATCCGGGCGAAGCTGCTACAGTAGCCGCCCGATCCCCCTCGGATGGGGTTCGCTGGTCCGTCGAGGTAGGAGGAACAGCGGTCATGGCCACGCAACAGCTGGCGACATTCAGCCCTGAGATCCCAGCCGATGTCGAACACGTCCCCCTGATCCGCGAAGAGGCGCTGGACTGGCTCGAGACGCACCATGCTGGCGACCGCGTCTTCACCACCGGCGAACTGCTGACGATGGCGGGCGAAAGCCAGCGGCGCTGGCTGATTTCCCGGCTGCGGTCTCACGGCATCGCCGACGAGGCGGAGATCACCATCCCGGCCGCAGCCGATGCGCTGGCCGTCCTCTTCCTGCGGTCACGAGGCGTGAAGTTCCGCGACGCCGTCGACGCGGTGGTCGGTCGCAAAGGCGAGTTCGAGGCCGCGGAACCGAGGTACGGCGGCGTCTGGAACCGGCTGATCGACATCGCCCTCAAACGCATCCGTCGACGCCTTGCAGCGCGGCTACTCGGGAGCGCGGCGTTCTCACTGATCCGCGACCCCGAGCGTCACGCCAACACGCTCGTCATCGTGAAGCTCTCCGGCGGGCCGGTCGACACCTCGGCGTCAGGTGCCCCGCGCACCGTGAGCAGCGAGGATGCGTACCTGATCGTGCTCGAACGCCCGGCTCCGTCGTGCTGGGTGCTCTCGCCGCTGCGGGAGGTCCTCTATCTCGATGTCGACCAGCTTCCCTCTCGGGCCGAGCTCCGGGCCCGCCACTTTGTCAGCGTGCATGTGCAGACCGCGCGCGAGGGCTACGAGGTGTTCCTGGGGACGCTGGACCCGACGCCGATTTCATCGGACGACGAGACGCTGGAGTTCGTCGGCCGCATCTTCGACTTTGTGTTCCTCGATTTTCAGGAGTTTCTCCAGGCGCAGTCAGCCCAGAGGTTCGAGACGGCCATCCTGCCGGGAGTGACGAGCTCCGATGACCTTCAGCTGTGGCTCATCACTCAACTACTGACGACCGCCTATCCGGGGTCGCTGTGCGCGATCAGCGAAGTCTCAGCATCGTCCGAGGTGGTGAGCGTGCTCGCGAGCTCCGTGACCAGGCCCTGGGAGCCCTCGCCGCGGGATCCACCGGGAACGCTCGAAATGCTCTCGGGATACTCGGGGCGGATCGGCATCCCCCTCGTCGTCGAGACGGTCGAGGAACCGTGGACATCGTTGATCGAGTCGGTCGAGCCGGAGATGCGTTATCTGGCAAGCATCACCCCGGCCGACGCCGGCGTGGGAGCCTACTCGGCGATCGCCTTGCCGATCCCGCTCAGTTCCGGCGAGTCTCTGGGGTCGCTGTACGTGCTGATGCCACGCGTCTCCCAGCCCCGACTGAACGTCGAGGTGCGTGTGCTGACGGTGCTCAGTCGGATCATCGGAGAGGTCGTCGAACGACAACGAGGCGCCATTCAGACAGCGAACGTGTCCGAGGATATCGCCACCCTGACCGTCCTCCCGCGGGAGCAGTTCCGGACCGCCTTGCTCGATCTGCTCGGCCGCAAGGCCGACGAGCTCGGACAGGTCGAACCGCTTGCGCGAGACATGAGGCTGCCGTTTCTCCTCCTCTCCGCCCACAGTCCGGACCCAGATGAGTTCGATCCTGTCATCTCAGGTCGGCTCAAGGATTGGCTGATCGAGAGCCTGCACCACCTCGAGTGGCGATCCTTCCTCCGGTCCCACCTGCCGGGGGGGTTGTCAGCGGACTCCGGTGCGGAGGACTTCATCAGCGAGCTGCCGGGCGCCGGCATGGTCATCGCGCTCGACCAGATGGTGACCAAGGACGAGCTGGACCGCATCCGCGACGCCTTCCCGACATCGATCAATCGAGTTTCGCCGCCGAACTCTCCGGTCAAGCTGGTGGCCTGGATCCTCGACGTGCCGGCGCAGCGCATCCTGGACGCGTCCCGCGAGCAGGGCCTCGATGCGCTCGCGGGCGATGTCGAGCAATGGGCGTTCGACGTCGCGACGGTCGTCGATGACGTCGCCCAGAGCTATTTCCTAGCGCACGACGACGGGGAGTGGGACTCAGCGTTGGGTCGAATCCGCCGCGCGCTGCGGAAGGAGGGCGGCCGAAAGAACGGGTACCTGTACCGCCTGGCGGCGGAATGTTGCTTCTCTCTGGCGGACTGGCCCGGCGCGCTCAGGTACGCCCAGCAGGGGGTCGCGGTGAGCGGACAGGAGCTGGGGAGCGGCTTCGTTCGGTCGATGTGCCAGGAGGGGGATGCTCATCTCTTCAAAGGCGATCCGTTCCGCGCCTGGGACCTCTACTCGGAAGCGGCCCTGGGCACGCCGAACCACCCACTTCCCCGCTACTACCGCGGCCAGGCCCTGATCTTGATGGCCAAGCTGCTGCATGAGTTCGAGGACGAGCGACTGAGGACTGAGCCGCTGCCGCCGGCTCAAGCCGAGCAGCTCCGCTCGGCCATGAGCACGCTGGTAGACGGAGCAATGGAGGACCTGACATCGGCGGCTGACCTACTCGATCAGTGGGGATTGATCCCGGAGCCGTACCAGTACCGGAACTTCCACCTGGTCCCGACCCTGCTCGGGCAGGGCCTCGGCTACCTGCTGGACCGAGCGCCCGGTCCCGCTGCCAGCCGGCTTCAGAGCGCGCGCCGGAAATTCCCCAAGGACGACCTGTTCTTCCGCGAGTTCGTCTTCGCGAAGTGCTGGGAGCAGGGGCTGCATCGGCGCTACGGGGAGCTCATCCTGAGCGAGGGGTGGAGCGGGCTCACCGACCGCATGAGTGCGGCTTACGGCGAGCTGAGATGGGTGCCCTGAGAGATCGGACTGACGGTTCTGGACATCGCGCCCGGCACGTGGCGTGTGAGGCCGCGGGGCGTTAGGACGCGGGGCGTTACGACCCCGGTGTAACAACTGCGCGAAAGCGTACGGCTCCCGCGCGGAGCCGCTCGTGGACCTCGCCCACGCTCGACAGCGGGTACACCTCGATGATCGGCCTGATTCCGTGGCGCACCGCCAGCTCCAGGAGGTCGCGGAGGTCCTGGGTTGAGCCGAAAAAGCTCGACACCACTCGCATTTGGAGGCCCATCATCGCGCCCGGTGACACGGGGAGGTGCTCGCCCAAGGCGCCGGTGAGCAACACCAGCGTGCTCTGCCGGCGCATCCCTGGGATCACGTCCGCCACGGCATCCGCGGAGTCAGCAGTGTTGAGGACGAGGTCGACGCCACCCAGCTCGCGGATGCGGTCGCCGGCCCCGGGCCCGCTGACCACATCGGCTGCGCCGAGCTCCCGAGCGACCTCGGCCTTGTCGGGGCTCGAGGTCACCGCGATGACCTCCGCGCCCAGGCCCCGGGCGATCGGTATCGCGAGGTGTCCGAGCCCGCCGATGCCAATGATGGCGACGCGTTGGCCGGCAACGAGTCCGCCATTCTTCATCGCGGCGAACACCGTCAGCCCAGCGCACAGCAGCGGAGCCGCGTCGACGTCACTGAGCAGATCCGGGATCGGAACGAGGTGATCGGCCGGGACGCGCATGAGCTCCGCGTAGCCACCGGGATGACCGAGGCCAGCGAGCGCCGCCATCCCGGAGATGCACGCCTCCTCCTCGCCGGCGAGGCAGTACTCGCACTCGCCACAGCTGAACAGCGCATGCACAGCGACGCGGTCGCCCGGTCGAAGTTGCGAGTCTTGAACGGCGTCGCCGATCGTCTCGACGACGCCGACGACCTCATGGCCCAGCACCAGCGGCAGCGGGGCGGTCCCGCGAGCCGCGACCTTCAGGTCGGTGGCGCAGACCCCACACGCGGTCACGCGAATCAGTGCGTCCAACGGGCCGACCTCGGGGGCCGGCAGCTCCTCGATGGTCGGGGGGTCTCCCTGCTGTCGAATCACTGCGGCGAGCATGGTGGTCCTCCGTTCGGTGCGGCGGGGCGTGAGTATCTCCGAGAGGGCTCTGCACTGCTCACTCGGAGCAGCGCCCGCTGGAGAGCGCTGGGCCAGCCTCGCCGGTTAGCGGTCCCGCGGCGGCAGGCTCGAGCGTTCGACGAACTCCGCGCGCGTGAGCGGGCGGCGGCCGGCTGGCGAGTAGGCGACGTAGGTCGAGGTCACCTTGTCCCAGAGGCACTGACGATCGCGGTCCCACGTGCACCAGAGCGCGGCAATGATCGAGCTGATGCCGAAGGTGACGGCGCCGATCAGACCGAACAGCAGTCCCTCCACCACGAACTCGCGGAGGAGCGTGTACCAGCCACCGGCGCGGGACCCATCCTCTCGCATGATGTACATGTTCGTGAGCTGCTTGCCCGGCGTCTGGCCGCGCTGCGCGACGACAAGGAACCAGATCACCCAGCCGACCACGAGCGTGACGATCAGCAGGAGGACGTCAAGCAGGTAGCCGCCGAGACGACGCATCGGGGTGGCCGTCTGTAGCTCGCCGTCCGGGTAGAAGGCTTCGATCACTCTTGGTGGTCTTGCCGTCATCGTCGCCATGCGCCGGACCTCACGTTTAGTGGCGTGATGATACCCGGCGGCGGACAACCGTCGTCCACACGCCTCATCGAACCTTCGCCCCTACCCAGACCCCCCGGGTAGGGGTATACTGAGGTCACACCGATATCCCGATCCAGCATCGAGGAGATGACACCCATGCAAATGACCCTGTACGCCCCGGACGTGACCTGTGACCACTGCATCGGTTCGATCGAGCGTGCGGTCGGTACGGTCGAGGGGGCGACGTTCGTCTCCGGCGACCCCGATGGCAAGTCGTTCGTCGTCAAGGTCGCGAGCGGCGCTCTGCTCGAAGCGATCGCCACGGCGACCGAGGCCGAGGGCTACCCCCTCGGCGAGGCGCCGGCCGAGCACGACCACGCGTCGCCAGACGACCCGAACTGGGTGCCCGCCTATCGCGTGACCGCCACGGAGGCCGGGGCCGACGTCAACTACGCCTGCCCCTGCGGCTGCGACGCCGGATTCGCGTTCGACCGTACGCAGGCCGACCAGCACGCCGGGCTGCTGCTGCGGCCGCCAGCTCCTCGTCTCGTCGAGCGGAGCTGAGGCTTCGCTGCGGGCCGGCCTCGAGGGCGATGCGTACCGCATCGATGTGCAGACGGTGACGATGCCCTGGGGACAGCCCATGGAAGCGGCGATCGCCATCCCCGCGGAGGCCTGAGATGGATACCGAAACTCGCGCCGACGTGCTGAAGCGGCTCGCCTACGTGGAGGGCCACCTCGGCGGCGTGCGCCGCATGATCGAGGACGACCAGTACTGCGTGGACGTGCTCAAGCAGACCTACGCCATCCGCCGCGCGATCGAGCGGCTGGAGGGCAAGATGCTGACCGGCCACCTCCACCACTGCGTCGTCGATGGCATCAACCGCGGCGACACGGCGGTCCTCGACGAGCTCTCCGAGCTCTACGAGCTGGCGAACAAGTAGCCACCACCACCACGAGCGGACGAACACGATGGCCACAGAGACTGGACCGACGGCGGCGTCCGAGGACGTCGAGGTCGTGAACGGCGACCTCCGCTTCGACGTGCGCGGGATGACCTGCGCCTCCTGTGTGCGCCGCGTGGAGCGTGCCCTTGAGGCTGTGCCCGGCGTCGAGGGCGCCAACGTCAACCTCGCGACGGAGGAGGCGACCGTCAAGGCCACCGACGTGCCGGTTGAGGCCCTGCGTTCCGCCGTCGACCAGGCCGGCTATGACTTGCTCACCGCGGCCGGCGATGACGACGAGGCGCGCGATGCCCTCGAGGCCTCCCGCCGCGCGGACTACGCGCTGCTGCGCCGCAAGACGATCTTCGCCGGCGTGGTGGCCGCCTTCCTCGTCGGCTTCATGGCGCTCTCGCGTGTCTTCGACGCCGTAGATGACGTGCCGCGCTGGTTCCTGCACCCGGCCTTCTTCGCGCTGGCGCTGCCGGTGCAGCTCTGGGCGGGCCGTCAGTTCTATGCGGGCGCGTGGCGCATCGGGCGGCACGGCTCGACCGACATGAACACGCTGATCGCTGTCGGCACCAGCGCCGCGTTCGCGTATTCGGTGGTCGCCACCTTCGCGCCCGGCGTGTTCGACTCCGTGGAGGGCCTGGACGCGGCGGTGTTCTTCGACACCTCGTCGGCGATCATCTTCTTCGTCCTGCTCGGGCGGCTGCTCGAGGCGCGGGCGAAAGGACAGACCTCGGACGCCGTGCGCGAGCTGATCGCGCTGCGACCGCAGACCGCGCGCGTCCTCGAGGACGGCGAGGAATTCGAGATCCCGGTGCGCGCGGTGCAGGCCGGCGACATCGTGATCGTCAAGCCCGGCGAACAGATCCCCGTCGACGGAGAGGTCGTCGAGGGCTCGGCCGCCGTCGATGAGTCGATGCTGACCGGCGAGTCGGTACCGGTCGATAAAGCGCCCGGCGACGACCTCTTCGGCGCGACCATGAATACGAACGGGCTGCTGCGCCTGCGCGCGACGGCGGTCGGGAGCGACTCGGCGCTCGCGCGCATCATCCGGCTCGTCGAGGATGCGCAGGGCTCGAAGGCGCCGATCCAGGGGCTCGCCGATCGCATCGCCGCGGTCTTCGTTCCGGTCGTCTTCGCCGCTGCGGCGCTGACCCTCGTCGTCTGGCTCGTCTTCGGCCCGGAGCCAGCGCTCACGTTCGGCATCCTCAACGCCGTGGCCGTGCTGATCGTGGCCTGCCCCTGCGCCCTCGGCCTCGCCACGCCCACCGCGATCATAGTCGGCACCGGCCGTGCCGCGAGGCAGGGCGTCTTGATCCGCGACGCCGAGGCGCTGCAGCTCGCGCGGGACATCGACATCGTCGTCGTCGACAAGACCGGCACGATTACCGAAGGCCGCCCCGAGTTCGTCGGGGTCGAGTTCCTCGAGGACGCGTCGTTCGACGCGCGCGAGCTGGTGCGGCTGGTCGCCTCGACGGAGCGCGGCTCGGAGCACCCCTACGCGCTGGCGTTAGAGCGCGAGGCAAAGCGTATCGAAGTCAACCTCGACTGGCCGCTCACCTTCGAGAGCGTGGCCGGCCAGGGCATCGTCGCCCGCGTCGGCGAGCGCGAGCTGCTGATCGGCAATGACGCACTGCTCGCCGATCGCGGCGTCGCGAGCGACGGCCGAAGCGCCCTCGACGTGCTCGCGGACGCGGCCGGCGCACGCGGCGAGACGCGGCTGCGCGTGGCCATCGATGGCGAGGCGACCAGCGTCGTGGCCGTGGCCGACCGGGTGCGAGCCGGCGCCGCGGACGGCATCCGCAGCCTCCGCGACCTCGGCGTGCGCGTGGTGATGCTGACGGGCGACCAGGAGGCGACGGCGCAGGCCGTGGCACGCGAGGTCGGGGTCGACGAGGTCGTGGCGCAGGTGATGCCGGAGGATAAGGCACGCATCGTGCGTGAGCTGCAGGCGGACGGTCGCATCGTCGCAATGGTCGGCGACGGCATCAATGACGCGCCCGCGCTCGCGGTGGCCGACGTCGGCATCGCCGTCGGGACCGGCACGGACGTGGCGCTCGAGGCGGCGCCGGTCACCCTCGTGCGCCCCGACATCGGCCGTATCGTCGCCGCGATCCGCATCAGCCGCGCCACGATGCGCACGATGTGGCAGAACCTCGGCTGGGCGTTCGTCTACAACATTGCGCTGATCCCCGTGGCCGCCGGCGCGGGCTACCTGCTGTTCTCGCAGATCCTCGACGTCGAGGTGCCGACGGCGCTGTCGCCGATCTTTGGCGACAGTGGCTTCCTCAACCCGATCGTCGCCGCCGCAGCGATGGCGTTCTCCTCGGTCTCCGTCATGGCCAACTCGCTGCGGCTGCGCTCCACGCGGATCGACTAGCCACCGTTCGAGGAGACTTCGGGCGCTCGGGCGGGGCTAGTGCGTGCCGCTGAGGCTGACAATGCGGCCTCGCCACGACGAGTAGACGAGCGCGAGCACGAAGAGCGCCGTCGAGAACAGCACGACCGTGGCGCCGCTGGAGATGTCCGCGTACCACGAGATGTAGATGCCGCCGAGGCCGGACAGCGCGCCGACGCCGACCGAGATCGCGATCATGCGGTGGAACGAGTCGGTCAGCAGCCGCGCCACGCTGGGCGGGACGACGAGCGCGGCCGCGATCATCGTGACGCCCAGGACCTGCATCGAGACCACCACCGTCGCCGCGAGGATCATCGCGAAGATGGCGTCGATCCACCCGCCGGAGACTCCGAAGAACCCCGCGACCTCCGGATCGAAGGTCATGAACAGCAGCTGCCGGTAGACGACGACCACCGTGATCGCCGTTAGCAGCGCGACAACGCCGATCGCCAGCAGGTCGCCATCCTCGACGCCGAGCACGTTGCCGAAGAGCGCGGCGTCGAAGCTGCGCGTAAAGCCGCGGTAACGACTGACCAGCGCGACGCCCACGGCGAAGGAGGCGGTCGTGACGATGCCGATCGCCGCGTCCGCGCCGATCGCGGGGCGGTGCCGGGTCGTGAGGTTGATGATGAACGCGGAGAGGAAGCCCCACAGCGAGGCGCCGAGGTAGAAGTTGAACGACAGCACGAAGCTGACCACCGCGCCACCGAAGATCGCGTGCGCCAGGCCGTGGCCGATGTACGACATGCGGCGCAGCACGACATAGACACCGACGAGCCCGCAGAGCGCCCCGACCATGGTCGCGGCGAGCATGCCTCGGGCGAAGAACTCGTACGCGAACGGGTCAAGCATCGTCGTTCATCCCGCCGTTCTCCTCGCCGTTCACCTCGCGTCCGGCGGCGTGCTTGCGGACACCGATCAGGTGCGGTCGCTCTGCGACGAGCCGCATGCCCTCGTACTCCAGGACCGGCACCTCCGCGCCGTAGGTCTCCGCCAGCACTTCGCTGGTGAACACCTCGTTGGGCGAGCCGTCAGCGACCACGCGGCCGTTGAGGCAGATCACGCGCGGGAGGTGCGCCGCGACGGCGTTCAGCTCGTGCGTCGTCATCACCATCGTGATCCCCTGGTGGTTGAGCTCGTCGAGCAGGTGCAGGATCTCGTCGCGCGTGCGCAGGTCGACACCGCTGGTCGGTTCGTCGAGGAGCAACAGTGACGGCCGTCGCGCCAGCGCCCGCGCGAGGAAGACGCGCTGCTGTTGCCCGCCGGAAAGCTGTCGGATGTGACGGTCGGCGAGGTCGCCGATGCCCAGGCGGTCGAGGATCGCTTCGGCGTCCCGCTGTGCCTCGCGCCCGGGCCAGGGACGCCAGCGCTGGTCCCGCACCGCCATCAGGACGACCTCGCGCGCGGTCACCGGGAAGTTCCAGTCGACGGTTTCGATCTGCGGCACGTAGCCGATCGCCTGCGAGGCCGGGTCGGGCGGCTGCCCACCCACGCGCACGTCGCCGCCGTAGACATGTGTGTCGCCGAGGATCGTGCGCAGGAACGTCGATTTACCCGAGCCGGACGGTCCGACGATCCCCACGAAGTCGCCGGGCTCGATCGTGACAGTCGCGTCGTGCAGGACGGGGCCGTTGCGATAGCCCGCGCGCACGCCATCGAACTCGACGCGCAGACCGCCGTGGCCCGGACCGTGTGGCTGGGGGTGGAGCATTGCTAGCGTCCCCTTGCTTGTTTGCTCACTGCGGGTACCTAGCGAGGCTCGTCCCGGCGAAGACCGGGCCGGTGTCTACCGCGTCGAGCGCGGAGGCGTCGCCGCCGAGGGCGGGGAGCATGATCCGCATGTTTGCGACCATGAGGCCGAGGTAGGAGTGATCCTCGTCGCCCGGCGCGCCCGGGAGGTCGTCGTCGCGCAGCGCGTCGATGTAGGTCGCGCCGCTCTCGCACGCGATCGTCTCCAGCGCGTCGCTCGCGAACACCTCCGAGCCGAACACCGCGGGCACCTGCTCCGCCTCGATCTGGTCGATCAGCCGCGCCAGCTCCCGCGCCGACGGCTCCGAGAAGTCCGAGGGCTGCACCGCCCCGATCACGGTCATGCCGTAGCGCAGTGCGAAGTAAGGCCATGAGTCGTGGTATGTCAGCAAGCGCCGCTGCCCCGCGGGCACCGTCGCCACGGCCTCGACGATCGCCGCGTCGAGGACGCCGATGCGCGCTCGGAAGACCTCGAGGTTGGCCGCGAAGTAGTCGGCGTTGGCCGCGTCGAGGTCCGAGAGGCGGTCCGCGACCAGCTCGGCGTAGCGCAGCGCGAGCTGAGGGTCCGTCCAGAGATGGGGGTTCGGCCGCCCCGCCTCCTCCGGGAACGAGAAGTCGAAGACCCACGCGTCCGGCGCCACCGTCGCGTCACCGAGCAGCAGAATCGGTGTGTCGCCATTCGACGACTCCGCCAGCTCGAGCGTCGGCTCCTCGAGGGCGAGCCCGTTGATCACGATCAGATCGGCGTCGGCCAGGAGGCGTGCGACGCTGGGCGCGGGGTCGAAGGTGTGCGAGTTCACGCCCTCCGGCACGACCCCGTCGACCCGCACCCGGTCGCCTGCGATGCCCTCGACGATGCTCGTGATCGGCGAAACCGTCGTGACCACGCGCAGCACACCGTCGTCGTCGTCAGCGCCGCCGCCGCACGCGGCGAGCAGCACCGCCGCGAGGGCCAGCGCCGCGAGCGCGAGTCCGATCCGCCGCCGGGTGACGTGCACGGTCAAGCGGTCGCTTCGGCGCAGCGCGCGCAGAGGCCGCTCAGCGCGAGGTGACGCAACTCGACCGCGAAGCCCGTGCTGCGCTCGATCTGGTCGGCGACCTCCGTCAGTGCCTCGGGCGGTAGCTCGGCCGTCTCCCCGCACTCGCGGCAGACGAGGTGGTGATGCGCATCCGCATCGCCGGTCCACTCGTAGCGCGTCTCCCGCGATGGCACGCGCAACGCCGAGACCAGCCCGCGCTCCTCGAGCGTCTCGAGCGCTCGGTAGACCGTCGACAGGGCGACCTCCGCCTCGGGATGCTCGCGCTCGATGCGTTCGGCGACGCGGTAGGCGGAGACGTGGCCACCCTCGTGCTTCACAGCGGAGAGCACGAGGGAGCGCGGCATGGTGCGGCGCAAGCCGGAGCCGCGGATGGCGCGGTCGACTTCTCTCGTACAACTCATATTCGCACCTCGGAATATTCGCATATATAGATGCCCGGCCAGAGCCTGTCAACGCGAGGGCGCGCCGCGACCTGTTGCGAATCGGTCTGAGCCAAGCCAGGGGAGGCGCGAGCGGTCGCCACGTCGAGCGATATCGTTCCCGGCCACCTGCGGCTACGCTATCGCCTCCTCCGATCTTGCGGCGGGAACATGGCTGGATGCCCCGACCCTTCGACGATCTCCGGGTGCTCGATCTCTCCGACCGGCTGTCCGGCGCCTTCGCTGCGCGCCTGTTCGGCGACTTTGGCGCGGATGTGTTGCTCGCCGAGCCGCCCGAGGGCCACGCGCTCCGCCACGAGCCGCCGTTCCTCGACGACACGCCCGGCCTCGAGCGAGGCGTGGTGCACGCCTACGCGAACTGGAACAAGCGATCGACGGTCGTGACGGACGCCGAGGCGCTGGGCGACCTCGTGGCCGGGGCGGACATCGTGGTCACGACCGCTCCTCGCCACGGCGCGGTCGTCGAGGGGGCGCTGGGGCGGCTGCCCGCGGATTCGGTGCAACTGTCGATCACGCCGCACGGTCGGACCGGGCCGCTCGCCGACCGCCCCGGCAACAACCTGACCGCGAGCGCTCGCACGGGGTGGGCCTACATCAACGGGTACCGCGACGAACCGCCGCTGCAGATGCCCCTGCGCCAGAGCGGCTACATCGGCGGCGTGGCCGGCTTCCTCGCCGCCGCGGCCGCGCTGCGACGTCGCGAGGTGGGCGCCGATGCGGAGTGCGTCGACGTGAGCGAGGTCGAGGCGTTCGCGCTGACGGTCCACCCGTGGGGTATCGCTGCGATCTACGAGGGCACCGGCTTCAGCAACGGACCGTCCGGCGGCCGCCTCCGCGGCGAGCCGGGGCCGCTCTACGAGACGAAAGACGGCAAGCTCAACCTCGGCTTCGGCGATTTTCACAACTGGGACGAGGCGATGGAGGTGCTGCGCCTGCCCGAGCTCGGCGCGCGCGAAGACCTGATCGCCGACATCGGACGCCACACGCAGGACATGAGCGCGGTCGTCGCCGGCGCGGCGCGCACGCTGCCTGAACTGCGGCGCTGGGACGTCTTCCATGCGATGGCACGGCTGCGCTGCATCACAGGCGTCGTGCAGGACATCGACGACATCGTCAACGACCCGCAGCTCGAGGCGCGCTCCTTCCTCGTCGAGACGCCGATCGAGGAGCGGGTGGTGCGCGCGGCCGGGCCGGTCGCTCGTCTGTCTCCATCGGGATGGGAGCGAAACAGCGCCGCACCACGCCTCGGCAGTGACGCGCCGAGCTGGCGCAAGCGCCCGCCCGAGGCGCCGCCGCCCGCCCGCGCCTCGAGGAGCGATCCGCCGGACGACGCCGCGCTCGCCGAGGGGCCGCTCAGCGGCGTGCGCGTGTTCAGCTTCGGCCAGGCCTGGTCCGGCACGTTCGGCACTGAGCTCTTCTCGCTCCTGGGCGCCGATGTCGTACAGCTCGGCGCGGTGCATCGCGTCGATGTCTGGCGTCGCGTGCGCGGTCGCGTGCCGACGGCGCTCGTCGATCCCTCCCGGACGCAACACGCGGCCAACACGCAGGGGCTCTACAACGCGGTCAACCTCAACAAGCGGGAGCTCACGCTCGACCTGCGTACCGAGCGAGGAATGGAGCTGCTCTGGGAGTTGCTGCCCCGCTTCGATATCATCGCCGACAATTTTCGTCCGACCGTGCTGCCAGGGTGGGGCATCACGCTCGACGCGCTGGACGAGCGGCGGCCCGGCGCCATCATCGCCTCGATCTCTGGCTACGGCGCGACCGGGCCCTACCGGGAGTACCCCGCGAACGGCGCGACGACGGAGCCGATGTCCGGCCTCTCCTCGCTGCATGGCTACGAGGGGGACACCGGCATGAACACCGGCGGGCTCTACCCCGACCCGGTGGCGGGCTACTTCCTCGCCGCGACGACCCTTGCCGCGTTGCACCACCGCGACCGCACCGGTGAGCCGCAGCAGATCGACGTCGCGATGATGGAGGCGGTCACCACCGTCTGCGGCGACGCCATCGTCGAGTACGACGCGACTGGTCGCCTGCCGCGTCCGCGGGGCAACCACCACCCGCGCATCGCGCCGCACAACAGTTACGCGGCGCTCGATGGCGAGTGGCTCTCGCTTGCGACCGAGAGCGAGGCGGCCTGGCAGGCGTTCGCGGCGCACCTCGGCGACACGCGCCTGCTAGACGGGCGCTTCGCCACGATGGCCGATCGCAAGACGAACGAAGCCGCACTCGACACGATCGTGGGCGCCTGGGTCGCGGAGCAGGACGCCGTCGAGGCGGAGGCGGTGTTGGCCTCGATCGGCGTGGCGGCGGCGCGCGTCGTGCCGTTGTACGAGCTGTACAGCCGGCCCGACCCGGCGCTGACCGAGGCCGGGTTCATCTCGAAGATCGACCACCCCGAGACGGGGCCGACGTGGCTGCCGGGCCGGCCATGGCGATTCTCCGCCGCGCCCTCGGCGCCGCTGCGGCCCTCGCCGTCGGTGGGACAGCACAGCCGCGAGGTACTGGCCGAGGAACTCGGCGTGACTGATATGGAGTACGAAGCACTGGTGGCCGCGGGCGTCACCGGCACCCTCGACGACGTCGAGGGCTGAACCTGCGCGCGAGCGGGGCGAGGAGACTGACATGAGCCTGAACAGCGTGCTCATAGCCAACCGAGGCGAGATCGCGATCCGGATCGCACGTGCGGCGGCCGACCTCGGCATGTACAGCGTCGCCGTCCATTCCGAGGACGACGCCGCCTCGCTCCACACACGCGTGGCCGACGAGGCGCGGGCGCTCGAGGGCAGCGGGGTGATGGCCTACCTCGACATCGGCCGGCTGGTCGAGGTCGCGCTCGAGGCGGGCTGCGACGCCGTGCACCCCGGCTACGGGTTTCTCGCGGAAAGCGCGGAGTTCGCGCGCCGCTGCGCCGAGGCGGGACTGGTCTTCGTCGGCCCGACGACGGAGCAACTGGGCCTGTTCGGCGACAAGGGCCGCGCTCGCGCTGCTGCGACCGCTGCCGGCGTCCCGACGCTGCGCGGCCTCGACCGCGCCGTCACCGTTGAGGAGGCGGGTGAGTTCCTCGCCAGCCTCGACGGTGGCTCGATGATGATCAAGGCGGTCGCCGGAGGTGGTGGGCGCGGCACGCGCGCTGTCGCCGAGGCGTCAGAGGTCACCACGACGTTCGAACGTTGCGCGTCGGAAGCGCAGGCCGCCTTCGGCAACGGCGACCTCTACGTCGAGGAGTTCATGCCGCGCGCACGCCACATCGAGGTGCAGATCCTCGGCGATGGTACCGGCGCCGTAGTCCACCTCGGCGAGCGTGAGTGCAGCATCCAGCGCCGCTACCAGAAGATCGTCGAGATCGCGCCGGCACCTGCGCTCGACGAGGCCATTCGCTCCGCGATCCTCGATGCTGCGGTGAAGCTCGCTGCGAGCGTTGACTACGCCAACGCGGGCACGTTCGAGTTCCTCCTCGATGTTTCGGGCGACGAGGCCGGGCGATTCGCCTTCATCGAAGCTAATGCGCGTCTCCAGGTGGAGCACACCGTGACCGAGGCGGTGACGGGCGTCGACATCGTGCAGACGCAGCTGCGCCTGGCCGGCGGCGAGACGCTGGCCGACCTCGGGCTGGACGATCCCTCGCTGGCGACGCCGCGCGGCTTCGCGATCCAGGCGCGCGTCAACATGGAAACCGTCGCGGCCGACGGCACTGTCCGGCCCTCGAGCGGCACGCTCACGGTGTACGAGGCGCCGAGCGGGCCCGGCGTGCGCACGGACGGCTTCGGTTACGCCGGCTACACGATCAGTCCGCGGTACGACTCACTGCTGGCGAAGGTGATCGGTCATGCGCCCTCGGCTCGCTTCGCTGATGCGGTCACCCGCACTTCGCGAGCGCTCTCCGAGTTCCGCATCGAGGGTGTCACCACCAACATCCCGCTGCTGCAGAACATCCTCGCGCACGAGGACTTCGCCGCCGGGCGGGTCCACACGCGCTTCGTTGACGAGCACCTCGAGGAGTTGGCGGCCGCCGACGCCTCGCCACGGTCGCGATTCGTCGAGCCGGCCGCCGACGAGGCGGAGGCCGAGGCGCGCGAGAGCGGCTTCGCCGGCGCGCAGGTGGACCAGAGCGACCCGCTGGCCCTCTTCGCGCATGACGCGGAGGTGAAGTCGCGCGACGCCTCGGCGGACGTGCGCCACGCCGGCGCGAACGTCGAGGAAACGCCGGACCTCGAGGGGGCGGACGGTTCGATCGGGCTGCCCGCGCCGATCCAGGGCACGATCGTGTCGATCGATGTCGCGGTGGGCGACACGGTGCGCGAGGGACAGCAAGTCGCGGTCGTCGAGGCGATGAAGATGGAGCACGTGATCGCGGCCGACCGCAGCGGCATCGTGCGCGCGGTCTCGATGACCGTCGGCGACGTCGTCCGCGAAGGCTACGCGGTCGTATTCATCGAGGAGGCGGAGGTCGCGGTCGGTGCGATCGAGGACGAGGAAGAGTTGGACCTCGACTTCATCCGTGGCGACCTTGCGGAGGTGAACGAGCGGCGCTCCTACATCTGGGACGAGAACCGGCCCGACGCCGTCGAGCGCCGGCGACGTTTCGACCAACGCACGGCACGCGAGAACATCGCGCACCTGATGGACGAGGGCACGTTCAAGGAGTTCGGCCCCCTCGTCGTGGCGGCGCAGCGTTCGAGGCGCACACAGGAGTGGCTGCGCGAGCGCACCCCGGCGGACGGGCTGGTCGCGGGCATCGGCAGCATTAATGGCGACCTCTTCGACGACGAGCACTCACGCGCGATCGCGGTGCATTACGACTACACCGTGTTCGCGGGCACCCAGGGCAACCGCAACCACTACAAGCAGGACCGCATGTACGAGCTGGCCGACCGCTACGGCCTGCCGGTCGTGCTGTTCTCCGAGGGTGGTGGCGGCAGGCCCGGCGACACCGGCAAGGAGGGTGGCGTCGGCCTCGACACGTACACGTTCACGCAGTTCTCGAAGCTGAGCGGCCGTGTGCCGATGGTGGGCGTGAACTCGGGCCGCTGCTTCGCTGGCAACACAGCGCTGCTCGCCTGCTGCGACGTCATCATCGCGACCGAGAACTCGACGATCGCGATGGGCGGCCCTGCGATGATCGAGGGCGGCGGCCTGGGCGTGTACACGCCCGAGGAGGTCGGGCCGATGTCGTTCCAGGTGCCGAACGGCGTCGTCGACATCCTGGTCAAGGACGAAGCGGAGGCGGTGGCGACCGCGAAGCAGTACCTCTCCTACTTCCAGGGCCCCGTCGAGGACTGGACGGCCCCCGACCAGCGAGCAATGCGGCACATCGTCCCCGAGAACCGCGTCCGCATGTACGACATGCGCGATGTCATCCACACGCTGGCCGATGAGGGCTCGGTGCTCGAGATCCGCCCGGAGTTCGGTGTCGGCATCCACACCGCCTTCGTGCGCATCGAGGGCCAGCCGATGGGGTTGATTGCGAACAACCCGCATCACCTCGCCGGTGCCATCGACAGCGACGGCGCCGACAAGGGCGCGCGCTTCCTGCAGCTCTGCGACGCCTTCGACCTCCCGGTGATCAGCCTCATGGACTGCCCGGGGATGATGGTCGGGCCGGACGTCGAGGCGACGGCGCTCGTCCGTCACTGCGCGCGCATGTTCAACACCGGCGCCAACCTCAGCGTGCCGATGTTCGGCGTGATCGTGCGCAAGGCCTACGGCCTGGGCGTGCAGGCGATGTGTGGCGCCTCCTCGCTGGTCCCGTTCTTCACCATCGCCTGGCCGACCGCGGAGTTCGCCGGCATGAACATCGAGGGTGCGGTGAAGCTGGGCTACCGCGACGACCTCGCGGCCATCGAGGACACGCAGGAGCGGCTGGAACGGTACGAGTCGATGGTCGCTGCACGCTACGAGGCGGCGAAGGCGGTCAACTCGGCGGTGTTCTTCGGTATCGACGATGTGGTCGACCCAGCGGACACACGGGACTGGATCGTGCGAGGGTTGGCCAGCCTCCCACCGACCCCGGCGCGGACGGAGAAGAAGCGTCCGAACATCGACACCTGGTAGCCCTCGACGGCGCGGTCCATGAGCCGGACGCCGGCGGCGGTCGCTGCGCCGCCGTCTGAGCCCGATTACAGCCGCAAGTGGTGGGGCTTCACGGCCATCGGCATCTCGTTCGTCACGATGGTGATGAGCATGTCGATGGTGTTCGTCGCGCTGTCGGCGATCGCCGATGACTTCGGCATCACCCTGCGCGCCGTCACCTGGGTGGTGATCGCGCAGGCGCTCACGATCAGCGCCCTCATGCTCCCGATGGGTCGACTCGCCGACATCGTCGGCTGGCGTCGGGTCCACCTCGCCGGCCTCGTGCTGTTCGGACTGGGCGCGCTGCTCACCGCGTTGTCGCCGACCTTCCAGCTCGTGATCGCCTCGCGGGTCGTGATGGCGATTGGGAACGCCATGGGCCAGTCAGTGGGGACGGCCATGGTCGTCGCGGTCTTCCCGCCGAGGGAGCGCGGCCTGGCCATCGGCAGCCAGACCACCGCGGTGGCGATCGGTGGTGCGTCCGGGCCGATCGTCGGCGGGCTGATGCTGCAGGTGCTGCCGTGGGAGGCGCTGTTCTTGATGCTCCTGATCCCGATCTCGATCGCCTTCATCGCCGGTTACTTCCTCCTCGACGAGCGTTTGCTCAACCGGTTCCGCGGGAGTGGACCGCGGAAGTTCGACTGGGGCGGAGCGGTGCTCTCCGCCTCAGCGATCGTTCTGCTCGTGCTCGTCATCAACAACCCGTTGGCGGTGAGCTGGACCTCCCCGCTGATCCTCGGCGGGCTCGCGGTCGTGGCGGGGCTGTTCTGGGCGTTCGTTCGCTGGGAGCTGCGCAGCGCCGAGCCGATGTTCGAGCTGCGGCTGTTCCAGAACACCGTATTCCGGCTCGCCGTGCTCACGCGGCTGCTGGGCTTCATGGCCACGACCGCGACACGCTTCCTGATGCCGATCTACCTGATCAGCCTGCGCGGCCTCGAGGAGGGGGCGGCTGGGGGCGTGCTCTTCCTGCTCTCGTTCGGAATGGGGCTCGCCGCCCAGGCCTCCGGACAGCTCTCCGACCGCTTCGGTGAGCGACCCTTCTCCGTCCTTGGCTTCGTCGTCGTGCTGGCCACGTCGGTGCCGATGGTGCTCTTCGACGCGGGCACGGAGCTCTCGCTCGTCATGCTGGTGCTGTTCGTCAACGGCCTGGGGATGGGGCTGTGGAACGTGCCGAACAACTCCCTGATCATCGGCTCGGTGCCGATCTCCAGCCTCGGTGTCGTCGGGGCCTTCACCAACCTCACGAGGAACGTCGGCAATGTCGTCGGGCAGGCCATCGCCTCCGGCGTCGTCGTGGCCGTGATGGCGACCAACGGGTTCGACATCCCGCTCAGCGACATCGCCAATAGCGCCGCCGCCAGCGACGCCTTTGTCGAGGGCTGGCGGGCCGCCTACATCCTCGTCGTCATCTTCTCGCTGATCGCCCTTGCGCTCGCGGCCATGACGAAGCCGGAGACGGACCTCGAGGCGCGGATCGTCGCGGACTAGCTCGCCGCGCCCGTTCCACGCTTCGCGTAGCGCCCAATGCCAAACAGCCCCAAACTGAGCCCGCGGAGGGGCCAGTGGCGACAGAGCGCGCGCCAGCAGTCGACGTGGCGGCCGAGCCGGGCGGGAGCCCGATCGTCGCGGTGCTGGCGATCCGCAACTATCGCTACTTCTGGGCTGCGCAGTTCATGTCGGCGCTCGTCGCGGGCGTGCTGCGCTTCGCCTTCATCTGGCTCGCGCTCGACCTCTCCGACGCCTCGGCGGCCGAGGGGCTGATGGGCCTCTCGCTCGGCCTGCCGCTCCTTTTCCTCTCACTGCCGGCGGGCGTCTGGTCGGACCGGCTCGACCGCCGCTGGCTCGTCATCACCGTCAACCTCGGCGCGGCGGCGATCCTGCTGGTGGCGGCCGTGCTGATCTGGACCGATGTGATCAACCTCTGGCTCGCGATGCTGGTCGCCCTCGGCAGCGGCGCCGTGCAGGCGGCCACGATGCCGGCGCTGCAGGCGATGGTGCCGCAGCTGGTGCCACGAGAGCGGCTGATGACCGGCGTGGCGCTGCAGAACATTGGGATGCAGGTCTCGCAGTTGACGGGCGCGGCCGTCGGCGGCGGCTCGATCGCGCTGATCGGCATGGGCAGCTCGTTCGCGGTGTGGTCGGGACTGATGGTGCTCAGCTCGCTGATGATGCTGCCCGTGCGGCTGGCACCCCTCGCCGCCTCCGCCGAGGAGGCTGGGCGCTCGATGCTGTCGAGCGTCGCCGGCGGGGTGCGCTTCGCCTTCGGTCGCGAGCCCGTGCGCAGCCTGATGATCGCGTCGATGATGATCGGCGTGGGCGGCGGCTCGTTCGGGGTGCTGCTGCCGGCGATCGGACGCAACCAGCTCGGCCAGGGCCCGTTCCAGACGGCACTGCTCAGCGCGGCGCTTGCCGCGGGCATGGTCGTATCGTCGCTGGCCCTCGCCTCCAGGGAACGCGTGGAGCGCAAGGGCATGCTCTTCGTCGGCGCGCTGTTTTTTTTCGGACCGGGCCTGGTCGTGATCGGGTTGTCGCAGGTCTACGTGGCCACGCTGGTGTTCATGCTGTTCTGGGGCCTGATAGCTGGCGTCCTCATCACCTCCCAGCGCACGCTCCTGCAGGAGCACACGCCGGACGAGATGATGGGGCGCGTGATGAGCCTGCTGGCGCTCTCGATGGGCGGCACCTTGCCGCTGGCCGCGCTGGCGATCCTCCTCCTGCGCCAGTTCCTCAGCGAGGGCGAAACCATGGCCGCGATGGGCGTATTGATGTTCGGAGTCGCGCTGATCATCGCCCGTCGCCGAGAGCTCCGCACCGCCTGAGGCGCTACCCTCTGCGCTCGAGGGTCGGTTCATGCTGACACGCACCCTGGCGTTTGCCGTCGCTGCCGCTGCGCTCGCCTTCGCCTGCGGCGACGAGGCTGGCGAGGAAGCGCCACCGACCGAGGTGCCCTCGACGCCGACCGCCGCAGCCTCCGCTGCGACCACGACGCCCACCTCGACGGCGCGCATCGCGCCGGCGACGAACGACGCTGCGCGGCCAACCGACCTGCCCGCCTTGCCGGGGGGCGCCTCCGGCTTCACCCACTTCGTCTTCGAGCGCGTTGGCGAGGAGATCGTCACCTCGCTCGTCGAGGGGCCGCGCGACGCCCAGGTGCGCGCACGCTTGTCGCTCCCGGCGCTACGCGACCTGCTCGCCTCGGACGAACCGATCCCCGAGGAGCTGCAGATGACGCGTGACGAAGTGGGGGCGCTCGTCTCGGAGCTCGACGAGATCCGCCTGGCGACCGAGCGCTACAACGACATCGACCTCGCCCGCGCCGATGGGTACGTCCAGACGACGAATGTGGTGCAGAACATGGGCGCTCACTTCAACAACTACGAGCGCACCATCGATGGCCGGCTCGTGCTCTCCGAGCCGGAGATCCTGATGTATGACCGCGACGAGGACGGCGCATGGCGGCTGATTGGCGTCTCGTTCGTCCTCCCGTACCAGCTCGCTGGCAACACCCACCCGACCGGCTTCACAGGCCCCCTGGACAACTGGCACATGCATTACGCGCTCTGTACCGGCGCCGCTGTGGCCTCGGCAGCGGAGACGGACGACGGCGGGTTCATCCAGTCCGGGACGACGACCGCCGCGGGTTGCGCCGAGCGTGGTGGCAGCTTCGTCGACCAGTACGGGTGGATGATTCACGCTTGGGTTCACGACGACAATCCGCTGGGCGTCTTCTCGATGTGGAACCCGAACGTGCCACCGGTCACCGAGGCCTCGACGATCTGGAGCACACGCGACCAGCTCGACGACGAAGACGGCACGGTGGTCACGATCCAGAACTTCGCGCTCGGCTCGATCACCATCGCCGCGGGTCAGCGCATCACCTGGCTTAACGCCGACGGCGTCCCGCACACCGTCACCGAGGAGCAGGGCGCGACCTTCGACTCGAACCTGATCGCCCCCGGCCAGTCCTTCGTCTACGAGTTCGGCTCCCCGGGCACGTTCAACCTCGTGTGCTCGATTCACCCCTCGATGAACGGCACCGTCATCGTCGAGTAGCGACCGTTCGAGGCCACGCGGACACAGCACGACCGCCACCCGGGGGTGGCGGTCGTATCCGCGATGGCTCTATCCGAAGTGGCCCGGTGCGAAGCGTCGAGGGCTATGCGGCGTCGCTCTCGGCGGCGACGGAGCCGGCCGCCACCGCTCCCGCGGGCGACATCGCCGAGACGGCGACCGCGACCGGTGTGGCCTCGGCCTGTTCCGCGCGCATGCGGTTCGGGAGCAGCAGGGCCACGCCCAGCGCAACCACGAGGAACGCGATGCTGACGAGGAAGCCCGCGCCGATGGCGTCGATGAACGCCTCGTTCGCGGCCGTCGTCAGCGTCGTCGCCACCTCGGGCGGGAGCTGTGCCGCTGCCACGGTGGCGATGCCAATACCCTCGCGGGCCGTCTCGATCAGCTCGGCGGAGGCCTGGCCGGTCAGCGCCTCCTCGACGTTCGAGCGGTAGAACCCGTTGACGATCGCGCCGATCAGGGCGATGCCAAGCGCGCCGCCCAGCTCGCGCGATACGTCGTTCACGGCGGAGCCGATGCCGGCATCGTCGACCGGGACGGCGGCCATCACCGTATCCGTCAGCGGCGTCATGCCGAGCCCGCCGCCGACGCCGAAGAAGAAGAGAGTGGCGGCCACCTGCAGCGTCGACGAGTTCGCGTCGAGCTGCGTCAGCAGCAGCATCCCGCCGATCATCGCGCCAATCGAACCGAGCAGCAGGAGCCGCGGCCCCACACGCTGCACCAGTAGGCCGGACAGCGGCGCGGCCACCATCATCGCCAGCGCCACCGGGACAATCAGGAGCCCAGCCTCGAAGGGGCTGCGGCCCTGCACCAGCTGGAAGAGCTGGGTCAGGAAGAAGAACGTCACGAACATCGCGAAGAAGATGATGCCGATGATGATCACCGCGGCCGTGAAGTCACGTTCGCGGAAGAACCGCAATGGCAGCATCGGGTGGTCGCTGCGCAACTCGACGACGGCGAAGGCGGCGACGGCGCCGATGCCGATGGCGAATGCGCTCAAGATCTGGGGCGAGGTCCAACCGGACTCCGAGCCCTGGATGATGGCGTACACGATGGCCAGCAGGCCGCCGGTGGCGAGCACTGCGCCCGGCACATCGAGGCGGCGCGTACGCCGGTCGCTCGACTCCGGGACGACCAGGGTCAGCCCGACGAGCGCGATCGCTACGACCGGGATGTGCAGCCAGAACACGGCTGCCCAGTTCAGCTGATCGACCAGGTAGCCGCCCAGCGCCGGCCCGAAGCCGATGCCGAGCCCGCCCATACCGGTCCAGATGCCGATCGCCTTCGCGCGCTCCTCGCGCGGGAAGACATCGGTCAGGATCGACAGCGTCGCCGGCATCACCAGCGCCGCGCCGGTGCCCTGAAGCGCGCGGAACGCGATGAGCGTCCCCGCGCTTGCGGACAGCGCCGCACCAACCGAGGCGAGACCGAACACGACCATGCCGATCGTCATCCAGCGACGGCGACCGTAACGGTCGCCAATCGTGCCACCGGCGAGCAAGAGTCCGGCGAGGACGAGCGTGTACCCATCCACGACCCATTGCAGGACGCTGGTCGAAGCCTCGAGGTCGCGCGCGATCGACGGGATCGCCGTATTCACGACCGTGTTGTCCACGAAGATCATGAAAATCGAAAGGGACATCACCGCGAGTACCCACCAGCGTCGCGGATCAGCCGCTGGTGGTGCCTCGGGGGAGCGGTCCAGGGTGGTCGTAGCCATTCGTCTGTTTCTCCCTGGTTGCTTCTCTGCCTGCTGGCCGCGGCCGTCGGTTCCGACCGGCCTCGCGGGTCGCTTCACTTTTTGAAGTGGGCGTGGGAAGTAAACTAAAGCTCTAACTTCACTTTGTCAAGCGTCTGCTTGCAAAAAAGTTGGGGACGCGCTACAGTCCGCGCATGGGAACAAAGGAATACGGCCAGTACTGCCCGATGGCGCTGGCGCTCGAACGACTCGGCGAGCGCTGGACGCTGCTGATCGTCCGCGACCTGCTCGCGGGGCCTCGGCGCTACTCCGACCTGCAGACGGGCCTGCCCGGCATCGGCACCAACATCCTCGCCAGCCGCCTCAAGGGGCTGGTCGAGATGGGGCTCGTCGAGAAGCGCGAGCTGCCGCCGCCGGCCGCCTCGACGGTCTACGAGCTGACCGCGGCCGGACGAGGGCTCGGCCCGACGCTGATCGAGCTCGGCAGGTGGGGGATGCAGTTCCTCCCGGAGCAAGACTTCGACCCGGCCCAGATCGCCGAGGCCTTGCGCAGCCGTTACTTCCTCGTCCTCGACCGCAACCCACGAGCCGAGTACACCATCGCCCTCGGGTTCGAAGACCAGCCGGTCACCGTCGAACTCGGTCCCGGCCGCTACGAGGTCGAAGAGGGCAGCCCGGCGGACGCGAGCGTGCGCATGAAGGGCACGGCCGTCGTCTTTACCGAGCTGCTGATGCTCGGACGCCCCGTCGCCGAAGCGGCGGCCGCCGGCGACCTCCTCGTCGAGGGCGACATCGCCGCTGCTGAAGAGTTCGTCCGCTGCGTCCAGCTCGTCGAGGACGAAGACGCCGAAGCAGACGAAGCGCCCAGGCTCGCCGCCGTCGAGGGCTGAGCGCTATCCGTCGAGGCTGCTCCCAGCCTCGTACACGAGCATCGCCGCATCCGGACCGAGTTCGCCGTGGCCACTGCCGAGGGCGCGCGTGAGGTTGTCGTGCGCGGCCCCCAGGAGCGGCGTCGGCAGGCCGGACTCGCGCCCGACCTGCATCGCCAGGCCCAGGTCCTTGCGCGCGAGCCGCAGTGTGAACGTCGGCGAATCGAACTCAGCGTCGAGGATCCGCTGTGCGCCGCCGACATAGCGGCCGGAGGAACTGACGCTCATCACCTCGTGCGCGCGCCTCGGGTCGAGGCCGGCGCTGCGGGCCAGCGCCAGACCCTCCACGACCATCTGGCGCGCGCTCAGCGCGACCATGTTGTTGACGAGTTTGATGAGCGAGCCCTGGCCAGAAGCGCCCATGTGGAAGACGTGGTCGCCGATCGCCTCGAACAGCGGCCGGCAGGTCTCGAACGCGGCCTCGTCGCCGCCCACCATGACCGCCAGCGTGCCCTCGATCGCGCGCGGCACACCGCCGCTGACCGGTGCGTCGAGCATGGTGACGCCGCGTTCGGCTGCGGCGGCAGCGAGCCGCTCCACGGTCGAGGGCAGGTTGGTCGAGAGATCGACGTAGATCGTGCCCGCGCCTGCGCCCTCGAGGATTCCGCCCTCGCCTAGCAGCACCTGCTCGACCTCGGGCGGCCCGGGCAGCGAAGTCACGATCGTCGGGCAGGTCTCGGCGATCTCCAGGACCGAACCGCCAGGCTCCGCGCCGAGCTCGACGAGCGACTCGATGCGCGCGGGATTCAGGTCGAAGACACGCAGCTCATGCCCGGCGCGCACGAGGTTCGTAGCCATCGGCGCGCCGATGTTGCCCGTCCCGATGAATCCGATCGGCCCGTCGACCATGCTGTCCGCCTCCACTGGCCCGCTGCTGGACGCGCAGCGTAGCGGAAGCACGGGCGTCTAGCTCAGGGCGGCGGCGTGTAGGTCCAGGCCGTGAACAACTCGTCGCTGAACCCGAGCCGCCGGTACCAGTCCTGCGGCGTGTCATCGACGTCTGTGCCGATCAGGACAGACCGCGCGCCGGCCTCGAGGGCGTTCGCGACGCAGGAGGTCAGCAGGTGCTTCGCGATGCCGCGCCCTCGCCAGTCGAGTCGGGTCGCGAGGTTGAAGACGTCCGTGTCGTCGCCTTCGTACCAGCCGAGTACCGCGACTGGCTCACCCTCGACGCGCGCGAGCCGCAGCCGCAGGATGCCGCCCGGCATCTCGGCGCGGCGCAGCCCGAGCTCGTAGCGAAGCCGCTGCGCAGCGGGCTCCGCATCGTCCTCGCTGAATCCGCGCAGCTTCGCTACCGACCACTCCTCGAGGTCCGGCGTCTCGTCGACCTCGACGCCCGCCACCAGCGTCTGCTCCGGCGCGTCGCCGACCCAGCTGAGCATCACGTTGCCGCCGACACTCCAGCCGCGCGCGAGCAGCCGAGGACCAAGCGCTGCGTTCAGCGCCGCGTCGTCGATGCGGAGGCGCGGGACTGGCCACTCACCGCACTCCTCGTCGATCGCGAGTAGCACGCTGTCGTCGTCGGCCAAGTCGCCCTCGACGGTCACCCACGCCCAACTGCGGTCGGGGTCGACGTCGTGCCAGCGGTAGTGCCCGACGGAGAGGCGCTCGTAGCGCCAGCCCATCGCGGGGTGCGCCATGCGATCCCAACCGAGGACGGTGGCAATCACCTCGTCGCGTTGCGGGTGGGCGGGCACTACCCGCCGCTCTCCGCGCCGCTCTCTGCGCCGCTCTGCGCTCGACGCCAGGCGATGCCACTCAACACCTCGAGGACGATGCGGTTGCCGAGGGCGGCGGTCACCTGGCCGGGGCCGTCGTACGCCGGCGCCACCTCGACGACATCAAGGCCGGCGATCGGCAGCTCCATCGCACAGCGACGGACGGCGTCCAGGAGCTGACGCGACGTCAGCCCGCCCGGCTCGGGCGTGCCGGTGCCCGGCGCCATGCCCGGATCGACCACGTCCACATCGACCGAGAGGAAGACACCGTCGCAGTCGTCGACCGCGGTCACGAACGCCTCGTCGAGGCAGGTGTCGAGCCCGCGTGCTACGACCTCAGTCATCTCGTACCAGCGCATCCGCTGCTCGGCCATCCATTCGAGGATCGGCGGGTCCGGCCAGTAGCCGCGCAGGCCGATCTGGAGGAAGCGATCGCCCCGCGCCGCACCCGACTCGATCAGCCGTCGCATCGGTGCTCCGTGGCCATAGAGCAGGCCCGGCTGGCCCTCGCCGGTGTCCGCGTGCGCATCGAAGTGCACGATCGAGACGCGGCCATCGCCGAGGTGGCGCGCGACGCCTCGCACGTCCGGGAACGCGATCGAGTGGTCGCCGCCGAGCGTTACCGGGATCGCGCCGGAGGTGGCGATCGTCGCGACCGCCTCCTCGAGGTTGGCGAGGCTGAGGTCGATGTTGCCGCTGGGCATGTAAGCGTCGCCGACGTCGACGACGTTGAGCGCGCCCAGCGGGTCCACGCCGAGCGCGAGGTGCGGCCGGTAGCCGGTGTGCGGCAGGTAGTCCGTCGTGCGGATAGCGTTTGGTCCGAAGCGCGCCCCAGCGCGGTAACTCGTCCCACCGTCGAACGGCGCGCCGATGATCACGACGTCGGCCTCGGCGAACGTCGAGGGATCATCGAGCGACGCCCGGGGCACGCCCAGGAACGTCACGTCGGGGCCGAGCGACGTTCCGGTGGGCCGCCGCCGATGCGCGTCGCCGTAGGATCCGGGCGCGCCGTCGCTGGTCATCGCTCGCTCACTCCTCGGGGAGGCTGCCATGGGGCGTGGCTCCTCGATGCTACTCGCCGCGCGCCCTAGCATGCGGTCTCGACGATACGAAGCGGAGGGACCGTGGCCGAGTACGACCGACACATCGAGCTCAAAGGCGCGGGCAACTTCCGCGACATCGGCGGCTACCCGACGGTCGACGGCCGCCACGTCCGCTGGCGTCAGCTCTACCGTTCCGGTCAGCTCGACGACATGGGCCCGCAGGAGGCGCGACAGCTCGCCGGTGACCTCGGGGTCAGCACGCTGATCGACCTCCGCCACCCCACCGAGGGCAACGCCCGGGTCGGAGCCGCCTCGCCAGCGCTGCAGGGCGAGGGCGTCGACTATCGCAACCACTCGCTGCACGGCGGCGATCAGCGGTACAGCGAACTGCTCGAGGAGATGCGGAACTACGCGCCGGATCGTCCCGGCCCGCGGCGCTCCGCCGAAATCTACCTCGAGTTCTTCGTGGTGAGGCGGCCCGACCGGCTGGCCGCAGTCTTCGACACGATCGCGGAGGCCTCAGGCGCGCCCGTGCTCTACTGCACGGCCGGCAAGGACCGCACTGGCATCTCCGTGGCGCTGCTGCTCTCGCTGCTCGGAGTCAACGACGAGGTGATTGCGGACGATTACGACCTCTCGAACCTGGCTCGCGAACGCCTCGCCAACTGGTCACGAGCGCAGGGCAACCCGGTCGACGAGATGAGCGACGCACGCCGGCGTGCGGCGTTCGGCGTGCGACGGGACAGCATCACGCACTTCCTCGAGTTGTTCCGCGAGCAGTTCGGCGACGCGCGCCAGTTCCTGACGGACAACGGTGTCGCGCCCAGCAGCCTGGCGCGTATCGAGGAGCGTCTCGTCGAGTAGCGGGCTACGCCACCGGCGCCGTCGCAGGGATCCGCAGGCCGAGGTGGTCGCGCAGGGTCGTGCCGCTGTACTCCGTGCGGAAGCGCCCTCGACGTTGCAGTTCCGGGACGACGAGGTCAACGAAGTCCTCGAACGAGCCGGGGAGCCAGGACGGGGCGATCACGAAGCCGTCGCAGGCTGGGGCCGTGAACCACTCCTCCATCTGGTCCGCGATTTCCGTGGCCGACCCGACCCAGGCGTCGCCGACGCGGCCGCGGCCGGAGACGCGCACGAAGTCGCGGACGCTGGGGTGTTCGATGCCCGAGCGGCGGAGCACGCCGTCGCGGATCGTCTGCATGCCGTCGAGGTCCGCCAGCTCCTCGTCGGTGAAGGGCTCGTCGGGCGGCTTCGAGCCGAAGTCGAAGTTCAGCGCCTCGGACAGCAGCGAGAGCTGGTCGATCTCCTTGGGCAGTTCGTCATAGACGGCCTTCTTCTCGACCGCCTCGTCGTGGGTCTCGGCGACGACGGGGAAGGCGATGGTCGTGATCCTCATCTGCTCGGGATCGCGGCCGAACGAGGCGGCGGCGTCCTTGAGCGCCTGATACTGCTCGCGACCGTGCTCGACGGTGCCGAAGCCGACGAAGAGCAGCTCGCCCCAGCGCGCGGCGAACGCGCGCCCGCGCTCGCTCTGCCCCGCCTGGATCACGACCGGGTGGCCCTGCCTTGAGCGCGGCACCGTGAACGGCCCGCGCGAGCGGTAGTGCTCGCCCTCGTAGTCCAGCCGGCGCACCTTCGAGGGGTCGGCGAAGCGCTGGTTCACCTTGTCGTAGAGCACCGCATCGTCGTCCCACGAGTTCCAGTGGCCGAGCACGATCTCCATGAACTCGTCGGCCTGGTCGTAGCGTTCGTCGTGGCCCAGGTGTTGCGCGCGGCCCATGTTCTTCGCCTCGTTGTCGTTGAGCGAGGTGACGACGTTCCAGGCCGCGCGCCCTTCCGTCATCAGGTCGACCGTGGCGAACACGCGCGCGACGTGGAACGGCTCGTAGTACGTCGTCGAGTAGGTCGCGCCCAGCCCGAGGTGGCTCGTGGCCATGGCCATAGTCATGAGCACCGTGACCGGGTCCATCTTCACGCAGCGGATGCCGTGTTCCACGGTGTGCGCGTGGTCGCCGCCGTACATGTCCGGCATCGCCAGCCGGTCGTCGAAGAACCCGAGGTCGAAGCGCCCGCGCTCGAGGACGCTCGCGATGTGGCGGTAGTAGTCGGGCGACATCGAATCGGTGCGCGCTTCGGGGTGCCGCCAGGAGGCGGGAATCGTGGTGCAGTTCTGTGCCTGCAGGAACCCGACGAGCGACATCTGGCGCGACTGCTGGGCCATCGGAGCTACCTCTCTCGCATCACCGCTGCGCGGTTGCGAGGAGTGTAGTGCGCCGCTCAACCCCTCGACGCCACGCCCGGGCCCTATGCGTGGTCAGCAGACCACGCCCGCCTCGCGCAGTGCCGCGATCTCCGCCTCTGTCTTGCCGAGTTCGGCGAGGAGTTCGTCGCCGTTCTCGCCGACGCGAGGTGAGCGGCCGACGGTCATCGGCGTGCGCTCGAAGTGGAGCGGGCGACCGATCATCCGCATCTCGCCAACGTCGTCGTCGTCGTAGCTCACCATCATCCCGTTGGCCCAGATGTGCTCATCCTCGAACAGGTCCAGGGTGTTGCGGACCGGGCCGCAAGGGATGGCGTGCTCGTCGAGGATGGCCAACCACTCGGCGGCCGTCTTCGTCACGAACATCGTCTCGCACTGCTCGCGCATGCGGACGGTGGCGTCGGCGGGATCCTCGTCGGTCTCATGGAAGCGCGGGTCGTTCAGCTCCATCGCCACGTCGAAGCGCGCCTGCGTCCCGCCCAGCGCACCGATGGCGACCCAGCCGTCCGACGCGCGGTAGCAGCGGTAGTAGACCTCCGCGGTGAGCTCGGGGACCGGCACCCCGTAGTCGCGGTCCATCTGCATGCCTCCGAGCGATGTCGCGGTCACGTTCAACACGTCGACGAAACGGCCGTCCTCGGACCGCCCGAGAGCTCGTGCGGCGTCGAGCGAGGCGTCCACCCATTCGCGGTCGCTCCGTTCCACCAGCAGCAGTCGCAGGATGTTCTGCAGCACCGCACCGTCGAGCAGAGATGTGGCCACGCGCTGTCCCTCGCCCGTCTCGCGCCGGTGCCAGAGGGCGGCCAGCGTGCCGAGCGCGCCCAGCACCATCGTCGTCACATCGGCGACGGGATTGGGCTGCACGAGCGGCAGCGAGGGGTCGAGGTAGCTCGCGGTCATGTCGCCTGCGCCGGCCTGCGCCACCATGTCGTACGCCACGCGATGCTTGTCCGGCCCGACCAGCCCGTTCGCCGTGACCTCCGTGTAGACGATCGAGGGGTTGATGGCGCGGATGCTCTCGTAGTCCATCCCGAGCCGCTCGGGCACGCCGTAGCGCATGTTGTGGTAGAAGGCGTCCGCGTCGCGGGTGAACTCGTAGACCAGCTCACGCCCCTCGGCGGTCGTCAGGTCGAGGGCGATGCTGCGCTTGCTGCGCATCTGCTGCAGCAACGTGCGGGCGCGGCCCGCTCCGTCGTCGTTCGGTCCCACCACCGGCGTCGGCGGTGCCTCGACGTGGATCACGTTCGCGCCCATCTCGGCCAGCAGCATCGTGCCGCCCGGTCCCGCCAGCGCGCCTGTCAGGTCGACGATGGTTACCCCTTCGAGCATCCCAGGCATCTCGCACCCCCTCGTCAGGTCTGCGCGAGGCTAGCAGGACGGGCCACCGGCATGATGCGCGACGAGAGCGGCCTCGAGGGTTAGGCGCCGCGGAGGCGCGGGTCGAGCAGGTCGCGGAGCGCGTCGCCGAAGAGGTTGAGCGAGAGCACGGTGAGGGTGATCGCGCCGCCGGGCGCCAGCACCATCCAGATCGCCTCGCGGAAATAAGTGCGGTTGCTGCCGCTCAGGTCCTGCCCCAACGAGGGCGTTCCCGGCGCGACGCCGAGACCCAGGAAGCTGAGCGCCGCCTCGCCCAGGATGACCCCGCCGATGCCCAGGCTGGCGCCGAGGATGACGAAGTGCATGACGTTGGGCAGCAGATGGCGGGAAAGGATGCGCCCGTCGCTGGCGCCCATCGCCCGCGCGGCGAGCACATAGTCCGAGTTGCGCAGCTGGATCGCGACCCCTCGGATGATGCGCGAGCCCCCGAAGATGGCGCCGATCGAGAAGGCGAAGACGAGGTTCCGCATGTCCCAGACGATGGTGATGAGACTGCCTCCGTCAGTGCTGGGTGCGCCGAAGATCGAGACGATCAGGAGCAGCGCGATCAACTCCGGGAACGCCGTCCAGATCTCGCCGGAGCGCTGGATCACGTAGTCGACCGGCCCGAGGAAGTACCCGGCCAGCAGACCGAGCGCGGTGGTGAGCACGATCCCGATCGCCGTCACGCTGAACCCGATCGCCAACGAGATCTGCGACCCGACCAGGGTCCGGCTCAGCACGTCCTCGCCGATCGCGTTGGTGCCAGCCAGTGGTCCCAGCTCGGCGCCTGCAACGGATCCGCGACGCTCTCGCGCGGGTCGTAGGGCGCGATCCAGGGCGCGATAATGGCGGTCACGAAGAATGCCAACACGAGCAGACCCGAGACCGCGCCCAGCGGTCACCGCCGCGCATAGCGCAGCAGCCGACGCACGATGCCGAGGCGTGAACGCCTCGTTTGGCCTTCGACCGAGAGCGTCAGGTCGCTCACTGGTAGCGAATCCTTGGATCCGCCCAGCCGTACAGCAGGTCGACGACGAGGTGCGATGTCACCAGCAGCACCGCCGAGTACGTCGTCATCGCCATCACGACGTTGGTGTCGCGCTGGATCACGGCGTTAAAGGTGTACTGGCCGAGGCCCGGCAGCGCGGTGATGTTCTCGAGGATCACCGAGCCCCCGAGCAGGCCCCCGATCACGCCACCGAACACGGTGAGCAACGGGATCGCCGCGTTGCGGATGGCGTGCTTGACCAGCACCGCCCGCTCCGTCAACCCCTTCGCGCGGGCCGTCGTGATGTAATCCTGCCGCAGCACCTCGAGCAGTGAACTGCGGACGAGGCGTGCCAGCGCGCCGGCTCCGCCGATCGACAGCAGGAGCGTCGGTGGGATGATCTGCCGCGCCGCCCGCCCCGGGTCCTCCCAGAACGGGACGTAGCCGAACGGCGGCGCGTAGCTCCACCACCCCGCCGGCAGCACCAGCAGCAGCGTCAGCGTGAAGAACGTCGGGGTCGACAGGCCGAAGACGCTGAACGTGCGTACGAAGTAATCGAGCCAGCTGTCCTGGAACACCGCGGAGAGCGTCCCGAAGAGCAGCCCCAGGATCGTGCTGAAGGTGAAGGAGAACAGCAGCACGAGGAATGAAACCGGCCAGCGCTGCGCGATCTCCTGGTGGATCGGAACGCCCGAGACCAGCGCCGGGCCCGGGTCGCCCTGCACCATCCCCACCAGCCAGTCGACGTAGCGCCGCAGCAGAGGCTGGTCGAGGCCTCGCGAGACGCGCCACTCCTCGATCGCCTCGTTCTCGGCATCGATCGGTAGGAAGAGCTGCGCCGGGTCGCCGGGGATCAGCGAGAGGCCGAAGAAGGTGATGGCGCTCACCGCCAGCAGCACCGGGATGAAGAACAGGACCCGTCGCACCGCGTAGCGCGTCATGCCGGTCACGCCGCCACCCCTCGTTTCGCTACCCTCGCCGCCTCGTCACGCCTCCTCGACCGGCTCGACCGCTACGTGTCGAGCCACATGTTCACCTGCCAACCACTGACGCCGGAGCGACTGTCCTCGAAGTCGATGTCGTTCACGTGCGCGTACCAGGCGCCGTGCGAGTTGCCGGTCAGCACCGGCACGAAGTTGGCGTACTTTTCCGCCATCAACAGCTCGAGCCCGTGCGAGAGCTCGGCGCGCTCCTCCGGGTCGATCGCCAGGTAGACCTCGCCGATCTGGTCGTCCACCTCCGCGTCCTCGAGGCCGGCGTTGTTCCAGAACGTCCCGGAGTCGCTGAGGAACGAGGTGTACGACAGGAACACGGTCATCGTGATGTCGAAGTCCGATGGCTTGTCCAGGTTCGTCGTGTCCTTTGGTCCCGCACGCAAGAGGTAGATGTTCCGCACCTCCTGCTTGGTCTTCATGTTGAGCCCGACATCGTTGAGATCGTCTGACATGAAGCGGCCGGAGTCGACCCACGTCTGCGTCTCCGCCGGCAGCGTGAACTCGAGCTCGCGCCCGTCGTAGCCGCCGTCGCTCTTCGCTGCGGCGACGAGTTGCGCCGCCTTCTGCTTGTCGTGCCCGACGAGGTCGTGCACCGCGTCGTATCCGATCGGGAAGCGGTCCGGGCGGCCCGCGGCGAACACCCAGGAGCGTGCCGCGTCGCCGAAGAAGATCTTGTCGACGACCTGCTGGACGTCGATCGCGCGGTGGATCGCCTCGCGGATGCGGATGTCGGTGAACGGCGGACGCCTGATGTTCAGCAGCAGCGCCATGCCGCTCGAGCTCGGGTGGTCGCGAGGGTTGATATCGTCGCCGAGCGCGTCGACGACTGCGTCGCGCTGCCGCACGTTGTCGAACCCCATGTGGTCGATCTGGCCGGCGAGGAACGCTGCCTCGACGGCGGCCGAGTCCGGCACCGTCGTGATCTTCTTCCCGTCGGGGTAGGGACGGTCCTTGACGAAGTAATCCGGGTTCCGCACCGCCTCCTCGATCGAACCGAGCGTGTGCGACTCGTACATGTACGGTCCGGTGCCGATCGGCGGCTGCGTCTTCAGGATGTCCTCGTCCAGGAGCTCCTTGGGGAGGAAAATCGGGTTCCCAGCCTCGTAGACGAAGGCGTATGGCTGGGTCAGGCGGTAGCGGAGCGTCTTCGCGTCGATCGCCTCGACCGTGAGGTCGTCCTTGAGGCGCTGCACGAGCGACGCCGGTGGGACCTTGACGAAGTCGAGCAGCTCCGTCAGGTCCTCCGAGTCGATCTCGCGCTGTCCGACCTCGTCGTTGAAGTCGTTGGAGGGCTGGTTGTGGAACCGCGCCGAGGTCAGCCGAACGACAAACTCAATGTCGGAGGGCTGCTCGATCGACTCGACGCCGCGCAGGAAGAACTGGCGGGTCGGGTCGTCCGACTCGCGGAAGCCCCAGCCGTAGTCGTAGTACCCGGTGGCGCCGCGCCACGTCGGCGTGAGCGAGGCTTCCGCGCCTGAGTGCAATGGGCTGAAGTGCGGCGCCTGCGTCTGCGTGACCTGACGCAGGATGCCGCCCGCGGACGGACCGCCGCTCGAGGCGGCCTGGGTTGGTGCCGCGGTCGCTGCGGCCCCACCGCCGCCGCCGGACGGCGGGGCAACCCCACCACCGTCCGAGTCGTCGTCATCGTCGTCGCCGCCACAGCCGATCAGCGCGGCGCCGACGAGTCCGGCGCCGCCCACAGCGGCCCCCTCTGAGAGCGGCGCGCCTCGAGACAGTCCGCTGCCAGTAACTGCGCCGCTCACTCATGGTGTCCCTCCGGCCGCCACGCACGCGCTCTCCAGCACGCTTGTGATGAGCGGATAGTAGCGCTCTGGTGAAAGGCGCGTGTGAGCGCGTCCGCGCTGAATCTGTCGAATTCGGCGCTAACCGAGGACGATCGGCAGCTCCTCCACGCCGCGGATGACGAGGCTGCCCGAACGACGGATCTCCTCGACTGGCTTCGCGGGCCGCACGTTCGGGTAGCGCTCGAGGATGCGGCCGATCGCGACCTGCGTCTCCGCCCGCGCGAGCAGTCCGCCGAGGCAGGTGTGCACGCCTGAGCCGAACGCGATGTGGTAGTTCTCCGCGCGGTCGAGGCGCAGTTCGTCCGGGTCGTCGAACTCGGCCGGGTCGTGGTTCGCCGCCATCAACAGGCAGAGCGCCTTCTCGCCGGCCTTGATCGTCGTGCCCCCGACCTCGACGTCCGCGAACGCCTTGCGGCGCACCGTGTGGACGGGCGAATCGAAGCGCAGCAGCTCGTCCGTCGCGAGGTCGATCGGCACCTCGCCGTTGCGCAGGCGGTCGAGTTCGTCAGGGTGGCGGAACAGCGCGAGCAGCGCGTTGCCGATCATGTTCGCGGTCGTCTCCTGACCCGCGCCGTACAGAATGGTGGCGGTGTCGAGGACCTCCTCGGCGCTCATCTGGCCACCGGACTCGGCCGCGAGCAGGTCCTGCAGCACGTCGTCCTGCAGCTCCGCCTGGTGTCGCTCGAGCGCTGCGGCGAAGAAGCGATCCTGCTCCGTCTCGACTGGCTCCTCGTCGGCCGATCGCCGTGGCGCAGGCTCGCCACGGTCTCGTGCCGGGTATTCATCCTTCGACACCCGTCGAGGTTCCAGCGGCACGCCCATCAACTCTGCGATGATCGTGCGCGGCAGCTGCCGCGCGAAGTCCCAGACCGCATCGATCTCGCCGCCGGCTTCCTCCGCCTCGTCGAGCAGCTCGTCGACGACCTCAAGGATGCGCGGGCGCGCGGCCTCGGCGGAGCCGGCGGTGAAGCGGTGGGTCGCGGGGCGGCGCAGGCGGGCGTGCTCCGGTGGGTCGGCGGTGACCATCATCGTCGGTTGGTTCCAGCGACGCTGTGGCGGACGGTTGCTGGCCGTGAAGTGTTCGTTGTCCCTGAGGACGGCCACCACGTCGTCGTAGCGCGTCAGGATCCAGTGGCCGAGCGCCTCGTCCCAGAACACCGGCGCCTCGTCGCGAAGGGTCCGGTACATCGGGTACGGGTCGTCCAACCACTCTTCGGTGAACGGCTTGAATTCGGCCATGGCGTGCTCCCTGCGGCTCCGACCGACTCAGTCGGGTCGCGCGACTCGAATCTCACCGTCTTCGACGGCCACCTCGTACGTTCCAAGTGGCGTCTTCGCCGGTCGGTTGACCACCGCCCCGTCGCGCACGTCGAAGCAGCTGCCATGCCACGGACAGGAGATGGTGTAGCCGTCGAGCCCGCCCTGTGAGAGCGGCCCATCGAGGTGCGTGCAGAGTGCATCGATGACCCGCAGGTCACCCTCGATATTCACGACCAGGAGTGAGCGGCCGTCCAGCTCCGCCTCGTAGATCGCGCCCGGCGGCACCTCCTCGACGGTCGCTAGTCTCACCAGCTCGGACACGGGTGCTCCTCGTCTCACTCGCCGGCAGCGTAGCAGCGCGCGCCCTCGGTGATCGCGAACGCAGAACCTCCACGTTCGCGCGTTACGATCGGTACATCAGACGCACAACACAGCCAGGGAGACACGATGACGAACGACCCGAACGAGTGGAACCGCAACATCATCGCCGAGTTCCGTGAGAACGACGGCAAGGTCGGCGGCATGTTCGAGAACTTCACGCTGGTCCTGCTGCACACGACCGGCGCGAAGAGTGGCGCCGAGCGCGTCAATCCGCTGGCCGCGAACGTCCTCGACGATGGTCGGGTCGTCGTCTTCGGCTCGAAGGCCGGAGCGACCACGCACCCCGACTGGTACTTCAACGTTCTCGCCGACCCGGATGTCTCGATCGAAATCGGCACCGAGACCCGCGAGGTGCGCGCCCACATCGCCGAGGGCGACGAGCGTGCCGCGATCTGGGACCCGTGGTTGGAGGTCACCGGAGACGTCTTCACGAACTACGAGAAATCGGCCGGCAACCGCGTGATCCCGGTGGTGGTCCTCGAGCCCCGCTAGCGGCGTCTTTCCCGCCGTTCTCTACGATGCTCCCGCGCCCGCCCGAGGCGTGGCGCGGGAGTGCGAGGAGCATGCGATGCCGTTCGCGATCAACCACATCCACATCAAGTCGGACGACCCTCGCCAGAGCGCCGACTGGTGGGCGCAGGCGTTCAACTTCGAGATCGTCAACGACTTCACCCGCGACCTCGGCGACCGCTTCGTCGTCACGCGCTCCGAGAACGGCGTGACCGTCAACATCTCCAGCGCACGCACCGGCGAGACCCTGGCGCCGGGCGATCCCGGCGTGCACGAGGGCATCGAGCACTTTGGTCTCGACTCGGAGCACCTCGAGACGGACATCGAGCGGCTCGTCGGCCTCGGCGCTGAGCTCCTCGACGGCCCGATCGAAATGGGCGCGGTCCGCATCTGCTTCCTGCGCGCGCCAGACAACGTCCGCATCGAGCTGATCCAGCGAGACGAGCGCTAGCGAGGCGCTAGACTGCGGGCGAGCGGGGCAAACGCCTGCCGCGTTCGAGACGACGAGGAGATCGAGACCGCGATGACCACCTCGGCCGACCCGACCGCCATCGAGATCCCCGAGCGCCTCGCCAGCGCGCACGACCGCGCGCACCAGCAGTTCGTCGAGCCCGGAACGAGCCTCGATGGCGCGACGCGCCGGGCGATCGTCGAGGAGTCGCGGGCGTCACGCAGCTGCGCGCTCTGCCTCGAGCGCCGCGTGCTCTCCTACGCCGCCGTCGATGGGGAACACACGACCGTGACCGACCTCGACGCGGCGATCGTCGAACTCGTCCATCGCGGCGTGACCGACCCCGGCCGGCTGACCAAGGGCTGGGCGAACGCGGTCATGGCCGGCGGCGTCTCGGAGGCCGCCTTCGTCGAGATCGCCGGGCTGGTCGGCACCTCGACGATCGCCGACACGCTGGCGACTGCGTTCGGCGACGGCTCGCGCGCACTCGCAGCCGCCGAGGATGGTGAGCCTTCGGGCGAGCTGAACGAGCACGTCGTCGACATCGGCGCACGCGTGCGCGTCATGGACAACGCGCATCCGCTGCCGGGGTGGGACGGCCGTTGGGCGCCGAACATCGGGCGTGCGCTCGCCCTCGTCCCGGGCTCGATCGCGGAGTTCTGGGGCCTCTTCTCGCCGCACTACATGCCGCTGGCGACGGAGCCGGCCGACGCGATGCAACGGCCGCAGATCGAGTTCGTCGCCTCCCGCACCTCCGCGCTCAACGAGTGTTTCTACTGAGCCATCTTCCATACCGTGGCCCTCCGTGAGAGCGGCCGAGACCGAGACGAGACCTTCGAGCTGGGAGCCGTCAACGACCGCGTCGAGGGCGGCGGCGGCGTCCGCCACGGCGCGCTGCTGTCCGAAGTCACCTCGGCTGTCGTCGGTCGCGACCGCCCGGCGCTGGACGCCCTGCGCGCCGACGCCATGGAGGCGCTGGGCGCCGAGGGGTTCGTGCGCGCTGTGAGCGTCGCCGCCGGATTCGACGGCATTAACCGGGTGGCCGACATCATCGGCATCCCGATCGACGAGGAACGGTTCGGCGACCTGGAACAGGAGTTCTGGGACGCCACCGGCATCCTCGAGTTCGGCGACCCGCTCGCCGACACGACGGGCTAGGCGTGCGCCTCTTCCGCGTCGCGCTGCCGGTGCCCGACCTCGATCGCGCCGTCGAGTTCTACGAGACGGTGCTCGGCATCGCTGCCGACCACTCGGCGCCGGGACGCCCGTACTTCCATGCCGGCGGCACCATCCTCGCCGTCGTCGATCCGTCGGCGCACGACCGCGAGTTCCGCCCGAACCCGGACATCACCTACTTCGCCGTCGATGATCTCGAGGCAGTGTTCGCGCGAACGCAGGCGGCGGGCGCTGGACTATTCCTCGAGGACCGGCCGGACGCGCCCGACAACGCGATCTCGGTGCAGCCATGGGGCGAGCGGTCGTTCTACTGCCGCGACCCATTCGGCAGCCCGCTCTGTTTCGTCGACGAGACCACGCTGTTCACCGGAGCGCGCAGCGCAGCAGACGAGGAGCACAGATGACACTCACCGGGTCCGCGGTCGGCGTATCGATCCAGGCGTTCGACGCACCCTCGCTGGTCGCGCAGGTGCAGCAGGCGGAGGCGGCGGGCCTGCGCTCGGCGTGGTCGACGGTCGGCGGCGCTGGCGGCGCCGAGGTGCTGACGAGCTACGCGGCAGCGCTCGCGCAGACCGACTCGATCACCCTCGGCACCGCGATCATCCCAACCTGGCCGCGGCATCCCGTGACCGCCGCGCAGCAGGCACTCGCCCTGGACCAGATTGGCCCCGGCCGCATCCGCCTGGGAGTCGGGCCCTCGCACCACGGCGGCATGACGCGAGGCTTCGGCGTCGACTGGCGCACCCCGCTGAGCCACCTCCGTGAGTACCTGACCGTGCTGCGCGCGCTCCTGTACGAGGGCGAAGTGGACTTCGAGGGCGCGCACTGGACCGCCCGTTCGCGGCTGCGCGAACCGCGGCCGCTGCCGATCATCGCCTCGGCGCTGCGCCTTGGGTCGTACGAGGCCTGCGGCGAGCTGGCAGACGGCGCGATCTCGTGGATGTCCCCGCTGCGCTTCCTCCTCGACGAGGCGCTGCCGGCGATCGCGCGTGGCGCGGAGCGTGCCGGTCGCGCGGCGAGCGAGGTCCCCCTGATCGCCCACGTGCCATACGTGGTCTCAGAGGATCGTGACGCCGTCCGCGCGTTGGCGCGCGAGCAGATCAGCTTCTACGCGCAGGTTCCGTTCTACCAGCAGATGTTCGCCGCCGCCGGTTTCCCCGACGCCGCCGAGGGCTACTCGGACGAGCTGCTGGATGGCCTCGTCGTCTCGGGCAGCGAAGAAGAGGTCGCGACCCAGTTCGTCGCCATGATCGAGGCCGGCGTCGGCGAGGTGCTGGCCGCCCCGCTGATCGAGCGCGACGACCGCGAAGCCTCGATCGCCCGCGCCTTCGCCGCCGCCGCACGCGCCGACGCCAAGGTGCGCTGAGCCCTCGCTAGCTCGACAAGCCCGGCTCGCGCCACATCAGCCAGAGCGGCGGACCGCCGTCGGGCAGTGTGTGCTCCTCCGTCACGCGGAAGCCGTGGCGCTCGTAGAACGGCAGGTTCCGCTCCTTCGAGTTCTCGAGGTACGCCGGGACGCCCTCGGAGTCGCAGATGTCGAGATTGGTGCGAATCAGCTTCGATCCGCGCCCACCGCCCTGGACTGCGGGGTCCACACCGATGGCAAGCAGGTAGTAGTGGTCCGGTTCCTTCGGATGCCGGCCCCCTATCAGCTCGCCGAGCGCCCCGGAGCGTGCAGTGTCAGTGATCCTGGGCCAGAGCTCTGCGATCTCCGGGATCTCGCCCGGCTCGCCGATGCCCGGCGGACGCCAGACCGACGCGCCGCTGCCATCCCCAAGGATCCAGGACGCGTCGTGCTCGAGGTAGGCGTAGCGGGAGACCACGCGGAACAGCGTGTGCAGGTGCTCCGCCCGGTGGCCGTCGTCGAGGATGATCCAGTTCATGAGCGGATCGTCATCGAACGCCCGCGCCAGGACCTCGGCGATCGCTTCGGTATCGTCGAGCGTCGCCCGCCGTGTCTCAACGCTGCTCATACTCCCCCCAGGAGGCGCCCCGCCGGGCCCCCGCGAGCGCGTGAGCGTAGCGACTGATACCTTCCGCGCATCGTAACGGCGGACGAGCCGGAGGGCCGATGGACGCCACCGTGCTCTGGATACAGCTGGCCGCCGCGACCGCCGTCATCCTCATCGCCGCGCAGTTCATGGCGCAGGCGGCGGACACCATCGCCATCCGCACCGGCCTCGGACGTACCTTCGTCGGCGTCGTCATGCTCGCGACGGCGACCTCGCTGCCGGAGCTCGGCACCGGCATCTCCTCGATCACATTGCTTGACGAGCCAGACCTCGCCGCCGGCGACGCCTTCGGTTCCAACCTGTTCAACCTGCTGATCATCGGGCTGCTGGACTTCTTCTGGCGTGACGGACCGCTGCTCAACCGCGTCAGCATCACCTCGGTCGTCGTCGCCGCGCTCGGCATCCTTGCGATCGGCTTCGCGGGCGCAGGCGTCTTCATCCACCACGAGGTGGACTTCGCCAGCGAGTGGATCCTGAGCCCGGTCTCGATCGTGATCGTCGCCGTCTTCGCCATTGCGATGTTCATCGTCTACCGCATCGAGCGGGGCACCGACCATGAGGACGGCGAAACCGAGCCGAAGCAGACGCTGCGGCGAGCGGCTACCGAGTACGGCATGGCTGCGGTCACGGTCGTCGCCGCGGCGATCTGGCTGGCCAGCGTGGGCGACGATCTCGCTGCGGAGCTGGGCTTGGAGCGCAGCTTCGTGGGCACGCAGTTCCTCGCGCTCTCGACCTCGCTGCCGGAGCTGGCCGCCTCGGTGGCGGCGATCCGCATCGGCGCGCCGGAGCTGGCGATCAGCAACGTGCTCGGGAGCAACCTGTTCAACATGGGCTTCGTGCTGTTCCTGGACGACGTGGCCTACACGAACGGACCGCTGTGGGCCGACGTTTCGACCGTGCACGTCTTCACCGCGCTAGCCGCCATCCTGATGACGGCGGTCGTGATCATCGCGCTGGTCACCCAGGAACGAGGGCGGCCCGGCCGCTTCTTCACCTTCGAGGCGTTGATGCTCGTCGGTCTCTACGTGGTCACGAGCGTGCTCGTCTTCGAACTCGCCTGAGGCGAGATCCGCCCATCAGACAGATTCAGACGTGATATGGGCAGACTGAGGCGGCATCCGCTCGTCGCAAGGGGCTAGAATCCCGCGCGGGCGGGGACTCTAGAGGCGCACGGCGGTAGCGCCGGAGTTTCCAAACGCCCGGACCCTCTTCGGAGGGCCGCACAGGTGAGCCGGGGGCCACCGCTGCGAATCGACGGCGCGCTGGCGGGGCAGGCCGTTGATCCCGGGGGCTCCCGGCACCCACCTGTTCCGCGTCACGATCGCGCGGAGACGACGAACGAGGCGGCACCAGCCGCCTCGTCGTACGTGTGGCCTCGGGCCGTTGCCTAGCGGTCGCGCAGCGGGACCAGCTCGGTCAGCACGCCGCCCGTCGACTTCGGGTGGAAGAACGCCACCGTGCGGCGGCCATCCTGTGTGCGCGGCAGGTCGATCTCCGAGAGACCCTTCGAGCGCAGCTGCTCCGCCTCCTCGTGCACGTCCTCGCAGGCAAAGCAAATGTGATGCAGCCCCGGTCCGCGGTTCTCCAGGTAGCGCGCCGTGCCGCTGGTGGCGTCAACCGCCGGGATCAGCACCTCGACGACCGTCTCGCCCTCGCCCACGGTGAAGAAGTAGTTGTACGTCTGCTCCGGCTCGAAGTAGCTGCCGTCGGGCCAGTTCGACCGATCCTTGTCGATCACCAGCCCCATCGTGTCGCCGAGGATGGCCTGCGCCTCCTCGATCGTCGGCGCTACCAGCCCTACGTGATCGAGTCGCGTAAACATCGTGCCTCCCGGGTCAGCGCTGCCGTCACGACATCATTCCGGAGTCCATCCGCCGGGTTGTAGCACAGGCGCGCTCTGACGTTCCTTCACGAAGCGAGGAACGCTCCCCGCCCCGGGGTGAGCGCGGCGACGTGGTTCTAGAGAATCTCCCGCAGGTCACTGACCAGGCGAATCGCGCCCGTGATCAGCGTGCCACCGAGCATTGCGTAGCCCGCGAGTCGGAGCAGCAGTAGCCACCGCACATCGAGACGTTCGGTCACGCGAAGCCACCACAGCGTGAGCGTGGCCACCACAGCGTGAGCGTGGCCACCCCCATCGCGACGACGAAGACGCCGACCATAGGCTCGAGATCGCTATCGTTTCTCTCGCCCTCGTCGAAGAACGTGGCGACGAAGATGAAGAGCAACAGCACGCCAAACGTGACCAGAACGCCATAGAGCGCGGCAGCGCTTCCGGGACCGGCCCGAGGGAGCCGCGCGTCGAGCGCACCGCGCACCCACCCCATTAGCAGGCCAAAGCCGATGAACAGCGCGCTGAACATGCCCACATTGAACCGCTGGTTACGCAGGAGGGCGAAGTCGACGTTCTCGGGTTCGATCACGACCGACGACGTCATGAGCAACAGGACGAATCCGAAGACCAGGCCGTGCCAGCGTCCGGCCCACTCCAGCCAGGGCTCCGTGATCAGGTAAGCGATCGCGCCGAACGCTCCGGCGAAGATCCCCACGAAGATCAACAGCTCCAGCGTGCCCCCGACGGTGATATCGCCGATGCGGTTGCCATTGTCGGTCCGGCCGCCAGTGAGGTGGTCGGGTCCGGCAATGGCCGAGAGGCGCATGACCAGCCGTCCGCCAAGACCGCCCACGACGACTCCGGTGATCACACCGGCGATCCCAGCCACAGCCGCGTGACGCACCAGCTGGGCGATCGCGGACTCACCCTCCGACTGCGTGACCGCTATCTGAGCCATCCGCCAACCTCCAGCCTCGACGGTCTCGAGGAGTTTACATACGTGGTCGGTGGGTGCGCTCGCCAGCGGGACATCCCATCTCCCCCTCCGCCCTCGCTCGTAGGCGCCTCGAGGCCGGGTGAGGGCTGCTCTTGCGCCCCGCGTCGCGATAGGATGCTCGCCACTGTGCGGAGGCCGCCGCCTCTGGCCGGCAGATCGGAGCGCGACGATGGAGATCGGCCTGGGACTCGACGCCTCGCTGGGACTCGACTTTGACGACCAGCGGCAGCTCTCACGCGAAGCCGCCGAGCTCGGCTACGAGAGCCTGTGGACCCCGGAGGGCGCGGGCCTGGACGCGTTCCAGCTCTGCTCACTGCGGTGGCAGGCCAGCGCCGAGGTGACGCCGGGCGGCCTCGGCACGGGCATCGCCGTTGCGCCCGTCGCCTACCGCAACCCGGTCGGGTTCGCCGTCTCAGCCGGCACCGTTTCCGCCCTGACCGGCGGTCGCTTCATCCTCGGCATCGGCTCAGGCGGCATCTATCGTCCTGAAACGCGCCGCAACCTCGGCATCCGCACCTCCTCGACACTGGCCGTGATGCGCGACTACCTCGCGGCGCTGCAGGCACTCCTCGGCGGCGACATCGTGAACATCGAGGGCGAGGCGCTGACGCTGCGCCAGGTGCAGCTGGGCATCAGCCCGGCGCCGGAGACGCCGGTCTACCTGGGCGCGCTCGGGCCGGAGATGCTGCGCCTCGGCGGCGAGCTCGCCAACGGCATCGCGCTCAACTGGTGCACGCCCGAACAGATCGCCTGGAGTCGTGAACGCGTCGCCGAGGGTGCGGCGCGCATCGGGCGCGACCCGGCGGCGGTCCGGTTCTCCGAGTACATCCGCATTTGCGTCGACGACGACGAGATCCTGGCGCGGCGTTCCTTCGGCCGTGCGGCGCTGGGCTATGCGCTCGGCCAGACCGTGCCGACCGAACGCGAGCGGCGCTTCGGCTACCGCGCCCACTTCGAGCGCGCCGGGTTCAGCGAGGAGCTGCTCGCGCTCGACCACATGCGCAACGAGGGCGCCGGTTACGACGAGCTCGTGGACGCGTGCCCCGACGATCTCCTGCGTTCGGTCGGTTACTACGGCCCCGCCGAGGGCGCACGCGACGCCTTCCTCGCGCTCGCCGAGGGCCTCGACACCGCCATCGTGCGCGTGGTGGCGGCCCGCCCCACTCTCGACGCGGTGCGTGCCGTCATGACGGCTTGCGCGCCGGCCGCTTGAGGATCAGCCGCGAGTTCGATTCGGGAGGGCGCTAATCCGCCTTCGGCAACCGCACCTCGACGCTGAGCCCGCCACCGGGCAGCGCACGAGCAACCGCACTGCCACCGTGGTGCTGCGCCACCGCGCGCACGATCGCCAGGCCGAGACCGTGGCCTTCGCTGCCGGTGCGCGTGGCCTCGACGCCACGCGCGAAGCGGTCGAAGAGACCCTCGACCTCCGCCTCCGGAATCAGGGCGCCGCTGTTCTCAACCACGACGATGGCATGTTCGCCGTCCGCGCCGACGCTCACCAGCAGCCGCCCGTCGTTGACGTTGTGACGCACCGCGTTTTCGACCAGGTTGTCCAGCAGGCGTTCGAGGAGCACCCGGTCACCGAGCACCTCGGCGCTCGACGCGTCGACGGTCGTGACGATGTTGCGCTGCCCGGCGGCGGCTGTTTGCGCCGCCACCGCTGCGCGGGCGAGCGGTTCGAGGTCCAGTCGCTCGTCGGCGCTCAGCGGGCTGTCGGCTCGCGCGAGCACGAGCAGCCCATCGATCAGCTCCTCGGAGCGATCGACGGCGCGGCGAAGGACCTCGGCCGACGCACGCCACTGCTCATCGCTCGGCGCTCCGGCTGTCGTCACATCGAGCTCCGTGCGCATGATCGCCAGCGGCGTCCGTAGCTCGTGCGAGGCGTTCGAGACGAACGCGCGCTGCGACTCGAACGAGCCCTCGATGCGATCCAGCATGACGTCAAACTGGTCGGCAAGTTCCTGCAGCTCATCGGGCGGACCGCTCAGGTCGACACGCTCGTCGAGCCGCTGTTCGGAGATGCGTCGTGCGGTCGCGGTGATGTCGGTGATCGGACGCAGCATGCGGCCGGCGATCCACCAGCCGAAGCCGACCGAGGCGATCGCCAGTCCCAGCATCGCGAGCGACGACTGGATCACCAGGTCCTCGAGGGTGTCGGCCCGCAGCTCCTCACGCACGTCGTCAAGGAAATCGCCGGCTAAGACCGCCAGCGGAGTGCGCCCGCCGCCGCCCCGCGGGCGCGGGTTGAGCTCGATCTGTTCGTTGCGCGCCAGCGCCCCTGACGGCAGGCCCGCGCGCGCCGCGACGTCCTCCCGGAACTGATCGCCGCTGGAGGGGAAGTTCTGGCTCGTGAGAATGAAGTTGATGCTGAGCAGCAAGAAGCCGGCCAGCAGCACCATGCCGCCGTACCAGAGAGTGAGCCGTACTCGGATGCTCGCCGCGCGCATCGCGCCTCCGTTGAGGATCACAGTTGAGCAGGCCGAGGGTAAGCGCGGTGTAAGGCCTCGTGCTGGGGCCACCGACGTGAGTGGGCTAAGCAGCGACGCCGATCGTGACGTCATCGGCCTCGGCAGGGCTCTCGCTCAGCATGGCGAAGGCAAGATCGGCGATGTGCTGCTGCTGGTCCGGCATGAATTCGAGGCCGACGCGTGTGAAGAGGCCATGTTCGAGGCGGCGTCGGGCGATGCATCGCAGTTCGAACGTCACGCCGCTCAGGTCGAGCCGAAGCGTCGTCTCTTCGCCGAAGCTGGGAACGCCGCCGTCTTCCACGAGCACGCGCGCGCCGCCCAGCGACAGGTCTTGCACCTTGCAGGGCGTGCCGTCGAGGGCAGCTTCGACCTCGACGAGCAGGCGCACATGCTGGCGGCGGTTGACCACCGCTGTCCCGGGCCGGATGCGCGCGACCACGATGGTGCCGAGCACGGCGTTCAGGATCGCCATCACGACCAGGAGGTAGCCGGCCAGATGAGCTGATCCGCCGCCCGCGACCATGCCGAAGGCGATCACCATCCCCAGTGTGTTCAGCGGGATCAACGCCACAACCGCCAGCGGGAAGACCCGTGACTCGTCGCCATCAACGGTGCGACTCACACGCCGCCGTGTCCCAAACAGCCAGCGGTTGAGCGATGCGCCCAACCAGCGCTCCATGTCCAAGATCAAGTCTCCCGATGCTTCGCAGGCCACTTGAGGCTAACGGCACCACCGGATCGAGCCATCAGGCATCCCTGATCCCGCCTCGGCGGTCAGTCGCTCTCGATGCGATAACCGGCGCCCACCACCGTGTCGATCACGGGCGGTTCGCCCAGCCGCTTGCGCAGCGTCATCACGGTGACGCGGACCGCGTTGGTGAACGGATCAGCGTGCTCGTCCCACGCGCGGTCCAACAACTGCTCCGCGCTCACCACTGCGCCTTCAGCGCGCAGGAGCACCTCGAGCACCGCGAACTCTTTCGGCGCCAGCTCGACCACCCGCCCGTCGCGCTCGACCCGCCGGCGCGCCGGATCGAGGCGGATGCCCGTCGCCTCGAGGATCGCCTGCTGCGCCGTGGCTGGCCGGCGTGACAGAGCACGGATGCGCGCCTTCAACTCCTCGAAGTCGAACGGCTTGCCGAGGTAGTCATCGGCGCCCAGATCGAGTCCATCGACGCGATCCGTGATCGACGCGGCGGCGGTCAGCATCAGGATGCGCGCGGGATGGTCGGCCGCGCGCAGCTCACGGCAGACGTCGTCGCCGTGGCGGCGCGGTAGGTCACGGTCCAGCAGAATCACGTCGTAGGGCGCTAGATCGGCCTTCTCAAGCGCCTCCTCGCCGTCGTGCGCTTCGTCGACCGAGATTCCGGCGTCGCGAAGCCCTCGCACGATCGCTGCGGCCAGGTCCCGCTCATCTTCAACGACGAGGACACGCATTCCGATGCTCCACTCCACTTTCTGGGACTACAACGTATCGCGTGCCGTGTGAGGAATGCATCAGGACCGCGGGGCGCGAGGTTCGCACCGGCGCTTGGCATCGCTCCGCACTACCTGGCGCTCTCCGCCTCCGGCTACGCGATGGCGATGTCCTATCTGGCGCTGGGCCCGGTTGGCGTGATCATCTTCGCGCTCCCCGCCGGCGTGCTCTGGTTCGGGATGCGTCAGTACAGCGATCGCGCACGTTCGGACGTGCTGCGCTTGCAGGAGCAGAGCGAGGTGCTCAGTCGCAGCGAAGAGCGCTTCCGCTCACTCGTCGAGCACGCGCCGGGCATCGTTGCCGTGATCGACGCGGACGGGTCGATGCAGTCGCTCATCCCGGAGCGCGCTGGGACATTCCGCCGCGGCAGCCGCACCGATTCACTGGAAACGATGGTCCATCCCTCGGACATCAGTCGCTTCCAGGCCGTGCTCGCAGACATGAGCGACGACGCCGACTACTCCGTCGAGGTGGAGGCGAGGATGCGCGACCACCCCGAGAGCGAGTGGCGCGACTATGTGGCGGTGCTCAAGAACCTCAGCGCCACGCCCGCCGTAGGTGGGATCGTGGTCACCGCGCACGATGTCACTGAACAGAAGGGCCTCGAACTGCAACTGCGCCACCAGGCGTTCCATGACCCGCTGACTCAGCTGCCCAACCGGGCGCTCTTCACCGACCGGTTGGAGCATGCGCTCGCCGCCTCCGACGGTCGAGGCGGGCGCGTCGCCGTGATGTACGTCGACCTCGATCGGTTCAAGACCGTCAACGACACCTTTGGCCACCACATCGGCGACGACCTCCTGGTCATCGTCGCGAAGCGCATGAGCCCAACCGTGCGAGCGGGCGACACGTTCGCGCGCTTCGGTGGCGACGAGTTCACCGTCGTCCTCGACGGCGTCGAGGACGAGGCAGAGGTCGAGGAGATCGCGATGCGCATCCGCGAGCGTATCGCCGAGCCGATCGAGATCGGCGGCCACCGCATCCTGGTGACCGCATCGATCGGCGTCGCGCTGACGCAACCCGGCGTATCGATCTCGGCTCGCGACCTGACGCGGAACGCGGACGTGGCGCTCTTCCACGCGAAGGAGGAGGGGCGCGCCCGCACGGAGATCTTCAACGACAAGCTCGACCCGTACACCGTGGAGCGCTACCAGCTTGAACGCGACCTGCGTGACGTCGTCGAGAAGGGCGAACTCACGCTCTTCTACCAGCCGGAGATCGACATGGTCACCCGCCAGGTGATCGGGTTCGAGGCGCTCGTGCGCTGGCAGCACCCGACGCGCGGCCTGGTGCCGCCCGACGACTTCATCCCCCTCGCCGAGGAGAACGGCACCATCACTGAGCTCGGTCGCTGGGTCCTGGACGAGGCGTGCCGGCAGGCCGCTATCTGGCAGGACAGCTTGTTCGCCGGCAGGCACTTCACGATGGGTGTCAACCTCTCGGCTCCGGAGTTCTTCGAGCCGGACCTGATTGAACGGGTCACCGCGGCGCTCGAGACGACCGGCCTCGACCCGGCTGCGCGGCGCATCGAGATCACCGAGTCTGTGCTGCTCGGGGACAGCTCCGTCGCCGACCACATCTTCCACGACCTCAAGGCGCTGGGTCTGGAGCTGGCGATCGATGACTTCGGGACCGGATACTCCTCGTTCGGCTACCTGCGCCGGCTGCCGGCCGACATCCTCAAGGTCGACCGTTCGTTCGTCTCTGCGATCGATCGCGACGAGCGCGAGATCTCGATCGTGCGCGCAGTGGTCGCCGTGGCCGACGCGCTGGGCATGGGCGTCACCGTCGAGGGCATCGAACGGGAGGAGCAGGCGGCGATCATGATCGACATGGGCGCGACTCACGCCCAGGGCTACCTGTTCTCACCCCCACGAGACGCCGCCTCCGCCGAGGCCTACACCCGGGAGCTGTTGGGCGAGCGCCGAGCCGCGTAGTACGTTTGAGACGACATAATTCAAATCTCAGCAAATCTACGAAGACATAAAGTCTCCACAATGGTTTCCATAATGCTTTGACTCGGCGCTCAGCACTGGGCTAGCGTCTGTGGGCCAGAGATGGCTGCTCCACAAGGTGAAAGGATTCACCTGTGCGGCGGAAGATGAAAATTGGGCTGGGGATCGCGCTCGGTGCTGCGGTTGCCGCCCTTCCAGCAGTTGCTGCTGCTGGGAACATCTCCTGGGTCTAGGTTCTTCCTGGATTCAGGCAGATACCGCCATCGGGTCGCATGACGTGACCTGATACGAACGGACCGCTCGCAAGAGCGGTCCGTTCTGTGTTCGCCGTCGAGTGTCGCGCCCTCGGCTGCGACCCGCCCTCCAGGTCAGCGCAATGTCACCGCAGCACCGGCGCGCAGCAGACCGCGCCACTGCCAGCGACCGAGGTCGATCTCACGCCCCTCGAACGCGCGTATCGCCAACGCCGTCGAGACGGCGGCGACCATGAGCAGCAGTCCCTGCTGCCACCACACGATGCCGTTTACCAGCACGGTCTCGCCGCCCGAGTAGTAGTAGAGCGAGAGGTAGCGCAGCCACTCAGTGACGGGCGTGAGCTGTGCCACCGAGGCGGCGAGGTAGGCGGCGACGACGTAGCCGGAGATCACACCGACCGCGATGCCTCGTGAGGGCGCCATCGTCGAGAGCAGCAGCGAGATGCCGGCGACCGCCAGCGTGAGCGGGAGCAGCACCCAGGTCGTCGCGAAGGTCTCGGCGCCGCCCAGGTCGCCCGTGTCGACGAGCGGCACCATCACGAGGAACCCCAGCGCTGCCGTGAATGCGACGATCACGGCGCCGAGCGCCAGCGCCGCGGTCTTCTCGGCGAAGATGCGGCCCCGCGTCATCGGCTGCGCCAGCAGCATCGCGATCGAGCCTCGACTCTCCTCCGCGCCGAGCACCCCGGTGCCTGCCGCGATCGCGTAGATCGAGGCGATCACCGGCGCCAGGCTGTAGAACTCGATCGCGATGAAGTGGCGTGGGTTCGACAGGTCGATGTCCACGATGCCGAGGAAGTCCTCATACCCCGCCGGCAGCTCCACATCCGCGTACGACTCCCTGACGGCGGGGAAGAGCGCTGCGATGAGGGCGGCATAGACGCCGAGCCCGACGCCGTAGCCGATGATGTGCCAGCGGTTGTCCCGCAACGCTCGGCGCAGCACGGGCCATCGGTCCAGCACTATTCGCCGCCGTTCTCTCTGGCGTCAGCGCTGCTGCCCTGCGTATTGCGTGCTCGGTCGCCGTAGTAGGAGAGGAACAGGTCCTCGAGGGTCGCCTCGTGCGACTCGATCGCCTCGACCGTGTGCGCAGCCAGCACCTTGATCAGCGGGTCGACGCTGCCGGTCGTCTCGAAGACCACCCGGCGCCCGTCGCGCTCACGCTGGCGCACGTTGGCCAGGCTTTCGAACGCCCCGTTCGGGGGCGCCTCGCCCCCGAACGTCACGCTCACCCGTCGAGGCAGCAGCCGCCGCTGCTCGGCGAGGACGAAGACGTCGACGATCTGACCTTCGCGCAGGATGGCCACCCGGGTGCAGACCTCCTCGACCTCCGCCAGCACGTGCGAGGAGAAGAACACCGTCCGCCCGTCCGCGGCCACTTCGCTCAGCGCATCCTCGACGACCTCCTGCATCAGCGGGTCGAGCCCCGAGGTCGGCTCATCGAGGATCACGACCGGCGGACGCGTCATCAGCGCCTGCACGATCCCGACCTTCTGCCGGTTGCCACGCGACAGCGTGCCCACCTTGCGGCTCGTGTCGAGCTGCAGATCGGAGACGAGGCGGTCGCGCATCGCCGCATCGACATCGCCTCGCAGGCGCTGCACGAAGTCGAAGTACTGCATCGCCGTCATGTCCCGGTAGAGCTGGACATCGTCGGGGAGGAAGCCGATGCGCCGGTGCGCCTCGACGCTCTGCGCCTGCACGTCGAAGCCGTGAATGCTGGCCGAGCCGGCCGTCGGGCGGATCAGATCGAGCAGGATGCGGATGGTCGTCGACTTGCCGGAGCCGTTCGGGCCGAGGAAGCCGAAGACCTCGCCCTGCTCGACACGCAGGTCGATGCCGTCGAGGGCGCGCACCGACCCGAAGTCCTTGGCCAGTCCGTCCGTCTCGATCGCCGCGAGATCGGCGCTTGCCTGCTGCGTCATGTCGGGAGCGGCGGGTTCGCCGGCGGAGCGTCGCTGCCGAAGGTCGCCGCCACGCGACGAGCGCTGCGCTCGCGCTCGTCGCGTGGCTCCAGCCGACCGACCGGGATCGCCGGCATCGAATTGACGGCCACCCCCGCCTCGACGCCCAGCTTCAGCGAGAAGCGCGCCGCGGCGTCATTGTCGGGTGCGTCGATGATCCCGACGAAGTCCCACTGCCCGAGGACCCCGTAGAGCCCGAGGATCTGGACGCCGGGCGTAGCGCAGCGCTCCTCGGCGCGCCGGATGTGCTCGGGGTCGGCGAGTCCCTGCTCACGGCCCTCCGGCGTGAGTGTCAGCAACAGCACGTAGGTGGCCATCCGCATCCTCCTCGGACGGCAGCGGGCGCGAGGCGCGCGCGGTTACGCGTCGGGGTAGCCCGGAGCCTCCTTCACAGCCTTGATCTGGTTGTGGTGATCGATGTCGTGGACCCGCTGGAAGAGGAACCACGCCCGCGAGTTGAGCGGGCCGAAGAACATGTGGGGCGACGTCACCTCGAGGTTCGGGTCGGCCGGCAGCCGTCCCAGTACGCCGGCAAACTCCGAGGAGTGCGCGATGAACTCCTGCCGCAGGTCATCGAAGCGCACCTCCTTCGGATCGAGCGGCGGGTCCGGGTCGCGGTCGGGGTGTCCACCGGCGGCCATGCCCTCGATCAGCTCGAGCGTGCCCTTGGAGGCCTGGAAGGCGTGCTGGACGCACTCGCTGATCGACCAGTCGTCGGGCGAGGGCTTGAACGCCGCCTGCTCCTCGGACACGCCAGCGATCTCGTCGAGGAACTCGGTCCGCGGCCCGACCACGCGCGGCCACAGCTCGATCCAATTGCGTCGCTCGGCCTGCCCCACCAGGTAGCCACGGACGCGTTCAAACTCTGGATTTGTTGTCTCGGACTGCGTCATCGACTCGACCCCCTCCCGGTCACGCGCTCCGTCGCGCGCGAGAACCGTTCCATGTGGTCGGACCCTCCGCGCAGCAGACGGTCGGCCTGCTCCTCGACGCCGTGCCCGTCGCCGGCCCCGATAGTGGCATTGATCGCCTGTTTCGCCCAGCGCACCGCCAGCGGCGAGGCGTCGGCGATCGCCGTCGCCAGCTCATCGACGGCCGCCGCGAACTCCTCCGGCGCGACGACGCGGTTCGCCAGGCCGATGCGTGCGGCCTCGTCCGCGTCCACGACGCGTGAGGTGAAGATCAGCTCCTTCGCCAGTGGCGCGCCGACGAGGGCGGTCAGCCCGGCCGCGCCGACCACCAGGCCGTAATCGGCGCCGGGGAAGCGGAACCGGGAGCGGTCGGTGAGCACTCGCAGGTCGCAGGCACAGGCGAGCAGCGCTCCCGCGCCGTAGGCGGGTCCGTCGACTGCGGCGATCGTCGGCTTCGGCGTGGCGCCCACGCGCTCCGCGGCCTCCGCCGAGGGGTTGAAGCGGTGCTCGCCGGCGTCGTAGTGCTCCATCGCCTCGGCCATGTCGGCCCCGGCGCTGAATGCGCCATCCGCGCCCTCGACGACGATGACGCGTACGGCGTCGTCCGCGTCGAACGCGGCCATCGCCGTGATCACACCATTCGAGACGTCGGCGTTCATCGCGTTGCGTTTGTCGGGCCGGTTCAGGCGCAGGCGCGCCACCGCGCCATCCACGCTCGTCTGGACCAGGTCGTTCGCCATACTGAGCGCTCCGTCCTGGCGCGAACGGTCAGCGGATCACTCCACCGTCCCGCAGCGCCGCGATGTCGTCGTCGGAGTATCCGATCCCGGAGAGGATTGTGTCAGTGTCCCGGCCGAGGGGTGGCCGAGGCCGCAGTTGGCGTCGGTGGGCTCGCGCTCATCTTCAGCGGTGGCGCGGCCATGCGCTGCGGCCCGGTCAGCTCGTGCTCGAGCGAAACGGTTCTGTCAGATCTCAGACCACCAACTCTCCTGCTAGCGTCGCGCTCACGAGCGATGCAGGGGAGGAGCGATGGTGAGCTGTCCACGCTGTGGCTCGAATCAGACCAATCGGCGCACTCGGCGGACGTCGCTTGGCTACCGCACGTTCTCGTGCCCAGCCTGTCGGAGTGTCTTCAACGAGCGGACCGGCACCCCATTCAACGACCTCCAATACCCAACGGACGTGGTGCTACTCGCCGTGTTGTGGCGCCTCCGCTACAAACTGAGTTTCCGCGATGTCGCCGAGATGCTGCTCGAACGTGGTCTCGAAGTGACGCACGAGACCGTCCGCGAATGGGAGTTCCGGTTCGCTCCGCTGCTCGCTGAGCAGCTGCGCGCCAAGCGGCGCGGCCGGGCCGGAGTCTCCTGGTACCTCGATGAGACGTATGTGAAGGTCGGCGGACGCTGGTGCTATCTCTACCGTGCGGTCGACCATCGTGGAGATCTCATCGACTCGATGCTGAGCGAGCGCCGCGACAAACATGCCGCGCGTCGGTTCCTCCGGCGACTACTCGACGTCACAGAGGGCCGGCCTCGACGGATCACGACAGACCAGCATCCCGCCTACCGGCGGGCGATCCGCTGGATCATCGGCCGTAAGGCGTGGCACCGGACGACGCAGTACCTCAACAACTACACCGAACAGAGCCATCGCGGCGTGAAGCAGCGCTACTACCCGATGCTCGGGTTCGGGAGCTTCGAGTCAGCCTCGCGCTTCTGTTCGGCGTTCGATGAGCTCCGACAGTACTTCCGAGTTCGGCGACGCGGTGAGGCTCACGTCTCGCTCGCCGAGCAGCGACGGCTCTTCCTCACGCGCTGGCGCTCGCTGATTGGCGAGTTCGCGGCGGCGTAGTCACCGCGCCGACCAGAGCGCTCCCCGGCCAGCGCTGACGTGGTCTGAGATCTGACAGGGATGATCGGTACGACGCCCAGCCACCACTAGGCGGCGAGCGTTTACGGTGCCGGGTGGGCTCCCGGGCTCGGTCTGACCCCAGATTCTGACTGGCGCTTCGGCTGCTCTCGCTCTGATCTGTCGGCCGCGCCTCCGAGTCCATCTGGCACGCACCGGTCGGGCGAACGTGACCTCATAGGAGCTTGCCTTGGCGGCTCGTCCCTGTCCTGTCCGCCGTCCCGGCACGTGCGGCCACCCTGCACAGATTGTTCGATGAAGGGATGACGATGACCACCATGACAGATGCGACCACGCGCGTCACCGCCGGGGTCGACACGCACCGCGACCAGCACGTGGTCGCCGCGCTCGATGAGCGGGGCGGCGAGCTCGGGGTGCGGTCGTTCGCGACGACCACGGCCGGCTACCGACAGGCGCTCGCCTGGCTCCGCAGCCTTGGTCCGGTCGAGCGCATCGGCGTCGAAGGGACGGGCACCTACGGCGCTGGCCTGACCCGCTACCTGCTCGCCGAGGCGGTGGCGGTGGTGGAGGTGAATCGCCCCAACCGCCAGCTGCGACGCCGCCACGGTAAGTCCGACCCCGTCGACGCCATCGCCGCCGCTCGCGCTGCGCAGTCAGGGGAGGCCTCGGGTGAGGCGAAGACCCGCAGCGGTGCCGTGGAGGCGATCCGCGCGCTGCGCACGGCTCGCCGCTCGGCCGGGCATGCACGCACGACGGCCCTCAACCAGATGCGCGCCCTGCTCGTGAGTGGACCGGACGACCTCCGGGCCGCACTGCGGGGCAGCACTGTGTTCGAGCTGGTGACGACCGCGGCGCGGCTGCGCCCCGCCGACCCCACGACCGCCGTCGGCGCCACCAAGCTGGCCCTGCGTGAGCTGGCTCGACGGGTGCAGCGCCTCGAGGCAGAGCGCCGCCGCCTCGACACCGTGCTCGAGCAGCTGGTCGCCACCACCGCACCCGCCCTGGTGGCCTGCTTCGGCGTGGGCACCGACACCGCCGGCGCTCTGCTCGTCTCCGCCGGCGACAACCCGCAACGCCTCCGCAGCGAGGCGGCGTTCGCCCATCACTGCGGCGTCGCTCCGATCGACGCCTCGTCGGGGCTGACCATCCGCAAACGACTCAACCGCGGTGGCGACCGCACCGCGAATCAAGCGCTCTGGCGAATCGTCATGGTCCGCATGGTCCACGACCCCCGCACCCGCCGCTACGTCGAGCGGCGCACGCGCGAGGGCCGCTCCAAGCGCGAGATCATCCGCTCGCTCAAGCGCTACGTCGCACGGCAGCTCTATCGCCACCTCCCGCGCCCCGAATCGCTCGCTTGACAGGCGATAGGAGCATCAGAGCCGGGTCGATGCCCTCGAACCGCACGATGTTTGCGTCTCGCCCGTCCTTGCCCCCGCCGAGGTCGCGGAGCATGAGCACAACACGGCGCGCGGCACCGTCGGATGGCGCGAAACCTCGGACGGCCCGGAGCTGCGCATCGGCGTGGGACCGAAGCTCAGCGAAACGCCTGGCTCGCCGGGCAAAACTGCGGCCGAGGATGGCGACTCAGAGGCGATCCTGCTGGGCCTCGGATACGAGACCGCAAGGATCGACCGCCTGCGCGAGGCGGGGACGGTCGGCTGACGCCCGCGCTGCGTCCGCGGCGCTATCATCACCTGCGCCATCGCCTCCGGGCGCCCCCGTGCTAGATGGCACCATGATCACGAAGTTCGTCGATTCGCGTCCAGCTGTAGCCCGCCTCCTTAAGGACCAGTTCGGTGTCTTCGCCGAGGTTCGGCGCCCGGTCGGCGGGCTCGGGCACGCCTCCGCTGAAGCGGAGCGGCATGCCCATGCTCACGATCTCGCCGTACTCCGGATGGTCGATGCGGCGCAGGTAGCCGCTCGCCAGCACCTGCGGGTCCGACACGACTTCGTCGTAGCTGCGCACCGGCGCCCAGATCGCGCCCAGCTGCTCGAGCAGCGCCACCACCTGCTCGGTCGTCCTGCGCCCGAGCGCGTCACGCAGCGCCTCGACGAACTCGTCATTGCGGGCGAAGCGCGCGAGGCCGTCGAGCTGCGCCGGGTCATCGGCGAGGTCCTCGCGACCGAAGGCGCGCCAGAACTCGGGCCAGACGCGGCTGGGGCCGGTCAGCGCGATGTGGTTGTCGCTCGTCGCGTAGATGCCGATCGGCGTAACGGAGCTGAGCCAGGGGTAGGTACGACCGACGCGTTCGTACCGGTGCCCCCCGAGGATGTGTGCCATCAGCTCGGTCGACTGCGCCCAGATCTGCCCGCCGAGCAGCGACCCATCGACGCGCTGGCCCTCGCCGGTGCGCTCGCGCGCGTAGAGCGCCGCCACGATGCCGCCGAACAGCGTCATCCCGCCCATGGTGTCGGCGACGAGCGCGCCGGCGCCCTGCGGCGCATCGGGCGCGCCGGTGTTCCAGACCATGCCGCCCGCAGCCTGCGCCATCATGTCGTTGCCCGGACGCGTACTGTCCGGCCCCTCGGGCCCGTAGGTCGTGCCGACGGCGTACACCAGCCGCGGATTCAGCTCACGACACGCCTCGTAGCCGAATCCGGCGCGGTCGAGGGCGCCCGGGCGCAGCGTGCAGACGAGCACATCAGCCTCGGCCATCAACCCGTGGACGACGTCATGGCCGGCCTCGGTCGAGAAGTCGAGGGCGAGGCTGCGCTTGCCCCGATTGTTCGCATAGAAGACCGGCGGCCGGATGGTCTCGTGTGTGACCGGCAACCGTCGCCCGGCATCCCCGGCGGTCGGTGCCTCGATCTTGATGACGTCGGCGCCCAGGTCGCGCAGCAGCTGGCAGCACTGCGGCCCCATGATCAGCTGCGTGAACTCGAGCACGCGAATGCCCTCGAGCGGTCCGGACACGACACCCTCCCCAACATGCATCAGCGCTCTTACGCGATACGGAGCGATTGTACGAGCGGTCCGCGCAGACTTCACACGACGGGTGCGGGTTGCCAGACGAGCCCCCCGATGGATCGGGGCGGGTTCGCGCCTCCCGTCGCGCCCTCACACGTGGCGACCCCCGTGGGGGGTGCAGGTTGCCAGACGCGATCACCCATTCGAGAGCCGTTTGTCCCCCGGGCGGCGGCAGAGTAGGATCGCGCAACCGGGCTGCGCTGGCCTCCGCCCTGCGTAGGCGCTGCCCGCTTGTGGGACGCAAGCGCAGCACCAGGGACAGGTCGTGGAGTTCCTCCGTCTCTTGATCTTTCGGCTAGTCGCATCCGTGTTCACGGTGTTCATCGTGATCACCCTCGTGTTCTTCATCAGCCGTGTCATTGGCAACCCGATCGAGTACCTCCTGCCGCTCGACGTCCCCACCTCTACCGAGGAGGTCGAGCGGCTCGAAAAGCAGTTCGGGCTCGACCGCCCGATCCCCGTCCAGTACGTGGAGTACCTCGGCGATTTGCTGCGAGGAAACTTCGGTACGTCCTTCCGCACCAACCAACCGGCTCTCCAAGAAGTGACCCAGCGGCTGAACAAGACGCTTCAGCTCACTGTCGCGGGCCTCGCCTTCTCTCTGGCGCTGGGGCTTTCAGCGGGAGTGATAGCGGCCGTGTACCGCGGACGGCCGATAGACGGGTTCGCGCGGGTGCTGGCGTTGTTGGGTCAGGCGACGCCCGACTTCTGGTTCGGGCTCATGCTCATCCTGTTCTTCGGCGTGCGGCTCGGCTGGCTGCCCACGGGCGGCAGCGGCGATTTGACGCACATGATCCTGCCCACCATCACGCTCGGGACCGCAGGCGCCGCCAGCCTCACGCGCATCACCCGTTCGGCGATGCTCGAGGTGCTCAGCGCCGACTTCATCCAGACTGCGCGGGCCAAGGGGCTGCGCGAACGCACCGTGATCTTCCGACACGCGTTGCGTAACGCGCTGCTCCCGGTGTCCACGATCTTCGGACTCCAGATTGGGCGGCTCATTGCAGGGTCGGCAATCGTCGAAACGGTCTTCGCCTGGCCGGGGATCGGGCGGCTCGCGATCAACTCGATCGCGATGCTTGACTACCCGGTCGCGCAGGCTTGCATCATCGTCATTGCGGCGAGCATCGTGCTGGGGAATCTCGCCGTCGACCTCTCCTATCGATACATCGACCCACGCATCAGAGTGTCCACGCTGTGACCTCCGCCGGCGAGGGCGTCCGCGAAGCGCCCAGCGCGCCGGACATCAGCTGGGCCCGGCTCGGTGCGCGTCGGCGCCAGCTGCGCAGAAGGATAGGTATTCTGTTACCGCTGTTGCTGCTGTCGATATTCGTGCTTGGAGGTGTGTTCGCGCCGCTGCTTGCACCGTACGACCCGCGGGAGCTTGCGCTGACTGAGCGCCTGCAGCCACCGCTCTTCGATGGGGGATCGTCGGACCACGTCCTCGGCACCGACAATCTGGGGCGAGACATCCTCAGCCGGCTGCTCTACGGCGCTCGCGTCTCGCTGTTGCTGTTGGCGATCGTGATCCCGCTGACGGCCACTGTCGGACAGCGCTCGGCGTGATCGCTGGCTGGCGCGCCGGTCTGGTCGACAGGCTGATCATGCGCACGGTGGACGTGCAGCTGGCGCTTCCGGCGATCCTCTTCGCCGTGCTCCTCACAGGAGTGTTTGGGGCGAGCCTGCGCAACGTGATGATCCTCCTCACGCTCTTCCTGTGGACCTCCTACGCACGTCTCGTGCGCGGCGAGACGCTGTCGTTGCGAGAACGTGACTTCGTGACCGCCGCGACCGCGATGGGCGCGAGCGACTTTCGCATTCTCACGCGGCACATCGTGCCCAACGTGCTGAACCTCGTCGTCATCCTCGCCACGCTCGAGGTGGCGTCGGTGATCCTGGTCGAGGCAGGGCTGAGCTTCCTCGGTCTGGGCGTCGGCCTCGGCACGCCGTCCTGGGGCGCGATGGTCTCCGAGGGACGCAACTTCATCACGATCGCCTGGTGGCTGACCGTGATTCCGGGGCTGGCGATCCTGCTGGTCGCACTCAGCGGCAATCTCGCGGGAGACTGGGTGCGGGACGCGATCGATCCCCGCCTGCGCAACGTTCGATAATTTCCGCTCGCGGCGGTGCGGCGTCCTGGGCGCGTCGCCCTCTGGCTCGCTGGCTTCAATCAGGCGGCATGTCGCCGGTGATCCCGGCGGCCACCAGCTCCTCGTACTCGGATCGATCCAGCCCCAGCTCGTCGCGGAAGATCTCGAAGCTATGCTCGCCCATCGTCGGCGAGTGTCGAGCGACGTTGACCGGCCGCCCATCAAAGCGCCACGGCGCGACCGCCTGGGTGTGCACGCCCGCCTCTGGATGCTCGACGTCTACGAAGAACCCGCGTGCGGTCATCTGCGCGTGGGGCTCCACGTACACCTCGTCCAACGGGGTGACACGCGCCGCGCTGACTCCCAGGGCGGCCAACGCGTTGGCCGTCGCGTCGGCAGCCTGATCGGCACACCAGGCGCCGATCGTCGCGTCCAGTTCCTCTTCGTGGCGCTTGCGGTCGCTCGATACGGCGAAGCGTGGACTGTCGGCCAGGTCAGGACGACCCATGTGCTCGGCGAGGGCTCGCCAGGCGGCATCGGTCTCGGCAGCGAGGGCGAGCCATTCGCCGCCACTGGCGGCGTAGATCCCGTGCGGCGCCACGCGGGGATGCCGGTTCCCCGCGGGACCGCGCACCGGCCCGTCCACTGAGCGCTCGAGGATCGCGTCGCCCAGGTGCGCGGCCATCGCCTCGAGCATCGAGAGGTCGACGCGTTGGCCCTCGCCGGTACGAGCGCGGTGGTCCAGCGCCACGAGGATCGCTGCCGCGAGGTAGTAGCCCCCAACCGGGTCCGGGAGGAGCCCACCTGTGGCCTGTGGCGGCCCGCCCTCGTAGCCGTGCAACGACGTCAGGCCGGACATCGGCTCAATCGTGGAGCCGTTCGCTGAGTACGTTGCGTAGGGCCCGGTCTCTCCGTATCCGGTCAGCGAGGCGAAGATGACATCCGGCCGCCGCTCGCGCAGCGTTTCGTACGTCACGCCCCAGCTCGGCAACACGTGGGGCATCAAGCCTCCCGCAATGACATCGAAACGCGGCACGAGGCGCCAGAACAGATCGACGCCGCGCGGGTCCGTCATGTCCAGTGTGATGGCCCGCTTGTTGAGGTTGACGCTGTTGTAGAGCCCGGCGACGTTCCACGGTCGCTGCCGCCGGGACGAGTCGGCGACGGGCCCCGTCACTGAGGCGCCCGCTTCATAGCCACCGTGGTTGACACGGAAAATGTCGGGTCTGCTACGGGCTTCAATCTGCACGACGTCCGCGCCGAGCAGCGCGAGCAGCTCGGTGCCGAAAGGACCCGACCAGGCCTTCGTGAGCGAGAGCACGCGCACCCCTGCCAGTGGTGCCTCGTCACCCAGCGCCCGCTCGTCCGCGTCCGCTCGAGTGTGCGTCGTCGACCACCGCGCCGCGCGATGTTCGTCGAGACGCGGCGCCGGGGTGCGCATCTCCCATGGGGTCGCGCTCAATCGTGCGGGGGCACCGGGCATCGCGAGCGCGCGCCCTTCCAGGCTCGTCGCGACCAGATAGTCCCGCGCGTCGAACTGCTCGTTCTGGAGGAGATCGGCGGTATCCTGAATGACCCCCACTGTGGCGCGGACCTGAGAGAGGTCCTGGAACAGGCGCCATCGCGACGCCTGAGCGATGCGCTCTTCAATACGCGGCCGAAACTCGGCGAGATTCGGCCGCTGACCGGCGTACGACACGTACCGTTCGTCGGCGGCAAGGTCATGCAGCCCCAACACGTTCATCGCATCGCCAAAGGCCGACCCCCTGCCAGAACTGAAAACGATCTCACCGTCGAGCGCCGCGTACCGGCCTTCCGGTCGGTCGCGTCGCAGCGCCTTCGCTCTGGAGATCACGCCGTTCGGCCCCTCGTAGGTAGCGTCGAGCGCCCACGGCGCAGCGATGATCGCAAGCGCCTCGACTTCGCTCGCGTCGACGAGCGCTCCGCGGCCTGTGCGACTTCTTCGCAGCAGCGCTGCCGCGGCCCCGACGAACGCGGCTACGCCCGCGAGGTAGCCGACCTGATGCGGCGGCAGTTGGAGCGGCCCCTCGCCCTCATTGCCACACAGGTCCGCCCAGCCGCTCAAGGCACAGGCGGTGAGGTTGTTGCCGGGCGCAGCGGCGAGCGGGCCCTCCAGGCCGTAAGGGGTCACGGAGACGTGGATCGTGTCGTCCCCCCACCGGGCGAGGGCGGTGCGCAAAGCGGACGGCCAGGGCCGGGGCGATGTCGTGACCACGATGTCTGCCGCATCGACGCACTCGGCGATGGCCGCCTCATCGTCTGCCATGACTCGCGACTGCTTGTTGCGGTTGACGTAGGCATGCAGCAGCGAGCGCTCGGGACCGGGACGATCGTCGAGGAACGGGGGCTCGTGACGCAGCGCATGGCCCTCAACCGGCTCGAGCAGCAGCACCTCCGCGCCCAGGTCGGCGAACAGCCGCGCGCAGTAGGCGCCTGAGAGGCGGTCGGAGAGATCGAGCACGCGCACGTCCGAAAATGCGCCGACGGTCATCGGACGCGGCTCCTGTCGATTCGCGTCGGACAGCTCGACAGCGCCGCGCGCGGCACGTCGTGGCCCAACGGTGCGCCACTCAGGCCGGATGGGCCGAGTGGCGCACTGCTCGCGAACTTGCGATTCAAGGCTACTAGGTCTTCAGCACCTGGAACTCCCAGGGGGCCGGGATGCGGGGGTACCGATTATCGCCGCCGTCCGGCAGCCAGCGCACGCGCTTGTGGTTGAACGCAGCGGCCAGGAGCGGCTCGTGCAAGAAGAGATACGTCGCCTGCGTGTAGTGCTCGATCCATATCTCGCCCAGGATCTCCTTGAGTTCCTCTTGATCAAAGATCCCCAAGGACTTCTCCCACAGCTCCGTCACGCGCGACTCCGGGTTCGGCGACTGGTTGAGGAATCCATCGTCCGGGTAGTACGCGTCCATGCTCGCGGGCCATGCCGTACCCCCAGTGAGCCACATCCCGTGTACGGATGGCGAAAAGTCGCGAAGGGCCGTGAAGAAGTCGGACCTGGGCAAGCCTCTCAGATTGGCGCGGATCCCGATCTTCTCAAGGTCTTGCTGAACAATCAGTACGATCTCGTCGGACTGCGCGTAGAAGCCAGAGGGGTGGAAGAAATCGACGTCGAAGCCGTCGGCGTAACCTGCCTCCGTCATCAACTGTTTGGCGCGATCGACGTCGTAACCCCAATGCAGGTCCTCGATCTTCCCGAGGGGGAAGCCGAACGACCGCGACCCTAACCCGAACGAGTAGCGCTCAGTGCCATGGAGGAGCGTGTTGATGTACTTATCCCGGTCGATCGCCAGGTTCGCTGCAATCCTGACGCGCTTGTCCCGGAAGGGATTGGGCTCGCCGGATACAAGGGTCTCCTGGTGCGTGCTCATCTGGATGTTCAGCCCCCGGCCCCGCGGGAAGAAATTGACGGTGAGGTCATCATCGTCCTCGAGCGACTTGCCAAGCTCAACGTCGAGTTGTGGAACGTAGTCGAATTCGCCTGCCTGCAGCCCGGCCACGCGCGTGATCGGCTCCGGCCGTGCGAAGTGCACCAGCTCCTTATGCCAGGGCGTCCACGGTCCATACTCGTTTGTGCGGTCCCAGAAATAGTCGTCGTAGCGCGTGCTGTGAGCCTCGGTGTCCGGGTCGCGCGCTACGAACCGATACGGCCCGAATCCCGAGGGCGTGGTCGCTGCCTCGACGTCGCCCACTCGCTCGATGTAGCGCCTCGTCACGTTGGTGACCGCCCAAAACGCGCCGCCAGGTATCGTGTTGTCCGGCTGCAAGACCGGGACACGCACGGTGAGGTCATCGACGGCCTCGGGCTCCCCGAGGTTCCTGAAGAACGCCACGCGAGAGCTGGACCAGTCCTCGCGGTCGGCGTAGTCGCCGCGCTCCGCGGCCCGCTGCATGCTCCACACCAGATCCTCAGCGAGATACGGGAAGCCTTCGTGGTCGATGATGCCTGGATGGAGCTTCACGATCAGCCCCTCGAAGTTGTCCACCCACTCGAGGGTCCCCATGTGGGGCACGAAGTCATTGGTCACCGGATGATTCACGAGCACCTGGCCGAAGTGGGTATCGTCGTTATAGTAGTTCCCGCCACCAACCAGCTGGGGGTCCATGGTGCCCTGATCGGACAGGATGGCAACGCGCAGCGTGCCGTCAGGGTCGTAGTCCAAGGCCGCCGGCGTCGGCGCGGTCGTTCCCGTCGCCGTCGCGGTCGCTCCGCCACCGCCACCGCCACCGCCACCGCCACCGCCACCGCCACCGCCACCGCCATCGTCATCATCGTCGTCGTCGTCGTCGTCGTCGTCATCGCCGCAGCCGATCAGCGCGGCGCCAGCCAGACCGGCAGCGCCGACGGCTGCACCCCGGAGGGCGCCTCGGCGGCTCAATCGCTGTTGAGAGAGTCGAGTCCAATAGCTGTGGTCGGTCATTGAATGCCCCTCCGGGTTCGGACCTGGAGTGTGGTCCGTCTGGGCGGATTGTAGCCAGATTTGGGACCGATTTCAAAGCGTATGTGTTAATCCAATTGTTTTTCCTTTTCGACAACGCGCTCGACCCATTCGACGGTCGTAGGGCCGATCCAGCCTCAGCGAACGTTGCGCAACCGCGGATCGATCGCGTCTCGCCGCGCGAGCGCACCCAGGCCTGACGTCGCCGCGCTTCCCGGCGCTCATCCGCCGCCCTCGTCGCGTCGGCGTGTGGTCGCTACCATGGCGCGCGTCAGGCGGGAGCGTCGAGGGTGCCTCGACGGCAGTCAGGGAGCGCAGCGATGGCCGACACAGAGCAGCAGGCGTACGACCCGGCGCAGCACGGCCGCGACACGCCGCAGTCCACCTTCGGCCCGGTCGTGAAGACCGAGCGCCACGAGGATGGACAGATCTACGTGATCACGCTGAACCGTCCTCACCGCATGAACGCCATCGGCGACGGCCTGGGGGAGGCGCTCTACGACGCCTTCGCGGCGTTCCGCGACGACCCCACCGCGCGGGTCGCGATTCTGACCGGAGCGGGCGACCGCGCCTTCTGCGCCGGTGCCGACTTGATCGCCGCCTCGGAGACACGGCAGGCACAGGCGGAGAGCGGCGCGCCGACCGGCTATCGCGCCCCGCGCACGGGCAAGAACATCGTCCCGCTGGCCGAGGGCATGAACCTCTGGAAGCCTACGATTGCTGCGGTCAACGGCTACGCCATCGCCGGTGGATTCATGTACGCCATGCAGTGCGACATTCGCATCATGGCCGACCACGCCCGGGTCGGCATCGCCGAGGTGCGGTGGAACATGGGTGGCGCCGGCTGGATGATCCCGCTGACGCGCCAGATCGGCCTCGGGTCGGCACTCGAGCTCATGCTCTGGGGCGACACGCAGTACGACGCCCAGCGCTGCCATCAGCTCGGCTGGGTGCAGCGCGTGGTACCGCAGGAGGAGTTGATGGACACCGCCATGCAGTACGCGCAGCGCGCACTGGATATGGCGCCGCGGGCGGTGCGCAACAACAAGGAAGCGCTCTACCGCGGCTTCTACCTCGACCCGCTGCAGGCCGATGCCTTCGGGCGTGCGCTGGAGCAGAACCTGCAGGGCATGCAGGATTCCGTTGAAGGTCCGACCGCGTTCTCCGAGAAGCGCCGGCCGCAGTTCAGCGACACGTAGGTCCCCGCGCCGGAACGGCACGGACGGAGGCTCACACCGATGGCGGATCAAGCGCTCGAGGGCCTGCGGGTCGTCGAGCTGGGCGACTTCATCTCGGCGGCCTACGCCGGCAAGCTGCTCGCCGACCTCGGCGCGGACGTCGTCAAGGTCGAGCCGCCTGAAGGCGACAGCCTGCGCCGGCACGGCCCCTTCCGCGACGATCGCCCGGACGCCGAAACGAGCGCGCTCCACCTCTTCCTCGACGCCAACAAGCGAGGCGTGAGGGCCGATCTCGAGACAGCGAAGGGTCGCGAGCGGCTGTTCGCGCTCGTCGCGGCCGCGGACGTCGTGGTGCACAACCTCGCGCCAGCGCGACTGGAGGCGCTGGGGCTCACGTACGACGAGCTGGCGGGCGGCCGTCGCGACCTCGTGATGGTGTCGATCACGCCCTTCGGCTACGACACGCCGCATCGCGACTGGCGGGGGCCCGCGCTGGTGACGATGGCGGCCTCCGGCCTGATGCAGCTCATCGGCGACCCGGGGCGGGAGCCGCTGTGGCTGCCGTACTGCGCCGCCGAGTTCCAGGGCGGCGTGCACGGGGCCGCGACCGCGCTCTTGGCGCTGCGTGCGCGGCGGATCTCAGGCGAGGGGCAGCATGCCTGGATCGCGATAGCGGAGATCCTCTCGACGGTGATGGGAGGCGGCGGGCTCGCGCCGTATGTGTTCAGTGGCCAGAGCCGCGGCCGCCACGGGTTCCATAACCCCGGCTTCTACCCCTGGCAGGTGGTGCCGGCCGCCGACGGCTTCTTCGAAGTGATCACGCCGGTCGACGACCACTGGCGACGCTTCATCGAGCTGATGGGTGACCCGGAGTGGGCGGCGGACGAGCGGTTGCAGAACCGCCGGCTCACGTTCCAGTGGGCTGAGGAAATCGACGCCCACTGGCACCCCTGGCTCGCCACCCGCTCGAAGGCGGAGCTCTCGCGCACCTTCGCCGAGCACCGCCTCCCCTTCCAGCCGATTCACACCATCGACGAGGTGGTGAACGCCGAGCACCTGGTGGCGCGCGAGTTCTGGATGGACGCTGAACACCCGGTCGCGGGCCGCTACCGCACGCTCGGTGCGCCGTACAAGCTCACCGCCACACCGTGGCGCCTCGACCGGCCCGCGCCCCGGCTCGGCGAGCACGACGCCGAGGTCACGGTGGAGCTGGCGGCTCGAGCCGCCACGCCGGCGGGCGACGCAGCCGCCTCGGCCGGTGCGAATGGCGAGGGGGAGGGTCCCGTCCTGCCGATGGCGGGGTTGCGGGTGCTGGACCACGGGCACGTGTGGGCGGGGCCGTTGCTGGCGCAGATGCTGGGCGATTTCGGCGCCGAGGTGATCAAGATCCGCGCGCCGAACCGCCCCTCCGGCGTCGCCATGGCCGGCCAGTCGAGCGTGGGGACGGCCGCCGGGGCGCAGGCGGGCGACGCGCGCAAGTTCCATGGCTGGGACCGCGGCAAGCTCGGGATCACACTCGACCTCGCCTCGGAGGAGGGACGAGCGCTCTACCTCCGGCTGGTGGGCGCGGCCGACATCGTGATCGAGAATTTCGCTCCCCGCGTCATGCCCGGCCTCGGCCTCTCCTACGACGTGCTGGCGGAGGCGAATCCACGCATCATCATGGCCTCGCTCTCGGCCGCCGGGGCGACTGAGGGACCCTGGCGCGACCTGCTGGCCTACGGGCCGTCGCTGAGCGCGCTGTACGGCGTGAAGAGCCTGCAGGGCTATCGCGATGACCCGCGACCGCGCGAGGACACGGCCGACCTCGATCCGACCGCGGCGGCGCACGGGTTCGTCGCGATCTGCGCCGCGCTCGAGTACCGCGACCGCAGCGGCCGCGGGCAGCACATCGACCTCGCGCAGGGCGAGGCAGCGATGCAGCGCATCGCAGAGCCGATCCTCGACTTCCTGCTGAATGGCCGGGTCGCCTCGACGCAGGGCAACCGCTATCCGGGCGTCGCGCCGCACGGCGTGTACCCCGCAGCCGGCGAGGACCGCTGGATCGCGATCGTTGCGCCGGACGATGAGGCGTGGAGCGCCCTGGTCGCGGTCGCGGGTGAAGCGGCACCGCAGCTGGCCGAGGAGCGGTTCGCCAGCCTCGAGGGCCGACTCGAGGACCAGGACGCGCTCGACGAAGCGATCGCGGGCTGGACCCGCGAGCGGGACGCGGGTGCGGCCACGCGGGCGCTGCAGGCGGCCGGGGTCGCCGCCTCGCCGGTGATGGATCCGCTGCAGATCCTCCTCGACGAGAACTTCGCGGCGCTGCGCGCAGCGCACGTGCGGGTGGAGACGGCGTACGACCTGACCGTCGACCAGATCTACCAGACGGTCCCGTGGAAGCTGCCCGCCAGCCCCGGCCGCGTGCGGCTGCCCACACCCGAACTCGGCGAGCACAACGCGGACCTCTATGGGCGTCTGCTCGGCCTCGACGCTGCGGACCTCGAAGGGCTGCGCGAACGCGGGGTGATCTAGCTCTGCTACTCGTAGCTAGACGAGGGGCCGGGCGCGAGGCGGCGCGGGCGCAGGTCGCGCGGGCGCGTGATGCGAGCGAGCAGTTGATCGACGAGGTCCTCGATGCCCGTCACCGGCCCGTCGAAGGCCGTGACCGCGCGGCCCACGGCCTGCTCGCTGTGCACGTCGCTGCCGCCGATGCCGATGCGCTGCGCGAGCTGCTCGAAGGGGCCGCCCTCGGTGTCGGCGTGATCGCGGTTGATCGTCTCGAGCGCATCGAACCACTCCTCGAAGCGATCGCGCGAGGCGTGGTGGCCGCGGAACGGGCGCATCGGGTGTGCGAGCGCCATCACCGCACCCTCGCTGCGGACGATGCTGCGTGAGGAGCGATCGCCGGCGAATCGCGAGTGGCTCATGAGGTGTGCCGCGCCGCAGGTGGCCAGGGCAATCTTGGAAGACCACGGTGACACGGCCTTCCTGTATCAACTTGCCAGCGTAGGCAGGGACCGCCTCACGGGGGAAAAGAGTGGCGAGGGCCGCCGATGACCGCCCGTGGCCGTTCCGGTGCCAATACTGTGATTACTGCTGCGCTTGCGGCGGGGAGCACTCAGGCGGAGGCAGGTCAGAAGGCCGGCGTATCGGAGCGAACGGTCCGCCGTCGGCTCAGCGACCCGGACTTCGTAATGGGGATCGAGCGTGCTCGCCTAGAGCTGCTGGATCGCTCGCTCGGGAAGATCGCGGCGGCGGCTTCGCTCGGAGTGCACACCCTCGAGTCACTGCTCGAGGCGAGATCCGAGCAGGTTCGACTTGGCGCGGCCCGAGCGCTCGTCGACTTCGCCGTTAGAACCTCTGACCGGGTCGATCAACAGCTCGGGTCCTCGGCCGAGCGCAGATCCCCAGACCTGTCAGCCGAGGAGGCGACCGCGGCTTGGGAGGCGATCGCCGCGGTCCGCCACGAGACTCCCATACCCTCCTTCGACGAGCCGGTGACATGATCAAGTCGCGGTCGGCGAGCGCGTCCTCTTCAACGTTCCCGGTGCGACTGGAGCTCCTCGTTCACCCCGTCAGCTTTACACATTCTTCGGTCAGCTTGGCTTCCTCGTTGCGTGGCGTTCGGTAGTTGACGGCATGACCAACCCGATGGAGGCGTTCTGGCGCATCTATTCGGGCGAGATTCCCGTCGCCGTGCTCATGGGTGGGCGGGGGACGGGAAAGACCCGGAGCCTTTCAATGCTTGCGATCGCGATGACGCTGTTCCGTGACCGCTACCAAGTCGCCCATGTTGGCGCGACCCAAGCGCAGGCGATGCGGTGCTACGCCTGCGTGAGCGAGTACGTCGGGCCTGGCGCCCCCCCTGAGCGCCCAGGTGACGCGCACTCGCCTCACTGACACTCAGTTCGTGAACGGGTCTCACATCGAGGTGCTGGCTGGGACTATCAACGCTGTGTCGGGTGGGCATCCGACAATACTGTCGATGGACGAGTTCGACCTGATTGCCGACCCGCCGGACATCCGCAGCGTTAGGTTGCTGCGCTCGACGATCGAAGTAGAGACGTGCTTGGGGTCAGGGTTCCCGAATACGGGATCGCTCCTTACCCCGACGACGGTGGCGGGAGAGTATCGGCTGTCCGGCCCCTGCTCGGAGCCGTAGATCTTCTGGAGGATCGCGTAGTCGATCCCTCAGAGCCGAACGTTTCATCCACCGCGACGAGGTAAGGCTTGTGTCCGTCCGTTGTTAGCTGGACTCGATTGGCGAGCCGCCCAGCTACGTCGTCCATGAAGAAAACCGCGCTCACCGTGTCCCGCATCCCCACGAGCCACGAGACGGTGAGCTTCGTGTCCGGGCAGATCGCCGTCCACGTCCACACGTCGCCGTAGCCCCAGTGGCCCTCGTGCTCGGCGGGGACGTTCTTCGCCTTCGCGTGACAGAAGGACCAGATTTCGTCTGCTTGCACACGGCGAATGTTGAGGTCTCGGACCAGCTCGTCGTGGAGGGCGCCGCAGATCGGACCGATGTCCGCGAGCAGCTTGTGCACCGTGTTCTTAGACGTGCGGGTCATGCGCGCCGTCGCGCGAATCGAGTTCCCCTCGACGAGAGCGGTGACGATTGCGGTACGACGGTCGCTGCTGAGCCGGTTTCATAGCCTTATTATGCTTGACCGCTCACGCAATGTCAATAGGTGTAGAGCCGCAATCTCTACAAAACGTTTAGTTTTACCCGTACACCGAACACGTCTAGCAGCGGCCTGGGTGTTGGCCGTTGCGAGTCGCTTGCTTTACACTGTGGATGCAAGCCCGGTCGGGACTCGTTATCACTGCTGCGGGCGGTGTGAGTCCCCGACCGGGAGAGAGGAACCCACCATGAGGAGGGTCCAGAGCCCCCGGCGGCGAAGGTGAGCGTCGTCGGGGCCATCACCTGCGCCGGGCGTTCAACGCGTCCGGCGTGCTCACCGTCCAATTATAGCATCGGCGAAGGTTCGAGAACCATGACAAACGCAGAAACAGGGGGGCATTGAGTACACCGCAGTCCTTGCGGACTTGAAGGCCCGACGCGAGAAGCTGAGCACCGCGATCGAAGCGATCGAGGCCATCGTCGCGACCGAGGGTGTCTCGGGTGGCACGGTGCCGTCGAACGGCGAGGTCGCTATAGATTCGTTCTTCAGCCCTGAGCACCCTCGACGCGGCGAAGTACCTGGCAAGAAGAAGAAGGTGCAGACGGCGACGGAGATCGCCTGTGCGCTCGATGCCGGTGGCCTGACCCACCGCTCGAAGGACCTCGCCGCGACCGTCTACACGACGCTCAAGCGCGACGAGGACCGCGGCGGTCGTGTCGTCAAGGTGGACAAGGCATGGGGTCTCTCGGCGTGGTATCCGGGACGCCCTAAGAAGCTATCGGAGGCCGGGGCAGCGGCCCTACGGGCGGCGGCTGGCGAAGGTGCGATCTTGGTGCCCGACGCGGACGAAGCCGAGGCAGCGGCCGATGAGGCTACGCCGAATCCGCTCGATCGGCCCAACGTGCCTGAGCTGCCTTTCTAGCGATCTCCGAGCGTCGCTTCGCCGTGAGCTTCTTCGCTCTGGCGGGACCGCCCTTCCTGCCGCCGAGCCGTCCTAGCTCCACGGCGGCCGGGTTCTTGCCGTCCTCATTGGTCGCGGCATCTACAATAGCTGCGGCGATCTCGTTCTCGTCGGGGTCGGGTCTGCTTGAGCGTTTAGGCATACGCTCAGTGTACACCAGCCCGGGGCATGGTCGTGCCGCAAGGAGGCATTCACAAAGGAGTTGACTAGTCTTACAATATCGTGGACTCCCCGCGTACGGGGGCACCCCCCGTGTAGCACCCCGAGAAGCAGCGGGAGGTGTACTGGTGGATGCCGCTGGGGGGTGGCCGGGTGGTGAACGACGAACCCACAGACGAGCCGCAAGGCGGCCAGGTGACCTTCGAACTTGCGGTGGGACGGCTTAGACGATCTCCCCGTTCTAGCAGCGAACCAGTTCTTCATATCGGCGTTGCCGTTGCAAGACGGCGGCGGGTTCGTCATCTCAGTAGGCCATGTCTCGTCCCCTAGGTTGCTCGGAGACACACCTGAAGAGCGAGTAGCGCACGCTCAGACGATCAAGTCCATCCCCGTACGACCTATCATCCGCTTCTCGCTGACGCACGAGCTTGCTCAGCAGTTTCTGGAGCTGCTCGATGTACAGATCACGATTGCTGGAGAGAATGCTGAAGAAGTGAAGGAGATAGTGGATGCCGCCAAGCAGCCCGACGCCGCCGACGACTAAGCAGTTCACACTCACTGAAGCGCAGCCCCCCTACGCCGCGGGCGCCGTCGCGAGTAGCAGTCTTAGTCGCGAAGTCGACATCCGCATCGCACCGCATGCGAGCCCGGCTCTCCTCTACGACAAGCGCTCAGGCTACTTCAACACGCCCTCACGCGAGCGGGCTGACTGGCACAACTTTGTTACTCGCTCGGCCGCTTCCTCCCGCGATCCGCTACGCGACTGCGACTTCAGGATCGGCCTCACGTTCTTGGGCGATGGCGAGTGGCTCGCCATCGATAGTCTGGTAGGAGGCTACGGTCTGGGCGGCACCTGCGCGGCGGCAGTCGAGGATCTCGTGGGCACGCTGTTCGAGGATCGGGATCTACTCCGCGGACACAGGGACGCTCTGGCGCCGCGCCTGCGCCGCGACCTCGCTGTGCTCGACGCAGATCTCCGAGACGAGATGCGGTAGGGGATGCCGGTCATCAAGAACCGCGACCTCCGACGGCAGTTTGAAGCCAAGGGCGCGAGCAACCGGGGAGGCGCGAAGCACGACAAATACGTGTTCATCGTCGGTGGTGAGGTAGTGGCGCGTACGGTCATTCCTAGGGGGCGCGGAGACCTCAAGCCCCCGTTGGTCGCCGCTATCGCTGATCAGGTAGGCCTCGACTCGGGAGAGCTAGTGCAAGTAGCGAACTGCGAAATCGACAGCGCAAACCTCGCGGCTCTGCTCGTCGCTAGGCGTTCCATCGACGGTCAACGCCACTAGCCCTCGCCCGTCAACCTACGTATGTAAGCCCCCTAAAGAGGAGCTCCGGCCCCTTGGCTTTTCCAAACTGACCCACTACCAGGATTCCGGCGGCAACGTGAGTTTGCTACAGTGCGAGCGATGGCACTGACCTACTACGGGCGCTGCATGTTCGCGTGGACCTCGCCCGAGGGAGCACGCGCTGTGATCGATCCCTTTAGGAACCGGGATGACTGGCCATGGTTCCTTGTACCGACTCCCGCGGTGAGGCGGACGTCCCGATGGTGACGCATGATCACTTTGATCACGCCGCCGCCAGCCTGCGCGCCTGCGTCGACTGAACCCGCCCGAGCGGTAGCAGCGCACGCCTCGTACCGGCTCGCGCGCCCAGGACAGGAGGAAGCCGGCGGTGACGATCGAGAAACGCACCCTGGGTCGAACCGGGTTTGCCGTGAGCGAGCTCGGCCTGGGCACCTGGCCGCTCGCCGGCGCCGGGCCGTCGAACAGTTACGGCGAGATGTCGGCATCTCAGGCGTTCTCCGTACTGGACGCGTACGTCTCGGCCGGTGGCAACCTGATCGATACGGCGCGCGTCTACAACCGCGCTGAGACCTTCATCGGCCAGTACTTGCGGCAATCGGGGAATCGTGGCCGCCTGGTGATCTCGTCGAAGACAGTAGGTGGCAGCACCGCGGCGAACATCGACCAAATCGTCACGGATGTCGAAGCCTCGCTGCGTGAGCTGGGCACGGACTATCTCGACCTCTACTTCCTGCACTATCCCGCGGAGGAGCCCGAGCTGATCGAGGCATCGCTGGAGGCGCTGCTGCGACTCAAGGAACAGGGCAAGATCCGCGCGATCGGGGCGTCGATCAGGGGTCCGAACGTGACCGAGGAGACGCAGGCGCTGTGCAGCGCCTACATCTCCACCGGCCACGTCGATGTGATCCAGGTGATTTACAGCATCCTCCGCCAGCAGAACCTCCGAGCAGTCGAGGAGGCGGCAGCGCGCGACGTTGGGGTGATCGTCCCGGACCGCCCTCGAGAGTGGCCTGCTGACCGGGGCGTACGCGCCCGGTCACGTATTCGCCGAGACCGACCACCGGGCCCGCTACGATCGGCAGAAGCTCGACTACGTGTTACGAGCGAGCGAGCAGCTCCGAGGCCTCGCGATCGAGCCGCCGTACGAGCATCTGGCACAGGTCGCGACGCGGTTCGCGCTAGCCGCTTCTGGGACCTCGAGTCTGATCATGGGTGCGCAGAGCGCCGCAGAGGTTGAAATGAACGTCGCGACGCTCGAACTACCGCCGCTCTCGGAACGCGTCACCGAGCAGCTGCACAAGCGTTACGGCGCGATGACTGCGCACGCCAACTTCGACTAACGCCCCGACACGATCTCGAACAGCTCGACCGGCTGGTCGAAGCCCTTCAGGCTCACCTCACCGAGCGAGGAGAACTGGAACGTCTTGCCTTCGCAGAGGTCCATGACCACCCGGCTGACCAGCACCTGCCCCGGCTCGGCTCGGTCGGCGACGCGCGCCGCCTTGATCACCGAGAGGCCGAACAGGTCATCGTCCTCGGCGATCGGTTCACCGGCGTTGAGCCTACGCGCACGCGCACCTCGCCGCCCGCCAGCTCGCGCTGGATCTGCAGCGCCGCTGTCACTGCGGCCACCGCCGAGGGGACGCTGGCCATGATGCCATCGCCGGTATGCTTCACCTCGCACCCGCCGTGGTCGGTGAAGAGGATGGTCTGGAAGCCGGGTGCAGCCCGGTCGGACAATGCGCCTTCGTCGAGGAACGGAAGGACGGCCTCGAGGACGTCATCGATCGTCTCGGTGTACCAGGGTACGTAAGGCGACCCGCCGAGCTGAACGAGACGTGCACCCTCAATGTCTGCGGCAACGTCGCGGGCCGCGCTCGGTGGTGAGTACCTGCCTTTGGCGTAGCCCACGACGAGCGCCTCGCACCGGATCGAGCGCAGCAACGGCGTCACATCCACCCCGACACCGCTATCGTACATCCGCCGGTAGTTGTCCTGGCTAATCGACTCAGCCCTGACACCGGCGTACTCACTAGGTAGATCGAGCATCTTGAGCATGCCCTCCCAGTAAGTCGTCCAATCCCCCTCGATCATCCGCCGTCCCATCTCGAACACCGGCTCCGCCAGCAGCTCATCGATCTTCGGGACGGTGTCCCAGAGCGCGAGCCGCCGCACTCGATCAGGGTGGCTCGCCGCGAAGCCGGGCCCTGCTAGATCGCCAAATACCTTGCCCTTGGATCGAGAGCCGGATGATCCAGGGTCACCCGACGCCTCCCTGAAAAGGACCGAGGAGATGGAGGCCGCGGCTTTGTGCCATGGAGGTGATGCTCGTCGGCGAGCCGGGGCAACCGCCTTGCGCACCTCGGCGACCGCCGCGTAGTCCTGGACGCGCGTGAGCATCGTACGCGTGCGGATGACATCGTCGAGGCCGTCGCCGGCGCGCTCGAGGGGCGGTGCTCACGATCTCGTAGCAGCGTCGCGCCTGCGCCGCCGGGTCGCCGACACCAACCGTGGCCCCATCCTCACCAATCGGCGCTGTGCCGCCGACGGCGATGAACGGTCCGACGCGCACGGCGCGCGAAGCCGATGCGTTCCTCGAACGGGCCGCCGAGCAGGATCTCCTGGCGCTTCACCGCCGTCTCCCCGCTGGCCGCGCGCGACCGTTGCCGACGCCGCGCCTCACGGCCGCGTCGGGGCGACGGGGTAGTTCGGCAGCCCGAGGATCGCGGCGGTCTCGTCGGCGCTGGCGATCGGGCGTCCGACCTCGGAGGCGACCGTCACGGCCTCCTCGATCAGCTCGACGTTGGTCGGGGTGCGCGGGCCACCGAAGGGCTCGAGCCCGACCTGGACGTGTCCACCGCGCTCGAACGCTGCGCGCGCGAGACCGCAGCCGACCACGTCGCCACCGCCGTGCGCCGACACGAGCCACGGAAGATCGGTGCCCTCGAGCATTGCGAGGTAGGCCTCGAGGCTCGGGACCGTCGGCGGCAGCCCGAACGAGAACTCGCCGGAGCCGAAGTAGAGCTTGACCATCACGCCAGGCGGCAGCGCCCCGGCGCGGTGGTAGGCGAGCACCACGCGGAGGAAGCCCGGCTCGAAGATCGAGATGCTGACGCCGACGCCGAGGTCGCGGCAGGCGTCGAACATGTAGCGCGCGTCGGCGAAGGTGTTCTGGTATGTGAGGTTCACCGCGCGCGGCAGACCGTTGGCGTCGAGGCCACCCACGTTTCTCGTCCCCGGGTCGACGAGGCCCATCCCGAGCACGCCGGTCGCCGCCAACGCGTGCACGTGGCCGTAGCGTTCCTCGACGTTGGTGTGGGCGCCACCGCCGGCCGTCGTCGGGTAGAGGATCGCGTTGGGCCGCTCGGCGAGGATCGCGCGCCACGCCTCCTCGTACGGCGCCGGATCGTGCGCCCCGCTGCCGCCGACCACCGGGTCGCCGGTGTGGTTGTGGACGATCGTGGCGCCGGCGTCGAGGCAGGCGATACCGTCGCGCGCCACCTCGCCCGGCGTCAGCGGCACGTGCGGCTGCGCCTCGCGCGTCTTGCCGCCGTTGAGTGCGACTTCGATGATCACCGGCTGTCCGCTGGCGTCGTTCATCGCGCGCACGGTAGCGTGCGCATGGCCTCGAGGCGAGCGCGACGGCAGCGGCTAGGGCGCGTAGAGCACGGCGTCCGGGAACGCGCCGATGTACGCGCCCTCCTGCCGGCCGAGCCAGCGGCCCGGGTCCCCCTCGTGCGGCCGCTCCACCTTGATCACGCACGCGCCCATGTCCGAGAGCATCACGGTCGCATGCGGACCGTTCTGATAACGCGTGAAGTCGAGGACGGTGATCCCCTCGAGGGGTGCGGGCATGAGGCGAACGGCATCTGAGGCGGGTGCTTGGTGAGTACGTCCAGCACTACAACGCGATGCGGCCGCATCGATCATCGTCGCTCGACTCTCCGGAGGGACGCTCGCCGGTGCAGCGACGCCGAGTCAGCGAGTCGTCAGCAAGCCGGTGCTAGGAGGCTTGCATCATGAGTATCGGTGGGCCGCATGAGGTTTTGCCGTCCCACGGGCCGTCGTCGACCGCGGCTCCGTCGCCACGACCGCCGACTCTGGTCACTACTGGCACGTGGTTGGTCCGGCTGGCGAGGCACGCTCGTGATGGTCGAGCCGGACACGGTGGTGCGCTGGCATCGTTCTGCTTGGCGCGCCTACTGGCGCTGGAAGAGTCGTCGCCGCTCCGGACGACCCCGGATTCCCGCAGAGCTGCGACAGCTGATCGTCCGCATCGCCACTGAGCATCCGCGGTGGGGCGCCGTCCGCATCGTCGGCGAGCTGCGTGCCCTTGGCTTCGAGGTGAGCGCTCGCACCGTGAGTCGCTACCGCCGGCAAGCGCTGCGGCGCCCCCGAGCCAGTCGTGGCGCACGTTTCTCCGCAACCACGCGTCCAGCATCTGGGCCGCCGATCTGTTCACGGTCCAGACGCCTCGCCTTCCGCACGCTCTCCGTGTTCGTCGTGATCGACCACGGCCGGCGCCGCATCCGGCACTGGAACGTCACGGAGCACCCGATCGCGCCCTGGATCTGGCAGCAGATGATCGAGGCGACCGCCTGGGGTCAGCAGCCAGGGTTCCTGATCCGAGACCGCGACCGTAGCTATGGCGGAGACTTCATAGCACGCGCTCGACGGCTCGGGATCGAGACGATTCTGACTCCGGTGCACGCGCCGAATGCCAACGCCATCGCCGAGCGCGTCATCGGCACGCTCAGGCGCGAGTGTCTCGACCATGTCATCGCGGTCAACGAACAACATCTCCGGCGGGTGCTTGGTGAGTACGTCCAGCACTACAACGCGATGCGGCCGCATCGAGCATTGTCGCTCGACTCTCCGGAGGGACGCTCGCCGGTGCAGCGGACGCCGAGTCAGCGAGTCGTCAGCAAGCCGGTGCTAGGAGGCTTGCATCATGAGTATCGGTGGGCCGCATGAGGTTTGCCGTCCCACGAGAGCTGGTCGCCGGCGAGCGTCGGCGGTCCATGCCTCGAAGTCGCCCGGTGACATCGCCGCACAGTCCGGGGTCCTGCTCCGTTGGTCACGTCAAACTGAGCACGGATCGATTAATGGCACGGCGCAGGTGTTCCGACTTGCGGACGAGATCGGAG